>DASRZU010000001.1:0-16657 GCA_035686075.1 Anaeromyxobacter sp.
CGTCGGGGTTGTTGACGATCTCCTCGGGCGTCCCTTCGGCCAGCTTCTCGCCGGAGTTGAGGACCACGATCCGATCCGAGATCCGCATGATGGCCTTCATGTCGTGCTCGATGACCATCTCCGTGAGCCCGCGTTCCTTGATGTCGAGGATGAGCTGGATAAGCTCTTCACTCTCGGCCGGGTTGAGCCCGCCCATCACCTCGTCGAGCAGGAGCAGGCTCGGCTGGGTCGCCAGGACGCGCGCCACTTCGAGCTTCTTCCGCTCGCCGATGGGGAGTCCGCCGGCGAGCCGCGCTGCCTTCTTCTCCATGTGAACCAGCCGGAGCTGCTCGTAGGCGATGTCGCGGGCCTGGGCCAGCGAGCGGGTGCGCAGGAGCGCGCCCACCATCACGTTGTCGAGGACGGTCATCTTCGCGAGCGGCCGCACCTTCTGCCAGGTGCGCGCCATCCCGAGCCGGCAGATCCGGTCGGGCGAGAGGCCGCTCACGTCCTTCCCCTTGAAGCGAATGTGGCCGCGCGAGGGCAGGAAGACGCCGGTGATGCAGTTGAAGAGGGTGGTCTTGCCGGCGCCGTTCGGGCCGATGAGGCCGGTGATGGTGCCGCGCTCCACCGAGAACGACACGTCCGAGTTCGCGGCCAGCCCGCCGAAGAACTTGGAGAGGTGTCGGATCTCGAGCAGGGCCATGGGGCGCTCTAGGGGGCGGGCGAGCTTTCCGGTGGTGTCCCGGGGCGGCGGAAGCCGAACCGGCGGAGGAGGCCGGCGACGCCCTCGGGGGCGAAGAGGATCACGAGAACGAGGAGGAGCCCGTAGACGAGGAGGTGGGCCTGGGAGAGGTAGCGCTGGATGAAGGCCACGAGCGCCGAGCCGGTGGGGAGGAGGCCGACCGTGACCAGGCCGCGCGGGTTGCGCAGGACCTCGTCGAGGGGCACGAGCAGGAACGCGCCGATCACCGGTCCCTCGACCGTCCCGATGCCGCCCAGGATGGCGACGAGCACCATCTGGACCGACACGTCCAGCCCGAAGGCGGAGGTGGGGTCGACGAAGCGGGAGAAGCCGGCGAACACCGCCCCGGCGAGCCCGGTGAGGGCAGCGGAGATGACGAGGGCGATCATCTTGTTCTTCGAGAGGTCGATGCCGAGCGAGTGGGCGGCGTCCTGGTCCTCGCGGATGGCGAGGAGGGAGTAGCCGAGGCGCGAGCGGAGCACGGCGCGGCTCGCCGCCACCGCCGCGGCGGCGAGGAGGAGGGTGAGGTAGTAGAAGGGTCTCTTCCCCGCGAAGCTCACGGTGGCCCCGAGGAGGTGGAGGGTCGGGGCCTCCGCCACCACGAACCCCTCGGCCCCGTGCGTCAGCCCCCGGAAGTAGAGGGCCGCGAGCCGGATGATCTCGGCCACGGCGATGGAGGCGAGCACGAAGTAGGGGCCCCGCAGCCGGAAGGTGATGCTCCCCACGAGGAGGGCCACCGCCACCGCGCTCACCATGGCGAAGGGGAGGCCGAACCAGGGCGCGAGGTGGAGCCGCTCGAGGAGCAGGACCACGGTGTAGGCCCCGGCGCCGAAATAGGCGGCGTGGCCCACGGAGTACTGCCCGGCATAGCCCCCGATGACGTTCCAGGCGGACCCCTGCAGCACCGCCAGAAAGAGGATCACCCCCATGTGCACCGGGTACGGCTTCTTCACCAGGACGGGGAAGACCGCGAGGAAGAGGAGAAAGAGGGACAGGGGGAGCGAGCGAACCAGGGCCCGCGCCCCCGGGCGTCCGAGAAGAAGGAGCGGATTGAGGGAGAAGCGGGCCATGGTGCTCTAGGAGCGGGTCTTGCCGAGGAGGCCCGAGGGCCTGACCACGAGCAGGGCGAGGAAGAGGACGAAGACCACGAGCTCCTTCAGGCCGCTCGCCACGTAGACGGCGGCCAAGGACTCGGTCACGCCGATGAGGATCCCGCCCAAGGTGGCCCCGGCCACGCTCCCCATCCCACCCAGCACCACGATGACGAAGGCCTTCAGGGTGAAGGCGCTGCCCACCTGGGGGAAGATGTAGTAGGTGGGCGAGACCAGGGCGCCGGCCGTGCCCGCCAGAGCCGAGCCGATCCCGAAGGACAGGATCGACATGCGCTCCACGTTGATGCCCATGAGCTGGGCCGCCTCTCGGTCCTGGGCCGTCGCCCGGATGGCCTGGCCCGTGTCGGTCCGGAGCAGGAAGAAGGCCAGGGCGGCGGTGACCGCCACCGTCACGACGAAGGAGAAGAGGAGGGGTTCCGAGACGGAGAGGCCGAGGAGGCCGAAGCTCGAGGATGAGTAGGAGGTGGTGAGGATCCGGTAATCGGAGGTGTACTTCAGCATCACGGCGTTGCTCATCACGAGCCCGAGGCCGATGGTGAGCAGGATCTGGTTCTGGGGGAGGGCGCCCAACACCCGGTTGAGGATGACCCTCTGGAGAGCGGCCCCCCACAGAAAGAGGAGCGGAGCCACGACCAGGATCGAGAGGTACGGGTCCCACCCCAGCCGGGTGAAGAGGATCCAGGTGACGTACATGCCCAGCATCACCAGTTCCCCGTGGGCGAAGTTGATGATCCGCATCACCCCGAAGATGAGGGTGAGGCCGACGCCGATGAGGGCGTAGACCCCCCCCACCAAGACGCCGCTCAGTACCGACTGGAAGAAGAGGGCCATGCGGCGTTGGAGGGGCGATCGTCGAGCGGCGAGCTACCTCGGGGGGAGTTCTCACTTCCAGCCGGGGAACGGGTAGACCGGCTTCTTCTTGGCGAACGGCGGGGGATAGACGGTCTCCGCCTTGCCCTCCTGGTACTGGATCACCGGCATGACGTGCCGGTTCTGGTTGGTGAACCCGTCGTAGGTCTCGAACTTCACCGCCCCCATGATCCCCGTCCAGCTTCCGGCCGCGAGCGCCTCGCGGGTCTTCTTCGGGTCGCCGCCGGAGCGCGCGGCGGCCTCCCCGGCGATGACTACCGCCTGGTAGGCGCAGGCGGCATGGTAGGTGGGGCGCTTGCCGAACCGGGCCTGGTAGCGGGAGGCGAACTCGACCGCCCCCGGCCAGCCGGTGTCCGGGGTCCACTGGGTCACCGAGAACACCAGGGAGGAGACCTCCTTCTCGGCCTCGAACTGGGCGGTATCGAACCCCGCTCCCCCGCCCAAAAACGCCTGCGGCTTGAGCCCGATCTCGCGGGATTGTCGCATGAGCAGGATGGCGTCTGCCACGTAGGACACCATGAAGACGAGGTCCGGGTTCTTCTCCTTGATCTTGCTGAGCGTCGAACGGTAGTCGGGGGCGCCCTTCTGGTAGGCCTCGTCGGCCACCACCGTGAGCCCCTTCTGTGCGGAGAGGGTCTTCCCCAGGGTGGAGACGGAGGTGCCGAAGTCGGTCGACTCGTAGATGAAGGCGATGCTCCGCGGCTTGCCCAGGGAGAGCACGGCGTCGAGCAGGGCCTCGGCGTACGCGTGAGCCGGGGCGTTCAGCCGGAATACGTAGCTGCGGCCTCCCTGGGTGAGCTCCTCCTTCGCCGCCGCGGGGATGAGGAGGGGGACCTCGTACTGCTGGGCGAGGGGCACGACCGCGGCGACGCTCGACGAGGTGTAGGGGCCCACCACCGCGGCCACCCCATCGCCGGTGGCGAGCTGCTCCAGGGCGGTCATGGCGTTCTGCTGCTTGCCCGCGTCGTCCTGCTTCAAGAGCTCGACCTCGATGCCCTTCTTCTTCAGGTCCTCGACCGCGAGGTCGGCCCCGTTGGTGAGGTTCTCGCCGATGGGCGCCTCGGGGCCGGTGATGGAGTTGATGAATCCGAGCTTCACTGGGGCGCCCCGGCCCGGGGTGGGGCCGAGCAGGGCGAGGGGGATGAGGGCGGCGAGGGCAAAGCGAGGAAGGCTCGCGGGCATGGAATGACCCTCCGGGACGAGCTTCCGATCGTATGCGAACCCCCAGTCGAACGCGCTTCGGGAACCGCTCCCGAACGGGGCGGGACCCGGTTCCCCGAGCGAGGTCAATGGCGGAGGGTGACGACGGTGACCGCGTCGCCGCCCTCGTGCCGGTCTCCCGGGCGGAAGGAGCTCACGTAGGGCGAGGCCACGAGGTGATCGCGCAGGGCCTGTTTCAGAGCGCCGGTGCCGTGCCCGTGCAAGATCGCCGTGCTCGATTCGCCCGCGGCGTAGGCCCTGTCCAGGAACCGCTCCACCTCGCGGAGGAGCTCCTCGACCCTCATCCCCCGTACGTCGAGCCGGCGTTCCGGGGAGGCCACCTCTGCGGCCCGGGCGGCGTCGGCGGCGGCGAGCTTCTCGTCGCGGGAGCGGGAGAGGCTCGCCTCCCGGGCCCGGCCCTTCAGGGCGACGAGGTCCGAGGTGGGGCGGCGGACCTTGACGGACCCGGCGCGGACGAGCGCCTCGTCCCCGTCCACCTCGACGACGAGGCCCTCCTGTCCGAGGGAGGCGATCCGCACCCGGACGCCGGGCCGGAGCTCGCCCCCAAAGAGCGCCTCGGACCCGGCCTCGGCCCGGGCCTGCACGGCGCGCGCCGCCTGCTCGACGGTGGCGTGCCAGGCGTCGAGCTGCCGCCTGGCCTCGGCCGCCTTCCTCGGTGAGGGCTCCGCCTGAAGCGAGGCGACGAGCTCGGCCACCTCTCTCTGCGCCGCCTCGATCTCCTCCGCGAGCCGTGCTCCCATCCTCGCGGCCGCCTCGCGCTCGGCGCGGCGGGCCGCCTCCTCGGCGGCGCGGGCTCGTTCCTCGGCCAGTCGGGCCCGGGCCGCGGCCTCTTCGGCCGCCCCCCGCTCCGCCTCGAGGCGGGCCCGGTCCGCCTCCAGGGCCCGCAGCGCCTCGCCCAGCGCACCGCCCTGTCCGCTGCGGGAGGCCCGGGCGCGCTCCACCACCGCGTTCGGCAGCCCCACCCGGGCCGCGACCTCGATGGCCGAGGAGCTCCCGGGCGCTCCCAGGTGGAGCTCGTAGGTGGGGAGGAGCCTCTCGCTGTCGAAACCGACCCGGGCGTTGGCGAAGCGCCCGTCCACGAGGGCGAGCGCCTTCAGCTCGTCGAGGTGGGTGGTGACGAGCACCGTCGCTCCCTTCTCGACCAGGACCTCGAGGATCGCGGCGGCCAGGGCCGCCCCCTCGCGAGGGTCGGTGTCGGCCGCGATCTCGTCGACCAGAACGAGCGAGCCGGGCACCGCCCCCGCGAGCATGTCCTTCACCGAGGTGAGGTGGGCGGTGAAGGTGGAGAGGTCCTTGGCCATGTCGCCGCGCTCGTCCACCGCCGCGTTCACCTCGAGGTAGAAGGGGAGGCGGGAGCCGGCGGCGGCCGGGACGGGGAGCCCGGCCCGGAGCATGAGCGCGGACAGGCCCACCGCGGTGATGGCCACCGTCTTCCCCCCGCCGTTCGGGCCGGAGACGATGAGCGCCCGCCTCGGCGGTTCGAGGCGCACGTGGCTCGCCACCACCTTCTTCCCCTGGAGGACGAGGATCGGGTGGCGCAAGGAGAGAAGCTCGAAGCCCTCGGCGGTCGGGCCCACCGCGGGGGAGTGTGCGTCCAGATCGGAGGAGAGCCGGGCCTCCCCCTCGAGGAGATCGAGCCGGGCCAGGGCTTCGAGGTCCCGGGACAGCGCCGGGCCCGAGGCGGCGAGCGCCTCCGACAGCTCCCGGAGGATCCTCTGCTCCTCCTCCGCCGCCATGGCGTTGGCGATGGAGAGCTCGTTCCCGAGCTCCACCATCGCGTCCGGCTCCACGAACAGCGTCTGGCCGGACTGGGAGGCGTTGTGGACGATGCCCGGCACCTGGCCCCGGGCGCTCGCCAAGACCGGGAGGACGTAGCGGTCGTTGCGGATGGTGAAGTACCGATCGCGGAGGTGGCGCTGCATCTCCGGGTCCTCGAGCAGCGTCTCCACCTGCGCCTTCAAGGTGCGGTGGAGGCCGCGGCCCCGCTCGCGGGCGGCGGCCAGCGCCGGGCTGGCCCGGTCGGAGATCGCCCCCGAGGGCTCGATGGCTCGCTCGATGCGGTCGGCCAGCCGCGGGTCGGCGGTGAGGGTCTCGGCCACCGCCCACAGCCGGGGGAGCTCGCCCTTTTGGCTCTCCAAAAAGGCGCGGGTGCGGGCCGAAGCGCGCAGGAGTGCCGAGAGGTCGCGGAGCGCCAACGGCTCGAGGACGCCGCCCTTCCCCACCCGGTCGAGGTGCTCCTCCACCGAGCCGACGCCGGAGAGGGGCAGGGAGAGCCCCGCCTCGGACAGGGATCGCGCCTCCTCCACCTGGCGGAGCGCCTCGCGCGCCGTGCCCGGGTCGGGGTGGAATCCAAGGGTGAGGGCCGCGCGCCGGCCGGCGGGGAGGCGGCACCGGGCCGACAGCGCCTCGAGGAGGCTCTGCCAGCCCAGCTCGCGAAGGGACTCCGGGGCGCGCATGCGCGCGAATCGATTACCCGTTCCAGGGCCGCGGCGCCAGGGGGATCGCTGCCGCGCCCAGGCTCGGGCGTGCGTCAGGGCGGCCCCTTTTGCGGGGGGGCGAGCCCCGCCAGAAAGCCCGAACGTGGTCGCTTGGCTGTTCGCGGGCCGTGCCTAAGTTTGAACCCGGAGGCGAGCGTGCACGATCCTCGAACACCGTTCCCGCGTGGCCACCTGTGGTTGGTGAGTTTCCCGCCCACCCGTGGTCCCGCCCACGGCCTCGGGAGACGGGTCGCCGCCCTTCTTCCGGCCCGGGTGGCGCTCCGGTCGACGCCCCTCGTCCGGTGGGCCGGCTCCCTCGTGCGCCTTCCCCGGCTCTTCATTCGCGCCACGCTCGGGCGGCGGCGGAAGCGCTCGGCCAAAGAGGCGCGCATCATCCCGTTTGAGCCGCGGCGGCGGGCCGCGAGGTGAGCGGGAGGGGGAAGACCTCCCCCGGGATCTGTGGGGGAAGGTGGGTCCGGGGATCCGGCTCGTCGCGGGCCAGGGTCAAAGGGCCCGGAGCGGGCGAGGCGCTGGCGCTTTCGAGCGGTGCCCGCGGGGAAGCGGGCGTCTCTGACGCCTTCGCAAGGGCCCGCGGCCCGAGGAGGGAGCGGGGCGCCCTCGACGATCCCTAGCCCGGGCCGGGCCCTTTGCGTCCGGGGCGGGCCGGTGCGCCCTTTGCAGCATCGGTGGCGCGGTACACGTGTGCGGTGAGGTTCACGATGAACCGCGGGTTCAGGCGAGTGAGCGCTCGGTCGACGAGGCCCGGCTCAAACGAAGCGACCGGCTCGAGCTCGCCGAGGAAGGGCCTCAGGCGGTTGACCCGGTCTTCGAGGTGGGCGTCGCCTTCGATGATCGCGTAGTTCGCGCCGGGAGCGCTGGACAGGGAGGAGGCGATGGTCTCGGGGTCCTGCCCGGCAGCGAGGAGGACCACCGGGACGGGCCGGCCCAGGTAGAACCGAGGGACGTAGGGCGGGCCGCCCTCGGTCTTGTCCACCACGAGGCCGTGGAGGTCGCCGCGCCCGCGCAGGAAGGTGAGGGGGGCGACGAGCGCACGCTTCGATGGGTCGGTGGTGAAGAGAGCGAGGAGGACCAGGTTCACCAAGGCGAACCAGGTCCACAGGGCGCGCCAGGCCCGGGGGTTGCGGCGCAAGACTCCCCAGGCGGTCGCGAGGGGGGGAGTCCCCACCGCTGCGAGGACGAGGAGGGGCGGAAGAACGGGCAGGAGGAACCGCTCCTGCTTCCCGGGGTAGGCCGAGTGCATCGCCAGAAAGACGAGGGTGGGCCAGAAAACCCTCGGGGCCTCGCGCGCCGTTCGCAAGAACCCGAAGAGGAGCAGGGCGCTCGTGGGAGGGATGAGGAGGCCGAGGAGCGTGCCCAGGTACTGGTAAAAGGGGCCGCGCGGGAACTGGGCGATGTTGGCCGGGTTGGAGTTGAAGGCGAGGTAGGAAAGCACCGAGGAGAAGGGGCGGCCGTAACCGAGATAGTCGCTCCCCCCCTGGAGGAGGGCGGCGCAGAGGCCGAACCCGCCCAAGAGCGCCAACGCCTGGCCGGGCCTTCGCTCGGCCACGAGGACGAGCCAGAGCGAGGCGGGAACGATCGCCGTCTGGAAGCGCAGTGCGAAGGCGAGCCCGAACCAGAGGCCGGCTCCCCAAAGATCGCGGGCCCGGCCCCCGCCCTGCCCGCGGACGGCGTACCACAGGCCGGCCAGCAGGGGGGGCTGGCACACCACCTCGGCGAGGTTCCGCACCGCCGTGAACGGGAGGATCCAGAAGCCGGCGAGGAGAAGGCCCGACAGGCGCGCGGCCCGCCCTCCCCCGAGCGCCTCCGCGATCCGGACACCGTAGAGCACCGAACCGAGCGACCAGGCGGCATGGAAAAGTCGCACCACCAGCATCTTGGCCTGGGGATCGTCGATCCCGAGCGCCTCGAGCCCCCGAAACAGGAGGTAGTGCACTCCCGGGTAGACGAGGCTCCGCCAGGATCCGGTCTGGCCGAGCCACTCCCGGGCGCCGTCCACCCAGTTCTGCGCGACCTCCACCACCTCGTAGTGGTCGTCTTGGAAGGCGAAGCCGGGCGAGGCGAAGGCCGCGAGGAGGCGCAATGCGGCCGCGGTGGCGAGCGCTGCCCGGAGGGGGTCCGCCTCGAACGCCTGGCGCGCGGCGCGGAGGAACGCCGCCGGGCCCTTTGGAACGCCCGACCGTTCGAGGGGCATGGACGAGAAAAGAGCACGACGCTCTCCGGTCGGCCAGACCCGCGACCGCGAGCGCATTTGCCTCGGGAGGTCGGGGACGGCGCCTTTTGGCCCTCGCCCGGATCGCCCGGGGCCTCTTCGCTCGCGATCGGCCGGTCGAGAGGGACAAGAAGGCCCGGCCGACGGTTCCTTAGGTCCGACGAAAGGGAGGGCGTATCGCCCGCCGGAAAGGATCGCGGAGGGCCCAATGGGGGAGCCGGCCCACGGCTTGCGAGGTCGCCTCCCCTTGCCCGCTCGCTCCTCGCCGGCTTTCGAGCAAAGCCACCCCCTGGTCCGAGGAGGCACAACACGCGGTCGAGCGTTTCTCAAAGGAGCGGAGGGGAGAGCCGCTCGAGAGCCGGCGAGCATGCCCCTCTGGGAGAGGGCCCCGACGCTCGCGGCGGGGTGGGAGGGAGGGGAAGGGAGAAGGTGAGGTGGGCAGGGGTGCGCCGCCGGTGCGGGGGTTCGCCGTGCCCCGGAACCGGAGTAGAAATGGGGCGCATGCGTCGATCCGCGTTCCTTTTGACCGCGATCGCGGTCGCCGGCTGTGCCGGCTCGGCCGCCTCGGGCGCGAGGCCGGCCCCTTCCCGATCGGCGACCCCGGTTGATCCCTCGACCGACTACCGCTCGGTGAGCCGGGCGCTCACCGAGATCCATGCCGCCGAGCGTCAGGGCGACTTGGGGGAGGAGTTGCGCTGGGCACAGGCTGCGGAGCGGGCTCCGCAGGACGCGGCCGCCCAGTTCCTGGCGGTGGCGGCGCAGCCGGCGGGCGAGCACCGCTGGGATGGCTTTCGGGATCTCTCGCTCCAGTTCCCGGGCTCGGCTCTCCCCTTCGTGGGCATGGCGAGCACCTACCTCTCCTGGCGCACCTTCGATCAGGCGGAGCGAGCGATCGGCTCCGCCCTGGGGCGGGACCCGGCCTGTTTCCTCGCGGTGGGCGTCCGGGCCGAGCTGGCCGAGGCGCGGGGCAGGCCGGAAGCGGCCCTCGCGGATTTCGGCGCGGTGCTCCGGGCCGACCCCAAGAACCCCGAGGCCCACCTGGGCCTCGCCCGGCTGGCCCGGGCCCGGGGCGATCTCGAGGAGGCGCACGCGCAGGCGGCCGCCGCCTTGGAGGAGACGCGCACCCTCCCGGGCGCGTGGGCCATCCTCGGCGAGATCGCCCTCTCGATCGGCGAGCCGGAGGCCGCCATCGACTTCTACCGGGGGGCCATCGAGCAGTCCCCGCGCGATCGGGCGGTGCGGGTATCCCTGGCGCGCCTTCTCTCGGAGCGAGGGCAGCACGCGGCCGCGGTGGTCGAGTGGCAGGCGGCCACGGAGCTGAAGGAGGACCCGGAGTCGCTCTCCGCCCTGGCCGAGGAGGCGCGAGCGGCGGGCGACCTTGCCGCCGAGCGACGGGCCCTGGAGCGGCTCGCGCAGCTGCGACCCACGGCGGACGAGTGGAAGCGGGTGGCGGAGATCCGGTTCGAGGAGGAGGACTACGCCGGCGCGGAGCGTGCCTACCAGCGGATGCTCGAGGCTCGGCCGCGCGACCCGGATGCCAGCCTGGGGATGGCGCGCGTGCACCTCGCCCGCGGGGAGAGC
Source organism: Anaeromyxobacter sp. (assembly GCA_035686075.1). Lineage (GTDB taxonomy): Bacteria > Myxococcota > Myxococcia > Myxococcales > Anaeromyxobacteraceae > Anaeromyxobacter. The sequence goes on from DASRZU010000001.1 coordinate 10,216, forward strand.
CTCGAGGCGGTGGAGGCGCTCCGGAACGCCGGTCCGGCCGGGCAGGGGGAGCTCGACGCCTTGGGGAGGCGTCTCAACCTGGAGAAGCTTTCGCGGGGGGACGTGACGGCCCTCCAGAAGGCGGTGCAAGCACAGGTGGACCGGACCTACCGGGCCCGGCTCCTCTCGGCGCCGTCGCTCTCGGGCAACCTCCGCCTCCGCGTCACGGTCGACGGCTCCGAGAGCGCCACCGCGGTGGAGGTGCTCGAGGACTCGGTGCACGACCCGGACGTCCGGGCCTGCGCCTACTGGAACCTGCACGATGCCAGCTATCCGCCGGGGTTCGCCGGCCGCTACACCTTCGCGTTCGCCTTCCAGAGGTAACCGGGCGCGCCGCGTTCCCCGGGCGGGCGGGGGGGTGCGGTCCGGCCTCGAGGCGCTAGCGGCGCGGAGGTTCGCGCCTCTTAGGGGGAAGCGGGTGGGGCTCGTCTCTAACCCCACCGCCGTGACCACCTCCCTCGTCCACGCGGCCGACCTCCTCCAGGCCGCCCTCGGCCCGCGCCTCGCGCTCCTCTTCGGCCCCGAGCACGGCGTCCGCGGCGACCGGCAGTACATGTCTGCGGTGAAGAGCGAGAGCCGCGACCCGCGGACCGGCCTGCGGGTGGTGTCGCTCTATGGCGAGACGGCCGACTCCCTCAGGCCCCCTCCGGCGCTGCTCGAGGGCCTCGATGCGCTCGTGTTCGACATCCAGGACGTGGGGAGCCGCTACTACACCTACCAGGCCACCATGCTCCTCTGCATGGAGGCGGCGGCCAGGGCGGGGATCGGATTCGTGGTGCTCGATCGGCCCAACCCGATCGGCGGGCTTCGGGTGGAGGGTCCAAAGCTTCGGCCCGGGTTCGAGAGCTTCTGCGGGCTGCACGATCTGGCGGTGCGACATGGGTTGACGGTGGGCGAGCTCTCGCTCCTCTTCCGGGCGGAGCGGGGCCTTTCCCTGGAGCTCATGGTGGTGGAGTGCCAGGGCTGGCGGAGGGGAATGGGATTCCGGGAGACGGGGTTGCCCTGGGTGCTCCCCTCCCCGAACATGCCCACCCCGGAGACCGCCCTCGTCTACCCCGGGATGTGCCTCCTCGAGGGAACGAATCTGTCGGAAGGGCGGGGCACCACCCGACCGTTCGAGCTCATGGGCGCTCCCTGGCTCGACGGCGACCGACTCGCCCGAGACCTGGGAAGGGAGATGCTCCCGGGGGTGGCGTTCCGACCGGCGAGCTTCGTCCCCACCTTCGACAAGCACGCGGGGGTGCGCTGCCGCGGGGTGGAGCTCTTGGTCCGCGATCCGGGGCGGTTCCGACCCTTCCGCACCGGGCTCGCCTGCGTGGTCCACGCCCGCCGGCAGGCCAAGTCGCGCTTCGCCTGGCGCACCGAGCCCTACGAGTTCGTGGCCGACGTGCGCGCCTTCGACCTTCTGTGCGGCTCGGATCGAGAGCGGAGGGCGATCGAGGCCGGAGCGACGGTCGGCGAGCTGTCCCGTGAGTTCGAGGAGGAGGAGCGGGCGTTTGGGCGGCGGCGGCGGCCGTACCTCGTCTACCGGGACTGACCTTCGTCCCGCCTCGTTCGGGCGTCGCCCGGCGACGGAGTGGGAACCGGCCCGACCCCGCCCAAGCGGCGGTGCGTGGCCGCGCCGGCCCGGGTTAAGATCGGCCAGTGACCCGCATCGGCCTGGCGAGCGACAGCTTCGGGAACCTGGATGCCCTTTCGGTGGCATTCGACCTCTTCGCCCGCGCTCTCGCCGACCGGGTCTTCTTCCTGGGCGGCTGGTGGGCCGACGTCGATGCGGTCCTGGCGCGCCAGAGGTACGGGAGCTCCGGGGGGCCGGGGACGGGTGGTGACTCGGGCTTCTTGTCCGCCGTGAAGGGAGCCCTGGCCCGCGCCGCAGCCACCTCCGAGCACCCGGTCGCCGGCCGGATCACCCGGGTGGCGAGCCGGACCTGCCCGGAGCGCGGCTCGGGTGCCCAGACCAAGGTGGTGGACCTGCTCGAAGGACGGATCTGCTGCCTCGTCCACGACAAGGCCGAGCTCTCCCGGGACGACATCGGGAACGCCACCCTCCTCTTCCACGGGAACAGCGGGCGAGCGGCTCTGGTCCAGATCGGGCCACGGGTGTTCGTCACCCCCGGGCACCTGCGCACCCGGGACGAGGAGGACCGGCCGGCGAGCTTCGCCCTGGCGGACGTGGGTCCCGGGGAGATCGTGCTCACCGTCTTCTCCGCCGAGGGAGCGGAGCTGCGGCGCGAGAGCGCCCCGCTGCCCTCGGGCGGCGGGAAGGTCTCGGTGCGGTGATGGCCGGCCCCCGGTGCGTCGCCCTTTTGGGCGGCTCCTTCAACCCGCCCCACGTGGTCCACCTCATGATCGCCCAGTGGACGCTCTCCACGCAGCCGGTGGACGAGGTGTGGCTCGTCCCGTCCTTCCTCCACCCCTTCGGCAAGGTGCTCGCGCCCTTCGCCGATCGAGTGCGGATGTGCGAACTGGCGGCCCGCCCCCTGCGCGGTGCGTTCGTGTGTCGTGCCGAGGCGGAGCTCGAGGGAGATCCCTTGGTGGGAAAGACGGCCCGGACGCTCGAGCACCTCGCCTCGAAGCACCCGGCCTACCGGTTCTCGCTCGTCCTCGGGGCGGACGTGTTGCCCGAGACCGCCAAGTGGTACCGCTTCGACCGGGTGACGGAGCTCGCCGAGCTCATCGCCGTCGGGCGTCACGGGTACCCGCCGCTCGAGGGCGCACCCACCTTCCCGGCGGTCTCCTCGAGCGAGATCCGGGGCCGCATCGCCGACGGAGGGGACGTGAGCGCGCTCGTCCCGCGGAGGGTCTTGGAGTACATCCACGAGCGGGGGCTCTACGGGGCGAGGGAGGCCTCGAAGGGGGGGAGAGGGCGCTCCGAGGGATGAGGGGCGGGACCCTTGGGCGGACGGAGCGCGGCCGCGTTCCGCCCTTCCCCGCTTGCGCCGCGGGACGGCCTCCCCTTCCCGGCCGGGTTCGCGCGCTTCTGGGATGGGGAGGAAGGCGCTCCTTCAGAGTGAGGAGGCGAGCCTGTCGCGGGCGGTCATCCATCTCGTGAACCCGCTGTGGGCCGCGGCCGGTTCGGAGTGGCGCACGGTCGAGCTGTACCGGCTCCTTTGTGAGCACGCGGGGGTGAAGGTCTGGTCCGCCTACGACGCCCATCCGCAAATGAGGGCCCTCTTGCCCATCGAGCGGATCGCGCCGGCCCGTCTTTGTTTCCCGAGGGGGGGGACGCTGGTGTTCGTGGGGGTCTACTACCGGTACGGTCGGTGGGTCCACCTCTCGGGCGCGGCGAGGCGGATCATCGTCTACAACAGCCCCCACCCGCACATCCTGAGGCGCCGGGTGCGGAAGCTGCGGTCGTTCGGGAGGAAGAAGGTCGAGGTGGCGTTCGCCTCGAGGTGGCTCCGGGAGGAGAGCGGGCTCGACGGGCCGGTGCAGATCTCGCCGGTGGACCTTCACCGGTTCGCCCCCCGAGCTCGGCCGCGCGCCGGGGGGCCGTTCACCGTGGGACGGCTGAGCCGCAGCCAGCCGGAGAAGCACAACGCCCGCGATCCGGCGCTATACCGGCGGCTGGTCGAGGAGGGCATGGCGGTTCGGGTGATGGGCGGGGAATGCCTTCGCGACAAGGGGCCGCTCGACCCGCGGGTACAGGTGCTCCCCGAGGGGGCGGAGGACCCGGTCCGTTTCCTCACCGGGCTGGACTGCTTCTTCTACCGGACCGAGGACGGCTGGCGGGAGCCACACGGTCGGGTGGTCCAGGAGGCCATGGCCTGCGGCCTGCCGGTCTTGTGCGGCCGGTCGGGCGGGATGGCGGAGTACATCGTCCACGGCGAGAACGGGTTCTTGTTCGAGAGCGATGGGGAGGCGGTGGAGATCCTGGAGTCGCTCCGGCGCCGGCCCGAGCTCTCTGAGCGGGTGGGCCGCGCCGCCCGGGCGACCATGGAGCGGGTGTTCTCGCCCGAGGCTCTCTCGGCCCTCGTGGACTTCTACCTCCGCCCCGCGGTCTCGGGGCCCGGGGCGGACGGCGCGGCGTCCCCCGAGAAGCGCCGCCCCGACTTTCTTAGGAGCGAGCGGTCGGCGGGGGAGGGCTCGTCCTAGAGTCTAGGGTCCGAGGGGAGGAGCGCATCGCGCCGCCCTGCGGGGGGGCGGGACCTCACCTCACCGTCACACGAAAGGAGAGCGCTCCAGAGGCGAAGTCCACCGAGACCGCCGCGCCGGGCCGGACCTCCCCCGAGAGAATCCGGTCGGCGAGCGGCGCCTCGACGAGGCGCTCGATGGTGCCGCGGAGAGGCCGGGCCCCCAGGGCGGGGTCGCGAGCGCCCTCTTCGAGCAGGTGATCCACCGCGGCCTCCGTCGCCGTGAAGCGGATCCGCCGTTCCTCCTCGAGCCGGCGCGAGGACTCGGCGAGGAGGAGGCGGGCGACGCGGGCCAGGTCCGGGCGGGAGAGGGGGGCGAGGACGAGCCGCTCGTCGAGCCGGTTCCAAAGCTCCGCCGGCAGGGCGGAGCGGGCCAGGGTAAGCGCGCGCTCGCCGGCCGGGCTCGACCGAGCGGCGCCGAAGCCCAGCGGGCCGCCGGTCCGGGCCGCCTCCGCGCCCAGGTTCGAGGTGAGAAGGACCACGGTTCCGGAGAAATCCACTTGCCGCCCCCGGCCGTCGGTGAGCCGGCCCTCCTCCAGCACCTGGAGGAGCAGCATGAGGACGTCGTTGTGGGCCTTCTCGATCTCGTCGAGGAGGACCACGGAGGCGGGGCGGCGTCGGACCGCCTCGGTGAGCTGGCCGCCCTCTCCGTGGCCGACGTACCCCGGCGCGGCCCCCACCAGCCGGGCCACGCCGGTGGCCTCGGCGCACTCGCTCATGTCGAGCTGGATGAGCGCGTCGCGCGAACCGTAGAGCGCCACGGAAAGGGCGCGGCCCAGCTCGGTCTTTCCCACCCCGCTCGGGCCGAGGAGGAGGAAGGAGCCCATGGGCCGGCGCGAGGCGAACCCGGCGAAGTTCCGCTTCAGGACCGCCGCCAGGCGGGAAATCGCCTCGGGATGGCCGAACACGCGCTCGCAGAGGGAGGCCTCGAGGCCCCTGATGCGCTCCTGGTCGGTGGCGGAAAGGCGCGACTCCGGGATCCCCGCCATCTGGGCCACCACCCGGGCCACCTCAAGAGCGGTCACGGTGGCGGTTCCCTGCCGGCGGGCGCGCGAGCCGGCCAGGTCGAGAGCGGCCACCGCCTTGTCGGGCAGGAAGCGATCGGTCACGTACCGGGCGGTGAGGGAGGCGGCGGCCTCGAGCGCCCCGGGGTCGAAGCGCACGGCGTGGTGGCGCTCGTAGCGCGAGCGGAGCCCCTCGAGGATGCGGACCGTGTCGTCGACGGTCGGCTCCCGGAGCAGGATGGGCGCGAACCGTCGTTCCAGGGCGGCGTCCTTCTGGAGGTGGAGCCGGTACTCGTCGTGGGTGGTGGCGCCGATGCAGGGGAACTCGCCCCGGGCGAGCGCCGCCTTGAGTTCGTTGGCGGCGTCCTGGGGTCCCTCGCCGGTTGCCCCTGCGCCGATGAGGGTGTGGATCTCGTCGATGAACACCACCACCCGACCCCCGGCGTTGCGGACCTCCTCCTTGATCCCGAGGAGCTTCTCCGAGAAGGCGCCCCGGAGCTGCGTTCCGGCCACGACGCTGGCCATGTCGAGCTCCACGAGGACGCGCCCCCGGCTCGCGGGGGAGGCGAAGAGTCGTTGGGCGACCCCCTCCACGAGCGCGGTCTTCCCCACGCCCGGCTCTCCCACGAGGAGGGGGTTATTGGTGCGCCGCTTGCCGAGGACGTCGATGACCTCCTCGACCTCGCGCTCGCGGCCGACGAGCGGGTCGAGCTTTCCCAGGGCCGCGAGCTCGGTCAGGTTCCGGCCGAGCTGGGACAGCCAGGGGAACTCGCGCGGGTCGAGGGCGTGCGGCGAGGACAGGCGAGCCGGGCGGCCCGCGGCCTTGGCCGGGGTTGGCGCCGGGGGTTGGGCCGGCGCCGGCTCGGGAGGGGGAGCCGGGGTGGGGCTGGCACGCTCCGGGTCGTCGAACGCGCGCTCAAGCGCCTCGGTCTCCGGTTCAGGGGCGGCCGCCGGGCCGAGGTCGCGTGCCTCCGGGGCCCGCGGCGGGCCCGCGGGGGGCGAGGCCGGGCCAGGGATCACCTTCACCGACTGGACCTCCTTGAGCCGGCGAGGCATGCGGGCGGTGAAGTAGGAGAGGGCCACGTTCCTCAGGCTTGCGAGCTGCAGGCCGCAGGCGCTGAGGAGCTGGTGGGCCGCAGACGCGCGGACCCGGCTCATGGCGATGAGGAGGTGGAGGCAGTCCACCTCGGCCGCCCCCACGCCCGCGGCCACGTCGCGGGCGCGCTCGCGCAGGTCCCGGGCCACGCCCTCAACCTCGCGCGGGGC
>DASRZU010000002.1:0-152433 GCA_035686075.1 Anaeromyxobacter sp.
CCAACAGCGAGAAAGGTGGACCCAGAAGATCCGGTCGAACCTTCCGAAGTGCGGCCGCTTGGAGCGCTCGGCGAGGAGTGCGAGCTGCTGCCGAAGGGCTAGGTTCTCCAGCGCCAGATCCGCGCGCGTGCGTAGGGCCGAGCGGAACGAGCTCAACAGGGCAACCACGATCGGCCACATGACGGGCAGCCTGGCCCCGCTCGCAAGTTACCGTCAAGCCGGGAGATCTGGTTTTGGCCAACCACAACCCGCTCGTGCGACCATGGAGGGCGTACCTATCGGACCTCGTGGACGCGCTCCTAGGAAGCCGATCAGTTCGGAAGTCCCAGATTCCCATCGGTTGCAAAGCCGGGGTCGACAGGCCCCATCCGGCCGTGATCTTCTGCGCTCCGCGCGAGGTGTTGGTCGCGACGGAGGCGGCGATGGGGATGGAGCGGTGTAAACCGAAGCGTGAGACGACTCGCCAGGAAGCCGCTCGTGGACGAGATCCTCGGCCGAGGTGGGGAGATCGTCTGCTGGCCCTGGGTCGCGTACAACGGGAAGGCGTTCTCGAAGGCGGCCTTCAAGCTCAACACGCGCGACCTCACGATCACCTGTCCGGCTGGCGAGCCGGAACGCATTCGATCCTCGGTGGTCGAGTTCGATCCTGACGCGTGCGATCCATGTCGGTTGCGCACGAAGTGCACGAGTGCCGAGATGGGAAGTGGACGTACCGTGAACATTGCCGAGGACGATCGCCTACAACAGCGGCTCTGGAAGTACCTCGCTACCCCACGCGGGGGCGCGCGCCCGCGCGAACGCGCGGCAGCCGATCACAAGCTTGCCCACCTCGTCCGCCGACAGGGTCGGCGCGCCCGCTACCGCGGCATCCGCAAGAACCTCTTCGACCTACGCCGTGCCTCGGCCGGCCGACCGGCCTCCAGATACACCGCCAAGGTGTCCCAGCGCGAACAAGCTTCCGGGGCTATCTCGCGTACAACTTCTTCACGACACTCATGCGCACGTCGAGCAAATAGACGGCGCTCCACGCCTCGATTCGCCGTCGTCTCGCCTCTCCCCCCACCGGGCCGGGTAATGCACAGCTACCGTTGCTTCTCCGCCTGGAAGTGGATGTCGAACCTCTTGTTGGTGATGAACAGCATCACTACGTCGGTCTCCGCGGTCGCGCCATGCTCCATCAGCATGCCCTCCGGGAACCAGACGAAGCCGCCCGGGCCGAAGGTGCCAGCATGGGTGACCAGGGTGCCCTCCAGCACGTACATGCCGTGGGCGCAGTGGTGGGTGTGCCAGGTGGTGGTGAAGCCGGCGGGGTAGCGCAGCAGCTTGATCTCCATTCCCGTGTCCGGGTCCTGGAGGAGCTGCTTGCGGAAGTTGCTCTTGCCGAGGAACTCCTGGTAGCGCTCTTCCCACGGCATAGTGGTGGTGTCGATCGCGATCACTGCCTGGCCTTCCATGTGCTCCTCCGTCCTCGCTGGCCTCGCCTGACCGGGGACGCTAGCAGAGGAGCGCGGCGAAGTGCACGCCCACACGGGCGCTCCGCTTCGCCCGTGGGTCGGGGCCCGCGCACCGGCCGCTTCCCCCGGCTGCGCCGCCGGGATACGACCGGTGGAAGGTTGCTTCAAGCGTACGCCCGCTTTCGAGGAACTTCATCGGCTCTCCACGAGGTCATGAACCGAGTCCAGATGCTCAGTATCCGAAGGGCAACACGCCCTCGAACGGCAGCTGTAGCCGCCCACTGGCGTACACCACATCGAGGATCGCGCGTGGCCTGGCCGTGGGCGCCGCGTTCGGCTGGCTGTGACCGAGGTGAGCCGTCGGACCGACCCCGCTATCTTCCTGGACGCCGAGCGCCCAGCGCCCGATGGAATCCGGCGACGAGTTCCTGTACTGATGAAGGAGTAACACCCAGGGCGCGCGGGAGGGCGGATGAGCGGGCACGTTTGCTCGGTGTGCCGATCGATTGGAACGAGCATTGCTACCCGCCCGGTCAAGAAGGCGATGTTCTGCTCCTAGATCTCGGCGGACCGTGCGGCTTCACCTTCGCGCAGCACACCGGCGGCGGGTTGGCGGTGAGCGAGCACCTCTGGTACGACTACAACGAATGGGCGTTCCGATGGACCGAACGTGTCGACGCTTTCCCGCTCCTAAGCGCGCCGATCACCCGCGCGCACGGGACCACGGGCTTGACCGCGTCGAACGTCGTGAGCCTTGCGAAGCGGGCGAGCTAAGGGGAGGCGACCAATGGCAATCAGTCCGAACGTGTCCCCCGGCTCTTATCTGGTTCCGATTGGCGTGGTGCCCGCCACGGTGCAAGGCGCCGACCCGGTGGCGACCGACTGGGTGTCGGTGGGCGATTACGCGTGGCATGTACTCTCTGCCGTCGTTGGCGCGACCGCCGGCGTCGTGATCTCCGCGCAGCAAGCGAAGGACGGCTCCGGTACCGGCGCGAAAGCTATCGACATCGATGGCGCGGCGTCCGTGGCGTTCATAGCGTCGACCGACGACAACACGAGCAAGCTCTGCGTCTTGGACCGAGTCGACTACGAAGGCGGCTTCGGTTTTTTGCAGATCACGTTCACGCCGAGCGACAAAAGCGACTTCGCCGGCGCGCTCATTGGCGTGGGACCACGCTACGAGGACATCGGGAAGAGCGTGGTCGTGCCGACATAGGAGGGCGCATGTTGACGCGAAAAGGTCAAGTCTGGCTTCACAACATGGAGCGCGCGCGCCTTAGTGCCCGGTGCCCGCGTTGTGGTGGGATGTTGCTCGGCGGGCACCCGCGCGCGTGCGCCGCCACGAGCACCGTCGACGGCAGCACGATCTGCTGGGGGTGTCGGTTGAAAGAGCCGGCGCCGCTCCCGCCGAACGTGCTCACGATGGCCGACTACATCGCGACGCTCCGCCGGGAGGTGGGGACATGAGCCTCTTCTCCGCGATGATCGGATGCGCGCCGGGTGCGAGTCTGGATTCCGAGGTGATCGCGAACGCCGCCGGTGAAATGATCGGGAAGGCGTTGCTTGTCCAGACCGGCGCGTTCCTTGTCCACCGCGACGCGCGCGTTGCCGCCCTTGCCCGCAAGAAGGAGACCGCCCGGCTCATCGGGGAAGCGCGGCTACGGCTCCTCGAGAGCGCCGCCACGCGCGATCCCGAACCGGCGCCACCGGTGCGGCGCGGCTTCGGCGTGCCACAGCACCGGACATGAGCGGCAAGATCGAGCTCAAGGGGTTGGCGGAGCTGGAGGCAAAGCTCGAGAACCTCCTTGCGGTCGGTGGAAGGCCGAACCGGGCGTTGAACGAGGCGGGGCGCGTGGCGTGGCGCTCCGCCCTCGATGATGCACGGCGGCGCGTGCCGACAGACACCGGCGCCCTCAAAGCGAGTCTCGGGATCGCATCTCGCGCACCGAAGGCCGGCGAGCGGAGCACGGTCTCCACCGTGCATGTCAGCGGGCTCCGCATCGGTAAGGTGCCGAAGCCGGGCACGCGCCGCCGCGAGAGGTACGTCAAGAAGTTCGGCACGCGCCGGCTCGCGAGCGGCAAGGTGGTCCCGGTGAATCCGCGGCGCTACTGGCACCTTGTGGAATTTGGCGTCGGCGCGCACGGGATCCCGGCGCGGAGCTACCTCCGGTCGACCATGGACGCGAACGCCACCGACATCGCGGCGCGCTTCCGCGATGCGCTAGCACCGGCGGTGCAGAAGGCGCTCGACGCGACAAGCAAGGTCGATCCGGGGTAAGCGCGTCAGGTTTCCTTGTACGGGCGGGCGAAGTGTGCGCTCGCCGCGCCAACCTCGTGAGCGCGGCCAAGGAGTTCCTCAAGCGCATGTAGATGATGTCCGACGCGTTGTGCACCATCGCCTTCGCGGTGGGTTGTGCTGCCCGTGGGCTAACAAGCCCGTGCACACCAGCGTCACATTTCCGGGGCACCCCGACTAATTTGTAGAAACTCCTCCGAAAGATGACCCACGCTGCGCCTTGCCCGTGGGGCGCGGCGTGCATCGGGCAACCGCCGCCCCTTTTCTTTCACACGCACAAGGAGGCGAACCATGAAGGGCGACCGCATTCGGACGGTCGCGGTACTCGCGGCGCTCGCCGGCGCGTTGTGGGTGTTCTACCCCTCCAAGCCCAAGCCACCGGACCCGGCGCAAGCGGCGCGAGATGAGATGGCGCGGCAAGCGGCGCTCGCCACGGAGAACCAAACCCGCGAGACATGCGCCCAAGCCTTGACCGCATCGGGCTACTTCCGCCTCCACGGCGGGCGCGTGCTCGTGTCGCCGGCGTTCTACGCCCTCCCCCTCGAGGCTAAGGAGGCCGTGCTCGCCGGGTGCTCCTACGGTGGCAACGCGATGATGTTCGACATCTACGACGGGCAGACCGGTGCGAAGGTGGGGCGGTGGGACGGCGCTAGCTTCACGATTAGGTAGCCCCACGGGGCGCCGGTTCCGACCGGCGCCCTTGGAGGTCGTAGGGAAATCCCCAGCAACCCCTGTGCCCCAAGGTGTGCCCCAGCGGCGCCACCACGCCACCGCTGGACCGCGTAAGTCCTTTCGGGGAGACAGGATTTGAACCTGCGACCCCTTGGTCCCGAACCAAGTGCTCTACCAGACTGAGCCACTCCCCGTTGAAGCTCTTCGCCGCAACTCGCTGGGGCGTCGGGAGCACCCCGTCCGACGACGTAAGCTCGCGTATCTACTGAACGCTCCTGTGCGTGTCAAGCGCAGACTGGCACGCGGGGCGCAGGGTGGGCTCACCTCGCGCAGGCGGCTTCGACTTCGGCGATCTCTTTGGGGATCGCCTCCGTCAAGTTGACGGAGGCGGTCTCCCCAACGAGGACGTCGTCCTCGATCCGGATGCCGACTCCGCGCATGCCGAGGGGAGCGGTCTCGTCATCCACGGGGACGTAGATTCCGGGCTCGACGGTCACGACCATGCCGGGGGAGAGCACGCGCGGCTTCCCGTCGACTTGGTAGTCGCCGGGGTCATGCACGTCCATCCCCAGCCAGTGGCCTGTCCGGTGCATGTAGTATTTCCGGAACGCCTTGTCCGCGATCCGCTCGTCGACCTTCCCGTTGAGAAGGCCCAGGCCGATGAGGCCCTCCGTGATGCGGCGCACCACTCCGTCATGAACCGCCTCGAGCGTCGCTCCCGGCCGCACCGCCGCGACGGCTTCCTTCTGGGCGGCCAGGCACAGCACGTATAGGTCTCGCTGGGGGCTCGTGAACTCCCCGGACACTGGGAACGTCCGGCTCACATCGGCGGTGTACCACTCGTATTCTCCACCGGCGTCCACCAAGCACACCTCGCCATCCCGGAGAATTCCGGGGCCGGCACGGTGATGAAGGATGGTGGAGTTGGGGCCGGCGGCCACGGTCGTCCCGAAGCCGGGCCCACTCCCCCCGCGGCGGCGGAAGGCGTACTCGATCTCGGCCTGCACCTGGTGTTCGCGCCGGCCGTCGATCCCGTCGCGCATCGCGGCGAGGTGCCCTTCCGCGGTGATCTCGGCCGCCCGTCGCAGTAACGTGACCTCGTCCGGCGACTTCACGAGGCGGAGCTCGTGCACGATCCGACTCACATCCACCACCGCCTCCGGGGCCCGCTTGCCGGTCCGGGCGCCGGCGCGCAGTTCGACGAGGATCCGGGACAGGCGGGTGTCCCAGGCCGCTTCCGCTCCGATCCGGAACCAGAGCGTGCGCGCCCCGTCCAGGAAGCCGGGGAGTTTCGCGTCCATGTCCGAGACCAGGTACGCCTCGTCGGCGAGATAGACCTCCCGGGCCCCTTCCACCCCGGCGCGCACACCGTTCCAGATCTCCTTCTCGCGGTCCCGCGGACGCACGAAAAGGACCAACTTCCGTTCGCCGCCGCGCGCCAGAAAGAGCGCGCACCCGGTGGGCTCGTCGAGCCCGACCGCCCAGGCATAGTCTGAGTCCTGCCGAAACGAGAACTCGCTGTCCGCGTTGCGGAGCTTCTCCTCGGCGGCGGGAAGGAGCAACACCCCGCCCCCGTTGCGGTCCATGGCATCGAAGATCCGGGCGCGCCGGGCCCGGTACACCTCGGGATCGAAAGTCATCGCCGCCCCATCATAGCGGGTGCGATGTCGTGGCGGGGGTCGTTCACGCGGTCGTCAGCGGCCACCGCCCACCGCACCAAACCTCGAAGGCGGCGCGAACGTCCGCCGTAGCCTCCGGTACGGGCTCGAGAAAGACCGTGTCCTTGGGTGCCGGTGCCAGAGGGACCTCGACTTGCCGGAGCTCGTCGCGACGAAACACGGTGAGACGCAGCCGGCCGGAGGGGCCCTCCTGGCAGAGCCGGTCCCAGAGCGCGCCCCGGTCCACCCGGAAGCCGTCCTCGGCCACGATTTCATCCTCGGCATAGAGCCCCGCACGCCAGGCCGGGCTCCCCTCCCGCACGCTCTGCACGATGAGCTTCGGCCCGGGGGCGGCGAGCTCAATCCCGAGCCAGCCCGCCTCGCCCTTTCCTTCGGCAGGCGGCGGCGTCCCCCCCTTGTCCTCAAACCCCGCCGCGGGCCGCCGCTGGACCCGCACCCCCACCCTCTCGAGCCCAAGCTCGAGGGGCTCCACCCCCCGCACGTACCGATCGAAGAACGCCCGCGCGCCCTCCTCGCCCAAGAGCCCGGCGGCGGCGCGCTCGATACCGTCTTCGGGAAGGCCGCCGTCCGAGTAGCGCGCGTACAGCCTCCGGAGGAGGATGTCGAGCGAGCTACCGGCGCGCCTCAGGGCGAGGTCCAGCGCCAGGGCCAGCAGTTCCCCCTTAAGGTAGTAGGAGACCGCGCTGTTCCCGCTGTTCTCGTCCGGACGGTAGAGCTTCACCCAGGCGAGGAAGCTCGCCTCCTCGGCACTCGTCTTGGCAGCCCCGGGCGTTCGGGAGAGCTTCGTGAGCGCCTCGCCGAGCCTGCGCAGGTAGCGCCTCGGCTCGGTGATCCCGGCGCGAACGAGGGCCAGGCCGTCGTAGTACGAGGTCACTCCCTCGAACCACCACAAGAGCCGGGTGTACTGCTCGCGCCCGTAATCGTACGGCAAGAACGCTGCGGGCCGGAGCCGCTTCACGTTCCAGAGGTGAAAGAACTCGTGGGCGACGAGGGACAGCGTCTCCTCGTACGCCTCGCGGGGGTAGAACCCGGTGCGCACCACGTTCAGCGTGGTCGAACGGGCGTGCTCGAGCCCTCCCCTGCGCTTCTCGGTAAGGTGGAGGATGAACAGGTACCTTGGGTAGGGCAAGCCGCCGAAGAGCCGGGCGAACACCTCGACGACCCGCCGCACGTCCTCGATCAGCGCCGCCTCATCAATGCGCCCCCGCCCCCAGATGGCGATCTCGTGGGGCTTCCCCCCCGCCTCGAACCGGAGCAGGGGGTGGCGCCCGATCTCCAGCGGCGAGTCGACCAGCTCGTCGTAGTCGCGCGCGGTGAACTCGGTCGGGCCGCCTTGGAGCGCGGTGGACACCGCCCACCCTTCGGGGGGGATCACCTCCAGCTCGCACGGCTCGCCGAGTCGGCCCACGGCGTAGGGAAAGACGGCCGCGCCGTTAAGGTACCCGTGGCTGCCGTCCAGGTGGCAGGTCCGGACGCTGAGCTCATTGGCGTAGACGCGGTAGCGCAACACAAGCGACAACGCGTCGTCGGACGCAATCGACACCCGGTGCTTATCGAGCCGGGTGAGCGGCAGCGGGCGTCCCGCCTCATCCTCGGCCTTGAGACCCTCCACGTGGCGCGCAAACTCGCGCACCAGATAGCTTCCCGGCGTCCAGATTGGAAAGCAGAGCTCGGCCGTCCGGCCTGGCCGCGCCAGGGTGGCCTCCACGTGGAAAAGGTGCGAATCGGGCTCGGGAAGGGTGAGGTGATAGCGCATTGCGCCGAGGATCTAGCCCCAGATCAACTCGGTGTGGGAGGACTTCTGCTAGCGTCCTTGAGGGGTGGCCGACTCGGGCGAAATTCCTGCGTCACCTGGCGAGCCTCGAAATGGGGACACTTCGGCCCCGTTCCTGAGGCTGTTCCTTCTGGGTCGGTTCGAGGTGGTGCGCGAGGACGCGCCCGTGCCGGCACACGCCTGGAGGCGAAGGCGGCCGGCCGACCTCCTCAAGCTCGTTGCGCTAGCGCCCGGGCACAGCATGAGCCGGGAGCAGGCCATCGAGGCGCTGTGGCCGGACAAGGACCCGGCGAGTGGGGCCAACAACCTGCACCGAGCGCTCTACGATCTGCGTCAGATCCTCGGGGGCCGTTGGGTCGACATCGAGCGAGGTCAGCTCGTGCTCCACCCCTCGGTCTGGCTGGACGTGGATGCGTTCGAGCGGTCCGTCTCGGCCGGAACGCAGAAGGGTCTCTCCGAGGCGGTCGCGTTGTACCGGGGCGACCTCGTGCCCGAAGCTGCCGACCCCTGGTTGGAAGGGCGCCGCCGGGAGCTACGCCGCCGGTTCGTGGCGGCGGCGGGGCCCCTGGCGCGGGCCGCGGTGGACGCCGGAGACGCCGTCGCAGGGGTACCGCTTCTCAGGCGTCTCGTCGAGGTCGACCCGCTCGGCGAGGCAGCTCAGCGCGACCTCATGCGAATGTTGGCCATCACTGGCCGACGCGCCGAGGCTCTCCGCGTCTACGATGCGTGCGAGGGGGCGTTCCGCGCCGCCCGCCGAGGCCCGCCGTCGGAGGAGACGAGGGCCTTGCGGCAGGACATCCAGCTCGGGGCGGTCGGCCCTCCCCTGGGCCGGCAGGTTCTGGACGGGGTGGCGAGGGCCGCTCGGCGGCTTCTCGGGACCGGCGAGCCGCCTCCCGTCCGCGGCCGCAATGCCATGCTCCTCTTGCTCGAGGCGCTGGTCGAGCGCGGCTCGGGCATGCTGGTCATCCTGGGAGAGCGAGGAGTGGGCAAGACGCGGCTGGCGCTCGAGGGAGCCCGCTTCGCCCAAGGCCATGGTGCGCTCGTCCTCTCCGCCACGACCGCCTCCTGCGCCGGCTCGCCCTATGGGCTCTTCATCGATCTCCTTCGGCACGAACGCGAGCCCGCCACCGACCCGCTCGCCGCGCTTTTTCGGCCCCCGGGCGAGGCCGGCCTTGGTTCCGTGCAAGAGAAGGTCGCCGCCGAGCTCTCCGCCCTAGCGGAGGGACGCCCCGTCTTCCTCCTTCTCGACGAGCTGCACGCCGCCGACGAGTCCTCCCTCAACCTTTTGCACTTCTTGGCGCTAAGGGCCACCCCGCTGCGGATCATGATCGTCGCCACCTGCCGGGATGACGAGGTCCATGCCGGGACGCCCATTCAGTCGGCGCTCTCGCACCTCGATCTGGGCAACCTGGCCCGCGGTTTCCGCCTCCCCCGCCTTTCCTTGCAGGGCACGCGCGAGCAGCTGGGCGATCTCCTGGGAGCACCGCCCGATGGTTCTCTGCTGGCCGAGATCCACCGGGTCACCGACGGGCTGCCCTTCCTCATCGAGGAGGCGGCTCGGGCGCACCAGGAATCGCGGCAGGTTCCCGCCGATCCGCTCTCCGCCCTCCGGGCCCGCGTCACGAGGCTGGGACCGCGCGCGGAGGCTCTGCTCGCCGCGGCGACGGCCGCCGGAAGGCGCTTCGATTTCGAGGTGGTGGCTCCGGCGAGCGGTCTCTCCGCCCGCGACGCGGTGAAGACCCTCGAGCAGTGCCAAGCGGCACAGATCGTCGATGAGGATGGGTCGGGGTACATGTTCAAGCACGACGCCATCCGCGAGGCGCTCTATGACGGCCTCTCCGCCACGCGGCGGAGCGCTCTCCACGCCGCCCTGGCGGATGCCCTCGAAGGCTCCATCGGCCCGGCCGCCCGGCCCGAGGTGCTCGCCCGCCACAGGCGTCTGGCCGGTCAGCCCGAGCGGGCTCTCCGCCACCTCGCTGCCGCCGGCCACCGTGCCGCCGCGAGCAATTGCTTCTCCGAGGCTCTGGGGTTCTTCCGCGAGGCGCTCGACCTCGCCCCCCGGGCCGGAGCCGACCCCGCCCTGTGTCGCGAGATCCTCGATGCCTGGGGACGGGTTCAACTTGCCCTGGGGGAGGCGAGGGGGGCCGCCCAGGGCTTCGGCGAGGCGGCGCTCCTCTTCCCCGCCACCGGTGCCGAGGAGGCCGGACCGCGGGCCCGAGCCCGGCGGCTCGCGGCGCTGGCGCTCGCCTCGAGTGGCGACCTCGCCGGCGCGTTCGGCGCCGTCGAGGAGGGTCTCGCCGCCGCCGGCGACCTCGCGGATGAGGAGCGCGCCGCGCTCCTGCACCTCGCCGCCCAGCTTCACTACCACGAGGGGCGCGCGGATGAGGCCGCCGCGGCCGGGCAGGCGTGTGCCGAGGCGGCCGCCCGGGCCGGGGACGTAGATCTCTGGTCCCGGGGACGCGATCTGGTGGCCATCGCGGGCGGCCTCTCCGGGCGACCGCTCCCCCCGCTGGACGAGGTGGCCGGACCCGCCGATCGGGCCACCCAGGACGTGGCCCCCGAGCATCTGTTCGACCTGCACCTGGCACTCTGGGATCGCGACCTCCTCGGAGACCGAACCTGCGTCGAGCTGGCGCGGGCCGCAGCGGTGCTGACCGAGAGGGCATTGCTGCGCCGCGCGCCGGAGGCGGTTGCCGCCGGGCGGTATGGCGAGGGGACCGCGACCTTGGCGGCCGGGCAGCTCGATGCCGCCGAGGCCTTGTTGCGGAACGCGCGCGACGGGTTCCGGGAGGTGGGCTCCGCCATGGGGGAGGCCCTGGCCCTGGAACGGCTTGCCACCGTGCTCACCCAGCTCGGCCGGCTCGAAGAGGCGCGGGAGTTGCTCGGGGAGGGTGTGGTCCTGGCGGAACGGGGTCTGCTCCGGCGCCACGTGCTCACGAGGCTGCACGTAGCCGAGGTGCGCAACCGCCTCGCGGCCGGGCTCGAGGGCCAGGCCGACGCTGCCTTCCGTGAGGCGAGCGAGAGCGCGGCCCGCCATGGGGAGTGCCTCGCCTGCGACGCGGCGTTCCGCCCCGAGGCGGTGCGGGTGGCGCTCGCCTCCGGCCGGGCGGACGAGGCCGAGGCGGAGGCTCGAGGCCTGGAGGAGGTTGCCCGGCGCCGGGGCGGGCGTACGCTCCAGGCCGTGGCTCGCCTGGCTCGCGCCCGCCTGTTAGCCGCGGGGGGAAGGACCGAGGACGCGCTCGTCTCGTTGGCTCAGGCGCGCGCGGGCTTCATCGCCTGCGGCCACCGCTACGAGGCCGCCCGCACCGTTCGGCTCGAGGCTCGCCTTCGCGGCAGTCTGCCCGAGGCGTGGCGATCCCTGGACGCGCTCTTGCGGGTGGATGCGGACGCCTAGACGGCCCCCCCTTGCTAAGCTCTGGGTCATGGATCCCTACGGCCTCCGCCGCGTCGTGTCTCCCGCCGGGGTTCTCCCTCAGGGCGCCGAGGTGCTCGATCCCAGCCTCCCGCTTGGCGATGACGAGCTCGCCGTCACTGTGGAGTCGCTCAACGTCGATGCGGCGAGCTTCCGCCAGCTCGAGGCCGCGACCGGCGGCGATCCGGGCCGGATCGGGGAGGAGATCCTGCGGATCGTGAGGGCTCGAGGAAAGATGCACAACCCGGTGACCGGGTCGGGTGGCGTGCTGGTCGGCCGGGTGCGGGAGGTCGGCCAGGCCCACCCGGCAGCCAGTAGGCTCCATGCGGGCGAGCGGATCGTCACCCTGGTCTCCCTCAGCCTGACGCCCCTCCGGCTCTCCCGGATCCTGGCCATCCGACCGGAGGTCGAGCGGGTCGAGTGCGAGGGAGAAGCGATCCTGTTCGCCACGGGGCTCTGGGCCCGCCTGCCGGAGGATCTCCCTCAGGCGGTGACCCTGGCGGTGTTGGACGTATGCGGCGCCCCGGCCCTGACGGCGAGGCACCTCGCCCCGGGGATGCGGGTGCTGGTGCTCGGAGCGGGGAAGTCTGGGGCCCTGGTAGCCGCCCAGGCCCGCGCATCGGTCGGACCCGCAGGGGCGGTCGTCCTGGCCGATCGATCGCCCGCCGCGCTGAAGGCCCTCGCCGGCCTCGGCGCGGACGCCTGGCTGGAACTTGACGCCACCGACCCGCTCGCCGGCCTCGGCGCCGTGGCGCGGGCCGGGGGCCCGTTCGACGTAGTCGTGAGCTGCACGAGCGCCCCCGGCACCGAGATGGCTTCGATCCTCGCGGTCCGGTCTGGAGGCGTGGTGATCTTCTTCTCCATGGCGACGAGCTTCACCGCCGCCGCGCTCGGCGCGGAGGGCGTGGGCAAGGACGCGACGCTGATCATCGGGAATGGTTACGCGCCCGGGCATGCCGCTCTTGCGCTGGACCTGCTCCGCAGGAACGCTCCGCTGCGCGCCTTCTTCGAAGCGCGCTACGGGAATCGAGGTGTCCCGTGACCCTCCGCGTCGGTATCTACCTGTACCCGGACGTCGAGGTGCTGGACTTCGCCGGGCCCTACGAGGTGTTCTCGACCGCGAGCCGCGTGGCCCGCCGGCTCGACGCCGGCTGTGCGGAGCCGTTCGCGGTCTCGCTCGTGGCAGCGACCCGCGGGGGGGTGCGGGCGCGGGGCGGCCTCACGGTCCTCCCGGACGCGTCGTTCCTCGACGCCGGGCACCTCGACGTCCTCCTGGTACCGGGCGGCGTGCACGGTCCGGAGCTCGACCGCCCCGAGGTCATCGGCTGGCTAGCGCGCGCAGCGGCGGACGCGAGGCTCGTCGCCTCGGTGTGCACGGGCGCGTTCCTTCTGGCACGCGCCGGCCTCCTCACCGGACTCGAGGTCACGACGCACTGGGAAGACTGCGCCGACCTGCAGTGCGCGTTCCCCGACCTCCGCGTGCGCGACGGGGTCCGATGGGTCGAACACGACCGGGTCCTCACCTCGGCTGGCATCAGTGCCGGGATCGACATGAGCCTCCGCATGGTCGCGCGCCTCGCCGGCGAGGAGCTCGCCGAGCGCACCGCGCGCCAGATGGACTACTCGTGGCGGGCGCGCCCTGGCTAGGGACCTGCGTTGCGGGCGAGAACGAGGAGGCGCCGAGCGCTGGAGCGGAGCCGGTTCAATGAAGCCGGGGCGACCCCGATCTCGAGGTCTCCGGCGTTGACGGGTCATGCCCAGCGCGGCCGGCACCTCGCGATCGGGGCCCTATTCGACGCTCCGCCGGCAAAGCCGCGGGGGCACCCAAAAAACCGGTTGAAGGCTCCACCCCCAGGCCCTGGCACCGGCCGTCCAGCGATTTGGCCGACGGGAGCGTGGGTGCGGCGGGAGGGCGAAGCCCTACACCAGCTTGGTGCGGTCCGCGACGTTGGGAAGGTGGAGCAGGAACACGGCGCCCCCCTGGTCTCCATTCCAAACGTCGATATCACCGCCGTGGGCACGAACGATCGCCCGGGAGACGGCGAGGCCGAGACCCGTTCCGGATTCCTTGGTGGTGAAGAGGGGCTCGAAGAGCTGGTCCCTGAGCCCGGGCGCGATCCCCGGGCCGGTGTCGCTCACCCGGACGTGTGGGCCATCTTCCGTTTCGCTGACCTGGACGTAGACGTTTCCCTCCCACCCCGCTGCCTCGACTGCATTCTTCACGACGTTGAACAGAGCGTGCCGCAACTTCCACCGATCCGCGAGCGCGTAGCCGCCACCGTGGACGGCCAGGCTCACCTTGGCCCGAGCAGCCAGCGGCCGAAGGCGCTCGGAAACGTCATCGCAGACCTGGCGAAGATCGACGGGACGGAGATCGATGATCGGTTCGGAGCGTGAGAGCAAGAGCATCCCATCGACAACCTGAAGACAGCGAAGCGCCTCGTCCTGGACAGCACCGAGCCGTCCTGCCAGATCCTGGTCGACGTCTCGATGGTCGAGATCGAGCGACTCGATGATGGCGTGCAAGGGGCTCCTGATCTCCTGGGCGATGCCCGCGGCCACCCGACCGATGCTGGCGAGCCGCTCGGACTGAACCAGCCGTGATCGCTGCTCGATCGTGAAGGCCGCCATCGAGTTCAGCTCCGCCGCCACGACCCCGAAGTCGTCTCGGGATCCGATGGGGATGCGGTGGTCGAGGTCGCCTCGGCCAAGAATCATGGCTCCTTTCGCCAGAAGCGCGACCGGTTTCGCGACCGAACGAGAGAGGAACACGACTGCGCTGGCGAAAAGCACCGCCGCCATGACCAGCACCGCCGCCAGCCAGCGCATCGAGGCGCTCTCCAAGGACTCGAGGTCCCCGCGCGAGGCGGCGATGCTCGCTCTGAGGTACGCCAGGTTGCGGTCGATGCTCTCCTGCGCTCGAACGACGAGCGGATAGCTCTTCTGCTGCGCGAGCAACTCCCGGTTGGAGTCGCCCCGCATGGCCGACGACACTTCCCTGCTGAATAGGCGATCGAGTTCGCTCGTGGCTTCCCGCACCGCAGCCAGCGCTGTGACCGACTGGGGGTCGTGCGTACGCTCCTCCAGGCGCTGCAGAAGGGTCAGTACGCGGTGCCTGGACTCCTCGTAGTCACTTAAGCCGGCACCACCTCCAAAGAGAAACTCGCGCTGATGCCCGTACTGCTCGCCGACGGCGGCCCCGATTTGGAGAGCCAGCTGGATCTCCTCGTCTCGATCCTCCATGGAATCGATGATGCGATCCATGCGACGCAGCGTGTACGTCTCCACCCCGAAGGCAAGCACAAGTGAGGCGAGCACGGCCGAGAACGCCAGACCGAGTGTTCGCCGAATGGCCACACCAGCGCGCGGCGTCACTCCGTTCGCGCGGGCTTCGGGCGTCGGCTGAGATGTCATCAGCGTGGCCCCTCTGGCCGAGAACCTCCGGCCTCAAGGCGATGCACTAACTGCGGCCCGTCGGACCGCGATGGGACCGATTGGGGCGCATACCGCGATCGTGGGATGGCCTTTCCCGTTCCGGCAGGTCGTATCGAATAGGTCGCTGACTCTTTTGCGGTCTTCGACGAGGCGGGACCGGCTCGGAAATCCCTAGGGATTTGGGCCAGGGTGCGGGTGCTGATGGGATCTCCCACGAGGGCGAGACGTCATGCGGAAGCTGGAGCGAACCCATGGAGGAGGTCCGCTCGATCCACCTGCTCGGCAGATGGCCGGCCTCGTCGGTCACTGCGAGCACCTCTGACCTTGCCGGAGCATCAGGGCGATGCCTTCCGAGCGGAGCAGCTCCTCTCGGATCTTCGCGAGCGTTCGGGTCATTACGTCGCCCGCAGTGCGCGCCCCTGCATGAGAGCCGAGCGGCTCCTCCTTGGGATGGACGAGCGGCAACCGGCTCATCAGCGTCTTGAGCGCCTTCGACTTGAGGGCCGGCATGTTACGCTCGACGAGTTCGGCGTCGGATACCAGGTCCACCACCCGTTTTTGGGAGCCTCGGGCTGATTGTCGCGCTCCAGAAGCGACTGCGCGGCCCCCTCGGAGGCATGTGCATGTCGCCATTGCAGGGCCATTCAGCGCGGGGTACGCTCCTCACCACAAGACGGCGGTGGAATCCGCCGACAACCGCCACGATGCCAGTGGCCAATGACTCCTGTGATGTGCGCGAGGCGCCAGCAGGAGCTTTTCCCCCGAGCCTGGGATCTCCGCCGGCGCCTCCGGAGGTAGGGGTGTGTTCAACCTCGCTCGCTCTCGTGGGCGTAGGGGGCGTTCGATTCCGGCCACGCCCCGCTACTTCGTCGCGATATGGCCAGCAGTCACCAAGAGCCCCGTAGGAAGATGACCATGACCGCCGCGGCCAGGCTCCAGGCGCGATGAACTGAGACGGCTGGCCGCGAACTCGGGCCGCCGCGGCGGCCCGCACACAAGGAGAGAAACGTGACTGCGATAGCGAAGGTGAAGGCACGAGAGATTCTGGACTCCCGCGGCAATCCCACGGTCGAGGTCGACGCGTACCTCGAGGACGGCTCGTTTGGCCGCGCCGGTGTGCCCTCGGGGGCGTCGACCGGCAGCCGGGAGGCGCTTGAGCTTCGCGACGGCGACAAGAAGCGCTTCGGGGGAAAGGGCGTCGCCAAGGCCGTCGCGAACGTCAACGACCTGATCGCTCCAGCGGTGAAGGGCCTTGACGCGCTCGAACAGGGCGCGGTGGATACAAAGCTCCTAGCGCTCGACGGCACCGCCAACAAGGACAAGCTCGGTGCGAACGCGATCCTCGGCGTCTCGATGGCGGTCGCGCGCGCTGCGGCCGACTCGCACGGCCTGCCGCTGTATCGCTACCTGGGCGGGGTCGGTGCGCAGCTCCTCCCGGTGCCGATGCTGAATGTCCTAAACGGCGGAGCCCACGCGGACAACAGCGTGGACTTCCAAGAGTTCATGATCGCGCCGGTGGGTGCTCCGAGCTTCAAGGAAGCTCTGCGGTGGTCCGCCGAGTGCTACCAGGCCCTGAAGAGCACGCTCAAGTCCAAGGGACTGGGCACCGGTGTCGGGGACGAGGGCGGCTTCGCCCCGAACCTCAGGGCGAACGTCGAGGCAGTCGAGGTGATCCTGGCGGCTATCCAGAAGGCGGGCCTGTCGCCGGAAAAGGATGTGGTGATCGCGCTCGACCCTGCAGCGAGCGAGTTCTTCGAGGACGGTGTCTACGTGTTCGCCAAGTCCGACAAGAGCAAGAAGTCCTCGCAGCAAATGGTCGCGTTCTGGGCGGACTGGGTCCGACAGTATCCGATCTGGTCGCTGGAGGACGGGCTCGCCGAGCAGGACTGGGATGGCTGGCGCCTCCTCACCGAGACCCTGGGCGGCAAGATCAAGCTGGTCGGTGACGACATCTTCGTTACCAATCCGGCTATCGTGAAGCAGGCCATCGAGAAGGGGGTCGCGAACTCGGTGCTCATCAAGCTCAACCAGATCGGCTCGGTGACGGAGACCCTCGAGTGCATGCGGATCGCTCGCGGCGCGGGGTACGGGACCGTGGTGTCCCACCGCTCGGGCGAGACCGCTGACGATTTCATTGCCGACCTCACCGTGGCGACGGGCGCTGGCCAGCTCAAGACCGGTGCTCCGTGCCGTGGCGAGCGCGTTGCCAAGTACAACCAGCTTCTGCGCATCGAGGAGGAGCTCGGCTCCCAAGCGCGCTATGCAGGGCCGCAACCATTCGGGCGCTGACGAGGAGGCCTGAAGGGCGACTCGGGAGCCACATCGTTGCGACGAATACGTTGAGCTGGTCGTTCGCGGTTTCGTTCAGGGCGCTGGAGAATGGGCAGACAGGGCCGGCAAAGCGAGTACGTGGATCACCAGAAATACGAAGACTTACAATGACTTGGGGCCGTGGCGGAACTGGTAGACGCAGGGGACTTAAAATCCCCCGGGATCTTATAATCCCGTGCAGGTTCGAAGCCTGCCGGCCCTAATGCTCGACGGGGAACCCGCTAGGAAACAAGGATTTCGGCCCCCCCAACTCCTCTGGGATGACGATCGCCTGACGGAGGACGACCCGCGTCGCGGACTTAAAGTCCTGCGTCTACCAGTTCCGCCACGGCCCCAAGCTCTCATAGTCGCTTGGCTTTCCCGTGATTTTGGCGTCACGCTCTCCCCTCTGTCTACCCATTTCCTGCCCTTTTTTGGACTCCTCATTTCACCCCGGTAGGAGGGATGAGGCATCGTTCCCTTTCCACTCGACGTTGAGGGCGAAAGGCGCTCGTCCAAAGGAAGGACTGGGCCACTTCGGCTCGTGAAGAGTTCCTGCGCGGCAGCACGCGAAGGGTCCGCCGTCGGAATGGGGGAGATGGCCTCAGGGCCAACACGGGGTCGAGCCACCGCTTCGGGCGAGCTACAGGGATCGAGATCGCTCTAGGAGGGTCGGAGACTCTCGGAGCTGCTCGCGTGACAGGCGAGTAGCGGCAAGATTGCGAGAACAGCAGGATGAGCGGCGAAGATCCCCGGACGATCTCACCGTGTTCGGCCGGAGAGACCGACTGCTTCGGGTCGTGTGTTGACACCGCGACCGACCACAGCCATTGCGGAAGCTGCATGTGAATCAGTAAGGATACGGATCCGGGGACCACTGCGGCAGAGTCCCTTGGGCGCTACCTGCCAGGCGGGTGTGTGCCAGTGCCCACTCGGGCTCAGCTTGTGCGGCCATTCCTGCGTCGACCTTCTGTCGAGCGCAGCGGACTGCGGCCAGTGCGGGCACGCCTGTGGCCTGGGAACCTGCAACGCGGGCGCCTGCGTCTGCAATTCTGCTCCCGTCACTTCCTGCGGGGCCTCCGCCTCGCCCGAGTGTGTCGATCCCCCCCTCGACGCCGCCAATTGTGGTACCTGCGGTCACGTTTGCGCTAGCGATCTCGCCGGCTCACAATGCAGCGCGGGTTCCTGTCAGTGCCTTTCTCCGAGGCCCGACAACTGTGGGACCTTCTGCACCGACCTTACGACCGATGCCAAGAATTGCCTCGCCTGCGGCAATGCGTGTCCCCTGACCAACGACGTGTGCGTAGGCGCCGGTTGTCAGTGCCCGAGCGGCCTCCCCGACGTATGCGGCTCCACGCCGGGGACGTGCGTCTCGCTCGCCTCCGATCCGGCGCACTGTGGAACTTGCTCGAATGTCTGCGCATCGGGGGCGTCCTGTTTGAGTGGCTCGTGCCAGTGCCCCGCGAACGCCCCCGACCTCTGCCCCGCTTCGGGATCGGGGGCGGGCGCATGCGTCGACCGGTCGTCGGACCCGAAGAACTGCGGCATCTGCGGAACCGTTTGTCCAGCCGCTGCAACCTGCGCCTCCGGCGCCTGCACGTGCCCAACCGATCACTCGGTGCTCTGCGGCCACTCGAGTGGGGCACCCGGGGCCTGCTGCGCCGGGTCCGCTTGCTGCGGCAGCTCGTGCCAGACCTCGCACTCGAACGGTCTCGGCCAGAACTACTACGACTGCGGCGCCCTCAATCAACACACCGCGAACCAGGCCATCGCGGCGGCACAGGCGTTTGCCCCGACCGGAACGGTCGTTGCCGCCCCGAACTGCCCGAACTGCGTCTGCAACAGCAGCGGCGCTGCCTCGGCGGTCTGGTGCTACTCGGGCAGCCAGTCCTCGGGCCTCGTGCAGCTCTTCACGGGTGCCACGGACTTCCTCCAGACCTCTTGCCCGCTCCCCGGCCTGTCGAGCGTGTTCCCGTGGGATTAGGGGCCTCCAGAAATCGGGCGCCGACTCCCGCCTGTCGAGGTGAAGGCGTCGCGAGCCAACCCTCGGCGGAGTGATGAGGCGGAGAAGGGTGGCCGCCCGCTCGGGACTTTCCGCCTTCTCCCTTGCGAGGCGATGGCAGGCCGAGAGCGAGACACGACGGGGGCGGCGCGCTAGAGGGACGGCATGACACTCACTTCCGAGCACGTGGGTCGGATGGGTCGTTTCCAGGAGATGCTCCGCGCCCGCGGCCTCGATGGGGCGCTCCTGCTGCACGCGGTGGACATCTATTACCTCGCCGCGACCCGCCAGAACGGCGCGCTGTTCGTGCCGTCGAGCGGCAGTCCGATCCTGGTTATCCGAAAGAGCCTTGCCCGGGCGCGCGGGGAGAGCGCGATCGCCGATGTGCGGCCGTTTCCCCCATCGCGCGAGATCGCCACCGCGCTCGGCGCCCGGGGTCGCATCGGCACCACGCTCGATGGCGTCTCGGCGGCGACGCTCGAGTGGTGGCGTTCCCAGCTACCCGAGGCAGAGATCGTCGACATTTCGCGCCCACTGCGCGAGCTACGCTCGATCAAATCCCCCGCCGAACTCTCAGCGCTGCGCGAGGGCGGCAGGCGCCTGGCCTCTGTACTCGCCGAGGTTCCCGCGCTCTTGCGGGAAGGGCAGCGCGAGATCGACCTTTCCGTCGAGATCGAATATCGCCTGCGGAAGGCAGGCAGTCTCGGCAGTCCACGCTTGCGCGGGTTCAACTCGGAGCTGTTCATGGGGCTCGCCCTCTCCGGGGACAGCGCCGCCCGGCCGGGGTACTTCGACGGACCGGTGGTCGGCGGCGGCCTGCATCCGTCCTACCCGCAGGGATCGACCGAACGCTTGATCAAGCGAGGGGAGCCCGTCTTCCTCGACTGGACTGCGGTATTCGGCGGCTACGTCGTCGACATGACTCGAGTCGCTTCCCTCGGTCGCCTCGACGACGATTTCCTGCGCGCGTTCGATGTCGCGCTTGCGATCCAGGAGGAGGTGGCAAGTGGACTGCGCCCCGGCGCGACCGGCGAAGCCCTGTGGGAGCGCGCGAAAGCGATGTCGGAGGAGGCGGGCCTGGGCAACCGGTTCATGGGGCCACCGGGAGATCAGGCCCGTTTCGTCGGCCATGGCGTCGGGCTCGAGCTCGACGAGTTTCCGGTGCTCGCTCCCGGTCAGCCCGCACCGCTTGTTGTCGGCCAGGTGATCGCCGTGGAACCGAAGTTCGTCCTCCCGGGCCGGGGAGCCATCGGGATCGAGAACACCTGGGTCGTCTCCGAGAGCGGCGGCGAGAAGCTCACCGATGCCTTGGGCGACGCCATCTTGTACTCCGCCTGAAGGCCGTCGGGTCCGAGCCAAGACAGCCTGTGCGCCGCTCCCATTCCGTCGTCCGGCCGGGCAAGGGGCCGGCGAGGCGAGCGAGACTTCAATAGGCCCTCGAAGAGTCGGAAAACCGGATGCGGACCTCAGCGATCCGTCGCGGCGCGGTCCGCTTAAGACGGCCGAGGGGAGGCCAGCGCGAGCTCGATTTCGGTCGGCTGCAACGGCGTCGGTTCGCCGCTCGTGTTCCGACGTCGGCGAAGCTCCGGTGGGACGCACAGCGGTCGACCTGTATACTTGCCCCATGTCCTGGCAGCGCGTCGAAGTCCGCCGGTTCGGCGGTCCCGAAGTGCTGGAGCTGTCGGAACAATCGACGATTCCCCGCCCCGGTCGAGGCGAGGTCCGTCTCAAGGTCCTCGCCGCCGGAACCGGATTCACCGACACCTTCATCCGACGCGGACGCTACTTGGGCGTGAAGGGACCGCTCCCGCTCACTCTGGGCTACGAGCTCGTAGGTGTCGTTGAGGAAGTGGGTCCGGGCGTGGACGAGCCACGCGAGGGCACGGTGGTCGCCGATCTCTGCGTCGTCGGAGGGTACGCACAATACGCGATCCGGCCCGCCCGTCTCCTCGTCCCCGTTCCCGACGGGGTCGACCCCGGCGAGGCCGTTTGCATCCCACTCGCTTACCTCACCGCGTTCCAGATGCTCACCCGCTACCGGCGCTTCGCACCCGGGTCGGCCTTGCTCGTCATCGGGGCCTCGGGCACGGTCGGCACCGCGCTCCTCGACCTGGCGCGCCACCTTGGTCTCAAGGCGATCGGCACCTGCTCGGCCGCGAACGTGGCCGTGGTCGAGCGCCTGGGCGGAACCGCCATCGATTACCGTGCCGGGGACTTCGTCGAAAGGGTGCGTCAGCTCACCGAGGAACCCGGGAGGGGCACCGGAGTCAATGCGGCGTTCGACGCGATCGGCGGCGCGCACTTCGCTCGATCGTTTGCCTGCCTAGCAGCCGGTGGATTGCTCGTCGGCTATGGCTCTCAAACGATGGCGATCGGTGGGGAAGGTGTCGCCTCTTCTGCGCTTGGCCTGGCCCGGCTCAGGCTGTGGGATGCCCTGTCCGTCCTCTTCGGCGGCCGTCGGGCCGCCTTCTACAGCATCACCTCTCGCCGAGAAGCGCACCCCGACGAGTTCAGGGCCGACATGTCTACCCTGCTGCACATGCTTCGCGATCGCTTGATCCACCCCATCGTCGTCGACCGGCTACCGCTCTCGGCGGCTCGCGAGGTCCACTCCCGCATCGATGCGGGCGGGCTCGGTGGCAAGATCGTGCTCATTCCCTGGGCGACGGAATCGGGAGGGAGCGCGCGATGACCCGTCCGCGGAGTTTTGCCTGCCGGAACGAGGACCTTGCGCCGGGGGAGCCCGTGAAGGCAAGAGTGGAAACTCTCCCGGACCCCCAAGACCACTGGCGCAGGGCGAGAGGCGGTCGAGTACGCCCCGGAGGCTGCCATGAGATCATCCCCGCCCCCTCGCCCTCGCACTCTCCCGCGATCTCTCGTCCTTCTCGCCGGGCTCGTCGCGCTGGTCGTGCTGGTCACTGGGGCGTTCCTCGTCTTCGGCGCTCCCCCGAAGGCCATCGCGCTCGCCACTGGCCCGCCGGGAAGCGCCTACGCCGCCATCGGCGAGCGGTACCGGACTCTCCTCGCTCGGTCGGGGGTGACGCTCAAGTTGGTCCCGACCGCCGGCGACGCCGAGAACCTGGCCAAGCTCAGCGACCCGAAATCGGGGTGAGCGCCGCCTTTATCATCTCGGGACTACCCGGAGCGGCCGAGGCGCCGGGGCTGGCGAGCCTCGGTACGATTGGCTACGAGCCCTTGTGGCTGTCCGAGCGCACTACCTCGCAAGGGATCGCGGTCGGGGGAGTGGCGGGAAAGCTGATCTCGCTCGACCTCGAGGGCAGCGGCACCCACGCGCTGGTTCATCGGCTCTTCAAGCACACGGGCCTCGATGTCACCGGGGCCCAGTGTTCCGCTTCACGCCGCAGGAGGCGGCGGAGCGGCTCCTCCGGGACGAGCTCGATGTCGTGGCTCTCGTCGCCGACTGGGAGTCACCGGTGGTACGTCACCTGGTGGCCGATCCGCGTGTCTCGATCGTGAGCTTCCGCCGAGCGGATGCGCTCGTGGCCCTGAACCCGGACCTCCGCAAGCTCACCCTCCCGGCCGGAACCGGGAACTTCGTTGCCGGGCTTCCCCCCACGGACGTGGAACTCGTCGCCCCCAAGTCGAGCCTGCTCGTGAGGGACGACGTCCACGACGCCATTCAGTACCTGCTCCTCGAGGCCGCGTCGAAGGCTCACGCCCAGCCGGGCATCTTCCACCTCGCCGGGACCTTTCCAGGTCCGGAGGCGATCGAGTTTCCGCTGAGCGACGAGGCCGTCCGCTACTACAAGTCTGGACGCCCGTTCTTCCAGCGTCACCTCCCGTTCTGGGCGGCCGTCTTGGTGGAGCGCATGCTCTTCCTCCTGATCCCGCTCGTCGGGATTCTCATCCCGGCGGTCAACGGCCTCACCAACGGTTACCGGAGCCTCATGCAACAGCGGATCCTGGCCCTCTACGGCGGGCTGCGGCTCATCGAGCACGAACTCGAGACCGCCGGTCCCGATGCCGACCGAACCGAGCTCCTGCGGCGGCTCGACGAGCTCGAGGGCCGGGCCAACCGGCTACGGGTGCCGACCCAGTTCGCCCAGATGCTCTACACGGTGAAGGATCACGTCGGGCAGGTTCGCGACCGTCTCGTGCGATAGAGCGCTCGGCTTCCGATGAGTGCTCCGACTTGCGAGGGAAGCCCCGGGACCTCGATGCGAGCCCGGCCCAAAAGGGGACCCGCTTCACCTCCCGCCGGTGATCGCGCGCAGGCGGACGAGCTCTCGTTCCTTCACGTCGATGAGCGCCCTGAGCCTCGGGAGCGACACTGCACCGTCCGTTGCCGAGGCCGCGAAGAGGTTGAAACGGGCGAGCGCCACGCCCAGCCGGAGACACTCTGCGAGCGGATACCCCTCGTGGACGCCGTACAGAAGCCCGGCGCAGAAAGCGTCTCCAGCGCCCAGCGCGCTCACCACCTCTCGCTTGGAAACGTGGTAGGAGTCCTGCCGGCCGCGCTCCCCCGACCTCGTCGCCGCGACTGCCCCCTCCGGGAAGTGGATCGCCACGAGCTCCCGGACTCCCAGCTCGAGAAGGCGGGTCGCTTGTGCGAGCGCCCCCTCCCAGTCGACCGCGCCGTCCCGTGCGGCCGGGGCGCTCCCGGTCAGACCGGCGGCCTCGTGCTCGTTGACGCAGAGGTAGTCGGCGTGGGGTAGCGCGGGCACGACCAAGCGCCGGTAGCGCTCGGGATCGGGATCGGAGATCACGTCGAGCGAGGTCCGGAACCCCTTGCCTTGGAGAATGGCGAGGGCATGAGCGCCGCCCGATCCGTACTCATCGTCGGGTACGTCCAGCCCCTCAAGCAAGAGCAGATAGGCGAGGTGCGCGATCCGCTCCGGACCGTCCAGCGTGCGGACGTGATCGAGGCCGAGCCGGCTATTGGCTCCGTGACCGTGGAAGAAGGTCCGCGTCGCATTGGCCCCGCTGATCATCACGTGGGTGAAGGAGGTGGGCCGGTCAGGTACGGTGCCGATGCGTCGGGTATCGATGGCGCGGGCCTCGAACTGTGTACGGACGAACCGTCCGTCCTCGTCGTCTCCCACGAGCCCGGCGATCGAGAGCGGCAGGCTCGGATCGACCCGCGCCAGGTCGAAGAGCACGTTGACGGCGCCGCCTCCCGGGCTGGACGAGGTCTCCGTGATCGGGACGAGGAGCGACTCGGCCGGATACACCGGAATGCGGTGCATCTTGTCCACGATCAGGTTCCCGACGGCCAGGATGCCCCTGCGTCCTTCGGTGGTCTGCGTTGGCTTCGCCGGCTCCGTCATGGCAGCGAGACTAGCGCCGAGCAGGCCCCGCCGTCACGTGCCGACCATCCCTGTTCGCGACCCCCTTCCTTCGACGGCCCCGGCCAGTGGCGTCGCGGTATCCTTGAGCCCGGCCGTTTTCGGAGCGGAGGAGACGGGTGGGTGGCAAGGGCCCGCCCGGGGGCCTGCGTGTTGGAACGACGATCACCCCAGAGTACGGGTGCGGCTCGCGGCGCGCTCCTGGCGCTGACTCTCGTCCTCGCCGGGACGTCAAGAGCACGCGCCGACGACGGCCCTGGAGCCGCGGGCCCGGACTCCCCCGACCTCGCTGGGGAAGGCCTCTTGGAGGAGGGTTCGACAGCGACCCCCGCCCCGCCGCCCGTGGAGCCGCAGGCCCTCAGCCCGCTCCCGGAGCGGAGCTACGTCGTCCCGATCGCCGAGACCGTGATCTTCAATCTCGGGCTCTGGGCCGCGGATCGCTACGCCTTCAACGATCCCTTCTCACGCGTTACCTTCCGCAGTATCGAGGCGAACCTGAAGGGGGGATGGTGGTACGACTCCGATGACTTCAGCACCAACGAGATGCTTCACCCATACTCGGGGTCCGTGTTCCACAGCGCCGCCCGCTCGGCGGGCTGGAACTTCTGGGGGGCCTTCCTGCTCGACTTCGCCGGCTCGCTCTGGTGGAAGATCGGCGGAGAGAACGGCCCGCCTTCCACGAACGACCAGATCTCGACCACCCTCGCCGGGGCGATCCTGGGCGAGTCGCTCTTTCGAACCTCCCGCATGGTTCTCGACCGGCAGAACAACCCCGGAGTCGTCCGCTGGTTCGGCTCGGCGCTCATCTCCCCCGCCGCCACCGTGAACGCCGTGGTCCTGCGAGACAAGATCGCCGATCCCGACCCTCCCGTCCAAAGCTACGTGGGGCGCTTCTCCGTGGGGGTGACCGAGGGCACCGCCGAGACCAGAATCGGATACGCGAGGGCCACACCCTCGGGGCTCCTCTCGGTCCGCCTGGTGCACGGCCTCCCGGGAGAGCTCGAGCCGGAGATCCCGTTCGACCACTTCGTGTTTGAACTCGACTTCTCCTCCACGACCCTGGCGCCCTGGAACGAGCTTACGAGCCTGAGCGGTCCGACCTGGTTCCTCACCACCCGAGGCCTCATCCTCGCGGGCAGCGCTGGACTTGGCGAGGACGGGGCGATGCTTTACGGCCTCTTCGGCACGTACGACTTCGGAGGGCCCACCCTCCTCCGCGTCACCGAGAGCGGCGTCGGGCCGGGGGTTGTCCTCTCGGTCCACCCCTCCTCGACGACCGAGCTCGACGCCACCCTCCTCGCCTCTGCCACCTTCGGGTCCGGCGGTGCCTATGTGCCGCCCACCATCGACCGCGACTACCGCTACGGGTACGGCGGGTTCCTGCTCGCAGACGGCAGCCTATGGATGGCGAAGCGAGTGGAGCTCGCCCTCACGGGAAGGGCCTACCTCATCCCCGAGGGGGTCGAGGGGGGAAACGAAGGCCTGCTCATCGGCAAGGCCGCGCTGAGGGTCCGCGTCGGTGGCCCGCACGCGCTCGGCCTGGAAGGCACATTCACTCGCCGGTGGGCCAATTACGCCATCTCCACCTACGGTGAGCACGCGGACTTCACTGCAGTGACCTACTCATACCTGTTCAGCGGTTCCTAGCCTTTGACCCCGTCCCTCTAGGCCTCCACCTCGACCTCTCTCTGCGAGACTCAAAGGATTTCGTTTCGTGCGAAGGCTAGGGGGTGCTACTTGTTCTGCGGATGGCCCGCCCCGAAGCTGCGTGACCGACTCCGAGGGGCCCGCAATTCGACCTCGCGTGGGGCTCCCCCTGTGCGATACTGCAGTCTCAGAGATGCCCCGGAAGGAGAGTGCACGATGCGGAAGACTCTTCGGATCACGTCGGCATGCGCGACCCTGGGACTGGCCCTTGCCTGCGGAAGCGGGGGCGGCGGAAGCGGAGGCTCGTTCCAGGACGAGCTTCAAGGCTCCTGGAAAGGATGCGTGCCGGTCAACGCGAGCACCTCGACGTCCGTGACCTTCGTCATCAGCGGCACGACCTTCACCGCCACCCCCACGGGTTTTGGAACCCCTGACTGCAGCGGGGTCGGGTTACAAGCCCCTGCCCAGTCAGGCACGCTCTCGATCGGATCGCCAGTGAACGTACAGCTCAACGGGCAGACCGTCTCCGCCTACGAGGTGGACCAGACGATCACGAGCCCGCCAGCCTTCGCCGGCACCACGTACAACCTGGCCTACGTCGACACCACCTTCACGCCCAACAGGCTTTACTTGGGCGACACGTCCGGTACGAACGATGGGCACGACGCGGCGCACAGGCCTACGGCACTTGCGACCGCGCTGTACTTCGCAAAGCAGTAGCGAGTCTCGAGGTGGGCCGATGCGGCGGGACCGAGAGAGGGCCATGCAGCCCTTCTGCGCCGCGGCGGTCCTCGCCTCGCTCGCCTTCTTCGGGTGCGAGGGAGGTTGCCGCGGCAACACCCCCACCCCCTTCGATCCCGCCGTCGGCTTCGAGCCGCTCGAGCCGGTGACCGACCTCGCCTACCCGGCTCCCTCGAACGGCGACTCGTACCCCGAGGCGCTCAACACCACGGGGGGGTCCATTCCCGCCTACGATTGGGCCCACGGGGCCGCTTACGTGCACGCTCCCATCGCCGACGTCTACACGGCGCTCGCCGACCCGGTCGTCGACCGGATCCACGGGACCGACTGGGTGGTGAACGGCGCCACCGAGCCCGGCTTCCCCATCACCTTCGCCATCGACTACTCGGCCGGACCCGCCCTGTTCCGGGTGTATTGGACCATCGCCTACCGGGGCGGGGTGGCCGCGGGTACTCCCGATGCCCCGGAGGAGGTGGGGATGCGGTTGCAGAAGATCTCCGGGACGAACTACATCCCCATCCAGACCGGCTCGGTGGACGTCTTCGACGCCGGTGACGGCGTGTCCGCCCTGCTGTTCGTGAAGCACCTCAGCGCATACGATCAGGGGCCTGACGACGCGCGCGCGGGCATCGCCGACTGGTTCGACGGCATCGTCGCCAGGGTGCACGGCCAGCCCGTCCCCTAGTCTCTCTTCCGGATCAGGTTCCAGCGAGGCACCGGGGGGGCGCCCCACCGTGGCCGGGCCCGGCGACAGGGCCCGGCATAAGCCGGATCCCAGGCCAGGAGGGACGGCATGAAGCGAAGCGCGAACGCGACGTGGCAGGGGAGTCTCAAGGAGGGGCGCGGGACCTTCAGCGTGGCAAGCGGGGCCATCAGGGACCAGAAGTACAGCTTCCGGACTCGGTTCGAGGATGCGCCAGGCACGAACCCCGAGGAGCTCATCGCCGCGGCGCATGCGAGTTGTTTCGCCATGGCGCTCTCCGCGCAGCTCGGGGAGCGCGGCATCACCCCGGAATCGGTCGAGGCGACGAGCACCGTGACCTTCGAGAACCTCGTCCTCACCCGGAGCGAGCTGCGGGCGACCGTCAAGGCCCGCGGGGCGGACCGCAAGAAGATCGAGGAAGCTGCCGCGGCCGCCAAGGCCGGCTGCCCGATCTCGAAGGTCCTGAACCTGGAGATCACGCTCGATCTGACGGTCTCGACCTAGCGGCCGGTACGGAACCCGGGACGAGTTGCCAGAACAGGCTCGACTCGCGGCGGAAGAAGCCCTCCGTGTGAAACGACTTGTCGAGGGCCAAGAGCTCGTAGTCCAGGTGGTGCACGAGCTCGTGCAGGAGGGTCCTGAGGAAGGTCCGAAAGGCGACCGCCCTCCCCTTGCGCGCGGTACGCATCCAGACCCGGATGGTGGCCGGCTGGCCCCCGTCGGGCTCCGGGACGTACAACCCGTGCAGCTCGTGGGTACTGCCCCGCGGCCGGACCGCGTGGACCTCGAGGCGGGGCGGGCGCGCGCCGAGCGCCCGGCAGATCCCGGCGCACACCGCGAAGGCCGATCGGGCCACGGCCTCGCCCTCCTCCTTGATGAGCGCGACGCGGAGGTCTT
Source organism: Anaeromyxobacter sp. (assembly GCA_035686075.1). Taxonomy (GTDB): domain Bacteria; phylum Myxococcota; class Myxococcia; order Myxococcales; family Anaeromyxobacteraceae; genus Anaeromyxobacter. The sequence continues at coordinate 28,329 of DASRZU010000002.1, forward strand.
GCGCCACAGGCCAAAGCTCCTCGACCCCGGGGACCGAGAGCGTCGAGGTCGCGTCGCTCTTCCGGTAGGTGGCCTGGTCCCGCCGGCTCAGGCGTGCGAAGTAGGCGAAGGGCACGAGCCGGTCAGTTCATGTAGGCCGGCGGCTGGGCCTCGAGCCCTTCGATGGGCTTCCGCCCGGCGAACCCCTCGTCGAGCGTGTGCCAATGGGTCACCCTCGGTTCCCCGAACTGCCAGCAGAGGAAGACGGGCTCGTCGTCCTTCACGGCGTAGAAGTCGACGAGCCCCGCCTCGAGGTCCTTCACGAGGCACCCCATCGCGTTGATTCGCTCGACCGCCCCGCTGATCTCGCCCGCCAGGGCGGCAAGCCGGCGCGCGTCCCCTTCCCGGCCGGGTGGGGGGGCGCTCTTCTCCTGGAGGATCTCGGTGGCGAGCTCCGCCCCGAACGACGCGATGAGCGGAGCCAGCTCGGAGCGGACCCGGGCCACGCGGCCGAACTCGATCTCCAGGGCCCCGACCAGCCCGTTGGCTTCCTCGACCGTGAAGAAGCGAGGCCCCTCTTCCATGGGCGGAAACCTTAGCATGGGCATGTTATAAGCGCGGACCCGGCCCCCCTGGGGCCCCGGTAACTGGATTTCGGGATCGGACGACGTGCTCGAGACGATCAGCAAGGGCTTCAAGGCAGCACGGAACAAGCTGCAGGGTCGCACGGAGATCACGGCGGACGTGGTCGACGAGGCGCTCCGCGACATCCGCGTGTCGCTCCTCGAGGCGGACGTCTCGTTCGAGGTCGTGAAGCGGTTCGTGGCCAGGGTGCGCGAGAAGGCTCTGGGCGAGGTGGTCGAGACGCGGGTGAAGACGGAGAAGGGACTCCTCCGGGTCACGCCTCAGGACCACTTCGTGAAGATCTGCCACGACGAGCTCGAGGCCCTGATGGGCCCGGCGGACGCCTCGCTTCGCTCCGCGGAGAAGGGCCGCCCGACCGGGATCATGGTGATCGGCCTGCAGGGGTCGGGCAAGACCACCACCGCCGGCAAGATCGCGAACCGGTACCTCAAGGAGGGGAAGAAACCGCTGCTCGTCGCGGCAGACGTGTACCGGCCGGCGGCGGTGGAGCAGCTCGAGGTCCTGGGGCAGAGGCTCGGGGTGCCGGTCTTTCACGAGCGCGGGCTCCCTCCCCCGGAGATGTGCCGGCGCGCCCTCGAGGCCGCTCGCCGAGACCGGCAGGAGGTCGTCATCTACGATACCGCCGGCCGCCTGGCGATCGACGAGGAGCTCATGGTGGAGCTCGAGGAGATCAAGCGGGCGGTCGGGCCGGAGAACATCCTGCTCGTCGCTGACGCGATGATCGGACAGGACGCGGTCAAGACCGCGGCTGAGTTCGACCGCCGGCTCTCGCTCGACGGCTTCATCCTCACCAAGCTCGACGGGGACGCCCGGGGGGGCGCGGCCCTTTCCATCAAGGAAGTGACCGGCAAGCCCATCAAGTTCCTGGGAATGGGCGAGTCGCTGGACCGCCTCGAGGAGTTCCGCCCCGAGGGGCTGGCCTCGCGCATCCTCGGGTTCGGCGACATCGTGGGTCTCGTCAAGGACTTCGAGCAGCACGTCGACGAGGAGACCGCCGAGGCCGAGGCGCAGAAGATCCTCTCCGGCGACTTCACCCTCGAGGACTTCGTGAACCAGATCCGGCTGGTCCGGAAGATGGGGCCGCTCGGCGAGCTCATGGAGAAGTTTCCGCTGTTCGGCGAGCTGCCCGAGAACTTCCAGTTCGACGACGCGGCCCTGACGCGGATCGTTGCCATGGTGGACTCCATGACCCCATCCGAGCGGCAGCGCCCGGACTCCATCACCGAGAGCCGGATCCGCCGGGTGGCCAAGGGGTCGGGGCGCACCGAGAAGGACCTGCGCGACCTCCTCAAGCAGTACGCGGCGATGCGCGGGGTGATGCGGCAGATCGGCGACGCCCCCGGCCTCTTGGCGCGCCTGCCCGGCGTGAAACAGCTCATGCAGCTTCGCAAGCTTCAGGGGAAGGGTCTCGACGACGTGCTCGGCCCCGACGCCGACCTGGTCGAGCGGGCCATGCAGGCCGGGCCTCTGGACCCCCGGGCCGCGGCCCAGGCGGCGGGCCTGCCCAAGGGGTACACGCCGCCCATGTCCGCCGGCGCCATGGCCCGCGCCCGCCTCATGGGCTACGCCCCCGAGCCCATCGCCGTCGAATCGAAGAGGCAGCGCGACGCCCGGAACAAGAAACGCAAGGCCGAGCGCCAAGCCCGGAAGAAGGCGCGGCGGCGTAACAAGCGGTGACGAAGTCCCTCCTCGCGGGGCAGCAAACTTGGGCCACCGGGCAGTAAGCTAGGGACCGTGAGCGGGGAGCGCCCGAGGCTGATCCCGGTCGAGTCGCGGGAGGTCACCTCCGACGACGGGGAGCGGATGAGGGTGCTCCGCGACCCGGCCGGCGTCGCCTTGGACGGGCTCGGGCTCTCTCCCGCTGCCCATTTTGTCGCCGCCCAGCTCGACGGCACGCGCACCGCCGTGGAGCTCTTGGCCCAGGTCCGCGCCTGGGGGGCCCCCCTCGCCGCCTCGGAGCTCTCGGCCCTGGTCGAGGCGCTCGAGGAGGCTGGCTTTCTCGAAGGGCCCGCCCGCGAGGCCCGGCGCAGGGGGGCGCTACAGAGGTTCCGTGCTCAGCGCGCTCGTCCCCCCGCCTGCGCGGGCACCGTCTACCCGGCCGAACCCGCCGAGCTGCGGACGGCGCTGGACGCCTGGCTCCGCCCTCCCCGCGGCCCGTCCCCGGCGCTCGGGAAGGTCAGGCTCATCATCGCTCCGCACATCGACTACGCCCGGGGCGCGGCCGGCTACGCCCACGCCTACCGCGCGCTCGCCGCTGCCGAGGCGGAGCTCTTCGTGGTGTTTGGGACGGCTCACGCCAGCCCCCCCCACCTCTTCACCCTGACTCGCCTCGACCAGGAGACACCGCTCGGGCTCGTCCCCACCGATCTAAGGGTGGTCGAGGCGCTGGCCTCGGAGCTGGGGGAGGAGGAGCTCTTCGGGGACGAGCTGGCCCACCGCGACGAGCATTCGATCGAGCTGCAGCTCGTCCTCCTCGCGCACCTCGTGCCGCGCCCCTTCACGGTCCTGCCGGTCCTCTGCTCGAGCATCTCCCACCTGCGCGACCCGGAGGCGGCGACGGTGCGCTTCCACTCCGCCCTGAAGCGGGCCGTCCGGGGCCGGCGCGTGTGCTGGCTCGCCGGTGCCGACCTGGCCCACGTGGGTCCCTCCTACGGAGACTCCCGGCCGCCCTCGGCCCCGGAACTCGCTCTCCTCGCCGCCGCCGACCGGCGCACCTTGGAGCGCGTGGTCGCCGGGGACGCGGCCGGCTTCCATCGGGAGGCGGTCCAGGACGACGAGCGGCGAAGGCTCTGCGGCGTGGCGCCGATCCACGCCGCCCTGTGCGCCAGCGGTCTGCCCGCGCGGCTCCTTCACTACGAGCAGTGGACGGATGGTACCGACTCGGTCTCGTTCGTGGCTGCGGCGGGGTAGCTCTCCCATCAGAACGCCTTGCGCCGGCCAAACCTCACCCTGAAGCGAAAAGCCCAGAACGGCTCGTCCCCCCGGATCTCGGTCCGGCAGATCTCGAGCGGCTCTCGAAGCGGCAGAGGGTTGACCCGGTTTCCGATCCGGAAGGCGGCGCGCACGCCGGCCCGGCGGACCGCGGCGAGGAACGCGACGCGCCGGGCGGGGTCCTTGCGCGGATAGGCGCCGAAGGGATAGGCCAGCGCCGGGAGAAAGGGTACGCCCGCTCCGCCCAGCCAGTGGGCGGCGCGGCGGAGCTCGGCCTCGACCTCGGCCGGCGACTGCGCGCTCAAGTCGCGGTGTTCGTGGCCGTGCAGGCCGATCTCGAGCGTCGCGGCGACCGTCCGCAGACCGGCCCCGTCGAGGTATAGCGCCCGCCCTCCCCCCTTCTCCCGGTCCGCGCCTGCGAAGCCCGGAATGGCGAAGAGCGCACCGCGCACCCCGAGCTCGAGGAGCAGCGGGTGGAGCAGGTCCAAGGCGTCGGCCGTCCCGTCGTCGAAAGTGAGGAGCACGGCGCGGTCGGGCAACGAGGTGCCGCGCTCCACCGAATCGAGCACCTGCTCGAGCGAGACGAGGGTGTACCCGCTCCCCTTGAGCCAGGCGATCTGGCGCCGCAGCGCATCCACCGGGATCGCGTACCGCAGGCCCTTCTCGCGTGTGACCCGGTGGTACATGAGCACCCGCAGGGCGCGGCGCGGAAGCGGAGTAAAGATGGAGAGCTCCAAATGGAGCAGTAGGAGGAGGGCCGCGGCGGCAAGGGCGAACCAGATCATGCGACCCACCGATCCGCGGGACGGGGGCCCCTGCCCCGGATGGCCGAGCGGAGCGCGATCTCGACCAGGGCGGCGCTCCGGGCCTTCCCGTCTGCGGGGACGGGGCCGAGGAAGGCCTGGGGTAGAAGCGGCCGGCTCACGAGCGCTGCACCTCCCCCCGCCGGCGCCGCGATCGATCGTGGATTCGCCCAGTGCATAGTCCGAGGAAGAGGTCCGCCGGACCGGTCAAGGTCAGGCCTGCCGGGACCTCGTGCCGCCCGCCGCCTCCAGCTCCCGCGCCTTCAGATGTTTCATGGTCGCCCCCACGGCGTTCATGAACGACCAGGCGAGGCCCGGCATCCCGTTCCGGAAGTTCTGCCTGACGAAGTAGTGCTTGAGGAACTCTACGGGGGGGGTGCAGACGAGAGCCAGGCCGCCCCGCCGCTTTCCTCGCCGCACGAGGTCCAAGGCTCCGAGGGTGGAGTAGGCGTCCATCTTGGCGACGCTGTCGGAGAGGTCGCGGACGGTGTAGTGGACCACGGCGCCCGGGAGCTCGCCCACCGGCCCGTCGGCCACGACCCGCTCGTGGACCGGCGGGTCCGTCCAGCCTGCTCTTCGGCGGTCGAAGAGCCGGACGTGGAGGCGCCTCGAGATGGGTCCGTGGGTCATGGGGTGGCCCATGAACACGGTGAGGAAACGGAACCGGTAGGCGACGCAGGGTGGACTTCCCGAGGCAAGGAGCTGCTGAATGGCGGCCGCGAGCTCGGCGGTCACCACCTCGTCGGCATCGACGCACAGCACCCAATCATTCGCCGCCTGGGAAACGGCCCACCGTTTCTGCGGGCCGTAGCCGTCGAATGGGTGCTCGAGAACGCGGGCCCCGAGGGATCGGCACACCGCCACCGTCCCGTCCGTGCTCGAGGCATCCACCACGAGCACCTCGTCGGCGAAGGAGACCGCGCCGATGGTGCGTCCCACGTCCCGCTCCTCGTCCCGGGTGATGATGACGGCCGAGAGCGGGGTCCGGCCGAGGGGCCCCGCGGCGACCTTCGACGGCGAGGGCGCTGGCATGGCGGTCCTTCCGGAACGTTATGATGTGGAGCGCACTTCCCCTACTCGACTGGGCCCTCCTCGTCCACGGCCGCCTGTCCGTACTCGATGGCGCAGCGGGGGCAGAAGGCATTGGGTGGCGGGGCCCCGGGCACGGCGATGACGGGTCCCGAGGCGCCGCACACCTGGCAGGTGCCCCGGACCTCGACCTCCCCCCGGTCCTGCGGGCTCGCTCGGGTCGGCTCCTTCACGGCTCACCTCGCTTCCTGCGGCGGGGCACCACCAGCCCGCGGGAGAGACGCCGCAGGACCTCCTTTTGCTGCCGGCGTTTGTAGCGGTCGTGCGACGATTCTCCCGCCTCGTTGCGATGGGCCGTCTCGCGGTCGAAGACCTGGAACTCGACCAGGGTGAAGACGATCCGGCCCAGATCGTCCCCCATGGGGTCGAGCGGGGAGATGAGGTCGTCGATGCGAACCGGGACGTCCACCACGAAGTTCAGGGCGCGGTAGTCCTTGCCGCTGAACGGATTGCGGCCCGCGCTCGGGTCGCTGCGGTCCAGGTCGGGTGGAAGCTGCATCCCCGCCGCCACCTCGGGGCCCCGCGGGTGCTCGGTCAAGAGATCCTGGAAGTGGATCAGGTTGTTCTGGGTCTGGCCCGGCACCGCGTAGTTGAAGGGAAAGAGGTGCCGGGTGAGGTAGTGGACCACGGGAGCGATCTGCTCGCGGGTCTCGGTGATGATGCGGTAGCGAACCCGGTCGAACACCTGCGCCGCGACCGACTCTTTCTTGGCGAGGAGCTTCGTGACGAGCGAGCCGCGGCTCTTCGTCGACCCGGCGAACTCGACCACCGGCAGACCCAGCGCCTTCATCCGCCCCGCCTCCCCCAGCACCCGGCGGTGAATCCGCTCGGACAGGTCCGCCTCGCGGATGGCCGTCCGGAACAAGAGCTCGCGCGCCTCCAGGTGATGGATGACGTGCATGACCTTCAGCACCACGCAGGCGATCCGACGGTACCGGTGGGGCTCGGCCACCCCCGAGGCGAGGAGGAACAGGGTCCTCAGGTCCTCCGGCTCGGCCACCGGCGTCGCCACTCGGTATCCGAAGGCGGTGCGGAGGTACTCCACGGCCTGCCCCAGGATGGCCCGTACCCGGCGCTCGTCGCGCGGGTCATCGAGATCGAAGAGGTTCAGGCGGAGGAAGTCCTCGACCTCGGCGACGTCGTGAAAGTCGAGGCGCATCCAGTCGATGACCGACCCACCCCGGAGGAGGAGGCGCAACTGCTCCAGCTCTGCCACCCCCAAGCGCTCGAGCGGGCGGTAGACGTTCTCTGGGCGGGCTGCGCGGATCTCGAGGGTCACGTCACCTCGTGTGGCCGGCCGACGTCGCCGGCGGCGAAAAGATGTCAGCGCGCCCGGGCGAGGTCAAGGTGAGCGACCTTGGGTCGCGCCTCGGTTGTTCAGAACTTGAACGGGAAGGTCACGTCGGGGCGGCCCTGGACGGTCTTCGGGAACCGAAGCCCCTTCAGCACGTCCGAGACGCACGCCGCGAATGGTGTGTTGGCGTTCTCCGGTGAGATGCACTTCAGGTCTCGCACCGACCCGTCCGGGGCGATGGACCACTTCATCTTGAGAACGCCTGACCCGCCCGACTTGTTGTCCGCGAGGCACCCCTGGAGAGCGGTGACGCGCGTCATGATGGTCTCGTTCACCTGTGAGTCGCTGACCCGCTCGGGGAGTTCGTCGGCGCTCGCCGCGGGGGGCACGTAGACGGAGCGGCTGCCTCCTCCCTTCCCTCCGAGCGCTTCCTCGAGGGCCGGGTCGTTCGGTTCGAAGTCCAATAGATCGTTGCCCTTCTTCTTGACCGCCGTCGTCGCGGCCGCGGCCGGCGGGGCCGCGGCCTCCGCGCGTGCCACGGTGTGCTCAGCCTTGGGAGGCGGCGCCTCGCGCGGCTTCTTCTCGCTGTGAGCCGTGCGGGCGGGCTCGTGGGCCGCCGGATGAGCGGGCTCCTTGGCCCTGTGCTTCTCGGCGGGCGCGGGTGCGGCGGGCGGGGGCGGAGGCGCGGTCGCCGGGGAAGCCGCCTCCGCGGTCGCGGGTGGGGTCGCCGCCGGCCCGGGCGGCACTGCCGCGGGAGCGGGCCCCCCTGCCGCCTCGGCTTTGGGCGCGGGCTCGGCCATGGGCTTCTCGGGGACGGGGGCGGAGGCCTCGGGCAAGGTGGCCGACTTCTCGGCGACCGCTGGGACGGAGGCGGGAGAAAGACCCTTGGGGAGTAGGTAGGTGCGGTAGCCGAAGTAGGCGGCGGCGGCGACCCCCAGGACGGCGACGAACGAGAGACCCGTCACGAGCGCCCGGGTCGAGCTGCGCTTCTTGCGGATCCGCTCGGCGCCGCGCGCCACCGAGGATTTCTGCGCCGGAGTCTCTCCGGTCGTCTCGAGCGCCTTGATCTGCAGCGGGATGGCGCCGGTCGGGTCCACCCCACCGCCTTCGGGGAGTCCGTCCACGATCGACTTCGCGCTCACCACTGGCTTCGCCTCGGGCCGGGGCTCGGACGGTCGCCCGGCCATCTCCTCGCTGGCCAGGGCGGCGAGCGCGTTTGCGCCGACGGGTTTCCAGGAGACGTCCGCTCGCGGGGGCTCGGCTGCCGAGGCCGTGGGCGCGGCCCCCGCCTTACCCCCCGCCGGGGCTGAGGGTTCCGGGCGCGCCCGCGCCGCTGCGCGGGCGACGGGGGCGAGGTAGGCGGACAGATCGGAGACCCCGGTGAGCGGAGCCCAGTCGCCCATGCCCGGCCGCCACACCAACGAGTCGGGGCCGATGTCGCCCATCTCCCACTTGCGTCGCACCTCGAGGAGCGGCAAGGGGCCCACCTGAGCCTGACCGATGGCGACGTACCATTCCGTGGCTGCCGGCTCCGACCTCTGCGCAGCGACGAGGCGGGAGGCCTCCTCGGGCGACACCGCCTGCGTGGCCTCGAGGTCCGGGGGCGGCGCAGCGGTCTTGGCGGGGCCGCCGAAGGCGTTGTCGAATGCCTGTCCCAGCTCCGCGTCGAGCCCCTCGCCCGCTCCCCCCGGGGCGGGAGCGGCCTGGGGAGCCGGCTTCTCGGGAGCCGCGGCCTCGTTCTGGGCGGACCGGCGAACCAGGATAACGTGGCTGCACTTCTTGCAACGAACCTTGACGCCGTTCGGACCGACCTTCTCGTCCGAGATCATGTACTGCGCGTCACAGCGGTCGCAGGAGAATTTCATGAGCTCGAAACCCGGTCAGATCCTAGTTTTCGCAAAGGCGCAGCGTCAAGGAAGGTGAGACATCCGGTCAGCCAGGGACGACGCAGGAGAGCCCCAGCCGTTCGCGCAATGTGGCGTACTCCTCGGAGGCGCAGAACACGCACAGATCCCGTATCCGGGTTTCCTCTCGGAGCTTGGACACCTGCGCCTTCTCCGCCACTACCGACGCGCGCACTACCTCGAGGTCGCCCGCCAAGAGGGCGCCGACGCGGTTGGAGGTGAGCTCTGCTCCGTCGAGGTAGGAGCGAACATCGCCGGGGTGCTGGACGTCGCAGTAGGCGCGGGCCAAGAGCTTCAGGGTGTTCTTCCGCACCCCCTCCGGCAAGGTCCGTTCCAGCTCCCGCTTGAGCTTCTCGACCAGGTGAGGATCGGCGGTGACGACGAAGCGGGAGGTCCCTACGGAGCAGGCCGCCTGGAAGACCACGTCGAGCTGGTCGTGGGGCATGAGGCGCGCCATGGTGAGCTCGGGGCGTGCGAAGGCCATCGCCTTGGCAATGGCGAACCAGATCTCCTTCTTGGGCCGTGCCTCGAACATCTCGTCGGCGGCGAGGAAGCTCGGGGGCGCGGTGGGGACGAACTGCAGGCCGGCCGTCACCTCGGCCTTCTTGAAGAGCCGGTGCCCCTTCATGCCCAGGGTCCGCTGGACGTACTTGAACATGTTGGCGAAGAAGAGGGTGGACTGCTCCACGTCGAGCTCGTCCTTCTTCGGGTTCACCCCGAGGTCCTTCTCCTTCTGGACGAACATGGGGCGGGCGTGGAGCGCGAGCAAGGTCATGATGTCGGCCAAGGGGCCGTTCACGCGCTCGTGTCGGAGGAGCGCCCACAGCTCGTCGTCGAGGGAGCGGCCGGCCTGGTCGCGGGCGAACTTGCGAAGCCGCCCCACCACCTGGACCTCCTCGCCGGTCTGCACGCCGAGGAGGCTCACGAGGACCTGCGCCGCGGAGTAGGCCCGGTCGTACTCGCGGCGGGTGGCGTGGAGCTTCACCAGGGCCTGGGCCGCCTTGGTCTGCTTGGCACCCAGCTTGAGCAGCTGCCGGTAGGCGCCGATGGCCTCGCTCTCCTCCCCCGGCTTCTTCGCGGCCAACTCGGCGTAGGTCTCCACCGCCGCCGCGTCCTCCGGGTCGGAGCGCGCCACCACCTGGTAGGCGGTGCGGGCCCCCTCCTCGTTCCGGAGCACGTTGCGGTGCAAGTCGCCCAGGGTCTTCCACAGCGCCAGGCGGGCCTGGGCGGCGTCCGGAGTCTTGGGGAGACGCTGGATCATCCTCACGTAGGCGTTCTCCAGCTCGGACCAGCGTTCGCGCTTCGTGAGGGTCTCCTCGATCTCCGCGAACGCCTGGACGAGGCGCGGGTTCTTGTCGAGGGCGCGCTCCAGCTGGGCCAGGGAGGCGTTCTCGTCCCCCACCTCGTCGCGCAGGATCTGGGCGAGCGAAAGGTGGAGCTTGGCGGCCCGCTGCGGGTCGGCCTGCACCTCGGGCCGGGCCACGATCTGGCCGAGGACGTCGGCGGCCTTCTGCCCTTGGCGGGTGTCGCGGTACAGGCCGAGGAGGGCCTCCGTCACGGTGAGGGAGGTCGGGTCGATGTGCGAGGCTCCCAAGAATGCGTCGATGGCCTGATAGGGATCGCGAAGCCGGTCGCGGCACGCCTCCCCGATGGCCACGAGGTTCTCGAGCTTGGCCTGGCCCTCGAGCAAGGACAAGAGACGCTGACGCTGCTCCACCGCGCCCTCGAAGTCGCCGGCCGCCTCCAGGAGGCGGACCAGGCTCCGCCGCGAGGGCTCGTGGTGGGCATCGATCTCGAGCGCCTTCTTGAAGGCGTTCTGGGCTCGGTCGTTCTGGCCCAGCTTCTCGGCCACCTCGCCGATCTGCCAGTGGGTCTCCACCACCTCCATGTCGGTGAGGGCATCCCGGTGGTGGATGAGGATGGTGGTGAAGATGCGGAGCGCCTCCTCCCACTGTTCTTCGCGGACGAGCAGGTTTCCGAGCCCCTCCAGGGCGGGGAGGTAGGTGGCGTCGAGCTCGTAGGCCCGCCGGTAGGCGGGAAGCGCCTTGTCCTTCTTGGACAGCTTCTCGGCCACGTAGCCGAGCCGGTATGACTGGCGGCACAGCTCCTTCGGGTCGCCGCCCGCCTCGAGGGCTTCCACCACCGTGTCGAGGACGCGTTCGGCCTCCGACCAGCGTTGCTCCGCCACGTAGATCTCCGACAGCGGACGGGCGGCGGGGAGGTACCCGGGGGTGCGCTTCAGGGCCTCCTCGTAGAGTCGGGCCGCACCTTCGCGATCCTCCTTCTCCTCCTGGGTGATCCGCGCGGCCTCGGTGTAGCGCTCCGTCTTCTCGGCCGGGTCGGTCGCGTATCGGGCCTCGTCGACGAGAAGTTCCAGGTACCGGCCGCGGTCGTGCTCGCGCTCGGCGATGGCCTTCAGGGCGCGGAGGGCGGGGAGGTGGCCCGGGTCGGCCTGAAGGGCGCGCCCGTAGGCCTCCTTGGCGCTCTGGGGATCGAGGAGCATATCCTCGAAGATCGCCCCCATGCGGACATGGATCTCGACGGCGTCCTGGGCGCCGCCGGCGATGCGGGCCTCGCGCCGGAGCATGTCCAGGGCGAGGTTCCAGTTCCCGCTCCGCTCGTAGAGTCGGCCCAGGGCCGACACCGCCTGGCGAGAGTCGGGGTCGAGCTGGAGGGCGTGATTGAAGGTGGCCTCGGCCCGGTCCACCCGGGACAGCTCCTTCCAGAAGACCTCGCCGATGGCCACCTCCAGGGCGACCTGCTCCCGACGGTCCTGGACCAGCGTCACGTGGTGCTGGAGGAGGGGGATGAGCCGGTCCCACATGGCCTCGGCCCGATAGAGCCGCTCCAGGTTCTTCACCGCCGGGAGGTTCCCCCCGTCGAACGTGAGGATGGCCTCGTTCTTCTCGATGGCCAGCCGCGGGTCGTGGAGCTTCTCCTCGTGGATGGCGGCGCTCTTCCCCAGCACCCTCGTCTTCTCGCGTGGGTCCGCGGCGAGGGCGATCTGCCGCTCGTAGACGCGGTTCAGCTCGGCGAACCGGTCGAGCTTGGTGTAGAGCCGTTCCAGGCCAAAGAGCGCCTCGGCGTTCTGGTCGTCGAGGCCGAGCACGGTGCGGTAGCCCTCCACCGCCGCCTCGTCGTCCGCCATCTCGTTCTCGAAGAGGGAGGCGATCTGGAGCTGCCAGCCGATGCGCGCCTCCTCGGTGGAGGCGAGATCCCGGGCGCGCGCCAGCACCCCCGCGAGGTCGCTCCAGCGCTGTTCTCGCCGGTACAGGGTGGACAGGCCCTCCAGGGCGTCCGCGTCGGCGCCGTCCAGCTCGAGCAGGCGCCGCATTGCGCCGATCGCCTCGTCGACGTCGTGGAGGTCCGCGTCGTAGCGGTGGGCCAGATCGAGGAGGAGGGCCTTCTTCTCCTCCAGGGTGGCGGTGGCCTCGAGCCGCTGCTCCAGCGTAACCACGAGCTCCCGGACCCGGCCGCGTCGGCCGAAGAGCGCGGTGAGCGCCTCGAGCGCTTCCGGGCTCCCGGGCTCGGCCTCGAGGGCCCGGCGGAGGGCCGCCTCGGCCCCGTCGGGCTCGTCGAGCCGCTCGTCGCGGAGTTTGCCCAGATGGACGAGAACCCTGGCGCGCACCGAGCCGCGCGCCTCGTCGGCCACCTGCTCGAGGACGGCGGAGAGCTCGTCGAACGCCTGGGTCTCGGCGGCGAGCCGCTCGGACTCCGCGAGCACCTCCGGATCGTCGGGTCTCAAGGACAGGGCACGGCACCAGGCCAGGAAGCTCATCTCCTTTTGCCCGAGCTTCTTCTCGTGAACGCTCGCCACCTCCTTGAGGAGCGCCAGCCGTTCGACCGGATCGCCGAGCTGGGGGGCGAAGAGGTCGCAGGCTCTGCACCAGGCCCGCCAGTTGCCCGCCTCGGCATGGGCGACGCGGAGCTCGTCGAAAGCGGCCTGGTTGGCGGGCTCGAGCTCGAGCGCCTTTTCCAGCGCGGCGGCGGCGGCGTCGGGCCGCTTCTGGGCGCGCCACAGCTCCGCCACCGCCACCCAGGCCGGGACCGCCTCGGCCGGCCCGCCCTGGGCGGCCAGGAGGGCCGCCCGGGCCTCGGCGGCCCGCACACCCTCGGCCGCCGCGCCCCCCTGCCGGAAGACTTCCTCGATGCGCACGAGCTCGTCGGCCCGGTGCGGCTCGATGTCGAAGGCGAGCTTGGCCTGCTCGACCGCCTCGCGCTTCTGGCCGCCGCGTAGCAGCGCCTCGGCCAACTCGAGCCGGACCCGCTTCACGCCGGTGGCGTCCTCCTGCAACGGCACGAGGCGCCGGTAGACGGCGGTGAGGCCGTCCTGATCGCCCTGCATGGCGTAGATGTCCCGCAGGGCCTCGAGGGCGCGGCGGTTGCGCGGGTCGGAGTCGAGCACCGCCTTGTAGGACTGGATGGCCTGGCTGGGATCGCCCAGGCGCGTGCCCAGCACCTGACCGAGCTTGTCGTTGAGCCGTGCGATCTCGCGCCGGTCGACCGTGGCGGAGATGCGGAGGCGGAGGTGCTGCGCCAGGTCTTGCCACCGCTCGAGCCGCTCGTAGAGGTCCTCCAGGGCGGCCAGCGCCCCCTCGTGGCGGGGGCGGATGGCGAGGAGCTCCTTGAAGAGCACCACCGACTCGTCCAGGCGCGAGAGGCTCGCCGCCAGGGTTCCGAGCTTCGCGAGCACGCGCTCCCGGGTCCCCGGATCGTTCGCGGCGGCCCGCTGTGCGGAAAGGTTCCGGAACAGGTCCTCGCTGCGCCCGGCCTGCTCGTACAGCCCTTCCAGCGCCCGGAGCGACGGGACGTGTCGTGGGTCGGTGGCCACCGCCCCCTCGTACGCCTCGGCCGCGCGGTCGGGGGAGGAGAGCCGGTCCTGGCTGAGCTGGCCCAGCCGGTGGAGGAGCTGGACCCGCTCCGGGGGCGAGGCCGTGGCCGCCCGGGTGGAGAGCACATCGGCGAGTTCCGGCCAGGCCTCGAGCTTCTGGTAGAGCCGCTCCAGGGCGGGGAGCACCTCGGGCCCTGTCCCGGTGTCGAGCGCCAGGGCCCGCCGCAGGAAGAGGGCGGCGCGGCCCGGGTCGCCGAGTTTCTCCTCGTAGAGCTGGCCCAGCCGGAGCGCCACCTGGGCGGCCTCCGCGGGCGAGAGCCGGTCGATCTCGTCCTCGAGGACCGCGGCCAGCTCTTCCTCGTGGTCGCTCGAGAGGGCCAGCGCCTCGAGTCGCGCCCGAACCGCCGCGTCCGCAGGATCCTCGCGGAACGCCTTGCAGAGGGCGAGGAACGCCATCTCGGGGCTCGCGAGCTTCTTCTCCCGGAGGTCGGCGAGCTCCAGGTAAAGCGCCTTGCGCTCGGCCGCGTCCGGCCGCTCGCCCGCCCGGAGCTCCAGGACGGCCGCCTGACGGGCGGGATCGCCCCCGGCGGCGTAGGCCCGCTCCAACGCCCGCGCGGCGCGGGCGTTGCCCGGGTCCTTCTCGAGGATCCCCTCGAGGCGGGCAATGGCCTCGGGGTGATCGGCCCGGGCCTCGAGGACCTGCTCGTAGAGGGCGAGCGCGCCCTCGCGGTCCAGTAGCCGCGTCTCCTTGAGCTCCGCCAGCCGCTGCCTGAGCCCGGCCAGCGCGGCCGCGTCCCCGCCGCCCTCCTCCCCAGCCCGGATCTCCCGGGAGAGGACGTCGGCCAGGTCCACCCAGCGCTCCGTCCTGAGGCACAGCCGGTCGAGGCGCGCGAGGGCCTCGCGATCCGCGGGGACGATCTCGAGCAGGTCGCGGGCCGCCTGGAGGGCCCCGACCGGATCGGCGAGCCGCTCATCCAGCACGGCGGCGAGCTCCCGGAGCAGGTAGGCCCGGGCCCCGGGCTCGTCCTCGACGGCCAGGGCCCGCCGCAGGGCCTGGGCGTGACCGTCGGGGTCGGGTCCGCCCTTCAGGGCGTCGATGAGCCCCACCAGGGCCTCCCGGTCCTCGGGAACGATGTCGAGAAGCCTCTGCCAGGCCAAGGCCGCCGCGGCCGGGTCACGCTGCGTGAGCCGGGCGATGCGGCGCTGGTACTCGGCCCGAGCAGAGGGCTCATGGGCCCGATCGGCGTTCTCGGCAAGGAGCGCGGAGAGCTCTTCGGGCAAGGCCGCCACCTCCCCGAGCCTCACCGCGAGGTCGAGGGACTCGTTGGCGTCGGGGTCGGCGGCCAGGGCCCGGCCGGCGCAGAGGAAGGCGAGCTCGGGATTCCGCAGCGGGCCGGCGTAGGTCTCGGCCACCCGACGCAGGAGGGCGGCCCGCCGTCCGGGGTCGGTCTCGTTTGCGGCACGCGACTCGAGGGTCTCGATGAGCTTGGCGTGCTCGCCGTGGTCGGCGTAAAGGGGCTCGAGGATGAGGGCGGCCTCGAGTGCGACCGGCCCGGTTCCGCGGGCCAGGTCCTCGAGGGCGGCCAGGGCCGCGGGATGCTTCGGAACCTTCTCCAGCACCTCGCGGTAGAGCGCCAGCGCCCCCTCCGTGTCGGCAAGGCGCTGGTGCCGGATCCGTCCCAGGCGGTAGCGCAGCTCGGCGGCCTCGGCCAAGAGGTTGGGCTGCCGGTCGGCGAGTGCCACCTCGCGCCCGAGCACCTCGGCGAGCTCGTCCCAGCGCTCCGCCGCGCCCAAAAGCTTCCCCAAGAGCCTCAGCGCCTGCGGGTCCTCGGGGTCGACGGCCAGGATCTTCTGGTAGGACGCGACGGCTCCGTCGCGGTCGGCGAGCTGTTCAGCCATGATCTTCGCCACCTCGAGCAATAGTTCCTTGCGGGCCGCCGGAGCGGGCGCCGCCTCCGCGAGCCGGCCCAGGGTGGCGGCCAGCTCTCGCCTGGCCCCCAGCCGGCGGTAGACGCGGGCCAGGGCACCCAGCACCTCGGCCGAGGGGGAATCCTTGGCCACCTCCTCGTACCAGCGCGCGGCCTCGTCCAGCCGGCCCAGCCGCTCGCCGTGAATGACCGCCAGGCGCCGCTTGAGCTCCAGCGCCAACGCGCCGGGCAAGGGCGCGGAGAGCGCCCCCTCGAAGGCCCGGGCCAGCTCCTCCCAGGCGCCGGTGGCGGCCGCCAGCCGCTCCAGATCGGCGCGCGCACCGGGCGCGTCGGTGCCGCGGCCGAGGGCCTCGAGGAGCTCGCGGAGCTTGGCGCGGAACGCGGCCGGCCGGTCCCCCAGCCGCTCATGCAGCGCTCCGATCTCCGCGAGGAGCGGCCGCCGCTCGGCGTCGTCGGCCGAGCCGAGCCGAGCCTCGAGCAGCGATGCCAGCCCGCGGGCATCGCCGGTGGCCCGGAGAACATCTTCGAGGAGACGGGCGGCCTCGTCGCGCGCGTCCGGTCGACCGAGCAGGCGCCTGAGCCCTGCCACCGCCTGGGCCTCCTTCGGGCTCTCGGCCAGCACCTCGGCGTAGGCCTCCACCGGGCGCCGGGGATCGGCTGCCGCTTCGAGCAGCCCGGCGCGGCGAAGGAGGAGAGCGGTGCGCGTCGGGCCGACCGCCTGGAGGGACAGTGCCGCGAGCACCTCGAGGAGCTCCTCGTCCGGCTCGCCCTGGGAGAGGATGCGCTCCAGACCGGCCAGCGCCTCGGGGCGCGCCGGATCGACGGTCCGCACCTCGCGGTAGGCGTCCGCGGCGGCGGTCGGGTCTCCCAGCGCCTCGGCCTGGGCGGCGGCCTCGAGGAGGTGCACCACGCGCTCCTCGCCGCCCGCCAGCGCCGCGCGCCGCCGGGCCACCTCGAGCAGCTCCCTCCCCGAGCGGCTCTGGGCATAGAGCGCCTCGAGCTTGGCCAAGGCCTCCTCGTCGTCCGGGGCGAGGGCCAGCACTTCCTTCCAGGCCTCGACCGCGGCGGCGGCGGTGCGGAGCCGGGCCGACCGGCGGAGGAGCGAGAGGGATTCCTCCGGGTCGACTCCCCTCGCGGCCTGGGCGTAGAGATCGGGCAGGTCGCCCTCGGCGTTGAGCTCGCGAGCGAGCCGGACCAGATCCTCGGCCGCACCGGCGCGGGCAGGGCCGCCCTCCCTGAAGGCCTGGCAGGTGGCGGCGTAGGCCCGGGAGGGCTCGTGGAGGTCGGCCTCCAGGACCGCCCGCAGCTCGGCGTGGAGCCGCGCTCTCTCGCCGGGGTCCCCGATCGCCTCCAGTCGCCCCTCCCGCGCCGACACGCGACGGGCGTGGTCGCCGGTCGTGCGCAGGGCGACGTCCAGGACCTCGAGCGCTTCCCGGCCGGCCGGGCCGGGGGTGGCGGAAAGTTCGGCCAGGGCATCGCGCGAGGGACCACGGGTCGGATCCCGCCGGAGGATCTCGGCGTGGAGGGCCAGCGCGCCCGAAGGATCGGCGAGGCGCCTGCGGCGCAGTTCGGCCAGGCGGGCAGCGGCCGCCATGTCGAACCCGCGGGAGAGCCGTCTCTCCAGGACGCCGGCGAGCGCCTCGGGCCGGTCGAGCTGCTCGTAGAGCCGCTCCAGCGCGGCGGTGGCCTCGGCGTCGTGGGGGGCGATCTCCAGCACCCCGGACCAGGCCAGCGCCGCCCGTGCCGGGTCGCCGAGCCGAGTCTCGGACGCCGCCGCCTCCTCGCGGAGCGCGTCCTCCCGGGCGGCCGGCTCGGAAGCGCGGCGAGCGATCTCGGCGCAGACGTCGCACAGCTCACCCCAGCGCTCGCGCGCGCGGTGGATCCGGCGGAGGGCGAGGAGAGCCTCCCGGTCTCCGGGGGAAGCGGCCAGGACCCGCCCCCAGGCCTCGGCGGCGCGGTCGCGGTCGAGGCGCGCCTCGCTGAGCGCGGCCCGCTCGCGGGCGATGGGGAGCCTCTGCTCGGGCAGGGCTCGTTCCCAGAGCTCGTCGTGGACCTGGGCGCAGGCCTCCCACTCCTGGGCCTCCCCCGCCACCCGCCGAAGCTCGGCGCGCAGGCCCGGGTCCCCCGGCAGCTCGCGGGCGGCCTGTGCCAGGTGGGAGAAGGCCACCGACGCCTGGCGGAGCTCCCCCTCCGCCACCCGGGCCGCGGCCCGGGCCGAGGCGGCGCGCGCCGAGGGGTCTTGGCCGAGGCGGGCCTCGACCGTCAGCGCCCGTAGCCTTCGCCGCGGGTCCGGGTGCTGGGCCAGCGATCCCGCCGCGACGAGCGCCGCGTCCGGATCTGCTCCCTCGAGGTGGTCCTCCAGGGCGGCCAGCGTGGCCGGGTCGTCGGGTCGGGCCCGCAGGGCCGCGGAAAGCTCCAGGACCGCCTGTCGGGGATGGCCCATCCCCGCCTGC
The DNA here is from genome assembly GCA_035686075.1 of Anaeromyxobacter sp. Taxonomy (GTDB): domain Bacteria; phylum Myxococcota; class Myxococcia; order Myxococcales; family Anaeromyxobacteraceae; genus Anaeromyxobacter. The sequence goes on from DASRZU010000002.1 coordinate 46,186, forward strand.
AGCTTGGCGCTCTCCACCGCCGCGCGGACCGCCTGGTCGGGATCACCCACCTCGGCTGCGATGCGCGCCAGGACCTCTGCACGCCCGGCGGTGTCGCCGGCGTCGCCGAGCGCAGCGGCGAGCAGCCCGAGGAGTCTCGCCCGCTGCCCCGCCGGCGCGGCGCCGGCCTCTGGCCCCGAAGGGAGGAGGTCAAGGGCCTCGCGACATGCGGCCGCGGCGGCAACGGGGTCGCGGAGCCGCTCGTGCAGCACCTCGGCGCGCTGGCCGAGCAGGGCGGCCCGCTCCGGACCGACGGCCGCCTGGGCCCGCTCCGCCAAGAACCGGTCGGCCTCCTCCCAGCGTTCCGCGGCGAGCGCCACCCGGGTTTGGGCGGCGAGGAGGCCCGGGTCCCCCGGCACGAGGGCGGCGGCCCGCGACAGCTGCTCGGCGGACTCGTCGAAGGCGCCCAGGTCCTCCTCCGCGACCGCGGCGGCCCGGGCCCGGAGCGCCGCCTCCTCCTCGGGGCGCGAGCCCAGCTCCTGGGCCGCCCCGGTAAGGAGGGCGAAGAGCTCGCGGAGGGCGCCCACGGCCCGCGCCAGATCCTCGCAGCGGCGCCGCGCCTCGGCGTGGTCGGGGCAGACACGCAGGGCCTGGGCGGCGTCGGAGAGGGCACCCCGCGGGTCGCCCAGCCGCTCGGCCCGGAGCGACGAGGCGTCGAGCAGGTAGCGGGCGCGCTCGCGAGCGTCGGCGTCGGGCGGAAGGCGCCGTGCCACGAGCTCCAGCATCGCCACCTGCTTGGCGGTATCGCCCGCGGCCGCGTAAGCGGGGGCGAGCACCTGGGCGATCCGGAGAGGATCCACCCCCCGGGCGACCAGCCTCTCGAGAAGGGCCACGGCCTCGGCTCGCTGGGAGGCGACGAGCCCGCCGGTGGTGAAGAGGGAGATCGCCACCCCAGCCGCCTCGCCCAGCCGGCCCAGTTGCTCGGCCAAGACCTCGGCGCGAGCGAGCTCCAGGGCGGCGCGCTCGGGGTGGCCCTTGCGCCTCAGGGCGAGCCTCGTGAGGACGAGGACCCGCTCCTCGGCGGAGCGCGTCCCCGGTCGGGCCTCGAGCGACGCGTGCAGGCCCCAGAGCGCCTCCTCGTCGTCGGGACGCTCGGCCAAGATCTCGCGCCACAGCGGCATGGCGCGGTCCACCTCGCCCGCGCCTGCGAAGATCCTGGCCAGCTTGGCGGTATGGGAGAGCCGCTCTGCACCGGTGGCCCGCTCGCGCTTCTCCTCGAGGGCGTGCGCCAGCTCCTCCTGCTGGCCGGCGCGGGCCATGGAGGCTTCGAGTGCCGCGGCTGCTCCCCGGTCCTCCGGGTCGAGCTCGGTGAGCTCGCGCCACGCCCGCACCGCCTCCTCGGGCTGCCCCAGGTCCCGGTCGAGGATCTCGGCGAGGCGCCGGAGCAGGTTCTTGCGGGCCTTGAGATCGGCGCCCCCGGAGCGGGCGGCGGCCCGGTAGGCGCGCGTCAGCTCGAGGTAGGCATCCGCGCGCGCCGCGGCCCCCTCCATGGCCTTGCGGGTGGCGGCCCGCCCCGGATCCACGGCCAAGGCGCGGGCGAGCGTGCGCAGCGCATCGCGCGGCCGCCCCAGCCGGTCCTGCTGCACCTCGGCCATCCGCTCGAGCAGGCGCACGCGCTCGGCCGGATCCCGCTCCCAGCGCGCCGAAACGTCCAGCACCTCGGAGAGCCGTTGCCACTCGCCCGCATCGGCCAACAGGGGCGCCAGGGCCTGGCCGGCCGGACCGAACCCCGGATCGGCCCGCAAGGCAGCCTCGAGGTGCCGCCGCGCCCGGACCGGGTCGCCCAGGCGATCGCGGGCGAGAGTGGCCGCGTGGGTGCGCAGCGCGGCATGAGCCGCCTTCTCGGGGGTGGCGGCCAGGTGGCGCTCCAGGGTCTCCAGGGCGTCGGTGAACCGACCCGCGTCGACCTCCAGCTCGAACGCTTGCAGCGCCGCCACCTCGCTGGCTGGGTCGAGTTCCAGGGCCCGGTGGAAGGCGTCCAGGGCGGCCTCGCCGTCGCCGAAGCGCACCAGTTCCACCCGGGCCAGCTCGAGCAGCACCGCGACCTGGGCGGCGCGGTCGCGGGTCTGTGCCGCGAGGCGGGCCAGGGCGTCGGCCTGGCCGCGGTGATCGCCGCGCTCCGAGAAGACCCGGTCGAGGACCTCGAGCGCGGCCTCGGCTCCCGGGGAAAGCGCCCAGGCCTTCTCCACCCGCTGCACCACCCGGGGGAGACCTTCGGGATCGTAGGCGGCGTGCAGCTGGGCGATGCGCAGGTTCAGGGTGGCGGCGATGCGCCGGTCGTGCGCCGCGGCAGCCGCCGCCTCGATCCGGGAAAGTTCTTCGCGCCAGGACCGCGGCACGTTCTTGAGCCGCTCGCGCGCCTCGGTCGCTCCGGGGGCGTTGCGGTCCAAGGCCAGCGCCTCGATGAGGGCGTCCATGGCGAGGCCATGCTCGAGCGGCTCCTCAACGAGCGCCGCGCCCAGCTTGGCGTACTCGGCCGCGAGGGTGCGGGGCTCGGCACCGTGCTCCCGCGCCCCGTCGAGCAACCTCTTCGCCTGGCCGAAGCGGCGCAGGGCAAAGAAGCAGGCGAGTGCCCGGACCCGTGCCTCGACCAGCTCGGGATCGAGCCGCTGCGCGCGGACATAGAGGAGTGCGGCACGGTCGCGGCGCAGGAGCCTCTGCTCGTGGACCCGGGCGAGGCGAAGCGTGAGGCGGGCCGCTTCCCGCGGGGCCGGGGCGTGTGTCGCGGCCTGCTCCAGGACGGACGCGAGGGCGGGCCAGCTCTCCTCGGATTCGAGCAGGTCGCAGAGCGACTTGAGCGCCTCGGTGTTGGTCGGGTCGAGCCTCAGCAGCTGGCGGTAGAGCGCTTCGGCGCGAGGCACGTTGCGGAGCTTCTTCTCGGCGAGCGTCGCGGCCCGGGCGAGGAGCGCGGTGGCGGGAACCCAGCGAGCACGCGCCTCGTAGAGCGCAACGAGGTCCTCGTAGCGGGACGTCGACTCGTACAGCCCCACCAGGGCGTCGAACGCCTGGACGTCGCCAGGAGCCGCCTCGAGGGTCTCGAGGTGCGTTCGGATCTGCTCGTCCAGGGTGGGTGCGCTCAAGTTTGCTTCACTGGGGGTGCGGTCCGCGGGAAAGCGGAGTGACTTCGGGAGTATAGGACCCGTTCCGGCGGGGGGTCAATGTTGACACCGGCCAAAAGTCGAGCCCTTACAGGCGGTTGCCTACATCGGAAAGCGAGGGGCCCGGGCGGGCGGAGCGCGAGGGAAGCTCGGTCGAAGGCCCTCGCTCGCGCCCCGGGGCCGCCGAAGGGGGAGTGCGAGATGTTTCCCGACCGGCGCCTCCCCGATACCACCCGCTATCTCTAGAACGTGTACCGCAGCGTTGGGTAGATGGCGAAGCCGCTGGCCTTCGCCTCGGCTGCGTAGACGTAGTCGACCGCGGCTCCGACGGAGAAGTGGCGGAGGCGGGTGTAGTACTCGAGCCCGGGGCCGGCCTGGGCGATGAACTCGTGGGTGGCGAAGAGCCCCTTCGGATAGCTGACCCCGTAGGTGCCGCGGGCGTGCAGGTAGAGGAAGAACCGCTCCCAGTCGTTGCGGTCCCTGGATCCGTAGTAGGCGTAGCGGACGTCGAGGCCTCCGGAGTAGAGGCTGAACGCGCCGTAGCTCACGCTCGCCCGCTCGTTTCCCCCCTGGAGCACGAGCGCGAGGGCGAAGCGGGAGGAGAGGTCCCGGCCGATCGACAGGGCGAGGAGCATTCCCCCCGCGTTGCCGCCCGAGGAGCCCGCGTAGGGGTACTGGGCCGGGTCCTGGGTGGGCGTCTTCAAGAACCCCAGGTAGCCGGCATCGAAGGCCAGGTAGGTGCCGCGCTCCACGTCGTTGAAGTGCGCTGCGTGGGGGTTCTCCTGGAGGGGCGGGGCCGCGTCCTGGGCCACCGCCCGGGGCGAAGCCGCCAGCGCGAGCTCGGCGGCGACGACGATCCGCAAAATCCGCTTCACGACGGACTCCCTCACTCGGTGTTGCCCGAGGCGCGCAGGATCCACGGGTAGGTGATGACCGCGATGCCGCCGCCCTTGGGCTTCGGGAACTGCCAGCTCGTGATGCGCGACATCATGCATTCCTGGACCTTCGCGTCCTCGAGGGTCGTGGCGCCCTCCTCGACTTGCGGATTGGTGGCGCTCCCGTCGGCCTGGATGATCCACTTGATGGAGACCTTGCCCTGCAGGCGGGGGTTCAGGGCGAGCTCTTGCTCGTAGCAGTAGCGGATCTGGGCGGCGTGCTCCTGGATCACCTTGCGGATGAGCTCCTTGTCGATGGAGCCCATCACCACCGCGTTGCCGGTGTCGACCTTCACGTCGCGGTCGCTCTTCTTGCCCAGCCCTCCCACCCCGGTGCCGTAGCTCCCCAGCCCCCCGCCCCGCCCCTTGGTGCCCACCGCGCCGATGCCGATGGTCTCTCCGGACCCGCCTCCGCCCGATCCCGAACCGCGGATGCCCAGGCCGCCCAGGCCGTAGCTGTCGCCCACCACCGGCCCGAACATGTTGCCCACTGCTCCCCGAAGGTCGCCGCCCAGCCCGCCCGAGCCGAACACGGTGGAGAGGCCTCCCCCTCCTCGCCCCAGGGCGCCCAGGAGGCCGGAGCGCTTGACCACATCTTTGGCATTGGGATCGATGGCGCGGGGCGCGGAGCGAGCGTTGGTCCGGGGCGCGTCCTTCTTGCCCATCTGGCCTTCCTCGCCCTTGTGCTTCTCCGCCATCTCGCCGGGCTCCGTGTCCTTCTTCTCCTCGCTCTTCGCGCCCGGTTCGGCGGGATTGGGTTTGGGCGGCTCGGGGGCCTTGATGATGAACTTCGCCATCCGCGAGGGGTTCTTGAAGAGGTCGTCCGCGCTCACGTCGGTGTCGTAGGGAAAGTTGTTGGCGGCGACGACGAACACCGAGCCGAGGAAGAAGAAGATGAGGAACAGGTTCAAGAACTGGTAGTTGATCCGTTCCCAGAAGGGCGGGTCCTTGACCCGCTGCGGTCGGCGGGGGCGGGCCTCGATGGCGAGCCGGCCCCCCAGGTCGGCCCGCACCGCCCCGGCGCGGGGAACGGGGATCCAGTAGGCCCCGGGGATCTTCTCGTCGGTGGCGGCCCGGCGCGAGCGCACCAGCTCGCCGAAGGCGGTGCGGCCCGCCCGGTCCTCCAGGACGCCGGTCATCCCCTGGCCGAAAGCGAACTGGTAGTCGCCGCCCAAGAAGCGGAGCATGGGGAACTCGCCCTGGGGGAGTCCCTCCACCCGCAGGGCGCACCGCGAGCTCTTCCCCACGAGCACCGGTGCCCTGGGCCGGACGAAGGTCGCGGCCTCGAGGAGCGAGCCTCCCCAGAGGAGCCGGAGCTCCACGCCCACTTCGTCGGCGCTCGAGAGGTCCTCGAGGGCGCGCTCGGCCGGGCGGAGCGGGAGGGGGCGGGGGCGGACCAACCGGCGCCCCGGCGCCCGGACCGGGCCGCTCGGGACGGCGGCCGGCTGCGGGACAGGTCCCACCGCTCGGGGGGCGGGGGAGGCGGCCGCGGCCGGGGTGCGCGCGGTGCCGTTGCGCGGCGGCGCGGCCGCCGCAGGAGCCGACGCCGGCCGGGGCGACGGTGCGGGCGCGGGGGCGGGGGAAGCGGCGGGAGCCCCCTTCTCCGGCCCGGGCCCCTCCACCACGATCCGGAGCCCGCCCAAGGTGATCTGGTCGCCCGCCCGCAGCGCTCCCCGACTCACCTTCTTCCCGTTCACGAAGGTGCCCTCGGCGCTCCCCATGTCGATGATGGAGACGGCGCCATCCGGGGCGACCTCGATCACCGAGTGGATCCGCGAGACCCGCTCGTCGTCGAGGACGAGGTGAGCGGAAGCGAGCCGCCCGATCTTGATGATCTCGCGGGTGAACTGCTCGGTGCGGACGAGCTCGTTCCCCCGGAAGACCTTGAGCGTGATGGGCGTGGCCATGGACCGGCGCTTCCCCCGAGCGCTCCTACAGATCCCCCGAGGACTGCATCACCTTGTCGCGCCAGTTCTCGCGGATCTGGATGAGGTTGCTGTGATCGACCCGCTTGCGGGCCTCCACGTACTCGCCGTCGGGGCGCTTCAGGTCCCCCTCGATGGTGTCCTCCTCGAAGTTGATGACGGTCTTCTTCTCGTACTCGACCCTCGGCTGGGCCGCGCCCTGCGGCGGCGGGGGGTCGGCCGCGCGAGAGAGGAGGGGAGCGGAAAGGACCACGACGAAGAGGAGCCCGCGCATGTTCGAAACCCTCGTTCCTCCGAGCTTAACACCCACCCACCGGACGGGCGTAGCCGCCGGCCCGCGCAAACGGGCGGTCAGGGCACCTCGACCGGTGCCGGTGTAGGCCCAGCACCTCCGTTCTCCGCCGCGGCGGAGGTCGTCTCCGGCCCACCCGAGGCCGCGGCCCTCTTCTCCGCGGCCGACCGCTGCATCTCCCGCGCGGCCTCGAGCGCCTTCTTGTTCTCGTCCAGGATGCCCTCGCACTCCCGCTCGAGCTTCAGCACCGGCGACTCGGTGGCCGCCATCGGCCCGGCCAATTGGGCGTACCGGCGGAACTCCTCCAGCGCCGGCTCGCACTCGTTGCGCACCTGCATGAAGAGGAGCCCGCGGGCGAGGTGGACCTCGGCCAGCTTGTCCCCCGAGAGCTGCTCGGCACGGCCGTAGGCGGAGAGGGCCTCCTCGGTCTTGCCGGTATGGCGCAGGGCGATCCCCAGGGCGAGCTCCACCGCCGGGTCCGCGGGCGTCACCTCGAGGAGCGCCTTGGCGTGCTCGGCCACGAGGGGGAAGCGGCCCCGCGCCAGCGCCGCCCTGAGGAGCGCGGAGCGGGCGGGCACGAATCGCGGATAGAGATCCAGCGCCTTCTTGTACGCCGCCTCCGCGCCGGCCTCGTCCTTCTCGCGCGCCAAGATCTCGCCCTGCAGGAAGGGCAGTTCCGGGTCGGCCGGGTCGAGCTTGGCGGTGCGGAGGGCGATGAGCTTGGCCAGCTCGAGCTGGTTCCGCTGGGCGGCGACCCGGAGGAGGACCTTGTTCGCGGCTACCGACCGGGGATCGCGGAGCAAGGCCTCGCGCGCCAGCTTCGCGGCGAGGTCGAGCTGCCCGGCGTTGAGGTAGAGGGCCCCGAGCCGTTCCCGGGCGCGGGCGTCGTCGAGGAAGTCGTGTACCACCGCCGCGTAGGTGGCCTGGGCCCCGCGCAGATCGCCCGCCTTCTCGTCGAGCACCCCGAGGTTCACCGAGGCCTGGCGCAGCCCGGGCTTCTCGCTGCGCGCCCGCTCGTACTCGGCCCGCGCCTCGGCCAGCTGGCCTTGCGCTTCGAGCGCCACCCCCAGGTTGTAGTGCGCCTCCGCCAGGTCGACGGCCTCGAGCACCGCGCGCCAGCGGCGCTCGACGAGGGCCCAGTCGGGCGGGAGCTTCTCCCTCTCCAGGTCCTTGGGGGCTTGCACCGCCTCGGCGAAGAGCCGCTGGGTCCGCGGCGGGAGCTGCTCGAGCGAAGTGACGCCCACCGCCGAGACGGGGGGAGCCGGGGAGGGGGCGGCAGGGGCCCCGGCCAAGGGGGACGGCCTGGCCGCCGGGGAGGGCGCCGCGGCGGAAGGTGAGGAGGGCCGGGCCGGACCGCTCGAGGCGCCGGCGCAGGCCAGAAGGGCCAGGGGCACGGAGACAAGGAAGGCGCGGCGCCAGCGGATCACGGCAAGAGCTCCTCGTCGTCCCCGCCCTTGCGCCGGGGTGGGAGCGTCTGGTCCGGGTCGGGGGTTCGCCGCTGCGGATCGTTGGTGGCCGAGCTCTCCTCTTTCTTGGGCGCGGCTCGCCCGGCAAGCGGGGGGAGCGGCTCCGGGGCGACGGCGGCGGGATGGGGTGGGGGAACGGGCGGCTGAAGGGTCTCGATGAAGCCGTACCCCGTCGGCCGATCCGCCAGGGCCACCTGGGGCAAGGCCGGCAACGGCTCGAGCGGCCCTTCGTCGGCCCCGGGCTTCGCCTTGCGGAGGGCCTCCAAGGAATCGCGGGAGCAGGCATTCGTGACGCCGTACTCCCTGGAGGCGTCCACGGCCAGCTGGTAGCCCTCCACCGCCTTCTTCTCCAGCGGGTCCGCCACCTGGGCCAGCTGCGCTTTGTATTCGTCGAGCCCTTCCTTCCCCAGGGCCTTCACCTCGCGCGGGACCGGGTTGTCGTAGAGCGAGCGGGCGAAGTGGCTGTAGCCCACCCCGATCCGGTGGAGGGCGCAGATGGCCGGCTCGGCCTGCTTCAGCTTCACGATCTTCCCGTACTCCGCCTCGAGCTGCGACAGCTTCTTCGCCTTCACCTGGAGTTGGGCCTTCAGGTACTTGGGGGAGACGTTCAGGGTGATTCTTTCGTAGGCCTGGAACTCGGGCTCGAGAGCCAGGTACTCCGCCTGAGCCACGAGGGGTAACCCGCGGTCGTTCACCGCGCCCGCGTGCTGGTGGTAGTAGGCGAGCCCCTGGTCGTAGGCGCGGCGAGCCAGGGCTTCGTTTCCCCCCTTCTCGTAGAGCTTGGCCAGCCGGTCCTGGATGGTGAGCCACTCGTCGGGGTCCTTGGCATAACGCTTCTGGTATTCCTCGAGCTGGGCCAGCTCCTTCTGCGCCTGGCCGCGGCGCCGGTACAGGTCGGCGAGCGAGAGGAAGAGGCGGGCGGCGTCGGGCCCCTGGGGCCAGGTATCGAGGTAGGCCTGGCTGTCAGCCTCGGCCCGGGACCATTCCTCGAGCCCGGCCCGGAACACGGCGGCGTTGATGATGGCGTCGTTCGCCTTCTTCTCCTCGTAGGCGGGTTTCTGGGCCTGCTCCGCCGCGCTGGGCGCCTGCGGCGGTGGGGGCTTCCCCTTCTTGCCGCGAGCCGGCCGGGCGGAGGCTTTAGGCTCCGGCGAGAAGGGGCGCTGGTACCCCGCGAAGTATCGCTCGTAGCGCTCGGCGGCCTCGCCGAAGTCGCCGATGGCCTCGAACGCCTCGGCGTTGTCGTAGAGGCACTTGGGGGCGAGCGGATCGGCCGGGTAGCGCTCCAAGAAGCGGTCGCGGACCTCCATCGCCCGGTCGAGGCGGCCGGCCCGGACCTGGTCCACGGAGGCGTTGTAGAGCGCGGTGGCGGCGAGCCGCGAGGCGGGCCAGTCCCGCGCGAAGGCGAGGTACTCGTCGGTGGCCGCATCCCAGTCCTTGGCTCGCTCGCGTTCCTCGATGACCTTGAAGGCGCTCTGCTCGATGACCCGGGCCAAGTCGTCCTTGAGGGCGGGGTGGGCCTCGAGGAGGGCCTTGTTGGCGTAGAAGCGCTTGGCCCAGCCGTTCACGTTGCGCCAGTCGCCGAGCAGGTTGTAGGCGTCGAGGACCAGGTTGGCCGAGTAGCCGGCCAGCTCGTGCGTCGGGTGGTCGAGAGCGATCCGGGTGAAGAGATCGCTCGCCTCGGCGAAGGCGTTGTGCCGGTAGTCGAGGTTCGCGGCCTTGTAGGCGATCTCCACCCACTTGTCGCCCTTGGGCTCGTACTTCAGATAGCGCTCGCAGGCGGCGAGGAGCTTCTGGCGGGCCGGGGCCATGGGGATGCGCTTCTTGGGGTCGCTCGGCTCCACCTTCTCTTTCTCGTCCAGCTTCTTGGCCACGAGGTCGTAGGCGAAGACCGCGCTCTCGAGCGCGTCGTTCATGAACTTGCCGGGGGGTTCCTTCTTCTCGACCGCCTGGATGTCCGCCTTCGCCACCTCCTCGTACTCGGCGCCGGCCTCCTCGAACTGCCCCAGGGCGTAGAGCAGCTCCGCGTGGAAGAAGCGCATCTCGTAGGCGGGGGGCTCGGCGGGGAAGACGTCGAGGTAGTCGCGGTAGACGGCGGCCGCGAAGCCGGCCACCGGCTCATCCCGGGTCTTCTTCCACTCGTTGTGGTACTGGACCGCCAGGATGCGGAGGGTCCGCTCCGCGTCGGCCCGCGCCTCGGAGAGGTATTTCGCGTTCTTCGGGTCCTTCCCCTCGGGCGAGGCCTCCACGTCGCGGAGCAGCTTCACGAAGGCGTGGGCCTGCTGCACGGCCGCGTCCTTGCGCCCCAGCCTCGCCACGCAGGTCACGATGTGCGACTGGAAGAAGGGAGCCTCCACCGAGACCGGCCGAGCCTTGATGAGGCTGGCGTAGACCAGGATGGCATCGCGGTCCTTGCCCTCGTCGAAGTAGAGGCCGGCCAGGGACTTCAGCATGTCCCACCAGCCCGCCTCGCCGCCCACCCGGTGGAACTCCTCCTGGGCGCGCTCGGGCGACCCGACGTGGCTGTAGGTGCGGACGTAGTCCTTGCGGGCCTCCTTCACCAGGGCGAGCTTGCGATCCTGGGCCACCGTCGAGGTCGGCATCTCCCCGAAGAAGATCACCGCCCGGAACAGCTCCAGGGCCTCGCTCCAGTTGCCGAGGTTGTAGTGCACCCAGCCCTGCTTGTAGAGGGCGTACCCGTAGACCGAGCTTTCCTGGTACTCGGCCGCGTGCTTGTACGATTCCAGCGCGCGCTGCAGGTTCTGGCTCCGATCGACCTTGTTGGCCCGCTCGAAGTAGTACTCGCCGAACGCCATCCAGCTGTCGGGCACGTAACGCGACTTGGGGTACCCCTGGATGAGCGCCCGGTAGGCCTTCAGGGCTTCGGGGTCGTTGCGATTGCGCTTCTGGAGGTTCTGGGCGAGGAAGTAGAGAACCTCGTCGAGCCGCGGATAGCTCGGGTAGCGCTGGATGATGGCCTTGTAGAGCGCCACCGATTGGGCCTGCAGCTTCTTCTGCTCGTCCTCGAGCGCCTTCTTCTCGGCCATGAGCCGGTCGATCTCCTTCGGATCGCCGCGGGTGCCGAGCTCGATGAGCCGGTCATCGCGCCGGTTGGCCTCGAAGAAGTAGTACTGCGACTCCTCCCAGAACAGCTCGGCGAGCCGGAAGTACCAGCTCGCGGTCTCCTCGTCGCTCCCGCCCCCGAGCTTGATGAGCTTCTGGAGGCTCACGATCTCCTCGCGACGCTTCTGGGAGATGTCCACCTCCACCCCGCGCCGGAAGGTATCGAAATCGAGGGCCGGGCCGGCCGCCCCGGGGGCCTTCTTCTGGGCCTCGAGGCTCCCCCCCAGGGAGGCGTCGGGCGCGACCGACCTCTTCACCCCCAGATCGGCGTCCTTCGACTTGGCGGGCGGGGCGCCGCGGGAGGTCCCCGCGGCGAGCAAGGCGAGTAGGGCGAGAAGGGCGATCCGCACCCGGGGCCCAAGCGCCGCTGGCTCTCGCTTCCTCGCCACTCGACTCTCCCCGCTTCTAGCGGCCCGCCGACGGCGCGGGTTTCTCCTGGGACCGCGGCAGGCGGTCCTTGCAGCCCCTGGTGAGAGTGTAGGAGTACGTTCCGAGCTCGTCCCGCCAGAACTCGCCCTCGTACGGCCAGTAGAGGTGCTCGTCGGACACCGCGTAGGAGTACTTGAGGTCGCGGACCACCTCCACCTGGTACCCCGCCGCGAGCGAGCCCTCGAGCGCTTCCCGCTCCTTGCGAGAGACCTCGATCTGGATCCGCAGGGCCTGGGCGAGGAGCGCCCGGAGCTGGTCGCGTTCGTACTCCAGGGTGGCACGGGTCCGGGCGCCGGCCTCCTGCACCAGCGCGCTCTTCTCGGCGGCGAGCTGCTGGACGAGCCGCTTCCCCAGGGGCGAGTCGCGGAACTGCGGCCCGCGTCCGCCGATCCCCTCGTCCCTCTCGTGCTCGACCTCGGTCACCGACTCGACCAGGCGGCGAACGTTCTGGTCGGTGAAGGCCAGCTTGCGGATCTTCCGCGAGACCGCGGCGCCGTCCCGCTGGTCGAGCCCCACGAAGTCGTAGTAGGCGGCGGCGGGCTGGGGGGTGCCGGTGAGGCGGGTCAGTTCGTCGAACACCGGCTCGTAGATGGAGGACAGGGTCTCGAGCACCAGCCGCGACTCGGGGTAGCGACAGTTCTCGTAGTAGACGATGGCCTTGAGGACGTAGGACTCGGGGAAGTACTCGTCCTTGAAGTAGGGCGACTGGAGGGTGAGCAGGTTTCCCAGGGTCTTCTCGTAATCGCCCAGCCGGTAGTAGGCGTAGGACTCCTCCCAGAGCCCCTCCAGCCAGTTGGCCCCGCCCCAGGGCATCTTGTCGTAGTAGAAGATGGCGTAGCGGTTCTGCCGGTTCTGGTAGTGGATCCGGGCCAGCTGCAGGAAGGCCAGCTCGCGCAGCTCCGGATCGGGCCTTCGGGCGCGCTTCGGGTTGGTGAGTCGGATCACCTCCTTGAAGGAGTCGGAGGCGCCCGCATCGTCGCCCTGGGCGTACCTCACCAGGCCGTCGATGAAGCGGGCCTTGGCATAGAGATCGCCGTCATCGGCCGCCGGCGCCTCGCCCGGCTTCTTTTGGGCGGCGCCGGCCTGCTCCCGGACGAGTGAGGTGAGGCGCAGCGACTCGGCCCATGAGGCGCGAGCCTCGCGGGTGCGCCCGGCGTCGGCGAGCGCCCGCCCGCGCTCGAACTCGTACTTGGCGAGGAGGAAGTGGAACTTGTCCTCGTACCCGGGCGGGAAGGTCTCGTGGGCGTGGCGGGCCACCCGGGAGAGGAGCGGTTGCTCGTTCTTGAGCCGGCCGCCCACCGAGAAGAGCCACTCCATCGCCGACCCGTAGAAGCGCGTGCCCTGGGGGCCCCGGTCCAGCACCTGGTCGAAGGTGGAGAGGGCGGAGTGCTGGAGGTTCAGCTGGAAGAGCGCCTTGCCCAGCTGGTAGCGGGCCTCGTCGTGGGCGACGGCGAGCTGGCCGTCGCGCAGGATCTCGTCGAGCGCCAGCGCCGCCCGTTCGGCGTCCCCGTTCTCGAGCAGCTTCTTGGCCTCGTCCAGCCGCTGCTTGGCGAGGTCGGCGGCCCCCTTGCCCAGCTCGAGGCCGAGCGGTTTTCCCTCCGCCGGGGCGGGGGCCTTCGCCGGCGGCGCCTTCTTCGCCGGAGGCGGCTGCCCGGGCTTCGGGGGGGAGAGGTCGACGCCCAGCTGGGCCCGCACCGCCGGAGCGAGCGCGAGGAGGAGGAGCGCCAAAAAGGGCCGCACCGCGCCCCGCGCGCGGACGAGCGACCGGGAGGGGAGGGAGCGATCGTGCGGCCTCATGGCGATCACTGGACCGGGCGGTTGTGGGTCGGGAAGAAGAACGAAACTCCCAGCTCGGCGAAGAGCTGGGTCTGCACGTCTTGCTTGGCCCCTCCGTTCACCTGCCAGTTGGGGACCGAGACTCGGTAGACGTAGTCGCGCAGGTCCAGCCGCACGGCTCCCCACTCGGAGTAGAACAGCCTTAACCCCAGCCCGAGGTGAGCGCCGGGGGTGTTGGCGTTGGGGGGATGCTCGCCGCTCTCCTCGAGCGCCTGCGCGTCGGAGCTGGACACCACCTTCTGGTAGGAGATGAGGTCCACTCCGCCGATGAGGGCGAGGTCGAAATGGGCCGCCCCCTCCGAGAAGACGTTGAGCTTCCCGTAGACCGGAGCCCAGGCCCCCTCCAGGCCGGTGATCATCCGGATCTTGCCCGGCACCTGGTACATCTGGGACGGGGAGGCGGGGTGGCAACCGCCATTCGAGGGGCAGACCTGCGCCGAGCCCGCCTGCACGTTCATCCCGGTCGCGAACAGAGCCCCGGCGGAGAGGGTCTCGGTGAAGTGGTAGTCGAGCTTCAGGCCCGCGAAGTACTTCGTGTAGAAGGGATCGTTCAGGGAGAAGTTGGCGGAGAGCGAGGCTTCGAACCGGCCCGCCTTCCGGTAGAGGGCCGCCGAGACCGGCGGGATCTTGCCCGCGAAGGCGTCCGACTTGCTCTGGGCCGCCGCCGGCGCCGGCCAAGAGAGGAGAAGAAGGGCCGCCGAAAGGGGCGCGAGCGCTGCCCGACGCGGCAGGGGCCGCGGACTTCCCGGGGCGAGCGGCGGCGGGCGGGTCATGGGTAGACGTACTCGAACGAGGTGGGGAAGAAGAAGGAGAAGCCGATGTTGGCGGCGAACACCTTCTGCACCGTGCCGGGCACCGACTTGATGGGCTGATCGGGGTAGAGGGTGGCGGAGAGGCCGAGGTCGAAGGCCAGCCACTCCTTGGGGTAGAAGCGGATGCCGCCCCCGAGGTCGGTGGCGAGATGCGGCCCCTCGTTGCGGGGGGCGAGGCTCGTGGCGCTCCAGACCGCTCCGAACCCGGCGGAGAGGTAGACGTCGAAGTGGATGATGTTCTTGCTGAGGTAGGAGGCCTTCCCGTAGATCGGGGACCAGATGCCGTACGCCATGGCGAGGCCGTAGAGCTGCGAGCTGAGGAGCTGGCTCTGGAAGGCGAGCATCCCCTCGCGCACCGAGTCGCGGCGGTAGGGGGTGTAATAGGTGCCCCGCACCGCCACCGCCAGGCTGTCCTCGATGTTGTAGGCGAGCCGCAACCCCACGCCGAACTTCTGGTAGAAGGGATCGTTCACGCTGAGAGAGAACTGGGGTTCCACCTCGAACCGGTGCGCCTTGATGAAGCCCTTGCGCTGCACCGCCTTCACCTTGTCGCCGAGGGCGACGTCCTTCTCCGTGAAGGGCGCCGCCGGCGTCGCCTCCTCCTCCTTTCCCTCCGCGGCAGGCGCCTGCGGGTGGGGCTTCGAGAGGTCGAGGGGCGGCAGCTCCCCCTCCGGCCGCGGTCTCGCCGGCGGCGCCGGGGGCTGGGAGAGATCGATCCCCGGCATCTCCTCCGCGATCCCGGAGAGGGGGACGGCGCAGATCACCAGCGCGACGGTGAGCGAAGTTCTCATCCAGTGCGTCCCGCGTCTCCGGGGCATCGTAGCCAAACCCCACCGGAGGGGCAATGCAACGACCGTCCGGCAATCGCCACCGAAGGCGCACTTGTAGGACATTGTGGCTTCACCCTGGGCGTTCCTTGTGGCGCGACGGGACGCGTGCTAATCCATGTCGCTGATGCGCGCCCCCGCCTGGCCGCTCTTCCTCGCGCTCATCGCGCTGTTCGCGGCGCCCGCGTGCGACAAGCCGGACGTGGGCCAGAGATGCACGCTGGCGTGGAATCCGAACTGGCAGCAGGACGGCACGCCCCCTCCCCCGACTCCCGCCACCGCCCAGGGCGACTACTTCGAGACCGGCAACCTGGGCTGCGACAACCTCGTCTGCATCGTCTCCCCCGCCCCGAGCTCGAGCCCCTACGGATCCTGCGCCGGGGACGCCTGCGGCTACTGCTCCAAGCCCTGCGTCTCGAACCGCGACTGCTACAGCGGGACGACCGGCCTGGTCTGCGCCCAGGTTATCCTCGACCCCATCTTCCTCTCCACCTTGGACGATCTCACCAAGCAGCGCTACCTGGGCGACACCCGGGCCAACTCCTACTGCGTCGTTCCCCCAGAGTGAAAGGGGCGTCCTGGGCCGCCCTGGCGACCGCCGTGCTGGCGGCGGCCCCGCTCGCCTGCCGCGGCCGGACGGAGGGGGTGCGGCCCGCGGCCCGGGTGACGGTCGAGGGCGGCGGCCATGCGGCCGCCGTTCGCGTGGAGGTGGCCCGGACCCCCGAGGAGCGCGAGCACGGGCTCATGGGCCGCTCGAGGCTCGACCCCGACGCAGGCATGATCTTCGTCTTCGGAGAGTCGGCCCCTCACGGCTTCTGGATGAAGGACACGCTCATCCCCCTGGACATGATCTTCATCGGCGACGACGGGCGCGTCGCGTCCGTGGTCGAGCGCCGGCCGCTCTCCCTCGAGGTCACCGATGGCGGCGTGGCCTCCCGCTACGTTCTCGAGGTGAACGCGGGGTGGGCCCGGGAGCACGCGGTCGCGCCCGGGGACCGGGTGCGGTTCGAGAGCGTGCTCTACTGAGCCAGTAGCGGTCTCCCACGCCGGAGCTACTGCTTCCTGAGGAGCCTCTGCGCCACGAGCGGGCCCAGGCTCTCCCGCATGAGCCCCTCGACCATCGACTCGAACTCCACCTTGCGCGACGCCTCGTACCACACGAACCGGATCCCCATCCCGGCGTCGTCCCCGGAGGCGGCCGCGTGGACGACCTCCCCGTTCAGCTCGAAGGGCTGGGAGAGGCCGGGCACCGTCAACCGGAACAGGAACCGGGTCCCGATGGGGAGCGTCTTCTTGGTCTTGATGAAGGTGCCGCCCTTGGAGATGTTTTTCGTGTAGTCGGCGAAGAAGCTGTTGAGCTTCTTGTAGTCGACCCTGAGCTCGATGGGCGCCCGCCCGTGCTCACGGTTCTCCAACATTTGCCCTCCATGGTATCCCGGGCGCAAGCGGCTCCGAAAGCTCCCCTTTTATCGGGGTATCCCACCTTGACCGCCCTCCTCCGCAGCCTGCCCCCGCTCGCCTCCCGACGCTCCGTCCGGGCGGCGGCAGCCGCTGCCCTCGGGCTCGGCATCGGTGTGGGGGGGTTGCCCCTGCTCGAGGTGCCCGGGTACGAGATCTCAGAGGCGGCCGCCCTCCTCGCCGCTCTCTTGCTCGCTCCCTGGTTCGGGCTCGCCGCCGTCCGCCTGGAACGAGCCCGCCCCGATCCATCGGTCCTCGGCGCATTCGCCTCCTCGTCCGGGGTCTGCCTGGCGTTGCTCGCCGCTCTTCTCGCCGGATCGACCTTGCGCGCGGCCTTCGGCCCGTGCCATCCGCTCGAGGAGGTGGGGTTCTTCCCCGCGCTGGCGCTGCCCTCCGCGCTCCTCGGCTGTGCGCTGTCGGTGGCCGCGGGGTTCGCGACCGGGGGGCGGCGCGCGGCCGGCGGGGCGCTGTACGCGGTGGCCGTGCTTTTTTTCGCCGGGGCGCGTCTCCTCGAGGCCTACCGGGGCCCGGCGGCGTTCGCGCTCGATCCCCTCCTCGGGTACGTCCCCGGTCCGCTCTACGACGAGGCCGTCCCCCTGGACGGGCGTCTTCTCTTGGCGCGCGTAGGCGCGCTGGGCTGGGCGGCCGCGGTGGCCGGAGCCACCGCTCTCGCCTGCGCCCTCCGACGCCCCGAGGCCGGCGGACGGGGAAGAGCCCGGCGGGCCGCGGGGGCCGTCGCGGGGCTGGGCCTCGCCGCGGCCGCCTCGGCCTGGTTCGCGGGTGTGGCCCTTCAGGGCGGCGTGGAATTGCGCACCGCCATCGCCCGCCGCCTGGGCGGGCGGCGGGAGGGACCTCGATGCACGGTGATCCTTCCCGCCGAGAAGCCGGTCGCGGCGGCCGACGAACTGCTCGCGGAGTGCGAGTTTCACGTCGCGGACGTGGCCGAGCGGCTCGGGATCGAGAGGCCTCCCCGGGTGACGGTCTTCGTGTACCGGAACGCCGAGGAGAAGCGGCGCCTCGTGGGGGCTGCCCACACCGACTTCACCCGGCCCTGGCTGTCGGAGATCCACCTCGTCGACCAGCCCCTCCCCCACCCCGTGCTCCGGCACGAGATCGTCCATGCCGTGGCGTCGGTGCTCGCCCCGGGGCCCTTGCACGTCCCCGCCACCCTGCGGGTCTTCCCTTCCCTGGCCCTGGTGGAGGGCCTGGCGGTGGCGCTGGAGTCCCCCCGGGGCGGCTTCACCGTGCACCAGTGGTCGCGGGCGGCCCGCGACCTCGGGCTCCTGCCCGACCTGACGCGCATCCTGGGGCCGGCCGGGTTCTGGTCCGAGGCGCCGGCGCGGGCGTACACAGCGGCGGGCAGCTTTCTCGCCTACCTCCTCGCGCGCTACGGCCCCGCACCCATCGCCGCCGCCTACCGAACCGGCGACCTAGCCACCGCCCTGGGCGAGCCGCTCGCGGAGCTGGTTCGCGGGTGGCAGGCCTCGCTCGACGAGGTGGTGCCGCGGGCGGACCTCACCGCGGCGGCGGCGCAATGGCTCGGTCGCGGCAGCCTCTTCGAGCGCCGCTGCGCGCGCGAGGCCGCCGCCCTCCTTCGCCTGGCTTTGGCCGCGGCCGCCCAGGGCCGGACCGCCCAGGCCTGCCGGCTGTACGCCCGGGAGGCGGAGGTGGACGGGGCGCCGGACTCCCTCGAGCTCGAGGGGGAGGTGCTCGCGTCGGCGGGCCAGCTCGACGCGGCCGGGGAAGCGTACCGGGCCGCCGCCCTTCGCATCCCCGCCGACGACCGGGCTCGAACGGCCCGGCTCCAGGCCCTGGAGGGAGACCTCCGCTGGCGGCGCGGCGAGGTCGCGGGTGCCTCCCGTGACTGGGAGGAGGCCGCCCGGTTCCCCCTCGAGCGGGCCGAGGCGCGCCTCCTCGCCGCCAAGATCCTGGCTGCGCCCGATCCGTCGCTCGGCCCCGCGGTGCGCACGCTTCTTCTCGACCCTGCCGATCCCAGCGGGCTGTTGCGAGTGGCGCGCTCCCCCCACCCGCTCGCCTCCTACTTCGTGGGCCGAGCCTTCCTGGCGCGCGGCGAGCGGGCCCTAGCCGCACCGGAGCTCGCCCGGGCCGCCGCCGCCGGCCTCCCGCCCCTTCTCGACCTGGAAGCGCGCCTCTCGCTCGCCGAGGCGACTTGCGACCCCGCCGAAGAAGACCTTCTCGCGCCGCTCGCGTGGGCGGGAGATGCCGACCGGGAACGCCTGGCGGAGGCCCGCCGGCGTTGCGAGTTCGAAAGGCGGCGGTAGAGCGACCCTTCGGGCCGGCGATGACCTACCTCCTCCCTCGAAGCCGCTCGATCGCCGCCGAGGGGTTCCTCACCCCGTTGCGGAAGAGCCAGAGGGCGACCCGCAACCCTCCCAGGGCCAACACCCCCAGGTAGCCGTGGGCGAACAGCCGGGCTGGATGCGCGTCGATGTGCACCTTCACCTTCAGCGCCGGGTCCGTCTCCAGGACGAGCCTAAAGAACAGGACGCCGAACTCGCCCACGTCCTCGCTCGAGAGCGTGGTGATGAGCCGGACCGCACCTCGGGGCAGGGTGAGGGTGAAATCGGGATCTGCGACAGGCCCGGCGAGCAGCCGCGGCCCAGTCCCCTCCATCCGGAAGTGGGCCAGCCCCTCCGCGAATTCCACGTTCACGCGCGCGTCGCGAGAGAGAGGCCGGGTCGCCTTCTGGGCTACCGGGGCGAGCTCGAGGAAACTCTTCAAGACCTCGTAGCTGCTCTCTTCCATGGCCGCTAGTCTAGCCCCGCTTCGCGAGGCCCGATCGGCAGGGTTCGCGCGTTCCAGTTGACCGCGCCGAGTCCCCGGGCCACAGTCCCGTCATGACGGCCCGACTGCCGGCCCCGCTCCTCGCTCTGGCCCTGGCCTGCGCCCCGCGGTACCTGCCCGGCTCCGACATCAGGGACACTCCCGACACCCGTGCCATCGCGACGGTGCTCGAGACCTACCGGCAGGCCATGGAGAAGCGCGATCCCCGGGCGGTGCTCGACCTGGTGGCCCCGGATTACTTCGACGAGTCCGCGGAAGACCTCGACCGAGCCGGACTGGAGAAACGGCTCAACGACCTCAAGGACCTCTCCACGCTCCGCCTCCAACTCTCGGTGCGGGGCATCGAGGTGCAGGGCGACCAGGGGCAGGCGGAGGTCTACTTCGACCAGTACTATCGGGTGAACACCCCGAACGGCCCCGTCGCCCGGCACGACGCCGACGTGCACCGGATGAAGTTCAAGAGGATCGGAGGCGCGTGGAAGATCACCGCTGGCCTGTGAGGGGCGGAGTACTCCCTCACTCCCCGAGGAGGGAGCGGAAGCCCGCCTCCCCCATCGCCCTCAGCTGGGCGAGGCGATCGCGGTACTCGCGCCAGTCCTTGCCTGCGGGGGGAGGGGCGCCCGAGCCGGCGGGGAGGTAACCGTGAAGGCGCGCCACTGCGAAGCGCAGGGCCGCGAAGCGGGACCACTCGTACAGGTCGTCGACGGTCTCGGGCTCGACCTTCCTGCGCGAGCGGTAGCCAGCCCAGAGGCCTCGAGCGAGCTCCTTCCTGAACTGACCGTCGTGGCACCAGGCGTTGAGCGCCACCCCCAGGTCGTAGGCGAAGGGCTCGACGCAGCTCATCTCCCAATCGATGAGCGCGCTCACCCGGTCGCCGATCCACAGGACATTGTCCAGGAAGAGGTCGCCGTGGACGAGGCCGCGGGGTGCGCCGGGAAGGCGGGCCGACCGAGACAGCTCGTCCTCGAGGAAGGGGAGAGCGGCGGCCGACTCGGCGTCGGGCGGGTGCCGGGAGGCGAGGACCGCGATCCGCTCGGCCACCCATGGCCTGCCGTACGGGTTCGGTCGCTCATCTTCGAACCCGGCCCCAAGCTCGTGCAGCCGGGCCATCTCCTCGCCCAGCCGTTGACAGCGGTCGGGCGTGACGTCGCCCAGGGCGAGCTCCTCCCCCGGAGCGTAGGTGAAGAGGCTCGTTGGCTTCCCCGAGACCTCCGCCCAGGGCCGTCCGTCGGTCGCGAGCACGAGCTCCGGGACGGGGAACCGGGCCTCGTGGAGGTAAAGGTGCACCGAGGCCTCGAAGCGCAGGGCCGCCTCCGCGCTCGCCTCGTTCACGCGCAGGAAGAAGCGACGCCCGCCCGACCAGACGTGATAACCGGTGTTGATCGCTCCCCGGGGCTCCGGCCGGGTCTGGGTCGGGGGAGGAAGGCCGAACTTTGCCAGGGCGGTGGTCAGCTGCTCGGCGTCGAGGACGGTGTACTCGGCCATGGCTTCTCGCTCTCGCCCGCGAAGAAGACATCCCCGGACGGCGGGCGGTCGTCCCTGCCAGGATAGCGACCCCCGAGGCGCTCACCAATCTGGCGGGCCTGGTCCCGAGAGGGCCTCCTCCAAGGAGATTCGACGCCAGCGGGCGGCCACCACTCTCCACCGGCCGCCCTCTTCCTCGAGATCGAGCCGAAAGCGATGCGCCGAGGCCTCCCCCGGGAGGAGCGCCGCGAGCCCCCTCCCGCGATCGGCGGCACGGCCGAGCACGGCATCCACGTGCGCCCGGGCCCGCTTCCCGTCGACCACCACCTGGGCCGACGAGAGGGTGACCGAGACCCATTCTCCCCGCATGAGCTCCAGGGCCAGAAGCCGCTTCACCTCCTCGCGCGCGACGTGCTCGCCCTCTGCAACGCCATCGAACCGGTCGGAGAGAAGCGCCACCACCCGGTCCGCCTTGCGATCTCCCGCCGCGCGCGCCGCCTCCTCGAGAAGCGCCCGGACCTGCTCCTCGGGCGTGGGCGGCGGCCGGGATGGCATGGCTAGCCACAGGGCCAGGAAGAGCCCGCAGGCTGCGGAGAGGATCCACCAGGCCCGTCTCGACATGAGATCCCTCCCCGGCCCGGGGACCCCGCTTCGCTGGCCGCCGGCGGGGATTCCCGGTTAGATTCCGGGCGGGTCGGGTGACTCGCCCCGGCCCTTTTTCCTGCGAAGGTAGACTCGAGCCGTGACCCGGGACAAGCGAGACAACGCCGCCCTCTCCGACGAGCACAACTCCAGGGGGATCGAGCTGGCGGACCGGGGGTGGCTGGACGAGGCCATGGGGGAGTTCCAGAGGGCCATCGAGCTCGATCCCCGCTCCGCCCATGCCCATGACAACCTCGCCACCGTCCTCACCGAGAAGAAGCTCTACCGGGAGGCCCTGCGCGAGTACCTCACCGCCCTGCAGCTCGAGCCCGAGAGCGCCACGGCCCACTACAACTTGGCCTGCTTTCTCTCCTCGCACGGCCAGGACATGGGCGTGGCCGAGTACCGCGATGCCATCCGGCTCGACCCGGAGTACCCGGACGCGCGGCTCAACCTGGGCCTCTCGCTCGCCGACCAGGGGAACCTCCCCGAGGCGGTCCGGGAGATGGAGGCCGCCATCGCCCTCGATCCACGGGACCCCTACCCTCGCCACGAGCTGGCGGCGCTCCACATGGAGGAGGGCGACTTCCGCGCCGCCATCGGCCAGCTGAAGAAGGTGGTGCGGCTCGAGCCGGGCAACGCCGAGGCGCAGCTTGACCTCGGGATCTGCTACGCGCACAAGGGCTTCTTCGCCGAGGCGGAACGCGCCTACGACCGCGCTGCCGATCTCTCCGGCGACGCCCTCCTCCTCGAGTACAACCGGGCGGCGCTGTACGCTCTGTGGAGCAAGCCGGCTCCCGCCCTGGAGGCGCTCCACCGGGCCGCGGCGCTCGACGCCGCGAAGGTCCGCGAATGGTTGCGGCGGGACCCCATGTTCGATGCGCTCAAGGGGAGCCCGGAGTTCGAGGAGATCGCCCTGGGGAGCTAGGACTCCCGGTGCCCCGACCACGGTCAGCGCGCCCTTTGCATCCTTGGCGGGCCGCGGCTTTCGACCCCTTGGGCGCCTCCCCTCGAGCTCAGTGCACCATGGGCGGCGTGTAGGGTCCGCCGGTGCGCCCGCGCGCCCTCGTGAGCGGGCTCGTGTCCTCGGGCAGATCGATGGTGCGGGGGAGCGTGCTCGGCCGCGGACCGGCCCTCATGTGCGTCTCGATGGCCCGCTCGAGCTCCTCCTCGGAGGCGAGCACCGGGCGGATCTCGAGGCCGGTGGCGAAGGACAGCTCGTCGATGACCGTCAGGTCGGTGGGGTCCGCGAGCGCCACCACCAAGGGCCCGCGGCGATGCTCGCGCAACCTCGCGATGGGGAGCACCTTGCGGCTGCGGATCACCTTCTCGGGGATGAGCGAGATGACGTCGCGCGGAACCACCTTGTCCCACAGGGTCACGTAGGAGACGCCGAGCTGGCTGCCGACCGCGGAGAGGACGTCTTCCTCTCGCAAGAACCCGAGGTGCACGATGGCGCGGCCGAGCCGTCCGCCCCAGCGCCGCTGGTGCGCGAGAGCACTCTCGAGCTGGAAGGGGTCGAGGGCCCCGACGTCCATGAGCAGCTGTCCGATCCTCTTGCGCGTCGTCATCGCCGTGCCTCCAGCTCACTACTCCCTTGTGCTGTGCAAGGAGAGTGCCCGAAGGGGCAATCTGCGCAAGTTCTCGGAACCCCGAAGGGGCTAGGCAGGTGTTCGACCTTGAGTCGCTCGATCGAGGGACGGAGGGACGTGCGGCCAGGGCCCAGCCGAGAGCCGATCTGACGCGTCCGAGGTGACCCCGGGTGAACGGAGAACCCACCAGGGGAGGTATCAGCCAGACTTCCCCGCGGGCTTCGAGGCCGGCTGTGGGGCGGGCTTCTTCCCGGCTCCCTTCTTGGGGGATAGCTCGGCGAGCTTGGCTTTCGCCTTCGCGGCTGCCGGGCTCGTCGGGTACTTCTGGATGATCTCCTTCAGCATCGCCGGAGCGTCCGCCTTGAGCTCGTCGAGTTGCAGCATGGCCGTGGCCATGCCCAGCATGGCGTCTGGCATGCGGTCGGAGCTGGGCGCGTTCTTGTAGACCCAGCCGTACGCGACGAACGACTCCTTCCAACGTGCTTCGTTGGCGGACAGGTCCCCCGAGCGGACGGCCGCCGCCGGGGCGGCGGCGTCCCCCGGGAACCGCCGCACGTAGTCGTCGTACAGCGCCCGGGCCACGCCGGCGTTGCCCTTTTGCTCCTGCTGGTGGGCGAGGGCCATGAAGGCGGACTTGTCGTCCGGGCGGGGGAGCGCCTCGACGAGCTGCTTCGCCTCCGCCTCGTCGAGCGCCCCTCGTCCGCGCAGGGCGGCGAACCGCATGTCGGTGCTCATCTGGAGGTCGGTGATCTTGTGCTGGAGCTCTCCGAGATCGTGCTGCGCGACCTCGAGATCGCCCCGGGCCTTGTTCACCTCGTCCTGCAGGCGGCTCACTTGGACCCCCAGGTCGGCGCCGCTGCGGCGCGCCGCCTGGTTGAGCTCGTCGATCTTCTGCTGGGCCTCGATGAGCTTCTTGTCCACCGCCGCGACGCGATCCTTGAGGACCTTCTCTTGGTCCTCGATGCGCCGCTGCTGGTCCTCGAGCCTCTGGGCCTGCTCGCTGGAAGCCGCCTCGAGCTTGTCGAGGCGGCTGTCCATCATCTCCCCTCGCTCGAGCGGCACCCAGCAGGCCGACGCGGAGAGGGCCAGCGCCGGCCAGAGGGGGAGGCGGATCCGGAGCATCACCGGTTGATCACGAAGTCGTCACGGCGGTTCCTGGCCCAGCAGTCCTCGGTGGACTGCCGGCACACCGGCCGCTCCTTGCCGTAGCTGACCGTGTCGATGGTGCCGCCCGCGCCCAGGTCGGAGAGGTACTTGCGGGCGGCCTCGGCGCGCCGGCTCCCGAGGGCCATGTTGTACTGAGAGGTGCCGCGCTCGTCGCAGTTGCCCTGCACCACCACCCGCCGCGCGGGCGCCTGCTTCAAGCAGTCGGCGAGCTGCTGCAGGGTCGACTGGGAGTCCGAGGTGAGGACCGACTGGTCGAAGGCGAAGTGGATGGTGAAGCTGGCGGCGTCCATGCAGGCGGACGAGACCGGAGGGGGGGGAGCCGGGGCCATCTCGGTCTTGGCGGCCATGACGCACCGGCCGTTCTGGCAGGTCCCGTCCGGGCAGTCGGCATCCGTGCGGCAGGTCCCGGCCGGCAGCGCCACGCAACGCTCACCCTGGCACATCTGGCCGGCGGGGCAGTCGCTGTCCGAGGCGCACTGCGGCTTCGGGACGCACTTGTTGGCGCGGCAGATGAACCCGGCCTGGCAGTCCGAGTCCTGGCCGCACTCCTGGCAATGGCCGTCCACGCACACCTTCCCGTAGCCGGTCTGCTCCTCGCAGTCCTTGCTGGTCTTGCATTCTCCATTCTTCGGCTTGGACGGACAGGCGGTGAGAGCGAATGCGCCACAGACGCAAAGGGCAAGAAGGAGAACGCGTCGCATGAAGCCTCCCGGGAATCGTGGGGCGGTCGAAGTACCTCGAACTGGGTTCTTGATTCCTCTTCTCTCCATTCCGGACGGCTGTCAAAGGATTTCGCCGGCCGCCACCACCCGGGATTAACATCCAGCCATGCCGGCCCTGGTGCTCGTCGTGGACGACGAGAGGAACATCCAGTTGACCCTGTCCCGCGCTCTCTCGATGGCCGGTTATGCCGTCGAGACCGCGGAAGGGGGCCGCGAGGCACTGGAGAAGATCGCCGCGCTCCCCGTGGATGTCGTGGTGATGGACGTCCGCATGCCAGACCTGGATGGGCTGGCGGTGCTGGAGAAGGCCCGGGAGACGCGCCCCGACCTGCCGGTCCTCATCATGTCGGGCCACGGCTCGATCGAGACGGTCCGGAGCGCCTTCAAATTGGGGGCCTTCGACTACCTCGAGAAGCCCATCACCGAGAGGGACAAGCTCCTCGTGGCGGTGAGAAACGCCCTCGCCCTGCAGAGCCTGCGCGCCGAGAACGCGGCGCTGCGCCGGGAAGCGGGACGCCTGGAGATGGTGGGGAGCGGTCCGGCGATGCAGGGCCTCTTCGAGGTGATCCGGCGCGCAGCCCCGTCCGAGGGGCGGGTCCTCTTGACCGGCGAGAACGGCTCGGGCAAGGAGCTCGTGGCCCGCGCCCTGCACGAGCAGTCGCGGCGGCGAAGCGGGCCGTTCGTGAAGCTCAACTGCGCGGCCGTGCCCGCCGAGCTCATCGAGAGCGAGCTCTTCGGGCACGAGCGGGGGGCCTTCACCGGAGCCGTGGCGGCGCGGCGCGGTAAGTTCGAGCTGGCCGACGGGGGGACCCTCCTGCTCGACGAGGTGGGGGACATGCCGGCCGCCATGCAGGCCAAGGTGCTCCGGGTCCTGCAGGAGGGCGAGTTCGAACGGGTCGGCGGGCACCAGACGCTCCGCTCCGACGTGCGCGTCATCGCCACGACCAACAAGGACCTCGCCGCCGAGGTCGAGAAGGGACGCTTCCGCGAGGACCTCTACTACCGGCTCAACGTGGTGCCGGTGCACGTCCCAGCGCTCCGCGAGCATAAGGAGGACCTGCCCGAGCTCTCGAGCCGCTTCCTCGGGGAGGCCTGCGAGCGGAACGGACGCCGGCCCATGCAGCTGTCGCGCGAGGCGCTGCTCGCGCTCTATGCCCACGACTGGCCCGGGAACGTGCGCGAGCTCCGCAACCAGCTCGAGCGGCTCGTCATCCTCTGCGACGGGCCCGAGATCGCCGCCGAGGACGTCGTCCGCCTCCTCCCCGGGGCAAGGAAGCCGCGCACCGACCGGTTCCGGTCCGGGGCCTCCTTCCACGAGCTCGTGGAGGAGGCGGAGCGCGAGATCATCCTCTCCGCCCTCGATCGGCACCAAGGCAACGTCTCCGATACGTCCCGGGCTCTGGGCCTCGAGCGGAGTCATCTCTACAAGAAGATGCGGGCGCTCGGGGTGAAGCGGGGGGCCGAGTAGGCGGCCGTCGGCGTGTCAAGAGGCGCACGGTGGTGTCGCGGCGGACACAGGTCCGGGTAGGGCCCGAGTACCCGCCCGCTGGGGCGGGCGGCCGCGGTCGTTGTTTTGGGTCCGCCGTTTGGCTCCCCCGCCGGTCCGAGCCAGCGCTCCCCCCCGGCGAGCGCACTGGCACGCCCCCTGCTGCTCTGCCCCGCGAATGGGTCCGCGCGCTTTGCCGAACGGCGGCCCGGGCGCTATCGTTCGGCCCCTCGCCGTGCACACACCCCTCGCCCACAAGTCGTCAGCCGCAGGGCCACTCGCCGTGCGGCCGGACGGCCAGGAGAAGGGCGTGCGCCGCAAATGGATGAGGCCGGGAAGGGTGCTCCGGCTCGTCATCGTCGCGTTGCTCCTCCCTCCACTCCTCGCCGGGGGAGTGATCCTCGCCTGGACCCGCGAGCTGCCCGCCTTCGACACGCTCAAGGACTACGAGCCTCTGGTCTCGACGAGGGTGTACGCACTCGACGGCACCGAGGCGTTCCAGTTCTCCCGCGAGCGCCGGACGGTCGTCCCCATAGAGGACATCCCCGATGTCCTCAAGAAGGCCGTCCTGGCCGCCGAGGACGCCCGCTTCTACCAGCACGAGGGAGTGAACTACCTCGCCATCTTCCGGTGCCTCGGGAAGGGGCTCCTCCGCGGGGGGGTGGCCTGCGGCGGTTCCACCATCACCCAGCAGGTGGTGAAGACGTTCCTGCTCTCGACCGACTCGCGGATGAAGCGCAAGGTGAAGGAGCTCGTGCTCGCACCCCGTCTCGAGCAAAACCTCACCAAGGACGAAATCCTCTACCTCTACCTGAACCAGATCTACCTCGGTCATCTGCGCTACGGAGTCGAGGAGGCGAGCCGGTTGTACTTCGGGAAGGGCGTGAGGGAGCTCACCCTGGGCGAGGCGGCCACCCTGGCGGGCCTCATCCAGTCGCCCATGCGCTGGTCCCCTCTCAACCATCCGGCCGCGGGCAAGAAGCGGCAGCAGTACGTGCTGCGGCGGATGCAGGAAGAGGGCTTCATCTCCCCGGCCCAGGCCCGGGCAGAGATGGACCGTCCCATCGCCACCCGGCCCCCCCCGTCCGATCCGGCCGGCCTCTGGTACGCCGACACCGTTCGCAAGCTGCTCGACGAGAGGTATGGCAGGGACCGAGTGGAGACCGACGGCCTCGTGGTGGAAGTGGCCATGGACCCTCGCCTCCAACGCTACGCCGAGCTGGCGCTCGAGGCCGACCTCCGGGCCGTCGACCGCCGACAGGGCTGGCGCGGCCCCCGTCTTCACCTCGACCCGGCACTGCTCAAGGCCGCCCTGCCGATCTGGCGCAAGGAGCTCGAGAGCGCGGATCCGGCCCCGGGGCAGGTTCTCGTCTGGGACCTGGGGCGGGTGGATCCGGAGGCCATCGATCCCGGGGAGGTGAAGGAGAAGGACCTCGCGCGCATCGCCCGGGCCAAGCCGCTATCGGTGGGCGACACCTACGCTGGCCTCGTCCTCAAGGTGGAGGACAAGGTCGCGACGGTGGACCTGGGCAACGCCCGGGGCGAGATCGCCTTGGCCGACGTGGCCTGGGCGCGCCGCTTCAACCCCCAGGAGGTGACGGCCGCGCCGCGCAGGATGTCTGCCGTCCTCTCGGAGGGAGACGTCGTCACGGTGGAGGTGATGCCGGGAAAGATCCCGCCGGAGCGCGCGGCCAGGGAGAAGAAGCCGCTGCCCCTCTCGCTCGAGCAGACGCCAGAGGTGCAGGGGGCCTTGGTGGCCATCGACCCACAGACGCGCGGCGTGCGGGCGCTGGTCGGCGGCCTCGACTACGGGAGAGAGAACCTGTTCAACCGAGCCATCCAGGCGCGGCGCCAGCCGGGTAGCGCGATGAAGCCGTTCGTCTGGGGGACGGCGGTCGAGTCGCGGCGCTTCACGCCCGCCACGATCGTCTACGACACGCCCGATCTCTACCGGGACCCATTCACCGGGAAGGAATGGAAGCCCAGGAACTACGAGCGGGACGCCTTCGACGGCGCCATGCTCCTCGGAGAGGCCCTCGCCCAGTCCAAGAACACCGTCTCGGTGAAGCTCGTGAATGCGCTCGGGGTCGACGCGGTCATCGATTTCGCCGATCGCCTCGGGATCTCCTCCGAACTCCCCCGGAACCTCACCCTGGCCCTCGGCACCGGGGAGGTCACGCCGCTCGAGCTCACCAACGCCTACGCCTCCATCGCCGCGCACGGGTTCGCGGCCGAGCCCATCCTCATCCTCTCCGTGCGCGACCGCCACGGGAACGTGCTCGAGGAGCACGGGCCGGCGATGCCGCCCCGGACGGAAATGGAGACCGCGCCCGGCCCGGGCGAGGGGGGCGACGAGAGCGTGATCGGGCCTGCGCCCGCCGAGGATGGGGGGGACGGGCGGCCGCCGTTTCCGCTTCCGGCGACCGGGACCCGGCCGGATGTGGCCTACGTGCTCACCTCGATGATGCGCCAGGTGATCGAGTCCGGCACGGCCGCTTCCGCGCGCGCCCTGGGACGCCCGGCGGCGGGCAAGACCGGGACCACCCAGGACCACCGCGACGCCTGGTTCGTCGGCTTCACTCCCGACCTCGTGGCCGGGGTGTGGGTGGGGTTCGACGATCACTCGATGCTCGGCCCCAGGGAGACCGGTGCCATGGCGGCCCTCCCCGCCTGGCTCTCCTTCATGCAGGCCGCCCTGGGCAACCGGCCCCCCGTGGACTTCGATCCCGTGCCCGGGGTGGAACAGGTCCGCATCGATGCCGCCTCCGGCAAGCCAGCTGGACCGTTGTCGTCGAGCGCCCCCTTCGCCTCGTTCTTGGCCGGCACCGCGCCCGCGACGACGGGCCCGCAGGACGCCGGTCCCCCGCCGGAAAACTTCTTCCAGGACGACCGGTGAGGAGGCCGGGAGAACCCCTCCCCGATGGCCGCGCCTCCCCTCGTCCTCGCGATCCTCCTCGCCGCACCCGCGGGAGCCCCACCACCGGCGCTCTCCGCCGTGGCAGAGGGCCTGGGGCAGGCCCTGGGTCCCCCTGCGAACGGACGTCGCGGCATGGCCCTCCTCGTCGAGGCCCGGGCCGGGGCGCTCGTGGGCCCCGCGGAAGCAGCGCTCTCGGACAGCCTGGCGCACCTCGGCTACTCGGTTACCCCCTCCCGAGGAGGCCCCGAGGCCGAGTCGACCGCTCGTGCCGCAGGCCAGGACTGGCTCCTGCGCGTGCAGGCCGGGCTCGTCCCGGGCCGTAGAGAGGTGGCGCTGGTGGGTGAGCTCATCCCCACCTGGGACTCCTTCTTCCTCCAGCGGCAAGCGGGCGCGCGCGCACGCGCCCCTCGCCTGGTGCAAGCCCGCGGGCCTGCCGACCCCGAGACGCTCTCGCTCGGACGGGAGGAGCGGCCGCCGGGGTCGCCGTTTGCACGCATCCGGACGCTCTCGAGGATCAGCGGCAGGGTCCTCGCCCTGGCGATCGGGGACGCTGGCGACGGCCCCGCCATCGCAGCGGTGACCCCGGACGCGGTGCTGCTCCTCTCCACCACGGGGAGGGAGGTGGCGCGGCGCGAGCCCGATCGCTCCGGATGGCAGCGGATTCGCGACCCAGCGGCCATGGTCGCGCTCGGCGACTTCGGCGGGGGACGCCTGGCGGTAGAGCAGGCGGGGGCACCGCAGGCCGAAGTGCTCGCCCGGAACGGGGACCGCCTGGAGGTGGTGGCCACTCTCCCTGCGGCTCCGGTGTGCGCCGCGGAGGGCGGCGTTCGGCTCTTCGGCGCGTTCGCTCCGGGCGAGGGCCTCTTGCTCGACGAGCTCACCCCCTCGGTCGATCCCGAGGCGCGCCCGCGGTCGGACCGTCACCTCTTCGGCGTCTCGGCCGCTCCCCAGGGCGGTCCCATCGCTTTCGCAGCCCTCGATTCGAGCCTCGCGCTCACCCTCCTCGGCCCGGACCTGAAGCCCGCCGGGCCGCCCATCCCCGGCGTGGGAGTGGGCTTTGCGCTCGCGGACCTCCACGGCGATGGGACCGCCGAGGTGGTGGCGTCGTCGACCCGCACGGACGGCACCGACCGGGTGCGCGTGATCGCCCCATTCGCCGAGCAACCGGTCGTGCTGGAATCGCCGCCGCTCACCGGCGCGATCCTGGCCGCTGCCGGCGGGGACGTCACCGGCGACGGCGTGGACGATGCGGTGCTGGCGCTCGTGTCGCGGGAGAGCGACGGCTCGCCCGTGACGGATCTGTTGCTCGTGACGGCTGACCCGAGGGAGTTGCCGTGAGGGCGGCTTTTGTCTTGGCGATCCTCCTCGTCCCGCCCGTCCCCGCGAACGGCGCTGCTCGTCCCGCTTACGGCGGGGAGATCCGCGTTCTCGTCTCCTCGGCCCCTCGAGTGGTGGACCCGGCCCTGGCCATCAACTCGTCCGACCTCATGCTCGTGCGCGCCCTCCATTCCTTGCCGCTCGAGATCGACGGCGAGGGGCATCTCTCGCCGGGCCTGCTCGAGGAGGTCCCCGTCCCCGAGGCCGCCGGCCGCGCCTTTCGCCTCCTGCTGAGGTCGGGGCTACGGTTCGCGGATGGAACTCCCCTCGGGGCGGCCGACGTGGCGGCGAGCCTCGGGCGGCTCCTCTCGAGCGGATCGGCACACGCCTGGGTGGCGCTGCCCATCCTCGGTGCCGACGCTTTCCTCGACGGGCGGGCTCTGGTCCTGCCGGGCGTAGAGGTCCTGTCCGATCGCGAGCTCCTCGTGACGTTGGCCTTTCCCATGCCCGAGTGGCCTTTCGCCCTGGCGGCCCCGACCGCCGCGGTGGTCTCGCGGGGGGGCGAGGGCGCGGGCCCATTCCGGCTCAAGACCCTCGACGGATCCGGGGCTCGCCTCGAGGTGAACCCGTTCCACTGGCGCGGGCGGGCCTTCGCCGACCGGCTTCTCCTCAAGGGGGCAGACGCCCGCGCTGCCGCCCGTGCGCTCTCCCGCGGCGAGGCCGATCTGGTTCAAAGGCCGGAGGCGTTTGCGGGGGCCAGGTCCTGTCCGCCCACGCCCCCCCTCCTCGTCACCGTGGCCGTGCTGAACCCACGGCGGCTGGGCAGCGAGACCGACCACGTCCGGAACGTGATCCAGTCGATCGACCGGGCCGAGCTGGCCCGCCGGTTCGCCCGCGGCCCGTCTGCTCCGATGGAGACGCTGGTCCCGCCCGCGTTGCTCCCGGCGCCGGGCCCCAATCCGCGCCCGGTCCCGGCCGGCGACGGAGCCAGGCCGGTGAGGCTCGCCCTCCTCGCCCTCGCCGATGCGCCCGACCAGCGCGCGGTGGCCGGGCGGCTGCAGGTGAAGCTGTTCGACGCCGGCCTGCGCGCCTCGGCGGAGGTGGAGGGACCGAGCCGGTTCGCGGCCCGCTTCGGGGCGGAGGACTACGACGTGGCCCTGGTCGCGGTTCCGGTCCTTTCACTCGCTCCCTCGCTGGCGGCCGGCCAGGTGGCGCTCGCCACCCGGGGCCCGATGGTGGCGCGGCGCGTTCTCGCCGAGATGGCCGGGCTCTCCCAGGATGCCGCCTTTGCGCGGGCGGAGGAGTTGACCCGGGCCCTCGACCTCGTGCCGCTCTTCGCGACGGGGGAGCGGAACTCGGCGGGGCCCGGCCTCGAGGGCCTTCGCGTGTTCGCCGACGGGGGCTTCGACCCGGGCGAATTGTGGCGGCTGGAGGGGGAGAACCGGTGAGGCTCCGCACAGAGCTCGCGGCCCTCTTCACCTTCTTCGCGGTCCTCCCGCTCGCCGCCGCCCTCTTCCCCGTGACGCGGACGCTCGCCCGGGCGCTCTCCTCGGAGCATGAGGCGCGCCTCAACGGCGCGGCCCGGGCGCTCGAGGGGGAGCTGACGCGGCTCGCTCATGAGGCCGCCACCCGCGTCGGCGTACTCTCCCAGAGCCCGGAGGTGGAGGCCTTCGCCCGCGACCTTGAGGCCGGGGCCCTTCTGCCGGCCGACGCCGCCGGGCGCGGGGTGGAGCTCATGGGAGCGAGCGGTCTCGACGTTCTCTCCCTGGTGGCGGCGTCGGGCGAGGTGGTGACCTCGGGCCACCTGCCCGGGCGGGCCGGCGATGAGGACCCCGAGCTCGGCCCCTTGCTCCTCTTGCCGCCGGAGGAGGCGGTCCCCCGCGTCGTCACCCGGGCCGGGCCCTCGGGTCCGGAGCCGCTCCTGGCGTTCGTCTCCTGGGTGCCCGTTCCCGGCGACCCGAGGCTCAAGCTCGTGGGAGGCCTGGGCCTCGATTTGGACCGCGCCCGCCGGCTCGCCCTCCTCACGAGCGGAGAGGTGGAGATCCGCGGGACGGGGGGCGCGGTCCTGGCCCGGGCGGAGGCGCCCTCGGGGGCGGGTACGGCGCGGCTCGCCGTCTGGGGGGCGCGGCTCGGCGTGGGCCTCGCCGGAGCGCGGCGTGTCCTCCCGCTCGGGCCGGCCGGCGCCCCGGTCGGCGAGGTCGAGCTCAGGCTGGCCTCGGAGGGCCTGGCCCGCGCTGCCGCCACGGTGGTGCTCGCCTTCGTGGCCGCGCTGCTTGCGGGTGGGGTCGCGGCCCTGGCCGCGGGGAGCGCCATCGCCGCCCGCGTGACCCGGCCCCTCGAGGCCATGCGCGAGGCCGCCGCCCGCGTCGCCTCCGGAGATCTCTCGGCGCGGGTCGGCGCCCCCGCCTCCGGCGAGGTGGGGGAGCTCGTTCGGGCTTTCGACGCCATGACGGAGGACCTGGCCGTCGGACGCGCCCGGCTGGCGCAGGCGGAGCGGGTGGCCGCCTGGCGCGAGGTGGCTCGCCGCCTCGCTCACGAGATCAAGAATCCTCTCACCCCCATCGCCATGAGCGTGGAGACCCTCCGGGACGCGCAGGCGTCCTCCCGCCCCGATTTCCCGGAGATCTTCGATGAGGGAACCCGGGCCATAGGGGAGGAGGTGCGCCGCCTCAAGCGGATCGTGGACGAGTTCAGTCGCTTCGCCCGGCTCCCCGCTCCGGAGCCATCGCCGGTCCCACCCGAGGATCTCGTCTCCACGCTCTTGGCCCTCTTCCCCCCGCTCGACGGGCTCACGGTCGAACGGGACGTGGCCCAGGGTCTGCCCAAGGTCCTGGCCGACAGAGACCAAGTGGTGCAGGTGCTCCTGAACCTCGTCCAGAACGCTCTCGACGCCATGCCGCGCGGGGGGGTGCTCCGCGTCTCCGCCCGCGCCCAGGGGGGGCTCGTGGCCCTGGCCGTCTCGGACACGGGGGTGGGAATCGCCCCGGAAGACCTGGCTCGCATCTTCGAGCCCTACTTCACGCGCAAGAAGGGCGGCACCGGGCTCGGCCTGTCCATCGCGCGGCGGATCGCCGAGGAGCACGGCGGTCGGCTGGAGGCCCGGTCGATGCCGGGAGAGGGGGCCACCTTCACCCTCTGGCTGCCCGCGGCGCCCACCCCGTAGAGCACCTCGGGGGAAGCGGACGGCGGTCACCTCACCGGTGTGGCCTTGAGCGCGGCCTTGCCATCCTTCACGTACACCTGGAAGCGGACCGTCTTGCAGCCATACTTCGCGATGAGCGCTCCCTTGTTCGACTCGAGCTTCTGGCGGAAGCGCTCGTAGGTGAGCCCCTCGGCGGACTCCCCGCACTGCCCGCGTGTCCTCACGAACTCGCGGAAGACGTCGCGCCAGTGTTCCTCGTCCCCTCCCTCGGGGGCCGGAGCCCCCCGGGGAGGGCCGGCAGAGGCTTCGGGGGCCGCGGCCGTCGCCGCGATCGGAGGAGCCGGAGCGGCGGGGACGGGCGCGGGGGGGGAAGCGGGGGCGGGGACCGACGCCGGCGGAGGGCCGGCGGACGCGGGAGGCTGAGACCCCCGGGCTTGTGGGGGGTGAGAGGCTGCGAGCGGCGTCGCCTCGAACGCCGAGGGGGTGAGGTTCGCACCGTCGAGCCTTGCGGTATCGCTCGCGAGCCTCTCCCCTGCCGGAACGGATCCGCCCACCGGACCGGACCTTGCCCCCCGTGCCCCCAGGCTGAATGGATCGACCGATTCGGCGGCGAGCGGCTCCGGTCCCTTCGCGAAGAACTCGGAGGCGAGGGTTCCGGCCGCGGAAGGCGCGGGGGGGGTGGGCTCGGCCGCCGCCGCCTCGGCGGCCCTGTTGAGCGCCGCCGCCACCGTGCCCACCTTCCCCGCCAGCACCGGGGCCCGGGCGGAAAAGTCCCCCTTCTCGATCTTGCGGGCGGCATCCACCAGGGCGGGCGGCACCGGAGCCGCCACCTCGGTGGGCTTCACCAGGAACCCGAACACCACCGTGAGGAGGAACGCCAGGACGAGGGCCGCGGCCACGGTCCACTCGAGCATCACGAGGGGGGCGAGGAGCGGCCGGGCCGAGAGGGCGAGCACCATCTGCCCCCCCTTCACGCCCGGGAGCGGTCGCGCCACCACGCGGTCGGCGGGCAGCGGTCCCAAGAACGAGCGGACCTTGGGGAGCTGCAGTCTGAGCCAGGCCGGCGAGACGTCGACTGGCGCGAGGCGATCGACGTCGGTGGGGGCCAAGGCCTTCGTGGCGGAACGGACGAGTGCCTCGGCGTCGGCCTGCCGGCTGCCGGCCACGGGCTTCTGTCCGGGAACCGCGAGGATGAGGGCCGCCCCCGTGCCCGCCACGGCGGCGGAGGCCCAGCTCGCGTCGACCGGGGCGAACACCGCCAGAGCTCCCCGGTCGAAGACCGGCGCTGCCGCTCCCGCGTAGAGCTTCCCCGCTATCAAAGCGTACCCGCGATGCACCTTGTGATCGAGAGCGTCCTGCAGGAAGGCCGCGACCTCTGCATCGGGGGGAGGCCGGCGCTGGAACTCCTCGCGGCTATAGGCTCGCACCTCTCGCCCGGGCTGGGCGGTTCCGAGGAGAGCCTGTGCGGAGGTGACCGCATCGGCGGCCGCCTGGTCCACAGCCGCCGCGAGCTGCTCGGGGGACTGGGGCGGGGGGGGAGGGGGGGCGGCGGGCCGGCGCGGCTTCGCCGCGGGAGGCTCGGGGGCGGCGACGCCGGCGCGGAGCGCCGCCCCGAGCCGGTCGTCCTGGGCGGCGAGCGCCACCGCCGACGTGAGATCGCCGTCCAGCGCGCGCTCGGCGGCCTCGGCCCGGGCCTGGGCGGAGAGGAGCTGCCGGTCCAAGGCGTCGATGGCCTGCCGGCGCAGGTCCCCGACGAGACCGCGCATCGAGAGAGCCGCGGCGACGAGCAGGATGAGCGCGAAGAGCCAGAGCTTGAAGCGGTTCATCTCTGGGCAGCCTTATAGAAGGGTGCCGAGGGGGTGTCAAACCGCCTCTCCACCCTGTGAGCGCCGGTTTTCCAGCGAACCCACGGGGGTTTTTCGCGCTGGACGTCAGCGGCCCTCGCAAAGGCGGAGCGCCAGGCGGTCGATGCCCTCGGTGAAGTCCGGCGGAGGCGTCAGGAGCGACACGACGAGATACCCCGTTCGCTCGAAGTCGAAGAAGAACCCGGGCTGGACCGCCACCTGGTCCTCCTCGAGAAGCGCGAGGCAGAGGGCTTCCTCGTCGAGCGTCTCGCCGACCCTGAGGACCGCCGACCAACCGCCGGCGCCGCCAAGCGGCGAGAAAGCCGATCCTGCGAACCGCTCAAGCCTGGACCGGTTCTCCCTGAGCCTTGCCCTCAGGGGGTGGAGGAAGGCCTCGCGCTCCGGGAGCAGCTCCTCCAGGGCGAGCTGCGACGGCCCCGACACGGAGAGGAAGGTGTCCGCGATGAGCTCGAGCCTGTCCAGGGCTGGCGCGACCAGGGTCTCGGGACCGGCCGCGGCGAGCCACGCCACCTTGAGCTGCGGGAGCCCGCACACTTTCGAGGCCCCGGAGAGGTGGAAGGTCAGTGCGCGGCGCGCACCGAGCGCGCTCGGCGTGCCGGGAGGAGCGGTGTCGGCGAAGACCTCGTCGGAGAGAAGGGCCAGGTCCCGTGCGCCACAGATCTCGTCGAGGGCTTTGAGCTCCTCAGGCGAGAGGACGGCACCCACCGGGTTCGAGGGGGACACGACCACGACGGCGCGCGTCCTCGGACCGACGGCTGCCTCGAGCGCGGGGAGGTCGAGGTGCCAGGTCCCGTCGTACCGCAGGGGGTAACGGCGCAGCTCGACCGACTCGAGCGCCGAGAGGACCTCGAGCAGAGGGTAGGCGGGCGCCGGGACGAGCACGTCGTCGCCGGGATCGCAGAGCAGCTTGAAGAGATAGGCGTAGGCCTCGCTGGTGGAGGCGGTGAGGAGGATGCGGTCGATGGGGACGGCGGCGCCGCGGTCGGCGAGGTAGGCGGCCACCGCTCGGCGCGCGCCCGGGGACCCTCGGGGATCGGGGTGGTAGGTCGCCGCCCCGGGGCGGGCGAGGGCGGTCTCGAGGCGAGAAGCGGGCCAGCCCAAGCCGGCGCGGACCGGGTTCGACTCGGTCAGGTCGATGAGCGGCCTTCTCGCGGCGCGCGCCGCCTCGAGCCGGGCGGCCAGCTCGTTCGCGGAGAGGTCAAAGGCGGCGCGCCGGGAGGACATCCCTCAGGCGTCGCGAGGGACGGCGATCATCCGCTCCAGCGCCCGGCGCGCCCCCGCGGCCACGTCCTGTGGGACCCGGACCAGGTG
Source organism: Anaeromyxobacter sp. (assembly GCA_035686075.1). Lineage (GTDB taxonomy): Bacteria > Myxococcota > Myxococcia > Myxococcales > Anaeromyxobacteraceae > Anaeromyxobacter. The sequence goes on from DASRZU010000002.1 coordinate 82,853, forward strand.
CTTCTCGCGCAAGAGCGCGTCGCGGACCATGAAAAGGTCGATCATCTTCATGTAGGGACAGTGCATTCGGCAGCCGAGGCACCCGTCCGCGACGACGAACTCGCGATCGGGATAGCGCTCTCGCAGCTGGTGCAGCATGCCGTGCTCGGTGGCCACGATGAAGGTGTGGGCCTTGGGGTGGCGGGCTACGGCCGCGAGCATGGCGGTGGTGGAGCAGACTTCGTCGGCGAGCTCGAGGACGTCCGCCCGGCACTCGGGGTGGGCGATGATCACCGCCTCCGGGTGGTTCTTTTTCTCCCGGGTGACGGTGGAGGCGCGGAGGACGTCGTGCACCGGGCAGCACCCGTCGTAGACCACCACCTCCTTCTGCGGAACCCTGGCCTTCACCCAGTTGCCGAGGTTCTTGTCGGGGGTGAAGAGGATCTTCCGCTCGGGGAGCGACCGCACCACCGCGGCCGCGTTGGCGCTCGTGCAGCAGATATCGGACAGCGCCTTCACCTCGGCGGTCGAGTTCACGTAGGTGACCACCGCATGCTCCGGGTAGCGGGCCTTCCAGTCCTCCAGGGATTCGGGGGTGATGGAGTCGGCCAGGGAGCAGCCGGCGGAGAGGTTCGGGAGGAGCACCCGCTTGCCCGGGGCGAGCACGGCGGCGGACTCGGCCATGAAGTGGACGCCGCAGAAGAGGATGGTGGACCTTTGGACCTCCCGGCCCAGGATCGCGAGTTGCAGGGAGTCGCCCACGTGGTCGGCGACGCGCTGCACCTCGGGGAGCTGGTAGTTGTGAGCGAGGATGACCGCGTCCCGCTCCCGAGCGAGGGAGCGGATCTCCGCCTCCAGGTCGGCGACCTCGCGGCCCGACAGCTCGGCGCCGGAATCGGGGAAGGCGACGGGATCGTGAGTGGGGGCGAGAGGCAAGCTCATGTGGGCCGCCGTCCGGGGGAGGGCCCGGGAAGGGCGGGTGAGCGAGTATAGGCGGGCGCTCCGCCCCCGGCAGCGGCCGTTCGACGCGAGGGCGACGAGCTTGCGGGCCGCCCTCCCCCGGGGCAAGGCTGTCCCGTGCGGCTCGCCGTGACCACCCCCCTCTACCCGGCCCCGGCCGAGGTCCTGGGGGCACAGCTCGCGGCCGAGCGCCGCGGCCTCCCCTACGTCGAGCGCGGCCGAAGGGCGCTCTCGCGGGCCCTTTCCGAGGCGGCCGCGGACGCCGCTCTGGTGCTCTCCCTGCACCGGGCGGTGCTCTGGGTGGCCGGGGAGGGAGCGACCTGGTCGCCGGGGATGGGAGCTCTCCGCCTGAAGCGCTACCTCGCCGCGCGCCGAGGGGGCCTGCCCGGGGCGGCGGGCGATCCCTTCCTCGAGGCGGCGGGGGTGGAACCGGGGGACTCGGTCCTCGATTGCACCGCCGGCCTGGGCGCGGACTCCTTGCTCGCCGCGGCGGCCGCCGGTCCCGGGGGAACGGTCGTGGCGGTCGAGTCGGTGGCGGCGCTCGCGGCCTGGACGGGGGAGGGGCTCTGCCGGTTCGAGGCCGAGGCGGCTCGGCGGATCGAGGTCCTGCACGCGGACCACGGCACGTTTCTCGCCCGCTGCGCGGCGCGGAGCTTCGACCTCGTGCTCTTCGATCCGATGTTTCGCCATGCCCGCCCCGAGCCGGGTGGCTTCCACGTCGTGCGTCGGCTTTCCGACCCGCGGCCGCTCTCCCCCGAGGCGCTCCGCGACGCCCGCCGGGTGGCACGCCGCTGGGTGGTGGTGAAGGACGGCGCGCCCGGCTGGGACCTCTCGCGCCTGGGTCTCACCCCGCTTTGGAGCGCGCGCGGGGCGCACCGGTACTTCGCACGAGTGGAAGCGGATGGTGCCTAGCGCGAGGTCCTGCGCTTTCGCCGACCGTGCTGCCGTGCCCTTCACAGAGGCGCCCGTGAATGGCTTCGATCGGGCTCGCCGGTCGAGACGGGGACGCGAAGAGGCCGCCTCGCCCGGGGCCGCTCGGGGACCGAGCGCGGGCGCCCTTAGGGAGGTGGCGCGTTTGCCGGTCGCCGCGGCGCGTCTCAGGCGTGTGCCGCGGTCTCGGTATCGGGCCGCAAGACCGGCTTTCGCAAGAACTCCTGAGGGTTCTCGAGCAGGAGAGCCTCGCGCAGCACCTCGTCGGCGCTCTCCACCGGGAGGATGACGAGCGCGCCGCGAACCTTCCTCGGGATCTCGCGGATGTCCTTCTCGTTCTCGCGGGGAATGATGACGCGCTTGATGCCACCGCGGTGGGCGGCGAGGACCTTTTCCTTGAGGCCGCCGATGGGGAGCACGCGGCCGCGGAGGGTGATCTCGCCGGTCATGGCCACGTCCTTGCGGACGGGCAGGTGGCAGAGCGCCGAGACGAGGGCGGTGGCCATGGTGATCCCGGCCGAGGGTCCGTCCTTGGGGATGGCGCCCTCGGGCACGTGGACGTGGACGTCCACGTTCTCGAGGAAGCGCTTGTCGAGCCCGAGGAGCTCGGCGCGCGACCGGACGTAGCTCATGGCCGCCTGGGCTGACTCCTGCATCACCTCCCCCAGCTTGCCGGTGATGGTGAGCTTCCCCTTGCCGGGCATGACCTGGGCCTCGACGGTGAGGAGCTCGCCGCCGAGCTCGGTCCAGGCCAGCCCGGTGGTGAGCCCGACCTGGTCCTGCTCCTCGGCCGTGCCGTAGCGGAAGCGCGGTGGGCCGAGGTACTTCTGTACCTGCCTCTCGGTGATGACGTAGCTCTTCCCGTCGAGCCGTCCGGTCTTGAGCACGTCCTTGGCGATCTTGCGGCAGATGGAGCCGATCTCGCGCTCCAGGGACCGGACCCCGGACTCCTTCGTGTAGCGGTGGACCAGCGAGCGGAGCGCGCTGGGCTTGAAGGCGACCGGAACCCGCCCCAGGCCGTTCAGCTCCTTCTGCTTGGGGATGAGATAGCGCCGGGCGATGGAGACCTTCTCGAGGTCGGTGTACCCGGCGAGCCGGATGATCTCCATGCGATCCTGGAGCGGCAGGGGGATTCCGCCCATGGTGTTGGCGGTGCAGATGAACAAGACCTTGGAGAGGTCGTAGTCGAGGTCGAGGTAGTGGTCGTTGAACCCGAAGTTCTGCTCCGGGTCGAGCACCTCGAGCAGCGCCGCCGATGGGTCTCCGCGGAAGTCGGTGGACATCTTGTCCACCTCGTCGAGGAGGAAGACGGGGTTACTCGAGCCGGCTTTCTTGAGCGACTGGATGATCTTCCCCGGGAGAGCGCCGATGTAGGTCCGGCGGTGGCCCCGGATCTCGGCCTCGTCGCGCACCCCCCCCAGGCTGATGCGCACGAAGCGGCGGTTCATGGAACGGGCGATGGACTTGGCGAGCGAGGTCTTGCCCACCCCGGGCGGCCCGACGAAGCAGAGGATCGGGCCGCGGATCTTCTCCACGAGCTTCTGCACGGCCAGGTACTCGAGGATCCGCTCCTTGGGCTTCTTGAGGCCGTAGTGGTCCTCGTCCAGGATCCGCTCCGCCTCGGGGATCTCCAGCTTGTCCTCGGTGTACTCGTACCAGGGGAGGGAGAGGATCCAGTCGATGTAGTTGCGCACCACCGTGGCCTCGGCGCTCATCGGGCTCATCATCTTCAGCTTCTTGAGCTCCTTCTTGGCCTTGAGGGTGGCCTCCTTCGACATCTTCTTGGTCTTGATCTTCTCCTCGAGCTCCTGGATCTCGTTCTTGTCGCGCTCCCCACCCAGCTCGCGCTGGATCGCCTGCATCTGCTCGTTGAGGTAGTACTCCTTCTGCGTCTTCTCCATCTGCTTCTTGACGCGGGTGCGGATCTTCTTCTCCACCTGGAGGATCTCGATCTCCCCCTGCATGAGCTCGTAGAGCTTCTCCAGGCGCTTGGCGGGCGACTCGGTCTCCAGGATCGACTGCTTGTCGTTCAGCTTGAGGGAGAGGTGGGCGACGATGGTGTCGGCCAGGCGCGCCGGATCGTCGATGGAGGCGACGCTGGTGAGCATCTCCGGGGGAATGCGCTTGTTGAGCTTGACGTAGGCCTCGAAGGTGGAATGGACCGAGCGCATGAGCGCCTCGAGCTCCACCGTGCGATCGCTCTGCTCCTCCATCTCCTCCGCCTCCACCGACAAGAACTTCTCGTTCTCGAGGAAGCGCCGTGCGCGCGCCCGGTGCCGGCCCTCCACCAGCACCTTGACCGTGCCGTCGGGGAGCCGAAGCAGCTGGATGATGGAGCCGACCGTGCCCACCGCGAAGATGTCATCCGGGGTGGGCTCGTTGGTCTTGGCCTTCTTCTGGGCGCAGAGCAGCACCGCCTTGTCCCCCCCCATCGCCTCCTCCAGCGCGGCGATCGACTTCTGCCGGCCCACGAACAGCGGCACGACCATGTGGGGGAAGACGATGATGTCGCGCAAGGGGAGGAGGGGAAGGGTGCGGGTCCGCTTCCCGTCCTTCTTGCCGTCATCGCTGCGGGAGAAGATGGCCACGGTGCGTTCGCTCCTTCTTCTGGCGCTGAAATTACCACCGAATGCCGGGGAGCACGCGTTCCTTCGAGGCCGGGCGCCCGGGCATGATCATCGCGGCGGAGCGGGCATCCGTAAAGGTCTCTGCCTACCGGCGGCAGGGGTCTTTGACCCACCTCGGCACCGCGTGGCCCGCGCGCGGGGCGGGCGTCCGCACCCCCGCTCCCCTTCCGGGCAACCGACCGGCGCGCTATCGCCTCTGCAGCCGGTGCGCCGCTCCCCGCGAACTCGCCCGGGGTCCCGCCGCGCGTCGCGAGCGGGAAGGGACCGTCCCTCCCTCGCGCCCGATCACGCGCTCTCCGCTTCCTTCTCCATCACCACGAGAGGAGGCTCGGACTTCTCCACCACGTCCTCGGAGATGACGATCTCCCGGACGTTCCGCCGGCTCGGCACCTCGTACATGATGTCGAGCATGGCGGCCTCGAGGATGGCCCTCAGGCCGCGGGCGCCCGCCTTGTTCTTCATGGCAGCGCGGGCCACCGACTCGAGTGCGCCATCGGTGAACTTGAGGGTCACCCCGTCCATCTCCATGAGCTTCTTGTACTGCTTCACCAGGGCGTTGCGCGGCTTGGTGAGGATGTCGATGAGCGCCTGCTGGTCCAGCTCCTCGAGGCTCGTGACCACCGGGAGCCGGCCCACGAACTCGGGGATGAGACCGAACTTGAGCAGGTCGTCGGGCTCGACCAAGGAGAGGAGCTCGCCGATGTTGCGCTCGGCCCGGGACTTGACGTCGGCCCCGAAGCCCAGGCTCCGGCCGCCCACCCGCCGCTCCACGATGGCCTCGAGTCCGCAGAAGGCGCCCCCGCAGATGAAGAGGATGTTGGTGGTGTCGACCTGCAGGAACTCCTGCTGGGGATGCTTGCGACCGCCCTTGGGGGGGACGTTCGCGACCGTGCCCTCGATGATCTTGAGCAGGGCCTGCTGTACCCCCTCGCCCGAGACGTCGCGAGTGATGGAGGGGTTCTCGGACTTTCGGGCGATCTTGTCGATCTCGTCGATGTAGACGATGCCCTTCTGCGCACGCTCGATGTCGTGGTCGGCCGCCTGCAGGAGGTTGACGATGATGTTCTCGACGTCCTCCCCCACGTACCCGGCCTCGGTGAGGGTGGTGGCGTCGGCGATGGTGAAGGGGACGTTCAGGATCTTGGCCAGCGTCTGAGCGAGCAGCGTCTTCCCCGAACCGGTGGGCCCGAGCAAGAGGATGTTCGACTTCTGCAGCTCCACGTCGTCGATGGAGACGCGGCTCTCGATCCGCTTGTAGTGGTTGTGGACCGCGACCGCGAGGGTCTTCTTGGCCCGCTCCTGGCCCACCACGTACTCGTCGAGGATGGCCTTGATCTCGAAGGGCCGCGGGATGCGCAGCTTCTGCTCGCGCTTCTCGTCCCCGGCGATCTCTTCGGCGATGATGTCGTTGCAGAGCCCGATGCACTCGTCACAGATGTAGACCGTCGGCCCGGCGATGAGCTTCTTCACCTCCTTCTGCGACTTTCCGCAGAAACTGCAGCTCAGGGTCTCACGCTTCTCCAAGCCGTCCTCCGGAGCGACCGTGTGACGGGCCCGCCCGGGCCCGCCCTCCAAAAGAGTCTACTGCTGCTTGCGTTCCTGCGCCTTCTTATGGGCGAACACCTCGTCGATGAGGCCGTACTCCTTCGCCTCACCTGGGCCCATGAAGTAGTCACGGTCTGTGTCCTTCTCGATCCGCTCGATCGGCTGCTTCGTGTGCCGGGCCAGGATCTCGTTGAGCCGGGCCTTTAAGCGCAAGGCCTCCTTGGCCTGGATCTCGATGTCGGAAGCCTGCCCCTGATAACCCCCCGAGAGCTGGTGGATCATGATGCGCGCGTTCGGAACGGCGAAGCGCTTGCCGGGCGACCCGGCGGCCAGGAGCACGGCACCCATGCTGGCCGCCTGGCCCAGGCAGATGGTGGACACCGGGGGCTTCACGTATTGCATGGTGTCGTAGATGGCCAGGCCGGCGGTCACCGAGCCCCCCGGGCTGTTGATGTAGAGGTTGATGTCCTTGTCCGGGTCCTCGGATTCGAGGAAGAGCATCTGGGCGATGATGACGTTGGCGATGTCGTCGTCCACCGCCGAGCCGAGGAAGATGATGCGATCCTTGAGGAGTCGCGAGTAGATGTCGTAGCTGCGCTCGCCTCGGTGGGTCTGCTCGATGACGTAGGGGATGAGGTAGCTCATGGTCGTCCTCGTTCCGCTCCTCACGGCTCTATGATCGCGGCAGAGGAGAGCAGGGCCAGCGCCTTCTCCTCCCTCAGCCGGTTTCTTAGCGCCTCTCGCGCTTCCTTGCCGCGCGTTTGTTGCTGCACCTTGGCGAGGGCCACCCCCAGGTCCTCGGCGATGCGGGCCACCTCCGCCTGGACGTCCTCGTCCGTGACCTCGATCTTCTCGGCGTCGGCGATGGCCTCAAGCAGGAGCGCCCCGCGGACCTGGAGGAGGGCCCGCTCCCGCAGGTCGGCGCGGAGCCTGGGCAGGTCCATGTCCAGCTTCCGCAGGTCGACCCCCTGCCGCGCGAAGCGCTCCGCCGTCCCCTCGATCATCTGGTCGATGGCGCGCTCCACCAGGGAGGACGGGACCTCGAAGTCGTTCCGCGCCAGGGCGGCCTGCACCAGGGCGTCCTTGAACTCCGACTCGGACCGCCGCTTCTCGCGCCCCTTTAGGTCGCCTCGGATCCGGTCCCTGAGGGCCTCGAGGGTCTCGACCCCCTCGATGCCGACTTGCTTGGCCAGGGCATCGTCGAGCGGCGGGAGGCGGCGGGTCCTTAACCCCTTGAGTCGGGCCTTCATGCTCGCGACCTTGCCGCGCAGGGCGGGGTCGCGGTGGTCGCCCCCGAAGACCTCCTCGAACTCGATCTCCTCTCCAACCCGAAGTCCGGCCAACCGCTCCAGGTTGCCCTCGCTCACCGCACCGGGCTCCACCCGGACGGTGACGTCCTCGGCCTTCGATCCGGCGAAGGGCCGGCCCTCGATGGTCCCCTCGTGATCGATGACCGCCCAGTCGCCGGCCTGCGCCTCGAAGCGCCCCTCCACCGGCACGAGCTCCGCGAACGAGCTCTGGAGACGGGTGAGCTCGGCCGAGACCATGTCCTCGGTCACCTCCGGCGGCTTCCGCCGCACCTTGAGGCCGCGGTAGTCCCGCGGCTCAAGGCGAGGCTTCACCTCAACGCGCGCCGTGTAGCGCAGCGGCTTTCCCTCGGCGATCCCCTCCGAGATGGAGACGCTGGGCGCGGCCACGACCGCCAGCTCCTCGGTCCGGACGGCCTCGGCGAAGGTATCGGCCACGACCCGCTCGGCGACGTCGCTCTCCACCTCGGCGCGGAACTGGCGCTCGAGGACCCGGCGCGGGGCCCTCCCGGGGCGGAAGCCGCGGAGCTTGACCCTGCGGGAGAGGCCGGCGTACGCGCGCTCCAGTTCCCGGGCCACGCGCTCGGGGTCGACCTCGATGGTGACCTTCCGCTCGACGGGTGAGACCGACTCGACCTGGATCTTCATCTTTCTGTGACCCCTTAAACCCGGAGAAGGCCGGTAGTGCTACGTGCCCGGGCCTCCCCGGTCAAGCGCGGAGTGGACGGGGAGGGACTCGAACCCTCACGCCTTTCGGCACTGGATCCTAAGTCCAGCGCGTCTGCCAGTTCCGCCACCCGTCCAAAGTCTCGAGGGGGGAGACCCTGGACCCCCGGGGATCCCTGCCGGCTCGCTCCGGCCTTTCGGCTGGCGCGCCCGGCCGAGGGTCACTCACCTTCGGGACGACGTCGCCCTCCCCTTACCACGCCCGGCGCCACCTCGCCCGTGTCGCGTCGCGGCGAAGGGGCACATGGGCGGTGCACCCCGGAGGTGTCGCGCCCCTGAGGACGGCCAGCCCTCGACTGTAGTAATACGGGCCCGTGGAGGACCCACACGATCATGCGCCCGACGCTCCGTGCCCGCCCGCCTGCCCGGGCTGGCCGCAGGGAGCGCTCGAATTGTTCGCGCTCCAGCGCCGTTACGGGGAGATGCTGGAGGCCTGCCGCTCGGCCGCCACCATCGAGTGCGTGATCGTGGCCCCCTCGGCCCCGGGGGTGAAGCTCCCCGACTATCTCCAGGAGGAGGAGCTAGTTCGTGTCAACCTGGTCGTAGGGCGGGACACGTCCGAGGTGCTCCTCGATGAATGGGGCATCCGCTGCAACCTCACCTTCCGGGGGCGACAGTTCGAATGCGCGTTCCCCTGGCCCGCGGTCCTGGCCGGCATCCTGCGCCCACCCGAGCGGAAACGCCCCCGGTTCGGTGTCATCCAGGGGGGCAAGAAGGACGCCTAGTTCTCGGCCGCCGACCTGGGCCGATCGAGAGCTTCCGCTCTCGGACCGAGAGGGCGATCTTCCCTTGGGGACCCTCGACGGTCTCCGGGCGAGGGACTTCTCCCTTGTCCCAATCTTCCCCACGGGTCTCCCGTAGCGGGTTTCTACGTCGTCTACGCCACCCGATCGCGCTATCGCCTGGTTGCAGAGAGGCGACGATTCCGGTCCGGATGACTCCGCTCCTCGGGGGCCTTCGCCCGCTTCGGTGACCGCGACTTGGATCGGCCGAACGTTCCGGTGGAAACGGGGCGCGCGGCCCCTCGAGGGGTTGCCCCCGCTAGCCCGATGACCGGAGCTTCTCGCGAAGCTCGGGGATGCCTTGAACGGGTTCTCCACAAGCCCAAAGTCGGCCATCTGGAAGATGAGAGCCTCGGATCCCTTGTTGATGGCGACGATCGCTCTGGCGCTCTGCCCTGGTCCGCGTCCTCCGCGGGCTCCGGTCGGCCCGAGAAGCGTGGACCGTGCGACTTCCCGGGCGACGGCGGCGCTGCGAGGGACGCGAAGAACTGGACGCGCCCGTGGCGACGATCTTGGAGATCCCGAGCAGCCGTCCGGTCGATCTGCCGGAGACGAAGCCGCTTCGCGAGGAGCATGGGACAAGGGGGCGACGAGCGAGGATGCTCCCCGCCCCGGGCCACCTCTCGACCGGGGCGCCGCTCGAGGGGAGAGAGCTCAGACCGGGACCCTGAGCCCACCCCTTCGAGGGCGCCCCTTGCACCCTGCCGTGAACCGATGACCGTGGAGCCTTGAGCCCGGGTGGAGCCCGGCGCCCCGGATGTTCGCTCGCGGGCCGAGCGGGTGCAGGGCACGCTCTCCACCGGCCATTCGATGGCACGGGCGTCCCGGCGCGGAAGGACCCGCGCAGGCCGAAGGTGCGACGATCGTCGGTTCGACGCTCGGTGCATCGCCTGTGGGGAACGTGAAGCGGCCGACCTGGTACGAGGAGGAGTGCGCGATGCAGATCGGGATGATCGGATTGGGGCGGATGGGCGGGAACATGGTGCGGCGGTTGCTATTGAAGGGCCATGAGTGCGTGGTCTTCGACCGGTTCCCCAAGGCGGTGGAGGAGCTGGCTCGCGAGAAGGCCGCCGCCGCTCGCTCGCTCGCGGAGCTCGCCGCGAAGCTCGGGACGCCGCGGACCGTCTGGATGATGGTCCCGGCCGCAGCCGTCGATCGCACTATCGAAGAGCTCCTGCCCCACCTGGAGAGAGGCGACGTCCTCGTCGACGGCGGCAATTCCTACTACGTGGACGACATCCGGCGGGCCCGGGAGCTCGGGCCGCAGGGCATCCACTACGTGGACGTCGGAACGAGCGGCGGCGTCTGGGGTCTGGAGCGGGGCTACTGCCTCATGATCGGGGGCGAGCCCTCCGTGGTGAAGCGCCTCGACCCGGTCTTCGCCGCGCTGGCGCCCGGGGCCGGTTCCGCTCCGCGCTCTCCCGGCCGGTCGGGGAAGGGCGGAACGGCGGAGGAGGGGTACCTGCACTGCGGGCCAAGCGGCGGGGGGCACTTCGTGAAGATGGTCCACAACGGCATCGAGTACGGGCTCATGGCCGCCTACGCCGAGGGGCTCAACGTGCTGCGCGGAGCCTCCATCGGCAAGGGCCGGCAGGAGGCGGACGCCGAGACCACCCCGCTCAGGGACCCCGAGCACTATCAGTACGACTTCGACCTTTCGGAGGTGACCGAGGTGTGGCGGAGGGGCAGCGTGATCGGGTCCTGGTTACTCGACCTGACCGCGGACGTCCTGGGCCGGGATCCGGATCTCGAGGGCTTCGCCGGCAAGGTGTCCGACTCGGGCGAAGGCCGCTGGACCATCCACGCGGCCGTGGACGAGGGCATCCCCACCCCGGTGCTCACCACCGCCTTGTACCAGCGTTTCTCGTCGCGGGGGAACGCCGACTTCGCCGACAAGGTCCTTTCGGCGATGCGCCACGCCTTCGGCGGGCACGTGGAGAAGAAATGACGGGCGGCGCGATGGCCTCCCCGGGGGGCGCCTCGCCGATGAGGATCGAGACGCTCCCGGACGCCCGAGCGGTGGCCGCGCGCGCTGCTCGCTGGCTCGCGGAGGCCGCGCGCGAGGCGGTGGAGGCCCGCGGACGGTTCACCCTGGCCTTGAGCGGCGGGCACACGCCGTGGCAGATGCTCCGGGCGCTCGCGGACGAACAAGTGCCCTGGGCGAAGGTCCACCTCTTCCAGGTGGACGAGCGGGTGGCGCCGCCCGGCCACCCCGACCGGAATCTGACGCACATCCGCGAGAGCCTGCTCGGAGCCGCGGGCGCCTTGCCGGCGACGCTCCACCCGATGCCGGTCGAGGAGGAGGACCTGGCGGTGGCGGCGGCCCGGTACCAGCGGGAGCTCGAGGCGGTGGCCGGCTCCCCGGCCGTCCTCGACGCGGTCCAGCTCGGTCTCGGCCCCGACGGCCACACCGCGTCCCTCGTTCCGGGCGATCCGGCGCTCGACGTCCTCGAGGCCGACGTGGCCGTGACCGGCCCCTACGCCGGCCGCGTCCGGATGACCCTCACCTACCCGTCTCTCGACCGGGCGCGCGCGCGGCTCTTCGTGGTGACGGGAACGGAGAAGGCCCGGGTGCTGCCGCGTCTCGTCGCGGGCGATCCCTCCATTCCGGCCGGGCGTGTGAGCACCCTACGGACGCTCGTACTCGCCGATGTCGACGCCGCCGTCGCCCTGCGGGCCGACGCCCAGGGGCGCCGCTGAGGCGTGCAATGGCTCCGGGGAAGGTGGCTCGGACGGCTTCGGCGGGCGGGCGATAAGAAAAAAACCCCGCGAAGTCGCGGGGTTTCGTGTGAGCGCAGAAGGAATCGAACCTTCAACCTATGGATTAAGAGTCCATTGCTCTGCCAGTTGAGCTATGCGCCCGCGCGGCACTCAGGAGCCAAGGGCCGCGGTTTGTAGCAGTGGGCCGCGGGTGTGTCAACGACCTCTGCTCCCTTTACGGGGTCAGTTGCACGCCCGGAGGGACTCGAACCCCCGACCCGCGGCTTAGAAGGCCGCCGCTCTGTCCAGCTGAGCTACGGGCGCGTTTCAGAAGGAAGCTCGTCTGGCGAGGAGATGGGTGAGTAAAGGGGCTCGAACCCTTAACCCCCGGATCCACAGTCCAGTGCTCTACCGATTGAGCTATACTCACCGTAAACTCTTCCGCGCGACCACATCCTGCGCGCCCGGAGGGAATCGAACCCCCGACCTGCGGCTTCGAAGGCCGACGCTCTATCCAACTGAGCTACGGGCGCATTCGACCCAAACTGCGCCAGCTTTTCAAAGATCGGGGCGGCGGGATTCGGACCCGCGACCTCCTGCGCCCAAGGCAGGCGCGCTACCAGGCTGCGCTACGCCCCGAAGCGAGGGACACGCGTGCCCGGCGTTTCCCAGAACGCCCGTCTCTAGCGGACCCCCGCCCCCACGTCAAGGGGCCCGCGCGAGCCCGGCCAGGACGGGAAAGAGGCTCCGGAAGGCCTCCCCACGGTGGGAGATGGCGTCCTTCTCTTCGGGGCCGAGCTCGGCCATGGTCCGCCCCCTTCCTCCCCCCGCGAGGCCGGTCACGAAGAGCGGGTCGTAGCCGAACCCGCCCGTCCCTCGGCGGGCCTGGCCGATGCGTCCCCGACAGCAGCCGACCACGCTCGCGAGCACCGAACCGTCCGGCCGCGCCAGGCACAGGGCGGCCCGGTACTCCGCTCCGCGGAGCGCGTCCGGCACGCCTTGCAGCTGGCGCAGGAGCTTGTCGTTGTTCCTCTCGTCGCGCGCCGCCCTCCCCGCCTCCGGACCGAGCTCGGCGGAGGCCGCCTCGCAAAGCTCGCAGACGGAGCTCGAGGGTCGAAGAGCCGGGCCGAGCTCCGACCAGCGCGCGGAGTGGACACCCGGCGCCCCCGAGAGCGCATCGACGCACAGCCCCGAATCGTCCGCCAGGGTGAGGAGCCCCGACCACCTTGCCCAGACGGTCGCCTTCTTTTGGGCGTTCTCCTCGAAGGTGGCACCGTCCTCCACGACCTCCGGGAGCGGCTCGGGAAGCTCCTCGGGCCCGAGCACACGCAACGAGAGGCCTGCCACCATCCGGCGCAGCTCCCGCAGCTTGCCAGGGTTGCTCGTGCCGAACAGGACCGCGACCTCCGTCATCGCAGTGCCGCCGCCTGCAACCCGGTCAGGGTGGCGATGCCCTCGAGCGCCGCGTCCAGCATCCGGGAGAGGTCGTCGCGCGGGAACGGCTTTCCCTCCGCCGTGCCCTGTACCTCCACCAACTCGCCCTTCCCGCTGGCCACGACGTTCATGTCCACCTCGGCGGTCGAGTCCTCGGCATAGTCGAGGTCCAGGAAGACCTGCCCCCCCAGGATGCCCACCGAAACGGCCGCGACGCTCCGTCGCAGCGGCTCCTGTGCCATGGCCTTCTTGCGCTGGAGCGTTCGGATCGCCCCCACGAGCGCCACGTACCCTCCGGTCACGGCGGCCGTTCGTGTCCCCCCATCCGCCTGGATCACGTCGCAGTCGAGGGTGATGGTCCGCGGTCCCAGGGCTCTCAGGTCCACCGCTGCGCGCAAGGCTCGCCCCACGAGCCGCTGGATCTCGAGCGTCCGCCCGCCTTGCTTGCCCCGGGCCGCCTCGCGTTGCATTCGCTCGTGGGTGGACCGCGGGAGCATGCCGTACTCGGCCGTGACCCACCCCGCACCGGTCCCGTAGACGTGCGGCGGTACCTTCTCCTCGAGGGTGGCGGTGCACAGGACGTGGGTGTCCCCGAAGCGGGCCAGGCAGGAGCCCTCCGCGTGCTTGGAGACGTCTGGCTCGAGGGCGATCTTCCGCAGTTCGCGCTCGGCGCGGCCGTTGGTTCGCATGGGCGGCGGGATAGCACGCGGTGCCGCCCCGCGCCAGACTACGCGGCATTCACGGGGTCCGGTGAGCCGGTCCGCTCGACCCGGGTCGGGGGCGGGGTTCCCTCGGGGCATGCGCCTCGCCCTCGCCCCCGTCGCCGCGGCGGCCGCCGGCGGTGGAACCGGTCGGCCCCCGCCGGGGGGACCCGCCCCCGCCCGCCGGCTCGCTGCCTGGAGATCTAGGGAGGGGGGGCTGCTCCTATGACCGCGCCGCCCGTGGCTGCGAGGTGCGCACCTGCCGCGACCCCTCCCCCCCGAATCCGCCGAGATGACCCCTCACCGTCGAACGCGGCTCGTCTCCTGCCGGTAGGTTTGGACCGCATCGGCGATGGCCGAGGCGATTCGCTCCTGGTAGGAGCGGGTGACGAGCCGGGCGGCATCAGCCTCGTGCGAGATGAAGCCGAGCTCGAGGAGCGCGGCCGGCATGCGGGCGCCGGCCAGCACGTAGAACGGGGCCTGTTTGACGCCCCGGTCCTCCGCGCCCAGGGCGGCCACCAGCCGCTCGTGGAGGCAGTAGGCGAGCCGCGACGAGCCGGCCAACGCGTCGGCGTTGGCCAGGTCGGAGAGGATGCCGGCCACCGGGTCGGACGGGTCGAACACCTCCTCACCGGCGATCCGGTCCGCGTTCTCCCGCGCTGCCACGGCGGTGGCGTGGGCGTCGGTGGCATCGACCGAGAGGAAGTAGGTCTCGATCCCGCTCGTGTGCTGGCGCGCCTCGGCGGTCGGCATGGAGTTGAGGTGGATGGAGAGGAACAGGTCCGCGCCGATAGCGTTGGCGATGGCCGGACGGTTCGCGAGCGGGACCGAGAGATCGCCCGAGCGGGTGAGGACCACCCGGATTCCGCGCCGGTGGAGTGTGGCGCCTACCCGCTGCGCGATCTCCAGGGTGAGGTCCTTCTCCTTCACGCCGGTGGGGGAGAGGGCGCCGTCCTGGTCCCCGCCATGACCGGGGTCGAGCACCACCACGAACGGTGCTTCCCGCGGTGCTCCCTGTCCCTTGGCCGAGGCGGCGACGAGCAGAAGGGCGGCGAGCGTTCCGACCATCGGTACGCCATCCTACCAGAGGCTCGCCTCCTCTCCCCCGGGTGCGGCCGCTCAAGCCACGTCGATCGCCGGCTCGTCGCCCGAGGCGAGTGGCTCCACCTCTCCCACCTCCACCGCAAGGACCCCCGCGGCGCGCAGCGCGGAGAGAACGCTTCCCGCCCTGGCCGGGTCGACCGCCGCGAGGAGCCCGCCGTTCGTTTGCGCGTCGGCGAGCACCTGTCGCAGCGGGGCCGAGACCCTATCGGCGAACCGGACGTGGGGGGCTACCCAGGCCAGGTTGGCCTTCGAGCCGCCCGGGACGACGTCCCGCGCCGACAGCTCGAGGACGCCCTCCAGCAGGGGGACGGCGTCTACCCAAACCCGCAGCCGCACCCGCGACCCCTCCGCCATGTTCCAGGCGTGGCCGAGCAGGCCATAGCCGGTCACGTCGGTGAGGGCGTGCACCCCCCCGGACTCCGAGAGCACCTCGCCCGCCGCACGGTTCAGCTCCGCCATCACCTCGGTGACGCGCGCCACGAGATGGGCGGGGGCGACCCCGCGCTTCAGGGCGGTCGTGGCGATCCCGGAGCCGAGGGGCTTCGTGAGGAGCAGCCGATCGCCGGGCCGCGCGCCCACGTTCCTCAGGATGTGGGCGGGGTGCACGAGGCCGGTCACGGCGAGCCCGTACTTGGGCTCGGGATCGTCGATGCTGTGCCCGCCCAGGATGGGGATGCCGGCCAGACGGGCCGCCTCGGCGCCGCCCCGGAGCACTTCCCCGAGCTGGTCGAGCGGCAGCCTCTCCGCGGGCCACCCCACGAGGTTCAGCGCGAAGAGCGGCCGGCCTCCCATCGCCCAGATGTCGGAGAGGGCGTTTGCTGCCGCGATTCGCCCGAACATGTAGGGGTCGTCCACGACCGGGGTGAAGAAGTCGACGGTCTCGACCAGCGCGCGTTCTCCGTCGAGCGCGTACACGGCGGCGTCGTCGCGCGTCTCGGTGGCGACGAGCGCGTTCGGGTCCGTCACGTCGGGGAGGCGGCGCAGGACCTGCGCCAGGTCCGCCGGGCGGATCTTGCAGGCTCAACCCGCGCCGTGCGACAGGGCGGTGAGGCGGACGATCTTCTGCTGTTCGGACATGGCGCGGGAGTATATCCACCCCCCGCCCCGACCGCCGCCCGGCCCCGCTCGACCGATCCGTTGAATGCCCCTACGAGCCCCCCCCGGCGGCCTGGAGGTAGAGATCGGCATTTCGGTTGCCCGGCGACATCTCCAGGACGGTCCTCCATTGCCGGACGGCCTCCTCCCTCCGGCCGGAGGCGAGGAGAGAGAGGCCGAGGTTCAGGCGCGCCGGGACGTACTGGGGGCTCTGGCGGATGACCTCCTCGTACTCGGCGATCGCCCCCTCGCGCTGACCGGCGTCCCGCAGCGCGCCGGCCAGCTTGCAACGGATGTCGGCGAAGGCAGGGCCCAAGGACAGCGCCCGGCGGTACTCGGCGATGGCCTCGTCGTACAGCCCGGAGGAGAGGTAGACGTCGCCGATCTCGGCGTACATGTTGGCCAGCTTTCCCTGGACGTAGCGGTCGAGCTTGCCCTGGGAGATCCCGGAGCGTGAGAGGGCGTGCCGGTAGACCTCCTGCGCCTCCTTGTACCTGCCGGTGTCGTTGTAGGTCACGGCCAGATTGAGGGCGGCGTCGGTGTAGCCGGGGTTGATGCGGAGCGCCGCCTCGAAGGCACGGAGCGCTTTCTGGTACTGCCCCTGGTCGTGGTAGATGACGCCGAGCATGTTGTAGACGTCGGCAAACGACTGGTTCCGCTCCACCACCTCGGTGAGGTACTGCTCGGCCAGCCCGTACTCCTTCTTCAGGTAGTACCCCCGGCCCAGCTCGAAGGACTGCTTCAGGGTGTCGTCCATGCGCCCTCCCCTCGCGAGATCGACTCTAGCACCATCTCTCCCGTCGACGTGCCAGGGCCGCCGATCACAGCCCGTCGACGAAGCGCCAGCGCCCGTCCTCGAGGACGAGGGTGTAGAGCGCGCGGCGGCGCTCCCGGGCGCCGCTGGGCAGACGGAACTCGGCGTCCTCTCCCACCTCTGCCCGGTCGCGCTCCACCCGGATCTGCCAAGCCGTCACATGGGCCTCGGCCGGAGGAGAGTGATAGTCCCTTGCCAGGCGCACGAGGAGGGCCCGCTTGCCGCCCGGCCCGGCGTACGACTCCGAGACGAGCCGTCTTGTTGCCTCGACGTCCCCCGCTCCCGCCGCGTCCTCCCGCCGGAACAGGGCGGTGAGCACCCCCCGCAGCCTCGCGAACTGCTCGCCGTCGCCGCACCACAGTGCGATGTCGCAGGGGGTCATCCCGAACGCTTCCCGTCCCAGGTAGCCGAGAAGGGCCTTCTCGGAGCGCCATTCGACCGTGCCCTGGGCCTCGACCACGGCCAGCACCCGCGCCCGTTCCCCCTCCATCGAGACGGCCACGTCGGCGAAGCCCACCCTGCTAAGGTCCGCCGTGCCTCCCGCCCGGAACCCGTAGACGTCGTCGAGCGCCGCCCGGCCCTGGTGGGCGAGGGCCTCTTTCACTTGCGTCTCCGGACCGGCGGCGGCGACCCTCAGGGAGAGCCCCGAGAGCGCCGACCTGTGCCACCACAGGAAGAGGCCGGCCCCGACCACCAGCGCCAAGGGGACGAGATGGGGGGCCCCGAGCCGCGCCGCCCGGGCGCGACGATCGGCCCGCAGCCGACCCGAGAAGATCGGGCCCTTGGGCCCCTCCTCAACGGAGCGACTCAAGGAGCTTCTCCGCCTGCCGGCGCTCCCCGCTGTCCGGGTGCTGGGTGATGAACCGCTGGAGCGTCTGGCGCGCCTGGAACTTCGCGTTCATCCGCACGTACGCCTGGGCGAGCTTGAGCTGCGCCGGGTCGGCAAGCGAGGTGGACGGGTAATTCTCGAAGAGCCCCTTGTACCGACCCGCCGCGCCCGCCCATTCCTCCCGCTTGTAGTAGAAGTCGCCGACGTACATCTCCCGTCGGGCCAGAACCTCCTCCGCCTGGGCGAGCGTCTTTTTGGCGTCGGACAGGTAGGTGGAGGTCGGGTACTTGGCCACGAAGTCCCGGAGGACGGTCACCGCCTTCTCCGTCTCGCGCTGGTCCTTCTCCCACGCCGGCGGGAAGAGGAGGAACTCGGCCGGAGCGGCCCGGGCGTGGGAGAGCCCCGCCCGGTAGAGAGCGTACTCGACCTGGTCGGAGGAGGGGTGGTCCTTGGAGAACTTCTCGTAGCCGTCCGCCGCCTCGACGTAGCGGCTCTGAGCGAACTTGATGTCCGAGATCCTCAGGTCGCTGAGGGCGCTCACGTTCGAGAAGGGGTACTTGGTCTTCACGTACTCGAAGAAGCGGGTGGCCTCGGGGTAGTTCTTGTCCTTGAGCTCCGCCATCCCGCGTTCGTAGTTGTCTTCGGCGGTGGTGCCGAGCTTGAGCGCGCCCGAGACGCCCGTGTACCTGGTGTGACAGGCCGCGAGAGCGGCCAGGAGGGCGAGGGCGAGGGTCCGGCGCATGGGGCGGGGAAGATACCGCGGGCCGGGCCGGGGGGCCACCGCCGTGGAGCCGCCCTTTGACGGCGACCGGCCCGGCCCCCGGTTCGCCCTACCCGCCCTCCATGGAGAGCCCGAGCACCGCGGCGATTGCGGCGGCGGAGAAGCCGCGCCCGAGGAGGAAGCGGGCTAACCGCCCGCGCTCCCGCTCGTCGAGGGCGCCCAGGGGCCGACGCGCTCGCCGCTCGGCCAGGGCCCGGCACAGCTCCCGCTCGGCCAAGGCAGGCGGCCGCCCCTCCTCCCCCCGTAACGCCCGCCCCACCGCGCTCTGGGCCAGCTCGGCGGACAGCCCGGCCTTGACGAGGCGGCGCTCGACCTCGCGGGGGCCGAGCCTCCCCGGCGCAAGCAGCGCCCGGGATCGCGCCCCGGCCAAGGCCTCGTCGTCGACGTAGCCGAGGCCCCGCAGCCACCGCACCACCTCGTCGGCCTCGTCCCCGAGCCCTGCGCGCGAAAGGCGGGTTCGGACCTCCCCCTCGGTCCGGGCGCGAGCGGCGAGGAGGCGGAGCGCGACCTGCCGGGCGCGCTGTTGTGGTTCGGGGGGGGGCAGCGCGCGGGCCGGTCTTCGGGCCATGCCAGAAGGACCGCTAGAAGCGCTCGATCTGGAAGTCGTCCTCGCCGCCGGGACCGCCTCCCGGCTTGGGGGCAGCGCCCTTGGGCGGGGCGATGCGCCCCGCCGAGGGGGAAGGCGCCCCGGGGGCGGGAGCGGGACGGGCCGGGGCGGCGCCGCCGGAGGTGCGGGCCGTTGCCCCGGCGCCCGACTCCTGCGGCTTCTCGAAGGAATCCCACTTCGAGTCGGACGTGCCGCTGATGCCGGAGACCCGCAGGGCGAAGTCGTCGGGGTTGGTCGCCTGGCGGAGCGCCTCGTCGTAGGTGATGAGGTTCGACTTGAGCAGTCCCATGAGCGACTGATCGAAGGTCTGCATCCCGTATGTGGTGTGGCCCTGGGAGATGGCGTCGGGGATCTCCTTGGTCCGGTCCTTGTCCTCGATGAGCTCGCGGACGCGGGCGGTGGCGAGGAGCACCTCGATGGCGGGCACGCGTCCCTTCCCGTCGGCGCGGGGGACCAGCCGCTGGCTGATGACGCCCTTCAGCACCGAACCGAGCTGGAGCCGGACCTGCTTCTGCTGGTAGGGCGGGAACGCCGAGATGATGCGGTTGATGGTCTCGGTGGCGTCGAGGGTGTGGAGGGTGGACATGACCAGGTGGCCGGTCTCGGCCGCGGTGAGCGCGGTCTCGATCGTCTCGAGGTCGCGCATCTCGCCCACCAGGATGACGTCCGGGTCCTGGCGCAGCGCGCTCTTCAGCGCCTGGCCGAAGCTCATCGTGTCGACGCCCACTTCGCGCTGGTTCACGATCGATCGCTTGTCGCGGATGAGGAACTCGATGGGGTCCTCGATCGTCATGATGTGGCAGGTCTCGGTTGCGTTGATGTGGTCGATCATCGCCGCCAGGGTGGTCGACTTGCCCGAGCCGGTGGTGCCGGTGACGAGGATGAGGCCTCGCTGCTCCCCGGCGATCTTCTCCAGCACCTTGGGGAGCATGAGCTGCTCGATCGTCTGGATCTTGAAGGGGATGACGCGGAGGACGACGCCGATGGTGCCGCGCTGCTGGAAGATATTGACCCGGAAGCGCCCCAGGCCCGGCACCCCGTAGGCCAGGTCCACCTCGTTCGTCTGCTTGTACTTCTCCTTCTGGTACTCGTTCATGATCCCGAAGCACATCCGCCCGATCTCCTCGGGGGGCAGCCTCCGCGCGTCCTTGAGGGGCACGAGCGAGCCGTCGACCCGGAACATGGGCGGCAGCCCGGCCTTCAGGTGGATGTCCGAGGCGGTGGCCCGGAGCGCGACCTGCAGGATCTCGTTGAGTTCCATGTCACCGCAGAGGGTAGCACCGCAACCCTGGTAGTCCAATGCCGGGTCCTGGGGACGACCACATGTAGGAGACCTGAACAGGGGGCGTTTTTTTTGGGCCTTTCACCCATGGGCAAGGCGGCGCCCCGCGGCCATCGAGCTTATGATGGATCGCCGGAAGAGACCGTCCCACAGAGGTTCCCGTGACACGCTCACTCTGCACGGCCGTCGCGATCGCCGCCGGGCTCGCCCTCGCCACTCCCGCCCGCGCCGGCGAGGACCCGAGCACCCTATCGAAGGCGAAGCACCAGATGAAGGATGCGGCCCACGACGTCGGCGAGGCGGCGAAGCAGTTCGGCCATGTGGTGCGCGACGATGCCGAGGAGGGCTGGAGCGCGACCCGGCGGGCCGCGAGGAAGCTCGAGAGGGAAATCGAGAAGGTGAGCGACGAGGTCAAGGCGGCGGTGAAGGGGTCTCGCGGGACGCCGCGGAGCGAGAGCGGAACGCGAACCTAGAGAACGAGTGGGTCGAGGCCCGGCCCTCCGAAAAGCGAAACGGCCGACGCCGCTCGAGGGCGGGGTCGGCCGAGTGGTCGCGCGGCGCGGGGCGCGGCCGGTCGGCCGGGCCCGGGGCCGGGACTACCGCTTGGAGAACTGGAACCGCTTGCGAGCGCCTGGGCGGCCGTACTTCTTGCGCTCGACCGCCCGAGCGTCGCGGGTCATGAACCCGGCCTTCTTCAGCACCGGGCGGAACTCCGGGTTGAGCTCGCACAGGGCCCGGCTGATCCCGTGCCGGATGGCGCCGGCCTGCCCCGAGAGCCCGCCCCCGCGGGCGTTCACGAACACGTCCAGCTTGCCCATCTGATCGACGAGCTTCAGCGGCTCGACCAGGATCATCTTCGAGGTCTCGCGCCCGAAGTACTCGTCCATGGTCCGGCCGTTGATGGTGATGTTCCCCGTCCCCGGGGCGATCCGCACGCGCGCCACCGCTTCCTTGCGGCGGCCGACGTTTTGGTTCAGCTGGGTGGCCATCGAGGTTCCTTATCGGGCGAGGCTCAGCGCGGCCGGCTTCTGGGCGGCGTGCGGGTGCTTGTCGCCCGCGTAGACCTTGAGCTTCGTCAACATCCGCCGCCCCAGCGCATTGCGGGGCAACATGCGGCGGACGGCGTTCTCGAGGATGTCCTCGGGGCGGCGCGCGCGCAGCTTGGCCATGGGGGTGAGCTTCGCGCCCCCCGGGTGCATGGTGTGGGAGAAGAAGACCTTGTCGGTCTCCTTGTTGCCGGTGAACCTCACCCTCCCGGCGTTCACGACCACCACGAAGTCGCCCACGTCCATGGAGGGCGTGTAGCTGGGCTTGTGCTTGCCCTTCAGGATCGAGGCGATGCGGGTCGCGGCGCGGCCGACAGTGAGGTCGGCGGCGTCGACGACCCACCACTTTCGGTCGGACAAAGCCTCGCGGCGGGTCGCGCTGTGGGTGGTGCCTTTGGACATGGGTAAACCTGCGAAATCCCGGCGAAGGGAGACGCGCCTTTTAGAGGAAGGACTCGTCCCTGTCAAGGGCGAAAGCTCCCCGCCCCCTGCCCTGGCGCCCACCGGCCGCGGGAGCCTCTGCCGCGAGCGAGGATTCCTCCCCTCGCGCCGCCGCCGTTCGGCGAGGGAAAGGGATGCCTCCGGGGACGTTGCCCGGCTCTAGAGCTTCCCTCGCCTGGCGGGGCGGCTCGGCCCCGGGACGCGCCGGGGGGTTAAAGCCCCGTCACCTAGCCCCGCCGGGTGCGCCTCGCCGGCGCGGACCCGCACCGGGTCGCTGGGGCCTCATCGCTCCCGTTTCCCTACACTTGCAGTGGAATGGCCCGCGGCGGCACACTTTGGTCTTGACCTTCCCCGCCGTCACCCTCGCCCTCGCGGCGGTTCTCCTCGCAGCCTCCTCGCCCGCCGGGGAGGCCCCCTCCCCGCTCGCCCGCCCCGATCCCGCCCCCCGATCCTCGAGCCCGTCGCCGCTCTCGCGCGTCCTCGCCCGCACCTTCCGTTTCTACGGTGGCCTCGATGCCCTCCTCTCGGTCGAAGGGTTCCGCCTCGACGGTACCTTGGCCGACGCCACCACCCCTCCCGCCAGCCGACCGAGGGTGGAGAGGGTCCTCTCGCCGCCCGATCGCTACCGCTCGGCCGTTTCGCTCGGCGGCTTGGAGCGGGAGATCCTGGTCCTCGACGGCCACCGCGCTTTCCGGGACGGGGCGGAGGTCACCGGCCTCATCCGGGCGGACCTCATCCGTCTGGAAGCGGCCCGCGCCTTCCTCCCCGCGGCGCTGGCGCGGAGTCGGGAGTCGCTCCTCGATCGCGGAGAGGCGAGGCGGGGAGGGCGGATCGTACGTCTCGTGGAGCTCCCGCTGCACGAACAGGCCTCTCTCACCGCCGAGATCGAGGCCTCGAGCGGGACCATCGTGCGGGCGATCATCCGCACGGGGGCGCGTGAGACCGCGGTCTCGTTCAGCCGCTTCCGCCCGGTGGGTGGAGTCGTCTTCCCGTTCGCAGAGGACCTCGTCGCCGGCAAGGACAGGCGCACCTTGCTCGTCGAGCGGATCGAGCTCGTTCCGGCAACCTCGATCTCCGTCGAGGCCCCATAACCCGTGCGGGGGGAGATCCCCGACCCCCCTGGCGGGACCCCCCCAGGGCGGGCTGATCTTCGACCACCGCTTGTCGGATAACGGCAGGGATGGCAGCCGTTCCCATCGAGACCCGCCGCGCTCCGCGCCTCGGCGCGAGGTGCCCCGCCGAGGTGGCCTTTGGTGCCGGGCACTGGGTCGGCTTCACGGAGGATCTCGGGGCCGGCGGCTGCCGCATCGTGGCGCGCCTCGCGCTCCGTCCCGGGGAGCCTGTCTCGCTGAGGCTCAGCTATGGGGGAGTGCGCTTCGCCCTCGAAGTGGTCGGCACGGTGGCGTGGACCGCTCCCCGGCCGCCCTGGTTCACCGGGGTCGCCTTCGCCCGTGGTCAGGAGGAGCGGGCGCGCCGCTTCGTGCGGGCGGTCCTGGAGGCCTCCCCGGAGCTCGAGCCCGCGAAGGGCGCGGGCGGGATAAGGGTCGCGCGGGCCGGTCCCAGGCCCGCCCTGCCTCGCGCCCCGCCGACCCTGCTCCCGCCGCGCGCCGCGCACCTCCGTGCCCTCCTGCTCTCGGCCCGCTCGCTGGCGGCCGCGGGAAACCCGGAGGAGGCGATCCGCAGCCTCCGCGCGGCGCTCGAGATCGCGCCCGGGCACCCCGAGGTTCTGGCGGAGCTCTCGGCGCTCGGGGTCCCGGTCCCCCCGGGGCACTCGTGAAGGACCGCCTTTACTTGGGCTCGTGCTCCGCCGTAGACCTGGCCCTGGTCGCCCCATCGTGCCCACTCCTCTCGTCACCCTGGATCGCGTGGACGTCGTCTTGGCCGGAGCCACAGTGCTGGGCGGCGTCTCCCTTTCGCTCCACGAGGGCGAGGGGCTCGCCATCCTGGGCGCCAACGGATCGGGCAAGTCCACGCTCCTGCGGCTCCTGCGCGGGGACCTGTGGCCCCACCCGAAGAGCCCGGGGGTGCGGCTCTTCCATGGGCCCGAGGGACCGTCGGAGAGCCCGATCGGCTTCCGAGAGCGGCTCGCGCTGGTCGCGCCCGAGGCGCAGGACGCGTACGTGCGGCGGGACTGGGACCTGCCGGTCGAGGCGGTGATCCGCTCCGGCTTTGCCGACGCCCTCTGGCCGCCCGAGTCCGCGACGAGAGCGCAGGCGCGGCGCACCGAGGAGGTGGGCTCCGCGCTCGGGGTCCTGCACCTCTTCGGCCGGAGCGTGCTGGAGCTGTCGCGGGGCGAGGGCCGGCGCGTGCTGCTCGCACGGGCCCTCGTCTCGCGGCCGGCGGCCCTGCTCCTCGACGAGGCCTGCGACGGGCTCGATCCAGAGGCCCGGTCCGGCTTCCTCGAGCTCGTCTCCGCCGCCGCCCGGGGCGGCACCTCGGTGGTGATGGCGACCCACCGGCCGGAGGAGATCGTTCCCGAGATCGAGACGGTGATCCGGCTCGAGGGGGGGAAGATCGCGGAGAGGGGCTCGCGCGCCGGGCTCGCCGAAAAGCCCGTGACCCGACCCCCGCTCGCCCGTGGGCCAGGCAGGCGAGCTTTGGGGGAGCGAGCGGTCGTGTTCGAGGTCGCCGGGGTGACGGTGCTGCGCGACGGTCGGGCGGTGCTCGAGGATCTCGACTGGACGGTGCGCGCCGGGGAGCGATGGTCGATCGTTGGCCCGAACGGCGCGGGGAAGTCCACGCTCCTGCGGCTCCTCGCCGGGGAGGAGCAGCCTGGCCGGGGCCAGATCGACCGCTTCGGGCTCGGCCCGCGAGCGTCGGCCGAGGATCTCCGGGGCCGGGTCGGGGGGGTCTCGCCCGAGCTCCAGGCCCGCCATCGCTTCGACGCCACCGGGGAGGAAGTCGTCCTCTCCGGCTTCGCCGGCACGATCGGTCTCGCCGTCCCGCCCACGCCCGCGCAGCGAGCGCGGGCTCTCGTCATCTCGAAGCGGCTCGGCGTTGCCGACCTGCTCGGCCGCCACGTCCTTTCGCTTTCCTACGGCGAGCTCCGCAGGCTCTTGCTCGCCCGCGCCCTCTCGCCCGGGCCGGAAGCGCTGCTCCTCGACGAGCCTTTGGCTGGGCTCGACCCCGGGGCGCGGAACGCCGTTCTGGAAGCGCTCGAGGAGCTCGGGCCGGACGGGCCGGCCCTCATCGCCGTGTCCCACCATCCCGACGAACTCCCGCGCGGCGGGCAGCGGCTCCGCCTCGAGGCGGGGCGGCTCGTGCGAGGAGAGTGAGGCCGGATTTCCCTTCCCCCGGCTTTCACGGCAGGATGTCTCGCGCATGGCTGTCCGTCGCCCGGACCGGGAGACCGCACCCCCTGTGCCCCCGTCTCGGGCTCCGGTCCGCCCGGCCCAATCCCCGGCGAGCGGACGCCCCCGCCTCGTCGCCCCTCCGACCCGGAGCCCGGCCCCGTCCCGCACGCCCCCCCCCGCCATCCGCGAGGTCCGCTCTCCCATGTTCATCGACACGGCGAGCGGGACCTATGTCGACCTGAAGAAGCCCGCCCCCACCCTCTCGCGGCGCGACTTCGAGACGGAGCTCGACCGGCTGGTGCGGGCCTTCGCCCGGAACGAGGAGAACCCCGGATCGGTCTCGAGCGAGGGGTGCCGGCGCTGCGTCTCGTGCATGTTCTGCCGGGAGTGCGAGGAGTGCTACCGTTGCACCCATTGTCAGAGGTGCCGGGCGTCCTCGCACCTCACCCACTGCCAGGACTCCACCGGCCTGCACGATTGTGCCTACTGCATCCGCTCGGAAAACTGCACCCGCTCCAACTACCTCGTGCTGTGTCGGTCCTGCTCGGAGTGCACCTACTGCTTCGGGTGCGTCGGCCTGGCCAAGGCCGACTTCCACATCCTCAACGTGAAGTACACCCGGAGCGAGTACTTCCGGATCGTGAAGTCCCTGGAGGAGGAGCTGGGGGTCGGGCGGGAATAGCCGGCTGGCCTCCCCCGTCCTTCGCCTCGACCGCGCATGCTCCCTCCCCTTCTCGCCACCCTGGCCCTCGTTGCCCAGGCGGCCCCGGTCCTCGAGCTCGTCCCGGCTCAGGTCCGACCGGGCGACGCCCTGCTCGTACAGGTGACGGATGCGCCCGCCGCCCCGGCGGGCACCGCCGCGGGCCGGCCCCTCGCGTTCTGGGCCGCCGGCGACGGAGCCTGGCGGGCGCTCGCCGCCCTCCCGCTCGAGACCGCGCCCGGGGCCGTCCCGGTGCGGGTAGCGGTGGCGGGGACCGTCCTCGCCGCCGAGCTTCAGGTGGTCGAGCCCGGGTTCACGCGACACGAGATCTCGCTCGACCAGAAATACGTCGAGCCCCCGCCCTCGGCGCAGAAGCGGATCGCCGCCGACCGCAAGGCCTTCGCCGAGGCTTTCTCGCAGCCTTTCGCGGAGCCGCTCTTCGCCGGGGACTTCGACTGGCCGCGGCGGGCCAAGACCTCCGGGCGCTATGGCGACCAGCGGCTGCTGAACGGTCGGGTCTCGAGCATCCACTACGGGCTCGACATCACCGGCCCGAGAGGAGCGCCGGTGGCCGCCGCCAACGACGGCCGGGTCGCCATCACCCGCGCCGCTTACCTCTCGGGCAACACCATCGTCCTCTGGCACGGTGCGGGTCTGTACACCGCCTACTTCCACCTCGATCGCATCCTCGTCCGCCAAGGCCAGCGCGTCCGCAAGGGGCAGGTCATCGGCCGGCTGGGATCGACCGGTCGGGTCACCGGCCCTCACCTGCACTGGGGGGTGAAGCTCTCCGGGCTGTACGTCGACCCCGAGTCGCTCCTGGCGATCGACTTCGAGCATGGCACTGCGCCACCGCGAGCGGCGGGCGCCCCCGAAGAGAAGCCGGCCGAGGAGGTGTTGCAGCCCGAGCCGCCGCCCTCGTCCTCGCAACCGTAGCCCTCAGCGGGCCGCGGGGGAGCGTTGCCGCGCCAAGACCTCGAGCATGGGCCTGACGAGGGTCTTGGGCGCGGCCAGGACGTCGCCGCTCGCGAGCATCTGGTCGCCCCCTTCGAGGTCCACGACCACCCCTCCCGCCTCGCGCACCATGAGGATACCGGCCGCGACGTCCCAGGGCTTGAGTCGCTCTTCCCAGAAGCCGTCGAACCGGCCCGCCGCCAGGTAGGCCAGGTCGAGGGCGGCGCTGCCGAACCGCCGGATGCTCTGGGCGCGCGCGGTGAAGTCGCCGAAGACGCGCAGGGCGTAGTCGGCGTTCAGGTGGGAGTCGTAGGCGAACCCGGTGACGAGCAGGGCCTCCTCCAGTCGCTCGCATCCGGAGACTGCCAGCCGCTTCTCTCCCAGGAAGGCGCCCGCCCCGCGGGCGGCCGTGAACAGGTCACCCCGGAGCGGGTCCAGGGTGGCCCCCGCCGATAGGCCCAACGCGTCCGACACCCCCGCCGTCACCGCGAAGGTCGGCAGCCCGTGGGCGTAGTTGGTGGTCCCGTCCAAGGGGTCCACATAGAAGCAGAGCTCCGCGCGGTCCCCCCCGGAGTGCTTCCCCGACTCCTCGGCCAGAAGGGTCGCCCTGGGGAAGCGCCCGCGTAAAAAACCGACCATTGCCTCCTCGCTCGCTCGATCGGCATCGGTGACGAGATCGATGCGCCCCTTTCGCTCGATGGTTCGGGGCTTGGCGAACCGCTCTTTGAGGATCGCCCCGCCGCGGCGAACCGCCTCCACGCAAGCGTTCAGGAGTTCCTTCTCCGCCTGTGCCATCGCCTTCGAGTCTCCCTTCCGAGCGGCATTGAGGGTCTGTCCGAGGAGGATAACCGCCCCTCCGCCCACCCCGCATCGGGGCAGCCCGCCGCAGCCGGAGCGCGCTCCGGGCCGGCGCTTGCTAGACTCACCCTCATGGTCAAGCTCCTGGCGGTGCTGCGCACCCTGTCCCTGGTGTTCATCGTCGGCTACACCGTGCGGGCCATGCCCTGGTTCGGCTCGGTGCCCAGAACGTTGGACGAGCAGTACGCCCGCTGCGCCGGCTCGTTGGATCTCTTGGTCCGGGCGGCCTGGATCGCGGTGGGCTGGATCGCCTTCGAGACCGCGGTGGGCTGGTGGATGGCCACGCGAGTGGGTAGGGGCCAGGCGGCACGGCCTCCCGGCTCATCGCGCGCGTAGTCGATGCGCCCGCGCGCCCTCTTCTACCGGGCCCGCAGCTGGCTCCATCGTCGGGAGGTGACGGTCTGGTACGACCCGCGGTACCGGCTGCCCCTCTCCGGGCTCGCGTCCTCGGCCGGCATGGAGCCGCGCCGCGCCGACTACGCCGTCTGGTGGCTCAGGGACGCCCGGGCGGTGCCGGCCGGCAGCGTCCGGGCACCGCGTCGCGTCTCCTACGAGGACCTGGCCCGGGTCCACACTCCAGAGCTCCTCGAGTCTTTGGGCCGGCCCGAGACCCTGGCCCACGTCTTCGCGGTCGATCCCTCCGACGTCCCGGTGGACGAGGTGATGACCACCGTCCGGCTCGCCTGCGGGGCCACGGTGGCGGCGGCGCGTGAGACCTTGCGCACCCGCGCTCCGGCCCTGAACCTCCTGGGCGGGTTCCACCACGCCGGCCCGTCGACCGCGAGTGGCTTCTGCCCGGTCAACGACGTGGCCGTGGCGGTGGCCGCGGTCCGGGCGGACGGCTTCTCGGGCAAGGTGGCGGTCTTGGACCTCGACGCGCACCCGCCCGACGGGCTCGCCGCCTGCCTGGGCGCTGACCGGTCCGTCTGGCTCGGCTCCCTCTCGGGATCGGACTGGGGGCCGCTCCCCGGGGTGGACGAGACCCTCCTGCCGGAGGGGTGCCCGGACGGCAGCTACCTCGAGGCCTTGGGCGCCCTCCTCGGCCGCATGCCGCGCCCGCAACTCGCCTTCGTGCTCGCCGGGGGCGACGTTCTCCTGGGCGATCGCATGGGCCGCCTGGGCCTGTCGCTCGCCGGGGCACGGGAGCGCGATCTGGCCGTGGCTCTGGAGCTCGAGGGGATCCCCAGCGTCTGGCTCCCCGGGGGCGGCTACTCGCGCCTTTCCTGGCGGGCGCTGGCCGGAACCGGGATGGCCGTGGCGGCGGGATCGCAGGAGCCCATCCCGGACCGCTACGACCCCCTCTCGGCCCGGTTCGCCCTGGTCTCGCGCGAGATATCGCCGAGCGACCTCTCGGACACGGGCGAGCTCACCGCCGAGGACCTGGAGGAGGCCCTGGGGATGAGGCCCGTGCGGCAGCGGCTCCTCCTCGGCTTCTACACCGCGTCCGGGATGGAGCACGCCCTCTTCCGCTACGGCATCTTCGAGCAGCTGGAACGGATGGGCTACCGCCACTTCCGGGTCGCCTTCGACACCGCCGGGCTGGGCGAGCGGATGCGCCTCTACGGCGAGGCGGACGCCCGGGAGCATGTCCTCGTCGAGCTCGTGCTCGAGAAGCGGCGGGTGGCGGGGGCGGAGGTGCTCTACGTGCACTGGATGTCGCTCCGGAACCCGCGGGCCCAGTTCAGCGAGCGGCGCCCACGCCTGCCCGGCCAGGAGGTCCCGGGCCTGGGCTTGGCCCGGGAGGCCGGCTCGATGATGGCCCGGATGGCGGTCCGGCTCGGCCTTTCCGGCGTGGTCATCCGGCCGGCCCACTACCACATGGCCTACGCCGCCCGGCACGAGTTCGCCTTCGTCGATCCACGGCGGCAGGGCCGGTTCGAGGCCCTGGTGCGCGATCTCGGCGGGCGGCCCCTCCTCGAGACCACCACCGCCATGGCCGAGGGGCGGGTGCGCATGAACGGGGAGCCCTACGCCTGGGAGGCCGACGAGATGGCGTACTGGCTGCGCCGCGAGTCCCCGCCCGACGATCTCGCGGCCCGGGAGCTGGACCGGGTGAGATTCACGGTCGCGCCGGGCTCGCCCTGAAGGAAGCGGACCCCGGCCCTCCGGGGAGGCGGGCGGGGGGAGCCTTCTCAGCGCTCGGCGAGGAGCGCCCGCACCTCGGCCTCGAGCCGCTCGCCCTCGGCCGCGTCGTATCCGACCTGCACTTGCCGGACCGTGCCCTGCCGGTCGACGACCAGGGTGGTGGGGAGCCGCTCGATGGAGAGAGCCGGGGCGAGCTTCTCGCCGCCCCGGTCCCAGAGCAGGGGGAACTCGACCGCCATCTGGGCCGCAAAGCCCCGGAGCGCGGCGGGATCGTCGTCGAACGAGATCCCGTAGACGGCGAGCCCACGACCCTTCAGCTCGCGCAGGAGCCGATCGAGGTGCGGGAGCTGCACCTTGCACGGCTGGCACCAGCTGGCGAAGAAGTCCACCACCACCACCTGCCCCCGTCCCACTTCGACGGGCACGTCCCGGCCGTCCAGATCCTGGGCCACGACCTCCAGCGGCCGTCCGGCCAGGGGGGGGAGCTTGACGGTCGGTCTGAGAGTCTGGGAGGTGCAGGCGGCGCCCAGGGACAGCGCTGCCGCGAGGGAGAGGGTCCGGATCACCTCGGGATTCTAGCGGGATCCCAGCCGGCCCGCCGGCGGGATGGGGGCGAGGGATCTTCTTGGTTCGGTCGGATGGGTGGCCGAAGGACCCTCGTCGGTTCACCGTTCGTGTTCGGGGAAAGGGCTTACCGCCAAGCCCCGAAGCGCAAAATTTACGGGGGCCTTCCCGCCGGCTCTTGACTTGAAGCAAGATGGCGCTCGGCAGCCTGTGCAATCGTGTGCGGCGTTACGTACCTGGTGCCGTCAGATGCGCCCAATGCGGCACCTCCTCGTTCAAGCTCCTTAGCCCAGAGGTGATCGCGTGATGCGCCAGACGCCCCTGCTGCTCGCCGCACTGTTGCTGCTCGCGAGCCCTGCGGTGCGGGCCGACACGGTCGATGCGAGCTCCACCACCTTTCTCACGCTGGGGCCGCAGACGGAGTACCGGGGCGGCACCAAGCCCGAGGTCGTGACCGTGGCCCCGGTCTACGAGATCCTTTCCATCACGGCCCGCGACGTCTCCACCTCGTTCGCCGACGACGTCCAGGCCGTGCTCTCGACCTGGGGAGCGATCGACCTGGGCAACGTGCGGTGGGACTCGGGCACGACCTCGAAGTTCTCGGGGGACGTGACCACCGGCTACCTCCAGGCGCGGCTATTGACGGAGCACCTCTTGCTCCGGGTGGGCCGCAGCAGCGTCCCCACCGGGATCGCGCGGATGATCCAGATCGACGGCGGCTACGCGCAGGCCGACGTCCCCGCCGGCCCGGTCGAGGTCAAGGTCTCCGGGTACGCCGGATCGCCCACCTCGCAGCGGTTCCAGTCGCGGTCGAACGTGACGAGCTGGAACCCGACCGGCGGCACGCTTGCCTATGGCGGCCGCGCCGCCTTCTCGGTCCCGATGAGCGGCGCCCCTGGCCGCGGGCTCGAGCTCGGGGCCTCTTACAACGAGGTCAAGGACCACGAGGACCTCGTGCGCCAGGAGGTGGGGGGCGACTTCCGCCTCCAGCCGGGCGCATTGGGCAACCTCGCCCTGGTGGGGTTCACCTCCTATGACCTCTATGATTCGGCCTTCTCGGAGGCCAGCGTGGCCCTGACCGCGAGCGCCAGCCCCAAGCTGCACGTCACCGCCGACTGGCGCTATGTCGAGCCGAGCCTGCTCCTCTCCCGGACTTCCATCCTCTCCGTGTTCTCCGATTCCACCTGGAACGAGTTCGGGGGGGGAGTGGCCTATGACTTCGGGCGAGCGGTACACGGCGGGCTCGACGCCCACCTCCGGATCGAGCCGGGAGCAGAGTCCGGCAACCATGTCGGCGCGGACCTGGCCGCGCGTCTGGAGCGAGAGGCAGGCGACAACAAGATCGGCGCCGAGCTCTCCTGGCTCAACACGGTCGAGAACGGTTACGTCGGGGCCCGCGTGTTCGGGCGCCGCGACTTCGGCCGGACCTTCCTCTCCGGCGACCTCATGGCCCAGTTCTTCCGCGCGCAGGTGAACGGACAGAGCGCAGCCATGACCGCCAACGTCTCGACCGGCCTGACGCTCACCCACGGCTTCTCGACCGTCCTCTCCGGAAACGCTGCCGTGACCCCGTACATGCAATCGGCCTTCGAACTCTTGGCGAAGATCGCGTACAACCAGACCTACAAGACCGAGGAGGTGCGGTGATGAACCGGCTCCTCCCCTCCGCCCTCGGGGCGCTCGCCCTCCTCGCCCCTGCCTGCTCGGCCAAGCTCCAGGTCGCCGAGGCGGGACCGGCCGAGCCCGCCTACGTCTTCCCCCACGGTCCCCACGTCGACGGTGAGGTGGCCTGCACCAACTGCCACGCCAGCATCTTCGGCGCGACCAAGCTCGACGCCCAGGTGCGGCACGTGGAGCTCATCACCACGCCCTCCAAGGACAAGGCCTGCAAGGAGTGCCACGATAGCGACCCGGACATCCACGTCCCGCTGCGCACCGCGCCCTTCCGCCTTCACTTCGACCACAAGGCCCACCTCGCCCGGGTGAAGGACTGCCGGACCTGTCACCAGAAGCTGACCGAGGCGGGCGACACCGAGGCCCACGCCCCGCCCATGGGCGCCTGCACGAGCTGCCACAACCACCAGACGGACTTCGACACCGCCCGCTGCACGAACTGCCACAAGGACCTGAAGGGCTACCTGCCGAGGACCGCCTACGCTCACCAGGGCGACTGGCTCAGGACCCACGCCCAGGTGGCGAAGACCTCGGGCGAGAGCTGCGCCGCTTGCCACGACCAGACCTACTGCTCGGAGTGCCACGCGAGCCAGACGGTCGCGGCCTTGCCGGCGACGATCTTCCCGGAGGAGGTGGACAAGACGTTCATCCACCGCGGAGACTACGTGTCTCGCCACGACACCGACGCCCACGCCAACCCGGCCAGCTGCCGCACCTGCCACGGATCGGCCTTCTGCAGCGCCTGCCACACGCAGCAGGGCGTGACCGACGCGGCCGTGGCCGTCCGCGATCCGCACCCCGCGGGCTGGAGCACCGACAAGGGCTCGAACCACTTCCATGGCGACGCCGCCCGGCGCGACATCCTTAGCTGTGCCGGTTGCCACGACAACGGCGCCTCCTCGACCTGCGTCGGCTGCCACCAGATGGGCGGCGTGGGAGGCAACCCGCACCCGCAATCCTTCCTCTCCAAGCACACGGACGCGGACCGGCAGCACAACTCGATGTGCAAGGACTGCCACATCAACTGACGCCGGCTTTGGATTGACGGTCCGAGGGAAACGGGCGCCGCGAGGCGCCCGTTTCCTTCTTCCCGGGCTCGCCGCCGCCCCGAGGGGGGCCTCACCCCTCCTCGAAGACCCCCGTCTCGCGGTTCTTCCGCACCCGCTCGCCCGCGAAGCACCGGCCGTTCATGGCCACGTACACGCCCGGGGGGAGGACCTGGGCGAAGGAGAGTGCGCTGCCGAGGTTGAAGAGACCGTCGGACGAGCCGAACGCGTAGGGGATCATCGCCCCGGTGAGGACCACGGTCTTATCGAGCCCCGCGGCACAGAGCGCCCGGGCGGTCTCGGCCATGGTGTCGGTGCCGTGGGTGACGACGATCCGCCCCTCCTCGCAGGCCCTGCAGGCCTCGACCACCCTCCCCCGGTCCTCCTCGCTGAGCTCCAGGCTGTCCTTCATCATGAGGGTCCCGACCCGGACGTCGATCCGGCACCGGGCCAGGCGCAGCATCTCGGGAAGGTGCGTGTCCTTGAAGAACAGCCGGCCGTTGAGCTCGTCGTATTCCTTGTCGAAGGTGCCCCCGGTGACGAGTACTCGGATCGGGCCGCTCGCCCCGCTCATGGCTGTCCCCCGGCCCCGCCCGAGAGGGCCTCGAGCAGCCGCCCCCAGATCCCACCGAACGGACCGTTGGACATGGCCACCACCACGTCTCCGGGCCGGGCGGCGCCGGAGAGGGCCGGCACGAGCTCCTCGACCGAGGCGAACGCCCGCGCCGGCTTGCCGGCGCGGGTGAGGCCGCTCACGACCGCGTCCACGTCGAGCCGTTCGGCCTCCGGGACGCGATCGGTCGGCGCAGGGCGCAGGAGGAACACCTCTGCGGCCGGGGCCCAGGTGGCCGGCGAGGCATACTCTTTTTGGTGCAGGTTCCGCCTGCTGGTGTTGGAGCGGGGCTCGAAGGCTGCCAGGAGGCGGGCCCCGGGGAAGTTCGCCTGCACGGCGGCCAGGGTTTTCTCCACCGCTCGCGGGTGGTGGGCGAAGTCGTCGACCACCGTCACCCCCCCCGCGACCCCCAGCACCTCCTGACGCCGCCTCACCCCCCGGAATGCGCCAAGGCCGGCCGCGATCTCCGCGGGAGAGAGGCCCAGCGCCGTGGCCGCCGCCGCTACCCCCAGGGCGTTCTCCACGTTGTGGGCGCCCCCCACCGGAAGGTGCACCTCACAGAGCCGCCGCCCCGCTCGGGAGAGGGCGAAGCGCGCACCGTCCCGCCCGAGCCTCAGGTCCGAGGCCTGCCACTCGGCGGCCGGGGCCTCTACCCCGTAGAGCTCGACCCGGCAAAGCGCCCGGGCCGCTATCCTCCGCACGCTCGGGTAGCTCGCGCAGGCTGCGAGGTACCCCTCCGCCGGCAAGAGGTCCACGAAGCGCTCGAAGGCGCTCTCGTAATGGGCCTCGTCGCGGTAGATGTCGGCATGGTCGAGCTCGCAGCTCGTGAAGATGGCGGTGCGGGGCCGGTAGTGGAGGAACTTGGGACCCTTGTCGAAGTAAGCGGTGTCGTACTCGTCGCCCTCGACGACGAAGTGGGGTCCGCCGCCCAGCCGGAAGTTCGACTCGAAGTCGCGCGCGATCCCGCCCACGAGGAACGAGGGGTCCCGTCCGGCGTGGTAGAGGACCGCGCTCAGAAGGGCCGAGGTGGTGGTCTTGCCGTGCGTCCCCACCACGACCACGCCATGCCGAGGGGCGATGAAGCGCTCCCCCAAGGCGGCGGGGAAGGAGACGTGCGGCAACCCCCGCTCCCGCATGGCGGTGGCCTCGGGGTTCACGGCCCGGACCACGTTCCCCACCACCACGAGGTCCGGCCGGGCGCGGTCCAGGTTCTCGGAGCGGTACGGCGTCAGCACCTCGATCCCGAGGCGCGCGAGCTGGGTGGACATGGGCGGATAGACGTTCTCGTCGGACCCGGTGACCTCGTGACCGACCGCCTTGAGCATCCCCGCGAACGAGCCCATGCCCGTCCCCGCCACGCCGATGAGGTGGACCCTCTTCACCTCTCTCCAGTCGATCACGGTTCCCTCGCCGGGCGCGCCCCGGAGGTCCTTCTCTCCGGGGGACCGGGCCGGGACCATCCCACAGGTCGGGCCGGGAGTGCCAGACCGCGCGGAGAGAGCCCCGCGGCGGCGTGGCCTCCTGTAGAATGGAAGCGGACGTTGGGGCCTCGACCCCCCAGGGAGGAGCCATGCGGGAGACGTTTGAGCTGGGCGAGAAGGAGGCCACGCTCGCCATCGCCGCCATCCGCGAGGAGCTGGTCCGGCGAGGAAAGGTGGCGGTAATCGCCGTCTCGGACGCCCACGGAGACCTCGTGTCGCTCTTGCGGATGGACGGGGCGCCCGTGTCCTCCGTGCTCGTGGCGACGAGCAAGTGCTGGACCGCGGCCCGCGAGCGCTCCGCCACGGGCGATCTGGGCCAGTTCTTTCAGCGGAACGGCTGGCAGATGGCGAACAGCGATCCGCGCTACACCGGCTGGGACGGCGGCGTCCCCGTTCGGCACCGCGGCCAGGTGGTGGGGGCGGTGGCGGTGAGCGGCCTCGAGCAGGCGGAGGACGCGGAAGTGGCGCGGCTCGGGGTTTCGAGGATCGCCCAGGCGGTCGGCGAGTAGTTCTAGCTCCCGAGCGCGGCGGCGACGGCGTCGTGGAACCGCCGGCGCAGCTCCCGGATCCGTTCCCGCCGCGCCACGCCGCCCGGGTGCGTGTGGTTGGTGAGGAGCACGCACACGAGTTCCCGGTCGAGGTCGATCCACAGCGAAGTTCCGGTGTAGCCCAAGTGACCGATGGCGCCGCGCGGGCCGCGGCCCAGGGCTTGGCCGATGGAGGACCCGGGCCCGGGCGTGTCCCAGCCGAGGGCCCGGTCGCTCCCCGGGGTGGGATCGCGGCGGACGAACTCGCGGGCGACGTTCCCGGGAATGACCGACGGCCGTCCCGAGAGAGCGTCGAGCCAGGCTTGGCCCACCGCCGCCACCTCCGCCGCGGTGGAGAAGAGCCCGGCGTGGCCCGCCACGCCGCCCATGGCAAAGGCGTTGTCGTCGTGGACGATCCCGCGGGCGACCTCGTGGCGGCAGGGACAGGAGCCGGTCGGGAGGAAGGTGCGACCGGCGGAGTGGGCCCGCGCCGCCGCGGGGTCCTTCCCGTCCACAAAGAAGGTCGAAGAGAGGCCGAGGGGCCCAAAGAGGCACGCCTGGCAGAGCTCGGGAAGAGGCGCGCCGCCGGCCCGCTCCACGACCTCCCCGAGCGCGATGAACCCCACGTCGCTGTAGAGAGCACGCGTTCCGGGGGGAGCCTCGAGCGGCTCGGCGCAGGCGGCCGAGAGGACGAGCTCCCGTCCTCGGGCGAACGCCGCGGGGAGCGCCTCCGGAGCGGGCCGCTCGGCCGGAGGGAGGAAAGCCGGGCCGGAGGCGGCGTCCCGGGCCGCGGCCTCGTGGTAGGGCCGAAAGGCGGGCAGCCCGCTCGAATGGGCGAGGAGCTGGCGAAGGGTGACCCCCTCCTTCCCGGCGGCGGCGAACTCCTCGAGGACCCGGGAGACGGGCGCGTCCAAGCCGAGCTGCCCCTCGGCGACGAGATGGGCGGCGACCCCGGTCGTGGCGAGCACCTTGGTGAGCGAGGCGAGGTCGAAGACGTCCCCGGGCTCGAGCGGGCGGGGGGCGTCCTCCTCCCCTTCCCCGTGGAAGGAGGCGTGCACCCTCGCGCCCCGGGAGAGGACGAAGGCGGCGAGGGCCGGGGCGACCCCATTGGCCCGGCCGGCCTCCAGAACGGCCGAGACCGCGGGGAGCGCGGCGCTCACGCCGGCCCCGGAATGGCTCGCTCCGACCACCCCGAGAAGAGGAGCCGGGGAGGCCCGGCCTCTCCCGGGCCCGGGGCGACGAGCACCGCTCGGGCGCCCAGCGGGAAGGCCAGGTTCGAGTCCTCGTGCCCGAAGGTGAAGCCCTCGACCGCGGGCACGCCCAGCTCCGCCGCCCATTCCCGCACCACCTCGAGCCCTCGGGTCCCCTGTCCGTCACAGTCCGTGAACTGACCGAGTGCCACGCCCGAAAGATCGCGCAGGGCGCCTGCCAGGCGAAGCTGGGTGAGGTACCGGTCGAGCCGGTAGGGGCGCTCGTCCACGTCCTCGATGGCCAGGATCGCGCCCGCGAGGCTCGGGAGGAAGGGCGTGCCGCAAAGGTGAGCGACGAGGGTGAGCGAGCCGCCCAGGAGCGGGCCCTCCACCCTCCCGGGGCGTAGCACGGCTTCCCCGACGAGGCCTGTCCCCGGAGCGGGAGGGCCCAGGGGGTCGGGGGTTGGCGCCCTCGTGAGCAGAGCGGCGAGATGCTCGACCACGCTGGACGGGGCCCGCCCGAGCTGGGTCAACACGGGTCCGTGGATGGTCGCCAGACCCGCCCGGTTCAGCGCAGCGTGGAGGGCCGTGACGTCTGAGAAGCCCACGATGAGCTTCGGGGCGGCGAGAAGTGGGGCCGGGTCGATATCCGAGAGGATTCGCATGAGGCCATAGCCGCCCCGGGCGCAGAATATCGCCCGCGCCTCGGGGTCTCCCACTGCCTCCCGCCACTCGTCGAGACGCCTCGCGTCATCGCCGGCGAGGTAGCGGCGGCGGGTGAAGAGATCGTGCCTGTGGCGCGGCGAGAGACCGAGCCGGTCTCGAAGGACGACGATCCCCTGCTCGAGCATTTCCGGATCGAACGGGCTCGACGGGGCGATGACACGGACGATGTCGCCGCGCGAGAGGAGCCCGGGGAGGACCACCGGCCGAGGATAGCCGCGGGTTCGGCGGCGGTCGAGGTTCCCCCATGCCGGCCCCGAGCGCCTTTCGCACCTCGAACCCAGCCATTTGGCTCAAACCCTTCGGGACAGAGGGCGGTTCCGGTAGGCCCCACCCGGGCCGGAGCCTCGGCGAAGCTCCGCGACAATGTTTCGCGCTTTGAAGTTGGGCCACAAACACCTGTTCACCGTCGCTCCAGCGACGCGTCGAGTCATCGAGAGGAGCCCGTGATGAGCCCCAAGACGCAGGAGCTCGAAGGCGAGATCTTCCACCCGTCCGAGGAGGTCGTCGCGCAGGCGCGGCTCAAGGAATGGGAGCAGCTCTCGCGCCGGGCGCTGGAGGACCCCGAGGCGTTCTGGTCCTCGGAGGCCGCGGAGCTCGAGTGGTACCGCAAGTGGGACCGGGTCTGCGACGCGACCGAGAAGCCCTTCTACCGTTGGTTCAAGGGCGGACAGTGCAACATCGTGCACAACTGCCTCGATCGACACCAGAAGACCTGGCGCAAGAACAAGCTAGCCCTGGTCTGGGTGGGGGAGAATGCCGACGTTCGGACCTACTCCTACTTCGCCCTGAACCGCGAGGTCTGCCGCTTCGCGAACGTGCTCAAGGCCATGGGGGTCAAGAAGGGCGACCGGGTCACCATCTACATGCCGCGGGTGCCCGAGATCGCGATCGCCATGCTGGCCTGCGCCAAGGTGGGGGCGATCCACTCCGTCGTATACGGCGGGTTCTCGGTCGACTCGCTCCAGGGGAGGATCGAGGACTCGGAATCGCGGGTAGTCATCACCGCCGATGGCGGGTACATGAACGGCAAGATCGTCGAGCTGAAGAAGACGGTCGACGACGCGGTGCGCCGCTGCCCCTCGGTGGAGACGGTGATCGTGGTCCAGCGCACCGGCCACGAGGTGAAGATCGAGCCGGGACGGGACTACTGGTACCACGACCTCATGAAGCTCCCCCTCGCCACCAACAAGTGCGAGACCGAGGTGATGGAGTCGAGCGACCCCCTTTACATCCTCTACACCTCGGGCACGACCGGGAAGCCGAAGGGGCTCATCCACGGGCACGGTGGCTACATGGTGGGGATCTACTCCACCCTGAAGTACGTGTTCGACGTGCGGGACGAGGATCGCTACTGGTGCGCGGCGGATCCGGGCTGGGTGACCGGGCACTCCTACATCGTGTACGGGCCGCTGCTCATGGGCGCGACCGGTTTCATGTACGAGGGGGCGCCCACCTACCCCTATCCCAACCGCTGGTGGCAGCTCATCGAGAAATACGGCATCACGATCCTCTACACCGCCCCCACCGCCATCCGCGGCCTCATGCGCTTCGGGGAGTCCTGGCCCAACCGTCACGACCTCTCCACCCTTCGCCTCCTGGGCTCGGTGGGGGAGCCCATCAACCCCGAGGCCTGGAAGTGGTACCACCGGGTGATCGGCAAGGGTCGCTGCCCCATCATGGACACCTGGTGGCAGACCGAGACCGGGATGTTCCAGATCACTCCCGTCCCCACCATGCCGCTCAAGCCGGGCTCCGCCACCCGGCCCTACTTCGGGCAACAGGCCTCGATCCTGGACGACGGGGGCAAGCCCGTGCCCGACGGCGAGGAGGGATTCCTCGTCCTGGAGAAGCCCTGGCCCGCCATGGCGGTGACCATCTTCAAGGACCCTGAACGCTGGGTGAAGCAGTACTGGTCCAAGTACCCCGGTCGCTACATGGCCGGCGACTCCGCCAAGCGGGACCGGGACGGCTACTACTGGATCATCGGCCGCACCGACGACGTCATCAAGGTGTCGGGCTACCGCCTGGGAACGGCCGAGATCGAGAGCGCCCTCGTCTCCCATCCCGCGGTGGCGGAGGCCGCGGTGATCGGCCTCCCGCACGAGGTGAAGGGGCACGCCATCCACGCCTACTGCCTGCTCCGGCAGGGATTCAAGGCGTCGGACGAGCTCGCCGAGGAGGTCCGCACCCACGTGGCCCAGCACATGGGGCCCATCGTCCGGCCGGAGCGCGTCGTGTTCCTGGAGGCGCTTCCCAAGACCCGCTCCGGCAAGATCATGCGCCGCGTCCTCCTGGCCCGCGCCCAGGGGCTGCCGGAAGGCGACGTCTCCACCCTGGAGGAGTGACGGGCCGTCCGAAACGATCCGGCGACGGGGCGGGGAGAGGCAGGGCCCCTTCCCCGCCCGAAAAAAAAGCGGGCGAGTCCGCCCCGGATCGGTGAGACTCCCGCGGTTCATGGCGCCCGACCTCTCGCTGTGGAAGCGCCCGCGCGCCCGCCTGGCCTGGGCGGTTCAGCCCCGGGCGCTCGTCGCAGCGAGCGCCCGGCTCGCCCCGGTCCCTCTGCCTGGGTCTTCCCCGGTCGGATCGCGCTCCTCGCGGTCTGAGGCTCTGCTCCTCGCCGGTCGGGCGCCGGCGGTCCTGGGCGCCCAGTGGGCGCCCCCGATCGTGAGCGTCTTCCCGGCGGCGATCCGCTTCCGCCACCGCATGCAGCTCGAACTGGACGCCAGCGCCGCCGCCCAGCCCGATCGCCCCATCGCGACGCCGGTCCCGGCCACCCAAAGCGCCGGTCGAGAAAGGTCGACCCCTCTCATGAGAACCCCATTGTTGGCCGTCCTCTGTACCCTCCTTTCGCTGCCGGCGGCCGCCCAGGACAAGAAGCCGGTCGAGACCCCCTCCCCCGCGAGCGGCGACACCGCGGCGGCCCTGAACGCCATCGGCCTCTCCATCGCCAAGAGCCTGGGGCCGCTCTCGCTCACGCCTGCCGAGCTCGACAAGGTCCTCGCCGGCGTGCGCGACGGGGTATCGGGGAAGAGCAGCGTGGATATCGACAAGAAGGCCCAGGACAATCTCCGCATCTTCGTGCAGGCCCGCATGGCCATGGCGGCGGAGAAGGAGAAGGCGCGCGGCGACGCCTACCTCGAGACCGTGGCCAAAGAGAAGGGGGCGGTGAAGACGCCGAACGGCGCCATCATCATCGTCTTGAAGGAGGGGACCGGTGCCTCTCCCGGGGCCACCGACAAGGTCAAGGTCAACTACACCGGGACCCTCGTGGACGGAAAGGTATTTGACTCCACGAGCCAGCACAGCCCTCCCGCCCCGGCGGAGTTCCCGCTCAACGGCGTCATCCCTTGCTGGAGCGAAGCGCTCCAGAAGATGAAGGTCGGAGGCCGTTCCAAGGTGGTCTGCCCGCCGGCCGTCGCCTACGGGGAGCGCGGCTCCCCGCCGGTCATCCCCGGCAACGCCACGCTCACCTTCGAGGTTGAGTTGCTCGAGATCGTGAAGGCTTCCCCCTCCCCCTCCGCGGCCGCGCCGGCACAACCCGCCAAGTGACGGCGGCCGCTCCGCGCCGACCCCGGGTGGGCCGGTGCGGAGCGACCGCGTCACGGTGCGTTGCAGGCCCGCTCCGCCGCCGCTAAGAGCGCACCATGCCCGATCCCCTCGTGCTCTACGGCAACAAGGACTGGACTAGCCCCTACGCCTTCTCCGCCTTCGTCGCCCTCAAGGAGAAGGGACTCCCCTTCCGCATGGAGGTGCTGGACCTCAAGAAGGACGAGCACCGGCGCCCACCCTACGAGGTGGCCTCGTACACGGGGCGCATCCCTTCCCTCCAGCACGGCGACTTCTGGGTGGCCGAGTCGTCGGCCATCGACGAGTACCTGGAGGAGGCTTTCCCTCCCCCGGACCATCCGCGCCTCTACCCCGACGACGCTCGGGCCCGCGCCCGGGTTCGCATGGTCCAGGCCTTCGTCCGGAGCGACCTCGCCACCCTCCGCGATGAGCGCCCCACCTCGACTCTCTTCGGCTCCGACCGGCCCGCCCCCTTCACGCCCGAGGGGCGCGCGGCGGCGGAGCGGCTCGTTCGGATCGCCGAGCGGTTCTTGCCCGCCGGGGCGCAGTACCTGACGGG
This sequence comes from Anaeromyxobacter sp., assembly GCA_035686075.1. Lineage (GTDB taxonomy): Bacteria > Myxococcota > Myxococcia > Myxococcales > Anaeromyxobacteraceae > Anaeromyxobacter. The sequence goes on from DASRZU010000002.1 coordinate 124,380, forward strand.
CGAGTTCAGCATGGCGGACCCCGATCTTGCCCTGATGCTGCAGCGCATCGCCAAGAACGGCGACCCTTGCCCGGAGCGGCTCGCGAGCTATGCCCGGACCATCTTCCGCCGCCCCTCGGTCCGGGAATGGCTGCAGCACACGAAGTGGAAGGACACCTGAGGGCGGCTTGGGGCCGCGTCTGCGCTGCCCTCGCCGAGAAGGGAGGTGACCCCGTGCCCACCCCCGCCGACCCCGGCGCCATCGCCCGGCTCCTCGCTCCCTTCCGGACGGCGCTCCTCGCCACGCAGGGAGAGGACGGGCACCTCCGGTGCCGACCCATGGCCATGCGCCATGCGGTCCGGGGCGAGGAGATCTGGTTCGCCACCGCGCCCGAGAGCGGGAAGTGCCGGGACCTCGATCACGAGCCCCGCTGCGCACTCGTCTTCTTCGACGCGACCTCGGGGACCACCGTCTCGGTCTCCGGCATGGGCGAGATCATCCGCGACAAGAAGCTGACCGCCTCGCTCTGGGACCGTTCCTGGGACCGGTGGTTCCCGGGTGGCCCCGAGCCGACCAAGGTGGTCCTCTTGCGCGTCATCCCCGAGCTGGTGGAGAGGCACGACGGCGAGACCGGCCGGATGGAGGTGGTCTTCGAGACTCCGCGGCATCGGTCCTGACCGGCTCGCCGGGCGGCGCCCGGGGCACTCTGGCTTCGCGCGTGGGCCTTTCGGTGTGGGCCGCCCACTCACACCGGCGCCTGGGTGCCAAGGACTGTGCCACCCTGGGGCTTCTGGTAGAAGGGGAGCTCGAGCCCGAGGGTGAGGGCCGGGGTGCGCCATGGGTCTCGCTCCCTTCTCGCTCAAGAGCATCCGCGGAAAGATGGTCTCCCCGGCCCTCTCGGCCGCGGGAGCGGCGGTGGTCGCGGCGCTCGTGACGGTGGCGCTCTCCGGCCGTTCCGCGGACGAGCTGACTGCGGCCCGGACCCGGGAGCTCCCCGCCCTCTTCTTCTTCAGGGACATGCGGGCGGATCTGGGCCGGCTCGACGCCCTCGTGGGCTCCGCGGGCGAGGAAGACCTCGCCGAGCGCGGCCTCGAGTCCGGAGCCCTGTACTCGGGCATGGTCGCCCGCCTCGACGGGGAGGGAGCGGCAGCGGTCGGGAAAGACGAGGTGCGCAGCCTCCTGGCGGATCTGAAGGCGTACTGGGAGTCGGCCCGAACCGACGCGGCCCGGCGCGCGGGCAGCGGGCGTCCCAGGGAGCTGGATCTTCGTTTCCAGGCGCTCTACGGCCGCCTCGAGTCCGGCGCCCGGCGGACCCAACTCGCCCTGGAAGATGTGCTGCGAACGGCGGAGGCGCGCCAGCGCCAGTCGATCCTCGTCGGCGCTCTCATCCTGCTCGCGTTCGCGCTCGGCTCGGCGGCCCTGGCCCTCTGGGGCGCTGGCCGAGCCGTCCGGCCCGTGCGCGTCCTCTCGGAAGCAGCCCTCCGGATCGCCGGCGGTGATCTCACCCAGAAGATCTCGGTCCACTCGGAGGACGAGCTGGGCGTTCTGGCCCAAAGCTTCGAGAAGATGCTCCTCCGCCTCCGGGAGCTCGTCTCGACGCTCAAGTCCGCCTCGGAGGAGCTCGCCGCCGCGGCCGAGCAGCTCTCCCTGCATACCCGCGCCCAGAGCGCCATGCTGGAGCGGCAGGCGGCGGGCGTGGCCGAGACCACGAGCACCACCCGCCAGCTCGAGCAGAGCTCGTCGGTGGCCGCGAGCCGCGCCGCCGCCGTCATCGAGGTGGCGAAGCGGGCCGCCGAGACGAGCCAGGCGGGGCAGGAGGCCGCGGAGAAAAGCGCCGGCGAGCTGCACCGGATCGCCGGTTCGGTGGAGAGCATCGTGGCGCAGTCCAGCCGGCTCTTGGAGCAGACGCGCCAGGTGGGCGACATCGTCGAGACCGTGCGGGACCTGGCCACCCAGTCGCACGTTCTCTCGCTCAATGCCTCCATCGAGGCGGCCCGGGCCGGCGAGGCGGGCAAGAGCTTCGCGGTCGTGGCCCAGGAGATCCGGGCCCTCTCCGAGCAGTCGGGCCAGGGAGCGGCGCGCATCGCCGCCATGGTGGAGGCCATCCTCACGGCGGTGGAGAGCACCCGCGACCTGACCGAGCGCGGCAGCGTGGGCATGGCCGGCTCGCTCGACCAGATCCGGGCCTCGGAGGAGAGCCTGCGCGAGATCGGCGGGATCGTGCGCGAGACCAGCGACGCGGCCCTCCACATCGCCGCGGCCGTCCAGCAGCAGTCGACCGGCATCGCCCAGATCGCCACCGCCATGCGCGACCTCGACGGGGGCATGGAGGAGACCATCGGCCGGATCCGCGCCCTGGAGGCATCGGCCCAGCTCGTGGCCGAGACCGCGACGCGCATCTCCGGGGTGGCGGCGGAGTTCAGGCTGTAGTGGGCCGCTCCCCCGGGCGGGCGGTTTCGCCCCCGCCCTTCACCGCCTCCCGGAGGGAGGCCGCGAGCTCGTTGAGCGACCTCGCCTCGCTCTCCACGTGCTGGGTGATGAGCGCGGTACCCCCGGTGGCGTGGGCGATCTCGTTCATGGCCTTGAGCACCAGCTCGATGGCCCCCTCCTGCTGCTGGGCGACGCGGGCGATCTCCCTCGCGGTCCGGGCTGATTGGCGCAGGGCGACGGCCAGGCCGCGGATGGTCTCGCTCGTGTGGGTTGCCACCCGTGCGCTGGCGGCGGCTCGCTCGCTCCCCGCCTGGGCGGCCAGGTTGGCCTCGTCGCTCACCTGCTGTACCTGGCCGAGCAGGTGCTTCAGGTCGCCCGTGGCCCGGCGTAGGGCCTCGACATGCGCCCGCAGGGCACCCAGGAGCTCCTCGCTCGAGGCGCCGCCATCGCCCGCCTCCCTCGCGTGCAGGGCCAGCTCCGGGAGCCGCTCCGCCGCGTCCAAGAGGTCCGCGGCTCGTGCCACCTGCCGGCGCAGCTCGGAGAGCGGGACGGCGAGCATCTCCACCGCGCCGGAGAACTCTCGCACCTCCTCGGCCAGGCCGAGCAGCTCCGCCCCGGCCGCCTCGACGTGTCGGAGCCCGTCGGTGCTGGCCCGCTCCGCCTTCACCCCGATCCCGATCACCGTGTCGGCGGTGAGCGCCGCGGCGCTGGCGGATTGGGAGAGGCCGCTCAGCGTCTCCGTCACCCTCCGGACGCCGGCGGCCGCCTCCTCGGTCTTGGCCGTGAAATCGGAGACGGTTCCGAGCAGCCCCTGGGCCGCATGGAAGAGCTTGCGGGCGATGGCCTCGAACCCCTCGCGCCGAGCCTGCTCCATGGCCACGAGCTCCTGGCTCTTCTCCACGAGCAGCCCGCTCTGCCGCATCACCGTGTTCTGCTGGACCAGGATGATCCGCCCGAGGAGGCCCAGCACCACCGGGGTGGTGTCCATGATCCAGAGGAGCGGCTGGCCCAGGTGGGCGCGCCAGAGGGCGGAGGGGGCCACCGACTGAAACTGGCGCAACCCCTCGATGGCAGTGCCGAGGAGCGGCAGGCCCAGCCCGATGAGGGCGCCGTACCAGTCGTAGCGGAGGTGGGTTCGATTCATGAAGGTTATTTCCACGGTCCGCCGAGACGGGCCAGGATTGTGCTCCAGGCCGGTCGCCGGCGCCAGGGTGGAGGCGGCCCGCACCTCTCCACGTTAGCCCGCTCCCGCGGTCCGGCGAATTCCGGAACGGAGCGCCAGCGACGGCTCGTCCTCGGGCCCAGGCGACGGGGGCTCGATCTTGCCAGCGCCGGCCGGTCTGCCCTGGCGCGAAGGCCCTTGGCGCGGTACGAGATCGGGCCATGCGCTCCGAGCTCGCGCCCGTGGCCGGCGCTCCCCTCTCCGCCCTCCTGCCGCCGCCCGGCACGTCCCTGCCGCCGGAGGCGATCCTGGATCGCTTCGTCTCCTGGGTCGCCACCACCGGCCTTTCGCTCTACCCCCACCAGGAGGAGGCGATCCTCCACCTCCTCGACGCCCGGCACCTCGTGCTCGCCACCCCCACCGGCTCGGGCAAGTCTCTCGTCGCGACCTTCCTCCACTTCCAGGCCATGGCCGCGGGGTGGCGCTCGTTCTACACCTGCCCCATCAAGGCGCTCGTCAACGAGAAGTTCTTCGACCTGTGCCGCCTGTTCGGCCCGGAGCATGTCGGAATGATGACCGGCGATGCGGCCGTGAACCGGGACGCTCCCATCATCTGCTGCACCGCCGAGATCCTCATGAACCTGGCGGTCCGCGAGAGGGATCCCCGCGCCGACGCGGTGGTGATGGACGAGTTCCACTACTACGGTGACCGGGAGCGCGGGGTGGCCTGGCAGGTGCCGCTCCTCGTCCTCACGGGGACCCGGTTCTTGCTCATGTCCGCCACCCTGGGGGACACCCGGGCCATCGAAGCCTCTCTTTCAGAGGTCACGGGAAGAGAGGTGGCGGTGGTTCGGGCGGCGGTCCGCCCGGTGCCGCTCGAGTTCGAGTACCGGGAGACGCCCCTCCACGAGACCCTCGAGGAGCTGGTCCTCGCCCGGAAGGCGCCGGTCTACCTCGTGAACTTCACCCAGCGGGCGGCGGCGGAGCAGGCCCAGAACCTCATGAGTGCCAACTTCTCCACCAAGGAGGAGAAGGCGCGGATCGCCGAGGCCCTGGGGAACGTCCGCTTCGACTCTCCATACGGCAAGGACGTCCAGCGCCACCTCCGCCACGGGATCGGCCTGCACCACGCCGGCCTCCTCCCCCGTTATCGCCTCCTCGTGGAGAAGCTCGCACAGGGTGGGCTGCTCAAGGTGGTCTCCGGCACAGACACCCTGGGCATGGGGGTGAACATCCCCATCCGCACCGTCCTCTTCACCCAGCTCTGCAAGTTCGACGGCCGCCAGACCGCCCTGCTCTCGGCGCGGGACTTCCACCAAATCTCGGGCCGGGCCGGGCGCAAGGGCTTCGACGAGCGGGGGTACGTGGTGGCCCAGGCGCCGGAGCACGTGATCGAGAACCGGAAGCTCAAGGAGAGGGCGGCGGCCGGGAAGAAGGTGGTGATGAGGCAGCCGCCCCCCCGGGGCTACGTCCACTGGGACCGCACCACCTTCGAGCGCCTGTGCCAAAAGGAGCCGGAACCGCTGGAGAGTCGGTTCGAGGTCACCTTCGGACTGCTCGTGAACCTCTTGCAGAGCGAGACCGACCGGGTGGGCGGTGGGTACGGACGGCTGGTGGAGATCATCGGGCGGTCGCACGGGAACGAGCACGTCCGTTCCAAGCATCGCCGCACCGCCGCCCAGCGCTTCCGGACCCTGCGCGCCGCGGGGCTCCTTTCCGTGAACCGGATCGAGGGTTACCCTGGCGCCTACGTCCGCACCACCCCCGGCCTGCAGCGCGACTTCTCCCTCTTCCACACGCTCTCGCTCTACCTCTTGGACACGCTTCCGCGCATCCCCGTCGAACGGGAGACCTACGCGCTCGACGTCCTCTCCACCGTCGAGGCCATCCTCGAGGACCCCGAGGTCATCCTCTACAAGCAGCTCGACCGGGCCCGCGGCGAGGCCGTGGCCGAGATGAAGGCGCAGGGCCTGGAGTACGAGGAGCGCATGGCCGAGCTCGAGAAGGTCGAGTACCCGAAGCCCAACCGCGACTTCATCTACTCGACCTTCGACGAGTTCGCGGCCCGGCATCCGTGGGTGGGGGCGGAGAACATCCGCCCCAAGTCGGTGGCGCGCGAGATGGTCGAGCGCTTCATGACCTTCGGCGACTACGTCCGGGACTACGAGCTGCAGCGCTCCGAGGGACTCCTCCTCCGGTACCTCTCCGAGGCTTACAAGACGCTGGTCCAGACCGTCCCGGAGAGCTACCGGAACGACGACCTCTACGACGCGATCGCCTTCTTGCGCACCACCGTGCGGGGCGCCGACTCCTCCCTCATCGACGAGTGGGAGCGAATGCGCGACCCGGCCTACCAGGCAGCGGCCCAGGACCCGAGGGCGGCCGTGGCCCAGACCCTCGGCCCCCCGCCTCCCTGGGCCGACGCCCGGGCCTTCGCGGCCCGGCTCAGGAACGAGCTCCATGCCCTCCTCGTCGCCCTGGCCCGAAGGGACCACGACGCGGCCATCGCCGCCCTACGGCCGGGATCGGGCCTCACCCCCGCCGACCTGGAGGCGGCCCTCGCCCCCTACTGGGCCGAGCATGCTCGCATCGACGTCACCCCGGCGGCTCGCCGGCCGCACAACACGTTCCTTCGGGAGCTGGCCCCCCGCCGCTGGGAGGCCGTGCAACGGATCGTCGACGAGGCCGGCGAGGTGGACTGGGCGCTCCATTGCGAGGTCGACCTCACCGAGGCCTTCGACCCGGACGCGCCCTTCTTGCGGCTCCTCAGGGTCGGGCCGTGAGAGGTCAGGGCGCGAAGGCCGATTCGGGCAGGTCCTCCGGGAAGTCCACCTCGGTGAGGTCGATCTCGCCGGTGAGCTCGCCGTTGGCCCAGCCCTCCTCGTGGAACGGGACGAGGACGCCGTCCACCACCCGGAAGTCGCGGTACACCGTGAAGAGTTCGAGAGGCCTGGGCCCGGCGCGGCCCAGGCAGCGGGCGTAGAGGATCCGCCCGCTCCGCGGGTCGATGCCCACCTCGATGCGCGAGCCGGCCGTGAGATCCAGCCCCAGGACCCTGAGCCTCTGCCCCTCGTGCGTCACCTCCCCCGCATCCACCACTCGGGTCTCCCACTCGGCGAGGAGCGCGGGCAGGTCGAGCCGCGCCGCTTGCAGCTGCAGGGCGAGCGCCACCGATCCCGAGGCCAGCTCGCCGTAGCGAAAGGCGCGCCCCCCGTCGAGCACGCGGACCTCGGGCTCGCTGCCCGGGAATGCCACCTCCAGCCGCAGCCGGCTCGGGCGGCTGAATACCCGGGTGAGCTTGCCCACCTCGCCCGGGTGAAGCGGTGAGGTCACCCTCCCCGAGGCGCGTACCCGCGCCAGCCGCACCGTGGCACGCTCGCCGCCATAGGCGGCGAGGGTGCGCCGGATGAGCGCGCCCACCTGTTCCCGGGGACCCCCCTGCTCGGTGTCCGATGCCCCGCCCGAGGGTGGGGCTGTCCCCCCCGCGGCCAAGGCCTGTCCCGGAAGGAGCGAGGCGAGGAGCGCGAGCGCAAGGAGAGGACCGGCCATCCGGGACCGTAGTCTCGCGGCTGGGGGCGGCGAAGGCAAACGTTCGATCGCAACGTTTGCTCCCGCGGAGGCGGCACCGTTTGACAAGCGCGCCCGATCCGGCGGATACCGTCGTGCCATGCCTCTCGACAAATCGAGCGATGGGCCGCGTTGGCCGAGGGGCCAGAAGTTCGTGCTCTCCCAGGGTGGTCGGGATGCGCACGAGGCCCACCGGGCGGCGGTGGCCTCCGCGCGCGGCCTCTCCCGTTCCGCCCTCGAGGCCGCCCTGGCCGCCTGGGCCGAGCCCCGGAAGGTGGAGCCCGGCGACGGGGTGCTCCTCGGAGAACTCAAGGACCGTCCCCGCGGGCTTCAGGAACTGACGCGCGCGCTCGAGAACGCGGGCTCCTCCGCGGCCGAGGTCCGCGCCGCCGTCGGCCGGCTCGTGGCCGCCGGTCTCGCCGACCCCGTCCCGACCCCCCGGGCGGGCGACGACCCCGGCCCCCCGGGCCAGCCGGCGCGTTCGTAGGAGCGACCTACTCCTCTCCCCGCCTCGTCGCCTTCCGCTCGCTGCGGCGTCGCTTGTCCGCGAGCCGGCGCTCGCGGGCCGCGCGCGTCGGGACGGTGGCACGCCGCACCGCAGGGCGGTGCGCGAAGGGAGCGAGCGCGGCGCGCAAGCGCTCGAGGGCCCTGGCGCGGTTGCGCGCCTGGCTGCGCCGCTCGGTGGCGGTCACCTTGAGCCCGGTGGGCAGGTGGACCAGGCGGACCGCGCTCTCCGTCTTGTTCCGGTGCTGACCCCCCGGACCGCGCCCCATGAAGAACGCCTCCTCGCACTCGGCGAGGAGCGCCGCGTCGTCGAGCGCGAGGGCCCTTCGCGCCTCGGCACGCCGGGCCTCTTCGGGCGAGGGAGGAAATGCGCCGGGCCTCTTCATGGCTGGGTCGTAGGCTACTCGAACAGGACGAGAGGGCAAGACAACGAGGAGCCCGCCTCACCCTCCCGAAAAGCGCCTCGGCGAACCCCCGCCCACCCTCTCATCCACCCGCTCCTCCCTGCGGAGTACTGCGCACGCGCAGGATCCGTGCGGGCGGAGGTGCAGGCGCTGTCGGGCCGGGCAGGGACGCTTATACCCTCCGGTCTCAAGACAGGGGGAACGTCTCCCCGGGTGGAAGGTCCCGTCCATGTCGTTCATCGTCGGTCTTCTTCTCTTCGTTGCGATCGGCATCGCCGACTCCCGCCTGGCGTGGCCCACGGCATCGCGCCGGCGGAGGGCGCCGTGATCGCCGGCCACTTCGGGCTCGCCGCGGCGGTCAAGTGGAAGGCTCCGGAGACGCCGCTTTGGCTCCTCATGATCGCCACCGAGTGGCTCGACATCGTCTTCGTCCCCCTGTTCGCCCTCGGGGTCGAGCGCCTGGTCCCACTTCCCGGGGCGGAGAGCGGGGCCTACGGCCAGGCCTTCATTTACGCTGACTACACCCATTCCCTGGTTGGCGCGCTCCTCCTCTCGGCGCTCCTCGGAGCCGTGGCCTCGCTCAAGTACGGGAGCAAGAACGGCTTCGTGGTGGGGCTCGTCTCCCTGTCCCACTGGGCCCTCGACCTCTTCGTCCATCGGGAGGACCTGCCCATCCTCCCGGGGAACTTGGGTGGGCTCCCCCGTCTCGGGTTCGGACTCTGGCGGTTCGCGTGGCTCTCCGCCCTCATCGAACTCGCTCTGGTTTGCTCCGGGGCATTCCTCTACTGGCGCGCGGCGCGGGCCACGATCGGCGCCGGAGGAGCGAGCGTCCGCCGTGCGGACTTATGCGCAGCGGCCTTGCTCACCGCAGGCCTCATCACCCTCGGTATGAACCTCGCCGGCCTGTGAGGGGGCGAGCGTTCCCCGATCGCGACGGCTCTCGCCGATACGTCCGCGGTTGGCGAGCGCTCGGGCAGAGGGTCCTCGGCCCGAGAGAGGCCGCGGGGGGCTCACCGGTCTTCTCCACTTCCCGGCGGCCGCCTGCCGGCCGTGGCCCCTGAACCGGGGAGGAAGCCCATCGCCGGCTCGGTTCTTCTCGGATTCAAGGACCTGGCCGCGGCGCCATGGGCGGCGCAGGCTTCATGCGGAGGGGCGGTTCAGCCGCCCAGCCGGGGGTGCTCTCCGCGCCACCTCGCCACTGCCTCGAGCCGATCGGCGCGCTCCCCCTCGAGGTGACGGCGCAGCGGGAGGTCGAGCCGGCGGTCCAGGAACAGGTGCGCGCTCCAGGTCTCCACCGGTTGGAAGCCCCGCGCCACCTTGTGCTCTCCCCCGGCGCCCCCCTCGAACCGGCTGACCCCGCCGCGGATGCACTCGTCGATGCTGTGGTAGAGGGCGACGTTGAAGTGCAGGAAGGGGTGCGACTCGCTGCACCCCCAGTACCGGCCGTAGAGCACCGAGGGCGTTCGAAAGTTGAAGGCCATGCCCACGAGCTTCCCCTGCCGGCGCGCTTCCACCACCTCGACCGCGTCTGGCATGGAGCCCATGACCCGCTCGTAGAAACCGCGGTTCACGAAGCGCATCCCCCAGGCCATCCGGTCGGTGGTGGCCCGGTGCAAGGCGAAGCAATCCCGCGCCCAGCCGCCCGGGTCGCGCGAGAGCTCGTCCCCGCGCACGGTGCGGATCGCGATCCCCTGGGCCAAGGGGGCCGACTTCTCTCGGCGGATGGTGTTCCGGCGCTTGGAGGAAAAGCGAGCCAAGAATTCCTCCGGCGAGCGGTAGCCCTCGTTCACCCAGTGGTACTGGAAGTCGAGGCGCAGGGCGAATCCGAGCTCCTCGAGCTCGCGGGCCTCCTCCGGGGAGAGGTACAGGGCATGGACGGAGTGGATCTCCTCCTCCTGGCAGAGGCGATGGATCCCTTCGAGGAGCGCCCGGACCATGGCCGGGCGGTCCTCGGCCGGGGCGACGAGCACCCTGCGGCCGGTGGCGGGGGTGAAGGGCGCCCCCAGGACGAGCTTCGGATAGTAGGGCACCCGCGCCCGGGCCGCCGCCGCCGCCCACTCCCAGTCGCGCCCGAAGTCTCCCTCCGAGCTCGTCCGGGCGTAGGCCGCCGCCGCCGCCCGGATGACCCCGTCGCGCCGCAGCACCAGGTGGCGCGCAGCCCATCCAGTCCGGGGCGTGGCGCTGCCGCTCTCCTCGGCCGCCGCGAGGAAGGCGTGCCGGGCGAAGGGGCTGGCCCCGTCTGGCTCGTGGGCGATGAGGCCGTCCCATTCGTCCGCGGGGATCTCCGAGATGGCGCCGTGGATTGAGAGGGTGAGCCGGCTCACGCCGGGGTTTCATAGCGGCGGGGCTCACGCCCCCGCAACCTCGGCCGTTCCCGGCTCACCCCGGTTGGGCGGCAAGGCTGCCTCGCCCGGCCAGGGGGACGGCGTTACGAAGCTTCCGCTTGAGGTTCGCGGCCCCCTTTGACCCGAGCCCGCGCCCGAGCGACGTGGAGGCGTCGTGAGACTCTCTCTTTACTCCCACTGGCGGTCGTCCTCCGCGTAGCGGGTGCGGATCGGCCTCGGCCTGAAGGGGCTTCACTACGAGTACCGTGCCGTCGACCTGCGGGCCGGAGAGCAAGACCATCCGGAGCACCGGGCCCGTAGCCCCTTCGGGTTCGTCCCCGCCCTGGAGGTGGAGGAGGGAGGGGTCACGCTCGTCTTGGTCCAGTCGATGGCCATCCTGGAGTACCTGGACGAGCGCTTCCCTGATCCGTTTCTCCTCCCTCCGGACTCGACCGGGCGGGCGCGAGTCCGCGCCCTGGCCGAGCACGTCAACTCGGGCATCCAGCCCCTGCAGAACTCTGCCGTACTGCGCTTCTTGGGCAAGCGAAGGAGGGGCTCGACCGGGACTTCGCGCGCCACTTCAACGCGGTGCGCCTCTTGGCCCTCGAGGCGGCGCTCTCCGACGGAGGCGCGGGCCGGTACTGCCGCGGGGACGTCCCCGGCCTCGCCGACTGCTACCTTGTCCCCCAGCTCTACGCGGCCCGGCGCTTCGCGGTGGACCTCGCCCCGTTCCCGTCGCTGCGGCGGATCGCGGAGTCCTGCGCGGCATTGCCCCCCTTCCAGGCGGCCCACGCCCACCGCCAGCCCGACACGCCGGCGGAGAGGAGGGAGCCTTGAGCGGTACGCCGCCCTCGCCCGGCATCCGGCGGATCGAGGCGTTCCACTCTTGCATCTTCGCCGTCCCCGCATCGAAGCGAGCGCTCTAAGGCCCTTCGCCCGCCGCTGCGGGAGGGGAGGTGGGTTGGGTCGGGCGGGCGAGGCTCGCCCGGCCGAAGGCCCGGTGATGGGCCTTGACGGTGCAAGACCTGGCGACCTTGACTCGTTCCTGCAAGGATCGTCGCGGGATGACCCTCTTCCCCCGGCAGTGGAGCGGGCGACCGGTTTGGGCCGAGGTCGACCTCGATGCGCTCGCCCACAACCTCAAGTTTCTGGCCGCCCGAGCCCGCCCGGCGCGCGTGTACGCGGTGGTGAAGGCCAACGCCTACGGGCACGGAGCCGTCGCCGTCGCGCGGGCGGCCCTAGAGGCGGGGGCGGCCGCCCTGGCGGTGGTGTGCGTGGACGAAGCGGAGGAGCTGCGCCGCGCCGGGGTCCTGGCCCCGATCCTCGTCTTGGGCCACACGCCCCTCTCCGACGCGGCCCGGTCGGTGGCCCTTCGGGTCGAACCCGCCGTGGGGAACCTGGAGTTCGTCGAGGCGCTCTCGGCCGCGGCGCAGGAACGGGGCGTCGAGGTCCCCATCCATCTCGAGGTGGAGACGGGCTTCAACCGGCACGGCCTTCCGCCCGATGCTCTCGTGGAGCTTGCCGAAGGCGCGCGCCGGCTGCCGGGGATCCGGGTGAAGGCGCTCTTCACCCACTTCGCCACCGCGGACGAGGAGGACCAGGGCTTCACCCGGGCGCAGTTCGAGGTGCTGCGCTCCACCTCACGCCGGCTGCCCTTTATCCTGGAGCGGCACAGCTCGGCCTCGGCCGGGATCCTGCTCGCCCCCGACCTCTCGGTCGAGGCGGTGCGCCCGGGGATCGCTCTCTACGGGTACCACCCCGCCAACGCCTGGGCTCCCACCGTCGACCTGAGGCCCGTGCTGTCCCTGCGGAGCCGCCTCGTCCGGCTCGCCGAGATCGCCTCGGGGGCGGCGGTCGGGTACGGCCGGACGTGGACGGCACGCCGCCCATCGCGCATCGGCCTCGTCATGTGCGGGTATGCCGACGGGTACCGCCGGGGCCTGGGGAACCGGGCCGAGGCGCTCTTGCGGGGCCGCCGCGTACCGGTGGTGGGCCGCGTTGCCATGGACATGTGCACGGTGGACGTGACCGACGTGCCGGGGGCATCGGAAGGGGATGTCGTGACCTTGCTCGGGGAGGACGGCGGGACGCGGATCGACGCCGACGAGCTGGCCGGACTCTTAGGGACCATCTCCTACGAGATCCTGGCTGGCATCCCCGCCCGCGTGCCCCGGCTCTACCTGCGGGGCGGGAAGGTCCTCGAGGTGACGACCCTCTGCGAGCGGGTCCCGAAGGAGCCGTGACGGGGGGGACTCCCCTCCCGCCCGCTGGGCCGCTCACACCGCCCAGAGCCACCCGTGCCGGTCGGGCCGCTCTCCGCGCTGGATGGCCGAGAGCTCCTCGCGCAAGAGGAGGCCCAGCCCTCGGGTCGGCGGGAGAGGGAGCCGGGCGTCATCCAGGACGAGCTCGCCCACGGGGGCGACCAGCGCCGCCGTCCCGGTGCCGAACACCTCGGAGAGCATTCCGCTCTGGTGCGCGGAGACGATCTCCTCGATGGAGATCGGCCGCTCCAGGACCTTTAGGCCGCGCTCCCTGGCGAGGACCATGACCGAGTCGCGGGTCACGCCCGCGAGGATCGTCCCGGTGAGCGGCGGCGTGACGAGCGTGTCCCCGAGACGAACGAACACGTTCATGGTGCCGATCTCCTCCAGGAAGCGGTGGGTGACGGCGTCGAGCCAGAGAACCTCGTCGAAGCCGCGCGACTTGGCCTCCTCCGCGGACAAGAGGCCGGCGACGTAGTTGGCCGACGCCTTGGCGGCTCCGATGCCGCCCTCGAACGCGCGGGCCCTTCTCCGCTCCACCCAGAGTCGGAGAGGACAGTCCGTTCCGAAGTAGCCGCCCACCGGGGAGAGGAAGACGAGGAGCGTGCAGGCGCGTGCGGCGCGCACGCCGAGGAAGGGCTCGGAGGCGAAGAGGAGCGGCCGCAGGTAGAGCGCCGTCCCCGGTGCGGACGGCATCCACCCGGCGTCCGCGGTGAGCAGGGCTCGGAAGCCTTCGAGCAAAAGGTCCGGATCGACCGGGGGCATGGCCAGCCGCCTGGCGCTGTGGGCGAAGCGCACGGCATGGTCGAAGGGCCGGAAGAGGGACATCCCTCTGCCGGGCCGGGGAAACGCCTTGAGCCCCTCGAAGACGGACTGGCCGTAGTGGAGGGCGGCGGTGGCCGGGTCGAGCGAGAGCTCCCCGTAGGGCAGGACCCGGGGGCGGGCGAAGCCTTCCTCGCGGGTGAAGTCGGCACGGAGGAGGTGGTCGGTGAAGTGGCGGCCGAAGCCGAGGGCGTCCTCGGGAGGGCGCGGCCGGGGAGATGAGGTCCTCAAGAGGTCCACCGGGTACATGACCTACGCCCTCCGCGACCGGTCGCCGTCCCGTGGTAGAGTTCGTGGGCGGAACGACGACATGTCAAGTGAGTTGACCGATCAAAGCGGATCTCGAGGAAAACGTCAACATGGTTGACCTGAATGGAGGGGGACTGGACGGGGCGCAGGAGCTCCTCTTCTTCGCCTTCCGGAACCTGACCGCCGAGCCCGACCGGGTGCTCGGGGAGCGGGGGTTCTCCCGCGTCCACCACCGCATTCTCTACTTCGTGCGCCGGAACCAAGGCCTCGGCCCCGGGGACCTCCTCGAGATCCTCCGCGTCTCGAAGCAGGCCCTCTCAAGGCCGCTGCGTGAGCTCTCGGCGCGAGGGCTCCTTCGGGCGGAGCTCGTTCCCGAGAACCGGCGCCGGAAACGGCTCCTCCTCACCCCCGCGGGCGTACGGTTCGAGCGGCGGCTCTCCGGCCTCCAGCGCCGCCGCTTCGCAGCCGCCTTCAGGGCGGCCGGCCCGGCAGCGGCGTCCGGGTGGCGCCAGGTCATGGCCCTGCTTGGCACCCACCCAGGACGCCACGCCGGGGGGGTGCGCCCGGGGCTCCCGCGCCGCGCCTAGCCCTAGCCCGGCCGACCGGCGGCCGCGGTGTATATTCGCCGCGCCTATGCCCGTGAACGTCGAGACCGGCTCCACCCTCACCTTCGATCGGTTCTGGCGCTGGCTCAAGCGCCACCCGAACTGCATCCTCCGGGCCGGCACGCCCGACACCACCCTCTTCGACCAGGAGGACCTCCACTGGCACCTCGAGGAGGACGAGGATCGGGTCCCACTCGTCCAGCTTCTGCGCGGTAAGCAGCTTTTGGGCGAGATCGCCATCGAGGTCCGGGAGGTCCTGTTCGTCCAGGTCGCCCCCGACCCCGACGGCGAGGCCGGCCACTTCCTCTTCGAACTGTGGGGGGGAGGTGGGGACGAGCCGTTCGCGGTGTATCACTTCGCCATGGTCCACTCCTTCGACGAGGACGGCGGCCACCGCCCCCAGCTGAAGCAGTGAGCTCGGCCACGGCGCGGTGGGCCGGACCGGTGCTTGAACCCGCGGCCCCTCTCGCCTATCGTTTCGGGGTGGTCCTCGCACGCGCCCAAGCCTTTGCGGCTCGATTTCGTGCCCCCCCGTCCCGGTCCGCTCGTCGGGCGGGTCCGCGCGCGGGTCGCGCGTAGCCGGACCTTCCCCAACACCTCGCGAGCGCATTGACCCCGGCGGGGGGACCGTTCCCGGCATTCGTTTCCGAGGGGCGCGGCTCACGTCCCCGCGCCCTCAGCCCCTCGCACCGGAGGTCCCATCGTGTCTCGCCACCCCATCACAGAAGAGGCCCTGACGAGGGTCCTGTCGCTCCGCGACCTCACCGACCCCGCCCAGGGCCGTCACGCCCTGCAGGATCTGCTCCGCGGGATCCTCGCCGCGCTCGAGGAACTGTGGCGCTGTCCGATCCTCGAGGAGCGCGCGAGCGCGGTCGTCACCATCGCGGACAACTACGACCGGCTGCACTATCCACCCGACGGCGCCGCTCGCGATGCGCGTTACACTCGCTACCTCGACGAAGTCACCCTCCTGCGTACCCAGACCTCCGCTCTCGTCCCCAAAGCCCTGAGGCGGCTCGCGGCAGCGCCGCCCGAGGACCTCCTCCTCGTTTGCCCCGGGCTGGTCTACCGGCGCGACGTCATCGACCGGCTTCACACGGGGGAGCCCCACCAGGTGGACCTGTGGCGGATCCGCCGGGGCGCGCCCCTCGGCCCGGCCGACCTTGCCTCGATGGTCGAGGCCGTGGCCAGCTCGTCCGCTCCTCTGCGGCCCGTACGGACCACGCCGGCCACGCACCCCTACACAGAGCAGGGGTTGCAGGTGGAGGTGGCCGACGGGGACGGATGGATCGAGATCGGCGAGTGCGGTCTGGCGTCGGCGACGCTGCTAAGGGAGTCTGGACTCCCAGAAGATACGAGCGGCCTCGCCATGGGGCTCGGCCTGGACCGGCTCCTCATGCTCCATAAGGGCATCGACGACATCCGGCTCCTGCGCTCCGGAGATCCGCGCGTGGCCGAGCAGATGCTCGACCTCGCGCCCTACCGGCCGGTCTCGCGCGGCCCCGCCATCCGCCGGGACCTCTCGTTGGCGGTCCCTGCGGCGATGACGCTCGAGGAGATGGGGGATACGGTGCGCACCGCCCTGGGCCAGCGGGCGACGGAGGTCGAGTCGGTGGAGCTCATCGGCGAGACCTCGGGCGGATCGCTCTCCGCCACCGCCGCCGCACGGCTCGGGATCCGACCCGGCCAGAAGAACGTACTCCTGCGGCTCGTCCTCCGCTCTCTCGAACGGACGCTCACGAGCGAGGAGGCGAACGAGCTGCGCGACGCCGCCTATGCCGCCCTGCACCGGGGCCTCCTCCACTCCTGGGCCAGAGGCGCTCCGCTGGTCGGCTGGGCTCGCTCTGCGAAGGAAGAGCCCTGAGGGTACGTGAGCGGCCGTTGGGCCCTCCCTCTCTCGGGTCCCTACGCCGCGACTTCGCAACCGACCCGGCCGTCTAGCCGACCACTCGCCGAGGGGGTTGGGCTCTTCACGCCTTCCCCGCTTCGTACACCCTGGTACACTCCCCAGGCGCGATCCGGGTGCCAGGGGGAAACCGTCGTGCGCCTTCCTGAGTACGACCAGCTCGATGCCACTGGCCTCGCTGAGCTCGTCGCCCGGCGCGAGGTCAGCGCGCTCGAGCTCCTCGAGGCTGCGCTGGAGCGGGCGGACGTCCGAAACCCTCCGCTCAACGCCATCGTGGCCCGGTACGATGACGAGGCCCGGGCCCGGGCCCGGGGTCCCCTGCCCGAGGGGCCCTTCCGTGGCGTGCCGTTCCTCTTGAAAGACCTCCTCACGAGCTGGGCCGGCCACCCGGTGACCGACGGGTCGCGTTTCTTGGCTGGCGTGGTGACGCCGGAGGACAGCGGCGTGGTCCAGCGACTCAAGGCGGCGGGGGTCGTGCTCTTCGGACAGACGAGCACACCCGAGTTCGGGATCAAGGCGGTGACCGAGCCGGTTGCGCGCGGGCCCTGCCGGAATCCCTGGAACCTCGATCGCACGCCGGGGGGCTCGTCCGGTGGCTCGGCCGCGGCGGTGGCGGCCCGAATCGTGCCAGCGGCCCACGGCAACGACGGCGGAGGATCCCTGCGGATCCCCGCCTCCTGCTGCGGCGCGTTCGCCTTGAAAGCGAGCCGCGGGCGGGTGAGCTTCGGCCCGGCGCACGGCCCGCTCCTCTCCGGACAGGCCACCGAGGGGGTCATCACCATCTCGGTCCGGGACTCGGCGGCCCTGCTCGACGTGCTCGCCGGGCCATACCCGGGGGATCCCTACGCCGCCCCCGCGCCGACTCGCCCCTTCTTCTCGGAGGTAGGCGTTCCCCCCGGGCGGCTCCGGGTGGCAGTCACTCGCCGCTCCCTGTTCGCCCGCAGCACGCACCCGGAGTGCGCGGCGGCGGTGGAGCGGGCGGCTCGGCTCCTCACCGATCTCGGCCACTCGGTCGAGGAGGCGCATCCGGACGTAGCCCGCGACCCGCTCGTCCACGCCTACCTCGTGGTGGTCTCGGCCCAGGTGGCCGCCGACCTCTCCCGGGCGGTGGCCGCGCAGGGCCGTCGGCCGCGGGCGGGCGACCTCGAGCTCGAAACGATCCTCCTCGCCACCGCGGGGCGGCGCCTCTCCGCCTGCGACCTCGTCCGCGCCGAGGCCGAGATGCACCGGGCGGCCCGGTCCCTGGCGGCGTTCCACGCCACCTACGACGTGCTCGTCACCCCCACCCTGGCCCAGCCGCCGCTCAAGATCGGCGCCCTCACCCTGCGCCCCTCCCAGCGGCTCGCGCTCCGGGCCGTCGCCGCCCTCCCCGCGCAGTGGCTCCTCGAGGCCCTCTTCGACGCACTCGCGCCCAACGCCTTCGATGCGACCGGCAACACCATGCTCTTCAACCAGACGGGGCAGCCGGCGATGAGCCTGCCGCTTCACACCTCGGCCACGGGCCTCCCCATCGGCGTGCAGATGGTCGCGCGCTTCGGGGAGGAGGCGACGCTCTTCCGCCTCGCGGCGCAGCTCGAGGCGGCCCAGTCCTGGGCGGGGCGGTTCCCCCCTCTCGTCCGAGGAGAAGGCGCTCCTCCCTCGACCGGAGGTTCACCGCAGGGCTAGAGGGGGCGGAGAAGACGGTCCCCCACGCAAAAGGAGGTTGCCGTGATCGATCACCTCACGCTCAAGGTCAGAGACTTCGCGAAGGCCAGGGCCTTCTACTCGGCGGCCCTCGCTCCCCTCGGGTACGCGGTCGTCATGGAGTTCGAGTCGATGGCGGGGCTCGGGGCAGAGGGAAAGCCCGACCTCTGGCTCGCCCAGGACCCGGAGAACACCCGTCCCACCCACATCGCTTTCACCGCCCCGAACCGCAAGGCCGTAGAAGCCTTCTACGCGGCGGCCCTCAAGGCCGGCGCGAAGGACAACGGGCGCCCGGGGATCCGCAAGGACTACCACCCGACCTACTACGCCGCCTTCGTGCTCGACGACAACGGGCACAACGTCGAGGCGGTCGTGCACAAGCCGGAGTGACCTCCGGTGCGGTGAATCAAGACTCTGCCCCTCTAGCGGGAATCGCACACGGGGGAGAGGCGAACGCCCCGAACCCGTTTCGATGGGCCACAGCGCCCGGGACACAGCAAGCCGCTCGTGGGGCACGAGTCGGATGAACGGCGCCGGATGAAACTTCGGACCCGAGGCCCATCGCTCGAACCTCGACTCCCCGGGAGCCAAGGCTCGTTCTACCACTCGCGATCCCCGCAAACGAGCTGGGAATTCCCCCGGTCGAAGATTCGCCCGCTGCACCGCTCCGTCGAGAATCGTGCCTCGCTACCTCCAGCGCCGAAGGTATTGACGATCCCGTGCCGGGTTGCCTCGGCCCTGTGTTAGGTTAGCCATCGAGGCGCGCGGGCGCGGGAGGGGATCCGATGGCCTCATCACGCTCGCCGGGACGGAAGGGCAGGTTCCGCGGTGGGTCGATGGCGCGGGGGCTCGCCGTCGCCGCCGTGTTTCTGCTCGGCATCGGAGCACGCGCGGACGACGCAGTCCTCCGCCCGAAGTACGATCTCTTGACCGACGGGGCCGTCACGGCCGTCGCCGCGGGCGCGACGCTGACGCTCATGGCGCTCCAGCCCGAGCTCGCTCCCCTCCAGTGCCGCTGGTGCGAACCGGGGCGAATCGATGCCAAGGTGGAAGAGGCGCTGCGATGGCAGGACCCCCAGGCGGCCGCGCACCTTTCGGACGGGCTCGCAGTGGCGCTGGCGGGAGGCGCCCTGGGATACAGCGTGTTCCAGGGTTATCGAGGAGACGATCCGGAGGCGGGATGGGCAAATGCGCTACTCATCACCGAGGCGACCAGCGTCGCGATGCTCGTCGACACGGGGGTGAAGTATACCGTCGGTCGGCAGCGCCCTTACGCCTGGCGCGGCGAAACCGGCATAGGCAGTGCCAGCGATCGGAATCTCTCCTTCTTCTCGGGGCACGCGACGTTCGCGTTCGCGATCGCGGCCTCCTCGAGCACGCTGCTCGTGTCCCAGAAGGTGCCCGGCGCCGGAGCGTACTCCGTCGTGGCATTCAGCGTCGCGTCCGCCATCGCGTACTTCCGCGTCGCGGCGGACCAGCACTACGCGAGCGACGCCCTCGTGGGAGCCGCAGTGGGAACCGCGATCGGTTGGGCCATCCCGCACTTCTTCCACCCACCGGTAGTAGGTCAAAAAGGGTTGGCGATGAGGCCGGGAGGGATCGCGTATGTCTGGTGATCCTCCGCTCGAATGGACCTCGACAAGGATGCGGCTCCTTGCCAACTCTCTTTTCGCAGCGCTCGCCCTTGCGGCGGCTCTCCCATCGATAGCTTCTGAGGGCGCTCCCGTCAGTCTCCCCGCGGATGCGCCGACGAGCGTCCGGTGCGAGACCTGGGTGCCCCTCGGCCCAATCGGCAGCGCAACTGCGGACCTCGCCCGCGTGGCGCAGTTGACCGGCTCGACCCCGGTCACTCCGATGCTGTTCCTTCGCTGGTCTGGGGCGACCGAGGTCCCGTTTTGCGAAGGAGGCCGAGCTCCCCACCCGAGCATGGTTCCGCCGCGCGTCCATCCCGGCTTCGAGGCCGAGGTGTTGCCCCTCACCTCGCGCACTTACCTGAACACCGGCTACCCCGATGACCGGAACGATGCCGCCTTGTGGCAGGGCCGGGGAATCTCCACGGAGCTGACGGGAGGCGCGCGCTTTAGGTGGCACGCTCTCTCGGCGGCGATCGCTCCCGTCGCGGCTTGGCAGCAGAACGAGAACTTCTACTACCCGCCCATGACCGAGCCCGGGTACTCGCCCTATGCGAACCCGTTCAACTACGGACAGATCGATCTTCCGCTGCGATTCGGTCCCTCGAGCTTCTGGACGTTCGACCCGGGCCAGAGTTACGTGCGCGTCGATTTCTCCTGGTTCGGCGCGGGCCTCTCCACCGAGAACCTGTGGTGGGGGCCCGGGACCCGGAACTCGCTCCTCATGACGAACAGCGCGCCCGGGATGCCGCACCTCTTCGCCGGGACGAACCGGCCGGTCGACATCTGGATCGGCTGGCTAGAGGCCCAGCTCCTCTGGGGGCGACCGCGGGAGTCCAAGTGGTTCGATACCGACCCAAGCGACGACCAACGACTCTTCACCTCCCTGAACCTCGGCTACGAACCGAGGTGGGTTCCGGGCCTGTTCGTCGGGCTAACCCGAGTGTACGTGTACCGGATCCCCCCTTCTGGGCTCCCGGCACGGGTCTGGCTGGGGTTGCCGCTCTTCAACGGGCCCTGGAAGAAGGGCGAGACCGTGAGCAACCCGTCCGGCAACGTCCAGGACAACCAGATCTTCTCGATCTCGCTACGGTGGGTCTTCCCCGAGAGCGGGCTGGAGATTTACGGTGAGTGGGGCCGCGACGACATCGCCTCGAACCTCCAGGACGCCATCTCGCAGCCCGAGCACTCCGCCGCGTACATGTTCGGTCTGCAGAAAGTCTTCCCCGTGGGGGAGCGCTGGCTCCGACTGGTGGCGGAGATGACCCACACCCTCGAGGTACCGACCAACAACCCACCTAAGGGGGTGCCGATCTTCTACACGCACGGGGACGAGCGGCAGGGGTACACGAACGACGGGCAGATGCTCGGGGCTGGCATCGGCCCCCAGGCCGACAGCCAGTTCTTGGCCATCGACCTTTTCCATGATCGCGGTCGCACAGGGGGATGGCTCGAGCGTGTTCTCCGCAACGACCGCTGGTTCTATGACAACGTCCACGAGATGAACCACGAGGACGTGGAGGTAGCCGCTGGGGTGCGAGGGCTCTGGTCCTGGACGACCCTGGACCTCGAGGGCTCCCTCGGGTTCGGCCGCCGCTTCAACATGAACTTCGGTCCGAATGCTACTGAGGTGAAGGCGATGCTCGACGTAACCTGGTGGCCGGGGCGGGAGAGCGTGCCTGCGCTCCCCGGTGGACCGAAACGGGGGTAGTCCGTCCGCGGCTGGTAACCTGACACGACGTGATTCGAAGAACTTGTCAGGCCTCGTTCCTCTTCGGCTTCTTCGAACCCGCTGGGAGGTTGCGGCCAGCGATAGGTGGGAGCCGGGATTGCGTCACACTCTTCCAGCCGCCATTGTGAGGTCGTGTCCTGAGTCGTGTGGAAAATGAAAATGGCGCATTCTTCCGGTGGTTAGGAGTCAACGACCACGCCGCCTTGCCGGGCGGCAACCGGAGGAACGCGCCATGGGGAACGGTAACAGGAAGTTGAGGCTGGTGCAGGTTGATGAGCCCGTGCGGCTGTTCGGCCTGATCCACGAGAGGGTCCGGGTCGCCATAGCGCAGGTCGTGAGGGAAGAACTGGACGTGGCGCTGGGCGCCGCGGCGTACGAGCGGGTCGACGTTCGCCACGGGTACCGCAACGGCTCGCGCAGCAGGATGCTGGTGGGGCCGACCGGGCTGCTCGAGCTGACCGTGCCCCGCGCTACGCTGTTCGCGGAGGACGGCGAGCGCGAATGGGCGTCGAAGGTGCTGCCGCGCTACCAGCGGCGGTTGCCGGAGATCAACGACGCCCTCGTCGCCGCGTGCCTCTCTGGTGCGAACACACGGCGCATCCAGGGAGCGCTGCGGCCGCTACTCAAGGCGGCCGCTCTCTCGAAGGGTGCCGTGTCACGGGTCGTAGGCACGCTCAAGAGCTCATTCGACGCCTGGCGCCAGCGGTCGCTCGCCGGGCTCGAGGTCGTCTACCTCTACCTGGACGCCATCGCGCTGCGTGTCCGGATCGCCCGGAAGGTGGTGAGCACGCCGGTGCTGACCGCCGTCGCGGTACTGGCCGACGGCCAGAAGCAACTCCTGTCGTTGGAGATGTGTGGCAGCGAGTCGAACGTGGCATGGAAGGGATTCCTGGACGACCTCGTGGCCCGGGGTCTGCCTGCGCCCCTGCTCTGCATCATGGATGGCAACCCGGGGCTCCGGCGTGCCCTGGAGCTCGTGTGGCCCAAGACCGCGGTGCAACGGTGCGCTGTCCACAAGCTTCGCAACATGCAGCGGAAGGCGCCCAAGCACGCCCAAGGCGAGATCGCCGACGACTTCCACAAGATCGTCTACGCGAAGGACCTCAAGGCCGCCGAGGCGGCTCGCGAGGGGTTCCGGCGCAAGTGGGAGAAGCTCTGCCCCGGGGTCGTGCGCAGCCTCGATGCGGGCGGGGACGAGCTGCTGACCTTCTACCGGTTCCCCGAGCAGCAGTGGAAGACGATCCGGACCACCAACGTCATCGAACGCCTCAACGGCGAGTTCCGCCGCCGGGTCAAGACCCAGGCGTCCTTGCCGACGGAGGATGCGGCGCTCGTACTCCTCTTCAGCCTCGTCGCCAGCGGCCAGATCAAGCTGCGCAAGCTCGACGGCTTCGAGAAGATGGCGCCAATGCTCGTCGCCGCCGCGCGCCTACCCACAGCTGCGTGATGTCACCTTACGTGTTGTAGAAAGGGCAACGCTTGATCCGCCGGGAGTTGCGCCAGCGGGATTTTCCACATCAAGCGGGCCACGACCCATTGTGAACAACGGTTACGGTAGCCTTCACTCTCGCGCCCCAAGGGCGCCAGACGCAAGCCGCCCGTTGGACCCGAGGCGAGGTCGCACGGTGAGCCCGCATAATCCTTCTTTCCGTCCTTCGCTTAGTCATTCCCTGGATATCGGCAACTTGGCTGCGGGAAGCCCTTCCGCTAGCCTTCTCTTGAAGCGCTCGCTCGACAAGGGCCGCGCGCACGCAAGTGGCATCTGCTCGCTCGGCTTCAGCAAACCTCCACTGACTATGCGGAGCTCTCCATAGCAGGATCAACTCCACAACTTGGAGAGACGCACAGCGCCGCTCCCCGCTGGCTGCTTCTCCAGTGGTGACTGCCTCGACACATTGGCGTGACACGGTCGCTCCGAGGGGGCGATGCGTAACGTCGGGGGCACCTCGTCCGGGGGGCCGCCTCACGCGCTGCGTTAGCGCAGGTCAAGCCAACGCCGCTTCGCAGCTCATCGGCGTGGGACCGAACCGAGCCGAACGCATCTCGACGAGCACCTCACTCCTGCGCTATTCTCGGAATCACGTTGCGGGCTTATCTGTTTGTGAAGCGAGCACTGGATGTTGCGCTCGCCGGCGTGGCCATCGTCGCGCTCCTGCCCATAGGCCTCTTGATCGCGATCATGGTTCGGCTTTCGTCGCCAGGAAAAATCTTCTTTCGCCAATGGCGCGTTGGGTTGAGAGCCGTTCCATTCCAGATCTTGAAGTTCCGGTCGATGGCTATGGGGGCCGTGGGGGCGGGCGTCACCAGTGCCGCGGACCGCCGAGTAACGCGGGTCGGCAGGTTTCTTCGCCGGTACAAGCTGGACGAATTGCCGCAGTTCTGGAACGTCCTGGTGGGAGACATGAGTCTGGTAGGACCTCGTCCCGAGTTGCAGCGGTTCGTGGATCGGTTCGAGGCTGACTATCAGCGCATCCTGTCCATTCGGCCGGGCCTGACCGACTATGCGTCGTTGGAGTACAGGGACGAGGAGCACATCCTGGTCGGGGACGGTGATGTGGAGCAGACCTACGTGGACAGCGTGCTTCCAGCCAAGATCGCCTTGTACCATCGCTACCTCACGGAGATGTCGTTGGCCACCGACCTCCGCCTGATCGGTCGTACGCTCCTGGCACTCTTCCGATGACACCCCTGCCCGATTTCATCCCCTTCGCCCTTCCGGACATCGGCGATGCCGAGAGCGCTGCAGTCGTCGAGACGCTTCGATCCGGATGGATCACGACTGGCCCGCGCGCTAAGCTGTTCGAGACCCGATTCGCCGAGAGCGTAGGAAGCAAGCACTGCGTGGCAGTGAACTCATGCACGGCCGCCCTTCACCTCGCGCTCGAGGCCATAGGCGTCAAGCCCGGCGACGAGGTCATCTTGCCCACGATGACCTTCGCAGCGACCGCGGAGGTGGTGAGCTACCTCGGCGCCGTCCCGATCCTGGTCGACGTTCGTGCCATGGATCACAACATCGACCCGGCTGCGGTGGAACGGGCCGTCACCCCGCGCACGCGGGTCATCATTCCCGTGCATTTCGCGGGTGTGCCGTGTGACATGGACGAGATCGCTGCCCTGGCTCGAGCCCGCCGGATCTCCGTGGTCGCAGACGCTGCGCACGCTCTGCCTTGCCGGTATCGAAGTCGGAACGTGGGCGAGCTCGCGGACATCACTTGCTTCTCGTTCTACGCGACCAAGACCATGACCACCGGGGAGGGCGGAGCCGCAACGACGGATAATGCCGCGTGGGCGGATCGGATGCGAATGATGTCGCTGCACGGCATCTCTCGCGACGCCTGGAAGCGCTACGCGGCCGACGGGAGCTGGTACTACGAGATCATCGCGCCGGGCTACAAATACAACCTCACCGACATCGCGGCGGCGCTCGGGCTGGTTCAGCTCCAGCGCGCGGAGGAGATGCTGAGGCGGCGGCGGGCCATCGCAGCGCACTTCGACGAGGCCTTCCACCGGGAGAGGGCCGTTGAGTTGCTGTCCCCGGCCCCGGATCGCTCCAGCGCCCATCATCTCTACGTTCTCAAGCTGGTTCCCGACGCTCTGCGCATCGACCGCGACCGCTTTATCAAGGAGCTCAAGGCGTGCGGGATCGGTACGTCGGTTCACTTTATCCCGCTGCACATGCACCCGTACTACCGTGACACGTTCGGCTACCGTCCCGAGCAGCTCCCAGTTGCGCACGACGCCTATCGGCGCTCGGTGTCGCTCCCTCTGTACTCCCGCATGACGAACGAGCAGGTGATGCGGGTCACCGGGGCGGTCAAGAGCGTTCTCAAGGAATTCGCTCGATGACCGACGCCCGGTTGCAGGCGGAGGAGGCAGGCAGGATCGACCAGATCTACACCGCGCGTGCGTATGACGTGGATCCGTCCTACTCCGACGTGGACCCGGTGTACCTCCACCGGGTCCAGAGCATCGAGCGGGTGGCGCTGCAGGCCCTTCGAGCCTGCGGCCTCTCGGGGAAGCTGAGCGACGTGCGCCTTCTCGATTTCGGTTGCGGCAACGGGCGCTGGTTCGGACGCTGGTTGGCCTGGGGGGCGTCCGCGGTGAACCTCCATGGCTGCGACAGCCGGGCGTCGGCCGTCGCTGCAGCGCGGGAGAGATTGCCGCTGTGTCGTTTCGAGCAGTGCCAGGAGGGGCGTATCCCCTTCGGCGACGCGGCCTACGACGTCGTCGTCCAGAACCTCGTCTTCTCATCCATCCTGGACTCCGAGATCCGGCAGCACGCAGCTCGCGAGATGGCGCGCGTCGTGCGCCCGGGAGGGATCGTCCTCTCATACGACTTCATGTTCGACAATCCGCGCAACCCGAACGTGCGTGGCGTCCGCATCGCCGAAATGCGCTCGCTGTTTCCGACATTCGAGCAGATCTTCTGCCGCAGGGTCGTCCTCGCCCCTCCCCTCGCGCGCCGGCTGGTGCCGCTCTCGTGGACCATGGCCTCCCTCGCCGAGGCACTCGTTCCGCCGCTCAGGACCCACGTGCTGATGGCCCTCCGGCGCCCGTGACTTGCGAGGGGAAACGGTGTCCGAGGTCACAGAGCTCGTCTCGATTATCACGCCCTGCTTCAACTCCCGTATCTTTCTCGAGGAGACCATCCGGTCCGTTCTCGCGCAGACGTACGCGAACTGGGAGATGATCATCGTCGACGACTGCTCGACGGACGGCTCGTTCCAGGTCGCGAGTGCCTGGGCGGCGCGCGATCGGCGGATCACCGCGCTGCAGCTTCCGACCAACCAGGGCGCCGGACCGGCGCGGAACACCGCCATCCAGGCAGCGCGCGGCCGCTATCTCGCCTTCCTCGACTCCGACGATCTCTGGGACCCAGACAAGCTCCAGCGACAGCTAGCGTTCATGTCCGAACGCGACCATGGCTTCACGTACAGCGAGTACCGCGTCATCAGCGAGGAGGGTCTCCTTCTCGGCAAGCCGGGACCGTTCCCGGCATCGCTGTCGTACTGGGACATGCTCAAGGATTACCCGGGCTGTCTGACGGTGATCGTCGATCGCAAGGTGTTCCCCACCGTCTACTTCCCGCCGGTGCGGCGGAACCAGGATGGCGCAGCCTGGCTCGCGCTCTTGCGGGGAGGTCGGCACCGGGCGCACAAGCTCGACGCTGAGCTCGCCAGCTACCGAACCGTTCGAACCTCACTCACCAACAACAAGCTCAAGTCCGCCCGGGCAGTGTGGTACGTCATGCGCGAGGTGGAGCACTTACGGTGGCCGGTGGCGGCCTACTTCCTCGGGCAATATGCGATCCGCGGCGCTCGCAAGCATCTCGTGACGCGGGCGAAGCAGCGCTAACTACAGCGTGTCGGGGAATTCGGCGGCACTGCAGCGGATCGCCCGACGTTCTGCCCGCCTGCCGCGGTTGACCTCTGCCGCCGCGCGACTGCTGTCACCGCGCTCGCTTCGCATGCTCCCTCGCTTCAGCCGACCACTTCGACTTCCTTCCGCGCCGCCAGCGCGCGGACCAGCTTGTTCAGGTTGAACCCCAATACCGCGAGTTGCCCACACGCCCCCATCATCCGCACCGAACGTGCTCGCGGCCGGTGGAAGTTGTACCGACTGCTCTTCACCGCGCCGATTCCGCCCTCCACCTGTGCCCGCTCGCTGACCAACTTTTCTTTCGTCGACTCGCTCACCGCCCAACCAGCACGTCCCCGGGGGGCCAGGCCCACTTCCTTGACTCCGAGCTTCTTCAGGGTCATGACGTTCTTCGCGCTGTAGCCCCCCCGGTCGTAGGCGTAGGCACGCGGCGCCTTCCCGAAGAGCGCGATGTGGTTCTCCACCGACTTCGACACGAATTTCGGGAAATCCTCTCTCAAGGTCTGCCTGGGCATCTCCGTGTTCGGCCTCTTGCCGCTCACGGCCCAGGTGGTGGCCGGCAACCTTCACGACATGGAGATCTTCCCCCCGCTTGCTCTGTTCCTGCGCGGGACCCTCTTCCTCTTCGACAAGGGCTTCGTCGCGTACGCGCGACTCCGTGCCATCGCACGGGCTGGCCACTTCTACCTCTGTCCGATGCGGCTCAACGGCAACGCGCTCATCACCCGTGTGAACCGTGGCCCAGCGTGGCTGCGCAAGGCGGTGAAGAAGAACCGTGACGGAGTCTGGCTCCGCGACGTGCTCCCCCAGTGCAAGCGCATCGGCCGCGTCTCCGACCTGGAGGTCCGCCTACGGCCCAAAGCCCGCCGCGCCGACAAGAGGGTGGTGCACGCCCGCCTCGTCATCATCCCCGGCCCTGACTCCAAGCAGCGGCCGTACCTCACCAACCTGGCCGCCGAACGATGGTCACCGGCCTTCCTGCGCGAGACCTATCGGCTTCGCTGGCAGGTCGAACTCGTCATGAAGGAACTCAAGCAGCACCTGAGCCTCGAGGTCCTCCCGAGCAAGGACGAACATGCCGTCCAGATCTTCGCCTGGGCGTCTCTCATCGCACTGGCGCTCTCGCGCACGGTTAGCGGTTGGCTTTGGCCGCTCAGTCGAACGGTCGGCCTGGCGTCGGCCGTCCGTCCGCAGCTCGTTACCCGCGCAATGCGCCCCACGCTACGCATCCTCGGACGTGCCCTGACCGCACCCCTCCACCATGCGATCGTGTTGCTACGCATCCTGGCCGACGAACTTCTTGCCGAAGTGCACACCCTCGAACGCCTGCGGCCAGACTCTTTCAGCCGCATCGAGCCGCTGCTCCAGGCTGCCTAAAGGGATCGCCGATGGCGGCGGAACATTCACCGTCGGAC
>DASRZU010000003.1:0-42656 GCA_035686075.1 Anaeromyxobacter sp.
CTCGCTTCCGCTCAAGGACCGCCAGACGGGATTTCTCTTCCCGGAGGTGGGCAACCGGCCCGCCGTCACCGGATGGAGCCTGGGCTTCCCCCTGTTCGTGACCCTGGGGAGAAGCGCGGACATGACCGTGACCCCGGAGTACTTCTTCGGCCCCGGGAACGGGCACAATCCCGGCGGCTCGGTGAAGGGACCGGGGGCGCGTCTCGAACTGCGATGGGCCCCCGCGCTCCGGGCCGAGGGAGGAGTGCTCTTCCACCTCGTCGACGACCTGGATCGCGAGCTGCTCCAGAGCACGGAGCCGGGCGGGCACGGGATTCGCCTCTCGATCGAGGGCGGGCACATTCAGGACCTCGGTCCCGACACCCGGCTCGTGGCGCACCTCTCGCTCTCGCAGGATTCCCTCATGTTCCGCGATTTCCACGGGATCGGTCTCCCGGGGGACGCGTACTACAGCCGCTCGGACGTCCAGGTGTCGTACCGGAAGGACCCCTGGGTCCTCGAGGGCGGCACGATCTACCTCGAGCCGCTCGTCCCCGCCGATCAGGTCCGCCCCGGGCCCCAGAGCTGGTTCGGGTTCAGCCTTCCGGCCGCACAGAGGTGGCCCTCCGTGGGAGCCGCGCTCCTCCCGGTGTGGGCCGGGCCATTCGAGCTCGAGGGGAGGGCGGGCGTCTCGCGGTATGCGCCCTATGTCGGGGCCGAGGGCGAGCTTTTGCCCACCGATCCCGGGTACTGCCGGGCCGACACCGTGCACCTCAATCCCCCGAGCCAGGCGGTCCCGATCCAGTGCCCGACCGGCCCGGTGCAGCCCGGCTCGGTTCCGCTCCCTCGACCCGCTGTGACGCGTGGTGAAGCCCGCCTCCAGCTCTCCACCCCCTTCCTCGTGGGCGACGCCGTGTCCCTGGAGCCGTTCCTGCGCGGGGCGGTGAACGGCTACGTTTTCGAGGAGCGAAGCTCGTCGGCCACTCTCTGGGGTCTCGCCGGGCTCTCCGCCTCGTCCGAGTTCTTCCGGCGGTTCGGAACGGTGGAGCACCGGATCGTCCCCCGCCTGGAGTTCCTCGGAGGCCCGGCGCCCTGGCGAGCCAACCCCGGCGATCCCTTTCCCGCCTACGACCTCTGGGACCGGATCGAGGCGGACCGCACGGTCCCCGTCGAGGCGACCCCAGGCCAGGGCTCGGTGCCGGTGTCGGTCGTGCAGAAGCTCTCCGCCGCTCCCGACAGCGCCTACGCCCAGGTCCGGGCCACTGTCGAGAGCCGGATGAACGCCTCGGGAGGAGCGCAGTTCGTGCTCGCCCTCGGCCAGGACCTGGACGCGCGTACCGGGCAACTCGCCGAGACCTCCGCTTCGCTCCACGCCGCCAAGGGACCCGTCAGTGCCGATGCCAGCTTGGGCCTTCTGGCCTTCGGCGGAAGGCCGCCGCTCGCCCAAGGATGGGCGCGCTCCTGGCTCGACGAGTTCACGCAGCTCCACCTCGCCGTGAACGTCCACGACCAGCGCGGAGACGCGCTCCGCGCTTCTCTCGACTCCGCCGGATCCGGCGCGGTGGGCGCCCAGGCGGCGGGCGTGGACGCCCTCTTCGACCTGCGCTCCACCGGCACGCCCCCCGACGCCTGGTACAACGTGGGAGCCAAGGTGCCCATCGCCACGGCGGTCCTCGACTACTCGGCTCGGCTGGCGGCTCGGCAGTATCCGTCCGTGCAATGCGCGAACAGCGGGGCCACCCGATCCGTGGACCCGGGCCACATCTACCTGCAGACCGCGACCTTCACCTGGGACTCCCCCTGCCACTGCCTCAACGCATTCGTCAGCGCTTCCCGGGACGTCTGCGACGATCTGTCGTTCAACTTCGGGGTCGACCTCTCGAAGATCTTCCAAGGCGCCGCGAGGAAGGGTGACTGATCGCTCTGCCGCAGCGCGGCATCGTCGTCGCCGGATAGTCCCAGACGGGGGGCGCGAGCCTCGCACGGCAAAGCGCGTTTGGCGATTAAAGACCTGGACGGGAGAATCCCGCCGTGACGATCCCCGCGAGAACCCCGCGCTCGCATGATTCGGCGCCCCAGGCACAAGAGCCCGAGAAGCGACGCCTCATCCTGCACGCCGCGGTCCGTGTCTTCGCCGAGAAGGGCTACCAGGGTTGCCGCATCGCCGACGTGGCGCGCGCCGCCGGGGTCGCCTACGGTCTCGTCTACCACTATTTTCAGAACAAGGACGAGCTCCTCGAGAGCGTCTTCGCCGAGCAGTGGACCATCTTCATCAACGCCCTCTCGGCCATCGATGCGGGACCCGGCACCGCCGCCGACAAGATCGCCGGGCTCTTCGGCTTCGTGTTCGACGTGTACAAGACCGCCCCGGCCGCGGTTCGGGTCCTCATGCTCGAGGTGACCCATACGCCGCAGGGGCTCAGGGCAGGCTCCACCCGGGAGACCTTCGAGAGAGCGGTCCGGCTTCTCGCGGACATCGTCCGCCAAGGCCAAGAACACGGCGAGCTACGCCGGGAGGCAGACCCGATCCTCGCCGCCACCTCCCTCCTCGGGGCGATGGAGCTGAGCCTCTCCGGGATGGTCATGGGCCTCGTTCCAGCCGGAACGGAGGAGGAGATCGACCGGGCGAGGGCCCATCTCGTGGCCACCGCCATCGACGGTCTGCGCGTGGCCGCGCGTTGACGCTCCTCACCGCCGCTGGTAAGGGCGTCCTGGAGAGTACCGAACGTCGTTTTCCTCTTGCGCCACCTGCCCCTTGCTTAAGGGAGGTGGCCCCGACGAAAGGCAGGGGGCCATGAGTGCTCGCGTGCTCGTCTCCGACGAACTCTCTGCGGAGGCGGTGGAGATCCTGAGGAAGGCCGGCCTCGAGGTCGACGTGAAGGTCGGCCTGAAGCCGGAGGAGCTCGAGGCCGTCATCGGACAGTACGACGCCCTCGCCGTCCGCAGCGCGACCAAGGTGAACGCGAGGGTTCTCGAGAAGGCGACCCGGCTCAAGGTGGTGGGGCGGGCCGGGGTGGGGGTGGACAACGTCGACCTCGACGCGGCTACCCACCGGGGCATCGTGGTGATGAACACCCCCGGGGGCTCATCGACCACGGTGGCGGAGCTGGCCCTCGCCTTGGTCCTGTCCCTCTCCCGCCACGTGGCGGCCGCCACCGCCAGCGTCAAGGCGGGGAAGTGGGAGAAGAAGCGGTTCCAGGGGCACGAGCTTTCCGGCAAGACCCTGGGCGTCGTGGGCATCGGGAACATCGGCTCGGTGCTGGTCGACCGGGCGCGAGCCCTCAAGATGCGCACCATCGCCTACGATCCCTTCATCTCGGCCGACGCCGCAAAGAAGCTCGGGGTGGAGCTCGTCCCCCTCGATACCCTGTGGCGGGACTCCGACGTGGTCTCGCTCCACGTGCCGCTCACCGAGCAGACCCGAAACCTCGTGAACGCCCCGGTGCTCTCCAAGATGAAGAAGGGGGCGATCCTCGTGAACTGCGCCCGCGGCGGGATCGTGGACGAGAAGGCCCTCGCCGAGGCTCTCGCCTCCGGCCATCTCGGGGGTGCCGCCATGGACGTCTTCGAGAAGGAGCCCCCCCCCGCCGACCACCCGCTCTTCAAGTTCGAGAACTTCGCCTGCACCCCGCACATCGGTGCCTCGACCGAGGAGGCCCAGTCCGCGGTGGCCACCGCCATCGCCGAGCAGCTCGCCGCCTACCTGAGGTTCGGGGTGGTGAAGAACGCCGTGAACGCGCTCGGGCTGCCGAGCGAGGTGATGGAGCAGCTCGCTCCTTACCTCCCCCTGGTGGAGAAGCTCGGATCGCTCGCCGCCCAGGTGGCCCCGGCCGCGCCCACCGAGGTGACCATCGAGGTCGCGGGAGAGCTCTCCGCCCATCCCTCCCGCCCCCTCGCCAACCGCGCCCTGGTGGGGCTCTTGCGGCACTTCACGGAGACGCCGGTCAACGAGGTGAATGCTCCGGCCATCGCCCGGGATCGGGGCCTTTCGGTGAAGGAGGTCCGCAGCGCGGAACCGCTCGACTACGCCAGCCTGGTCACGGTGCGGGTGACCGGGCCGGGAGGGGAGGCCCAGGTGGCCGGCACGGTGTACGGCAAGCGCGAGGCCCGCATCGTCCGCCTGGGCGGCTTCCGCCTCGAGGCGGTGCCCGACGGTCAGGTGATCCTGTGCGAGAACGACGACGCTCCGGGCGTGGTGGGAAACCTCGGGACCGTGCTCGGGACCGCCGGGGTGAACATTGCCCGGATCTCTCTCTCCCGCCTCGAGGACCGCTCTCGGGCCTTCGCCTTCTTGAACGTGGACTCGGCGCCGTCAGCCGAGGTCCTCGACCGGTTGCGGAGGCTGCCGTACGTCCGCTCCGTCAAGGCCATCGCGCTCTAGGTGCCTCCCTCGGGCGGGCCTTCCTCCCGCGGCGCCGCCAAAGGGATCCGACCCGGGCACCGGAGCGGTGCGGCGGCCGACGCCGCTTGGGGAGGCGCCCGGCATGGTCCGGCAGGCAACCCGCGGACCTTCACCCGGTTTCTGGGATAGAGTCGCGAGCTATCCATGCTCGACCTCTCGCTCCCCTTTGGACTGCGGGAGCTCC
This sequence comes from Anaeromyxobacter sp., assembly GCA_035686075.1. GTDB lineage: Bacteria > Myxococcota > Myxococcia > Myxococcales > Anaeromyxobacteraceae > Anaeromyxobacter. Next base: position 4,566 of record DASRZU010000003.1, read on the forward strand.
TCCCCGACCACTCGGCCCACCTCGCCGAGCTCTCCGCTCGCCTGCACGAGGTCTTCTCGAGCTTCGGGTACCGGCGGCTCTTCTTGCCCACGCTGGAGCGGCTCGAGGCCATCGAGCGGGGCCTCCCTCCCTCGGCCCTCGCCGACGCGCTCAAGTTCGTGGAGCCGGGCTCGGGCGAGGTGGTCGTCATCCGGCCCGACATCACCCCGCAGATCGCCCGGCTCTACGCCGCCCGCCCGGACGCGCTGCCCGCTCCCGCCCGGCTCTGCTACGACGGGCCGGTCCTGCGTGCCCGGGAGGCCCGCGCCGGCGTGCCGCGCGAGCTGTACCAGGCCGGGGTGGAGCTCCTCGGCGTGGGAGGCCCGGAGGCCGACGCCGAGGCGCTCGTCCTCCTGGCGCGAGCGCTCGATCGGGTAGGTCTCTTCGGCGCCCGGGTCGAGGTGGGCCATGCGCGCTTCGCCGAGTCGGTGGTGGAGGCGGCACGCCTCCCCGAGCCCTTGCGGGCGGCCGCCTGGGAGGCCCTGGCGCGCAAGGACGAGGGGGCTCTCGCGCGCCTCGCGGCGAGGGGACGAGGCCCCCGGGAGGCCAGGGCCGCCCTGCCGGCGCTCTCGGGGCTCTACGGCGACGGCGCTCTCTCTCGAGGCCGGGAGCTATCCCCGGTGGCCCCGGGGGCGGTCGAGGCGCTTGCAGAGGTCGAGGCGGCCCTCCAACTCGCCCGCCGCAGGGGCGTGAGAGAGGTCGCGGTGGACCTCGGTGAGGCCCGAGGGCTCGGCTACTACACCGGGCTCACCTTTGCCGGTTACGCGCCCGGGGCGGGCAGCCGCGTCGCCGCGGGGGGCCGCTACGACGGCCTCCTCGCTCGGTTCGGACGGCCGGACCCGGCCATCGGCTTCGCCATCGACCTCGAGTTCGCAACCCAGGCGCTGGAGCGCGCGAGCGGCCGCGGGCGCTTCGCCCGACCCGGTCGGGCAGGGCGCCGCGGCGGGCGCCGGCGGCGCCCGCGCTGAGAGGGGGCGGCCGCTCCTCGAGTGGGACTCCCGAGCGTCCCGTGGTATCCTGATTCACCTGCGCGCCGCAGCGCGCCCGTCGCAGCGGGCGCGCGGGGACCCCCGAAATCCCCACCTCCGGCCGCACGGGGAGCCAGCACATGTCGAACGTCGTGGTCGTCGGGGCCCAGTGGGGCGACGAGGGCAAGGGGAAGATCGTCGACCTGCTGACCGAGTACGCCGACGTCGTGGTTCGCTTCCAGGGCGGCAACAATGCCGGCCACACCCTGGTGGTGGGCGGGGAAAAGACCGTCCTACACCTCATTCCCGCTGGGATCCTGCATCCCGGCAAGGCCTGCGTGATCGGGAACGGCGTGGTCCTCGATCCCGAGGTGCTTCTCCTCGAGATCGACCGGCTCAAGGAGAAGGGGTTCTTGTCGGACGACGGCCAACTCGTGGTCTCGCTCGACGCCCACGTCATCATGCCCTGGCACAAGGCCATCGACCAGGCCCGCGAGAAGGCCATGGGCGAGGGAAGGATCGGGACCACCGGCCGCGGCATCGGGCCAACCTACGAGGACAAGGTGGCACGCCGCGGGCTCCGCGTGCGGGACCTGCTCGACGAGGAGCGGCTCCACCGCAAGGTGAAGGACCGGCTGGCCCTGGCGCGCGACGAGCTTTCGCGCCTCGGGGCGTCGCCCGATCTCGATGAGCCGGCCATCCTCAAGCGCGCCGCCCAGCAGGGCCGCCGGATCGCGCGATACGCCGCCGACGTCTCCCTCTGGCTCCACGGGGCCATGAAGGCCGGTCGCTCCCTTTTGTTCGAGGGTGCCCAGGGGACGCTCCTCGACGTCGACCACGGCACCTACCCCTTCGTCACGAGCTCGAACACCGTCGCCGGCAACGCGGCGGTGGGATCGGGCCTCGGTCCCCGCGCCATCGACTACGTGCTGGGGATCTCCAAGGCCTACTCCACGCGAGTCGGCTCCGGCCCATACCCCACCGAGCTCCGCGACGAGACCGGGGACCGGCTGCGGAAGGTGGGGAACGAGTTCGGGGCCACCACCGGTCGGCCGCGACGGACCGGGTGGCTCGACGCACTCGCCCTTCGGTTCGCGGCGAGGGTGAACGGCCTCGACGGCCTCGCCCTCACCAAGCTCGACGTCCTCACCGGATTCGAGACCGTCCGGATCGCCGTGGCGTACCGGGTGGACGGGAAGGTGCTCACCGAGATGCCCGGCGATCCGGAGCTCCTCGAACGGGCCGAGCCCCTCTACGAGGATCTCCCCGGCTGGTCGGAAAAGGTCGAGGGGCTGAGGACGTGGGACGATCTCCCCCCCCGGGCGCGCACCTACGTCCGCCGGGTGGAGGAGCTGTGCGGGGTGAAGGTGGTGGGCCTCTCGGTAGGGGCGGACCGGGGGGAGACGATCCTCGTGGAGAACCCTTTCCGACGATGAGGTGGGGAGGACGGGAGGCTCGCCTCGGTCCGTGGCCTCGCCCCGCGCCGGAGCGTAGACTTCGGTCATGGTGGAGGGGCGGAAGTTCCAGACCCGCCTGCCCGTCAGGATCGCCGTGCTCCTCGGCGCGGCGCTGTGGGCCGGCGTGCTCGCCCTCTTGCTCGGCGCGCCGGGCAACGCGGAGCCCCAGGCGGTCGTGGGTGCCGCGGCCTTCCTCGCCTTCTTCGCCGGCTTCAGCTTCGCCTACGGACGGACCTATATCGCCCTCACCTCCGCGGGCGTCGTGGCCGCTACGCCCTTCCACGTGCGCCCCGTGCCTTTCGCCGAGATCGAGCAGATCGTGGTCCAGGACGGGCTCGCAGGGCGCGCGTACGCGGTCGTGACAAGGCGCGGTCTCATCCGCTTCAACTGCCTCTTCGATCATCATCGCGAGCTCTTCGAGACGCTGCTCGAGCGGTCGGGGCTGAGAAGGGTGTAGGAGGGCCTTTCACTCCCAGGGAAGAGGCGCTCCGGCCCCGGGGACCCGCCGCTTGCCCGCTCGGCCCGCGCCTCACCCAAGGAAGAAGGACCCCCTTCCACGAAAGCGGCGTTCTCGTGGGCTCACAAGGCCGGCGGGGCGCCACCGCGAGTCGCCCGATGGGCTTCTGGGCCCCGCTCGAGAAGGCTCCCCGCTCCGATGAAGCGGATGGCGGAGCGACAAGGGGGCCAAGACCGCAAGCGGGGGACCTGGGGAGCAAGGGCGCAAGACCCGGCAGGGTGCAGCCGTCGACAGCGTCGCCCAAAAGGTACGTTTGGGTCTTGAACCACACGAGCGTTCACCCCGCCTCGAGAGCCAATTTCGCGAGTATTATTGCAATAATCGGGGACTTGTGGTAATCTCCCGCACTTAGGCTCCCGTCCACGCCGGACCCACTCATGGGCGGATGGGGCAGGACGGTGGAGCGGAGGAAGGAATGTCGGCAACCGAGGCTACTCAGGCGGCCCCGAACTTCAAGGTCGGGGACAAGGCGGTCTACCCCGGACAGGGCGTCGGGGAGGTGATGGGGATCGAGCACAAGGAAGTGGCGGGTCAGCGCCAGTCGTTCTACGTGCTCCGGATCCTCGAGAACGGCATGAAGATCATGATCCCCATGAACAAGGTCGGGTCCGTGGGGCTTCGCGAGATCATCGGGGAGAAGGAGGTCCGCCGCGTCTACGGGATCCTCCGGGAGAAGGAGGTCTCGGTCGACTCCACCACCTGGAACCGGCGATACCGGGAGTACATGGACAAGATCAAGACCGGAAGCGTGTTCGAGATCGCGGAGGTGCTGCGGGATCTCTACCTGCTCCGTTCCGACAAGGACCTCTCCTTCGGCGAGCGGAAGATGCTCGACACCGCCCGCTCGCTCCTCATCAAGGAGCTCGCCATCGCCAAGGCCTGCGACGAGCAGGACGTCGAGGACGACCTGAAGAAGATCTTCAACTGCTGAGAGCCCGCGCCGCCCGGCCGGAGAAGGCGGGCGAAGGGGTAGCAAGAGACCCGGGCCGCCGCGCGGACCTCCCGTCCGGGCGGCGCTCGCGCGCCGGCGAGAAGGAACGCGGTTCCGACGCCGTCGCAACCCTTCACCCTCCCGCGGCCTGGCCGCTTCGCGATCGGGGTGGTGGAGGCGGGCTTCCGCGCGGGCCCTCGCGGGCGTCGGGCCCGCGGGGAATCTAGGGGAGAACCGGATGGTCGACGGTGAGCGCATCACCGGCATCCTCGCGGCGGGCGGCTCCGGCCAGCGCGCGGGGATCGCCAAGCAATGGATCGACCTGGGCGGCGAGAGCCTCTTGCGCCGGGCAGCGCGAGGCCTCCTCGGCTGCCCGGATATCGATGCCGTGGTGGCGGTCGTTCCCGCGGGGGAGGAGGGTCGGGCGGAGGAGACCCTTACGGGGTTCTCGAAGCCGCTGCGGGTCGTAGGCGGCGGTCCGACCCGGGCCGACTCCGTCCGAAACGGCCTCGCGGTCGCGACGGATGCGGCTGTCGTGCTCGTGCACGACGCAGCGCGTCCCTTCGCATCCGAGGAGCTCATGAGCCGGGTCGCCCGGGCCGCGGCCCGTCACGGCGCCGCCCTGGCGGCGCTGCCCACCACCGATACCGTCAAGCGCGCGATCGAAGGGAGCGACCCACCGCGGGTCTCGTCCACGCTCGACCGGACCACGCTCTGGCTGGCCCAGACCCCACAGGGATTTCGCCGCGATCTCCTGGTTCGCGCTTACGAGTTCGCCGGCCCGCGGGCCGCCAGCGCCACCGACGAGTCGCTGCTCATCGAGCAGATGGGGACGGCCGTGACTCTCGTCCCCGGGGAGCCGGGGAACTTCAAGATCACCGGGCCGGAGGACGTTCGCCGAGCGCGCGCCCGTTTCGAGGCCCCGATGTCGGTGGGGGTGGGCTATGACACCCACCGGTTCGCGCCGGGGCGCAGGCTCGTCCTCGGAGGTGTGGAGTTCGAGGGGGATGGGCTGCTCGGTCACTCCGATGCGGATGCCTGCGCGCACGCCATCGCCGATGCGGTGCTGGGCGCGGCCGGGCTCGGCGACCTGGGGCGCCACTTCCCCGATACCGATCCCCGGTGGGAAGGTATCTCCTCGCTCACCCTCCTCGAGGAGGTGGCCCGCCTCGCCGCGCAGGTGGGGTTCCGCGTGGGGAACGCGGACGTGACGCTGGCCGCCCGCCGGCCGCGGATCGCCCCGCGGGCCGGGGAGATGGCCTCGCGGCTCGCCGGGGCGCTCGGGATCTCCCCTGGCCAAGTGAACGTGAAGGCCACGACCGGCGAGGGGATGGGGTTCGTGGGGCGAGGGGAGGGGGTCGCCGCCCACGCGGTGGTGGTGCTGTTCCGGAGCGCGCCGTGAACAGGAAGGGACCGACCGAGGATGAGTTCTTCGATGGGGGTCGGGATCCGGGGTCGGCTCCCGCGGTTTCCAAGCGGCGAGAGTCGCCCCTCTTGGCTCGCTCGCCCGTCTTCGCGGTCCTCGTCGCGGCCGTTGCCGGGTGGTTGCTCGTGACCCTCTTGCCGGACCTCGCCTACTTCGCCTCCCCTCGCACACCGGTCGACCTCGGCGGTCCCGGCGCCTACCGGCTCGACGCCGCCCGGCCGAACCGGCTCGTGCAGGTCCGGGGCGAGCTCGTGGACAGCGTGCCGGTGGCCGAGGGGCGCTCCGGAGCGGTGCGCACGGTGGGCCGGCTCGCCGGCACGAACCTGCTCGTCGATCGCCCCGGTCGTGCCGGGCCACCGGTGTTCGAGGGGCGCCTGCTCCCCTCGCAACGGCGCGAACAGTACGGGGAGATCGCCCGCATCCTCCGCGAGCGCGGTGTCCCCCTCGGCGAGGGCTGGCAGGTCCTCCGGGACGGTGAGCGACCGCGGCGGCAGTGGCTCTCGGTCGCCGGAGCGGCGCTTCTCGTCGCACTCATCGGGCTGAACCTGCGGGCCCTCTTCCGGCACCTCTTCCGAGGGCTGGCGCGACGGCGATGACGATCCACGTTCACGACACCCTCGCGGGAACGAAGCGCGAGCTCGTCCCCCTCGAGCCGGGAAGGATCGGCCTGTACGTCTGCGGGCCCACCGTCTACGACGCGCCCCACCTCGGGCACGCTCGGGTCTACGTGGTCTTCGACGTGATCGTGCGCCACCTGCGGGCCCGGGGCCTCGAGGTGAGGCACGTCCGGAACTTCACCGACGTGGACGACAAGATCATCGCCCGCGCCCGCGAGCGGGGGGAGGACCCCATCGCCATGGCGGGGCGGTTCGCCGACGCGTTCGACCGGGACATGGAGGCGCTCGGCGTGGCGCGGCCGGAGGTGGCCCCGCGGGTCTCGGGCCACATCCCCGAGATCGTGGCCCTCATCGAGATCCTCGTGAGAAGGGGCTACGCCTACGCACCGGGAAACGGAGACGTGTACTACGCGGTGCGGCGCTTCCCGGACTACGGCCGGCTCTCCCGCCGGAACCTCGACGACCTTTTGGCCGGGGCACGAGTGGAGCCGGGCGAGGCCAAGCGCGACCCGCTCGACTTCGCCCTCTGGAAGGCGGCCAAGCCGGGCGAGCCCAGCTGGAGCTCGCCCTGGGGCGCGGGGCGGCCCGGCTGGCACATCGAGTGCTCCGCCATGACCCTGAAGCACCTGGGGGCCCGTTTCGACCTGCACGCCGGGGGAAAGGATCTCATCTTCCCCCACCACACCAACGAGATCGCCCAGTCGGCCGCGGCCACGAGCGACGCGCCCCGGGCCGAGGACTTCGCCCGGTACTGGCTCCATAATGGTTTCCTCAACGTCGACGACGAGAAGATGTCGAAGTCCCTGGGCAACTTCTTCACGGTGAAGGAGGTCCTCTCCCGGTTCGACGCCGAAGGCCTGCGCCTGTTCTTGCTCGGGACGCACTACCGCAGGGACATGAACTTCACCGACTTCCTCCTGGGCGAGGCCGAGCGGCGGATTCGCGCTCTCTACGAGACCCTGGAGAAAGCCGATCGGCTCTCGGAGGGTGGCGCCGCGGGGGCGCGGGGCGGCGCGCTCTTGGAACAGTCGCTCGAGGCCTTGGACGACGACTTCAACACCCCCAAGGTCCTCGCCCTCCTCGCCGAGGCCTTCACAGAAGCGAACGCGCGCGCCGACCGCAAGGGGAGGAGGAACCCGGAGGAATTGGCGGAGCTGGCGGCGTTCGCGAGGGACGCGCGCGCCGTGGGCCGGGTGCTCGGGATCCTGCAGCGAGAGCCAGCGGCGGCCCGGATCGCCATCCGCGGGAAGGCGGCGGCCCGACGCGGGATCGAGCCGGGGGAGGTCGAGGCCAAAATCGCGGATCGGGCCAGAGCCCGCTCCGCTCGCGACTTCGCCCGGGGGGACGCCATTCGCGACGAGCTGAAGGCGAGGGGAGTGGCGCTCATGGACGGCCCCTCGGGGACGACCTGGACCGTCGACTAGAGACGCAACAGCGATCGAGATCTCGGCCTATTACTTGGTGTGTGACTATCGAAAGCGATCTGAATTCAGGCGGTGGGCGCTGAGTTCGTCGCGCCTCTAGCTCACTCCTCCGGCGGCGGCTGCGGGCCGGGCACGATCCCGGCGATGTCCGGGTCCTCGCCCGGAGCGATGGGGTGCTCCGGTCGCTCCGCCTTCTCGCGACGCCGTTGCTCCCTCTTCTCTTCCTTTTTGGCCTGGCGCTCGCGCCGGTTGGCTTCCTTCTGGCGCTTGGTGGCCCCGGGATTGAAGGGCATGGCGTTCCTCCTCGTGGAAGCGTGAAACCCGAGAAACCAAATAGGAAGGCCCGGCCAGATCCGGCCGGGCCCCGCTCGTGATCGGGCTGCCCCGCCGGCTACGACGGCCGGACGTTCGCTGCCTGGAGACCCTTCGGCCCCTTCTTGATCTCGAACTCCACCCGCTGCCCCTCCTGAAGGCTGCGGAACCCCTCCGCCTGAATGGCGGTGTGGTGAACGAAGACGTCCTCGCCACCGCCGTCCTGAGAGATGAAGCCAAAGCCCTTCGCGTCATTGAACCACTTCACGGTGCCACTCGGCATCTGCACGCTTCTTTCGTGTTCGGCGGGATACCTTTCCCGAGCCGGACCCGACAGCCATCGCAATGGCGTGGGACGTGCAAAAAATTAGTCGGGTGCGGCCCGAAAGTCGAGCACGTTCGACGCAGTTCCTCCCGCGGGAGGGGAGGCGGCGAGCCCCTGGCGGGTGCGCCCCCGCCTCGCTCGATCCCCCCGCGGCGAGGTGGCCGACGTCCGCCCCAAGGGAGCGCTGCAAGGGCCGTCCGACCGCGGGAAGGATGGGGGGACAACTGCAACCAAGGGGTCTCTAGTAATGGAACGTGGCTCTATCGTGGTCTTCGGGGCGACCGGACACGTGGGCGGGGTCATCGCCGACCGGCTCCTCGCCGCCGGCCGAAAGGTGCGAGCGGTATCCCGGTCTTCCGGCCGGCTCGAGGCCTTGGCGCGCCGGGGCGCCGAGGCCTTGACCGGGGACATGGCCGACGCCGCCTTCTTGAAGCGGGCGCTGTCCGGCGCGGAGGCCGCCTTCGTCCTCATCCCGCCTCCCTCGGCGCCGACCGGGATCCGCGCCGCCCAGGACCGCCTGTCGGTCGCCCTCGCCGACGGCCTTCGGGCCGCAGGGGTGAGCTACGCCGTGTCCCTCTCGAGCATCGGAGCCGACCAGAGGAGCGGAGGGGGGCCCATCGACGGCCTCCACGTCTTGGAGGAGCGGTTGAACGGGGTCCCGGGACTCAACGTCCTCCACCTCCGCGCCGGCTACTTCTTCGAGAACCACCTCGCCTCCATCGCGATGATAAGAACGATGGGCATCCTCGGGAGCGCCCTACGGGCCGATCTCCGGATGGCGCAGATCGCCACCCGCGACATCGGCGAGGTCGCAGCCCGCAGGCTCGAGGCCCTGGACCTTGCCGGTCGCGAGATCCTGGAACTGCAGGGCCAGAGAGACCTCACCCCGGCCGAGTGCGCCGGCATTCTGGGGAAGGCGATCGGGAAGCCAGACCTGACCTATGCCGCCTTCCCGTACCCGGATGCCGAGAAGGGGATGGTGAAGGCCGGCGTGCCCGCCGAGATGGCCGCCCTCTACGTCGAGATGTCGAGGGGCTTCAACGAGGGGACGCTAAAGCCCCTCGCTCCCCGCTCGGCCAAGACCACGACGAGGACTTCTCTCGAGACCTGGGCGGCCGAGGTGTTCGCCCCCGCCTTCCGCGGATGACCCCCGGCCGGCGGCCGTAACGGGCGCGTCCCCTCTCTCCCGGACGGCGGCCAAGTCCTCCTCGAGTGGCCGGGATCGCTGGAAGGGAGGGCGAGGAAGCCAAAGGTGGGGTCCTTTGACGCCCGGGAGCCGCTCCCTCGCGCCACCGCTTCCGACCGCTCCTCGGCGGGGCCGAATTGCTAGACTGGAAAGGCTCATGCCCTTCGACATCCAGAGCGACTTTGCGCCCACCGGGGACCAGCCGCGGGCGATCGGGGAGCTCTCCGAGGGCCTCGTCCGCGGAGATCTCCATCAGGTGCTCCTGGGGGTGACGGGCTCGGGCAAGACCTTCACGGTGGCGAACGTGGTCTCCCGGATCCGGCGGCCGACGCTGGTCATCGCTCACAACAAGACGCTCGCGGCCCAGCTCTATGGCGAGTTCAAGGAGATCTTCCCCAGCGCCGCGGTCCACTACTTCGTCTCCTACTACGACTACTACCAGCCCGAGGCCTACGTCCCCTCGACCGACACCTACATCGAGAAGGACTCCTCCATCAACGACGAGATCGACCGCATGCGCCACGCGGCCACGCACGCGCTCCTCACCCGGAACGACGTGCTCATCGTGGCCTCGGTCTCCTGCATCTATGGCCTCGGCACTGCCGAGGCCTACTACGGCCTCCTGCAGAGGGTCGAGAGGGGGCAGGAGTTCCTCCGGGACCGGTTCATAAGGTCGCTCATCGACATCCAGTACGAGCGGAACGACCTCGACTTCCACCGCGGCACATTCCGGGTGCGAGGCGACACCATCGAGGTGTTCCCCCCCTACGAGGAGGACCGGGCCGTCCGGATCGAGTTCTTCGGGGACACGGTGGAGTCGCTCCACGAGTTCGACCCGCTAAGGGGGAGGACGCTCGCCGAGCTCGACAAGGTCGCGATCTTCCCGAACAGCCACTACGTGTCCGCTCCCGAGACCCGCGCCCGCGCCATCGCCGGGATCCGGGAGGAGCTCCGGGAACGGCTCGCGGAGCTGCGCGCCGGCGACAAGCTGCTCGAGGCGCAGCGGCTGGAGCAGCGCACCCTGTTCGACCTGGAGATGCTCGAGCAGATGGGCTTCTGCCCCGGGATCGAGAACTACTCGAGGTGGCTCTCGGGGCGGAAGGCAGGCGAGCCTCCCCCCTGCCTCATCGACTACTTCCCCCGGAACTTCCTCCTCGTGATCGACGAATCTCACCAGACCATCCCCCAGATCGGGGCCATGTACCGGGGGGACCGCTCCCGAAAGGAGACGCTCGTCGAGTACGGGTTCCGGCTCCCCTCGGCGCTCGACAACCGTCCCTTGAGGTTCGAGGAGTTCGAGCGGCTGGTCCACCAGGCGATCTACGTGTCGGCGACCCCGGCCGAGTACGAGCTCGAGAAGGCCCAGGGGGTGGTGGTGGAGCAGATCATCCGCCCCACCGGCCTCACCGATCCCGAGGTGGAGGTCCGGCCGGTCGGCTCGCAGGTCGACGACCTTTTGGGCGAGGTCCGAAAACGGGCGGAGAGGGGGGAGCGGGTGCTCGTCACCACCCTCACGAAGCGCATGGCCGAGGACCTCACCGAGTACTTCACCGACGTGGGGGTCCGCTGCCGGTACCTGCACTCCGACATCGACACCCTGGAGCGCAGCGCCCTCATCCGCGACCTGCGGCGGGGCGAGTTCGACGCCCTCATCGGCATCAACCTCCTCCGCGAGGGGCTCGACATCCCCGAAGTCTCGCTCGTGGGGGTACTGGACGCCGACAAGGAGGGGTTCCTCCGGAGCCAGGTCTCGCTCATCCAGACCATCGGCCGGGCCGCGCGCAACGTGAACGGGAGGGTGATCCTCTACGCCGACCTCGTCACCGACTCGATGAGGAAGGCGATCGACGAGACCAATCGCAGGCGGGAGATCCAGGCGGCCTACAACGCCGAGCACGGCATCACCCCGCAGACGGTGAGGCGGAACATCAGCGACCTGCACATGGCGGTCGTGGAGGCCGACTACCTGACCGTGCCCCTCGCCCCCGAGGAGGGCGCCGAGGTCCGGCCCGAAGAGATCCCGGAGATCCTGGCCTCGCTCGAGGCGGACATGAAGGAGGCGGCTCGGTCGCTCGAGTTCGAGAAGGCGGCGCAGCTCCGCGACCGGATCCTGGTCCTGAAGAACGTTCAGCTCGGCCTTCCCGCCCGGGCGGCGGGCGTGAGGGGGGTCTTGGGCAGCGGAGCCCTGTCGGGCGCGGCCGCCGCGGGGGCCTTGCGCGGGGGCGCCCGGCGTCCGCCCCAGCGACGCCGGCGGCGGTGAGTCCCCCTCCCGCGCTCCTCGACACCGCCCTTTCCCCCGTGTTCTATTGGCCTCGTGTCGCGGCCGGAGGTCTCCCTCTGCCTCATCGTCCGGGACGAGTCGGACCTTCTGCCCCGCTTCCTGGAGCACGCCCGCGGGCTCTTCGACGAGCTCGTAGCGGTGGACACCGGATCGCGCGACGCCACACCCCGGATCCTTTCGGAGGCCGGGGCCCGGGTGATCGAGGCGACCTGGACCGGAGACTTTGCCGAGGCCCGTAACGTCGGGCTCGCCGCCGCCCGGGGCGAGTGGATCGCGGTGCTCGATCCGGACGAGCTCGCCTCCCCCAGGCTTGCCCCGGAGGTGCGGGCCCTCGCCGCCGATCCGCTCGCCGGTGCGGCCACGGTGCGGATGGTGAACGCGCTCCCCCACGGGCACGTCCGCGAGTCGCGGCTCTTGAGGCTGTGGCGCCGGGCCCCCGAGATCCGCTTCCGCCACCCCATCCACGAGGACGCGAGCGAGGCCGTCTTCGCCTCCCTGGCCCAGAGCGGCCGGCGCCTGGTGCACCTCGAGGCCCACCTCGACCACCTCGGCTACGTCCGCGATCGGGCCGCGGCCCGGAAGAAGAAGGAACGCGACGTCGGCATCCTCGACCGGGTGCTCGACCTTGACCCCGGCGACCTGTACGCGCACCTGAAGCGGCTCGAGCAGGCACGCTTCTGGGGCGATGGCTCGCTCTGGGCGAGAGCCGCTCGGGCCGCCGAGGCGGCGATCCGCGCCGCGCCGGACCGCCTCAAGGACGAGCCTCTCGGGGGGGAGCTCGCGGTCCTCATGGCGGATGGCCTCACGAAGGACCCAAGGGAGGCGCTCGCGCTGCTTGACGGTCTCTCTCGCCTGGTCCGCTCCTCGGCCGCCTTCCACCTGCGGCGGGGCGAGCTCAGGGAGCGGTGCGGCGACGCTCCCGGCGCACGGGCCGAGTTCCTGAAGTGCCTGCCCCTCGCCGGCGCCACCGCGAACCGGCAGCTGGCCACGGTGCGGCCCCTGCTCGGCCTCGCCCGCCTGGACCTCTCTGCTGGCGAGGAGAGCGGGGCGCTCGAGCGGGTCGAAGCGGCGCTCCGCCTCGCCCCCCGCGACCCGGAGGCCCTATTCGCCGCGGTGGCGCTCCACCGGGGACGAGGCGGCGGCGCCGCGGTGGACGCGTTCTGCGCCGAAAAGGCGGCATCGGGGGGCCCGGAGCTGTGGGCCGCCGCGGGCGAGGAGGCGCTCCGGGCGGGCGACCTCGACCGCTCGAGGGCGGCGCTCTCCCGGGCCGCCGGCGACCCGCCCCGGGGGCCGAGCGCGCGGATGCTTTCGGTCGCCCACCTGGCCGCCGGGGACGCCCGGGCGGCGGAGTCCCTGGCCCAGAGCCTCGCGGCACACGACCCGGCGGCGGGGCTCGTCGCCGTCCTGGCCGCGCTCGCCCTGGGCCGCGACAGCGCGGTGGAGCTGGATCTCGCCCCCCCCGAGGCGGAGGAGGCATTGGGCGAGATCGCCTCGCTCCTGCGCGCCGGGGCGCGGCCCGAGGTCCTTCGGGCCCTGAGGACCGCCGCGCCCGCACTCTCGGGGACCTTCCCCTGGCTCAGGGCCGCTCTGGGCGGGTGAAGCGGCGCTCGATCCGCGCTAAGAAGGGCTCGCCACCCGATGGAACCCGCGCTCCGAAAGACCCTGGACGCGCTCCCCGCGGCGCCCGGCTGCTACCTCATGAAGGACCGCGCCGGCGAGGTGGTCTACGTGGGCAAGGCCTCGAGCCTCCGCTCCCGGGTGCGGTCCTACTTCGACCCCGGTCGGGGCGACGACCGGCCGTTCGTGCCGCTTCTCGAGGACCTGCTCGGCGACATCGAGGTCATCGTCACCCGCTCCGAGAAGGAGGCGGTGCTCCTCGAGAACGAGCTCATTAAGAAGCACCGGCCGCGATTCAACGTCCGCCTCCGCGACGACAAGGACTTCATCGTCCTGCGTCTCGACGAGCGCCACCCCTACCCGCGGCTGGAGGTGCGACGGGCCCGGGAGAGGCGATCGGGACAGGCCCGCACCTTCGGCCCCTACTCCTCCGCCTCCTCCATCCGCGAGACCCTCCGCATCGTCAACCGCCACTTCCAGCTGCGCACCTGCAACGACCACGTCTTCGAGCACCGGAAGCGGCCTTGCATCCTCTATCAGATCAAGCGCTGTCCCGCGCCCTGCGTCTACGAGGTTCCACAGGAGGAGTACCGGCGCTCGGTGGAGGACGCCATCTCCTTCCTGGAGGGGCGGGAGACCGAGCTCACCGACCGGCTCCGGGCGCGCATGGAGGAGGCCGCGTCCGGGCTCCGCTTCGAGGAGGCCGCCCGGGTGCGCGATCAGCTCCAGGCGGTCCTGCGAAGCCTGGAGAAGCAACGGGTCCTCTTCACCGACCGCGCCGACCGCGACGTCCTCGGCCTGTACCGAGAGGGGCCGGACCTGGTGGTTCAGGTCTTGGCGATGCGGGCGGGTAAGCTCCAGGACTCGCAGAGCTTCCCCTTCCGCGGCCAGGAGTTCCCCGCCGACGAGATTCTCTCCTCCTTCCTCTCCCTGTTCTACGAGCAGAACCCGGCGCCGGACGAGGTGCTCGTCCCCTTGGAGCCGGTGGAGGCCGAGGCGCTCGCCGAGGTGCTCACCGAGCGGCGGGGCAAGCGGGTCCGCCTCCTCACCCCCCAGCGCGGCGCCAAGGCCGACCTCCTCGAGGTGGCCGCCCGGAACGCGGAGCAGAGCTTTCGCTCCTTCCAGGAGCGCGACGAGCGCCGCGAACAGGCCCTTTCGGCGCTCACCCGGGCCCTCCACCTCGCCCGCCCGCCTCGGTGGGTCGAGTGCTACGACATCTCGAGCTTCCAGGGGGCGCTCGCGGTCGGCTCGGGCGTCTCCATGAAGGACGGCGAGCCCGACAAGGCCAACTACCGGCGGTACAAGGTGAAGGGGGTGGCAGGCCAGGACGACTTCGCCATGCTCTACGAGGTGATCTCGAGGCGGCTGCGGCGCGCCCTCTCCGAGGGGCAGCTCCCCGACCTCCTCGTGATCGACGGCGGCAAGGGGCAGCTCAACGCGGCCCTGGCCGCGGCCAAGGACCTGGGCGTTCCCGTGAAACCGTCGCCCGGGAACGAGGGGGCCCCCTTCGTCGAATTGGTGGGGCTCGCCAAGAGCCGGCTCCTCGACGCCACCGCCCTGGGGACGAGGCGGGTCCTTCGGCGACGGGGCCAGGGCCGCCCCCCGGGCCGCGGGGACGCCTTCGCCCCCGCTGCGGCGGCGCTGGCCGACGGGGCCGAGGCCGCGGACAAGGGCTTCGTCTCGGAACTGGCCCGCAGCGCGGAGCGGGTCTTCCTCCCCGGGCGGAAGGATCCGGTGGTGCTCCGCCAGAACTCGGCCGAGCTGTTCCTCCTCGCGAGGCTGCGCGACGAGGCACACCGCTTCGCCATCACCTTCCACCGGAAGCTGCGGCGGGAGATGAACTTCCAGAGCGTGCTCGAGGAGATCCCCGGCATCGGGGACGGGAGGAAGAAGGCCCTCCTCAGGCACTTCGGTTCCCTGCGGCGGGTCCGCGAGGCCAAACTGGAGGAGCTCGCCCAGGTGGAGGGGTTCGGCGAAAAGCAGGCCCGGGCGGTTCGCGAGTTCTTTGAGAGAGCCGCGGAGGAGCCCTCGGCCGGCGAGGGGGAGGAGGGCGGTGCCCCGGAGGGAACGGACGCGGCGGCCGCCACCGAGGAGGAGATCGACGCCGCCCTCTCGGACGAGCCGGCGCGCTGATCCTCAAGATGCCCCTGCGGGCAACGTGCGCTACCCTTAAGGAAGTTCGGTCCGCGGAGGCCCCGATGTCCCCAGCACAACGAGGGGCCGCTCTCCCGGACGGGGAGGCAGCATGCTCCACGATGTGAATGCGGTCCCGGAGGCGGATCCGGGGGCCCTGGCGCCCGTGGTGGACGAGCTCTGCCGGGCCGCCACCTCCACCTTCGCCCCGAACGGCAGGGTCATGCTCCCCTCGCGCGAGGGAGTGATCGGCGTGGTCGAGGACCTGCGCGCCGCGCTCTTCCCCGGCTACTTCGGGACGAGCGACCTCCACGACGAGAGCCTGCACTACTTCGTGGGGGCCACCCTGGCCCGCGCCCTTCGGGTGCTCGAGGAGCAGATCTGCAGGGGGCTCGCCTTCACCGAACGCCACGATCTCCAGACGTGCACCCATTGCGCTCGGGCCGCGGCCGACATCACCCGGAGCTTCCTCGGGAAGCTCCCGGAGATCCGGCGGCTCTGCACCGCCGACGTGGAGGCCGCCTACGAGGGCGACCCGGCGCTGAAGAGTCGCGACGAGGCGATCTTCGCCTACCCGGGCATCTTCGCCGTCACCAACCAGCGCATCGCCCACGCCCTCTACGACCAGGGCGTCCCCCTCATCCCCCGCATCATCACCGAGCACGCCCACACCCTCACCGGCATCGACATCCATCCCGGGGCCCGCATCGGGGAGCGGTTCTTCATCGACCACGGGACCGGCGTGGTCATCGGGGAGACCGCAGTCATCGGCCGGAACGTGCGCCTCTACCAAGGGGTGACCCTGGGGGCGAAGAGCTTTCCGCTCGACGAGCACGGAAATCCCATCAAAGGTGTCGACCGGCACCCGATCGTCGAGGACGACGTCGTCATCTACGCCGGCGCCACCATCCTGGGGCGGATCGTCATCGGCAAGGGCTCTTCCATCGGCGGCAACGTCTGGCTCACGAACAGCGTTCCACCGGGGAGCCGGATCACCCAGGCCGAGGCCCGGGAGGTGCGATTCGCCAACGGGGGAGGCATCTAGCCGTCCTTCGGGGAGGCCCGGTGGCGTACCACCCCTGGCACGACTTGGCCCTGCCCCGCTTCGTCGAGGACCACATCCCGCGGTGATCGAGATCCCTGCAGGCTCGAAGGTGAGATACGAGCTGGACAAGAGGTCCGGCCTGTTGCTCGTGGATCGGGTCCTCTTCTCCGCCGTGCACGGTCCGGTCAACTACGGCTTCGTTCCCCAGACCTACTGCGACGACGGAGACCCCATCGACATCCTCGTGCTCTGCAAAGGAGGCGATCCAGCCTCTCGCCATCATGCAGGGGGAGCTCATCGGCGTCATGAACATGCGGGACGAGAGGGGGAGGACGACAAGCTCATCGCCGTCCAGGCCGACGACCCGGAGTACTCCCACTGCTCGGTTTCCGAACTTCCCCCGCATCGCCTCCGCGAGCTGCAGCGCTTCTTCCAGGACTACAAGGCGCTCGAGAACAAGAGGGTGCTCGTGGAGGCGCCGCAGGGGCGCTTCGAGGCCTTGAGGGTCCTATAGAGAGTCGATCCGGCTCTACGCCCGCGAGCGGGGCCGGTTTTCGGGAAGGATCCTCCCTGGGCGGGCGGGAGCGGCCCCCCCGCTCCCGGGGTGGGGCCGTCGGCGGGCCGCGCCTCGGCGGCCGCTGGCCGCCTCCCTATTGACCGGGGGGCAGGGGGGGGCCTCGCCCCCGAACCCTTTTCCCGCGCCCGGGCTCGAACCGGCGCATGCCCATCTACGAGTACGCGTGCCGCGCCTGCGGAAAGGTGTTCGAGGCCTTCCTCCTCCGGCGCACCGACGAGGCGGAGGTGGCTTGCCCGGACTGCGCCACCCGGGAGGTGGAACGGGTCATCTCCCGGCCGGCGGCGGTGTCGGGCTCGGGGACAGCCGCCGGCCCGAGGGGCGGGGGCTGCGGCCCCGTCGGTTGAAGCCTGTGACTCTCGCTCGCCCGGTCCGGGCGAGTCCGAGGGAGGGAGTCCTCACCCATCCCCCCACACCTCCCGGCGGGGCCGAGAGGAGCACGGTCGCGTCCTGTCGGCTGAACCAGCGGTCGGGTACACTTCGAAGCTGCCGTGCCGCGACCCAACCTCCGGGCCACCGACTTCACCCTCGAGTTCGTGGCCGACCTGCTCGCCAAGGAGGGAATCCTCACCGAGGATGCGCGGCGGACCGCCTTCGCCCGCGAGAACGTCCAGCGGGCCCGCCTTCTACGGGACAGCGCCGCCGCGCGGGGCGGCGGTCGGGGGCTGCGCCGGGCCGAGCTCTCCCCGGTGGAGCTCCTCGCCTCCTTCCACTTCGTCGACGCCCGCCACGAGGGGGAGGTGGTGGACGAGGACAAGGTGACCCAGGCCCTGGCCCGGGCCCTGGAGATCCCCTACCGCAAGATCGACGCGCTGAAGCTCGATACCCAGCTCATCACCCGGACCCTCTCGCGGCCGTTCGCGCGCAAGCACGGGGTGCTCCCCCTCGAGCGCAAGAACGGCACGCTCCTCTTCGCCGCCGCCAACCCCTTCGACCGAGAGCTCTTCGAGAACCTGCGGGGCCTGGTGGGCGGCGACGTGCAGCCGGTGCTCTCCTCGCCCACCGACATCCATCGGGCCATCTCCGAGATCTACGGCTTCCGCCAGCAGATCTCCCAGGCCCGGGTCCAGCTCGAGGACAAGGCCGCGCCGGACGTCTCCAACCTGGAGCAGTTCGTCAACCTCACCGGCATCGAGGCGCTCGAGGCCTCCTCGGAGCCGGTGATCGCCGCGGTGGAGTACTTGTTCCATTACGCCTTCGAGCAGCGGGCCAGCGACATCCACATCGAGCCGCGCCGGGAGGAGTCGATCATCCGGATGCGCATCGACGGGGTCCTCCACCCCATCCACCGGATTCCCCGGGCGGTGCACGGGGCCATCGCCAATCGGCTGAAGATCATGAGTCGGCTCGACATCGCCCTGAAACGGCCCCAGGACGGGCGAATCCGCACGGCCCGCGGAGAGGCGGAGATGGAGCTGCGCGTCTCCACCGTCCCCACCACCTTCGGCGACAAGGTGGTGGTCCGGGTCCTCGACCCGAACGTCTTGGTCCGCGACCTCTCCGAGCTGGGCTTCTTGCCCGACGAGCGGGATGCCTTCGAGCGCTGGCTGCTCCGCCCCCACGGCCTCGTAGTGGTGACCGGCCCCACCGGCAGCGGCAAGACCACCACCCTCTACTCCGCCCTCCAGGCCCTCACCTCGCCCGAGGTGAACGTGGTCACCATCGAGGACCCCATCGAGATGGTCAACGAGGACTTCAACCAGATCGCCGCCAACCCCAAGACCGGCACCGGCTTCGCCGAGGCCCTCCGCCACGTCCTCCGCCAGGATCCGGACATCATCATGGTGGGCGAGGTCCGGGACGGCGAGACCGCCACCCAGGCGGTGCAGGCCGCCCTCACCGGCCACCTCGTGCTCACCACCCTGCACACGAACGACACGGTCAGCGCCGTGGCCCGTCTCAGAGACCTGGGCGTGCCGAGCTTCCTCATCGCCGCCACCCTGACCGGGGTGGTGGCTCAGCGGCTCGTGCGGCAGGTGTGCCCGGGGTGCGCCGAGGACGTGGCGCTCACCGCCGACGAGGTCGCGTCCCTCGGGGTGCCCCACCCGGAGGAGCTTGCCGGCCGCCTCCTCGCCCGCCGGGGACAGGGGTGCGCCAAGTGCCGGCTCACCGGCTACTACGGCCGGAGCGGCATCTTCGAGGTGCTGGGGGTGAACTCCCGGCTCAGACACCTCATCGCCGAGGGCGCCACGCCCGAGGTGCTGCAGCGCACCGCCCGCCAGGACGGCCTGCGCGGCCTGCGCGCGCACGCGGTCCGGAAGGTGGCCTCGGG
This sequence comes from Anaeromyxobacter sp., assembly GCA_035686075.1. Lineage (GTDB taxonomy): Bacteria > Myxococcota > Myxococcia > Myxococcales > Anaeromyxobacteraceae > Anaeromyxobacter. The sequence goes on from DASRZU010000003.1 coordinate 23,690, forward strand.
CGTGACCTCGCTCGAGGAGGCCATGCGAGCGACCGCCGACGCGGAGAGCACGTGAGCATCGCCGCCGAGATCGCAGAACTGTGGTCGGCCGGGACGCCGGTCCTCTACCTCGTGACGCGCGAGGAGGAGCGGGCCCTCGCCGCCTGCCAGGCCGCCGCGGCCGCGTTCGACGCCCGGGTCGGCGTCTGGTCCTCCCACCGAGGGCTCGATCCCCTCGCCCCTTCGGCCCGGGACCCGGCCGCCTTGCTCGACGCGCTCCTCCGGGCGCCGGCCCCCTTCCTCTGCGTGGCGCTCGACTTCCACGAGGCCCTCTCCTCTCCTCCGCTCGCCCGCAAGCTTAGGGACCTGGTCCCCCGGCTTTCGGCCGAGGGCCGGTGCCTCGCGGTGGTGGCGCCGCGCCTCGAGCTCCCCGAGGGACTGTCGGCCGACACCGCAGTCCTGCGGCTCCCGCTCCCCGACGAGGGGGAACTGGCCGCGCTCCTCGAGGCGGTCCTCGCCACCACCGCCGGCCCCGGGGCGGCCCCCGCCGGCCCGGAGACCCGCCACCGGCTCTTGGTGGCGGCGCGGGGCCTCACCGATCCCCAGGCTCGCCGCGCGTTCACCCGCGCGATCCGCCGGGACCCCGCCCTCGGACCGGAGGCCGCGGCCGCGGTAGTCTCGGAGAAGACCCGGCTGCTCTCGAGCGATCTGGGCCTCGAGCTGGTGGACGCCCCCGAGGGGCCCCAGGATCTCGGGGGGCTCAGGACCTTCAAGGCCTGGATGGAGGAACGGGCGCTCGCCTTCGACCCGGAGGCCTCCCGCTACGGGCTGCCGGCGCCGCGGGGCGTCCTTCTCGTCGGGGTCCAGGGGTGCGGGAAGTCCCTGGCCGCGAAGGCGGTGGCGGCGCGCCTCGGGGTCCCCATCCTGCGGCTCGACCTCCCCCGGGTCCTCGGCTCACGGGCCGGGGCCGAGGAGGGACTGACGAGGGCCCTGGAGGCGACCGAGGCCTTGTCCCCGGTGGCGCTGTGGGTGGACGAGATCGAGAAGGGGTTCGCGGGCAGCACCCCGGGCGACGGGGGCGATCCCCGGGCGGCGCGCCTCCTCGGGGCGTTCTCCACCTGGCTGCAGGAGCGGCGCAGGCCGGTCTTCGTCGTCGCCACCGCCAACGACGTCTCCCGACTCCCGCCGGAGCTGCTCCGCCGCGGACGGTTCGACGAGCTGTTCTTCGTGGACCTGCCCGACCTCGAGTCGCGGATCGAGATCGTCGAGCTCCACCTCCGCCGGCGGGGACGGGACCCGGCCACCCTCGACGTGACCAGCATCGCCGAGCTGTGCGCGGACTACTCCGGCGCCGAGCTGGAGCAGGTGGTGGTGGGAGCGCTGTACCATGCCTACGCCCAGGGCCGGGAGGTCGAGACCGGCGACCTGAGACGCGTGGCCCAGGACCTCGTGCCCCTCTACAAGACCTACGAGGAGCAGATCAAGGCGCTCAGGGAGTGGGCCCGCGGCCGGGCTCGAACGGCCGGGCGCGCCGGTGCCGTGGTCGATCTCTTCCGGCAGGTGCCGGGCTAGGGAGCGGCCTTCACCTCCGCGCCCCTCACCCCTTGCGCGCGGCACGGTAGCGCGTCGGGGAACACTCGTGCACCCGGTGGAACGAGCGGGAGAAGTAGAGGGGGTCCTCGAACCCGAGGTCGGCGGCGATGGCCTTCACGGGAAGGCCGGTCGAGTCGAGCAGGCGGCAGGCGCGCTGCATCTTGAGCCGGATGAAGAAGTCGAGAGGCGAGAAGCCGGTCTTGCGCCTGAACACCGCGGAGAAGTGGGAGGGGGAGAGGCGCGCCTCGGCCGCGAGATCCCCGACCGAGAGGCGATCGCCGAGCCGCCGGTGCATCGTGTCGATGACCCGCTCCAGGCGGTCGTCGATACACTCCCCCCCCTGCCGCCCCGCCCAAGAGGGGAAGGCCGCCAGGAGCTGCGCCAGGCAGGCCGAGGCTTGCGAGAGCCGGGCCGAGGTGTAGCCGCGCCCCAAGAGATCCAGGATCTCCTCGAAGAGCGCGGGGAGCGCGGGCCCGAGCCCGGCATGGAAGACCGGCGAGCCCGAGCCCTCGGTGAGGAGCCGGCTCGCCCGGCGGGCTTTCTGACCCGCCAGGTGAACCCAGTAGATCGTCCATGGCGCGGACTCCTCGGCGCCGTAGGCGTGCGGGACGCCGGGGGGGATGGCCAGGGCCTGCCCCGGCCCGACCCGAAAGGTCTGCTCCAGCCGAAGCCACCCGCGCCCCTCCAGGCAGTAGATGAGCACCGCCTGCGGCGCCCCGGCCGGGCGCTCCACATGGTGACCCTCGGCCCGGGGAAAGTGCCCGACGTCGCTCGGCAGGAGTTCGAAGAGAGGCTCGGCGTCGAGAAAGGACGCAACCACCGGACGCGGGAGCACGATGGCCCGCTCTCCCGGGAACCCCTCCCGCACGCGCTTCGCGCCTTCGGCCGACATGCCCCAACGTCTACCAGAGAATCATCCATGGCGCGCAGCGTTCCCGCCATTCCGCGCGCCGGGGGAGCCAGGGTAGCGTTCTCTCGTCTCGCCCCAAGGAGATCCGCGTGCGCCGACTCGAGCTCCCCGAACCTCCGCCCGAGGAACGCGGGCCGGTGAAGGCCTGGTCCCAGCCGCTCTCGATCCCCACCTTCCCGCCGGCGGCGCCGGACCCGAACCCGATGTTCCTCGACCGCCGCGTCTACCAGGGGTCCTCGGGGCGGGTGTATCCGCTCCCGGTGATCGACCGGATCTCGGAGGTCTGCGTCGAGCGCTCCTGGGCCGCGGTCCACCTCGAGAACGAGCATCTGCGCGTCCTCCTGCTCCCCGAGCTGGGCGGGCGCATCCACCTCGTCCAGGACCGACACACCGGGCGGGACCTCGTCTACCGCCAGGACGCGATCAAGCCCGCCCTGGTGGGCCTGGCCGGGCCCTGGGTGAGCGGGGGCATCGAGTTCAACTGGCCCCAGCACCACCGGCCGGCGACGTTCCTTCCCACCGAGGTCCACCTCGAGGCCCACCCCGACGGCAGCCGGACCGCCTGGTGCAGCGATCACGATCCCCTGCACCGGCTCAAGGGGATGCACGGGGTGAGGCTCCGGCCGGGGGATGCGCGCCTCTGGCTCCTGGTCCGGCTCTACAACCGCACCCCGCTCGTCCAGACCTTCCTCTTCTGGGCCAACGTCGCGGTCGAGGTTCACGAGGACTACCAGAGCTTCTTCCCGCCCGACGTGCGGCAGGTGGCCGACCACGCCCGCCGAGCGGTGAGCACCTTCCCGCGCGCCCGCGGGATCTACTACGGGATCGACTACGGCCGCCGGGGGCGCGAGGGGGTGCCGCCGGCGGAGCGCGCGCGCAAGTTCGCGCCGCGCCCGGGGCGGCCGCCCGACGATCTCTCCTGGTACGCCAACATCCCGGTCCCCACGAGCTACATGGCGGTCGACACCGCCGGGGACTTCATGGGGGGCTACGACCACGCCGCCGGGGTGGGCATCGTCCACGTCGCGGACCACCACATCTCGCCGGGCAAGAAACAGTGGACCTGGGGGAACCAGGAGTTCGGATACGCTTGGGACAGGAACCTCACCGAGCCGGACGAGCGCGGAGTGTACCGACCGTACCTGGAGCTCATGTCCGGCGTCTACACCGACAACCAGCCGGACTTTTCCTTCCTCACTCCGGGCGAGACGCGGACCTTCACCCAGCTCTGGTACCCGCTCCACCGGATCGGGCCGCCCCGGGCGGCGAATTCACGGGCCGCTCTCGCCCTCGAGGTGAGCCCGGGGAGGGCGCGGGTCGGGGTGGCCGTCCCGGTGGCTCTGCCAGGGGCCACCGTCCGGCTCTCGCGCGGCGACGCCGTGCTCGCAAAGATGACGCGCGACCTCTTCCCCGGCGATCCCCTGGTGGAGGAGGTTCGGCTCCCGCCCGGGGGGGAAGAGATCGAGCTAATCGCGGAGGTGCTCGATCCGGGTGGCGGGGAGGTGATCTCCTCTCGCCCCGCGGCCCTTTCGCCCCGCGAGCCGTTCCGGATCGCAAAGGAGCCCCCTCCTCCCGGCGAGGTCAAGAGCGCGGACGAGCTCTACCTCATCGGCCTGCACCTCGATCAGTATCGCCACGCGACCCGGTCCCCGGAGACCTACTGGAAGGAGGCGGTCCGCCGCGACCCGCTCGACAGCCGGTGCAACACCGCCCTCGGATTCCTCTCGCTGAGGCGGGGCGAGTTCCTCCTTTCGGCGGAGCACTTCGAGAGCGCCCTCCGACGCCTCAAGGCGGAGAACGCGAACCCCTACGACGGCGAGCCCCTCTACGGCCTCGGCCTCTCGCTACGGTACCTCTCTCGCGAGGAGGAGGCGTACGCGGCCTTCGCCAAGGGGACCTGGAACGCCGCCTGGGCGGCCCCTTGCCACCACGCCCTGGGAGAGCTCGAGTGCGCGCGGGGGAGGCTCGAGGCCGCCCTCGAGCATCTCGACCGGACCCTGCGCCGTGACGCCGACGACCTGCGGGCCCGGGACCTGCGCGTCGTTCTCTTGCGGCGGCTGGGGAGGGAGCCGGAGGCGGAGAGGTCCCTTTCCGAGGTCCTCTCCCTCGACCCGCTCGACGCCTGGGGGCGCCACCTCGACGGCCGGACCCCGAGGGACGCGCAGCTGGCGCTCGACCTCGCCTTCGACATGGAGAGGGCCGGCCTCCTCCGCGAGGCCCTCGAGCTCTTGGAGCGCGGGGACCTCGAGGGCCTGGGCGCGAGGCCCATGATCCACTACACCGCGGCGCGGATGGCGGAGCGGCTTTGCGAGGGGGAGGCCGCCGCCCGCCACCGCCTTCTCGCCGCAAAAAGCTCTCCCGACTTCTGCTTCCCCTCGCGGCTCGAGGAGATCGCCGTCCTCGAGGCCGCCATGGCCGCGGACCCCCGCGACGCGCGCCCCCCCGCCTACCTCGGGCACATGCTCTACGGCCGGGGGCGGCGAGAGGAGGCGATCGCGCTCTGGGAGCGCTCGGCCAGGGAAGATCCCTCCTGGTCGGTGGTGTGGCGGAACCTGGGGATGGCGTACTTCAACGTGCGCCGCGACCGGGAGGGCGCGCGAGAGGCCTACGAGCGCGCTCGCCGTGCTTCCCCGGGGGACGCCAGGCTCCTCTACGAGCAGGACCAGCTGTGGAAGCGGACCGGGGCGAGTCCGGCGGAGCGGCTCGACCTGCTCGAGATGCATCCGGAGCTGGTCCGTTCGCGCGACGACCTCACCGTCGAGCTCTGCTCGCTCCTCCTCCAGGCGGGCCGGGCGGAGGAGGCCCTTGAGCGTCTCCTCGGGCGCCGCTTCCAGCCGTGGGAGGGAGGGGAGGGGCTGGCGCTCGCCCAGCACACCCGGGCCCGGGTCCTGCTCGCCCGGGCCCGGCTCGGCAAGAGCGATGGGGCCGGCGCACGGCTGCACCTCGAGGCGGCCCTCCACCCGCCCGAGAGCCTGGGCGAGGCCCGCCACCCCCTTTCGAGCACGAGCGAGGTGGAATGCCTGCTCGGGGACGCCTTTGCCCTCGCCGGCGACCCCGACGCCGCGCGCGACCACTGGACCCGGGCGGCCGGGTCGCGGGGGGACTTTGCCTCCATGCGCGAGCAGACCTTCTCGCCGAACACCTACTTTTCGGCGCTGGCGCTGGGTCGGTTGGGCCGGTCCGCGGAGCAGGAGGGGCTCCTCCGCGACCTCGCGGGACACGCCGCCCGCCTGGGGAAGGAGCGGGCCACGATCGACTACTTCGCCACCTCCCTGCCCGACCTGCTCCTCTTCGAGGACGACCTCGACCGGAGAAAGGAGGTCGAGGCGCTCGTGCTCCTCGGGCAGGCCCGTCTCGGGCTGGGCGACCGGAAGGGAGCGCGCCGGAGCCTGGAAGAGGCGCTCCGGCTCGACCCGGGTTGCGCGGTCGCGGCCGATCTCTTGCCCGAGACCGGGGAGGGAGGGGAGGGCGCCTAGGAGGCGGCCCGCCGCTGCTTCAGCTGGTCGAAGAGGACCGCCAGAAGGAGCACCGTGCCTCGCACCACGTACTGGTAGAAGGTGGGGACGTTGAGCAGGTTCAGGACGTTCTGCACGGTGCCCATGATGAGCACGCCGACCAGGGTGCCCACGATCGTGCCCACCCCGCCCGACAGGGAGACCCCACCCAGCACGCAGGCCGAGATCACGTCGAGCTCGAAGCCCTGGGAGGCGTTGGGCTGGCCGCTCGTGATGCGGCTCGAGAGGATGACCCCGGCGGCCCCGGCCATGAGACCCTGCAGCGAGAAGATCACCATCTTGGTCCAGTCGACGTCGATCCCGGAGAGCCGTGCCGCCTCCTTGTTGCCGCCGATGGCGAGCGTGTTCCGGCCGTAGACCGTGCCGTTCAAGAGGAACCCGAACACGAGGAAGCAGACCAGGGTCACCCAGATGGGGAAGGGGACGCCGAGCAGGGTGCCGTTGCCGACCTTGTAGAACTCGTCGTTGGCGATCCCCACCGCCACCCCGTTCGACATGATGAACCCGAGGCCGCGGACGATCTGCATGGTGGCGAGGGTGGTGATGAGCGCGTTGATGCCGATCCGGGCGATGACGAACCCGTTGAAGAGGCCGATGAGGAAGCAGACCGCGAGGCTCAGGAGCACCGGGAGGGCGATGTGCCCGGGCATCACCACCATCATCACCGCGTTCACGATCCCGCCGAAGGCCACCACCGATCCGATGGAGAGGTCGAAGTCGCCGGCCGCCAGGCAGAAGAGCATGGTGCAGGCGAGCATCCCCACCATCGACACCGAGAGGGACAGGCCGATGAGGTTCTGGACGGTGAGGAAGTAGGGGACGGTGATGGAGACCACCACGAACATCGCCAGGTAGACGATGAGCATCCCCGCGTCCTCCCAGAGGCTGGAGAGGAAGCGGCTGCGGATCGGGGCGAGGTGGGGTTTGGAGGTTTCTGAGAGCATGGCAGCTCCGTGCGCTAGGCCGTCGCCGGCAGCGCCATGGACAAGACCTTCTCCTGGGTGGCCTCCGCCCGCGAGAGCTCGCCCACGATCAGCCCGTCGCGCATCACCATGATCCGGTCGCTGATCCCGAGCACCTCGGGGAGGTCGCTCGAGACGACGACCATCGCCAGGCCGCGCTCCGCCAGCCGGTAGATGAGGTTGTAGATCTCGTTCTTCGCGCCCACGTCGATCCCGCGGGTGGGCTCGTCCATGAGCAGGACCTCGATCTTCTCCCCGAGCCAGCGAGCCAGGATCACCTTCTGCTGGTTGCCGCCCGAGAGGTTCAGCACCTTCTGGCGGAGGCTCGGGGTCCGGATGCGCAGCTGGTCGACGAACCGGCCGGCATTCTCGACCTCGCGCCGGGGGCGGATGAGCCCGAAGGGGGAGAAGTTCCGGCGGGCGCTCAGGTTGATGTTCTCGGCCACCGAGCGAACGGGGACGATTCCGTGGAGCTTGCGGTCCTCGGGGCAGAGCATGACGCCGCTGGCGATGGCCTGCCGGATGCGGCGGAAGCGCTCCGGCTTCCCCGAGAGCATGACCCGGCCCTGGCGCGGCCTCTCCGCCCCGAAGACGAGCCGCATGAGCTCGGTGCGCCCGGCGCCGACCAGGCCGAAGAAGCCCAGCACCTCGCCCCGGCGGACCCGGAAGCTGGCGGGGGCGGAGAGCCCCTTGCCCAGGAGCCCCTCCACCTCGAGGAGCACCTCCCCGAGCGGCCTGGGACGGTAGGAGTAGATGTCCTCGATGGTACGGCCGGTCATGTCGGAGACCAGCATGTCCCGGGTCACCCCCGACACCGAGGGGTACTGCTTCACGAGCCGCCCGTCGCGGAAGACGGTGACCGCGTCGCAGAGCTCGAAGATCTCCTCCAGCCGGTGGGAGACGTAGACGATGGCGTAGCCGTTTTTCTTGAGCTCGCGGATGGTGGCGAAGAGCTGGGTCACCTCGCGGGAGGAGAGGGAGCTCGTGGGCTCGTCGAAGGCGATGATGCGGGCGTTCTTGATGAGCGCCTTGGCGATCTCCACCATCTGCCGCTGAGCGATGGACAGGCGCCGGGTCTTGGTGGAGGGGGAGACGTCGAGCCCCAGGCGCCGGAGCTGGTCGCCGGCCCGGGTAAGCATCGCGCGCCGGTTCAGGATCCCGGCGCGGTTCGGGAACATCCCCAGGAGCACGTTCTCGGCCACGGTCATCTCCGGGACGAGGTTCAGCTCCTGGTAGATGATGGCCACGCCCGCCTGGTCGGCCTCCCGGGTGCTCCGGAAGACCCGGGGCTTCCCCTCGATCACCACCTGGCCGGAGTCCGGCCGGTAAGCGCCGGAGAGGATCTTGAGCAGGGTCGACTTCCCCGCCCCGTTTTCGCCGATGAGGCCGTGCACCGTCCCGGCGGAGACCCCGAAGGTGATCCGGTCCAGGGCCCGTACCCCGGGGAAGCTCTTGGAGACGTCCTTAAACCGCACCTGCTCGTCCACGAAGGCCCCCGGGGCCGGATAGAAGAAGGGGAAGCCGGGAGGACGGCTTCCCCCGCGGAACGGACCAGAGGCTACCGCGCTTACTTCAGTTCGTCAGCCAGGCCGCTGTCGGTGAGGACCTTCACGTAGTTTTCGCGCGTCAAGAGCGCGCCCGCGGTGCGGGTGTCGGGAGGGGGCTCCTTCCCGTTGGCGATCCACTCGTACATCATCTTGGCGGTCTCGTAGCCGTGGACCTTGGCCTCGAGGAGGATGGTCCCGTAGAAGCCGGTGGGGGTGGCCTTCTTGAACTCGTTCACGGCCACCGCCCCACCGTTGATCCCCACCCCGATGATGTTGGCCGGCTTGTAGCCGCGGTTCTCCAGGGCCCGGACCGCCCCGGTCACCGACTCCTCGTTCAGGGAGTAGACGAGCCAGTTCTTGAAGCTGCTATTGCGGGTGATGATGGGGTCCGCCATGGTGAGCGAGTTCTGGACGTCGTCGGTGAGCTTGCCCTGGGACCCTTCCTTGATGTTGGCCGCGGGGAACCCGGAGGCGAGCAGCGCCTTCTTGGCCCCGTCGGTCCGCTCCTTCGCGGTCTGCAGCTCGTAGTTCGTGAGGACCAGGGCGGCCGTGTCGGCCGTCTTCCAGCCCCGCTTCTTCATCTCCGCCGCCAGGGTCTCCCCCACCTTCTCGCCGATCTTGCCGGCCGAGATCCCGAGGTACGGCACCTGGGTGAGGGGATTGCCGTTCGCGTCCACGAACCGGTCATCGACGGCGATGACCTTGAGCTTCAGCCGGGCGGCCTGGGCCACGATCGCCGGCCCGAGCTTCACGTCGGGCGTGCAGATCACGAATCCCTGGGCGCCCTGGGCGGCCAGGTTGTCGATGGCGGCGACGACCTTCTCGCCGTCGGGCGTCCCGATCTTGATGAGCTGGAAGCCCAGGTCCTTGGAGGCCTGCTCGGCAAACTTCCACTCGTTCTGGAACCAGCCGTTCTCTGGCGACTTCACCAGGAACCCCATCTTGACAGGGCCCGCAGCCCGGGCGACCTGGGCCGCCGAAAGCGCGAGGAACATCGCTGCCACCGCAAAGAATCTCTTCATCGCTCTCCTCCTCCATCGTGTTGGGCCGCACTCGTGCGGACGCGAGCCGCGCGTTCCGTATGCAATACCCCCACGACATTTCACTCGAAAGCCAGTCGAGTTTGCAACTGCTTTCTATTTATTTCGAATACTTGGGTTCGAGGGCCCGGCGGGAGCTGACCCTAAACTCGGTAACCCATTTGGGTCAACCTATACGCCGGCCAGCGCCGCCAGCACCTCGTCGTGCACGAGGCCGTTCGAGGCCAGGCATTGCCCGGCCTCGTGGGTCGGGTTCCCTTTCAGATCCGAAAACCGGCCGCCGGCCTCCTCCACGAGGACCTGCATCGGGGCGATGTCCCAGACCCTCACCCCGGCCTCGATCCAGGCCTCCGCCTGGCCCTTGAGAACGAGGGCGCAGCCGGCGAGGTCGCCGTAACAGCGCGTCGAGGCACAGGTCGTGGCGAGCCGGGCCACCCGCTCGAGGAGCGGCTCCCGGAAGAGGACCTGGGGCTCGCCCAGGGAGAGCGTCGCCTCCGCCCACCCCGCCACCCTGGACACCTCGAGCCGGGTGGGCAGCGCCCCGCCCAGGGACATCCAGGCGCCGAGCCCGCGCGCCGCGAAGTAGACCTCTGCCAGCGCCGGCAGGGCCATCGCCCCGGCCACGACCCGGCCCTCGTGCTCGAGGGCGACGAGAGGGCCCCAGAACGATCCCCCGCGGGTGAAGCCCCGCGTGCCGTCGAGCGGGTCGACGATCCAGAGGCCCGGCCCGGAACCGGGATGCGCCCCGGTCTCCTCCCCCAGGACGCGGTGCCCGGGGAACGCTGCCCGGACCACCTCGAGGATGGCGGCTTCGGCGTCCCGGTCGGCCTGAGTGACCGGGGTCCTGTCCGGCTTCAGCTCCACCCGCACACCCCGCCGGAAATGGACCAGGGCGGCGGACGCCGCCCTTTGGGCCGCTCGACGCGAGGTGTCGAGGGCCAGCGAGAGATCTATCTCCAGAGGTCCAGCGCTCATGAAAGGTGCCTGCCGATCTCCTCGATGAGGGACTCGAGGGTGGAACCGGTGCGGTCGCCGAGCCGAAGCCGCTCGTCGTCCTGCTCGATGAGATGCCCCTCTTCCACCATCCACTCGACCGCGTTCGACAAGGTGGCCTTGGAGAGCGCCTCGCGCAGGGTCACCTCGCCGGACAGGTGGGCGGCCCGGCCCCGCTCGAGCGCCTCGCGCAGGATCCCGCGCCGGTCGAGCGGGGCTTTTCGGGAGACGGTGAGGGCGGTGGAGAGCGCCAGGCGGTATGCCTCGAGGTAGGCGCGCGTGAACTCCGCGAGGAAGGTGAGCGTGTCCGGGTCCTTTCCGGGTAGGAACTCCTCCTTCTCGGGCGAGAGCGCTCCGAGCCGAACGAGGAGCGCCACGTTCTCGGCGAAGATCTCCTCGAAGGTTGTGCCCACCCGGTACATGAACTCCAGCTTGAACAGGCGTGAGAGCCAGAGCGCACGAGCGCGGACCGCCTCGCGGACTCGCGGGCCCGGGGCGCGAGCGGCGGCGGCCACGAGCGACGGGCCCACGTACCGGTGGATGACGGCGTTGCGGTGGTAGTCGAGGAAGGTGCGCCGCTCGTCGGGAACCCGGTAGAGGGTCTCCTGGGCGGCCACCTCCTCCTTCACCTGCAGAAGCGCCACCAGGCGGTGCAGGGCCTCGGCCACCGGGCCCGGCACCCGGGGATCGGCGGGCGCCGCCGAAAGGCCCGGGGCGAGCCGGGCCCCGCCCTCCTTCGCGAGCGACCGGAGGAGCTCCACCCGGCGCGCCACCTCGGCGGCGGTCGCCCCTCGCCGCGGGTGGGACAGGAGCGCGGCCGAGAGCAGGCCCACCGGCGTGATGGTCACCGCCCGGCTGATGCCGTAGGCGATGCGGTTGGCCAGCGCCTGCACGAGGCGCCGCTTGGCCGATTCGCTCGACCCCTCCCGGCCGGGGAGCACCACCGCCGTGGACGACCGGGACGACTCCCCCTCCCAGTCCTCGTCGATGGTGAGGGAGGCGGCTCGGGAACCGAGCCGCGCCGTGGCCAGGGCGCGGAGCGAGACCGGCTCCTCGAACTGGACGTAGAGCCTCTCGTAGTGGCGGAAGAGCACGGTGACCGCCCGGAGCAGCCCGGGGAGGCTCTCCTTGGGCTTCTCGGCCCCCTCCAGCTCGCGCGCGTAGCTGCCCGCCTCGATGAGCCGCTCGTAGTCGATGGCGATGGGGACGAAGAGGACGTCCTCGGCCGCCCCGTCGAGCCAGGCATCGACCTCCATCGAGACGAGGCCGGTCTTGGGAAAGAGGAGCTTGCCGGTGCGGCTCCTTCCCCCCTCCACGTAGAACTCCTGGGGAAAGCGGTCCCGGAGGAGGTGCTTCACGTAGGCCCGGAGCACCGCGGTGTAGATCCGATCGCCCTTCACCTTGCGGCGGATGAAGAACGCGCCGCCGCGGCGGGCGATGGCCCCGAACGGCCAGAAGGCCAGGTTCTGGCCGGCCGCGACGTGCGGCGGGGTCATGCCGTTCTCGTAGAGGAGCCAGGGAAGGACCAGGAAGTCGACGTAGCTCTTGTGGCTCGGGCAGAGCACGATGGGCCCTTCCCCGGCCGCGCGCTTCAGTCGCGCGAGCCCCTCCTCGTCCACCTCGACGCGCCGATAGAGCCGGCGGAACAGAAAGGCCATGAAGGGTCGCATGAGCTGGACGAAGAAGGGGTCGTACCGGCTCGCGATCTCCTTCAGGTCGCGCGCCGCCTCCGCGGAGAGGGCCGAAGGGCTCCGGCCCGTCTCCCGGGCCACCGCCTCGAGCGTGGCCCGGAGGGTCCGATCGCGGAGGACCTTCTCCTGGACCCGGGAGGGCGCCTTGAGCGGCGGCCCCACCGCCGTCCGGAACTCGCGCGAAAGGTGGTGGTAGAGGACCCCGCGGACCTTGCGGGCCACGACCGCGTCCGGCTCCGCAGGGCGGTCGACGAGGAAGGCCTTGAGGTCGAGGGGGCGGCCGACCTCGAAGACCGCCCGCTGGAAGTTGCGCAGGAACGCGACCGCGTTGGCGAAGACCGAGGGGGCGTCGGGCGCCCCGTAGAGCACGTCCCAGAGCGAGCCCTCCAGCTTGGGCGCCCGCCGGCTCCAGACGAGGAGCACCGGCACGAGCAAGACCGGCTGGTACAGATCGCGCTGGAGACGCACCAGGGTGGCGAACGGGTCGCGCCGAGCCAGGTGCCGCCCCAGGAAGACCAGGCTCGCGCCGCCGGTCGAGACCGACTCCTCGAGGGCCCGGCGGGAGCGCCGCACGCCCGCGAGCCAGCCGGTGAGCCCGGGGAAGTTGCGGGCCACCCGGAGCGCCGGCAGCCGGGACCGCCCCAGGAACCAGCGCAGGTACAGGAAGTTGAGGAGCCCGGGGGAACGCATCACGAACACGAGGCTCCCCCTCGCCGCGAGCTGGGAGAGCGTGGCGGGCACGTCGCGCGGGATCTTGACCGGCTCGAACCACCGGCCCAAGAACCCCCGCCCGGCCGCGGCCGGTCCCGGAGGGACCTCGCCCGGCCGGGGCTCGGTGGCGTCCGTCACGGGGCGGAGTCTACTCCGCCGGCCGCGTTTTGCGCCGGTTCGTGGACCGGGCCGGCCGGGCGGCGCCGTCGCCAAGGGCACCGCCTGCGCGCCAGGGCGCGTTATTTCTGGGGCTCTTCCACCGCGGTCGAGCCTTTCTGCCCGGCCTCGCTATTTGGGCGGGCGGTCTCGCGGGCCCTCCCTCTCGACACTCGCCTTCCCGGATGCTCTCTCCCCGGGCCGGAAAAGCCCCTCGGCCGGCCTCGCCGAAACCTGCTCCGAGTACCCCGGGACCGCCCGACCGTCCGCCCGCCCAGGCGGGGAAGCGGGCTCCGCCTCGCCCGGCCGCCATCCGCCGCGGGCAGGACCCTCGGGCCCACGGACCTCCCGAGCCCCGTCGTGCCCCGCAAACTCGACGTCGGGTCAATCCGATCCGGCCATCTACCGTCAGTGCGCCTGTGCCCTCGACGGGGCCCAGCCCCATTTTGGAACAGCGATCCCCACGTTTTGGAACACTCGCCTTTGACCGAGGGTGAGGTGAGACCAACGACTGCATCCACACACTCGTCGGCCGACCCGTAACCAAAACCTTTCGGGTCGAGCGGGCCGTAGACCTTGTCCCCTCCGCCGGGGACGACAAGTAGATCGCGATTCGGTGGCGAGAGACCGGGAGCTCGTACGGCGGGCATGGATCAATCCACGTTTCTCGTGGTCTCGGGATCGCTGGTCGCGGTCGCCCTCCTGGCCCTGGGGCACGTGGGCCGGCGCAGGGCGCGCGCCCGAAGGGATCTCGCCGCCCTCGAGCAGAATCGGCGCCGGGGGCTGCACCTGGCGCGCTCGCTGCATCCCGTCATCGACCCCGACATCTGCATCGGTAGCCTCTCTTGTCTCAAGGCGTGCCCCGAGGGCGACATCCTCGGGGTGATCGAGGGCGCGGCGCGGCTCGTTCACGCCGACCACTGCATCGGCCACGGACGGTGTGCGGCCGAGTGCCCGGTGGGAGCCATCCGCCTGGTTTTCGGGAGCGCCGAGCGCGGCGTCGACCTTCCCGAGGTGTCGACCGTCTTCGAGTCCTCGAGGGCCGGCGTTCACGTGGTGGGCGAGCTCGGCGGGATGGGGCTCATCAAGAACGCCATCACCCAGGGGCTCCAGGTGGCCGAGCACCTCGCGGGCGGAGTCTCGCGGGAGGGCCCGGGGGTGCTGATCGTGGGGGCGGGGCCGGCCGGGATCGCCACCGCCCTGGGCCTCAAGGCCCGGGCCGTGCCGTTCCGGCTCGTGGACCAGGGGACGATGGGCGGCTCGGTGGCCCACTACCCGCGCCGCAAGATCGCGATGACGGAGACGGTCAATCTCCCGCTCTGGGGCCGGTTCGGCAGGCCCAGCATCTCCAAGGAGGCTCTCCTCCGCACCTGGGTGCGGATCCTGGAGAAGACCGGGATCGTCGTCGAGGAGGGAGTGAGGGTCACCGGCATCGAGGGGAGCGATGGGCGGTTCGCGGTGACCACCGAGAGGGGCGCCCTCCCGGCCCAGAAGGTCGTGCTCGCCATCGGGCGCCGCGGAACCCCGCGCCGGCTGGGGGTCAAGGGCGAGGACCTCGAGAAGGTGGTCTACGGGCTCACCGATCCCGAGCAGTACGACGGGCAGAAGGTCCTCGTGGTGGGCGGCGGCGACGCGGCCCTCGAGGCCGCCATCCAGCTCTCCGAGGAGTCGACCGCCGAGGTCTCGCTCTCCTACCGTGGGGCGGAGCTGGGCCGCTGCCGCGAGGCCAACCGGCAGAAGTTCGGCGCCCTTTCGGCGGCGGGGAGGATCGGGGCCCTGCTCTCCTCGCAGGTCACCGAGATCAGGGCCCAGGAGGTCGTCCTCGAGGCGAGGGGGGCGGCGGTGCGCCTCCAAAACGACTTCGTCATCGTGAACATCGGCGGTGAGCTCCCGGTGGAGTTCCTCGCCAAGTCGGGGGTGTCCCTGCGCCGCTACTACGGCGAGTCGCCCTGGGATCCGAGGTCCGGCGAGGACGCCGCCGCCCGTCGGCGCAGCGTTTCGGCCCGCGCCCGCGAGGAGCGGATCGGGCGACGGGTCCTCCGGACCGCCCTGGCCCTGGCGGGCCTCACCGTGCTCGCGTACCTGAGCTTCAAGGGGCGCGACTACTACCTCTTGTCGCGGGCGGCCCGCCGCGCCTCGCCGCTCCACGAAGAGCTGCGCTCGGCCGGACCCTGGGGGCACGGGGTGGGCATCGCCGCCACCGCCTTCATGCTCTCGAACTTCCTCTATGCCGCGCGCAAGCGCTGGAAGTGGCTCTCGGCGCTCGGGGGGATCAGGGGCTGGCTCGACTTCCACGTGTTCGTGGGGCTCATGAGCCCCCTCGTGATCGCCTTCCACGCGGCCTTCCAGTCGAACAACCTGCTCGCCACCGCCACCGCCGGGTCGCTCGCCATCGTGGTGAGCACCGGGCTCATCGGCCGGTTCATCTACAGCGCCGTCCCCTCCGACGGAGGGAAGGCGATGGAACTGTCGGATCTGTTGGGCCGGTTCGAGCGGTTGCGGGACGCTCAGGCCCAAACCCTGACGGAGGCGGGAGCGGCCGCACAGGCGCTGCTCGAGCGCGCCACCTCCCAGATCCGCGCCGGGTCCCTGTTCCTGCTCTTCGTCCTCATGCCGCTCGAGGCCCTCCTGCTCCGGGTCCGACTGGTCCGCGCCCGGCGGCGGTTCAGGAGCCGGGCAGCCTTCGTCGAGTTCCGCCGGGCGTTGATCGCCCTGGCCCGCATCCGCTGGCAGATCCGGTTCTACGCCTCCCTGAAGCGGCTCCTCCGCGGCTGGCGCGCGTTCCACGCCACGCTGGCCGTGTTCCTGGTCCTGGCCATCGCCGTGCACATCGCCGTCTCCCTCTACCTCGGTTACGGATGGCTCAGGTGACCGCGCCCCCGCAGCTCACCCCCCTCATCGCCGCCGCCCTCGCCGCCCTGCTGGCCCCCATCCCGGCCCGCGCCGCCGACCTGTTCTCGCCCGGGCCGCTCAGCCGGGCCCATCAATCGCTCGAGGGGGGTCTCGAGACCTGCACCAAGTGCCACGTGGCCGGCAAGCAGCTCGCCCCCGAGCGCTGCCTCGAGTGCCACACCGAGCTCAAGGCGCGGGTGGAGGAGAAGCGCGGGTTCCACGGGCGGCTCCCCCCCGCCGACCGGCAGTGCTGGAACTGCCATCACGAGCACCAGGGGAGGGAGGAGCAGCTCGTCGATTGGGGCAAGGGGGGGGAGCGGGGCTTCGATCACTCCCGCACCGGCTACGAGCTCAGGGGCAAGCACCGGACCGCGGAGTGCGCTCGCTGCCATGACCCCCGCCGCATCGCGGACAAGACGGTGACGGCGGTGCTCGAGAAGGAGCCGGGGCGCAAGACCTTCCTCGGGCAGCCGCAGGCCTGCAGCGCCTGCCACTTCGACGAGCACCGCGGCCAGCTCGGTGCCGATTGCCAGCGTTGCCACTCGGAGGACGGCTGGAAGCCGGTGCGCGGCTTCGACCACGCCCGCACCGCCTTCCCCCTCGCGGGCCGGCACGCCCGGACCGACTGCCAGAAGTGCCACTTCCCCAAGGAGCAGCCGGCCCCGAGCGTCCCCCCCACGCTCACACCCCCTATCGATCCGGCTCGCTTCGTGAAGTGGAAGGGCCTCTCCTTTCGGGCCTGCACCGACTGCCACTTCGACGAACACCGCGGCCAGCTCGGCGCCGCCTGCCAGCACTGCCACTCCGAAGTCGCCTGGAAGCCCGCGCGCGGTTTCGACCACGCCCGCACCGCCTTTCCCCTCACCGGGCGCCACGCCCGCACCGATTGCCTGAAGTGCCACCTTCCCCAGGAGCAGGCGGCCCCGAGCGTCCCCCCCAATATAACACCCCCGGTGAACCCTACGCGCACCGTGAAGTGGAAGGGCATCGCCTTCAGCGCCTGCACGGACTGCCACAAGGATCCGCACCAGGGCCGGTTCGGTCCGAGCTGCACCCAGTGCCATGGCACCGAGGACTGGAAGCGGATGAGCGGCCCGGCCGAGAAGCGCGCCTTCCACGAGGCGACGCGGTACCCGCTGCGGGGCGCGCACGCCGAGGTCGCCTGCCAGGCCTGCCACGGACCGTTCCCGGGAGAGCCGGCCCGCTACCGCGGCCTCGCTTTCCAGCGCTGTAGCGACTGTCACGCGGACGCGCACCTCGGGCAGATGAAACCGCTGGCGGCCGGGGCCCCAGGCGGCCCGCCCGGTTGCGAGCGCTGCCACACCCTGGAGGCGTACCTCCCCGCCCGGTTCGAGGTCGAAGACCACACTCAGACCGGCTTCCCGCTCGAGGGGGCCCATCGGGCGGTGGCGTGCGTCCTGTGCCACCCGAAGGACCCGCGCCTCGCCACCCACGTGCCGGCCACGGTGCGAGCGGATCTGGAGCGGAGGAAGCGCCCCCTGCGGTTGAGCCTCGCCCGCTTCGAGCCCTCGAGCCCCGCCGACTGCCGCGCCTGCCACCGCGACCCGCACGCGGGCCAGTTCGATCGCCGGGTCCGGACGGAGGGATGCCAGGCCTGCCATTCCCTCGCCTCGTTCCGCACCCTCCAGTTCGACCACGCCCGCGACGCGAGCTTCCCGCTCACCGGGCGCCACGCCCAGGCGGCCTGCGCCTCCTGCCACCGCCCCGATGCATCGGGTGTGGTGCGCTACTCTCCGCTCGCCTTCAGCTGTTCGGCTTGCCACTCCGACCCGCATGCCGGGCAGTTCTCGGCCGGCAAGGGCAAGGGGACCGACTGCTCTCGCTGCCACGGCGCGACGGACTTCAAGGATGTCTCCAAGTTCGTGCACAGGCCGCCGTTCACGGACTACCGGCTCACCGGGAAGCACCAGGGGCTCGCCTGCGAGAAATGCCACCCGGCGGTGCAGGTCTCGGGCGTGACCGTCCGCAAGTACCGGCCGCTCCCCACGCGCTGCGAGGGTTGCCACGACGACTTCCACAAGGGCGCCTTCCGGGGGTTCGTGCCATGAGGCTCGCCCCGCTCGCGCTCCTGCCGCTCGCCCTGTGGCTCTGCGGAGCCGCACCCTCCCCCAAGGATGCGGACCTCTCGGCCCGGCCGTCCGCGGGACACCCCGCCGTGGGTGACACCGACTGCAGCGCCTGCCACACGCCCGACGGCTGGCTCCCGGTCTCCTTCCCCCACGACCGGACCGGCTTCCCTCTGGAGGGACGCCACCTGGGGGTGTCGTGCAAGTCCTGCCACCAGACCAACGTCTTCAGGGACCCCATCCCCCGCGCCTGCTCGGCCTGCCACCAGGACCCGCACCTCGGCCGCCTGGGCCAGCGCTGCCAGGACTGTCACGATGCCACCTCCTTTGCGACGCCGGACTTCGGGCCAGAGGCCCACCGGCGGACGAGCTTCCCCCTCACCGGGCGGCACGCCGTCCTCGCCTGCGAGGAGTGCCACGGCGACCGGCGCGATCGCGGGTTCAACAGGCCCAACTCGCAGTGCGTGGGCTGCCACCAGTCCGACCAGGCCTCTGCCAGCGGGGGCAACGCCGCCCTCGACCACGGCGCTCCCGGGTTCCCGACCGATTGCCGCCCCTGCCATTCCACCTGGCGGTTCGTCCCCGCCTTCTTCCCGGATCACCAGGCCTGCTACAACATCCGGAGCGGCCCGCACGCCGGCATCCGTTGCCTGGACTGCCACACCACCGTCCCCCCCGTGAGCGTGGGCCAGCCGCTCACCTGCAGCACCGACACCGCCAACTGCTTGCGCTGCCACTCCAACGTGGGGTCGGCGCACGCGAACGTGCCCGGCTACGCCCCCGTGAACCGCAAGTGCTACGAGTGCCACCGCTCCGCGCCTTGAGAGGAACGAGATGATCGCCCCCCCTCTTCTCTCCGCGCTGCTCCTCGCCACCGCCCCGGCCGATACG
>DASRZU010000004.1:0-73992 GCA_035686075.1 Anaeromyxobacter sp.
AGAGGATCTGTCCTTAGTACGAGAGGACCGGGATGGACACACCGCTGGTGTACCAGTTGTCTCGCCAGAGGCATCGCTGGGTAGCTATGTGTGGAAAGGATAACCGCTGAAAGCATCTAAGCGGGAAGCCAACCTCGAGACGACTTCTCCCGGGCGCAAGCCCCTGAAGCCCCCTCGAAGACGACGAGGTCGATAGGCCGGAGGTGTACGCGCTGCGAGGCGCTCAGCTGACCGGTACTAATCGGGCGTGCGGCTTGGTCTCCCTCTTCTCAGGTCCAAGGCGACCGATTCGAGGTCGAGATCGAGGTCCTTGCTGGACCGAGGTCCCGCGATCCGCGGTGCGGTGCTCTTCTTCCCCTTCGTAGACGGTTGCAGAGCTTGCTCTTTGAAGGGTTTGCGGTGGCTATATCGGTGGGGTCACACCCGTTCCCATCCCGAACACGGAAGTTAAGCCCACCAGAGCCGATGGTACTGCACGGGAAGCCGTGTGGGAGAGTAGGTCGCCGCCGCATCTTCTCGGGCCCACCCGCGCACGCGCGCGGGTGGGCCCCTTCTTTTTCGGGTTGCCCCTCCTCCGCCGCCGACGAACGCCCACAGCAGCCGCAGCTTCCGAAGTAGACTTTCCCCTCCTCGACGCCTTCGGCGCTGTACCTTCGGTGGGACCGTGGGGGAGAGCGGGGGCGGGGGCCATTCCCGGGCCCGCGATCGAGGAGGCGAGAGATGCCCGAGCGAGTCGTGGTCGGTGTCATCGGCGGAACGGGGCTCGGCGAGGCGCTGGGCACCCTCGGGGGCGGAGAGGCCCGGCGCGTCTCGACCCCCTTCGGCGACCCCTCGGGCCCCATCACCCTCACCGAGGTGGGCGGAGTCCCCGTCGCCCTCCTCGCCCGGCACGGGGAGGGGCACACCTTCAGCCCATCCACCGTTCCGTATCGAGCCAACATCTACGCCCTCAAGTCGCTCGGCGTCAGCCACATCCTGGCGAGCGGGGCCGTGGGGAGCCTCCGCGAGGAGGTCGCCCCCCGCAATCTGGTCATCCCCGACCAGGTGATCGATCGGACGTACCGTCGTCCCGCGACCTTCTTCGACGACCTGGCGGTGCACGTCGAGCTGGCCAGCCCGTTCTGCCCGACCCTCCGGACCCTCCTCGTCAAGGCCGGGACGGGGCTCCCCACCCGCGTGCATCAGGGTGGCACCTACGTCTGCATGGAGGGGCCACAGTTCTCGACCCGCGCCGAGAGCGAGCTGCACCGCAGCTGGGGTGCGGCTCTCATCGGGATGACGGTCATGCCCGAGGCGAAGCTCGCCCGCGAGGCCGAGATCTGCTACGCCCTCGTCGCCTTGCCCACCGACTACGACTGCTGGAAGCCCCACCCGGCCTCGCTCGATCAGGCCAAGCTGCTCGAGGAGATCCTCGGCAACGTGAAGGTCGCCACCCAGAACGCGGTGGAGCTCGTCAGGCGAGCCATCCCGCTCGTCTCGGGAATCGATAAGCCTTGCGCCTGTCAGTCGTCCCTTTCGCTCGCGATCTGGACCGACCGCAGCAAGATCTCGTCGCAAACGAGGGAGAAACTGCGCCCCATCCTGGGGAAGTACCTGGGCTAGGGAGCCGATCCTCTCCGGGAATGGGCCCCGAACGCTCCCAGGCTCCCGAACGCTCCGAGCCACTAGACGCCGGCTCCGTCGTCAGGGGGGAATAGTAGGAACTTCAGGGATGGGCGGTCCAAAGGGACTGCGGATGGGCCTCGGCCCTTCTGACGCCGTTCTTCCCGCGGTCGCGCTCCTCGTCTCTCCGGGGCCCGCGGGGATTCGCGAGGGAGGTCCGCCTCGATCCTTGGGCTGGGGCGAAGCCAAACGTCCCCCAAAGAATCCCGAAGGGCGTTCGAGGCGGGTTCTCCTCGCCTTCCCCTCACACCCCCGCCCCGCTGGGCCTTTCGCCTTCCCCGCGAGCACCGAGGGAGGGCCCGGTCCTTGGGACCACGGGGAGGGACGGATCCGGAGGGAGGGCAGCGCTCGCCTCCGGGGGCCTGCGCAGATGTGGCTGCGGTCCTGCCACGGGGAGCCCCCAAAGAGTCGGGGGAGGGCACGGTCGTGACCCACGCGTCCCTCGCTCGGTCCGTGCCGACTGGCAGTGCCGATCTCCCCTTGCACCGCGGACGTGTCCCCCCCTGGCTTTTCGAGCGGATGGCGCGGCTCGGCCGGGTCGTCGCCGAGGCCATCGTGCTCGAGTACGGACGGGCGGAGCTCCTGCGCCGGCTGTCCCACCCGTTCTGGTTCCAATCGTTGGGCGCGGTGATGGGGATGGACTGGCATTCGTCGGGGATCACCACGAGCGTCGTTGGCGCGCTGCAGCGGGGGCTCGCGCCCCTGGAACGTGAGCTGGGCCTCAGGGTGTGCGGCGGGCGCGGGCGGCACTCGCGTCGAACTCCCGACGAGCTCGTGGCCTTCGGCGAGCGAACGGGGGTCGATGGGGATGCCCTGGCCCGCGCCAGCCGGCTCGTGGCCAAGGTGGATTCGGCGGCGGTGCAGGACGGGTACGCGCTCTACCTTCACGCCTTCGTGGTGGCGGGAGATGGCGCCTGGGTGGTGGTCCAGCAGGGCATGGACGGCGAGGCTCGAACGGCCCGTCGCTACCACTGGCGGTCGGAGGGGCTCGGCTCCTTCGTGGAGGAGCCACACGCGGCGATCGCCGGCCGGCCCGGCGGCCTCATCGTGAACCTGACCGACCGCCGTGCGGCGGCCGCCCGCTCCGCCAGCGTCGAGCTCGCCCGCGGCGGCCCGGAGAGGGTGATCGCGGCGGTCCGCGACGCCGACGGGCTGCCCCACCTGCGCCTCCCCGCCCGTCACGCGGTGCGAGCGGACGACGTCGTGCTCCGCCGCCTGCAGGGTGCACTGGCGGCCGCCGCGCGCCGCGGGCCGGTGGACTTCGAAGACCTCCTCCTCACCCCGGGGGTGGGGGCAAGGACGATGCTCGCCTTGGCCCTTTCGGCCGAGTTGATCCACGGCGCGCCGAGCCGGTTCAGCGACCCGGCCCGGTTCTCCCTGGCCCACGGCGGGAAGGACGGACATCCCTTCCCGGTGCCGCTGCGCGTGTACGACGAGACCTTGCGCGTCTTGCGATCCGCGGTGGCACGCGCCCGGCTCGGCGAAGCCGATCGGCTCGCCGCACTCCGCCGCCTGGACGCGGAGGCGCGCCGGCTCGAGACCGCCGCGGAGGGGAAGACCTTCGAGGCCTTCGCGAGCGCGGCGCGCATCGAAAGCCCGTCCCTCGGGGGCAGGACGGCAGGGACGCCGGGAACGGTCTCGACGCAGGCGCGTCCGGCGGCCTCGTCGAAGCTCATCGCCCCGGCCCAGCTCGGCCTGCCGCTACGCCCCTGAGGGACGGCGCCTCGATCGAGCAGGCCGGGGCGGAGCGGGCCGGTCGATGGCGCGGGGCAAGCGCCCCAGGCACCTTGACGGACGGCCAAGGGTCCCGCGGTGAGGCTCGTTCCCGGGAAAGGCGTCAGGACGCCGCGATGCGCGCCCTCTCCGGGGTCGGCTCCGGCTCGGGCGCAACCTGCACGGCCCGCTTGCCTCGGCCCGCCCCGCGCAACCGCTCGACGGCCAGGAAGACGACCGGCACGACGAAGAGCGTCAGCAGGGTCGAGCTGATCACGCCGCCGATCACGACCAGGGCCATGGGGGCACGAAACTCGCTCCCCGGGCCGCGGCCCAGCGCGGTGGGAAGCATGCCCAGCACCATGGCGGCGCTGGTCATGAGGATGGGGCGCAGCCGGCGCGGCCCGGCCTTGCGCACCGCATCGACCGGCGAGTCTCCCTCCCGAACGTGCTGCAGCGCCCCGTCCACGAGGAGGATGCCGTTCTTGGTGACGAGCCCCATGAGCAGGATGATCCCGATGAGCGAGCCCATGCTCAACGAGCTGTCGGTCGCGAGGAGAGCCAGGATGGCGCCGACCAGGGCGAAGGGGAGAGCCACCATGATGGTGAACGGGTGGAGGAACGACTCGAACTGGCTCGCGAGCACGAGGTAGATGAACACCACCGCGATGAGGAGGGCGGTTCCCATGTTGGCGTTGGTCTCGCCCTGGTCCTGCTGCATGCCTTCCCACAGATAGGTGTAGCCGGGGGGGAGCGCGTGCGGGTCGAGCTGCGCGTGGAGCTCGCGCACGGCCCTGCCCATGTCGTGGCCGGGGGCGATCTGCGCCCACACCGAGATGCTGCGCTCGCGGTGGTTGTGCTCGATCACCGCCGGGCTGGAGGCGCGTTCCAGGTGCGCGATCTGCCCGAGGGAGACGAGCCCCCGGGGGGTCATGATCCACATCGCGTCGATGGCACCGAGCGACTCCCGGTCCTCGCTGGCGAGGCGGACGCGGATGTCGGACTGCCGGCGGCCCTCCCGGAGCCGGGCCGCGACCTCACCCTGGGTGGCGAGCCGGACCTGGAGCGCCACGCTGCCGGCCGCGATTCCCAGGCGCGCCGCCTCCTCCCGGTCCACGAGCGCCTGAAGCTCAGGCTTCCCCGGGGAGTCCTTCAGCTGGATGTCGGCGAGGTGGGGATTGCGGCGCATCGCTTCCAGGAGGAAGTCGGCCTCCTCCCGGAGCGTTCCGAAGTCGCGCCCGGTCACCCTCATGAGGATCGGAGGCCAGTCGCCTAACCCCTCGATCACCGGGGGGTCCGAGACGGCCCGGGTGCTGAGGAGCGCGTCGGAGGCGAGCAGACCGCGGATCCACGACTTGTAGGCGTCGATGCCGTGGGGGCGCCTTCTCTTGTCGACCAGGTTCACACGCCAGCGGACGGCGCGCGCGTCCTCCATGTACCCGACGGTGGCGTAGACGGCCTCCACCCCGGGCAGCGCCCGCACGCGCTCCTCGAGGGCTGCGCTCCGGCGAGAGGAGGTGGCGAGGCTCGTCCCCGGCGGATACTCGAGGTTCACGATGAGTTGCCCTCGATCCTCGGTGGCGATGAACTCGGACTTGAGGCGCGAGGCGGAGAGCACGCTCAGGGCGAGGAGCAGGACCGAGGCGGCCAGGGTCAGGCCGCGGTGCCGGACGACCCATCCCAGCGAGCGCGCGTAGAGGCGGTCGTTCCACTCGAAGGCGGCCCGGAGCCGGCCTACCACCGGGTGCTGCCGGCGCCCCTCCCCTCGATCCCGGGCCCGGGTGAAGCGAGCGGAGAGCATGGGGTCGAGCGTGAAGGCGACGAAGAGGGAGATGAGCACGGCCGCGGTGATGGTCAGGCCGAACTGGCGGAAGAACTGCCCCACGATCCCCTGCATGAAGGCGACCGGGACGAAGACCGCCACGAGCGTGAAGGTGGTGGCCATGACCGCGAGGGCGATCTCCTGCGTCCCGCGGCTGGCCGCCTGCGCGGGGGGCTCGCCGCGCTCCAGCCGCCGGGTGATGCTCTCGCGCACCACCACAGCGTCGTCGATGAGGAGTCCGATGGCCAGCGAGAGACCGAGCAGAGTGAGCTGGTTGAGCGAGAACCCCAGACCGTACATCGCGAACAGCGTGCCCACCACCGAGGTGGGGAGGGCCAGGGCGGAGATGAACGTGCCGCGGGGATCGAGCAGGAAGAGGAGGATGATGAGGATCGCCATGGCGCCGCCGAAGTAGATGGCGATCCACACCTCCCGGGCGTTGGACTCGATGTCCAGGGACTGGTCCACGAGCACCTGAGCCCTGAACCGCTGCTCCTTCTCCAGCCTTGGCAATAGCCTCTTCACCGCTCGGGCCACCGCCGCCGAGTTGGACCCGGCCTGCTTCACCACCTCCACCGCCACCGACTCGACGTCGTTGGTCCGAACCAGGGTGGTCGCGTCCTTGGCGCCCGGGCGCACCAGCGCCACGTCGGAGAGCCGCACCACCGAGCCATCCGACCCGGTGGCGATGGGCATCCTGCGGAGCGCGTCCACGTTCGGGAACTCCCCCTGCACGCGGACCCCCACCTCCCCCGCCCCCTCCGGAAACTTCCCCCCCGGGAGGTTGAGGTGCTCCCCCTTGATGCGCGCGTACACCTCGTCGGGCGTGAGCCGCAGGGCCAGGAGCCGATCGCGGAAGAGCTCCACCGCGATCTCCGGCTCGCCGCCTCCGATCACGTTGACCGCCGCCACCCCGTCGAGCTGCTCGAGGCGAGGCTTCACCTGGTCGTCGAAGCGGTCGCGCAGGGCGACCGGGTCCTCGCCCGCCGCCGCCGAGAACACCAGAACCGGCTGGGCGGCGATGTCGTACTGGGCGATGACCGGCTGCTCGGCCCCGAGCGGGAGCTGGCCCTGGGCGATGCCGACCTTGTCGCGGGCGTTCTGGACCGCTTGTCCGAGGTCGGCGGAGAGCTTGAACTGGACGAACACCAGCGACACGTTCTCGCGCGAGGAGGAGAAGACCTTGTCCACTCCCGCGATGGACGCGACCGAGTCCTCGATGGGCCGCGTCACCATCTCCTCCACGTCCTGCGGGCTCGCCCCCGGGTAGACCGTCCGGATGGTGACGAAGGGGAAGGACACGTCCGGATACAGGTCCGTGCCCAGCCGCGAGTATCCGAGGAGCCCCAAGACCAGAAGGGTGAGGGACAGCATGGTCGTGAAGACCGGGCGGCGGATGGCGACGTCGGAGATCGTCATCCGCGGACTTCCACGAGGGGCGTTCCCTCGGCGACGCCGATGGGCGGCGCCTCGAGCACCCTCAGCCCGGCCGGCCAGCGGCCGCCTTCGGTCTCGACCACCGCGCTCTCGGCCTCCTCCTTCAGGAGCCGGACCGGGAGGGTGCGCGCCCGGTTGTCCTCTCCCGCCACCCACAAGGCATAGCCTCCTCCTCGCTGCACCAGCGCCGCGGCGGGCACCCGCCAGGCGTCGCGTGGCGCACGCGCGGGCAGCTCCGCCCGAGCGAAGGCGTTGGCCAGGAAGCGGCCGTCGGCGTTCGGGACGTCGATCTCGATGGGCACGCGGCCGGTGGCGGCGTCCACCGCCGGGACCACCACCGACACCACCGCCTCAGAGGTGTGCGCGCCGGTGGCTGCCACCGTCACCGTGACGCGCGCTCCGAGGCGGAGCTCCGCTGCGTCCTCCTGGGTGACGGTGGTCTGCAATCGGAGCTCTCGGGTGGTCGCCATGGCGACGAGCGGCGTCCCCGGGCCCACCGCGATGCCCACGCCCTCGGGGATGCGGGTGACGACCCCGGTGAACGGCGCGGTGAGGTGGTGATGGGCGAGGTTCACGCGGGCCGCCTCCAGCTGGGCCCCGGCCGCAGCGAGCTGGGCGGCGGCCAGGTCGCGCTGGGCCCGCGCCTGGACGAGCTGCGCCTCCGAGGTGCCCTCCTCGAGCCGGAGCCGCTCGGAGCGGCCGAGGGCGTCCTCGGAGAGGGAGAGCTGGGCCCGAGCCGCCGCCACCTGGGCCTCCGCCTGGCGAACCGTGGCGAGGGCGGCGTCGTCGTCCAGGGACAGGAGCGGCGCCCCCTGCTTCACCTCCTGCCCCCGCCTCACCGCGACCCGCAGCAGCGTCCCCCCGACGCTCGGTCCGAGGGCCGACGACTGACGAGCGACCAGCGTACCGGTGACCGTGACGGCCGGCGCGTGACGGGCGGGCTTTGGGGACACGAGCCGGGTGGCCGCCGGGGCGGGGCCGGCCGCGGCCAAGACTTTCGGCTCGACGGGACCGGGCGGCGGCGGCGGCGCCCCCTGGGGCCCGCGGCTACAGGCGAGGGCGGCGAGGAGGACGGCGACCGGGTGGGGCCTCATCGGCAGTCCTTTCATGACCCGTTGGTCAGTCTCGTTCCCCCGTCGCGGCGGCGGGGCGAGGCGCCGCTCCGCGCCGAAGGGAGCGGAGGGGGACGGGCGGGCGGGGAGGGCGCCGGCACTTGGGCGGGGCGCTCGAGGATCCCCTCGTAGAGGACGAGCGTGAAGGAGCGGAGCCAGCGGACCAGATCGGGCCGCTCGGCGAGCTCCCCCATCCGCCGGGCGAAGCCCTCGTAGGTCCCGACCAGGATGTCCCCGATGAGCGCGGGGTCGACGTCGGCGCGGATCCAGCCCAAAGCCTGCTTGCCGGCGATGCGCCCGGCGATGAAGGCGTGCATGCGTCGGCGGAACTCGTTCACGCTCCGCTGGTAGCGGCTGCTCCCGGCGCCCTCGATGACCGGCAGGATCTGGCGGTTGCGCCAGAGCGTCTCCAGAAGGCCCAGGTCCACCCGGCAGTCGAACTCGACCTGGCGCTCGCGATACTCCCTCTCCGGCAGGCCCCCGTGCTCCCGACGAAAGGCGGCCTCCTCCTCCTCGCGGCGCCCGGCCTGGTCCTCTAGGGCACCCATGAACCGCTGGAGGATTTCCTCGAACGCCACCTCCTTGCTCGCGAAGTGCAGGTAGAAGGCGCCCTTCGAGGCGCCGGCTCGCCGGGCGATGTCCTCCACGCGGGCCCGATCGAGGCCCCGGCTGGCGAACTCGACCCGGGCGCTCTCGAGGAGCGCATCGTGCAGATCGGGATTGGGGGGACGTCCCATGGTGAGGGGATGAAACCAGGTCCCTCCTCTTTGCGCCAGAGAAAAGTGACCGATGGGTCATAAATCCACGGGCGGCCTCGAGAACCCAGGGCAGCTTCCCCGAGGGCCGCCGTCTCGCCCGCCGCCCCTTAAGGCCCCTCCTCCTTCGCCGCGTCGCCCGAAGCGAGAGCCGGACGCGGCAAGCACGGGGCGGCTCGCCCTGATCCGACCGGCCCGCCGACGGCTCCGGGCCCGCTTCTCCCAGGCGGCTCGCGCGGGTACACTTCCGCGCGCCCGGCAGTTGCCGGCAGCGAGGAGCGAGCGCCCGGATGAACGGATGGAGCCTGCTGGCGATCGCTCTCGGTCTCGCCATGGACGCGTTCGCGGTGGCGGTCGTGAGCGGGCTCGCCGACCTGCCGCTCACCGGGCGGCGGGTCTTCCGGCTGGCCTTCCATTTCGGACTCTTCCAGGCGCTCATGCCCGCTTTGGGCTGGGCCGCCGGCCACGCCGTGGTCGGTTGGGTCAAGCCCTTCGACGACTGGATCGCCTTCGCCCTCTTGGCGCTGGTCGGCGGCCGGATGATCCGCGGTGCATTCCACACGAACCGCGCCGAGAGAGTCCCGGGGGACACCACTCGGGGTTGGCGCCTCGTCATGCTCTCCGTCGCCACCAGCATTGACGCCCTGGCGGTGGGGATCTCTCTCGCCATGGTCGGTACCGCCATCCTCGTCCCGGCGCTCGTCATCGGGATCGTGGCGGGCGCGCTCACCGCGGTCGGGATGGGTCTCGGTCGCTGGATCGGCTCCGGGTGGGGGAAGAGGGTCGAGGTACTGGGGGGGGCCCTCCTCGTGGGGATGGGGATCCGGATCGTGATCGGGCACGTCAATGGCTAGGGTGGGCCGAACGCCTCCGCGCCAACCCCCGCGATCGCGGGAGCTCACTCGCCTCGCCCTCCGGTCTGCTCGGCCTCGAAACCGTGTGTCTCGCGGAGGGCCCCCATGAGCCTCTTACCTCCACCGCGCACGTCGATCCCCCTTTCGCTGGCGGTGCTGATCGTCGCAGTCACCGCGACCTCGCTCGCCCGCGACCGCGCCACCTCGTTCCGCCACATCGAGGAATCCTCGATCGGCCAGGCCGTCGCCCTCGGCCGGATCGTCGCGCCCACCCTGAGAGGAGACCTGGTCGAAGGAGACGCTTCGGCCGCGGAGGACCAGATCGCTCGGCTGAGGCTCATGCCGTCCGTCACCCTCGCCCTCGTGTGCGACGGGGACGATCGGGTCCTCTACGCCACGGACGAGAGGCTCAGGGATGTGGAACTCGACGCCACCCGCCCCGCGAGCGCCTCGCTCCTCGGCCGCGTACGGGCGACCCTCGTCCCCAAGTGGGAGATCGCTCCGGACGGCGCGATGCTGCGCGTGGCCTCTCCGGTCCTGGTAGAGCCGCTGCCCGGCGAGCTCCATCCGTCGCACGTCACCGTCCTCTACACGGAGACGGACCTCGCCGCGGCCAAGGCGAGGGCGCTCGGCGAGATCGTCGAGCGGGCCTCGCTCGTCGCCCTCCCCCTCCTCCTCGCTTGTTTCCTGGCCTGGCGGTCCTCCGCGTGAGGTCCAACGAGTCGCCTCGATCGGCTGCTCTCGAGAGCAGGCGAGGGGAAAGCTCGCCACCCCTCCTCACGAAGGCGGGGAACCCAAGGCCAGAGCTTGGAGGGCAAGGGTGCCAGGGCCTCTGGCCCGGCCGGAAGCGGCTCGGCCTGAACGGTGAGCGGTGAGGCGCTTCGGACACCGGGATTCCCCCGGGGCCCGCTCTCCAGGAGAAGACGCGTCCACGTTCCCGGCCCGGGCCCGCTCTCGGCGAAGGATTGGACCGGGATCGACCCAGGGTGAGGTGGTCGAACGCCGCGCGTCGATCGGGCCGCTGGTTCCGCCCCGCGGGATGGCGTAGCTTCGTCCGCTCGATGGGACAGCTCTTCTGCATCGCCTCCGCGCTCGGCTTCGGGACCATGGCCATCCTGGGTCGCTTCGCGGCCGCCTCCGGGACGGACACCCCGACCCTGCTCCTGCTCCGGTTCTCGATCGCCGGGGCCGTGCTCTGGGTCGTGTTCGCCCTCCGGCGCGAGCGGCTTCCCTCGGGGAGGGACCTCGCGGTGCTCGTGGGGATGGGGGCGATCGGGTATGCCGGCCAGGCCTTCGCCTACTTCTCCGCCCTGGAGCACGCCTCGGCCGGACTGGTCGCCTTGCTCCTCTACCTCCACCCCGTCATCGTGGCCCTGCTGGCGCGCGCCGTTCTCGGCCATCCGCTGCGGCGGGCGCAACTCGGGGCCATCGCCCTGGCGGTGGTGGGGTCGGCGCTCACCGTGGGGAACGCCTCGGACGGGTCCGCGCTGGGCGTGTTCTACGGGATCGGAGCCGCGACCATCTACGCAGCGTACATCCTCACCGGGAGCCAGCTCTCGAACGAGGTGACCCCCATCGCGTCCACGACCGTGGTGGTCACCTCGGCGGCGGGGGTGTTCGCCCTCTCCGCGGCGGTGCGCGGCACCCGGTTCCCCACCACGACGACCGGTTGGGCCGCCGTCGTGGCCATCGCCTTGGTCTGCACCGTCGCGGCCGTGGCCCTGTTCCTCGCCGGGCTGGAGCGGCTCGGCCCGGTGCGCGCTTCCATCTACTCCACCGTGGAGCCGGTATTCACGATCCTCCTCGCGGCGGTCGTGCTGAAGGAGCGCGTGACGCTCGTCCGCACCTGCGGCGGCGTCCTCATCCTGGGGGCCGTCCTCATGCTGGCGCGGGCCGACCTCTTGCGAGCGCGTGGGCGGGCGCTCTCGGCCTCGCGGGGATCCTTGCCAGAGCCTGCCGGCGGCGAGGGTCCTCGCGCATGACCCCGAGGGGCCGGCGCCATCCAGGTCCGTGAGCATCGAGAGCGAGTTCCGCCTCCATTGGAGCCGGCCGTGATCCCGGGCTCTGACGCCTCGTCCTTAGGTCCTTAAGAGGACCGCCGGCCCGAGAGCGGGGGAGGCTCTGCGACCGAGCGGCGCATGGATTTTCCCAAAGCCCCTATCGGGCCGCGCCGTACAGCGCGGGCGGCAGAAACTCGACGGCGCCTCGTGCCCGGTCGCCTTAAGATTGGCATCCACTTACGGGTGGATCCGGGGGAGAGTGGGGTGCCCGGACCATCGCGCCGGGATCCTCTTGCGCAAGACCGTGCCGGGCCCCTTGCGGCGATTTCGTGGCCGTAGCTCCTCATCGCCCGAGGAATCGACCTTGGCGCGCGCGCTCGACCTCTTCCCCGCTCGGCGGGGAACCAAGACGCGTCGAAGGCCCGATCGCTCGGTGGAGTTCACGCGGCTCATCACCACCGCCGTGGAGGCGGCGGCGAACGGGGTCCTCATCACCGACAGGCAAGGCGTGGTCCGCTGGGTGAATCCCGCGTTCACCCAGATCACCGGCTACACGCTGGAAGAGGTCGTCGGCCGGACGCCCCGGATCCTCAAATCCGGCCGGCAGCCCGACTCCCTCTACAAGCACATGTGGGACACGATCCTGGCGGGCCGCGTCTGGCACGGAGAGCTCCACAACCGCCACAAGGACGGTCACATCTACATCGAGGAACAGACCATCGCACCGGTGTCGGACGACCGGGGCGAGATCACGCACTTCATCGGGATCAAGCAGGACATCACCCGGCGCAAGGACTACGAGCAGACGCTGGAGAGGCGCAACGCCGAGCTGGTGTTGATGGCGACGACCATGGGCAAGATCACCTCGTCCCTGGAAGTCGACAGCGTCCTCGTCTCCATCGTGAACGCCATCGGCGACCTGCTGCCGCAGGCCCGAGGCGCCACCCTCCAGATGGAGGGCCCCTCGGGTCGCCTGGTCACCCGCGCGGCCACCTCCTCGCTCTCCGCCCGGCGGGCGCCGATGGAGTTCGAGGCCGGCCTCGGGATCGCAGGGGTCGCCCACCGGGACCAGGCCATCGTCAACGTCCACGACGTGGGCGAGGATCCCCGTTTCCTCAAGGTGGAGCCGGCTCCTCCCTACCGCTCGCTCGTCGCGGTGCCCATCCGCTCCGGCGGCCGGGTGCTTGGGGTCCTGTCGGTGGAGAGCGCGGAGAAGGCCGCCTTTCACAAGCACGACGAGAACCTCCTCGCCCTCTTCGCCGGCTCGGCCGGGATCGCGATGAGGCACGCCGCCGAGTACGAGGGACGCCTGCAGGCCGAGCGGGAGCTCAAACGGTACTCCGAGCAGCTGGAGATGATGGTGGAGCAGCGCACCGCGGATCTGAAGGCGGCCCAGGGAAAGCTCCTCGAGCAGCAGCGGCTCGAGCAGGAGGTCGTGCTCGCAGCCCAGGTCCAGGCCAGCATCCTCCCCCGCGCGACCCCCGACCTGCCGGGCTACGAGTTTGCGGGAGTGGCGTTCGCGGCTCGCTACGTCAGCGGCGACATGTACGACTGGATCGGCACGAGCCCAGAGCACTGCGATCTGGCCCTCGCCGACATCGCCGGGAAGGGGGTCCCGGCAGCGATGATGACCTCCACCGCCCGCGCCCTCCTGCGCGACTCGGCAGCGCGGAAGAGCACGCCCGGTGCGGCCCTGACCCAGATCAACCGCTCCCTGTACGACGATCTCACCCACGCCGGCAGCTTCATCACGCTCGTGGTCGCCCACCTCGATCGGCGCACCGCCGCCGTCGACTACGCCAGCGCCGGCCACACCGAGGTGCTGTGGCACCGGGCGTTTGCCGACACCTGCGAGAGGCTCTCTGCCACCGGACCCCCCATCGGCGTCCTGCCCGACCAGCCCATCGAGGAGCGCCGCATCTTCCTCTGTCCGGGGGACTTCCTCGTCCTCTACAGCGATGGGGTGACCGAGGCGGAGGACGAAAGCGGCAGGCTCTTCGGGATCTCTCGCCTCATGGACGCCGTGCACCGGAACGCATCGCAGCCCGCCGCGGGGCTTGCGCGCTCGATCGTCGACGCGGTCGACGCCTTCTCCAAGGGGCCCCGGAGCGATGACCTCACCATCATCGTGGTGCGGGCCCTGCCCCGGACCGTCTCCTTCCGGATCCCGGGAGAGCTCGAGCGCCTGGAGGAGGCCATGGGGCTCCTCCGGGAGATGGCCCGCGCCTACGAACCCACCTTCGGGTACGAGCTGGAGCTGGCCGCGTCCGAGATCGTCACCAACGTCCTCGAGCACGCGTGCCGGGGGCCGGGCAGGGAGTTGCGCGGCGAGGTCCGGCTCGAGACCGATCGGGTGGAACTCGACCTCTGGGACGATGGGCTCCCGTTCGACATCTCCGCCCTGCCGCCCCGGGCTCCCGGCCAGGCGATCGAGAGGGGGTACGGCGTTCACATCGCCCGGCAGCTCATGGACGAGGTCACCTACACGCCGTCGACGAGCGCGGGCAACCACTGGCACCTGATGAAGAGGCGCCGGCCGGAGGCTTCGGGCGATGACCGCTGATCGCCGCGATCGGCTGCGGCTCGGGGTTTTCCGGGCCCTGGCGGCGGTCACGATCCTGCTCGGGGTCATCTACCTCTCCTGGCGGCTCACCGCGAGCCTCAACACCCAAGCCCTCTGGTTCGCCATCCCCCTGGTGGCGGCCGAGACCTACACCTTCATCAACACCCTCCTCTTCGTATTCATGCTGTGGAGGCCAACGCGGCGGCAGGCCCCGCCCCCGCTCGAGGGGGTGACGGTCGACGTCTTCATCACCACCTACAACGAACCGGCCGACCTGGTGCGGTTGACGATCGAGGCGGCGCTCCGGATCGACTGGCCCCGGCTCAAGGTCTACGTCCTCGACGACGGGGCCCGCCCGGCGATGCGGGACCTGGCCGCGGCGCTGGGGGCCGGCTACATCACCCGCGGCGAGGAGTGGACCGGCAAGCCCCGTCACGCCAAGGCCGGCAACGTGAACAACGCGTTGATGCAGACCGACGGCGAGTTCATCCTCATCCTGGACGCCGATCAGATCCCCGAGCCCCGCATCATCCGTCGCACCATCGGCTACTTCCGCGACCCGGCCCTGGCCTTCGTGCAGACGCCGCAGTACTTCTACAACCTCCCCCCGGGCGATCCCTTCGGCTCGGATGCCCCGCTCTTCTACGGTCCCATCATGCAGGGCAAGGACGGGTGGAACGCCGCGTTCTTCTGCGGGTCGAACGCGGTCCTGCGGCGGGAGGCCCTGCTGCAGCTCGGGCTCACCGAGTACGTGCGAGAGATGGAGGAGCGGTTCGCCTCCGCCTTGAGGAGGCTCAGCCAGGACGTCCGGTGGGCGACTCGACAGTCCCTGTACAGCCCGGGCGCCAAGGTCCTCCAGTCCGCCCTGGAGGCCGCAGAGCAGGCGCTGCGGAGCGGCGTTCCCCTGCAGCGGGTGAGCGAGATCGTGAGGCAGGGGCTCGCGACCGCCCGGGATGTCGCCTCCGACCAGGACATCCTCGAGATCGCCGCCACCCTGAAGAGCATGGTTCGATCGGGGAGCGTCGAGGCGGCCGAGACCCGGCGCCACCTCTTGGCCAGCGTCGGTCGGCTCCCGGAGGCCGTGAAACGTGACCCGCTGTCGCTCGGCGTGACCGAGGCGGCGCTCGAGGAGCTGGACCTCACCCGGGCTGGGGAGGCCCAACCGATCCTCCCGCTCGCCACCATCAGCGTCACCGAGGACATGGCCACCGCCATGCGCCTGCACGCCCTCGGCTGGAAGAGCGCGTTCCACTCCGAGGTGCTTGCCTACGGGCTCGCTCCCGAGGATCTCCGCTCGGCCCTGAGCCAGCGCCTACGCTGGGCCCAGGGCACCCTCCAGGTCCTCGTGCGGGACAACCCGCTCTTCAAGAAGGGGCTCAGCATCCCCCAGCGGCTCGAGTACTTCACGACGATGCTGTCCTATTTCGACGGGTTCTCCAGCCTGGTGTTCGTCCTGTCGCCCATCGTCTGCCTCTCGACCGGCCTTTCGCCCATCCGGACGCCGTGGGTGGAGTTCCTGGCCCGGCTGGGACCGTACCTGGCCGTGAACCGGATCATGTACTACTTCGTGAGCCGAGGGCTGAACGCCTGGCGGAGCGAGCAGTACAGCCTGGCCCTCTTCCCGCTCTGGATCCGGGCGGTGGTGAGCACCGTGTTCGGCCGGCGGCTGGAGTTCGTCGTCACCCCCAAGCAGCGCCAGACCGGGACCTTCCTGGCCCTGGTCTGGCCGCAGCTCGCGGTCATCGCCCTCACCGCCCTGGCCATCGGCTACGGTCTCTACGGGCTGGTCCTCGGCGGGCGGGGGACCTTGGCGAGCGTGTCGATGAACGTGTTCTGGGGGGTGTACAATATCGCTCTGCTCGCCCCCATCGTGCGCGCGGCCGTGTTCCGGCCCCCTCCGGGCTGGAAACCCGAGCCGCCAGCCCATCTCCTGGCCGACTCTTGACCCGCCCCCGCCGGAAGGAGGCCCATCGACATGGATCTGGAACTCAGCGTGAAGGTCCTCTCCGACCACCAAGCGGTACTTTCGGCCAAGGGCCGGGTGAACGCCATCACTTCCCCCGCGATGAAGAGCCGCATCCGGCAGCTGGTCGAGGAAGGCCGGACGGAAATCGTGTGCGACCTCACCGAGGTCGGGTTCCTCGACAGCTCGGGCCTCTCGACCCTGGTCTCCGGCCTGAAGGCGACCCGCGAGCGCGGGGGGTTCTTGAAGCTCGCCGGGCTCAGCGCCCAGGTGGCGACCGCCTTCAAGCTGACCATGCTCGACCGCGTGTTCGACGTGTACCCCACCGTCGAGGCCGCGCTCGCGTGAGGGCCCATCCGAGCCTCTGGCGGGCGGCCCTCCTCGTGGGCGCGGCCTGCCTCGGCGCCCCCGTCGAGACGGCGGGGCAGGAGGCGGGGTCCCTCCCCCCCCAGCCTAGGCCCGGCGATCCCATCCCCTCGCTCGCCATGGCCTACCGGGGGCAGTTCCTCGTCGGTGCGGCCGTGACCCGCGAGATGGTGCTCTCGAACGAGACGCGGAGGTTCCTCGAGCATCAGTTCGACGTGATCGTGGCCGAGAACGAGATGAAGCCCTCGGCCCTGGCCAGGGGAGAAGGGCGGTACGACTTCGCGGCGGGCGACGCTCTCGTCGACTGGGCCAACCAGCACGGCATCAGGGTCCGCGGACACTGCCTCGTCTGGCACCGGGAGGAGCCCGCCTGGATATTCGCCGGCGACGGGAAACCCCTGTCCAGGGACCTGCTCGTGCGCCGGATGCGCGCCTACATCCACGACGTGGTCGGCCACTTCAAGGGGCGAGTCTGGGCCTGGGACGTGGTCAACGAGGCCTTCGTGGTGAGCGAGCCCGGCGTGCCGAACGAGAACGGGTGGCGCCGGAGCACCTGGTATGACGTCATCGGTCCGAGCTACGTCGCCCTCGCCTTCCAGGCCGCCCGCGAGGCCGACCCCGATGCGCTCCTCTTCTACAACGACTACGAGACGCAAGACCCGGCCAAGCGGTCCCTGATCCTGGACCTCGTCCGGTCCCTCAAGGAAGGGGGGGTGGCCATCGACGGCATCGGCCATCAGTCCCACTACACGCTCGATTACCCTCTGGTCAAAAGCCTGGAGGCCAGCATCGAGGAGGTTGCCCGTCTGGGGCTCAAGAACCACATCACCGAGATGGACATCAGCCTCAGGAAGCGCTGGGACGGTCCGGTGCCGCCCTTGACCGATGCCCTGAGGGCGGCACAAGCGCGACGGTGGGCGGAGTTCTTTCGCATGTTCCGTCGAAATGCGGACAAGATCGAGGCGGTGGTGACCTGGGGGGTGAACGACGAGACCTCGTGGCTTCGCCCGCCGGACGAGCCCCTGCTCTTCAAGGCGTTTCGACCCACGGGCGCGTTCTGGGCCGTGCTCGACGAGGCGACGGAGGCGGGCGAGTGAGCCTTCGGGCGGAAAGGAAGGGGAGGGCGAGTCCGCCGAAGGGAGCGGCGAGCGGCGAGGGGGCCGAGAGCCGAGAGAATCGCCTGGAGCGTCTGGCGAGGATCCCCCTGGGGTCGGTGAAAGGCCCTCCCCTTCTGGGAGGAGACGGAGCGAGGGGTACCGGAGCGATCTTGTAGAGGTCGCGAGGCTATGCGTCTCGCGAACATGAGAGGTGCTCCATGGCAGCCGCTTCCCCGCCGGCCCGCGAGCCGGGTCCTCTGACGGGTTCCCCTCCGAACGCCACCGCCCCGGCGGACCCGCACGCGAAGCCCACCCGCCCACCAGGCCTGCCCTGGCGCGCCGAGGGGCTTCCGCCCGGCAAGAAGGGACCGCCAGACAACTGGCGGAAGTGGGTGCCCTCCCTCCGCTGGCTGCTCGTCTACGCGGCCCTCTTCGCCCTCCTCACGTTCCAGGACTTTCAGGCGGGGCCCCTCACCGTCTCATACTCCGAGTTCCAGCAACAGGTTCGGGCCAAGAACGTCGCGGAGGTGTTCGCGCGAGGAGAGAGCATCCAGGGGGAGTTGCGGGAGGCGAAGCCGGTTCCCGGTCAAGAGGCGAAGCCGGTTCCCGGTCAAGCGGAGCACACCTACAAGCGCTTCGGGACCGAGCGGCCAGCGTTCGCGCAGGACGATCTCCTGTCGGCCCTGGAAGAAGGGGGAGCGGCGGTGCGAGCGACACCGCTCGTGGAGTCTCGAGGCCCGCTCTTCAACCTGCTCATCTCGCTGGCGCCGCTCTTCCTCATCTTCCTCTTCTACCGTTGGTTGTTCCGGCGGCAACAGCTGACCGGGGGAGGCGGGCTCGGCGGGCTATTCGGCGGCGGGAAGAAGAAGCCGGTGAACCCCGAGACCGTGCGGGTCACCTTCGCGGACGTCGCCGGCATCGACGAGGTCAAGGGAGAGATCACCGAGATCGTCGACTACCTACGGGCCCCGGAAAAATACCGGTCCATCGGGGCGCGCGCGCCGAAGGGTGTCCTGCTCACCGGTGCACCCGGGACGGGCAAGACGCTCCTGGCCCGGGCCACCGCGGGCGAGGCGAAGGTCCCCTTCTTCTCGGCCAGCGCCTCGGAGTTCATCGAGATGATCGTGGGGGTCGGGGCGAGCCGGGTGCGAGAGCTGTTCCAGGCGGCCCGGGAAGTGGCCCCCGCCATCATCTTCATCGACGAGATCGATACCATCGGCCGCGCCCGGGGCGGGGCCCGCATGGTCGGCGGCCATGACGAGCTCGAGCAGACGCTGAACCAGATCCTTACCGAGATGGACGGGTTCTCGGGCGCCGAAGGGGTCATCGTCCTCGCCGCCACCAATCGACCCGACGTTCTCGACCCCGCCCTCCTACGTCCCGGCCGCTTCGATCGCACCATCACCGTGCATGCCCCCGACCAGGCGGGCCGCGCCGCCATCCTACGGGTCCACACCCGTCACGTGACCCTCGGGGCCGACGTGGATCTCGAGCGCATCGCCCGAGCCACGCCGGGCATGACCGGCGCCGAGCTCGCGAACCTGGTGAACGAGGGGGCGCTGTTGGCCGTTCGCCGGGGTCGCCCGGCGGTCGGGGAACAGGATCTCTTCGACGCGCTGGAGAAGGTACAGCTCGGTACCGCACGCAACGTCGTCATGCCCGTGGCGGAACGCCGCCGGACCGCGTACCACGAGGCGGGTCATGCGCTGCTCGGGATGTTGCAGCCGGGTGCCGACCCGGTTCGCAAAGTGTCGATCATTCCCCGAGGCCGCGCCCTCGGGGTGACGCTCTCCACGCCCCAGCAGGATCGCTACGGCTACGATGCCGTCTATCTTCGGGGCCGGATCATCGGCGCGCTCGGCGGCATGGCGTCCGAGGAGCTGGTGTTCGGCGTGGTCAGCACCGGGGCGGAGAGCGACCTCCAGACCTGCACCGGGATCGCCCGCTCGATGGTGGGGCGCTGGGGCATGTCGGACCGCGTCGGGCGCGTCTCCGTGCTGCCCCCGGAGGGCGATCCCCGGATGTACGGCGTGTCGGAGGCGACGCTCGACGCGGTCGACGCCGAGGTCCACCGGCTCGTCGATGAGTGCTATCGGCAGGCCACCGCGCTCCTCACGAACAACCGGCGGCGGCTCGACGCGCTCGTCGTACAACTGCTCGAGCACGAAACGCTCGACGAGACCGCGGCATATGAAGCCGCCGGGCTCGGTCGCGAACCCCCTTCCGCCACGGGGGAGAAGGCGGCTCCGTCGATCCGGTCCTGACCCCGGGGCGAGCCCGGACGAGGAGTACCACCGGGCGGCGGGAGCGAACCGCT
The DNA here is from genome assembly GCA_035686075.1 of Anaeromyxobacter sp. GTDB lineage: Bacteria > Myxococcota > Myxococcia > Myxococcales > Anaeromyxobacteraceae > Anaeromyxobacter. The sequence continues at coordinate 19,662 of DASRZU010000004.1, forward strand.
CGCGCCGGGGCGGCCGGGAGAACGGGATCTCTCACCCGGAGCGCCGAGGACGGGGAGGTCCCTCCTTTGTGGTTCACCGCGGCGACGAAACCATTCCTTCGTCACTTGATCGTGGGTCCTGCCCGCGGTCGAGGGAGGGGAGCAGGGAAGCCTGGGAGGGGAGGGCCCAACTGGCTGTGGCCGGGGCTCTCGACCGTCGCCACCGTAGTCGAGGGAGGGCAACATGACCGCTTTCGCCCCGCCTTGCCCGCGCGTCCTCATCGTCGAGGACGACACCGACACCCTCTACACCCTCGCGGACATCCTTCACCTCGAGGGAGTGGAGGTCATCTACGCCGCAAAGTCGCTCGAGGAGGCGGAACGAGCCCTCGCCAGTGGGTTCCGGCCCTCCGTGGTCCTCCTCGACCTGAACCTGAACGGCGAGCGCGGCGAGACGCTGCTCGACACCCTCCGAGCTGATCCCGCGTACGAGGACGTTCGAGTGATCGCCTTCTCCGGCGATCGCGTCGGACTCTTACGCCTCCAGGAGGAGGTCGACGGGGCGTTGCTGAAACCTGCCGAGCCCTCCGGAATCGTACAGGCTCTGTATGAGGTCTGCGCCCGGCCGGCCCCGGCGTAGCTCCCGCTTGCCGATCGCGGGCCCCACACCGGAACCCCTCGGGTAACTGTGGGCCATCTGCACCTCTACTTTCTCCGACCGATCCCGATCTCCACCTTTCCGAGCTTGCGGTCGGAGTGGTCGCTCGCGAGGAGAGCCGGGTCCGCAGGCCCTGCGCCCGCTCCGCAAGAGAAACTCGTCGGCGTCGAGCCGGGGGACCGAGCCCGCGCGGCCGGGCCATGCCGCCCGTGAAGAACACGCGGCGAGGGCCGCTCCGAATCGGCTCGATCGGGGGAAGGGGACCTGCCTTCACGGCAGACGTCAGAGCCTCACGGCCGTCCATCACTTCTGCTGCCCGCTCGAGCCCTTGCAAACGACGTCGGTGAGCGTCGCCTGCCCGTGAAGCTGGACACGCTCAGCCTCCTCCAGGCACCAGCGCTCGGGTCTGCACTTCGCGCACCGCTTCTTGTAACGCTCGATGTAGGGCCGTAGATCGGCTCCGCGGTTCCCATAGGCCACTATGGCTGCGAGTTCGCGGCGTGCGAGATACTCCTGGTTCATGTCCTCCGCGGATGGTCCGCAGGCAGCGAGCATCAGCACGACGAGTGCCAGCCTCTTCATGGCGTCTCCTAGAACACGCGTACGAGCAAACCGCCCGCGGGCGCGGACCAGGTGACCCATTGCACTCTCGCTCACCTCGAGAGGCCAGCGGTCCTCTGGTTAGCCCCCCTTGGGCGCCGCAGGGGAGGGAATCGGCATTCTCGGAAACACTCCAGAGAATCGATGCTTTCAGGAAATCCTCGGAACTGCACCAAGCCGGACAGCCGAGGGATTCGACGCGCCCTCATCGCGACGCAAGCCGAAAGGTTCCCCGATAGGCACGGCGGGCAAGGCGATCCTTTGGGGTCTTGGGCACCACCGAGGAGGGGGCGTGGATGCCCCAAGATTCGCCGTGAGAAACGCCGCCGCCTCCGCCGAACCGTCCCGTTGCCCGGGCCCCAGTTCCGGGCTTAGGGGCCGTGGCATCCCACCCCACCTCGCCTCGCGGTGCCGAGGTGAGCGAGTGGCCAGGGACCCTCACCAGCCGGCCTCGTGAGCCGCGTAAAGGTTGGCCACCGTCATGAGGGCACGCGGGTCTGCCGCGGACCTCCAGACCGGCGCGAGCACCCGACGGTACTCCGTCCCCTCGAACGCATCGAGCTCCGCCCATGCCGCCCGCAGCGCCTCGGAGGTGAGCACGTGCACGAGCACGGCTGGACCTCCGGGCCGCAGACGCAACCCTCGATATCCGAGCGCCGCCCCCCACCCGTGCGTCATGAGATCGCCCTCGACGATGCCGGTCACCCACGTCCCGCCCAAGGGCGCCACGACTTCGTAGTTTTCGCGCCCCGGGGCAAGGCTTCCGTAGACCGCGAGTCGGGCGCCGGTCCCGAAGATGGCCTCGAGCTGCGATTCGGCATCGGTGGCCGACAGCCCTTGCCGTCGGTAACTGTTGACGGCGTCGATGAGATCCATCAGCTCCTCAGTCTGCACTCCGCCATCCTAACGGGCCAGCGATGGACCGGCGCGAATCTCATTCCGCCCGCGGCCGGGGCGCTCTCGCCTGGTTTCTGACAGAACCGGCCTCCTGATGTCGCCCGGGACCGCCTAACGATTGCTGCTCCTCGTCCGGCGGACCTGCCGGCCTCTCGACCGAGAGATTCCTAGATCGGCCCCTTTTCGCCGCACAACTCGGCCGCGTGTCGCAAGGCCTTCGCAGCTCGCTCGGCGCTCTCTGCCGTGTCGAAGCACACACGGAAGGTCGAGCCCGGTGCGCCGGGGGTCGGCCTGGGTCTGCGTGCCGATCCCGAGTTCTTGATCTCCAACACCATGCGTTCGCTGCCCTTCAAGTCGATGCAGCACGCCGAGCCCGTGACTCGCAAAACCGCGATACTCTCGCGACTCACCTCATGAAGGGCGAGCAGGAAGGCGCCTCCGACCGACAACCCGGTGATGGCATTCCGGCCAGTCCTCAGGAGTCCGAGCACGCATCCGAATCGCGTCGGCTGGATCTCGAATGAAGTGATGACGTCCACGCCACCCATATTGAAATCCACATGGGAGTGCGCCCGAAGATGAGACGATAGCCACTCCACCGTTTGCTCGTAGGTGGGCGTTCCGTCCCTCGGCTCCGTGGAGAGCGCGTCCGCTGCTGTCGCAAGTGGATCCGCCTGCGCCCCATGCGCTGCGGGCGCGCCCACGAGAGCCACGACCGCCAGAGCGATTCGTGCACATCGCCGGAGGAAGGAACTCACGAGTGGAGCGTATAATGCGCTGCACGGCTCGGGTCGCGATCGATGCTCTTGTCTCACCCGTTTCGGGCTGGGGCGCGGGGAAGCTCACGGTGGCGGCCCAGGCCCCGCGGCGCCTTTTCGCCGTGTGGACAGCGCGCACGAGGATAGGCCCGGGACGCGAGGGTAACCTCCTCCGCGGCATGTCCTCTCCCCTAGACTTCGTCCGCGTCCTCCTGGCCCGGGTGGTCCAGACCTACTAGGGAACGGTCGGCTCACTCATCGCCGGCCGTCGCGAGGAGGGCGGAGGTCTGGCCGAGCTCGCGAGCCTCACCGACGAGGCGCGACGGCTGCCCTGGGGATGCGCCTCTGGTACGTGCGGGGTCGCGCAGGCATGGCCCCTCCGGCGGTGCAGCGGGTGGAAACGAACCACGCGAGCCGGAGGGGACGGTCCGATTGGCTACGGTACCTGGGCCGACTGCGCACCTAAGGTGTAGGACGTTCGCGGTTAGCGTGCAACGGAGCGGACATGATTCCGGACGTAGACGTGGGTGCCGTGACGCCGAGCAACGCCGACGGCGTGCCGAGGAAGGCGATCGAGATGATCGAGTTCCTCGATTACTTGATCGAACGCAAGCACGACCCTTTGTACAGGGACCTTGCGGCTGCCTACAGGACACTGCCCAGCAACGCGGCCGTGAAGCTGGAAAAAATCGAGCCCTAAAGAACGTGCCCGGGTGGCTTGGCGCGCTCGGCCGCGATCGAACACCGGGTCGCCCTCTCCACCCTGCGCGGCTACCTGGCGCGCGAGGAGGCGTGAGCAGCAGCAAAATCTCCGCCCTAGCGGCCGAGGGGTAGGATTGCGGGCATGCGCCTGCTAGCCTTGCTCGTAATCCTGGGGTCAGTTTCTCCGGCGTTTGCGGCGGCATCCGGCGAAGTCTACCGGCTCCGCTGGGCGGAACGCGCCAAGGGCTCCACGCTCGGGTGGGATCTCTTCATTCGACACCTGTACTGCGACTTCGGCGGAAGATGCGAGCTAACCACGATCGAGTTGAGGTGCATTGATGAGAAGCTGCACACCTATTTCGACGTGAATGCCACACCGCCAGAGGGTACACTAAAGGTGCGACGCGACGGTGAGTGGGTCCACGTTGAGATCGACGACCCGCTTGCACCTGAGACGCATGAACTCAAGGTGAGAAAGGTCCAGGGAGGCGTGCCGGACGTCCCGCAGAATGACATCTTTGTCACCGAAGCTTCGGGGACCATGATCCTGCGTAACAAGGACAAGATCCAAACAATCGAGTTCGAACCGATCACTACCCCGACGGCACCAACGGAATCCCCAGGCATGTTGACAGAGAGTGTTTACCTCCCTTGCCCCAAGGTCGTGGTGCCAGCACTCCCTAAGAAGAAAGAGTGACCCGGGAGGGCGGCGACCTTCCTGCGGTAGAGTGGCGGCATGGCAAAGACACCGGTAGCGCTGCCCAAAGACGACGCGGAATGGAAAAGGCTTGTCGAGCAGATGCTGGACGTCGTGGACGACCGTTCCGCGGTGATCATCGGTGCCACGCTGGTCGAGGTCTCGCTCGACGAGCTGGCGCGGTCGTGGCTGCTGCCCGATGCGCAGCCCGGGTTTCTGGGGACCTACCGGGCTAAGGAAGACCTCGCGTACGCGCTCGGGCACGTCGGCGACGCTGACCTTCCCCTGCTCGACGCGATCTCCGGCATACGCAACGTGTTCGCACACTACTTGCTCGGAGCGACGTTCGAGCATCCGAGGGTGCGAGAGTACCTCCAGGCGCTAGAGGCGTACTCGGGACCCGGCGAGGCGCGGCAAGTGTTCGCCCGCGCCGTGATGTGGCTAGTCCCGCACCTGCGGTTGCGGCGTCGGGAGTACGGGGTATCGCGCGACGCCTTCCGCAAGGCGGCTCAGGAGCGAAATACCGCTGAGTGGATCATCGCCGCGCGCAAGGTGCGTGGCGAACCAGACAATGAGTAGGGGCCCGCTCACGCCGCCGGCCGCTCGTCCCGGGTCTGCCGCCCGTTTCGGTGCTCCGCCTGGGCGAGGCTAGGTCGAGCTTCGCGACGAGCGAGCGGGCGCGACGGTACTCGGCACCGTATAGGTGGAGGAGGTCGACTTGGGCGACCGCGGTGCGGAGCGCGAGCAATTCGGCGCGGGTGAGTCGCAGCGGCCGCACCGTTCACCTTCGCGTGAGGTCGAGCAGAGGCAGTGGCACCCACTTCGCCTCACGCCGGCCGGCGCTCGCGATGCCCCAGGTCGCGAGGCAGAGCGCGACGAGCCGATCGAGCGGATGGTCACTCCTAGTGAAATGGCGCATTTGCCTTACGAGCACCGCCGTCTCGCGGTCTCGTGCCACGCCCCCGGCGCTCGGGATGATCCACCGCTTCCCGGTAAGGGCGACCTCCAGCTCGGCGATCCGGTTGTCGAGCGACATCTCGCCCTTGGCGGTCGCGTACTCGACGGTCGGCGCCTCCCGGGGCGACGAGTTGGGCGAGAGCCCGCTGCATGCCGGTTCAGCGCCTCCGGTCACTGCACGATGACGCCGATGTTTCCCCCGACCTTCACGGCGAGGATTGCGGCGGTCGGCGTGTCCGAGACCCAGGGCAGCGGCGATGCGGTCACGAAGAGCCCTTGAGACGCGGGGACTCGCGGCACACCCTTCTGGCCTTAAGACCATGGAGGCAACACACCATCCCAGCCCCCCCGCACATCTCAGCGATCCCCAGCATTCCGCATTGCCGAATCGAGATCGGCGCCGCACGCCGAGCGAGCAACGATTCGGTGAGTGGGGGATCACGATGGCGCGGATAGCACTGGTCGTGTCTGTCGGAGCGCTCGCCCTAGCCTGCACTTCGACTCCGAACAACAGGACATTTAACTATCAGGTGAAGAGCGACGTGAAGGAAGTCAGCCCGGGACACTGGGTTGGCCCGTGGGAGCGACGCGGCGTTTGTGTCCGGATGCTTGGCGCGAAGGATGAGGAGGCCGGCATCTTCACGGCCGACGGAACCTTCGACGGTCAGTGGACATCACCGACCACGGTGTCGAGCTGTAGCTCCAAATTGCGGGCCACTTGCACTTATGCGGACGGCAGTAGCCACACCGACGAAGCCAACCTGACTTGCAAGCTCGGACCCGACGGGAAGCTCGTCTTCGAGGGTCAGGGCGTGTTCGTAAAGGGGACCGGCCGCTTCGAAGGGATCCAGGGCACGTCGAAGATCTTGTCGTCCAAGCACCTAACCCCGCCACCGGAGGACATGAGCTACGACGTCGTCGACTTTAAGTACACGCTGCTCAAGAAGTGAACCGAGTTCCCGTGGCACGGGGGCGACGAGCTTCGCCGAGACCTACTGACCGCGCCTCGGCGCTTCCTTAGGCCCCGCGGCGGCGGTACCACGACGGCGCGGAGCCGGGGCCGCCCGGGTTGGCCGGGCGGCCCGCCTCTTTTCTGCGGGGGGTCTCGGGCCGACGACGCGCGCCCGGCGCTTCCCTACGCCAGCTCGTCGAGCGGCGTGGGGATCCGCTCCACCGACTGGAGCTGGGCGTAGTTCCTGTTATCCGTCCGCGCGTCGTGGAAGAGGAACGCGGCCCGCTGCGCGTCGGTCGCGCCTGCGGCCTTCGCGTAGCTGGCGACGACGTGCCGGATCTGGCCGAGGCCGAACGGCGTGATCTTCGCGGCGGCGCACGCGGCGCGGAGCGCCTTGTCCACCCGCGCGAGGTCGAATCCGCCGTGCGCCTGGAGGCGCTCCGCCGCGGCTTGAGCCGCCTCGGCCACCCGCCTCGGCTTCCACCGCCTCGTCTTCCCCTTCTTGTGGAGCGTCACGAGGATCGCGGCCGTGCCGGTGCGGCGGTACTCGGCGGGCGCGGGCTGGATCTCGCCCTCGGTCGCGAAGTAACGCAGCTCGGACGCGTGCCAGCCCGTAGCGAGCAGGACCGTAACGACGTCGCGGTTGACCTGTCCGGTGAGGTTCTCCATCACGAGCTTGAGCTGGTCGACGGAGACGGGCCGCTTCTTGCCCTGGGACTGCGCGGGCTCCGTCTGCGGCACGCGCAGCGCGTGGAGGGTGTTCTCCTCGGGTTCCAGCGTCGGCTCGTTCTCGCGGTACGACATCCGCTGATCGGGGTCGGTGAGGTACTCACCGAGCGAGCGGAGGACGGCGATCTTGTGCGCCCTGGCGGTCGTCCTCTCACCCTTGGGGACCTTGGAGAGGACGAGCCGCAGCGAGATGCGTCGGAGGTCGACGCCCCAGAGCTTCTCCGTCCACCACGCGAGGTAGGCGCGCTTCTTCCGCAGCCAGTCGGGCGCGAGCTTCAACACCTCGCGGCTGTAGTCGATGAACTCGGTGGCGAGCTTGTCGTCGAGCAGGATCGGCGGCGGCCCGGCGCGCTCCTCGGCGGGCTTCGCCGCTGCGGCCTGGCGCTCGCCGCGGGGCAGGTATGCGGGCGGGTTCGTCTCGAACAGGGCGAACTCGGCGAGCGCCTCCCGCTCCGTATGGACGTCGGTCTTGCGCAGGTAGTAGTTCCCCACGCGCCTCACCTCGATGAAGTACGTGGGCCCGCCCTCGTCGTCGTAGTGGACACGCCCGTGCTCCCACCGCGGGCCCCATGCGCTCCTGGTCGCCGGCTCGGTTGGCTGGGATATCGTCACGCCCTCCATGCGTCGTAACAACGTCGTAACTCAGGAGGTTGGGAAATAAAAAGGGGATTCCGGGTGGGCCGGAATCCCCTGTTATTTCAACCAGCTCCCCAGGCTAGACTCGAACTAGCGACCCGGTGATTAACAGTCACCTGCTCTGCCAACTGAGCTACTGGGGAATGGCAGGGGCGGCAATCTAGAGAACCGGCCGGGTGACGTCAAGGGGTAGACGCCGGTGGCGGGCCGCCTGTCAGCATGCCCCCCAGGAGCCGGGCCTTGAGCGCGATCTGGGCTGCGATGAACCCGGCCAACTGCCCGTCCTCGAATTGAAAGATCGGGTCGTCGTACACCTCGGGGTAGTCGTGGACGTTCCGGACGTCCTCGTCGGTCAAGCCGGGGTGGATCCGCCGGGCCAGCTCGAGCACCTTCCTTCGCTGGTGGACGACGAGTTCGTCCATCACCCGCAGCGCATGCTCTGCGGTGGCCCGATCGAGGTCGGCCCGGCCCATACAGCGACTGTACACTCTGCTGCCCCTGCACTCCAGCGCGTGGTCCCGTCGTTCTTCCGGCACCGGCCCGGTGCGCACTGCGGCTCCACGGCGTTGTGCGACGCGCTGCGCGCCCGGGGGCTGGAACTCTCCGAACCGCTCGCCTTCGGACTGGGGGCGGGGCTCGGGTTCCACTGCGTCCACCTGCCCGAGTGCACTCCAAGTCACTTCTTTCAGGGCCGATGTGCGGCGCTGGAGCGGACCGCGTGCAAGGTGTTGGGGCGCCCGTGAGGGAGCGGACGGCGCAAGGAGCGGATGAGGCCTTGGAGGGCGTGCGCGAGGCGCTCGGGCGGGGGCACTTCCCCATCCTCTCCACCGACCTATCACGGCTCCCGTACTGGGGCTCGCGCACGCCCTTTGGCGGTCACCGCGTGGTCCTGGTGGGGCAGGACGAGGGGCGCAGGATCGCCTGGGTGGCGGACACCGACCGGCCGGACCTGGAGGAGATCGGGTTCGAGCAGCTGGATGCGGCCCGATCCTCGGTCGCCCCGCCCGTCGGCTCCACGGGCCGGCCCTGGCTCGAAGTCGACGCACCGTCCGTGCACCGGCCCCTCCCTGACATGGCTCGGGACGCTCTGAGGCGGCAAGCCCTGGACAGGCTCGGCGCCGGGGGGCTCGCGGCGCTCGGCCGGTTCGCGGAGGATCTGGCAGAGTGGCCTCTGCGGGCGCGAGACGAGCGCGACCTCGCCCGCTGCTTCCGGTTCGCCTATCAGGTCATCGAGGTGCGAGGGACCGGGGGCGCCCTCTTCCGCTCCCTGTACGCGAGGATTCTGCGGGAGGTGGAGGCCGGGGTCGACGGGTTCGGGGGGCTCGGGCTCGCGGCGCGGATGGAAGCGCTGGCCGAGGGCTGGACGCACCTCGCCGGGGCGCTCCGGGCGCTGGGCGAAGGCGGCCTGCGGGTCATTCCGCCGAACGTGGTCGGGCAGGCCGCCGCGCTGGCTGAGGGCGAACGGAGGTTCTTCGAGGAGGTGGCGGCGCGGGTGTCTGAAGCTCAGCGCTCTTAGCGCCCCCCCGGCCCGGTGGGCTGGAGCGCCTCCTCGAGGGCGCGGAGCCGCAGCCGATCGACCGGCTCGCCGCGCAAGAGGTGGCGCTCCACGATCTCCGGCACGTCCGCAACCGTGACCCGGCCGTACCAGACGCCTCCGGGGTAGACCACCACCGTGGGCCCACGGGCGCAGGCATCGAGACAGCCCGCGGCGTTCGCCCGCACGAGCCCCTGCAGCCCGCGGCGGGCGATCTCGGCCTTCAGGGCCTCCCGCACGGCCCCACCGCCGCGTTCGGCGCAGCAGCCGCGGGGGTCGGACGGGTCGCGCCGGTTCTCGCACACGAAGACGTGGTGTCGAAAGCGCATCGCGATCCCTTCCCTAGCGGCGCCGGAGCGGCCGCGCCACCCGGCGTCCGGGACCGAGCCGCACCCGGGGACCCTTCTCGACCAGGGTGGCGACCTGCGTGAACGAGGAGATGGCGATCGGCCAGCGTCCCTGCACCTCGTCGGCCACGTGGCGCTGGGTGACCTTTCTTGCCGAGATGACCGCCAGCCGCTCTCGGTACTCGGTCGACACGTAGGTCCCGTACTCCGCCCACACGCCGGTCACGCCCGCCGCCGCCGCGAGGGCCATGTCCTTCCTCACGCTGTCCCCCACGTAGAGCACCTCTGCCGGTGTGAGGCGGAGGTCCCGCAGGATCCGCCGCAGGCCGCGCGGGTCCGGCTTTTCGGCCTCCCGCGGGAGCTCGATCACGCGGGTAGCCTTTAGCCGGTAAAGGCCTGCCTCGTCACGCCGCCGGATCTCCGGGTTCACGTTTGCGGGGAGGGCGTAGCCGCGGAGCGCGTACAGGTCGTCGATCAGACCATCGAGGCCGAGGAGGCGGACCCGATTCTCGACGGCGTTCCGGGGTGCGTCGGTGAGGGCCACCACCGCGACGCCGCGGGCGCGCAGCGCTCCCAGGGTCTCCCGCACTCCGGGGTAGGGAACGAGATAGCGCCGGCGGGCTTCGGCAAAGGCCCGCTGGGCGGGACGCACGACCAGCGCATCGAAGGAGTCGAAGTCCGCCCGGTAGGGGTGGAAGAGCGACGACTCCTGGATGGCGAAAGGATACTCGTTCGACTCCTGGCGCGTGTAGACCGCCTTCAGGGACTGGACGATGTCGATCCGGGGGCGGCCGGTGGTCTCGACCAGCGACGCCACCATCGCCTCGAGGCTCGGCACGATGTAGTCCACCCACGGATAGAGGGTGTTGTCGAGATCGGTGACCACCGCTCGGTAGCTCGGCACGGGCGCATGGTAGTCCAGGCGCGGCGTTCTACGCACGCCGTGGTTGAGCGGCGTGCGGCGTGTAGAATGCCCTCATGGCGGGGCTCTCCCAGCCCGAGCGGTACCACCTCGTCGCGCCCCTTCCGCCCCTGGGCGGTTGGCGACGGATGCTCGCGCTCGACCGGCGGGGAGGGCCGGCCGGTCCGGTGGTCCTCTCCTTCGCGCCGGCCGCGGTGCTGGAGGACCCGGCTCGCCTGGCCGCGCTTTCGCGCGACGCGGAAGCAGGGGCGAGAGTGCACCACCCCAACGTCGTCCAGGTGGTGGGTCTCGAGACCGTCGAGGAGCAGCTGGTGCTGGTGGAGCCCTACCGCCCGGGCACCACCCTGCGGGCCCTCCTCGATGGCTCCGGCCGACTTCCCGTCGAACTGGCGGTCCGCATCGGCTGGGATGCCGCCCAAGGGCTCGCGGCGCTGCACGGGGTGGACGCGGGGGACGGCCAGCCCCTGGCCCACGGCGCGCTCGGCGCCGAGCGGATCGTGGTGGCGGAGGACGGGACCTCGCTCGTCGAGGGCGTGGGCGTAGGCGCGGGTCGGTCGCCGGCGGACGATGTGCGGGCTTTGGCCGGGGTGTTGGTCGAGGCGGTCACGGGCGAGCCTCCGCAGAGCCCGCCCGTTCCCCTCGTCTCTCCGGGACTCCCGCCCGCGCTCGCGGCCGTGCTCGGCCGGGCCCTGGGAGCCGCCCCCCCCAGCGGTCCAGCGACGGCGGCGGCGTTCGCAGAGGCCCTCGCTGCGGTCTTCCCCCCCGCGAGCGTCGAGGCGGTCGCGGTGTACCTCGAGGCAACCGCTCCACCGCCGGCCCTGTCCGAACCGCCGGCTCCGATGGACGCCCCCGAGGTCTCGGCCGAGCTCATCGCACCGGGCAAGGGGCCGTTCGTGGAACCCACTCCGGCCGATGGATCGGCCGCCGCCCCGGAGCGGTCTCCCGTGCCCGATGCGGCCATCACCTTCCCCGCCCCGGTCCCTGCGCGGCCCGGGAGGCGGTTGTCGCTCACGCTCCCCCTCGCGGCGGTGGTGCTCATCGGCTTCGGAGGCGGGTTCGCGCTCTCGCGCCTACGGGTGAGGCAAGGGGAGGCCCCCCCCGCCGCAGCCCGGGGCCCCTCCGAGGGAACGCAGCCCAGCCTCGCTGCTGCCCCTGCCCCCGGAAGCCCAGAACCCTCCTCGCCGCCGGTCGCGGTCCCGTCCGAGGGCCCTTCCCAACCCGGCGCCCCCCCAGCCACCCCCGGTCGGCCTCCCGGCCCATCGCTCTCCGTGACCGCCACTCCCGCGGCCGAGGTGCTGGTGGACGGTAGGGCGGTGGGACGGGCACCGGTGCTCATCGAGGTGAAGGCCGGCGAGCACGAGGTGCGACTCAGGGATCGCTCCCTCCACATCGACGTGCGCCGCAGGGTGACGGTCAAGGCCCCGGCCACCCCCGTGCGGTTCCAGCTCACCCGCGGGATGCTCGAGGTGACCGCGCCAGCCGATACCGAGGTGTGGGTCGACGGCCGGCGGGTGGGAAGAGGCGATCAGAAGGTGGACCTGTGGGAGGGCTCCCACGAGGTGGAGGTCCGGCGCGGTTCGGCCAGGGCCCACGAGCGGTTCGAGCTCACCGCCGAGGTGACCCACTGGACCTATGCCGTCACCTCCGTCCCCTGACGTAGTTCACCAGTATCCCCAGCGGCGACGGAGGATCCACTCGGCGGCCAGAACCGAGGCGAGGGCGGCGATCGTCCACCAGCGGTCCCAGATCGGAACCGCTCGCCGCCTTCCCACCTCGACCACCTCGGGATCGCTCAGGCGAAGGCGCGGCATGCGGTCGCCGGGAACGGCGGCGAACGCCCCTCCGGTCGCCTCGGCCAAGGCCCGAAGCAGTGCGGGCCTCGGGGAGGCGTCCGCATCCTCCGGACCGCTCCCCCGCACCGCCACCGCGGCGGTGGCCTCCTCCTTCGACCCTTCGGTACGAGAGACGATCTTGTAGGCGCCCGGCCCGGGCGGCGACAGTTCGATGCGAGCGGTCCCGTCCGGCCCGGCCACCGCCTCCCCGTGCGCGGCGCGGCGCCCGTCCTCGGCGACCAGATCGGCGCTCACCTTGCTCCCCGCGGCGGGGCCGAAGTCGTTCCCGTGGGCGGTGACCGTGACTCCCACCGGCGATCCCGGCTCGACCGTGGGGGCGTCGGGCTCGACCTGGAGTGGGGCGAGGGCCGGATCCTTCACCAGCCAGCGGAGGGCAGAGTTCCAGAACCTCATGTACGCCCGATCTCCCCCCCCCGACTCGGCGGCCAAGAACCCCCAGCGCCAGGAAGCGTCGGTGGCGACGGCCAGGGTCCGCCCCTGGCCCACCTGCCGGACGGCCACGAGCGGTGCCGGCCGACCCTCCGAAAGCACGGTCGGGGCCTCGAGCAAGACCGAGGCCCCTTGGCCGGGGCTCAAGGCCCGGGTGAGGTTCACGGCCGTCACCGGAGGCAACGAGGACCACAGGGCCTCGCTCGCGCCCTCCCCGGGCACGAGGGCGGTCACCGGATGGCGGCGGCCTTCGGGCGTGAGGCGCAGGCTGGCCTCGACCTCCGCCTCGGGCTGCCCGTCCAGGGGCTGGACGGGGAGGATCTCGGCCAGCGCGGTGTCGCCGTACCCTCCGTCCCCGAAGCTCTGCTCCCCCCCCACCATGGCGAGGGCGCCTCCGCTGCGAACGTAGTCGCGCAGGTTGGGCAGGTAACGGTCGATCTCCAGCCCGCGGTAGGGCCCGTAGGCGAAGTTCATGAAGATCACGGCATCGAAGGTGTGGAGTTGCTCGCCGAAGATCTCGGTCACGGGGAAGGGGATGAGCGAGAGCTCCTCCTGGGGCCCGGGGTTGTCGTTGTTGGTCCGGAGGATGAAGAAGCTCACCAGATCGACGTTCGGGTCCTGCTTCAGAAGCCCGCGCAGGAAGCGCACGTCCCAGCTCGGCCGCCCGGCCACGAGGAGCACCCGCACCCGGTCGCGGATCACCCGCAAGACGAAGGACCGGGCGTTGTTCTCGGTCACCACCTCGCCCGGGAGCACCGGGGTGGACACCGTGAAGACGAAGGTCCCGGTCTCGTCGGGGGAGAAAGTGAGCGGGACGGCGTAGGTGTCCCTCCCGCGCTCTAGTCTCACGGTGGTGGAGGCCACGACGCTCCCCTCGCGCCGGAGCACCACCTGGACGTCCTGCCCGGAGTAGCCGCGGGCCCGCAGGGTCGCCTCGACCGTGACCTTGTTGCGGACGAAGGCGAAGTCGTCCACCGCCACTCGCTCGATGGCCAGGTCGTGCGGGGCGTCGCGTCCCACGGCCACGGCGTTCACCGGGAACCCGAGCGCCTTGAGGCGCGCCTGGGCGGCCGGGGTCAGTCCCTGAGCCAGCGCGGCGTTGTCGGCCCCGTCGGAGACGACCAGGGCACCGGCCAGCTTTCGGCCGGAGCCCGAGGCCCCCCCGGCTCCGGCCGCGACGGCCCCAAGCGCCCCGAGCACGTCGGTCTTCCCCCCCGTGGCCGGCAACCCACGCTCCACCGCCTCCGCCGCGGCCGGGGCCAGGTCGCCGGCGAAGCCGTAGAACTCCACGTCGACCCGGTCGGAAAGCCTCGACAGCTCCCCTCGATGGCCGCGGAGGAGGGCGGCGGCCGCCTCGGCGCGGCTCGGTCCGCCCGCCTCGAGCGGGAAGCGCATCGAGCGGGAGGTGTCGACGAGCACCGCGAAACGGTTGCGGACCCGCGCCGTCTGGAGCAGCTCCACCGCCGGCTCGACCAGGGCGAACAGGGCGAGGAGCGCCGCCGCGCTCCGCAGCGCCAAAAGCGTCGTCCGGCGGAGCCCGCGCGGCTCGCCGCGCAACCCTCGAAGGGCAAGGGTCACCGCCCCGGCGGTCGCCAGCACGAGCAGCGCCACCGCCCAGTGCGGGAACGGGGTGAGGGCGGTGATCCGCCAGGCGTTGTACTGGTCCAAGGGGCCTCTCTCGCTTCAGCTTCTCCGGCGCAGGATGAAGGGCAGGTGCACGGCGTCGTCCTTGTAGTCCGTGCACAGCCCGTACATGGTCAGGTTCACGCCGAGGCGGAAGGCCGTCTCGCGCTGCGCTTCGCCCCCCGGCGTGCAGGGGTACTCCCACTCGCCCAGCTCGGTGCGGGCCCAGGCCCCCCCCAGGTCGTTCTGCGAGTAGATGACCGCCGCCCGCCCGTCGAGGAGCTGGGCCTCGAGCCAGGGCTTCACGAGCACCCGGCCTCCCTGGCGATCGAGCAGGTAGAAGCTCTTGTAGATGACGTGCTCCCGCGGAACCGGGGCGAGCGGGGAGGCGGGCAGGACCTTGGCCAGCTCGGCGCGAACGCTCGCGTCGAAGCCCGAGCCGTCCGAGCCGTCGGCGGAGTCGACGAGCAGGAACCCGCCGTACTGCAAGTGGCGGCGGAGCGCGGCCCGCTCCGGCTCCGAGTAGGGCGGAAGCGGCCCGGCGCCGGCGAGGTAGAGCATGGGGTACCGGTGCAGGTCGGGCTGCCCGAGGCGGACGATGGCTTCGGAGCTAGCGGGCTCGATCGAGGTGCGCCGGCTTAACTCCCAGGCGAGCCTCCGCAGCCCGGTGGGGCGGGGATTCCAGTTCCCGGCGTGCTGCAGATGGCCGATCTCAAGCATCGAGGCAGCGGGAAGCGCATGGCCCCGCCTGGGGAGCGCCGCCGCCAACGAGGCGAGCGCGACACCCCGAAGGAAGGCGCGGCGAGGAAGGACGGCGGGCCGGGAGGGCATCTGCAGTGAAGAACAGTGTAAGCGAGCGATCGCGTGCGCGAAACCGGCATCCGCGACACCGGTCGCGGCTTCCTGTTCCCCAAACCCGAATCGCCGTCTACAGTGCGCCCTCATGTCCCGAAAGGAGAAGACTCGACCACGCCTGGACAAGCTGGCCGCGCTCCTTCTCTCGGGCGACCACCGCGAGGCCACACGGATCGCGAGGGCCTGGCTTGCCGACCCGGCCCGTGCGGGCGAGGAGCGGACCCGGGCGAGTGCGGTCCTGGCGTCACTCGCGCCTGAACCCTCGGCTGCCATCGCCGGGGCCGTCGGGGTCGTTGCCGCTCTCGCCATCGGCATCTGGGCCTGCCTGGGGGGCGGGCGGTGAGCTCGGCCCCCATGGTTCGCGATTTCCACGAGCAACTCGGGGTCTTTCTCGCGGCTCTCGCCCGGCTCGTCGCCCGGCTTCGCGGAGCCGGGCCGCTTTGGGGAGCGGGGCTTGCGATCGTGGGCGTGGTCCTCCTCGTCGCGGCCGACAGGCTGCGCCGCCCCGTGGCCGTCGTCGCCGGAGCGGCCGTGGGAGCGCTTTCGGTGGCCGCGACCAGGGCGATCTCGCCCGGGGCCCTCACCTGGGTGGGATGGCCCTGGGTCGCGGCGGGCGCGGCCGGGGCGGCCTCGGCGGTCGGCCCGAGTGCGTTCCCGGCGCTCTCGGGCGCGCTCATGGGCGCGCTTCTGGGTCTCCACGCCCCGGTGGCGGGCCGGCCGGCCTTTGGCGCGGCGGTCGCCGGCGCCGTCGGGGCTGCGCTCTTTGCCGTGGGGGGGCGCAGCGTGGCCGCCGTCCTCGCCTCCGTCGCCGGTGGAGTCCTGCTCGGAGTGGGGATCGTCACGCTCTCGGGCGGCCGCGAGCTCGCGGCCGAGGTCGCGGCTCGGCCGCTCGTGCTCTTGGGGTTCGCGGTGGTGACGGGGATCGCCGGAGCCGCCTTTCAGCTCTCGGGAGAGAGGGCGCGCTCGCGGGCCCCGGAAGCGCCTCGGCTGCCCCGGGAATGACCCGCCGCTCCTCGCCCAGGCGGGCCGGCGGGACCTTCACTCCGGCGGTCCCATGAGCTCGAAGTCGGGGATCTCCGACTTCAAGTAGGCGCGAAGGCGGGCGGTGAGCTTGGCCTCGATCTGGCGGGCGCGTTCCCTCGTGAGGTGGAAGCGATCGCCGATCTCCTGGAGGGTGAGGGGCGGAGTGCCATCGGCCGGGAGGAGCCGGTGCTCGAAGATGTACCGCTCCTTCTCGTCGGTGATGGTGGTCGCGAACGACTCGAGCTTCTCGCGGAAGACGCGGCGGAGCTGCTCGTCCCCGATCTGCACGTCGGCACGAACGGCGCCGTCCGAAAGCCGATCGAGGCGCGTCTGGTGGAACTCCTCGCCGTCGGGCGAGATGGGCGCGTCGAGGGAGAGGTCGTCGGCGGCCATGCGGGCGGCCATCTCCTCGACCTCGGCCTCTTCCACCTGGAGGTTCTTGGCGAGCAGGCGCGGGGAGGGCTCGATGCCGCGCGCCAGGAGCTTGTCCCGTTCCTTGGAGAGGTTGAAGAAGAGCTTTCGCTGGGCCTGGGTGGTGCCGAGCTTCACCATCCGCCAGTTTTCCATGATGAAGCGGATGATGTAGGCGCGGATCCACCAGGCGGCGTAGGAGGAGAGCTTGACCCCCCTGAAGGGATCGTACTTCTTCACCGCCTGCATGAGGCCGAGGTTGCCCTCCTGGACGAGGTCGAGGAGCTGGAAGGCGGTGCGCCGGTACTCGTGGGCGATCTTCACGACCAGTCGCAGGTTGGACGCGACCAGCTTGTAGGCGGCCTCGACGTCGCCGCTCTCGCGAAATCGGACGGCCAGGTCGTGCTCCTCCTCGCGGGAGAGCACCGGGTGGCGCTGCACCTCGGCCATGTAGGCGCGAAGGGGGTCGTAGCGGACCAGCCCGCCGGCCCCGGGGCCCGGGCGAGAGCTCGGGGCGGGGAGCGCCGGCCTCTGCCGATCCTGGGCGTGGGGTTCGAGGGGTTCGTCCGCCATGGCCTCGGAGGGCGCGGCCGCTCGCCCGGGCAGCGGAGTGGCGGTCGCGCCGAATCGGTGTGATATAGGTCTTGACCGCCGCGCGCAAGAACGGCGTGCGGCAGGTAGGCGCATGGCGGTTTTCGCGGAGCAGCGCGGGCCCCGATCCCGGATCGGGGCCGGCGCGGTTCCCGGCGAGAGTCGCCATGCGCCCATCACGGCCCGACCGGCCCGGCCGGCAGGCCCGGGAGAGAGTGCATGGAGAACGTCTCGGGTGAGGCCCTCGCGGCTGCACCTTCGGATTACGTTGCCGAGTCTTCCTTCGACGACCTCGGGCTGTCCGAGCCGGTTCGGCGGGCGGTGGCCGAGCGGGGCTACGCTCGGCCCACTCCGGTCCAGGTGGCCACCTTCCGCCCGGTGCGAGACGGCAAGGACGTCATCGTCCGGTCCAAGACCGGAACCGGCAAGACGGCGGCCTTCGCCCTCCCCATCCTGGAGCGGATCCCGGACGGGCGTCGTAAGCCATCGGCCCTGATCATGTGCCCGACCCGCGAGCTCGCCCTCCAGGTGGCGGAGGAGATCGGCTCACTCGCCAAGCACCGAGACCTCTCCCTCGTCACGGTGTACGGCGGCGCTTCGATGGGCGAGCAACTCGAGAAGCTCAAGGCGGGGGCCGAGATCGTGGTGGGCACCCCCGGACGAATCTACGACCACATCCGGCGCAAGACCCTGCGGCTCGACGACGTGCTCGTCTGCTGCCTCGACGAGGCCGACGAGATGCTCAACATGGGCTTCTTCGAGGAGGTGACCCGAATCCTCGACCATCTGCCCGACGACTGCCAGCAGCTGCTCTTCTCCGCCACCGTGCCCGCGGACATCGAGCAGATCATCCGCGAGTACCTCACCGAACCGGAGGCGATCATGCTCTCCGGCGACGAGTACCGGGTCGAGAACATCCACAACATCATGTACCCGGCGGTGGACGCCTACCCGAAGCCGCGCAACCTGCTCTACATGATCGAGATCGAGGAGCCGGAGACGGCCATCGTCTTCTGCAATACCCGCAACGACACCACCCTCGTGACCGCGGTCCTGAACCGAAACGGATATGACGCAGAGCTCCTGAACGGCGAGCTTCCCCAGAAGGAGCGGGAACGGGTGATGGCCAAGGTGAAGCGCGGCGAGGTGCGCTTCATGGTCGCGACCGATATCGCCGCCCGAGGCATCGATATCTCCGACCTCTCCCACGTCATCAACTACTCGCTCCCCGAGGATCCGGGCGTCTTCCTCCACCGCGCCGGCCGCACCGGACGCATCGGGAAGAAGGGCACGAGCCTCTCCATCGTCTCCGGGGGCGACATCCACACCCTCACCGCGCTCCAGAAGAAGTACGGCATCACCTTCGAGGAGAAACGGCTCCCCACGCCGGAGGAGGCGCACCGCATCTGGACCGAACGACACGTCCACGAGCTCAAGGAGGCGATGAGTGCCTCCATCTTCGAGGCGTTCATCCCCCTGGCCCAGGAACTGAAGGGCCGACCGGACGGCGAGTACCTGTTGGCCTTCGCCCTCAAGAGCTTCTTCACGCACCACCGGATGGAGCGAGCTCAGGACCGGGAGCGGGCCGAGCACAAGCGCACCGAGCACGAGCGGCGCGAGCGCGCCGAGGGCGTAACCCCTCGACGGGGAGGCGGGGCGCGGCCCTTCGACGACCGCAAGGGGAGGCGGCGGGAGCGTGGCGAGAGGGACCCGGCGGCCGCGGCCCAGGAGCCGGCGCCCCAAGCGCCCTCCGATGCGCCCCGGCCGGCCGAGGAGGGGCCGCCGTCGCGGGGGAGGGTCTTCCTCGCCCTGGGCGAGAAGGACGGGGTCGACGCCGCGCGGGTTCGCGAGGCGGTGCTGGCCCTCGCCCCGGGGCTCGAGCCATTCGAGGTCGAGGTGAGGAGATCGCACAGCTTTCTCCTTCTCGAGCCCGACGCGGTCGAGCGAGCGGTGGCCGCGCTCGACGGCAAGGAATGGAACGGGAAGCGACTCGGGGCGGAACGCGCTCGCCGGCGCCGGCGGTGAACATGACCCCAATCGGGTGCGACACGTACCATCCTGGAGAGGATCCAAAGCTCCAGGAGAACATGCCGACCGACTACCCCTAACGGGCCACCACTCACGGGCCGTTCGAGTCGATGCCCATCTCTGCCACGCCAGACCTGCTGCGCGAGCTGGCCGACCTGTACCGGCGGATCGCCGAGCTCGAGGAGCGCGGCGGCCTTCGCCCCGGAGGCGGCGCGCCCGAGGGCTTAGCCCCGAGCACCGGAACGCTCCCGAGCGGCGTCCACGAGGCGCTGGGCGAGCTGAGCGATGACGTCGTCGCCATCATGTCGCCGAACGGGGAAGTCCTCTACGTGAACGGAGCCGCGGAGCGCTTCTTCGGCTACCGCCCGGAAGAGGTCGTGGGGAAGAACGCCTGGACCTTCGTTCACGGAGAGGACCTGCCTCGGCTCGCGGCCGCCCGCTCCGCGCCGCTCGACCGAGGGATCCCGGTGGAGGTCCGGGTGCGGTGCGCGAACGGGACGCTTCGGCGAACGGAGCTCACCGCCTTGCCGTGGCCTCCTTCGGCGCCGCGCTTCGTCGTGGCCCGGTGGAGCGAGGGGGCGGCGGAGAGGACCCGGGACGCACCCGACGGCGAGGGCCGCCGGGTGGTGGGTCAACTCCGCCGCGCCGCCACCCTGGCCCGGGTGAGCCAGCTCGCGCTCGGCCTGCCCGAGGTCGCCGACGTGCTCGCCGCGGCGGTGGCGCTCGGCCCGGGCGCCGCAGAGCTTTCGGCGGGTGCGTACCTCGAGCCGGACGACGCCGGACTCAGGGTTCGCGCCGAGGCGGGCTTCCCGCCCGGAACCCGGGAGCGGGTCGTGCCGGTGGTGCTGACGCTGGCCGGCCTCGCCTGGGTGAGCGGCGCCCCGGCACACGTCCAGGACCTGCAACGAGACGGGCGGCTCGCGGACGCGCTGCTCGAGGAGGGCGGCTTCGCCTGTGCCATGGCCGTGCCGGTGCGCGGGAAGGACCGGGCGCACGGGGTCCTGCTCGCGGCCGGCCGGGAGCCTCGCCACCTCGATCGCGAGGAGATCCATTTCCTGGAGACGCTCTCCAACGTACTCGCCACCTCCATCGACGGCCGGGCCGCGCAGGAGCGGCTCGCGGCCCGGGAAAGGCTGGCCCAGGCCGTGTTCGAGCACGCCCGGGAGGGCCTCGCCATCGTGGATGACGTCGGACGAGTGAACGACGTCAACGCCGCGGGGGCGAGGATCCTCGGCGTGTCCCGGGAAGCTTTGCGCGGGCATCGACCCGCGGAGCTCATCCGGACGGACCTCGACCTCTCCGCCGCCGTCTCGGGGGGGCAGACGAGAGAGGCCTCCGTAACCACCTCGGTCGGACCCCGGGCCATCGAGGTCGAGCGGATCCCGGGCATCCGCCCGGGCGCCACCCTGGCCGTCCTGAGCGACGTGACCGAGCGCAAGGAGGTGCTGGCGCGGCTGGCGCTCGCCGACCGGCTCATCTCGGCGGGGACCCTGGCCGGGGGCGTGGCCCACGAGCTCAAGACCCCGCTCGCCTACGTCTCGTCGAACCTCCAGTTCCTCGAGGAGGCGCTCCGGCAGGGAGAGGATCCCCAGAGCAGCGAGGTGGCGGAGGCGCTCAAGGACGCCATCGAGGGCACCGGCCGCCTGAAGCGGATCGTCGACGACCTGCGCATGTTCGTCCGGACTCCGGGGACGGACGCGGGGCCGGCCGACCTCTCGGCGGTGCTCCGCTCCTGCGTGGGGATGACCTGGAACGAGATCCAGGCCCGGGCGCGCTTCGAGCGGGCGCTGGAGCCGGTCCCGATGGTGGTCGGCAACTCCGCTCGCCTCGCCCAGGTGTTCGTGAACCTGCTCGTGAACGCCGCCCAGGCCATCCCGGAAGGACACCCCCACGGCAACCTCATCCGCCTCTCCGCCCGACTCCTCGGGCCGGACCGGGTGGCCGTGGAGGTCACCGACACCGGGGCCGGCATCCCCCCGGCGGTGCTCCCGCGTATCTTCGAACCCTTCTTCACGACCAAGGGCCCCGGGGTCGGGACCGGGCTCGGTCTATCGATCTGCCGCAGCATCGTGGAAGGGCTGGGCGGGGTCATCGAGGTGGAGAGCGAGCCGGGGCGGGGGAGCACCTTCCGCGTCGTCCTGCCGGTCGCCAAGGCCGCCGCCCGCGCGCCCGGTGCCGAACCGAGCCTCTCGCGGGCGCGCATCCTCGTGGTGGAGGAAGCGCTCGAGGCCGGGGAGCGGCTCCGGGAACTCATCGGCGAGGAGCACGAGGTCACGCTGGCGTCGCCCAGCCAGGCGCGCGACCGGGTGGCGCACGGCGAGCGATTCGACGCGGTGCTCGCTCGGGCGCAGGAGCTGCGGGCGGAGCTCATCCGCCACGATCCCCGGCTGGCCGACCGGGTGGTCCTCCTCGCGGGAACGGGGGCCGACGAGGCGCCGGGCGCTCAGGGCGGCGAGCCACCCGTCGGAGCCGGAGAGTTGCGGGACGCCTTGGCGCGAGTGCTTTCGGTCTCGCGGCAAGGGGGGAAGGGCTGATCCTCGCATCCCCCGCACCTGGCCCGGTCGCACCCAGTCCGGCTTCCGTTCGGCCGATGCCGAAGGCCCGAGGTCCCCGAACGCGGCCTTCACCGGTTCACCCCGGCGCCGGGAGGGGGGACGGGGAGGGGACCCGCCCGGACCTTGGTCGCCGAGTCGACCGGAAGGCGGGCGCCCCGCGGCGGAGAGGCCAGGTACCCGGCCGGCCCGGCGACTCTCCTCTAGTCCACCGCCAGCGGAAGCCCCTCGAGCCGGGCCCGCAGGGGGGCCACCTTCTCGCGGAAGTCGTCGAGGTTCTCGGGCGCCACCGGAGCGTCGCGCGGGACCTCCAGCTTGAGCGGGTTCACGAACCGGCCGTCCTTCCTCACCGCGAAGTGGAGGTGAGGCCCGGTGGCGAGGCCCGTCGACCCGACCGTGCCGATGACCTCCTTCTGCGAGACGCTTCTCCCCACCGAGACGGTCACCGAGGAGAGGTGGCAATAGACCGTCTCGAGACCGTTGCGATGGCGCAGCGTCACCGACTTGCCGCAGTCCCCGTTCACACCGGCCTGGCGGACGGTGCCGTCCCCCACCGCCCAGACCGGCGTCCCCGCCGGCGCGCCGTAGTCGATGCCCTGGTGAGCCCGCTCGAAGCCGAGGAGGGGATGCACCCGGTTGCCGAAGCCGGAGGTGATGTGCGCGAGCTTGAGGGGCGACTTCAAGAACCCGCGCCGAGCGCTCTGCCCGTTCTCGTCGTAGTAGCTCGACTGTCCCGAAGGATCGGTATAGCGAAAGAGCCGCTTCTCCCCGGTCGCGGCACCGTCGTACTCCACCGCGAGGATCTCGCCATAGCGGAGGAGCCGGTCGTCGACGGACACCTTCTGCGCCAGGACCCGCAGGTGGTCTCCGCTCCGGACGTCGAGGTAGAAGTCGACGTCCCAGGCGAGCACGTCGCTCGCCAGCACCGCCAGCTCCGGCAACTCGCCGGCCTTCTCGAGGCTGGACCAGAGCGACCCCTCGATGGTCACCTCCACCCGGGCGACCGCGGTGACGAGGTCCGCGGGCCGCTTGCTTGCGCGCAGGCTCCCGTCGTCGAGCCGCTCGACGATCCACTCGTCCGCCGGACCCTGCCGTACGCTCAAGCGGTGGATCGAGGCCTCCCCCTCGCGGCGCTCGACCCGGAGCTGGTCGCCGGGGCGGGAGCGGTTGAAGGGGAAGAGGCCGGTCAAGGCTTCCACGATCCCGTTCACGTCGGCCGCGGGCAGCTGCAGCTTGTAGAGCGCCTGGGCGAGCGTCTGGTTCCGGGCGAGGCGCACGGTCAGGGCGCGGAAGCGCTCGACGGGGGGGGCCTCGGGCGGGGCCTGCTCCGGCAGCGTGGGCAGGGCCGGGGTGGGCAAGAGGACTGTCCGGAAGGTCGGCTCGGGGGCGTCTCTCGGCAGGGACGGCAGGAGGCCCGCCGCCCCGGCCCCCGCCAGGGTGAGAACGCTCAAGAATCCGATCGCCGCCAGGGCGACGGGGAGCGTTCGGCGCCCGGGGGCGTCATCGCGTCGGGGGCCAGGCATCGGCGGAGTGTACCAGGGGCAAGGGACAGGCCGAAAGGGGCATCCTGGGAGCGCCGTGGCCCCCCGCGGGCCAGTCCACCCTAGAGGTCGGCCCGCCGATCCGAGTGCTCGCGGCCGTCGAACCGGAAGAGCGTCCCCCGTCCCTCCACCTTGGTGTGGAGGTTCACCGGGCGTCGCCAGAGCGACTGCAGGTTCCTTAGGGTGTCTCGGGCGTAGTCGAGCCTCAGGTCCACGCCATCGTGCTTGTGGACGAGGTAGAGCTCGCCCCGGTTCTCGTAGTTGCCGTCCTCCACCGCGATCCGGGGCTGCCCGAAATTGGTCAGCATGTGCAGGAGCTTGTCCTTCACCTTCCGGAACTCGCGCTCCATGATCTCCCAGCGCTGGTGTTTCTCGTTGTATCCGAAAGTGAACAGCTTCTGCTGGACGCAGAACTCGAGGGTCAAGAACTCGTCGATGAAGGTGACGTCGTTGCAGTGCTTGCGGACCTCGAAGATCTTCTCCCGTCCCAGGCCCAGCCGCTTGTCCCAGTGCTTGCGCTCCACGAAGGAGTCGCACTCGTCGTACTCCTTGCCGAAGCGCCCCTTGTTCCAGCGATCCTCGATGTCGCGCCAGAGCTCGACCCCGAGCTTGTAGGGGTTGAGCTGGCCGGGGTGGGTGGCGAGGGTGCCGGAGTGGTGGTCGGCGTAGTCGACGATCTCGGAGGCGTCCAGGGCCCGCTCGGTCATGATCTTCGAGTGCCAGTAGGTGGCCCAGCCCTCGTTCATGATCTTGGTCTGGCCCTGGGGAGCGAAATAGTAGGCCTCCTCGCGCACGATGGAGAGGACGTCGTGCTCCCAGCGCTCGAGGGGGGCGTGCTCGAGGAGGAAGAGGAGCACGTCCCGCTCCGGCCGCTCGGGGAACTTCTTCTTCCGGGCCGCCTCCTCGTCGAGCTTCTTCTGCTCCGCCTCCAGGAAGGCGGGCGGGTTGATGTACTCGCGCATGTACTCGCGATCGGTCTTGAACCCGCGCGCCACCACCCGCTCCTCGGGCTCGCCGTCGGGGCGGGGGTCGGGCCGGCGCTTCACGTAGGGTGACTGGTAGTCGACCAGGTTCTCGATGGAGAGGGCCCGGTCGATGAAGTCCTCCACCCCCTCCACCCCGAGCTTGTCCTGGTAGCGCCGCACCCGGGTGGCGTGGTTGGCCATCTGGTCCATCATCTTCCGGTTGGTGTGCCGGAACATGAAGTTGTTCTTGAAGAAGTCGACGTGGCCGAAGACGTGAGCCATGACCAGCTTCTGGTCCACGTCCATGTTGGACTCGAGCAGGTAGGCGTACGACGGGTCGTTGTTGATCACCATCTCGTAGATCTTGGAGAGCCCGTACTCGTACCCCTTGGACAGCCGCTCGTACTCCATCCCGAACCGCCAGTGGGGGTAGCGGTTGGGGAAGCCGCCGTAGGCGGCCACCATGTTGATCTCGTCGAAGCCCAGCACCTCAAAGACGGTGTCGAAGAAGTCCAGCCCGTACTCGCGGGCGTACCTCTCGACCTTCTGGCGGATGTCGTGGAGGTGGGCGGGGAGGTGGGTGTGCTTGTCCATGTCAGCCTACCGGGGGGGAAGGCCCCGCTCCCGCGCCGAGGGGCAGGGTCCACAGGTTGGCGGCGCGGAACCCTTCACTTTCCCGATCCCAAGAACTGCTTGATGGAGGAGTAGATGGCGTCCTTGTCGGCGATCTCGGAGAGCGCCACGTTCTCCCGCGATCCCACCGCCTCGCGCAGGTCCTTGATGAACTGGCCCGAGCCATAGGGGCTCTCCACCTGGCCGTAGCAGAAGAGGTTCACCACCGGCAGCACCTTCTCCCGCAAGATCTCCACGCACACCCGGGTGTCGTCGGCGCTCCAGTTGTCGCCGTCGGAGAAGTGGAAGGGGTAGATGTTCCAGGACGAGGCGCCGTAGTCGGTCTCGATCATCTCCAGGGCGAGCTTGTAGGCGGAGGAGATCATCGTTCCCCCCGACTCGCGCGTGTGAAAGAAGGTCTCCCGGTCGACCTCGCGGGCCACGGCATCGTGGATGATGAACCGAGACTCGAGCCCCTTGTAGTGGCGCCGCAACCAGGTGTCGATCCAGAAGGACTCGATCCGGACGATCTCCTTCTGCTCGTCCCCCATCGAGCCCGACACGTCCATCATGTAGATGATGACGGCGTTGGTCTCGGGGAGGGGGACCTGCTTCCAGGTCCGGTAGCGGCGGTCCTCGCGCACCGGGACCACCACCGGCCGCAGGTAGTTGTAGGCGCCGCTCGCGATCTGCCGGCGAAGGGCCTGTTTGTAGGTCCGCTTGAAGTGGCGCAGCGATTCCGGGCCGGAGGGCGAGATGCCGGTGTACTTGATCCGGGTGGTGACGATCCGGTCTCGGCCGCGGGGCTGGATGCGGGGCAAGGAAAGCTCTTCCCCCAGGATGTCGGCCAGCTCCTCGAGGGAGACGTCCACCTCGAGGACGTGCTTCCCTTCGCCCTGACCGGCCTGGCCGCTCCCCGCCTGCCCGTCGGCGGGGGAGAGAGGATCTCCGGGATTGCCCTCCCCCTGGCCGACGCCCCCTTGCGACTTCTCCCCGAAGCGGAAGTGGGGGATGTCGATGGTCGGGACGGGGATGGTGATGAAGTCCTTCCCCTTCTTCCCGATCATCTCTCCCTTCTGGATGTACTTCTTCAGGTTGCGCTTGATCCGGCCGCGCACGATGTCCCGGAATCGGGCGTGGTCCTGCTTGATCTTCAAGGACATGGGACGCGCACCCCTCCGCCTCTCGACCCCGCCACGCTAGTCCTTGGCGTCCCCTCGCGCGAAGATGGAGGCGACGAAGTTGAGCACGTCGGTGGAGCAGACCTCGCAGTAGCCGTAGTTCTTGATGAGCCGCTGCTTCACCACGTCGATCTTCTCCTGGGTCTCACGGTCGACCACCGATGCCACCAGGTTCTTCAGCTTGATCGAGTCCTTCTGGTCCTCGAACAGCTTCAGCTCGAGCGCCTTGTGGAGCCGCTCGTTGGTCCGGTAGTTGAAGGTCTTCCCCTCGATGGCCAGGGCCCCGATGTAGTTCATGATCTCGCGCCGGAAGTCGTCCTTGCGGCTCTCGGCGATGTCGATCTTCTCCTCGATCGAGCGCATCAACCGCTCGTCGGGCTCCTCGTACTGGCCGGTGTACTTGTTGCGCACCTTCTCCCGCTGGGTGTAGGCCTTGATGTTGTCGATGTAGTTGGCGCAGAGCTTGGTGATGGCGTCCTCGTCCGCGCTGATGGCGCGCTGGACCTCGTTCTTCACCACGTCCTCGTACTCGCGCTTCACGTCGGTAAGGAGCTCGCGGAAGCGCTTGCGCTGATCCTCCGAGGAGATGAGCGAGTGCTGGCGGAGCCCCGCCTCGAGCTCGTTCAACACCATGAAGGGGTTGACGCAGCCGTCCCCCTTGTCCGAGACGAGGGCGTTCGAGACCTTGTCCTGCACGTAGCGCGGGCTGATGCCCTCCATGCCCTCTCGGGCCGCCTCCTTGCGCAGCTCCTTGATGTTGTCCTCGGTGAAGTTGGGCAGGGTCTTGCCGTTGTAGAGCTTGAGCTTCTGCACCAGGGTGAGGTTGTGCTTCTTCGGCTCCTCGAGCCGGGTCAGCACCGCCCACATCGCCGCCATCTCCAGGGTGTGGGGAGCGATGTGCTTGCCCCGGATCTTGTGGCTGTTGTAGTCGCGCTCGTAGATCTTCACTTCCTCGTCGAGCCGGCTGATGTACGGGATGTCGATCTTGACGGTCCGGTCGCGCAGCGCCTCCATGAACTCGTTCGACTGGAGCTTCTTGTACTCGGGCTCGTTGGTGTGCCCGATGATGACCTCGTCGATGTCGGTCTGGGGGAACTTCTTGGGCTTGATCTTGTGCTCCTGGGTGGCGCCCAACAGGTCGTAGAGGAAGGCCACGTCGAGCTTCAGGATCTCCACGAACTCGATGATGCCCCGGTTGGCGATGTTGAACTCGCCGTCGAAGTTGAAGGCGCGAGGGTCGGAGTCCGATCCGTACTCGGCGATCTTCCGGTAGTTGATGTCGCCGGTGAGCTCAGTGGAGTCCTGGTTCTTCTCGTCCTTGGGCTGGAAGGTGCCCACCCCGATCCGGTCCTTCTCCGAGAGGATGAGGCGGCGCACGCGCACGTGCTGGAGCAGCCGCTCCCAGTCGCCCTTGTACTCGGTCATGAGATCCCGGTAGACGTAGCGGCAGGCGGGACAGAGGTCGCCGGTATCGGGGATGGAGAAGCCCGACTCGGGCGGGCAGAGCTCGGCGTGCACCCGGGGCCGCCACTCCTGCGGGACGAGGTGGAGCGGCTCCTCGTGCATCGGGCAGGGCATGATCTCTCGCCGCTTCTGCCCGTCGAGATTCACCCTCTCGATGTCCCAGGCGAAGGTGTAGAGCGCCCCCTCGCCGGTCTTCGAGTAGGCCTCGAGCCCTTTCTTGAGCAAGCGCGCGATCGTCGACTTCGAGGACCCCACCGGCCCGTGCAGGAGGATGACCCGCTTCTCCGTCCCGTACCCCTGGGCCGCGCTCTTGAAGACGTTGACGAGCTTCATGAGCGGGATGTCGAGGCCGTAGATGGCGTCCTTGCCGCCGAAATCCGGGTCGGTGAAGAAGTTGTAGCGGACGAGCTTCTTCTTGTTGTCGATGTACTCGGTCTTCCCGTGGGACAAGATCATGTCGTAGACGCGCTGGAAGGCCGTCCGCGCGACCTTGGGGTTCTGCCTCACGATGTGGAGGTAGTCCTCGAAGGACCCCTCCCAGTGCTGCTCCGAGTACCCCTGCCGATCCTGGAGCGAGGCGATCCGGGCGATCAGCCCGCTCCCGATTTCCCGAGGTTCTCTCATCACGCTCCTCGCCTGCCGCCGAGTGGGCCGGCCGCCGGCTAAAGACCTTCCTGCCGGAGGGAGCATAAGAGTCCGCGGGGCAAGATGCAGTCCGCCGCCCCGCCGCCGGGCGGACCCCATCGGGTGTGACGGGCCGGGCTCTAGCGCGGGTGCCGGAAGAAATCGATCTGCCAGGTCTTCACCGCCGCGTTGTGGCAGCGGAGGTCGGGACAGAACTGGTGCGACCCGTCGTTGCGCGACACGAAGTAGAGGTCGTCGCACGGATCCGGCGCGAGGACCGCCTGGAGGGAAGCCGCCCCGGCGCTGGCGATGGGCCCGGGAGGAAGGCCGGCGGTGGTGTACGTGTTGTACGGGTGCGGCGCGAGCAGGTCGGCCCGGGTGATGTTCTTCGAGAAGTGCCCGGTCCGGAGCATGGCCGCATACATCACCGTGGGGTCGGTCTGGAGCCGCATGCCCAGCCGCAATCGGTTCTGGAAGACGCAGGCGATCCGCGGGCGCTCGGCCTCTTGTCCGGTCTCCTTCTCCACGATCGATGCCAGGGTCGCCGCTTGCCCGAGGTCGAGCGTCACCTTCGGCTTCCGCCGGGCGTCGGCGCGCGCGTACTCCTCCTTGAAGCGCGCCACCATCATGTCTGCGATGCCCCGGGCCGAGACCCCGCGGGCCACCGTGTAGGTGTCCGGAAAGAGGAATCCCTCCAGGCCGGGGTAGGGGAGCCCGAGCGAGCTCGCCACGGCCGGGTCGCGGGCCACCGCCAGAAAGTCCTCCGCCCGCACGAGCCCCGTCCGCCCCACCACCTCGGCGATCTCGTCCGCGCGTAGCCCCTCGGCCACCGTGAAGCGGTACAGCTTCACGAGTCCCAAGTGGACCTTCTCCAGGACCTCATCCGGCGTGACCGCGCCGGCGAAGGAGTACTCCCCCGCCCTGAAGGAGCGCCCATCCCGCCGGATGTAGCGGACGTACAGCCAGGCGCTCCGCTCGTGGGAGAAGACCCCGGCCTGGGCCAGAAGGCGGACGACCGCGCGAGCCGAGGCGCCCGGAGGGACCACCACCACCTTCTCCTCCGGTCCGCCGTAGGGAGTGCTCCGAAAGCGCGCGACCTCCCACCAGGTAATTCCGAGCGCGAGCGTTCCCGCGAGCAAGACCAGCGCCAAATAGGCAAAGACCGCCCGCTTCACCCGGCGCTCCTCTCGAGCCAGCCCTGGAGGATCACCGCTGCCGCCTCCTCGTCCACCCTTCCTCTCCGATCCTTCGATGAAACCCCCCTCTCGCGCAAGCGACTCTCCGCCTCGAACGACGACAGCCTTTCGTCGAAGAGCTCCACCGGGACGCCCAGCGCGGCCGCGAGCCGAGGCTCGAAGGCGCGGGCCAACAGGGCCATGGGGCCCTCGCTTCCGTCCATGTTCAAGGGGAGGCCGAGCACGGCACGGCTCACCTCGTAGTCCCGCGCGAGCCGGGCGATGGCCGCGAGGTCCTCCGCCTCGCCGCGGCGGCGGAGGGTCGCGAGGGGGCGGGCGATCCGGAGGACGTCGTCGGCAAGAGCGAGACCGATCCGCACCCGCCCGAGATCGACACCCAGGGTGCGCACCTCCCGATATAGAGCACCGATCCCCCGGGGTGGGAAGCCGCCTCCCTCGAGGACCACCCGAGAGCGCGACCCGGTTCTGCTTCGCGCCCGAAGGACGTCCCGGCACGGCCTGATCCAGAGCAATCGAGAGTCGCCTGGCGCGGGCGGGCGCTCCCTCCCGAAGCCCCGCAACCGCCCTTCGCGCCTCGGCCTTCGAAGGAAGGGGGGCGCGAGGGCCCTCGGAACCACCTCCCCGAGGCGAGGAAAGCCTCCCTCTCATCTCTCGAGGGGAGAGGTCGCCGAGGGTCTCCCCGGCCCGTGGCCAAAGGCGCGCTCGATCTCGCGCTCTCTCTTCAAGGACGAGGACTGGCCCGGTCGTCTTCTGGAGGGGCGAGCTTCGAGGCGCGCCGCGCTTGACGGTCCTCTCTCGTTTCGGGGATATTCCGCGCCCGAGCCCAGGGTCCGTGCCCCGGGGCTCCGTGGGCCGGTGGGCGGCTCGATGTGAGCAATGAAGGAAGCGTGAAGCGATGGCGAACGGCACCGTGAAATGGTTCAACGATGCGAAGGGATATGGTTTCATCTCCCAGGAGGGCGGGGAGGACGTCTTCGTGCACCACACCGCCATCCAGATGGACGGGTTCCGTACCCTGAAGGAGGGGGAGAAGGTGGAGTTCGACGTCACCCAGGGCCCCAAGGGCCTTCAGGCGGCGAACGTCCGCCGGGCCTAATCGGTTCGCAGCGTTGCGCGCCTGAGCGGCCTCGGGAGACCGAGGCCGCTCTCGCTTCCGAAAGATGGCGGCCGGTCGGCCGTGGCAGCATGGTCGTCAGGGTGAAACCTGGGCCTCGGGGGCCCGGCAGGGGGAAAGGAAGCTGATGAGCGAGAAGGAAGCGGGCATCGAGGTCCAGGGTACGGTCGAGGAGGCCCTCGCGGGCGGGATGTACCGCGTGAAGGTCGACCAGGGACCCGTGGTCCTCGCCTACGCCTCGGGGAAGATGAAGAAGTTCCACATCCGCATCATCCCGGGGGACCGCGTCAAGCTCGAGCTTTCACCCTACGACCTTACCCGGGGCCGCATCACCTACCGCGACAAGTGAGCGGACCCGGCAAGGGTTCCCCCCTCACCGGAGCGGGGTCCGGCCGCGTCGGCCCGATCCGGCCCGCGGCGCCGGGGGAGGAGGGTCCCCCGGCCCCTCGCCCGACCGTGGGGCGTCGCCCTCCGCCGCAGGGCGCGCGAACACGATGGGCTCCCTGAGCGCAGCGTCGAGTTCCTCGTCCGAGAGGTTACCCTGGCCGTTCATGGTGAGGAGGAGCTCGTCCACGCGGCGCTCCCAGGCCTCGCCCACGAACCCGCGGTCCCACATGGCGTGATACCGGACGGGGTTCGGGATCACGGTCGCGAGGAAGGCCGCCTCCTTCGGGGTGAGGTCGCGCGCGTCCTTCCCGAACCAGTGAAGGGCCGCGGGCCCGATCCCGTAGAGGCCGGGGCCCCACTCGACCATGTTCAAGTAGATCTCCATGAGCCGTTGCTTCGGGACCGTGGCCTCGAGCGCCACCGTGGCCTCGGCCTCGCGAATCTTCCTCGCGAGGGTCCTCTCCGGCGAGAGGTACAGGTTCTTGGCGAGCTGCTGCGAGATGGTCGAGCCGCCGCGCACCACCCGGCCCTGCTGGGCGCCCTCCACCGCGGCGTTGCGCAGCTCCTCGAAATCGAACCCGGAATGAGCGAAGAAGCCGGCGTCCTCGGCAGCCGTCACCGCGCGGACGAGGTAGCGAGGGAGCTCCGCGATCGGGACGAAGCCGGGGTTCTCGGGCCCGACCACGATGTCCTGCGGCGGTCCCCACTCGTCCTCCGCCCGCTTCACGAAGGAGGCGAGCAGCGGCACCGGCGCGGCACGGCGAGCCGCCTCCCGCATTCGGGAAAGGTCGAGCGATGCCTCGACCGCCCAGCCTGACGGGTCGAAAAGCGGCCCCGCAACTCTGGCGCGCGCGTCGAGGGATCCGCCCGGATGGGGGGCAGCGGCGGGGAGCGAAAGCGGGGGCGGCAGCGCCGAGACGGTGCGGAGGAAATCGACCCCGGAAGCCCAGGCGTCCACCTCGAAGGGCAATCGCTCGCTCACCGAGAGCCGACCGTCGAGGAGCACCTCGGCCCCCCCGGGCAGCTCGAACCTCGCCCCCGGCACGGCGAGACGCCGCCCCTCGGCGCTCCACGTGACTTCACCCTCGGCACGGAAGTCGAACGGACCGACCGGTTCCGCCGCGAGGGCCGCGGCGCGCGCCTCGAGCCCGTCCACCCGAATCTCGAGACGGGCACTCGCCGCGCGAAGCGAGGGGGTCGCATCCCCCGAGAGAGCAATCGAGACGGTCCCGGAGGTCCACCCCGAAGCGAGCGAGCGGAGCGCGGGGGGCACGGCGCCTGGACCGACCCTCTCGACGCGCGCCGTGGCGTGCCAACCGTGATCGTCCTCGACCATCGAGACGGTGCCCTGGCCGCTCCCCGGAAAGCTGAGGTCCACGGCTGTCGAGCTCCGTCCGGCCGCATCACGGCTCCGGAACAGGTTCGCCTGGATCGGCCCGGACGCGATCCGCTTCCCCTCCGCGAAGAAGGCGACGGTGAGGTCCTGAACCCTGAGCAGCGGACCGGCCGAGGCGCGAGACCCCTCGTCGGACTGGACCGGGACGCGGGGACGGCGAAAAAGCCGCCGAAGAGCTTCGCGAGCGGCGCCAGCCCGGTCGGGCAAGTCGAGGAGGACCCCCTCGAGCCTCATGCTCGCCGCCCGAGGGTGGCCCATGAGGATCGCCATGAAGTCGGGCCGAAACCGGATCGAGCGGATCGTGAGGAGGGGAGGATCGCCGCGGCGCAACCCTCGGACGAAGACCGGACCGCAGTGGACCCGAAAGAGCCAGTCCACGCCCACTTCGGGGCCAAGCTCGGCGGGCCCGAGGTGGTCTTGTAGCCCCGCGAGGATCCTGCTTCGAAGGGCGGCCGCGGCGACTTGCCTGTGCGACAGGCCCTGTAGACCCAGGTAGGCAAGCGCCAACGCCGCCACAGAAAAAACGGCGGCGAAAAGGGGCCTAGGTTTCCTGGCCCGGGTCATCGCGACCTCGGATGGCATTTCGCGCCGGCTCTTTACAGAGGCTTCGAGTGGAGATCAATCGCCCCGCCGGTCGCAGGGAGGGCCGTCCTTCGAGGGGATGAAAACTTCTCCCACGCTGTTAACATCCCAGAGATTATGGCGTTCCTCGGCCCGAGCCTGCGCCGCAAGAGGGTTACCGACAGGCCGGCCGCTCGGGTCGCAGCCGCCGCTCTCGTCTCGTTCGCCCTAAACGCCCTCCTGCTCGTCCTCTTGTCGCGCCTCGGGGCTTTCGACCTCCCGAAGCCCGTGCAGCCGACCCGGGTCGCCCTGGAAGCCCTCTCCACCGACCAGTGGAACGCGAACCGCGCCATCGCCGGAGCGTCGCCCCTCGCTCCGGTACGACCGCTGCCGCAGGCGCAGGCGGCGCCGGCGCAGCAAGTCCCCCTCCCGTCCCCTCCCCCCAAGGTCGCCCCGCCGCCTCCGGCGGAGCGGCGGGCCAAGGGCCAGGTGGTAGACGTCGCCCCATCACCTGACTCGCGTCCACCCGACAAAACCCGTTTCTTGTCCGACCGGGACAACCGCGTGGAGAAGGAGACGAGGTCGCGCTGGGCCGGCACCGAGGTGTTCGAGAAGCGGGCGCCGGCGCCGACCGAGGGCGCCAAGGGGAAGCAGGTCGCAAAGGGTAACCCGGGCGAGGGCGGCGACGCGGCGGAGACCCGGGAGGCGAAGGCGGGGCAGGGGGGCACGGCGGGGAAGGTCGGGCAGGAGAAGCCCGCCGAGACGCCCGCTCCCGAGAAGCGCGCCCCCCAGAACTCCGAGGCCCCCGGGCCCGACGAGCGGCTCGCCATGCTCGAGCCCCCCGCGCGCCCCGGCCTCCCCGGGACGACAGGAAACCGATCGGCGCCCCGACCTCCCGAGGCCGACGAGGGGCTCGGAAAGCCCGGCGCTCCGGGCGAGGCGCAGGCGGGGAGCCGGAGGGCGGGCGATCCGCGGCTACTGCCCAGCGTGGAGAGCATGTCCCGCATCGCCGCCGGCCCGAGCAACGACTACATCGACCGGGACATCGAGGAGGGCGACGCCACCGCCCTCAACACCCGGGCCTTCAAGTTCGCCACCTTCTGGAACCGCTTCAAGCAGGACGTGACCGCGCACTGGCGGCCGGCGATCGTGTACCAGGAGCGGGATCCGAACGGCACGATGTTCGGGGATCGGCCCGAGCGCGCGACCGGGCTCCACGTGGTCCTCGATGCCAAGGGCGCCATCAAGGACATCCACGTCACCGAGTCGAGTGGCCTGGACTTCCTCGACCGCGAGGCGGTGCGGGCGGTCCGGGCCGCCTCGCCGTTCTACAACGTGCCGGCCGGGCTCCTCGACGCGAACAACGAGGTCAGCTTCTCGTTCGGGATGATCCTCGTCATGAACCGCGCCATCCCGGTTCGGCCACACTACGGCGACTGACCGGCCCGGAAGGCTCCTCCCCGTTTCGCCCCCCCTGGCGAGGAGGCCTCAAGGAGACGGAGCAGGCAACCGTCTCCACGCCGGGTGCGAAGCGCGTCGTCGTCATCGCCCACCACAGCCGGAAGAGGGACCTCCTCGGGTCCCTGTTTCACGATGAGTACGAGAGAACGTTGGAGGACCGCGCCGCCAGCCGGGAGGCCCATCCCCCCTCGCAGATCCGGGCGGGGCGGCAGCCCGGTTAGGGCGCGCCACCCCCCGGCCTCCAGCGGAGCCAGGGCTTCCGGGCCGCGCGGGTCTCGTCCAGCCGGGCGCGCACCGGCCTCGTCGGGGCGGCCTTCACCGCCTCCGGGTCCCGCCGGGCCTCGTCGGCGATGGCGAGGAGCGCGTCGGCGAAGGCGTCGAGCGTCTCCTTCGACTCGGTCTCGGTGGGCTCGATCATGAGCGCCCCCTGGACCACCAGCGGGAAGTAGATCGTGGGGGGGTGGAAACCGTGGTCGATGAGCCGCTTGGCCAGGTCCATGGTCGTGACCCCGGACGCCCTCTGGTTCCGGTCGTCGAAGACGACCTCGTGGAGCGACGCGGTCGAGTAGGGCAGGTGGAAGGCCCCCGCGAGCCGCGCCCTGAGGTAGCTCGCGTTCAGCACCGCCAGCTCGCTCGTGGCCCGAGCGCCCTGCGGTCCCCACTCGCGGAGGAGGGCCCAGGCGCGCACGAACATGCCGAAGTTGCCCCAGAACTCGCGCAGCTTGCCGATGGTCCTCGGACGCTCCGCCGGATCGGTGACGAGCCGGTAGGCCGCCCCCTCCCGCACGACGAGGGGCAGGGGCAGGAAGGGCTCGAGCTCCCTCTTCACCGCCACGGGGCCTGCCCCGGGACCGCCGCCGCCGTGCGGGGTGGCGAAGGTCTTGTGGAGGTTGTACTGCATGACGTCAAAGCCCATGTCGCCGGGCCGGGCCACCCCGAGCAGGGCGTTCATGTTGGCGCCGTCGCCGTACACGAGCCCGCCGCGGCCATGGACGATCTCGGCGATCTCGGCCACGTGGCTCTCGAACACGCCCAGGGTGTTCGGGTTCGTGATCATGATCGCGGCCACCTCCTCGTCCATGGCCGCGTTCACCACCTCGGGGTGGAGCCGGCCATCCGGGTTGGAGGGAAGCTGCACCACGCCGTAGCCGTTCAGCGCCGAGGAGGCGGGATTGGTGCCGTGGGCGGTGTCCGGGATGAGGACCTTCTTGCGCGGGTTGCCCCGCGCCTCGTGAAAGGCCCGGATGAGCATGAGCCCGCACAGCTCACCCTGGGCGCCGGCCGCCGGGGAGAGCGTGGTCGCGTCCATGCCCGCGATCTCCGAGAGCGCTCGCTCCAGGCCGAACATGAGCTCGAGCGCTCCCTGGCACAGCTCCGGCGGGGAGAGGGGGTGCAGGTCGGCGAAGCCGGGAAGGCGGGCCAAGGCCTCGCTCGACTTCGGGTTGTACTTCATCGTGCAGGAGCCGAGCGGGTAGAACCCCGTGTCGATCCCGTGATTCCAGGTCGAGAGGTGCGTGAAGTGCCGGATCACCTCGAGCTCGGAGAGCTCCGGCAGCCCGGCCAGATCGTCGCCTCGCAGGATCGAGGCGAGAGCCGGATCCACCCCGAGCTCCGGCTCCGGCAAGGACACGCCACACCGCCCCGTCGACCCGCGCTCGAAGACGAGCGGCTCCTCGTGGACCAGGCCGCGGGTGCCGCCGCCCAGCCCGGGGGGCTCGGGAGATTCGCCTCTCGCCGCCCCGGCCTCCACGCTCGGCCGAAAGCCCGTGGGGTTGGCCATGGTTACTCCCTCACCGCCTGGGCGAAGAGCCGGATGAGCTCGGGGCTGTGCAGCTCGGTGGCGACGCACAAGAGAGCGCCCTTCGACCAGGGCGCCTCCCGATACCAGCGGGAGAGCGGGGCGCCCGCAACGATGCCGCGGCGGGCCAGACGGGCCACCACCGCCTCGGCGTCGCCCACGTCGAAGGCCTGCTCGTTGAAGACCGGGCCGGAGAAGACCGGCCGGACCCTCGCCCGCCCCAGGGCCTCGCGGAGGAGCAGGAGCCGCGCGTGGTTGAGCCGCGCCAGCCGGGACAGGCCCCGGCGCCCGAGGAGCGACAGGTGGATCGTGGCCGCCAGGGCGCACAGCCCGGAGTTGGTGCAGATGTTGGAGGTGGCCTTCTCCCGCCGGATGTGCTGCTCGCGGGTGGAGAGGGTGAGGACGAACCCGCGCCGGCCGTGCTTGTCGACCGTGGCGCCGGCGATCCGGCCCGGCATCTGGCGCAGGTGGGCCTCGCGAGTCGCGAAGTACCCGGGGGCGGGCCCCCCGAAGCCGAGGGGGTTCCCGAAGCTCTGGAAGCTCCCCACCGCGAGGTCGGCCCCAAGCTGCCCGGGGGGGGCGAGGAGCCCGAGCGAGACCGCCTCGGCGGTGACTGCCACCGAGAGGGCGCCCTTCTCCCGCGCGATGTGGGCCACCTCGGGCAGCGCGTCGACCACGCCCAGGAACCCGGGGTAACCGACGAGGACGCAGGCCGTCTCGCCGTCCACCTCGCGCCCGAGGGCCTCGAGGTCGGTCCGTCCGTCGGGTCCGAAGGGGACGGTGACCACCGAAAGCGGGCTCGAGCGGAGATAGGTCGAAATCACCTTGCGGTACTCCGGGTGGAGGGCGGCGCTCACCACCACTTTGCGGCGCCCGGTCACCCGCCCGGCCAGGAGGGCAGCCTCCGCGGTCGCGCTCGCGCCGTCGTACATGGAGGCGTTCGCGACCTCGAGCCCGGTGAGGAGGCACACGAAGGTTTGCCATTCGAACAGGGCCTGGAGAGTGCCCTGGGAGATCTCCGGCTGGTAGGGCGTGTAGGCGGTGAAGAACTCGCCCCGGAGGAGAAGCTGGTCGACCGCCGCCGGGATGTGGTGCGGGTAGGCGCCGGCCCCCACGAACGGGGGATGGCGGGTCTCGTTTCGAGCCGCGAGCCGGCGCATCTCCGCGAAGAGCGCGATCTCGTCCAGGGCGGGGGGGAGCTCGAGCGGCCGGCCCAGCCGAAGCGGCTCGGGGATGGACCCATGCAGCTCGGACAGGCTCCCCACCCCGATCGTCTCGAGCATGGCCCGGACGTCCTCGGGGGTGTGCGGGTGGTAACGCAAGCCTACTCCTGCTCCTCCACGAAGGCCTGGTACGCCCGGGCATCCATGAGCGTCTCCAGCTCACCCGGGTCGGAAGGCTCGATGACGATCATCCATCCCTCCTCGTACGGATCCTCGTTGACCGCCTCGGGGGCGTCGGAGAGCGGATCGTTCACCTCCACCACCTTCCCGGACACGGGGGCGAAGAGCTCGGAGACCGCCTTCGTCGACTCGACCACCCCGAACGACTCGCCGCGCTTGACGGCGTCGCCCACGTCCGGGAGCTCGAGGTAGACCACGTCTCCCAGCTGGTCCTGGGCGTACTCGGTGATTCCGACCACCACGTTGCGCCCCTTCCTCCGGGCCCACTCGTGCTCCCGCGTGTAGCGGAGGTCGTCAGGGAAGTCCATCTGCTCCTCCTCATCGACTGCGCGTGTAGAACGGGGTCTTCACGACGCGTGCGGACACGGGTCGGCCGCGGATGTCCACGGCGAAGGTGGAGCCCTCGGCGGCGAGGGCCGGGGGGAGGTAGGCGAGACCGATGGAGGTCGCGAGCGTGGGGCTCCGGGTCCCGCTCGTCACCTCCCCCACCGGACGGCCCTCCTGGAGCGCCGGGTACCCGTGGCGGGCGATCCCCGGCTCGGTCAGGACGAAGCCGACCAGCTTCCGGGCCACGCCCTGCTCCTTCTGGCGCACGAGGGCCTCGCGCCCGACGAAGTCCCCCTTGTCGAGCTTCACCACCCAACCGAGGCCCGCCTCGAGCGGCGTGGTCCGGTCATCCATGTCCACGCCGTAGAGCCGGTAGGCCATCTCCAGCCGAAGCGAGTCGCGCGCCCCGAGCCCGCAGGCGGCCACCTTCTCGTGCCGGCCGGCCTCCATGATCTCCTCCCAGATGCGCACCGCCTCGCCCGAGGGGGAGAAGATCTCCATCCCGTCCTCGCCGGTGTAGCCGGTCCGGGCCACGAGGCAGGGGACTCCCGCGACCTCACCCTTCGCGAAGCGATAGGAGCGGAGGGCGGAGAGGTTGGCGTTCGTGAGCCGCTGCAAGAGTTGTGCGGCGAGCGGGCCCTGCAGGGCGAGCTGCGCCCAGGCGTCCGACTCGTCGGCCACGCCGACGTCCCTTCCGGCCCGGGCGGCGAGCCACTCGAAGTCCTTCCGCCGGTTGGCCGCGTTCACGCACACGAGCAGATCGTCGGCGGCGCGTCGGTAGACCACCACGTCGTCCACGATGCCGCCGTCCTCCCGGCAGAGACAGCCGTACTGCGCCTGCCCGTCCACGACCCGGCCGAGGTCGTTCGTGAAGAGCCGGTTCAGCGAGGCGAGCGCCCCGGGGCCCCGGAACACCACCTCGCCCATGTGCGAGACGTCGAAGAGTCCGACGCGGGTGCGGACCGCCTCGTGCTCGGCGAGCAGGCCGGCGTACTGGACCGGCATGTCGAAGCCGGCGAACTCGACCAGACGCGCTCCGGCCTTCCGGTGG
This sequence comes from Anaeromyxobacter sp., assembly GCA_035686075.1. GTDB lineage: Bacteria > Myxococcota > Myxococcia > Myxococcales > Anaeromyxobacteraceae > Anaeromyxobacter. Next base: position 58,476 of record DASRZU010000004.1, read on the forward strand.
GTCTCGTACAGCGGCGTTCGAAGAGCCATGGGGCCTCGGGGAGAGCGGGATTGTCCCCGGCGGGCTCGGAGGGGTCAAGCGAAGCCAATCGCCGCGGCCGGCGATGGAACAGGTGCTTGCCCTAGCCGAGGGGAACGACCTGCGCAACCGGGTCGCCGCAGACGCCCCACCGTTCGACGGTCTGGTCCCTAATGCGCCGCACGCCGGGCCAGCTCCACCGTGTTGACGAGCAGCATGGCGCGGGTCATCGGCCCGACGCCGCCCGGGACCGGGGTGATGGCCGAGGCCCGCTCGGCGGCGGCCGCGAACTCCACGTCCCCGACGAGCTTGCCCTCGGCGAGCCGGTTCATCCCCACGTCCACCACCACCGCCCCCGGCCGGATCCATGAGCCCCGGATCAGCTCGGGGCGGCCGACGGCGGCGACCACGACCTCCGCCCGAGCTACCTCGTCCGCCAGATTCACGGTCCGCGAATGAGCGAGGGTGACGGTCGCGTGGCGCTCGAGCAGCATGAGCGCCATGGGCTTCCCCACGATGTTGGAGCGGCCCACCACCAGGGCCCGCTTCCCCTTGAGCTCCACCCCCGCCTCGTCGAGCAGCCGCATCACCCCGGCGGGCGTGCAGGGGCGGGGGATCCCGGGGATGCCGATCGAGAGCGATCCCACGTTGCAGGGATGGAAACCGTCCGCGTCCTTGGCCGGAGAGAGGGCGTCGAGAACCACCTGCTCGTCCACATGCTCCGGGAGCGGCAGCTGGACCAGGATGCCGTGGACAGCGGGGTCCCGATTGAGCGAGCCGACGAGGGAGACGATCTCGGCCTGGGCGGCCGTTTCCGGAAGGTGGTGCTCCACCGAGGCGATCCCCACTTCCGCACAATCCTTCCGCTTGCCCTTCACGTAGATAGCCGACCCGGGGTCGTCGCCCACGCGGATCACCCCCAGACCCGGAACGAGGCCCCTCGCCCGGAGCGCGGTCACCTCCCCTGCCACCTCGGCCCGCACCCGGGCCGCGAGCCCTTTCCCGTCCAGGACCATGGGACGCACAGTATATAGCGGCTCCCGTGGTGGCGCGGACCTCTCTCGGCGGACGCTCGATCGGGCAAGGAGGGCTCTCCCCCGGCGCGGTCCTCGGACGGTGGGGCCCTGCCCCCCGTTCGCTCCCCTCCACGCCGGTGCCGCTCGCCGCGACGAGCGACATCCGGGTCGCCCACCCCGAGCGGCACGCGGTGAAGTGGTGCACGTTCGGTTGCGCTCCCCTTGCCCCCGGGCCCCGCTGAGCGCACCGGGCGGGCGTGCCCCCCGTTGCGCCCTCGGCCGCTCTCCCGGTCGCCGACGCGAGGCCTTGGCCGCCCAGGGAGCGACACCATTCACCCGAGGTCGGCAGCAAAAGCTATCATCTCCGGATCCCCGGCCGGAGGTCGCCTCATGGAGAGATGTCCAACCTGCTCCACCCCGCTCGAAGGCGACGGGAGGTGCGTGACCTGCGCGGCTGCCGCCGACGGCCTCCTCCCCCTCACTCGCTCCGACTACGCCAGCGTGCGGGAGATGAAGGCCTTGCTCGAGGCGGATGGGCTTTCGCCGCAGATGGAGCGGGTACCGCCCGCCAACGAGCGGGAGCAGATGCAGCCTTTGTGGAACCTCTACGTTCCCGGTGAGGAAGCGGAACGGGCCCATCAGGTCCTCGGCGGTGACTGGAAGAGCCTGCTCGAAGGCGATGCCGCCCTCGAGGCCGCGTTGCGAGGCAGCCAGGGCGTCGATCTCGACTCCGGCGTCGAGATCACCTGTCCGGCCTGCGGTCACGCCTTCGTTCCCGGGGGCGGGGAGGTGGAGTGCCCGGAGTGCGGGCTCGGGCTGGGGGCGCCGCTATAGGGGAGAAGCCCCTCCGAGCCGTTCGCCCCCGAGGACGCTCGGACCCGCGAGAGCAAGGGGCCCGCGGCCCGCAGGAGAGGGCTCCCTGGCGGTCTCTGCACGCCACCTCTACGAGATCGTCCGCGCCCTGCCCGAGTCGAGCGTGAGCCTCAAGCGCGCCCAGAACAACTACCTGACAAGAACCCAGACAGCACCGCGGCGGGCGATCGGCGAGGATCCCTGCCGCACCTTTTTCCGTACCTCGAGTGAGATCCGGCCGCGAATTTACCCACGCGCTCGCGAAGCCTTGCCCGCCCAGCCGCAAAGGACCTCACCCCGGCGCAATGGCTCCAGGTGGTACGAGGCCACTGGGGGGTCGAGTCGAGCCACAACACCTTCGATACCGCCTTCGCCGAGGACGACCGACCCTGGATCGAGGCAGACGAAAACGGGATGCTGGTCGTCCTGCTCCTAGGCCGGATCGCTTACACGGTGCTGGCGCTCCTCCGGGCCACGGCGCTCCGGTCTGACAAGCACCGGACCATGCGGTGGAAAGCGCTCCTCGGCTGGGTCCGCGACGTCCTTGTCGCCGCCACGGCCGACACCGTCACCAACCTAGGTCCTGGCGAGGTCTACCCCGCCGCACGCTGAACTGCCGGGCTCCGACCGGCGGCGCCGACACCGAAGGGACCTGGGGCGAGCGGCCGATGCGACCGGCGCCGGCCGCCGCGGCCGCCGCTCGCTCCGACGTCCGGCCGACCGACCCATCAGGCGCCCCCGTGGGAGCGCGTAACCTCGGGATCGCTCAAACCGATCATCCCTGCCGCGGCCCGCTCTTGGAGGTGCCGGCGTCAGCGGGGCGTGCTAACAACCCGCATGGCGCGAGAGCTGGCGGACCTTCACATCCACGTGGGGGGAGCCGTCGCCCCGCACATCCTCTGGTCGATCGCCCACGACCAGGGGTTCAAACTGCCCGTCTCCGACTACTGGGAGTTCAAGGAGCTCGTCTCCGCTCGTCCCGGCAAGGTCCGCTCGCTCGACGAGTACCTGGCCGTGATGCACCAGTGGACCGAGCGCATCCAGTCCTCCCCGGCGGCCCTCGAGCGGAGCATCTACGAGGTCATCGGCAAGGAGTACCGCTCCTCGCGGGTCTCGCTCATCGAGCTGCGCTTCAACCCCATGAAGCGGAACGAGGGGGGCGAGCGCGACCTCGACCTCATCATCCACGCCGCCCTGCGGGGGATGGACCGGGCGGTGATGGAGTACGGCGTGCAGGCCGGCCTCATCTTCTGCCTGGCGCGGGAGTTCCCCCTGGAGCTGAACCAGATCCTGGTGGAGAAGGCTGCCCGGTATCGGCGCCGCGGGGTGGTCGGGGTGGACTTGGCCGGCACGGAGCGACACGCCCTGGAGCTCATGCCCGCAGAGGTGAAGCGGTACCGCGATCTCTTCGCCGCCGCCCGGCAGGCCGGTCTACGGACCACGGTCCACACGGGCGAGACCGCGGGGACCGGGTCGGAGGGGGTGCGGGCGGTGGTGGAGGAGCTCGAGCCGGAGCGCATCGGCCACGGCATCTGCGCCGCCCGCGACGATCGGGTCATGGACCTCCTCCGGGAGCGCGGGATCGTCCTTGAGATCTGCCCCAGCTCGAACCTGGCCACCCGGGCGGTGGGCTCATTGGACGAGCTCGGCGCGATCCTGCGCCGCTTCTGGGACCGGGGCGTCAAGTTCACCATCAACACCGACGGCCCTTACCTGCTCGACACCAACATGCGGAGCGAGGTCCGGCTCCTCCGCGATGCCGGCGTCCTCTCCGACGAGCAGCTCGAGCAAGCCCAGCGCTGGGCCCGCGAGGCGACGTTCATCGGCGAGGGCCCGGGGTAGCGGTTCAGGCGAGCTCCACCCAGAGGTCCGCCACCCTCTCCGGGATCGCCTCCCCCGCCCCGGCGAGCGAGCGCAGCTCGGCGGCGCGCGCCCGGGCCAGCTCGAGTAGAACGGCGCCCGGCTCGCCCGCGGCCCCGAGTCTCGGGTCGTCGACGGTCGCGAGCGCGGCGATGGCTCCGGGGACCTGGGAGGCGGCGAGGGGCCCGAAAGCGAAGCCCCGGCCGAGCCGCTCGCCGGCCAGGGCGGTGAGATAGAGGGCCGTGAGCCGCCGGGCGGAGGCCGCTTTCGGCTCCGGGGCGAGCCCCAGGGTACGGGCGAGCCGGACGAGCCCCTCGCCGAGGTCGAGCGCCGCGCCGGTTCGATCGAGCTCGGAAGTGGCGAGGAACGGCCGCGGCGCGAACGCGGCGGCGGTGGGCGTGGCCCAGTCCTCCCGCCGCGCCTCGAGCCCCGGGAAGTAGCGGGGCCGCCTCACCGGGAGCGCGAAGAGGGCCTCTGCCAGAGGGGCATCGAGAAGCGGCGCCTCCTCGGTCCCGGCAAAGCCCGCCCTGATGATCCCCTCGGCCCGGGAGCGGAGGTCGAGGACGCGTCCGAAGCCGTCCTGGAAGATCCGCTTCACCGGGACCGCCGCGAGCACCGCCGCCGCCCCGGCGCCGTCGAGGGGATGGCCCTCGGCCCGGAGCCGTACCTCGAGGCCCAACTCCAAAAGCGCCCGGGCCGCCTGGAAGGCGGTCCGGACCGCCTCCGGGTCCACGAGATCCACCCGGTCCGCGACCAGCGCTGCGTTGGCCGCGGACGCGATCTGCGCCTGCACCCCGGGTCGATCGGCGGAGGGGAGCTCCGCCACCCCCCGGTCGAGCAGGGTCTGCGAGGCGAGCGCCGCCAGGAAGAAGCCCGGTGGCCGCTTCGGGAGACCGGGGCGGGCGGCGGGGGAGCGAGGGGGTCGGGCGAACCAGGAGGCGGCCTCCTCCGCGGAGGGGATACCCAGGTCGGCGAGCCTCCCGGTCCGCCATCTCAGGGCGCTCTCCTCCAACTCGGAGGAAAGATCGAAGCGCAGCGAGGCCAGTAGGCGGCTCGCCTGGAACGGATCCTGGGCGTACAGGTCGTCGAGGAGGCCGCGCAGAGCGGAGTACTCCGCTCCCTTGGCCCGGAACTCGACCAGGAACTGGCCGTCCGGCGTGCGCAGCGACTCGCCCTGCACCTCGGGGTCGGGGGTCTCCGAAAGGTCGTGAACGACCAGGCTCTCCCGAAGGAGGAAGGAGAGCAGCTCTCGGTCGAGGCCCGACAGCTTTCGCCTCCATCGCTCCTCGGCGCGCGGATCCCGCTGCGAGCCCGCCCGCGCGGCGCGCAGCCAGGTGAGGGCGCGCCCTGGGTCGAGCCGGTCGCCCTGCCAGGCGTCGAGATCGAGGAAGGTCCGGAACTGCTCGGCCGAGGCGAGCGGCACGAGAGGGGCGGCATCGGCGATCCCGATCTCGCGGATGGTGAAGTAGAGGTCCTCGGCGGGGAGCGCGCGCAAGAGCGCCCCCGGGTCCCTCGCCTCGAGGATGATCTCGAGGCGCCTCTTCCCCCGCGCCCCGGAGAGGGCCGCGCGCGCGGACGAGAGCTCGGGGCCCCGGAGCCGCTCCTCCCTCGCCATCCCCTAGCCTCCTCGGCGCCCCTTGGGGTGGGCCGGCCGCGTCCCCTCTGGCCGGGCGGTTGCCAACAGGGGCCTCATGTCCCACCCCGCCTCCGCGAGTCGGCGCCGCGCGGCCCCGGGGGAGAGGCCGAGGAGCGCCGAGAGGTTGCGCACCGCCCGCGCCCTGAGCTTCTCGCTCGTCCCCCGGAGCGCCGCCATGCGGCCTCCCCGCACCACCCCGGTCTTAAGGAACGCGGCGCTGGAGAGGAGCCCGAGGGCCATCTTGGCCGCCGTGCCCGCCTTCATCCGCGTCGAGCCGGCGATTCGCTCCGGCCCGGTGTCGAGGACCACCCGGACATGAGCGGCAGAGCGGGCGAGGGGGTTCGAGGTGAGGAGGGCGGTCCTCGCTCCCCGCGCCCGAGCCTCGCGCAGCGCCGCGAGGGCGAAGGCGGTCCGCCCCGAGGCACTCACCGACAAGAACACGTCCTTCTTCCCCACCCGCGCTCGGGCCACCGCGCGCCGCCCCGCCCCCCCGTCGTCCTCGGCTCGCTCCACCGCCCGGCGGAGCGCGGCGGGTCCGCCGGCCACGAGCGCGATCACCCGGGAGGGGGAGACACCGAAGGTGGGAGGACACTCGGCGGCATCCAGCGCGGCGAGCCGCCCCGAGGTGCCTGCCCCGGCGTAGACGATCCGCCCCCCCGAGGCGAGGGCGGCCGCGGCCTCGTCCGCCAGCACCGCCAGAGCCGGCAGCGCGCGCGAGACCGCCAAGACCGCCTCGAGGTCCCCGGCGTGGAGCCTCCTCAAGAGACGGAGGGTGGGGAGGCCTTCGAGACCCGCCGACGCCGGGTGAAGCCTCTCGGTGACAGGAAGCCGTTCCTCCCCCGGGCGCATGTACACTCCGCCGTTCGGTCCCCCCGGCCAGAACCCGCCGGGCGGCGGCCGCGGTTCCACCATTTTCCCCCCCGCGCGCCTGCGGCCGGCGCGGAGCGGCGGAGGCGGGAGGGCGGACGCACGCTCCCGGAGCTCGGTCCGCTAGGCCGTCGCGGCCGCGGGCCGGCCCCGTCCCGCCTTCACCACCTTGCCCGCCTTGAGGCAGCGCGTGCAGACGCGGATGTGCCGGACGTCGCCGTCGACGTTGGCCCGGACGGAGCGCAGGTTGGGGAGCGACCGGGTCTTGTTCTTGTTGTTCGCGTGGGAGACGGTGTTCCCGACGAGGGGGCCCTTCCCACAGATCTCGCAGCGGCGTGCCATGAGGTGCTCCGAAAGCCGAAAGAGCGCGGGATATTACCGATCCGGCCCAGAATGGCAAGGGGTCACCTGAGGACGTCCTTGCGCCCGAGTACCGCCGCGACATGGCCGGCGGCCTGGATCCCGGCGAAGAACTCCCCCTCGAGCCCCAGGCCGGGGACGACCTCCCGGCCGGCGAAGAAGGCGTTCTTCCAGGGACCCCGGACCGGAAGGCCGGTCACGCCCATCGCGCCTTCCAGGTCGGTCTCGTAGAGGGGCTGCGACAGAAGGAGCACCCCCTCCTGAAGGCTCGATGGGGCATTCAGCACCGGGGCCGACTCGCCGATGAGGTGGCGCTCGAAGAAGGGGATGGCGTCCGCCACCGCTTCCCGGATCTGGGCGGCCGCGGCGACGAGCTCGTCGCGGCCGCTGGCGCCGGCGGGGATGAAGGCGCTCGCACACACCACCCGCTCGTCCGGGACGAGCTCGCCCGGACCCTTCTTTCCATCTCGGCGAGCGGGCAGGATCTGGACGAAGACCGCGTTTTCGATCCCGTCGCCCGCCGACGGGTCGCGGAGCGCGAGGACGTTCTCCCCGAGCGCGGGCGGAAGCGCGGCCCGCTTGACCACGAGGTTCACGGTGAAGAGCCGCCGGCGGGGGGAGATCTTCCCGAGGATGCGGGCCGCCCGCGAGCCCGCCGCCTGCGACGAAAGCAGGCCGCGGATCGAGGCGGCGTCGGCCGCGAGCACGTAGGCGCGCGCCACGAACGCGTCGGGCGATTCCGCCAGTCGCACGGCGGCCACCCGGGCGTCGTCCACGTCGATCGCGCTCACCACCGCCGGCTCGCCCGGCCCCCCCTTGAGCTCGCCGCGCGACTCCACGATCCGCCGGCGGATGAGCTCGCGGAGAGCCCCCTGGCCGGCGGCCAGGCGATGCGTGCCGCGCAGCGCGCCGCCGAGGAGCCGAACTTCGGACAGAGGCGAGATCGGCCCGTCGAGGTAGCTCAGGAATCGAGCGGCCGACCGCAGGCTCCGCACCAGCTCGTGGTCCTCGAGATCGCCGAGCGGGGATCGCTTGCCCACCGGCTCGTGCGGGGCATTGGGCGCGCTCTGGGCCAGCTTCAGCGCCCGGCGCACGGCGAGCTTGTCGCCGAGCCCGTCGGGCGGAAGCGGGGGCCCGGCCTTGAGGAAGAAGCCGGCGACGTCGTGGTAGGAGAGGAGGACGTCCAGGGCGGCCTCGAGCGGATCGGCATGGTCGGGCCACTCCCGGCGGAGCTCGGCCCGGAGCGCGGCCGGATCGTGGGACACGTCGACGCGGTGCCTGGGGAGTAGGAGCTGCAGGTCCGGATCGGAGGGCTCGAGCGCCCGGGCCACGTCGGTGGAGAGGCCGAGCTCCCCGAGCACGGACTCGGCCGCCGGCATGTGGCGCGGACTGGGGACCACCACTGGCCCCCAGGGGAGGGCGTAGCCCTGGTCGGCATAACCCGGGCCGAGGTCGCCGTGGGCGACGTGGAGCACCCGCAGGCCGCGGCGGGCGAGAAGCGCACCGGCGACGACACCGCCGAGCTGCGAGCCGACGATGCAGACGTCGTAGATGCGCTGGGTCGAAGGGGGCCGGAAGGTCTGCGCCACGGCGGCGGAGTCTACGCGAGGGGTGCGCGAACGCCAATCGGGGAGAGGTGGGGCGTCGGGGCGGGCGCAGCGCCGCGCGCTCAGCTGTCCAGCGGGGGGTTGACCAGGAGGGACGGCACAGGATCCCGGGCGCCGAGAAGCAGGACCGAGCGGCCGGCCAAAGAGAGCCGGCCCTGCGCGAACCACCGCACCGCCTGCGGGTAGATCCGGTGCTCCTGGGCCAGGATCCGCCGGGCGAGGGCCTCCTCGGTGTCGTCCGGAAGGACCGGGACCGCCGCCTGGACGATGATCGGCCCGGTGTCGGTCCCCTCGTCCACGAAGTGGACCGTGCAGCCGGCGATCCGGGCGCCGTGGGCGAGCGCCTGGCGCTGGGCGTGGAGGCCCGGGAAAGAGGGCAGAAGGCCCGGGTGGATGTTCATGATCCGGGGGCACCCCCGCGTTGCCGGGGAGGGGCCGAAGGCCGACAAGAGAGCGGGCCCGGCGATCCGCATGTAGCCGGCCAGGCAGACCAGGTCGACCCGGTACTCGGAGAGGACCTCCAACAACGCCCGGTCGTGGGCCTCGCGGTCCACGCCTTTCGACGGGCGCAGGACCGCGGGGGTCCCCGCCCGGGCCGCCCGCTGAAGCGCGCCGGCGCCGGGAACGTCCGAGATCACCACCGCTACCCGGCCGTCGATGAGGCCCGCGGTGCACCCTTCCAAGAGCGCCTCGAGGTTCGTCCCCGTACCGGAGGCGAGGACACCGATGCGAAGCATGGTCGGGCCTTACCGCAGGCGAGGCCGGCTGACAAGGTCGGCAGCCCGAGCCCCTCGTACCCGGGGCCTAGAGCGCGAGGGCGAGCAGGACGAGGGCCGCGACGACGAGGATCGAGGTGCGCATCGGGCGAGACTCACGGAGAGAAGCCGGCCGATCTTACCGCGAAAGGCGGCGGTGGGAAGGACGGACTCCGGTATCGGGGCGCTTTGGCGGGGAGAGGCTACCGCCCACGGCCACCGCGGACACGGTGCGGCGAGGCCGGTCAATCCCCCCACTCGGGAACACATCCTCCCGCTCCCCCTCGCCCGTTGCCTGACGGTGACCCTCCTCGAGCGCTCGGACGGTCGGACCCGGATCCCTACGCGGCTCTCGGCGGGCCACGCTCCCTCGACCGGCTTCGACGTCTCGCTCGGCGAGGGGGACGGGCTCTGCAGCGCCCGGAAGGCTACCAGCGCCCGCCCAGAGCGGCCGAAGGGCCGCACATTCCACGCCGCTCTCTCCCCAGGTCCGAAGCCGACGCGGTGCGGGCCCCGGAAGGAGTAGGACGGCGCCCTCGAGGTGGAGACCAGGTGCGCCCACATCACCCTGGGCGATGGGCCGGGCGGACCCTTCGTTGACGCCCCCGTGAAGGTCGGCTAAGCACCGTTCATGGCGGACGACCAGCTCTTCCGACGCTTCGGCAAGGAGTTCCCTCGTGGGACGGTCCTCTGCCGCGAGGGCGACCCCGGAAGGGAAATGTACGTCATCCAGTCCGGAAAGGTGACGATCAGCAAGCGGGTCGGCGACGTGGAGAAGGTCCTGACCGTCCTCGGGCCGGGCGAGTTCTTCGGGGAGATGTCCATCCTCAACAACAAGCCCCGCTCGGCCACGGCCAGCTGCGCCGAAGCCTCCAAGCTGCTCGTCATCGACGCCAAGACCTTCGAGGCGATGATCCGGGGCAACGCGGAAATCGCCATCAGGATGATCAAGAAGCTCGCCGACCGCCTGCAGGAGACCAACGAGCAGATCGAGAACCTACTCTTCCGCGACGCGTCCTCGCGGGTGGTCCACTTCCTCGCCACCGCCGCGGAGCGCGCCGGGCGTGGCCCCTCCGGCCATCGGGTGGAGGTCACGCCCCCCGAACTCGCGGGGCGCCTGGGGATCAGAGCGGAACAGGTCGAGGAGGTGCTGCAGAAGCTGCTCAAGGGCAAGATCGTGACCGTGGACGAGGGAGGCGTCCTCGTCCCCGACGTGGCGAAGCTCCGCCACTTCCTCGAGTTCCTGCAGATGAAGGCCCAGTACGGGGACCTCGCTTGAGGTTGCGCGTCCTCGGCTGCTCCGGAGGGGAGCTGCCCCGGCACAGGACGACGTGCTTTCTGCTCGACGAGACGCTCGCCATCGACGCCGGTGCGCTCACCTCCACCCTCCCGCTCGAGGATCTCGTTCGCTTGGACGACGTCGTCCTCACCCACTCGCACCTCGATCACGTGAAGGACGTTCCCCTGCTCGCCGACGTTCTGGTGGGCCGGCGGAAGCGGCCGGTGCGCATCCATGCCTCGACCGCCTGCGCTCGCACCCTGAAGGAGAGCGTGTTCAACGGCGAGCTCTGGCCCGACTTCACCCGGATCCCCGACCCGAAGCGGCCGGTCGTCAGGATCATCCCGTTCGAGCCGCGCGGGCGCTTCCGCGCCGGGCGGCTCACCTTCGCGCCCGTCCCGGTCTGCCACCCGGTGGAATCGGTCGGCTTCACCGTCTCGGACGGGCACGCCACCATCGGGATCTCTGGCGACACCGGCCCGACCGAGGCGTTCTGGAAAGCGATCAACGCCTGCCGCGGGCTGAAGGCGCTCCTCGTGGAGCTCTCCTTCCCGAACTCTCTGCAGCGGCTGGCGGACGTGTCCGGGCATCTCACCCCCCGTACCCTTCGCGGGGAGCTCGAGAAGCTGGACCGGAACGGCTTCCCCGTGTTCCTCTACCATTACAAGCCCGCCCACCTTCCGGACCTTCGCCGAGAGCTGGCGGCCCTGAAGCTCGCGAACGTGCGCGTCCTCAGGCAGGGGGAGGAGCTCAGGTTCTAGCCATGGCCTGGTTCTCCAAGGAAAAGAAGCTCAAGACCCGCGAGGCAAAGCCCAACGGTCCGCCGGGCCCGAGGGCGGCGGGGCTCTGGTACCAGTGCGAGGCGTGCTCGGAAGTGAGCACCCGGGCGGAATACGAGAAGGCGTTCCACGTCTGCCCGCGATGCGGGCAGCACGACACCCTGCCGGTGCGGCGCCGATTCGAGCTCATCCTCGACCCGGGCACGTTCGAGGAGCAGGACCGGGAGCTCGCCCCCGCCGACCCGCTCGGCTTCGCGGACTCGAAGCGCTACCGCGACCGCCTGAAGAGCACCGTGAAGGCGACCGGTCTCAAGGAGGCGTTCGTCTCCGCAACGGGCTCGATCGCGGGGCAGCCGGTCTCGGTGGGGGCCTTCGCCTTCGAGTTCATGGGCGGATCCATGGGCTCGGTGGTGGGGGAGAAGGTGACCCGCCTGTTCGACCGGGCCACCGAGCGACGCATCCCGGTCCTGGTGTTCAGCTCGAGTGGGGGGGCGCGGATGCAGGAGGGGATCTTCTCCCTTATGCAAATGGCCAAGACCTCGACCGCCATCCACCGCTTCCGGGCCGCTCAGAAACCCTTCATCTCGGTGATGCTCCACCCCACCACGGGCGGGGTGGCGGCGAGCTTCGCCTGGCTGGGCGACGTGGTGCTGGCCGAGCCGCGGGCGCTCATCGGCTTCGCCGGCCCGCGGGTGATCGAGCAGACGATCCGGGAGAAGCTCCCCCCCGGTTTCCAGCGGAGCGAGTTCCTCCTCGAGCATGGGATGGTCGACGCCATCGTTCCCCGTCACGAGTTGCGGGAGAAGTTGGCCCAGCTCATCGGGCTCCTCGCCTAGAGCGGGGAAGGGGATGGATCCGCAGGCCTACCTCACGCGACTTCAGCCGCTCGCCATGCGCTTCGGGCTGGAGCGGATGGAGCGGGCTCTCGACGCCCTCGGCCACCCCGAGCGACGCTACCCGGTGCTGCACGTGGGCGGCACCAACGGCAAGGGCTCCACCTGCGCGATGTCGGCGGCGGCGCTTTCCGCCGCCGGCCACCGGGTCGGTCTCTACACCTCGCCCCACCTCGTCCGCTTCCACGAGCGGATCATGATCGACGGGGTCCCGATCGAGGACGGGGCGCTCTCGGCTCGGATCGACGAGGTGCGCGCCGCCTGTCCCTGGCACGAGGCCGGCCGAGAGGATGAGCGGCTCACCTACTTCGAGTTCGCGACCCTGGTCGGGCTGCTCGAGTTCGCGGTCCGAGGCGTGACCGCGGCGGTGGTGGAGGTGGGGCTCGGCGGTCGACTCGACGCCACCAACGCCATCGCCTCACCGTCGGTCACGGCCATCGCCCGCATTGGGCTCGACCACGTCCAGCTCCTCGGCGACACCGTCGAGGCGGTGGCCCGCGAGAAGGCCGGCATCTTCAAGCCCAAAGTGCCCGCGGTCGTCTACCGAGATCAACCGGGTGCGGTACTCGAGGTGCTCCGGGCGGAGGCGGCCCGGCACCGCGCCCCGTTCACCGTGGCACCCGCCGCCTTTGACGGAAGGGTGGGGCTGGCCGGACCGCATCAGCGGGCCAATGCCGCCCTGGCCGCCGCTGCGCTCCTGGCTTTGGCCGCCCGGGGCGTGGCCATGGCCGAGGACGCGATCGCACGCGGGATCGCCGTTGCCACCTGGCCTGGCCGGCTGGAGACGGTGGGCGGGGTGCTGCTCGACGGCGCCCATAACCCGCAGGGGGCGACTGCCCTGGCCGAGGCGCTCGCCACTGAGAACCCGGTGCGCCCCGTCGAGCTCGTCCTCGGGATCCTCTCCGACAAGGACCACGTCGGGATGCTCACCGCCCTCCGCCCCGCGGTGCGCAGCCTCCACCTCGTGGCTCCGGCCAGCCCACGGGCCCGCCCGCCGATCGAGGTCCAGGCGGCCGCCCGGTCGCTCGGTATCCCCGCCGACCTACATGCCGGCGTCGAGGAGGCACTCGCTTGCGCCCGACGCGCCGCCTCGGACGGCGCCACCGTGTGCGTTGCCGGTTCCCTCTATCTCGTGGGCGAGGCGCGCTCGCGGCTCCTGGCCCAGTAGGGAGACATCATCCCACAAGCTCTCAGGTTTTTTGGGAGCATGCGCTCGCCGTGCTATCTTCCGGCCACCTGCCAGCGGAGCCCCTCGATGCGCGCTCGCCTCCTTCCGCTCCTCGCCGCCGCCCTCGCTGCCCCCGCCTGGGCAGCCGACCTGAACGTCATCACCTCGGTCGAACTGAAGGACGTCGGCCAGGAGCTCGTGCTTTCCGTGAAAGGCAGCCGGAAGCCCACCTTCACGACCTTCTCCATGGCCGACCCGCCCCGGTTCGTGATCGATTTCTCCGAGTCGCGGTTCCAGGGGGTGCCGGAGGAAATGCCCGCCACGGGCGGGATCGTGAAGCAGATAAAGAACTTGTCCTATGGCTCGGACGCGAGCGCCATCGCCCGAATCATGATGGCTTTCTCGGTCGAGGTCGATCCACCCACCGTGGAGGAGGCCGCAGACGGCCTCGTCGTCCGGGTGGCCAAGCCGGCCGGGGTCATGGTGGCCTCTTCTGCGGCACCCGCCGCCACACCCGCTAGTGCGACCGCCGCGGGGGCAGGCGGGAGCACCGCGGCGAGTGCGACAAACGCAGCCCCGGCGGCCGCGGTCGCGGTTCCCGCCACGGCCGGGGCCGATGCGGCGGCCGCGGCGGCTGCCGCCGAGAAGGCCAAGGCGGATGCTGACGCGAAGGCCAAGGCCCAGGCGGAGGCCGATGCGAAGGCCCAGGCGGACGCGGAGGCCAAGGCCCAGGCGGAGGCGGAGGCGAGAGCCCAGGCGGAGGCGGAAACGAGAGCGAAGGCGGCGGCCACGGCGGCGGCGGCAGCGGCTGCCGCCGAGAAGGCCAAGGCGGATGCCGACGCCAAGGCCAAGGCCCAGGCGGATGCGGACGCGAAGGCGAAGGCGGACGCGGAGGCCGCGGCGAGGCAGGCCCAGGCCAAGGCCGACGCTGCTGCGGCGGCCGCGGCGGCTTCCGCCGCGGAAGCGTCGCGGGCCAAGGAGGTTGCCCGGGCCACGCCTGCCGAGGCGGGTGCCCCCGACGCCGATCAGAAGGCGCTCGATGCGGAGATCGCGGCCGCCCGCGCCGCCTCGGAAGCATCGCGGGCCAAGGGGGCTGCCCAAGCAAAGCCCGCCGGGGCGGGTGCCTCCCCCGACGCCGATCAGAAGGCACTAGACGCGGAGATCGCGGCCGCCCGCGCCGCCTCGCGTGCCGCCTCGCGCGACGTGGAATCGCTCGCTCCCGAGGCGCCACTGGCGCGCATCCGGGAGGTCGGCTTCCAGCAGCTCCCCGGCGTCTCGAGGGTGTTCGTCCGCACGAGCGGTCCCGCCCAGTTCACCATCCAGGACCTCGACGACCGGACCATCCGCATCGAGGTCGAGAACACCCGGGTCACCCGCTTCAACGATCTCCGCTTCCTGGACACCTCCTTCTTCCCCTCCGCCGTCCAGATGATCACGCCCTCGAGGCAGGGCACGAGCTACGTTCTCACCGTGAAGCTGCGGCAGCGGGTGCCGTATCAGCAGAAGAAGGAGGGGGACATGCTGGCGGTGGACTTCGAGCGGCCCCCCGCGGCGCCGCCCGCCCCAGGGCAGCCCGCCGCCCAGGCGCCGGAGGGAGGGTCCGGCGCGTCCTCCGGGACGGCGGAGGAGTAGACTGCCGCGGGCGTAACCCGCGCACACCGTGACGTCGATCGCCGCCCTCTTCGCGGCCACGCTCCTGGCCGGCCCGTCCGCTCCCTCGGCCGGCGCGGCGAGCGGCGCGACCTTCGACGTCAGCTTCGACGCGGACCAGGTCATCTGGCACGGCGAGAACGGTACCTACGACCTCTCCGGAAGGGTGGTGGTGCGGCGCGGGGCGGTGGTGCTGCGGGCGCGGTCGGCGACCCTCGACCCGAAGACCGGCGAGGTCCAGGCCAACGGCGATGTGCTCCTCCTCGACGCCACCCGCGCCATCCGTGCCGACGGGGTTCACGCCTTCCTCGACGGCCCCTTCGAGGCGACCCACGTCATCGCCTTCAAGAAGGAGAAGCCGCTCGACCCGACCCGCATCGGCTCGTTCGCCGAGGCGCGCAGCGGCCGGAACCTGCTCACCTTCTCGGCCCACCGCGTGGAGGGGGAAGACGAGGACCACTACACCCTCTACGGAGTGCGGTTCACCTTGTGCGACTGCGGCGAGGGCCATGCCCCGACCTGGGAGCTGGGCTCTCCCCGGGCGAGGGTGGACGGCGACCGAATGGCGCTCTCCTGGCCGGTGCTCCGCCTCGCTCCCTTTGGGCACCAGGTGCCGGTCCTCATCCTTCCCTGGCTCTCGCTTCCGCTCAAGGACCGCCAGACGGGATTTCTCTTCCCGGAGGTGGGCAACCGGCCCGCCGTCACCGGATGGAGCCTGGGCTTCCCCCTGTTCGTGACCCTGGGGAGAAGCGCGGACATGACCGTGACCCCGGAGTA
>DASRZU010000005.1:0-57734 GCA_035686075.1 Anaeromyxobacter sp.
GGCCTTCACCGAGCAGCTCTCCGCCGCCGACAGCCGCATCAAGGACGTCGACGTGGCCGAGGAAACCTCCGCCCTCGCCCGCGCCAACATCCTCCAGCAAGCCGGCGTCTCGGTCCTCGCCCAGGCCAACCAGCAACCCCAGCTCGCCCTGAAGCTCCTCGGGTAGCGATCGGGAGAAGCGATACCGGCAGGCCGCCCCCGGCGACAAGCCTGGGGCGGTCCCCGCAAAAGACGAGATGACGAGGTGACCCAATGAACCCCGCTCGCCGCTACGCCCAGGCCGCATGCGAGACCGCCTCGCCCGAGCGCCTCATGGTGCTTCTCTTCCAGGCCGCCCTCCGGAACATGAGAAACGGTGCGGCCGCCCTGGAGGCGGGAAAGCCGGCCGAGGCAGGCCGGGCGCTCGGCAGGGCCTCCGACATCGTGCTCGAGCTCCACGCCACGCTCGACCGCTCCAAGGCACCGGAACTCTGCGATCAGCTCGCCGAGATCTACCGTTTCGTCACGCGGCATCTCGGGACCGCGGTGCTCTCCCGCGACCCGCGGATGGCCCGCGAGGCGGAGCGGGTATTCCGTCCCGTGGCGGAGGCCTTCGACGCGGCGGTGGCCTCGCTGGTGAAGCAGCGGGAAGGGTGACTCAAAGGAGCCCTCGTCTGCTCGTCAGCAGGCGGCGCCAGAGGCGCCGCCTGCTTCTTTCTCGTCAGGGCAGGGGGCGCCCGACCAAGGCCTTGGCCCGCGCCAGGAAGATCGCGGCGTCGCGCTGCGCGCCCAGGCATAGGGCGGCCCGGGCGGCCAACGCCCAGGCCTCCGCCCGGCCTCCCCCCTCGAGGAGCGGCCCGAGCGCCTCGAGCGCGGCCGCCGGATCCCCCTCGCCCACGAGGGCCTCGGCCTCGATCATGCGAACCGCCTCCCCCGCCCCCGCGGCATGGGCCTCGGCGAGAACCGACCGCGCCTCGGCGAGCGCGCCCAGCTTGACGAGCACGGCCCCGAGCCGGGTGAGCGCCTCCACCTCGCCCGACACCATCACCTGCACCCACCCCCCCCGGCGCACGTCGCCCAGGGAGCGGCGGTACGCCCTCGCCGAGCGCTCCAGCAGTTCCCTCCGGCGCGGGTCGCTGGAGGGGAGCGAATTCGCCTCGGACTCCCAGGCGCAACCCCGTAGGTGGTCGTAGTCCGGATTGGGCCCCTCGCGCGATTCGGCCCTCTCCACCGACTCGTGCACCTTGCCGAGCTCGTTCCGGTGAACGGCGGCGACCGCCCGCGACACGAGGAGGCGCCGGACGGGAATGTGCGGCGGCTGGAGGGGGAGGAGCGCCCATCCCCGTTCCGCGGCCTGGGCTGCGCCCTCCCAGTCCCGCGCCGCCACCAGCTCGGCAGCGAGGTAAGCGAGCGGGACGACGCTCTCCGGCTCCCGCTCGATGCGCTTCTTCAGCATGGCCACGTTCCGGTTCTTCTTCCCGCGCGCTGTCTCGATCGCCGCGAGGTAGCCGAGGTGGACGATGTCCGCGTCGAGCCGCCGGAAGCGGCTCCCTCGGGCCACCGCCCACTCGGTGACCGATTCGTGGATGATCCCCTCGTACCGGAGGTCGGCGGTGTGCCGGAGGACCCGGGGCAAGAGGTGGGGCTCCCCGTGGCGCGCCTCGCCGGAGACGACCTCCGGCGCCCGCGCGTCCACGCGGCTCGCGTTGTGCAGCCTCACCAGGCCGACGTCGAAGCCCCCCCGGGCGATCGCGGCCCGGATCCTTGGGCCCGCGCCCGCATGGAGCCGCTCGTCGGCGTCGAGCTGCAGGATGAAGTCGCCGGAGGCCCTCTCCGCGGCCAGGTTCCGCGGGGCGGCGAAGTCGTCGTCCCAGGGCCGGTCAAGGACCACCGCCCCGGCGGCCCGAGCCAGCTCGCGGGTGCGATCGGTGGAACCCGTATCGACCAGGATGATCTCGTCGACCGCGCCGCGGGCCGAGGCGAGGCAATCGGGGAGCATCCCCTCCTCGTCGCGGGCGATGAGACAGAGGCTCAGGCGCGGAGAAGTTCCCATCGCCCTCACGCCTCCCCGAGGGCCCGCTCGAGCTGACGCAGGCGGGCGACCCGGTGCAGGTGCTCGAAGCCAGCCGACTGGTGCTTTCGAGCCTTGAAGAGGAAGGTGCGCGCGTCCGCCCGCGCACCGAGGTCGAAGGCCGCGGCGGCGGCGATGAGCCAGCCGTCGGCTCGCTCGCCGAGCGCCCTCTGCACGGCTTCGAGCGCACGGGCGGGCTGGCCGGCGGAGAGAAGGGCCTCCGCGGCCGTCGTCCAGGCGAGCGGGCTCCTTGGGTCGCACTCCAGGGCGCGCCCAGCCTCGCGAAGGGCTTCGCCGGGCCGGTTCTGGAGGAGGTGGACCGAGGAGAGGTGCAGGCGTGCGTCCACCTCCGCGGTCACGGTGAACTCGAAGACCGCCCCCGAGAGGAGATCGATCCCGGCGCGCAGCGCCGCCTCGGCCCGACGGAGGGAGTTCTCCCGCTCGAGCGAGCCCGGCGGCGACTGCACGGCGCGCACCTCCTCGGCGACACCCCGGAGGTAGTCGAGGTCGGGGTGCCGGCCCTCGCGCCGCTCCGCCCGCTCGAGCGAGTCGAGCACCACCTTTGCATCGCCCCGGCGGAGGGCGATCGCTGCGCGCGCCATCGCCAACCTGAGGATGGACTGGCCCTTCGGGGCGCAGTCCACGGCCGGCCAGGCGCGTTCCACCACCTCGTGCGCGCCGGCGAGGTCGCCCGCCTGGAAGAGCTCGAGCGAGAGGTAGCCGGCCGGGACGACCCCGTGCCCCTCCTCCGCACACCGGCGTCGCAAGAGCGCAAGGTTCCGTTCGCGTTTCGCCTTCGCCGCCCTCGTGGCCGGGACGTATCCGAGGTGGAGGATGTCGGCGTCCACCAGGCGACGCGAGCCGCCCTGACGAGCCAACCAGTCGGCCACGAACTCGTGGATCCGGCCCTGGTACTCGAGATCGCTCGTGTTGCGGAGAAGCCGCGGCACGAGACAGGGCCGCCGAGCCGCTCCGGAGAGGATCTCTTTGGGGCTTTCGTCCGGCCGGGATGCGTTGTGTAGCCGGAGCATGCCCACGACGAACCCCCCCTCCATGGCGGCCCGACGAAGACCCCTGCCCGCCCCCGGGGCGAGCCGCTCGTCGGCGTCGAGCTGGAGGATCCATTCTCCCCTGGCCGCCCGGGCGGCCAGGGTCCGTGGCGCTGCGAAGTCGTCGTCCCAGGGGCGAGCGAGCACCGTCGCTCCCGCGGAACGGGCCAGCTCGACGGTGCGGTCGCGCGACCCGGTGTCGACGAGCACGATCTCGTCGACCGCGCCGCGCACCGACTCGAGGCAGCCGGGGAGCAGGAGCTCCTCGTCCCGGGCGATGAGGCACAGGGAGATCCGGGGACCGGCCATCCCCCTTGCGTCCTGCAAACGAGGTGCCCGAGGACCGCGGTAGAGGATCCGAGGGAGTTCGCCCGCGTCAAAAATCCGACGCCCGGTCCCTCTTCACGGTACCGCCGCGGGGCTGACGCTAGCGGATCCGGGGGCGGCCCCGGCCCCTGGGCTTCCCGGACGAGGTGCGGGGAGCACCCCGCCCGCGCCCGCCCGCCCGCGCGGCAGCGCTCACCTTGCGAGCGCGGCTCCGGCCGCCCTTGCGGCCGATCTCCGAGAAGAACTCCGGTCCGCGGGAGCGCAGCGTGGCGCGGCCTCCCTTGCGGCCGGCGTCGCTCCGGGACCGCTTGGTGGTTCGCCCGGCCCTGCGACCCGAGGTGGTCTTTGGCATCGTCGATCTCCCGGGGGCCGCTCGCTCGCTACGAGCCTCGAATAGTCCGCTCCGGCAGGGGCCCCGGGGAACGCTGCGCATGGGCCGGCGCCCGCGCAAGCCTTTGGGAGGCAGGGGCAGCCGGAACCGGCGGCAGAGCAGGTCCGCCACGCCCTCGGCCTCGTCCGGCCCGAAGACGGGGACCGCCCGCGGCGGTCGCTCTTCCCCGACCACGACGAACACGCGCGGGTCGCGCTCGCAGAGGAAATAGCTCGACACCGACCGCCGGTGCACCTCGATCCGCGGGAGGGGGGCCGACCGGAAGCCCTCGGCCAGGATCACGTCGACGGGGGGGAGGAGTCCCAGGAGGGCGCCCGGGCCTTGCACCGGAGGCCCGAAAAAGGCCACCCCGTTTGGCCCGGCGATGGCCGTGGCGAGCGCCCCGGCGCGCCGGAACAGGTCGGTGTCCTTGCCGGGAAGGTCGAACGAGTGCGGGTGGCGAGTGTGCTTCAGAGCGGCGACGCGCAACCCTCGCGCGGTCAACGCCGGGATGAGACGCAAGAGAAACCGGGTCTTCCCCACCCCGCTCGGACCGGAGACGGAGATCACGGGCGGCTCTTCCCTCGCCGGCCCAGATCGGGCTACGCGTCGTCGAGCAGCCACGCGCTCACCTCGGTGCCCGCGGGCAAGCTGCCTGCGCCCCGCGGGATCAAGATCAGGAGGTCGGCCAGCGCCGGGCCACGGATCTGAGCTGCGTCTCGTCCGAGCGGCCGCGCCCTGCCGCCGGGCTCGAGCTTGGCCCAGTGGAGCCGAACCCGCCCGGGCCTCCCCTCCACCGGCTCGGCGAGGGGGAGCGCGAGCTCGGTCCGCACCGTCTTGGCCGCACCGCACAGGGCGAGGAGCGCCGGACGGGCGAACATCTCGAAAGCGGCCAGGCAAGCCGAAGGGCTCCCGGGGAGGCCCATCATCGGCTTCTCCCCGAGCAGCGCAAAGAGGAAGGGCTTACCCGGCTTCATGGGGACGCCGTGCACGCGAACCTCGGCCCCGAGCTCCGAAAGCGCCTTCGGGACGAGGTCCCTCTCCCCCACGGACACGCCGCCGATGGTGAGGATGAGATCGGCGGAGGCCTCTGCAGCCCCGAGGGCCTCGCGCAGGGCCTCGATGCGGTCCGCCGAGAGCTCCCGCGACACCATCGCGCCCACCGACCGGCACAGCCACGCCACTGCCAGTCCATTCGAATCCGGGGTTCGGCCGGAGACGAGTTCGTCGCCGGTGGAAATGACACGGACGAGTGGGCGGCGGTACACCCGCACGTCTTCGGCCCCCACCGCGCGGAGCAAGGCGAGTTGCCTCGGACCGAGTCGTGCGCCGGCGGGGAGCGCCAGGCCGCCCACGGGCACGTCCTCTCCCGCCGTGCGGACGTTCTCCCCAACGCGGACGGGAGAATGGAGGACCACCCGCTCGCCGTCCGCCTCTACCGCCTCCTCCCGGACGACGGCGTCGGCTCCCGGCGGGAGGGTGCCGCCGGTCAAGATCCGGTCCGACTCGCCCTCGCCGAGCGGCGGGGCCCGGGGGCCGCCTGCGAAGATCGTGGTCCTTAGCCGAAGGGCAACGGTGCCGCGGACGGTCGAGGCCCGGACGGCGTAGCCGTCCATGGCCGAGCAGGTCTCGGGGGGAGAGGCAAGGGCAGCGTGGACGGGCTTCGAGAGCCAGCGCCCCTTTGCATCATCGAGCGATGAGGGCTCGTCCTCGACCGTGCGAAGGGCTCTGACGATGCGGTCCCGGAGCTCGAAGAGCCTTTCCACGCCCGAGATCATGCCATGCGTCTCCCGCTCGTTTCCTAAAGGCGCAAATCGTGCGCCCCATCCGAATTGATCGCGGCCAACGCGCAAGCTCTGCACGACGGTCTAGATAACCTCCTGGAATTTCGCGGGCCTGGGCAATGCAAGCAGACCGAGATCAAGAAGGATCTCCCCGGAGGGTACACGTGCTATCGAACGCTCCAGTGTCTGATTGCACCGCCTGCTCTCTGGGGGTGGCCTCGGCGGGCCGCTGCCGCCTCTCGCCCAGCACTCGCGAGTCCGGCTCGACCATCTGCGCCCAGGGAGAGCGGCCGCGGAACGTCTACTTCGTGAAGGAGGGCTTTGTCTCTCTCTCGGCGGTCTCTCCGCGCGGTGCGGAGCTGCTCCTCTCGTTGCGCGGCCCGTCCTCCCTGCTCTGCACCGAGGCCCTCCAGAACGAAGCCTCCTCGTTCGAGGTGCGCGCCCTCTCGAGGGTGAAGGTCTGCGGGATCGCCGGCGAGGCGATGATGCAGTGGATCGGCCCCGAGAAGAGCGCCGCCCGCGTGGTGCTCGACCTCCTTCTCTCCGAAGGCAGGCAGCAGCGAGACGAGGTGAACTGGCGCCAGGGCGATTGCCTCTCGCGTGTGGCTCGCTTCGCCCTGGCACACGCCCGCTTCCTCGCGGATCGCCCCACCGCCGTCCGCAAGCAGGTTGTGGCGAGGCTCCTGGCCATGCGGCCGGAGACCCTGTCGCGCTGCCTCACTCGGCTCGAGAAGGAAGGGGTCGTGGACGCCTCGCGCGGCGTACGGGTCATCGATCAGCGCCGGCTCGCAGCGCTCGCCCTGGAGGATGGCGGGGCGTAGGGCAGCACCCGCCGCGGAGCCGCCCTGCTCCGTTCCCGAGGTCGTCTGACCTCACGAACGGCGAGGCGAGCGCATCGTCCTCGCTCGTTGCAACGGCGAAAGGGGCGGAAATGTTCGGTCTCAAGACCTCCGAGCTCCTTCTCATCCTCGCGATCGTCGTCATCCTCCTTGGCGCGAGCCGGCTCCCGCAGATAGGTTCGGCCCTCGGCCGGAGCATTCGGGGGCTCACGGCGGCGATACGCGACGAGGGCGAGAAGCCCGGCACCTCTGATTCCGGCCCATTCTGAAGAGGAAGCGAAGCCCTGAGGGTCAGTCACGAGGGGCCCAAGATCTCTGGACGAGCTCCTCGGAGGCTCAGGGCTTCTTTGGCCTCGGTTCGTGAAGGGTACTTCTCCGGCCAGGTTGGGTCTCGAGGCGATCGTTGCGTGCTCGCTGTACCGTCGAGCGGGCCCCCTTTGGGCCCTGCGGGCCTCGCGCAAACCTCCCCGACGGGCTTTACCTCTGCCCGGCCTCGGCGATGGGGTTTGGCACGGCGCCTCGAGCCCCCTCTTTTTTGCCGGCCGGGAAACACTTGGCGGCGCCTGGGGTTCGGGTCCGTGCCTCGCGCGGTTGCATTCTTGCGCTGGGATCCCGCCGCAAGGCGGCCCTCGTCCTTACTGGCACCGGCGTTGCTGTCCGAGGAGGTGGGACGCGCATCATGCAGCTGGGCCGGGCCCTTCGAGCTCGCTTCCGATCGGGGATCGGGTGGGCCCTCGTGGCCACGCGGCGCCCGCGTCTCGCCCGGGAGCGGCTGGCCCCGGACGAAGGCAGCGGTCGTCGGGTGACCGAGCGCGATGGGTGGATGGCCCGGGGTTCGGGGCCGGCCCCCGCTGCCGTGCGCGTCCCGCTCTCTCGAGCGGGGCGGCCTTTCCGTTCGGCCGTTCGGGCTGCGAGCCCCAGGGCCAGGGAGGTGAGGTCATGATCGCGCGCGTTTTGGCCGCGGTGGATGGCTCCGATCCGTCGCTCAAGGCGGTGCGATTCGCGGCCGAGATGGCGAGGCGCTTCGGGGCGAAGCTCACGCTCGTCCATGTCGTCCCTCGGTTGCTCCTCCCACCCGACGTGTATGGCCTCACCATCGCGACCGTGGAGAGGGAGCACCGCGCCTACGCCGAGAGGGTGCTCGGGGGGGCGACGGCGGCGGTGGAGGGGCCTGGGCTCGAGGTGTCCACCTCGGTGCTCTTCGGCTCGCCCGCCGAGTGCATCGCCGAGCAGGCGGCGGCGCCAGACGTGGGTCTCGTGGTGGTGGGGAGCCGCGGCCATGGAGCGGTGGCCCGGATGTTCCTCGGCAGCGTCTCGGACCGGCTGGTGCACATCTGCCCTAAGCCCGTGCTGGTGGTCCACTAAAGAACCGGCGGCGAGGGGATCGTCCCCGAGCGAAGCAGGTGCGGGTTGACCGTGCGGACGAGCCGCCCTATCAAGGGTGGGTGGCGGAGAGCATCGTCGAGGAGCTGACGCGGTACGTCCAGTTCGGCGAGCGGGACGAGGAAGCGCTGCGGGCCCTCCACGCCGCCGCCCGTCCCCGGTTCGAACAGGTGGCCACCCGTTTCTACGAGCGGATCCTGGCCCATCCGAAAGCGCGCAGCGTGCTGGAGGGGGGGGAGAGCCGTGTGGGCCACCTCCGGGTGACCCTGGTGGCCTGGATGGATCGGCTCCTCGCCGGACCCTGGGACGAGGAGTACTGGAAGA
The DNA here is from genome assembly GCA_035686075.1 of Anaeromyxobacter sp. Classification (GTDB taxonomy): domain Bacteria; phylum Myxococcota; class Myxococcia; order Myxococcales; family Anaeromyxobacteraceae; genus Anaeromyxobacter. The sequence goes on from DASRZU010000005.1 coordinate 8,127, forward strand.
GCCGGGAGCGGATCGGCCGGGTGCACGTCCGCGTCGGGCTCCCGCAGCACTACATGCTCGGCGGGATGAACGTGATCCGGTCGGAGCTGGAGCTCGTCGCCCAGGACCGTTTTCTCCGTGACCCCGATCGCCTCCAGGTCGTCCGCGCGGCGCTGCACAAGATCCTCGATCTCGAGCTCGCGGTGATGCTCCATACCTACCGGGACGACCTCCTGGCCCAGCAGGCCCGCACCGAGCGGCTCGCGACCTACGGTCAGCTCGTGGGATCGATCGGCCACGAGCTGCGAAACCCGCTCGCCGTGATCACGAGCTCTCTCTACATCCTGGGCAAGCGCGTGGGCGACGACCCGCAGGTCCACAAGCACCTCGAGCGGATCTCCGACCAGGTGGCGGTGGCGAACGGGATCGTCTTGGACCTGCTCGACATCATCCACGACCGCCCCCTGGTCCGCGAGCCGGTCCGCCTCCCCTCGCTTCTCGAGGGCCTCGCCTCCTCGATCCAGCGGCCGGCGGGCGTGACCCTCGTCCTCGACGGGCTCGAGGGCCTGCCCCCCATCGACTGCGATCCGGGCCAGCTCCGCCAGCTCCTCACCAACCTCGTCGAGAACGCGGTCCAGGCCACGACGCCTCGGGGCGAGGTGCGGGTGCGGGTCCTCTGCGGCGAGGAGGGAACATCGATCCAGGTGGAGGACAACGGGCCGGGCGTCGACCCCGCCATTCGCCACCGCCTGTTCGAGCCGCTCATCACCACCCGGGCGAGCGGGATAGGCCTGGGGCTGGCGCTCGTGAAGCGCATCGCGGAACGCCACGGCGGCAGCGTCCTGTACTCCGACCGACCGGGCGGCGGGGCGCGGTTCACGGTGCACCTCCCGGCCCGGCCATGAATCCCTCCGACCTCCACCGTCCGGGGGTCCTCCTCCGCAAGAGGCCCTCGGGGACGGACCCGGTCTTGAAGGCCGAGGGGCCGCCGCGGGTGCTCGTCGTCGACGACAACGCCGATCTGGTCGCCAACCTGAGCGAGGTCCTCTCCGACGCAGGGTACGAGGTCGAGAGCGCCGGCTCCTGCGCGGACGCCCTCCGCCTCGCTGCCCAGGGCGGGTTCGACGTGGCCCTCGTCGATCTCCGCCTCCCCGACGGCGACGGGAACGCGCTCGCCCCCCGCCTCAAGGAGCTCTCCCCGGACGGGCAGGTGGTGTTGCTCACCGGGTTCGCCACCCTCGAGTCCGCCGTGCGGGCCGTCCGGGCCGGCGCCTGCGCTTACCTCGTCAAGCCCTGCGCCACCGAGGACCTGCTCCTCGCGGTCGAGCAGGCCATGCGCCAGGCAACGCTCCACGCCGAGAAGCGCGACCTGGCGCGCCGCGCCCTTCGGGCCGAGAAGCTCGCGGCGGTGGGGACCATGACCGCGGGGCTGTCGCACGAGATCCGCAACCCGCTCAACGCCGCCTCCTTGCAACTCGAGGTCCTGGAACGCCAGATCTCGCATCTTCCCCCCTCGGACCAGGCCGCGCTGCGCGAGCCCCTCCTGCTCGTGAAGGACGAGATCCGGCGCCTCGACCACGTCCTCGAGGACTTCCTGCAGTTCGCCCGCCCCCGCGACTTCGAGCCGAGGCCCGTGGATCTCGCGGCGGTGGTGGACAAGGTGCTCGACTTCCTGGGCGGGGAGTTCGAGCGCCGCTCGGTGCACCTCGAGCGGCGGCTTCGGGGGAAGGCGCCCGTCCGGGGGGACGAGGAGCGGCTCAGGCAAGTGCTCGTGAATCTCTGCCTGAACGCGGTGGAGGCGGTCCGGGAGGGGGGGCTCGTCTGCGTCTCCTGCGACATCCGGGCGCACCAGGGGATCGACGGCGAGGAGCGCTTCGTCGAGGTCCTCGTGGACGACGATGGCCCGGGGATCCCCGCCGACATCCGCGAGCGGATCTTCGAGCCGTTCTTCACCACCAAGGCCCAGGGTTCGGGGCTCGGCCTCTCCATCGTGAATGCGATCGTCGACCAGCACGGGGGCAGCGTCCGGGCCGAGGCGAGTCCGAACGGCGGCGCTCGCATGGTCCTGCGCCTTCCCTGGGCCGGCTAGGTGAGGGGCCTTGCCCGGCTCGCTCCAATGGGGCCAGGGTGAACCAGAACGGGGGATGTCACACGAGCGCCCACCGACGTTCCAACTCGCAGGGAAGCGCTCCCTGGAGTCCGAGGGGGGGGGGACAAGGCGAGCCCCGTCCGCGAGCCCGCGGCGGGGTTCGTCCCTCGTCCGCGAGATTTGGGGGCAGCCGCCCCCGCCCGCTCCGTGGTCCCCCTAGGTCCTGCCCCGTTGGCGGCGTTCCCTCAGGATGGCCGAAAGCCGGGCCTTGATGCGCTCGTACCGTTTGCGGAGGGTTGCGGCGTCCACGGGGTGGCCCTCGGTGGAGAGCACCTCCGCGACCTCTTCCCAGGTGAGCTCCTGATCGAGCCGGAGCGTGAGCAAGGTCTGGTCCTCGGCGGTGAGCTCGGCGCGCAGGACCTCGAGCTCTTGCCGCAGGGTCTCGAAGCGGATGGCAGTGTTGGAGCGGACCTCCTGGGCGAGGTGGGAGGCGGCGCTGGAGGGCAGCCCTTCCCGGAGTCGACGCCAGGCATCCTCCCGGACCTTCATGGCGGCGCTCCAGGCCGCCTTGAACGCCCAGGTCTTGACCGAGGAGCGGCCCTCGAAGTTCGGCATGCCCCGCCAAACCTGCTCCGCGAAGAGCGAGAACGCGTCGGCCGCGTCGGTCTCGTTTCCGAGCAGGCGGTGCAGGTACCCGAGCGCTCGGGGGCCGTACCCGCGGATCACCTCGGTGGCGGCACCGCAATACTCGCCCGCGGACAAGAGTAGAGCGACGCGCGCCTCGACGTCCGAGCCATCCGGCACGACGGTAGGTTAGTCGACCCACCCCTTCGCGGTCGAGCCGGAGAGGAGCCTTTGAGACCGCGGCGGCCTTGTGCGGAAGGAAGATCCGGGGTTCTCCCGGTCCGATCCTCGGGGCGAGCCTCTCCCCAGACCGCGTCCGGGCCGGTTCTTCGGGTTCAGCTTTCGTACCGCCCAAGGGCCGCTTCGCTTCGCGGCGCCGGCCGCGACAAGCTCTCCAAAAAGCCCTCGCCGGCCTGGGCCTCTGCTCGGGCCGCGAGCTCTTTGGAGCCCCGCCCGGCGGCGCTCACTCGGTCGCGCCGGGGTTGTCCAGGTCGCCCTGCCTTCGGGCACCGCGTCCGCCGGCGTACTCCTTCAGCCGGTACTGGATTTTGCGCACGCTGATCCCCAGGATCTCCGCCGCGCGGGAGGTGGAGCCGCTCACCATCTCCAGCGTCCGCAGGATGGCTTCCCGCTCGATCTCGTACAGGGTCGCGCCCGGGATGAGGGCGCCGGGAGCCCGCTCGCGCGGCCGCGGACCCCTGAGCGTGGGGGGGAGGTCGTCCGCGGTCAGCTCCGAGCCCTTGGAAAGGACCACCGCCCGCTCGATCACGTTCTCGAGTTCCCGCACGTTGCCGGGCCAGTCGTGGCTGAGGAGGGCGTTGAGCGTGCCCGGCGCGAGGCCCTTCACCTCCTTGCCGTAGGCCCGCCCATACTTCTCCATGAAGTGGGAGACGAGGGCGGGGACGTCCCCCTTGCGCTGGCGAAGCGGCGGGAGGGTCACCGCCACGACGTTGAGCCGGTAGTAGAGGTCCTCCCGGAAGCGCCCCGCCCTCACCTCGCCCGAGAGGTCCCGGTTGGTGGCGGCCACCAGCCGGACGTCCACCTTGAGGGTCTGGGTCCCGCCCACCCGCTCGAACTCCTTCTGCTGCAGGACGCGCAGGAGCTTGATCTGGAGGGAGGGGGCGATGTCGCCGATCTCGTCCAAGAAGAGTGTGCCGCCATCGGCCAGCTCGAAGCGACCCTCCTTGCGAGCCACCGCCCCGGTGAAGGACCCCTTCTCGTGCCCGAAGAGCTCCGACTCGAGCAGGGTCTCGGAGAGAGCCGCGCAGTTCACCTTGATGAAGGGCCGGTCGGCCCGGGGCGACTCCTCGTGCAGCGCCTGGGCGATGAGCTCCTTGCCGGTTCCCGACTCCCCCAGGATGAGGACGGTGGCGCGGGTGGGGGCGGCGCGCTTCACCACCTCGTAGACCGCCTGCAGCTCGGGGGCGTCGCCCACGATGCTGTGAAAGCGGTAGCGCTCGCGAACGCGCTCGCGGAGGTTGGCGGTATCTCGCTGGAGCCGGAGCTTCTCGAGCGCCTTGTCGAGGATCACGAGGACGGCGTTCACGTCGAGGGGCTTCACGAGGTAGTTCTCGGCCCCGGCCCGCATCGCCTCCACCGCCGCCTCCACGCTGGCAAACGCCGTCATCATCACGAAGACCGCGTCGGAGCCGGCCTCGCGCGCGCGCCGCAAAAGAGTGATCCCGTCGACCCGCGGCATCCGCACGTCGGCGAGCACGACCGCGGGCGCGAATCCGGGCAGGATCCGGATCGCCTCCTCGCCGTCCGCCGCCTCGGCGACGTCGTACCCCTCGTCCGTGAGGATGGCCCGCAGAGCCACTCGCGCGTTCTGCTCGTCGTCCACGACGAGTACCCTCTCGGCTCCCGAATGGGTGGACGCGGAGGTTGGAGGGGGATCGGCCATCAGGGGGGGCGCAAAGGATGCGGAGGCGCAAAGGATGCACGAGAATGGCGCAAACGTCCAGTCCCCCCGGGGACGTCACCCGTTCAAACGCGCTCGGGAGCTCGGCGGCGAGAGCCGCCCGATGGCATCGAGCGGTCGCCAGCGGAACCCGGCCCCGAGCGATTCTGCAACCGCACGGCACGCTTGCTCCGAGAGGCCGGGGACGGCCACTGCGCTCGCTGTCACCTCGCCGATGCACCGAGCAGCGCTGCGAATGAAATCCTTCGCCGCGAAGTAGGCCGCCTCGCCGTACCGGCTCGGGCAGAGCTCGAGGTAGGTCGCAGCGTCGGGGGCATTGAGCGAGACCGACACGGCACTCACCCCGGCGGCCGCCAGCTCCGGGGGGACGTCGCGTCCCTCGCGCAAACTGGCGAGGCCGTCGGTGTCGAGTCGGATCCGGCGCACACCCGCCCCACAGAGCCGCGAAACAAGGTCCAGGACCACGTCGAGCCGGCGAGTGGCCTCGCCGAAGCCGGTGAAGACGACCTCGGAGCGGCCAGCTAGCCCGACGGTCAAGGCGGCCCCCCAGACCTCGTCGGCGCTCGGGTTGCGACTGAGCCGCAAGTCGAAGCCGCCCACTCGGTAGTCGTCATCCCGGATCTTCGGGCAGAAGTGGCAGGCGAGCGTGCAGGCGCTCGTTATGTTCAGGTAGAGCGCATCCCTCAGCGGGTATGCGAGCACCGGAGCAGGGACGCGTCTCACCCGCCCTCTGTAGCAGATGGCCCCGCGCTCGACTAGGTCGGCGGGCCGGCTCTTACTCCCGCGCCGGACGACGACTCGAGCACGAGACGCAATAGCGCGCCTCGGGGATGGCGCGGAGCCGCTGCATCCCGATCGGTCCCCCGCAGGCCAGGCATAGGCCGTAGCGTCCGGTTCCTATCCGCGTGAGCGCGGCGTCGATCTCGTCGAGCTCCAGCTGCGCTGCGTACGTTGGTCCCGTCGGCACACCGTCGTAGTCGGTCCAGTGGGCGTCCGGTGCGCCCCGTGTGGGCGGGCGCACCCCGCACAGTGAGCGACGTCGTCTCGACAAGGCCTCCATCGCCTCTCGCTCGATCGTGAACATGGCGGCAAGAGTTCCTTCACTTCTCGTGCCGGGTAAGCGTTGCGCGCGACCGCGAGGTGGCGCACCCCGACGACGCCTGTGGGCAAAAGGAGCCGCCCGTGCGCGGGGCCGGGAGGGTCCTCTTCGAGGCTACCCTCCCCGCCTGGTACTTGTCCGCCGGGTGAGGGTGTGTGCGGGAAGCGGGTGGTCCTCGTGGCGCGTTGATGGAAGCTTCGCCCGAGGATCGCGGTGGGTCGCTTTGCCTTTGCGGGGGTGGAAGGCATCATCCCTGCGGCTCGTCTGCGGAAAGACCCCGAAGCGGCGCGACCGATCGCCGGATCGAACGGGGGCCTCGAGGGGCCGAAGGCTTTAGGGGGAAGTCGGCCCTCGCCCCTCCGCGGACGAGCCGCCGCGGGAGCGCCCGTCCGCCCTCAAGTCCCCGGCCCGCTCTCATTCGCCCCTTTCCCTCTCGGCGTTCTTTGGCTCGCTTTGACCGACGAGGGATGGGCTCTTCTCATCCGGGCAACGCGCGGCGCACGCGGGGCCCCTGGGCCAGGTCCTCCACCTCGGCGAGGAGCTCGTGGGTGCGAGGGTCGACCGGTCGGACGAGCGGCTTGGCCCAGAGTTCGGGCGAACGGGCCGGAGCGGCCACTCGCACGAGGCGGCCGTCCTCCAGCTCGAGGAGGGTACCCGGCGGATGGCGGCCGAGGGCGTTCACCATGACCTGCACGAGCACCGGGTGGTAGAGGGTGCCGCCGCCCTTCACCATGGCCCCCAGGGCATCGGCCCGCAGAACGCGCGTCCCGAAGAACCGGTTCACGTTGGCGTAGTCCTCGGCCAGGCGGAGGATCGCGCCCCCCGGGGTGGGGCGGGCGCTGGGGGTGGCGAGGTCGCGGTGGTGCTCGAGGACCGCGCGCAGGCGCCGGACCTTGGCCTCGTGGAAGCCGCGCTGTCGGAGCACCACGCGGGCACCCTCGAGCGGATGCCGGGCGAAGGCCGCCGGTCCGTCGCCGATCCCCTGGCTGAGGTAGCCCGTGTCGTGGAGGAGGGCGGCGATGCCCAGGTCCTGGAGGAAGGCGGAGGGGAAGCCGGCGGCGCGCGCCGTCGCGAGCGCGACCATTGCCACCTCGGCGGCGTGCACCGCGTGCGGGGCCGCGTCCGCAGGGAACCCGCCCCAGAATGCGGGCGCGCCCAACCCCAGGTCCAAAACGTCGAGCACGGTTCTTCGGAGGGGAAGCGGGTTGAGCGCGCGCCCGTCCTTCAGGTTCTTCCAGGTCTCGGCGACGAGCCCGAGCAGCCGCCTCAGAACCTCCTCGGCCGAGCGCTGCTCTTCCCCCTCTTCCAGCCTGAACCGGAACAGGCCGGCGAGCTCGACCGTGGTCACCTGGGCGGCCTGCAGACGAGAAAGGAGGTCTGACCGCTTCGCCTCCCCCGCGGGAGGGGCCGCCAGGGCGCCGACCAGCGAGCGGATGGCCGCATCGCCCAGCGGGGCATGGAACGACAGGCCCCCGGTGTCGTGGCGGCGCAACTCCGCCCCGAGGTCGCGTGTGCCCGAGCGGGGCTCGGCCCGGATGCGGACGTCGTTCACGTAGATCTGGTCCTCCACGGTGACGAGGTGAACGGGCCCGAGCAGTTCGATGAGGGCCGAGAGCGCCCGGGAGAATTCGGCCACCGGGGAGTCGAAGGCCCGGTTCTCCGGGGCGTGTACCCGGGTGAGCCTGAGGAGGCCCGAGAGCATGTGCACCACCTGCTCGCCGCTCTCGCGGACCTTCTGGACGAGGTCCCGATCCTCGCCGGCCCGGGCGCGCCCCAGGGCCCGCGCCAGGTCCTCCTGGGCCTTGTGCAGCTCATCCATGGCGGCGCCCCTCGGCCCGTCGCCGGGCCATGGTGCCGTGCACGTGGCGGCGAAGCGCTTCCTCCGCCCACTTGGCCACCGCCTCGAGCCGCTGTTCGGCCTCGGGCCCGGGGATGGCTCCCAGGCCCGCCACGGCCGCCCAGCGGAGGTGCTCCTCGTGCTCGTTCACCCGGAGAACCCCGAGGAGCTTCTTCTTCTGCTCCAGCCACCCGTCGAACAGCCGCAGGGCGGCGCCCGCGTGGAGCGCCCCCAGGGCACGCCCCAGCGCCGCCGCCTCGGCGCGCGACAGGGACTTGCGGCTGGTGAGGGCGTCGGCCAGGGCCCGGGCCGCCTGGGTGTCGCCATGGTGCTCCAGGGCCTGCGCCGCCGCGATGCGGACCTCCTCCTCCGGCGAGGCGAGGAGCCTCACGAGGGGCGGGGCGGGGACGCTCTGGGCGGAGCCGGCCAGGGCCGCGAGCGCCTCGAGCTTCAAGTTCGGGTCGGCGTGGGAGAGGAGCGCCAGGGAGGCCTGGTCGGCGTAGGCGGGGGCGCGCTCGGCGAGGAGCTTCAGGAGCTCGCGGGCCAGTCGGGCCGAGCACGAAGGGAGCCTCGCCGCGACGGCGGCAGCGTCCGCGGGCAGCCTCCCGGAGACGAGCGAGAGCAGGGCCGCGCGACGGCCGCTCGACTCCTCGGCCACGAGCCGATCCAAAACGGACGCGGCGGGGACGAGCGGCACGAGCCGCGCCGCCTCCCGGGGAAGCTCCCCGCCCGATTCCGGCAGGCCGGCGAGCACCGCGTCGAGCAGGCGCGCGTCGGCCAGGGCCCGGAGCATCTCGTCGCGGAGCGGCCCCTCCGGCTGGCGGTGGGCCAGCTCCGCGAGTGCGCCCAGGGCCTCGAGCTGCTGGTCGGCGACCAGGTAGTCGCGGAGCTCGGCGCAGAACTGGGCCACGTCCGTCGCCGGCAACGCCCCCCGGGCGGCCCATGCGGTCAGCTCGGCGGCGAGCCGCACCCCGGACCGCGGGAGTGCCTCGGTCCCCTCCTCCGCCCGCAGGGCGGCGAGCGCCTCCTCGGGGATGGGGGCGAAGGAGACGGGTCCTGGGGGGGGGAGGCGGGGGAAGGGAGTGTCGAAGCCGGGGGGCGGTTCTCCCCCCCGGGTGCGGGCCCCGGCCATGGCCTCCTCGTCTTCCGGGGCGTACCCTTCCACCGCCGCGAAGGAGATGCTCCGGAAGTCCGCCTTGCGAAGCAGCGTGACCACGTCGTCCTCGGCCTGGCGAACGCCCACGAAGCGCACGGCCAGGATCTCGAGGAGGCGCAAGAGCTCGTCCGCGCTCACCCCGCGCGAAAAGGTCATCTTGCGAACGCCGTCTCGAAAGAGCTTGAAGGCGAGCGACCGTTCCCGGTCCTCCTCGCGGTAGACGACCTCCGTCTCCAGGGAAAGCTCATAGGGACGAACCTCGAGGACCACCGGCCCCCCGGCGGTGGCCGCCTCGGCCTTGGCCCGGTAGTCGCCGATGAACCGTCGAACCACGGCGTTCTTGGGGTCGTAGAGGGTGAAGGCGCGGGCCGCCTTGGCGAGCGCTCCCACGAGGCCCACCGCCGCCTCCGCCCGGACCGACCCGACCTGGATGGCGGTCCCGCTCTCGACCTCGGGGAATGGAAGTGGGCCGGGACCGGCCTTCTCGGGCATCACGCGCTCCGGGATCTAGAGTCCACACCGCCGGGCCGGGGCGGTCAAGCTCCGGCGGCGTGGGAGAGGTGGGATACGCTCGTCTGCATGTGCGGGCGGTTCACCCTCACCGCGGAGGATATCGCCTCCCTCGCTCGGGAGTGGGCGGCGGATCTCGACGAGGCGCTCGCCTCGGGATGGCGGCCTCGCTTCAACGTGGCCCCGGGAGACCGACACCCGGTGCTCGTCACCCAGGGAGGGCGGCGGACCTTGAGGCCGGCCACCTTCGGGCTGGCCAGAGCGGTCCCGGGCGGCCCGGGCCTCGTCATCAACGCCCGCATCGAGACGGCCGCCGCCCGCCCCACCTTCGAGAGGGCGTTTCGGAGCGGGCGGGCGGCGGTGCCCGCGGATGGGTTCTTCGAGTGGGGCGGGCCGCCCTCGGCCCGGCGGCCCACCTGGTTTCGGCGAGCCGATGGCCGGCCCATGCTCTTCGCCGCGCTCCTCGGCGAGGCGCCCGGAGGCGGGCTCGGCTTCGCCGTCCTCACCACCGAGGCGCGGGCCCCGGTGCGGGCCCTGCACGACCGGATGCCCGTGGTCCTCCCCCCCTCGCTCGTCGAGGGGTGGCTCTCGGGCCCGCCGCCCGCCCTCCCCGCAGCCCGGGACGGCGAGCTCGCCGGGCAGCCCGTGTCCACCCGCGTCAACTCGGTCGAGAACGACGACCCTCTGTGCGTCGCCCCCCGGGATCCCGAGCCTCAGGGAACCCTGTTCTGACCTTGGGCACCCCTTAGCCTTCGAGGTCTTTGGCCCGTGCGATCCGCACCCCGGACCGCTCGAGGGCGGCGTCCACCTCCGAGGCCCGCTCCGGGAACACCGCCCGGGTCAGATCGTCGAGCAGGAGGGTCTCGAGCCCCTCGGACGCGGCGTCCTCTGCCGAGAACCGGACGCAGAAGTCGCGGGCCAGCCCGGCCAAGAAGACGCGCCGGAGGCCGCGGGCCGCGAGCCAGGCGCCGAGCCCGGTGGTGGGGCGGCGGCCGTCCGGGCCGACGTTCTCCCGAAAGGCGCTGTAGGAGTCCACCTCCGGGCGCGTGCCCTTGCGCAGGACGAGGGTCAAAAGCGCGTCGGGAAGGCCGGGGTGCAGGGCCGCGCCCGCGCTCCCCTTGAGGCAGTGATCGGGCCAGAGCTCCTGGCGTCCCTGCGGCAGATCGAGAGCCTCGAAGGGCCGGTGGGGAGGGTGGGTCGAAGCGAACGACACATGCCCGGGCGGATGCCAGTCCTGGGTGGCCACCACCGTCGCGAAGCTCCGCGCCGCCCGGGCGATGGGCAGGACGATCTCGTCCCCGCCCGCCACGGCGAGGGCGCCCCCGGGGAGGAAATCGTGCTGCAGATCGATGACGAGGAGTGCGTCACGGGTCCGGTCGATGCGCATGGGCGTGCTCGCGATTACGGGCCCCTCCCTCCCCGAGCATACTGCCCGGGCCGGGGCCCGGGGATGCGCCCCGGCGGGGATCCGCGCCCGCCGCCGGCATTTCGCGTCCCCGAGGCGAGGTCGCCCGCGGGGTTCCGTGTTGTCTGGCGCCTTGCCCTGAGCTAGCTTACCGCCCCCATGGAGAAGATCTGGGTCAAGGACGTCAAGGAGGGCGAGCGCCTGAAGAGCGCCTTTCTGGTCGCCCGCAAGGCCACCCCGACGGCGAAGAGCGGCAAGACGTACCTCTCGGTCACGCTCCAGGACAAGACCGGCGAGCTGGAAGCGCGCTCGTTCGACAGGGTCGAGGAGCTGGCCGCGGGCTTCGAGGAGAAGGACTACGTCGAGGCGGAAGGGGCGGTGGGCCTCTTCCAGGGCAAGCCCCAGCTCCGGATCGAGACCGTGTCGAAGCTGGACCCGGCGGCGCTCGAGGCGGCGGAGTTCGTGTGGGTCCCGCCCCCGGAGCCGAAGAAGCCGGAGAAGGCTGGCCCCTCCGAGGCCGAGGAGGCTCTCTGGAAGGAGCTCTTGGGCCTCGTCGACGTGGTCGTCGACCCGCACGTGAAGGACCTCATCAAGGCGTTCTTGGAGGACGAAGACGTCGCGGGCCGGCTGCGCCGGTCTCCGGCGGCCAAGACCGTGCACCACGCCTACCCCGGGGGCCTTCTCGAGCACACGGTCTCCTGCCTGAAGCTCGCCCATCGGGTGGCCGACCACTTCCCGCAGGTCGACCGGGACTTGCTCGTCGCGGGTGCGTTCTTCCATGACCTCGCGAAGGTCCGGGAGCTCTCGGGCGAGCGGAACGTCGAGTACACCGACGAGGGCCGCCTCGTGGGCCACCTCGTCATGACGGCGCAGTGGGTGCACGACAAGGCCCGCCGCGTGGGCGCCTCGCGGGAACTCGAGCAGCACGTGGTACACATGGTCCTTTCCCACCACGGGAAGCTCGAGTTCGGCTCGCCCAAGGTCCCGATGACCCTCGAGGCCTTGCTCACCCACGCCATCGACGAGATGGACAGCCGGGTCAACTCCTGGCTGAACCTCATGGGGCGGGAGGGGGGGAACCGGCGCTGGACCGACTCGAGCAACGTCTACGGGCAGCCCATCTGGCGGGGCACCCTGCCCACGGTCCAGGCGGAGAAGCACGGGCCGCCGGCCGAGCTCCTCACCCCGGTCATCTACGTCCCCAGGGACATGGCCCAGCCGAGCGCTCTCCCCAAGAAGCGCCTGCGCGAGAGGGAGGGGAAGCGCCGGCCCGACGTCCGCCCCTCTGCCCCGGCGACGCAGCCCGCCGCCGAGGCCAGGCCGGCCGAGGCGGCCCCGCCGACCCCGGAGCCCGCACCGGCCGAGACCCGTCCGGAGGGACGGACCGAGCGGCCTATTCGCCCGGAGCGGCCAGAAAGGCCCGAGCGCGGCCCGCGCGAGCACCGGGGCTTCGGTCCCCCCGGCGACCGCAAGCGCGGGTACACCGGGCCGAGGCTCCCCGGCGACACCGGCCCGCACCGGCCATCCGAGCGCAAGGTGCTGACTCACAACCCGTTCGCCGCCCTCGCCCAGAAGCTGGAGGAGACGGGAAAGGAAGAGGAGAAGCCGGCCGGGCCGGAGGGCGAAGCCCCGGCGGCGAAGGCGGCGAGCGAGGAGGCGAAGGAGGCGCCCGCCCCGGCGGCTCCGGAGCCCGCCGAGGTGGTTGCGCCCGAGGCGGCTTCGGCTCCCGAGGCGGAGGCGAAGGAAGGCTAGGCCCCCCGGTCTTCGCTCCCTGTAAGGCCCGGCGCTATCATCGCCCCGCTCGCTCTCGGGAGCGCGGGGATCCGCCATGACCCCCTTTGGCCGGACGGCAGCAGTCTTCGACGTGGACGATTCCCTCCTCGATGGGAACTCCGGGACCATCTTCACCTGGTACCTCTACAGCGAGAAGGTGATGCGCCCCGAGATGCGGTCGCGGATCCCGCGGCTCATCTACGAATACGCGCGCGATCGGCTCACCGAGCAGGACATGGTCGAGGAGGGCTCCCGCTGCCAGCAGGGGCTGTTCGCGGACGTGGTGAAGGCGCACGCCCACGTCTGCTTCGAGCGCCACCTCCGCAAGCGGATCACGAGCGGGGGTATTCGGCAGATCCGCCGGCACCTGCTCTCGGGCCATTTCGTCGTCATCGCCTCCGGGTCCTCGCAGTACATCATCGACGAGCTGGGCCGGCACCTGCGGGTCCACCTCGCCCTGGGAACCCGGGCCCGGATCGTGGACGGGAAGATCACCGGCGAGATCCTCCCTCCGGTCGTGTTCCGCGACGGCAAGCGCAGCGCGGTAGAGCGGGTACTGGAGCGGTACGACCTCGATCCGGGCCGCAGCTACCTCTACTCCGACTCGGCCGCCGACCAGGCGCTCTTCGAGGCGATCGGCAACCCGGTGGTGGTGAATCCCAAGCCCGCGTTCCGCAGCGTGGCCGAGCACCGCGGCTGGGAGATCGTCACCTGGAAGGAGAGGAGCCGGCCCGGCGAGCCCGACCTGGCGGACGAGTGGGGGAGCTGGGAGGGCTAGGAAGGTCAGGTGAGGGCGAAGAGCCGACGCGCGTTCTCGGCGGTGACCCGGGCCACCTCCTCGAGGTTGGTCCCCCAGAGGTCGGCCACCTGCCGGGCGGTGGCGAGGAGGTAGGCGGGCTCGTTGCGTCTGCCGCGGAAGGGGATGGGGGCGAGGTACGGGCTGTCCGTCTCGAGGAGGAGCCGGTCGCGGGGCACCAGGCGGACGGCCTCGCGGATGGAGAGGGCGGTCTTGAAGGTCACGATCCCCGCCATCGAGAGGTGGAGGCCCAGGTCGAGGTAGGCGCGGGCACTCGCCGGATCCCCGGTGAAACAGTGGATGACGCCCCCGCGGGGGGGGACACCCTCTTCCCGCAGCACCCGGGCGCACTCCTCGTCGGCCTCGCGCACGTGGACCACGAGCGGCTTCTCCACCCGGCCTGCCATCCCGATGGAGCGGCGGAAGCTCGCCACCTGCTTCTCGCGCGGCGAGAGGTCGTAGTGGAAATCGAGGCCGGTCTCGCCCACCGCCACCGTGGCCGGATCGCGCGCCAGCCGCTCGCAGGCCTCCCAGTCCGCCTCCGGCACCCGCGCGCAATCGTGGGGGTGGATGCCCGCCGTGGCGGCGAAGAAGCCCGGGTCGCGCCGGGCCAGCTCCCGGGCGTTGCCGAAGTCGCCCGGCCCGCGCCACAGGCCGACGAGCACCACCCGGGCCAGGGCGGCCTTGGCTCGCGCCACCACCGCGTCGAGATCGGCCCGGTAGTCGTCGCCGTCGAGGTGGGCGTGGGAGTCGATGAGCTCGGTCACTTCACCCGCGTCCCCGGAGCGATCCCCCCCACGGTCACGAGCTCGAGATTCTGCGCCTCGCCGGCCGCGAGCAGCATCCCCTGCGAGGTGATGCCTCGCAGCGACCGCGGTGCCAGGTTCGCGACCACCACGATCCGCTTGCCCACGAGCGCCGCCGTGTCCGGGTAGGCCTGGGCGATCCCGGCCACGATGGTGCGCGGCTCCGGCTCGCCCAGGTCCACGGCGAGCCTGAGGAGCTTGTCCGCCCCCTTCACCCTCTCGGCCGAAAGGATGGCCGCCACCCGCAGCTCCACCTTGGCGAAGTCATCGTAGGGGATGACGCCTGGAGGGGCCCCTCCGGCGCCCGCTGGGGCGGGGGGGGCCGGGGAGGGGGGCGAGGCCGGCACCGCGGAGGGCGGCATCGCGATGAGCCGCTCCAGCTGTTTCGCCTCGAGGCGGGGGATCTGCGGGGGCTTCTCCGCCGCGATCACCGGCGGACCGCCGAAGGGATCGAACGCCTCCTCCCAGGGCGCGGGGCGCTCCTGGCCGAAGGCTCTGGCCAGGCCGTCCGCGAAGCGCGGCATGACGGGCCAGAGGGTCGTCGCGATCCCGCCGAGCGCCTTGGCGACCGTGAAGAGGAGCGTCCGGCTCGAGGGGGCGGAGGGATCCTCCCAGGGCCTCGCCTCCTGCATCCGCTTGTTGCATCGGTCCGCGATCTGGTTGGCGATCCGGATCACTTCGCGCAGCTCGAGGGCCTGGTAGGCGGCCCGCGCCGAGGCGACCGCGGCGCGGGTCGCCTCCCCGAGCTGGGGCTCGGCGGCCTCGCGGAGGGGTGCCCCCGCTCGCGGCAGGAGGGCCGCCACCCGCGACGCCAGGTTCGCGACGTTGTTCGCAAGGTCGGCGTTGATGCGGTGGCGGAACTCCTCGAGGGAGAGGTCCAGGTCCGCCACCCCCGGCCCCAGGATAGCGGCGTAGAAGTAGCGGAGCAGCTCCGGATCGAGCCCCGCGGCGAGGTAGGTGGCGGCGGTGATGAAGGTCCCTCGCGACTTGGACATCTTCTCGCCGTTCACGGTGAGGTGGCCGTGCACCGGCATGCGATCGGGGCGCTTCAATCCCGCCGCCCAGAGCATGGCCGGCCAGAACACGGCGTGGAAGCGGAGGATGTCCTTGCCGATGAAGTGCTCGAGCCGGGAGGGGGCGTTTTCGGCGAGGTAGCGCGCCTCGAAGTCTCTTGGGGAGAGCCTTCGGCCCGAAGGCGCCTCGGCGGCGAAGTAGTGCTCGGCGCTCGAGAGGTAGCCGATGGGCGCGTCCACCCAGACGTAGAGGTACTTGCCGGCGAACTCGGGGTCATGAACCGGGAAACCGAAGTACGGCTCGTCCCGGGTGATGCACCAGTCCTGGAGGTCGACGAGCCACCCCTTGACCTGCTCGCGCACCGACGGCTCGAGGTGACCCTCGGTGTTCACCCACTCCTCGATGAGGGCCTTCACCTCCGGCCTGCGCAGGTTCACGTAGGCGTGATCGCTCTTCTTCACCACCGGCGGATTGCCGCAGATGGCGCAGTACGGCTCCTTCAGCTCCCGGGGATCGTAGGTCGTGCCGCAGTTCTCGCACACGTCGCCGTACTGGTCGGGCGTGCCGCAGCTCGGGCAGGTCCCCTTCACGAAGCGGTCGGGCAAGAAACGCCGGTCGGTCTCGCAGTAGAGCTGCTCCACCGACCGCTTGTAGATGAGTCCCTTTCCTTTCAGTGCATCGTAGACCCGGTAGGCCCAGCGTCGGTTCTCGTCCGAGTCGGTGGTGTAGTAGGTGTCGTGGCCGATGCCGAACCGCTCGAAGTCCTGGTGCTGCTCGGCGCGGTACTTCTCCGAGAAGGCCTTGGGGGTCATCCCCGCCTTGGCGGCGTTGAGCTCGATGGGCGTGCCGTGCGCGTCCGCGGCGCAGATCCAGGTCACGTCGTCGCCGATGGATCGCCGGAAGCGGACGTAGACGTCGGTCTGGACGTGCTCGACCAGGTGGCCCAAGTGGACGGGCCCGTTGGCGTACGGAAGGGCGCTCGTGACGAGCAGTCGCTGGCTCAAGAGGTGCTCCTTTCCCTCGTCTCGGGGGCGAGTAGGCCCAGCAGAACCCGCTCGAGGCGGAGCCCGCCGTCCTGGCCGCTCTTCACGGCCACGTCCGCCTCGGACAGGTCCGCGAGGGCGGTGAGCAGCTCGCCCCGGCCGAATCTCATCGCCGCCTGGTACTTCATCCAGAAGCCGTACGGCTTTCGGCCGCCCAGCTCCTCCTCAGGGATGGTGGGGAGGACGGCCCCTTGCCATTCCTCGTAGGATCCGATGCGCTTCTCACCGGCGGCCCTGCGACCCCGCTCCCGCTCGGCGAGGAGCCGGCGCACGGTCCCGGCCAAGGAGCCCAGGACGAGCAGGGGGCTCGCCCCGTCCGAAAGGCTCCGCTCCAGGATCGAAAGCGCCCCTTTCAGGTCCCGCTCCTCGACCGCGTTCCCGAGGGCGAAGAAGGGATCGGCGGCCACCCGGGTCACCACCGCCTCGACGTCGGCCGCCCCGATCACCGTCCGCTCCCCCACGAAGGCGCAGAGCTTCTGCACCTCGGAGGCGAGGAGCCGGGCATCGCCCCCCACCCTCTCCGAAAGGGCCGCCTCGCCGGCCCGGTCGACGCGCTTTTCGGTCCCGGCGAGGAGCGCCCTGAGCAGAGGTCCGAGGACCGGGCGCTGCTCGTCCCATCGCCCTGTCGCTTCAACCGCGAGGACCACGCGCCGGCCCGCGGCGGAGAGCTTCTTCACGAGCGGCAGCTTCGGGTCGACCTTCCCCGCCGCGACGAGGAGCACGTGGCCGGGGGGGAGCCCCCCGGAAAGGACCCGCTCCAGCGCCCCGGCCATTTGGCCCCTCTCCACCTTCAGGTCTCGCTCGGCCGCGTATCGCGCCGCCGCGTCAAGGAACGCCCCGGCCGGCTCGTCGAGCACGACCCCGAGCTCGGAAGCGAGGGCCTCCCGGACGTCCGGGGCGACGCGCCCGTCCGGCCCGGGGGCGAGGGCTTTCGTCCCGATGCCCGCCCGGGCGGCGAGCGCCAACAGGCGCCGGGTCGCCTCGCGCTGCCGCCCCTCGGCGAACGCCCGGGCCGCGGCCGCGAACGCCTCGGGCGCGTCCTCGCGGGAGGTGAGGAACGCGGGCTCCTGCACCAGAACCGCCTTCCGGCCCCCGAAGAGCCCGGCGGTGGCGAGCTCCTCGGCGACCTCGGCCGGTGAAGCGGCCGAGTCGAGCTCGACCAGGTTGAGCGCTCGGGAGGCCTCGGGGACGAGCGCCTGGGCCATGGCCCGGGCCGCCCGCAGGGCGAGGAACGCGTCGCCGTCGAAGAGGTACACCGGCCGGGGCCGGCCTGAGGCGACCTCCGCCAGGCAAGCATCGAGGGTGGCCTCCGGCTCGCCCCGGGCCTTGGACCTAGGCCCGGCCATCGGGTCCCCCCGCGAACCAGCGAATGAGGAGCCGCTCCAGGGCGAGCACCGGAGACGCGTTCTGCTTGAGGGCCTGCACGGTCCAGGCGACCTCCGCGCGGCGGCGCGCCACCTCGGCCGGGGAAAGGCCTCGCGCGGCGCGGGCGGTGTCCTCGGCGACGAAGAGCAGGGCCGGGCTCCCCCCGCCGGCCTGCGCCGCGAGGACGTCCCTGAGCCAGATGGCAAGCAGCTCGCAGAGCGCGGCGGCCTTGGCCCGGTCCTCCCCGTGGGTCCGGGCGAACGCCATCCAGGACAGCGCGTCGTCCCCCTCGAGCCGGGCGGCCGCCCGAACTGCCTCGTGGAGCGCGTCCAGCTCGGCCGGTTCGAGGGAAAGGGCCCGCCCCAAAGAGCCGCCCGAAAGCGCCGCCGCGAGCCGGGCCTCTTCGGGGCTGCGGCCCGCCTCCAAAAGGCGCGAGACCACGATCGCGTCCGGGATGGGCCCGAACCCGATGCGGAGGCAGCGGGAGCGGATGGTAGGGAGGAGGGCGTCGGGACCTGCGGCCACGAGGACGAGGGTGGTGTCGGCCGGCGGCTCCTCCAGGGTCTTCAGGAGGGCGTTCTGCGCCTGCGGGTTCATGGCGTCAGCGGGGTCGATGATGACGAACCGCCGGCGCCCCTCGAAGCGCTTCAGGGAGAGCCGATGGTCGACGAGGTCGCGGACCTGGTCCACCACGATGTCCTTCGACGGCGTTCGGCCCGCCCGCGGCTCCCAGCGTCCGGCCCGGGACATGACCCTCTCCTCGGCCAGCCGGAGCACGTCCGGATGGTTGTCCCTCGCGATCTTGCGGCAGGGGCGGCAGGACCCACAGGGCTCCTCGCGGTACCCGAAGGGCCCCTCCGGCCCGCCCTCGCAGTTGGCCGCCTGGGCGAGCAGGCGCGCCGCGCGGGACTTGCCCGTGCCCGAAGGTCCGCCGAAGAGGTACGCGTGGTGGAGCTCGCCGCGGCGGAGCGCCGCTCGCAGCGCGCCCACGGCGCGATCCTGGGCGATGACCTCAGAGAACGGCATGGAGCGAAATACATAGCACGGGGAAGCCAAGGACACCGTTCGAGGGTCGACTAACGGCCGGCGCCTCGGGGAAGGCGCCTCTCGAAGGAGCGATCGAAGGGATCGCGCTCTTAGAGGAACCGCCTCGCCTTGGCCGAGAGACCGCCACCTTGGCGAGGGACCGGCGCCCTGGGTGGCGCGGGTCGTCGAGAGCGGCGCGGAGGGCCCCCGTGGTCGAGGCCCTCGCGAGAGAGCTCCGAGCGGTCATCGCCGACGAGCCCTTCGGGAGAAAAGGGAGTCGCCCCGTTCGAACGAAGAGCGGGCGGCTGACCCCTCCCTCTTCGAGAGGTGCGGTGTGGTCGGAGGTGGGAGCCCGAAATGGACTCCGGCGAGCGGGCCGGTATCATCAATCTTCGGAGCGCCCCATGAACATCACCCCCCTCGACATCACCCAGAAGCAGTTCCGGAAGTCCTTCCGCGGGTACGAGCGCGAGGAGGTCGAGGCGTTCCTGTCGCTCGTGGCGGTGGAGTTCGAGGCCCTGGTGAAGGAGGTCAACGCCCTGCGGGAGGACAACCAACGCAAGGTCGAGGAGATCGGGGAGCATCGGAGCAGGGAGCGCGCCCTGCAGGAGACCCTGGTCACGGCCCAGCGGGCCTCGGAGGAGATCCGGGACGCGGCCCGCAAGGAAGCGGAGATCACCATCTCCGACGCGGAGCTCCAGGCGGAGAAGATCGTCCAGGGGGCCCATGCGCGCTTTCTCCGGATCGTGGACGACATCAACGAGCTGAAGCGGCAGCGGGTGCAGTTCGAGTCGACCGTCCGGATGTTGGTGGAGAGCCACCTGAAGCTCATCGAGGCGTTCCACGAGCCTTCGCGCGACGAGCCCGTTCCGCTCATCGCGCCGGCGCGGAAGAGGACCGCGGACGAGGACTGAAAGGGGGCCTCGGGACCCGGCCGAAGGCCCCTCCCGCGGGTCCGCGGTGCCTTGGGCGGGTCGCGGTCAGTGCGCTTCCGCCCAGCTCCGTCCGCTTCCCACCTCGACCTCGAGCGGCACCTTGAGCGAGGCGGCGGCCACCATCTCGCGGCGCAGGAGGTCCCCGACCGGTTCGACCTCCCCCTCGGCCACTTCGAGCACGAGCTCGTCGTGGACCTGCAGGAGCAGGAGGGCGCTGGGGCGCTCGCTTGTGAGGGCCCGATGGACCCGGACCATGGCGAGCTTCACGATGTCGGCGGCCGTTCCCTGGATGGGGGTGTTGATGGCGGTGCGCTCCGCCGCCATCCGCAGAGCGGGGTTTCGGGAGCCGATCTCGGGCATGGCCCGGACCCGTCCGTACAGGGTGCGCGACTCCCCGTTCTTACGCGCCTGGGCGGTGGCCCACTCGACGTAGCTCCGGACTCCCGCGTACCGGGCGAAGTAGCGATCGATGATGGCCTGGGCCTCGGCGCCGGGCAGATCGAGCCGCTGCGAGAGGCCGTAGGCGGAGAGCCCGTACGCGATCCCGAAGTTCAGCACCTTGGCGACCCGGCGCATGTCGGGGGTGACGAGGTCCGGCTTCACCCCGAAGGTTTCGGCGGCGGTGCGGGTGTGGACGTCCTCTTTGCTCCGGAACGCCTCGAGCAGGGCGGGGTCGTCGGAGTAGTGCGCCAGGATCCTGAGCTCGATCTGCGAGTAGTCGGCGGAGACAAGGCGGCGCCCCTCGGGGGCCACGAACGCCGAGCGGATCCGGCGCGAGAGCTCGGTGCGGACGGGGATGTTCTGGAGGTTCGGATCGGAGGAGCTGAGCCGGCCGGTGGCCGCCCCGGCCTGGTGGAAGGTGGTGTGGATCCGGCCATCGGGCCCGATCAGCTCGGGGAGGGCGTCGACGTAAGTGCTCTTCAGCTTGGAGAGGGAGCGGTGTTCCAAGACCAGGCGAGGAAGGGCGTGCTGTTCCGCCAGCTTCTCGAGGACGTCCTGGTCGGTGGAGGGGCCGGTCTTGAGCCGCTTCAGGACGGGGAGCCCGAGCTCCTCGAAGAGCACCTGGCCCAGCTCGCGGGTGGAGGCCACGTTGAAGGGGTGTCTTGCCGCCTCGTGGATCGCGTGGAGAAGCTCCTCCATGGCGTGCCCGAACTCCTCGCTCATCCCCGCCATGGCTCCCCGGTCCACGGCGATCCCGGCCCGCTCCATCGCCACGAGCACCGGGACGAGGGGCCGCTCCACCTCGTCGTAGAGCGAGAGGACCCTCTCCTCCTCGAGGGCGGCGCAGAGGCTCTTGGCGAGGTCGGGGAGGGTCGCGGCGCCTGCTCCGCACCAGCCCCCCACCCGCTCTACCTCGATCCCCTCGAGAGGCACGCGTTCCGAGCGGCGAGCGCTGTCCCCGCCGCTCGGGTCGCGCGGCAGTTCGGAGCCGATTCGCTCCCGGGCGACGTCCGGGAGCGCGTGCTCGCGGCGGGTGGGGAGGAGCAGGCGGCTCGCCAGCTCCGTGTCCATCCCCGGCCCGCGCCAGGCGAGCCCCAGCCGGGCCATGGCGTGCATGGACGCCTTCAGGTCGTGGGCGTGCTTTACGGTCTCGCCCTCGATGAGGGGGCGCAGCGCCTCGCGCAGCTCGTCCTCCTTCGGCGGCTTCGGGGCCCCGAGGTACTGGTGGCCGAGGGGGAGGTAGAAGGCCCGGCCGGCGGCGGCGAGGCCGATCCCGACGAGCGGATCGGTCCTCGGCGCCTCGCCCGAGAAGGCGGGGCGGACCCCGACCGCCCCGGCGCCGAGCAGGAACTTCACTGCCTCCTCGAGCGCCTCCCGGGTCACGACGCTCTCGATCTGCTCTTTGCGAGCGGTGGGAGGGGGGGCGGGCAGGTCCTTTATGAGCCGCGAGAACTCGAGCTCGCCGAACAGGGCCCGGGTCCGTTCCTCGTCCGGCGGCTGGCGTTCGAAGGCAGCGGGGCCATAGGGGAGCGCGAGGTCGCAGCGGAGGGCCACGAGCTTTCGGTTCGTGCGGATCCGCTCCGCCGAGCCGGCGATCCGCTCGCGCAGCTTCTCCCCGCCCCGGGCCACCGCCTTGGGGATCTCCTCGACCCGGCGGAGCATCTCCTCGACCGTGCCGAAGTACCGGATGAGCCCCGCCGCCGTCACCTCCCCCACCCCGGGGATCCCGGGCACGTCGTCGATCTTGTCGCCCAGGATGGACATGTACTCCACCACCTGGTCGGGCCGCACCCCGAGCTTCTTTTGGACCTCGTCCGGCCCGGTCCACCCTCCTCGGCCGCTCGCCTCCGCCATCGGGTCGTAGAGGCTCACCCGCTCATTCACGAGCTGGGCGAAGTCCTTGTCGCCCGTCACCACCACCACCCCCCACCCCATCTCCTCGGCCTTGCGGGCGAGGGTCCCGATGACGTCGTCGGCCTCGACGCCCGCCTCCTCGACCACTTTTACCCGGAGCGCCTTGGCCACCTCGCGGACGAGCGGGAACTGGACCTTGAGGTCGTCGGGGGCTTCCGGGCGCCCGGCCTTGTAGCCCGGGTCGATGTCGTGGCGGAAGGTGCGGCGGGCGGCGTCGAACACCAGCGCCACGTGAGTGGGCGATCGCTCCCGCAGGGCCTTGAGGAGCATGGTGGTGAAGCCGTAGACCGCCTGGGTCGGCAGTCCCTTGGTGGTGGAGAGGGGCGGCAGCGCGTGGTAGGCGCGGAAGATGAAGCCGGAGCCGTCGATGAGCGTCAGGGTGGACATTCGCCCCGCACGATAGCGGGGCCCGCCCGGTCCGGCAGCCGGAAAAGCGCGGTCACCGCAACAGGCACCGCACCCGCTCGGCGCAGATGAAGTACTCGTCGCCGTCCTCGATGCGGCGGCGGTCGATCCGGGCGCGGCGGTGCCAGGTCCCGTTGGCCGACTTCAGGTCCTCGATGGTCCAGCCGTCTCCCTCGCGCACGATGGCGGCGTGCTCGCGCGAGACCTTGGAGCTGTCGACCACGAGGTCGCAGTGCCGCCCCCGCCCGATGAGGAACCTTTCCGCACTCACGAGCGTCTCGGACCCGTCGTCCCGGAGGAGCACGAGCCTGCGGGCGCCTGGCTCGACCGGGCTCGAGGGGATGGGGGGAGGTGCCTCCCCGGCCAGCACCTCGCGCTCCAGCCGGGCGGCCGTCTCGAGGACCTGCTCCGCCACCGGGCGCTCCGGGCCGGCCTGGGGCGGGGAAGCCGCTGGTCCCACAGGAGCGGCTTCGCTCGCGACGGGGTAGCCGTGGAGCCTCGCATAGACGAACAGGGCCTGGTTCACGAGCGCCTCGCGCTCGGATCCCATCTCCTCGGCCATGCGGCCGTAGAGCTCCCACAGGTGATCGGCCAGGGCCACCGAGCGGACGGACTTCAAGCCCACCTCCCGCACCGAGCGTGTGGAGGAACGTTAGCAGACCGCCGCCGCCCCCAGGAAGGGGCCCCCTCAGTGCAAGACCCGCGTGTCGTTGTTGAGCTTCGAGGGGGAGGCGTCGAGCGTCAAGTTCCCCACATACGGAACGAAGAACCTGGCCCGATCCTCTTGCGCCCAACTGGGATCGGCGGTCCGGTCGAAGTAGGCGACGCCCCGCGGCAGGGTGGGGGCGCCGCCGGCCGCGCCACCCGCGTAGCGGGAGGTGGGGGTGTAACCGCTCCGGGTCGAGAACGCCACCTGCGTATCGCGAACCAACAGCTCCTTTGAGGTGGCGGTGGGCTGCCTCAGGCCGAGGGAGAAGGCCAGGGCCGGCCCTGCGGGCGGCTCGCCGTCGAAGGTGCCGAAGGGCGGGTTGTCCGTCTGGCCGGCGGGTGCGGGGAGGGCGAAGCCGGAGAAGAACGTCTGGCAAAACGTCTTCGAGCCCGCCGGGATCTGGCCCGGCGCGGGCTCGTAGCATTCGACCGAGGTGAGGTGCTGGCGCCGGGCGCGCCGGGCGATGGCGGCGTTCTCGCAGACTTGGCGGCAGGTGGCGTCGCAGGCTTGGACGGCGAGCGGATCGGACGGATAGGGGATGAGGGGGCAGGCGGCGACCAAGGTGGCCTCGCCGTCGTTCGCGAACTGGAAGGCGAGAGGATCCCTCTGCGCATCGCTCGAGACCGCCACCGCCCGGCCGGCGTAGCCGGTCGCCACCCCCACCACCACGAACTCGAACCCCGTCCCCGACCCATCGGCGTTCCAGGTACCGGTGCCGCCGCTGCCGCGGACCCGGGCGAACCTATTCGGTCCGATGACGGGCGGGGGGGACCCTGGGGCCCATCCCGCCGCCGGCCAGCAGGCATCCATCGTCGTCCATGGCCCATGAGTGGTCGAGTCGCAGGAGGTCAGGATCCCCTGCGCGATCGCCACGCAGTCCCCCTTCTCCACGACGAGCGATCCGCCCGGATGGGCCAGGTCCGGCAGGTCGATCTCCACGATCTTGCCCTCGATGGGCGCGAGGTACTGCCCGGTGTTGTCCTGGGTGGTGGTGTCGGGGCACGCGGGGATGGCGGCCGTCCAGAACTCGACGATGTCGCCCGCCCGGACCCCGAGCGCGGGGTCGTAGACGTCGACCACCTGGGTGATGGCGGATGCCAGCGTCGACTGGAACGCCACCCGGAGCTGCCCGTTCCCCGCGTCCTCGACGAGGACCGGCTGGTTATTGGAGAAGCTGGGGAGGTATCCCTGATAGGTCACGGTGAAGATGTCGTTTTGGGTGAAGCCGGGAGTGACCTGGAAGTACGAGACGGCGGTGGAGTCGGGGGCCCAGTCCGCCCGGGGATTGTTCCCGTTGGCCACGTCCGCTTGCGCGAGGTACACCGGCTCGTAGAAGCCGATGCGGGGCAGATCGCTCGTGCTCTCGCCGTACCCGCCCACCTGGGTGGGGGAGCCGAGTTGGCTCACCTCGTACCCGTCGTTGGGGATCTCCCAGCGAGCGAGGTCGGCGTAGTACGAGCGCCCGTCCGCCGAGGGGAGGAACAGGACGCCGGTGGTGAGTCGGGCGAAGGAGTTCCCCGTGATGAACATGAGCTCATCGTTCTCCAGGCCGCCGTTGTCGGTGGGGGGCGGGTTCAAGGGAGGCCGGCCCGGGGCCATGGCGAGGGGTGGGGAGGCGACAGCGATGGGCGGCAGGTACTGCTTGGGGGTCTCGCCGGGGTGCCAGGGGTTCTCGAGGACGTCCCCGGTCGACGGATCGAGGACGGCGATCCCGCAGGCGAGCGGGGTCTGCGGGCCGCAGGCGCCGGGGGCGAGGAAGGCGTAGACGCGCGGGACATAGAGGAGGTTGCCGCTCGCGTCCTGGTTGAAGGCGTTCCGGTAGGTGGGCCCGATGGTCTCGGGGGCGGTGACCTGATCGTAGGCGCCCAGCACCCCGGTGACTCTCTCCGCGGGCGAGTACGCGGCGACGAGCGTGGTGGGCGCGTGGGCATCGAGGGCGGCGACCGACCAGGCCCCCGGGGTGCCCCGCATGTCGAGCTGAGCCACCCCCAGGACGTTCGAGGGGGGAATGGGGTCGAGGGTGCCCGCGTAGAGGAAGGAGGGATTGCGCGGCACGCGGTCGGGCGTGGGGTTCAAGGGATCGTCCTGCCGCACGACGAGCGAGGCGTCCACCGCGAGCGAGAGGGCCTCGAACCCGAGGGGCTGCACCACGGCCTCGCCCAAGGGCGCCGCGGCCCCGTTCGTGGGATCGGTCGGGTCCGGGGTCCAGAGGTACTCGACCACGGAGAGCAGCCCGCCGGGGAGGGCGGCGACCACGGTGACCCGGTCGAAGAGGATGTTGCCGGAGGCGTCCACCGTGGGAGTCGCGAGGAGCGCCTGTGCCTGTCCCCCCAGATCCACGGTGATCGCGTTCCCGCTCGCGTCGGTCACCAGGCCGGGATCCTCCATCACCGGGTCCTTCCAGGTGCGCACGAGCTGCAGCTTGGTGGAACTGGCGGACACCACCACGAGGAGGTCGGGCCGTTCGGGGACGGGCGTGGCGGCGTCGGTCTGGGGCGGGGTGATGAACGGGGCCGAGGCGATCAGGGCGGGACGGGGGTTCGGGACGGGGATCGACAGCGGCCGGATGAGGATGGGTGCAGGCACGGCCTCGTCGTCCACCGGATCGAAGAGGACGACGTCGTCGAAGGCGGTGTTGGCCACCGCCGCGTAGGGCATGAGCTCGCCGGGGTGCACGTGCGAGTAGCCCCGGAAGATCGCGATCGAGGTCGGTTCCTGGAACTGGAAGGCGGGGAACCTCGCTCCCTTGTTGCATCCGGTCGAGAGGGCGAGGGCGGACAGGACGAGAAGGAACGCTCGGTGCCTCACGGGCTCACCCCCAGCCGCCAGGGCACCCCCGGCCTCTGCGGATCGGCGACCTGGACGGCCGCGGAGGGGTTCGCGAGCGGGACGTCGACCGCGCTCACCCAGTCGTCCCGGTAGGAGGTGACGAAGAGCCGCACCACGCCGTTGCCCAGGTCGAGGCTCGCGATGGCGGTGGGCTGGTGGCCGAGCACCGGGAACCCCAGGGCGTCGCGGCCGAAGACCTTCACCATCTGGCCGACGCCGTCGTCGTAGATCCAGAGGAGCTCGTCGTTGATGGCGGTGGCGGCGACCAGATCGTTCTGTCCCGGCCTGGGGATGACGTGAACGTCTCCCGCCACCATCCCCAGGTCGAGGTTGGTGACGAGCTGCGGGTTCGGGCGCCCGAGTTCGCCCTCGGGGAGCTCGACCACCATGAACAGGCCCCCGATGTCGGAGGAAGGCCGGCTCCCGGTGAGGGCCGCCAGGTCGGCGTCGTACATCCGGACCGAGAGGTACATCCGCAGGCAGGTCCCGGAGAGGCCGGTGCCGGTACAGGGGAAGGGGGCGCTCGAGAGGGCGATCTCGTTGGGCTCCGCCCCGCGGAGCTGCTGGCTGACATCGAAGCCCGGGTCCACGTGGCACCCGCCCAATAGCTCGTTCTGTACGCCGTCGTCGAACACCCCGCAGCCCTGCCCGACGACGATGAATCGCACTGGCGCGGTCAGGTTCACCTCCGTGCCGGTGAAGTAGAGCCGGTCGTGGGTGGCGTCGTAGGCGAAGTTTCGCGGCGGTCCGGCGCCGACGTTGACCTGGATGACGGAATTGGGCGACCCCGGCGGCACGGAGAGGTCCACCTGGGCCAGGTAGCCGTTGTTGTACAGGCCGGACTGGTAGCTGACCCAGGCGCGCGGGGTCCCGTCCGCGCTGCAGGAGAACCCCACGCCCAGGGGGATGGATGCCGAGAACGGGTGAAGGTCGATCCGCACCATCCCGGAGGCGTCGAAGGGGGGGAGGGCCCCGGCCACGAGCGGGATCTGGTAGAGGGCGGGATCGAAGCGGCCCGCGACCAGTGCCAGGGGGAGCTGGTAGCTCGGGTCGAGGCGGGCCTTGCACGCCCCCACGGTGGTGTCGTCGAGGATGCGCAGCTTCCCGGCCATGTCGGGCACGGGTATGCCCCCCGAGATGGTGCCGTCGGTGGTGGAGATGGCCACCACGGCGCCCCCCAGGTAGGCGAGGTCCTGGTCCAGGTTCACTACGAGAAGCTGGTCGCCGAAGGTGGCGATCCAGGCGGGGTAATGGAGGATCGTGGTCGGGCCCGCTCCCAGCTCGGGCCCCCTGGAGCAGGCCGAGAGGATCGCGAGCGCCACCAGGATGGAGCGGGAGGGGAGGCGGTGCACGGGGAGAAGCTCACGGCAGCCGCGGGGTAAGAGCTGGGTCAAGTGCATGGGCAAGGGCGCTAGACCCCAGGCGCCGCCGTCGAGTCCGCCTGGAGGCGCCGGAAGTCGGCCACGTCCTTGAACAGCGCCCCGACCCGTTGGAGAAGCCCGAGCCGGTTCTTGCGGAGCGCGGGGTCATCGGCCATGACGAGGACGTCCTCGAAGAACCGGGCCACCGCCGGCTCGAGGGTGGCCACCGTCCTCAGCACCGCCGGGTAGTCGCGCTCGGCCCGGCGAGCGCTGACCTCCCGCTCCACCCGGCGGAGCTCGGCGTGGAGGTGCTTCTCGGCCTCGTCGGCGAGGAGCGCCTCGTTCACCTCCACCGACGCCTGGGTCTGGGCCTTCTCCTGGATGTTGGCGACGCGCTTGAAGGCGACCGCCAAGGGGAGGAAGTCGGGCCGGGCCTTCACCTCCGCGAGGGCCCTGAGGCGCCGGCCCGCGTCCACCACGTCGTCGTAGCCGGCGGCCAGCACCGCCTCCACCAGATCGGCGGGGTACTCCTCGCC
Source organism: Anaeromyxobacter sp. (assembly GCA_035686075.1). Lineage (GTDB taxonomy): Bacteria > Myxococcota > Myxococcia > Myxococcales > Anaeromyxobacteraceae > Anaeromyxobacter. The sequence continues at coordinate 35,700 of DASRZU010000005.1, forward strand.
CCACAGGGCCCGCAGCCGCCCCCGCAAGAACTCGAGCACCTGCGCCGCCACCGCCCGGCGATCGGCCGAGAGCCTCACGCCCTCCAGGGCGTCGAGGGTGCGTTCGATGGCGAACGAGAGGGAGAGAGGGTACCCGCGGGAAAGGAGGATGCGGAGGATGGCGATGGCCGCGCGCCGCAGGCCGTACGGATCGGCGGCGCCGGTGGCCTTCTCCCCTACCCCCACGATCCCCACCAGCTGGTGGAGCCGGTCGGCCAGGCCCACCAGGGCGCCCAGGTCGCCGCGGGGCATCTCGTCGGATGCGCCGATGGGTTTGTAGTGGTCCTCGAGGGCGTCGGCGATCTCGGGCTCGAGCCCCTCGAGGCGAGCGTAGTGCGCACCCATGACCCCCTGCAGCTCGGGGAACTCGCCCACCATGCCGGTGCCGAGGTCCGCCTTCGAGAGGCGGGCCACCCGGGCCAGGGCGGGGAGGAGCGCCTCCTTGGAGAGGGCGCGGGCCAGGGCAGCGGCGATCGCGCCGATGCGTCCGGCGCGGTCGAGCTCGCTGCCCAGCCGGGCGAGGTAGGTGCGCCGGGCGAGGTCCGGGACGCGTTCCTCGAGGGTGCGCTTTCGGTCCTCCTCGAAGAAGAAGCGCGCGTCGGCGAGGCGGGCCCGGAGCACTCGCTCGTACCCGTGGCAGGCGACCCTGGGGTCTCGCACCGCCGTGGCCGAGACGGCCACGAACCGGTCGAGGAGCCGCCCGTCGGCTCCCACCACCGCGAAGTACCGCTGGTGATTCCTCATCTCGGAGATGACCACCTCGGGGGGGAGCTCGAGGTTCGAGGGCTCGAATGCCCCGGCGATGGCGGTCGGCTCCTCCACGAGGTAGAGGACTTCCTCGGCGAGCGCCCGGTCGGGACGGATGGAGCCCCCGGTCGCCTTCGCCGCCCGGGAGAGCTCTGCCTCCAGGGCGGCGCGCCGTTCGGCGGGATCGACGAGGACGTGGGCCCGCCGCAGCTTCCGGAGGTAGTCCTCGGGCGTGCCGCCGAGGGCGATGGGCTTGGGGGCGAGGAAGCGGTGGCCCCGGGTGCTCGTCCCCGATCGAACCTCCCCGTACCGGACGTCGAGGCGCCTCTTGCCGTGCAGGGCCACGATCCAGCGGACCGGTCGGGCGAAGGTGACCTCGTCGTACCGCGAGCGCATCGCCTTGCGGAACCTGAGCCCGGCGATGAGCCGCTCGAGGAGCGCGGGCAAGACGAGGTGAGCCGGCTCTCCCTTCACCACCGTGGTGAACCCGAGCCGCTCGCCCTTGGGGGTGGCGATCCGCTCGAGAGCCGGGACCTCCACGCCCTGGCTCTTGGCGAAGCCCAGCGCCGCCGGGGTGGGTCTCCCCTGTGCGTCGAAGGCCTGGGCCGAGGGGGGACCGAGGGCCTGGCTCTGGGCGTCGGCCTGCCGGGTGGCCACCCCCCGGGCCCACACCGCCAGCCGCCTCGGGGTGCCCACCGCCTTCACCTCGCCATGGGCGAGGCGCGCCTCGGCGAGGGCCCTCTTGAGATCCTCCTCGAGCTGCCGCAAGGCCGGCGGGACGAAGCCGGCGGGGATCTCCTCGGCGCCGATCTCCAGGAAGAGGTCCGGGGCGAGCGCGGGGGCGGCGGCGCGGGCCGGGGCTCCCCTCCCCCTCGTCTTCTTCCCCCGGGTCATCGAGCCTCCCGGGCGGCGCGGGCCGCCTCGACCGCCCTCTCCCGCTCGCCCGCCGGCAGGAGGGGAAACCCGAGGGCCTCGCGCGTCTCGAGGTACCCCTTCGCGCAGGCGTGGGCCAGGGCGCGGACCCGGCCGATGTAGGCGGCCCGCTCGGTCACGCTGATGGCCCCGCGCGCGTCCAGGTTGTTGAAGCTGTGCGAGCACTTCAGGCAGTAGTCGTAGGCAGGGAGCGGCAATCCCTCGGCGATGAGGCGCTTGCATTCCGCCTCGTAGGTGTCGAACAGGGCAAAGAGCATCTTCGGGTCGGACTTCTGGAAGGAGTAAGTGCTCATCTCCACCTCGTTCCGGTGGAAGACCTCCCGGTAGCGCACTCCCTTCACCCACTCGACGTCGAACACGTTCTCGACGTCCTGCAGGTACATGGCGATCCGCTCGAGCCCGTAGGTGAGCTCGGCCGCGACCGGCCTCACCTCGAATCCGCCGGCCTGCTGGAAGTAGGTGTACTGGGTGATCTCCATCCCGTCGCACCAGACCTCCCAGCCGAGGCCCCAGGCGCCGAGGGTGGGGCTCTCCCAGTCGTCCTCCACGAAGCGGATGTCGTGGGCCCGGGGGTCCACGCCGATGGCGCGCAGGGAGCCGAGGTAGATCTCCTGAACGTCGGGAGGGTTGGGCTTCAGGATCACCTGGAACTGGTGGTGCTGGTAGAGGCGGTTCGGGTTCTCGCCGTAGCGGCCGTCGGCGGGGCGGCGGGAGGGCTCCACGTACGCCACCTTCCAGGGCTCCGGCCCGAGTACGCGCAGGAAGGTGGCGGGGTTCATGGTCCCCGCCCCGACCTCCTGGTCGTATCCCTGCGCCAGGATGCAGCCCCGGCTCGCCCAGTAGGTCTCGAGCCTCAAGACGAGGTCCTGGAAGAACACGCCGCCTCCTTCTCGCCCGCCCCGATGAGGGATGGTCCCGACCGCGCCCGGCGGCTTCCCCTCCCTTGCGCACCGAGGGGTCGACCGGAGCAAGGACGGCACCGTAGGTCCGTAAGGCCGCGCTGTCAAACGGAGATTCGCGCCCTCTAGCCGTCGAGCACCGGGCCGACCTCGTCGAGGAAACGGCGCGCCGCGAGAGGTCGCCCGAGGAAATGGGCGATGAAGGCACCGAGCGCCTCGCGCATCTCGCGCGCCGCGACGGAGGGCGGCGGATCGACCCCGGCGGCGAGCCTCGCTTTCCGAAGGCGCACGAGGGCGTCCAAAGCGCCTCTCGAGAGGAGCGGCGCACCGGGGAAGGCCGAGGGGGCGCAGGCAGGGCAGAGCACCCCCCCCTGTGCCGGGTCGAACTTCACCGAGCGGGCGTCGCCGTCGAGCGGACGCCCGCAGCGTGCGCAGCCGTCCAGGCGGGGAGCGAGCCCGACTGCGCCCAGGGCCTCGAGCTCGAAGGCCCGCAGGGCCACCGGTCGCGCCGGCGTCCGGTCGAGCAGGGCCAGGTACTCGACCAAGAGGTCGAACAGGTCCTCGTGTGGCTCGTGCTCGCGGACCAGCTCGCGGGCGAGCTCGGCGGCGTAAGCGGCGCAGGCGATGCGGGAGAGGTCCTTTCGGATGCCCCCGTGGCCGCGCACCACCGCCGCGCTCAACAGGGCCATGAGCTCCGACGAGGGGCGGGCGCGAAGCTCGGCGGCGATGAGGGTGAAGGGCTCGAGCGCCCCGCCGAAGCGGCGGCGGGAGGCCCGGGCCCCCCGGGCGAAGGCGCTCACCTTCCCTCGCTCCCGGGTCATGAGCGTGACCACGCGGTCGCCCTCCCCGTAGTCCACGGTGCGCAGAACGACGGCGGTGAGCTTCAAATGCTCCAAGGGCTATAGCCCCCTTGCGGCACCCTTGGACCTCACTCCCAGGTGACCCGGTAGCGGGCGAGGCTCGCGCCTCCCTCGACGATCTCGGCCCGCGGCGAGCGGGCCCGCGACACGTCCAGGGCCGCGAGGAAGGCCTCGGCGAAAACCCGCAGGTGGAGCCCGTCGAAGAGCCCGGGAGGAAACCGGAGGGCGAGCCGCACGCCGTCGTCCGCGATCCCCTCCACCTCCAGGGTCGAGCCCCGATGCCAGTTGGCCCATCGTACCCCCGCGCCCCGCACGAGCGCGCCGGGGCTCGCCCCCGCCATGAGCAACCGGTAGGTCGGGCTCTCGAACATGCGGCGGTGCCGATCGCGGACGTCGGCGAGGATGGCCTCGTCCCCCATCCCGTTGGCATCGGCCACGGCGTAGATGAGGGCGAGGTAGTGCACCTCCGGGATCCACTCCGAGCCCACCGGTAACTCCTCCAGAAGCCGCCGGAACGGGTCCGGCAAGCGCGTGCTCGCGACGCCGATCCCCTGTTCCGCGGCGAGGGTCCGGACGAGGATCCCCTTGGCCTGGCACTCCGGATAGGCGCTCGCCCCCCCCGGCAGGGAGGAGAGGTAGAGCTCGAGCCGCCCGAACTTGAGTGTCCCTTGCACTGGCCCCCTGTGCCCGAACGGGGTCGGGCTCGCGCCTATTCTAGCGGACCGCGCGTCCGCGCTCACCTGGTGAGCCACGCCCACAATATCCCCCCGATGGCCGCGAGGGCGATCGCGACCGCGGTCACGACGACCCGGGTCCTGGGGCGGCGGGGCCTCTTCGATCCCTCCGGGTCCTCGCCCTTCGCCTCCTCGTAGCGGAGCAGGACGTCGTCGGGGTCGAGGCCCACGGCGACGGCGTAGGCGCGCAGGTACTTCCGCAGGTACGCGTGCGGGGGAAGCCTCGATTCCTCGCCGGCCTCGAGCGCCTCCACCACGGCGGGGGCGAGTCGGGTGGCCTTGAGGACCGCGTCCCGGGAGAGGCCGCGGAGCTCCCGCTCCCGCGCGAGCCAGGTCGAGAAGGCGGAGAGCCGCTCGGCGCGATCGGGCGGGTCCTTTTCCATGCCCCTCTTGCCTCTCCCAGGAGGACCGCTCCGGTCAAGCTCCCTAAAGGCGGGGAGGCCCGGATCGGTCTGGGCGAGGCGGTGCCCGGCGAAGGCTCACTTGAGCAGGGCCAGGCTCCTCGCGCACTCCTCCCCTTCCGGCTGACCTTGGCCGAGCTCCCGGCAGGCCTCGAACTCGGTCTTCGCCCCGGCGACGTCGCCGGCCTTCATCCGAGCCAGGGCGAGCTGCAGGTGCGCATCGGCTCGCTTGCAGGAGTCGGCGTACGCTTCCAGCTGCTCGATGGCCTCCTTGGTGCGGCCGTCCGAGAGAAGGATCCGGCCGAGCTCGCGGTGCCCGTCGCAGTATCGGGGGGCCTGGGCGAGGCAGGCCTTCATCTGGGCGATCCCCTCGTCCTTTCGTCCCATGCGCCAGAGGGTCTGTCCCTTGTTGCAGCGGGCCACGTAGGGCTCGTGGTACATCATGTCGCCGAGGGCGGCGTCGAACTCCGAGAGCGCCTGCTCGGTGCGGCCGGTCTTGGCGAGGAGCTGGCCCAGGTTGTTGTGCGCCTCCGGGTAGTTGGGCCGCAAAAAGAGCGCCTTGCGGTAGTCCCGCTCCGCCTCGGCGGTCTTCCCGAACCCGAACTCGTAGACGATCCCCCGCCCCAGATAGGCCTCGGGGAACTTGTCGTCGTTCTTCAGGGCCTCGTCGAACTCGCGCAGGGCCTCCTGGGCGCGACCGCCGCGGAGGGCCTCGACGCCCAGGTCGTAGTGGATCTCGGCGCCCTGGCGCTGCTTCGGGTTCGGACCCGACGCGCAGGCGAGAAGCAGGGCAGCGAGCGGCGCAAGCTTTCGTCCCTTCATGTCGGCTCGTCTAGATGGCGGCGAGGAATCGGGCTAGGCGGTTCAGGTCGGACGAGGGCTGGGCGGCGGCCCCTCCGGGAGCAGCCGCCGGGCCGGCGGGCGCCTGGGGACGGGGCGCGTGGAAGAGGGGGATGCGCCCGAAGGTCTGCTCCTGCACTGCGGGCGAGAGGCTCCGGAAGTTCAGGTTGTCGAGCATGAACCCCATCGACTCGAGGAAGTGCAGCCCCTCGACCTCCACCGCCCGGTATTCCTCCACCGTGAGCTGAGCCTTTTCGTTCACGTAGACCACGTTCTCGTCGGACTTCGCGAGGTGGAGCCCCACGTAGATGGAGAAGGTTCCGTTGGGGTTGCGCACGCCGCAGAGGTGGCCGACGACCGCCTGGGCCGGCTTGCCGGGAACCGATACCTGCGGCTGGTTGATGCTCTCCACCACGGCGACGACCTGGTCCTTGGTGAAGGGCAGGTGGCTGATGCTGGGCTCGGGCCGGAACACGCCACCGCTGTAGCGCCGCCCGGTGGGCGCGTCAAGGTTGGGGCGGGAAGGGGGACCGCGGCCAAGGGCCCTCGCGGAAAGCCCGGGGGCCTTGGGGAAGAGGCCAGGGAAGCTCGCTCCGCCCGGCCGGGCTAGACGCCGCGGGCCTCCGGTCCCCAGATCACCTTGTGGATCTGGAGCGAGAGACGGGCCTCCATCCCGCTCGCGAGGATCCAGGCGGCCAGTTCGCGGGGCTCGACCTTGCCCCACACCGGCGAGAAAAGGAGCTCCACCCTGCCCTCGAGCGCGTGGCGCCGCACCACCTCGCGCGACCAGGCGAAGTCGTCCTTCGAGCACACCACGAACTTCACCTCGTCGCGGCGCGAGAGCCGGTCGAGGTAGCCGAAATCGGTCGCCACCTCGCCCGAACCCGGGGTCTTCACGTCCACGATCCGGACCACCTCGTCCGGGAGCCCGTCGAGGGGCCGCTGGCCGTGGGTCTCGACGGTGACCTCGTACCCTCGGGAGAGGAGCTCGCGCGAGAGGTCGGGGAGGTCGGGTTGCAGGAGGGGCTCGCCGCCGGTGAGCAGGACGAGCTTGCAGGGGAAGCGCGCCACCTGCGCGAGGACCTCGTCCCGCCCGAGCTCGACTCCGCCCTTGAAGGCGTAGGCGGTGTCGCAGTAGACGCACCGCAGATCGCAGCCGGTGAAGCGCACGAAGACGCAGGGCCGGCCGGCGCGGGTCCCTTCGCCCTGGAGGCTGAAGAAGATCTCGGTGACGCGCATCCTTCGGGCGGCTCTCCGAGGCCGCCCCGTTGGTTATAGCGTCCGGCCGGCTCCCGCAGGTTGAGGCCCCCAAGCTGGGGGGCGAGGGGAGCTCCCGTCAGTCCGGGAACGCCCGCGGCGCGGGCTCTTCCGCGGGGTGCCGCACCGCGGCCAGGCGTGCCATGGGGTACGCCTCTTTCCGAAGGCGCTTCAGGACCGCCTTCACCCGGCGCGGGTACCGGTGGAAGCGGTCGGGAACCTCGCCCGCCCGCAGGTACCCGAGGATCCGGTTTGGCCCGGCGTTGTACGCCATGAGGGCGAGGTCCTCACCCGGGAACTCGTTCATGAGCCGGCGGAGGTAGCGCACCCCCGCCTGCACGTTGGTGACAGGATCGAGCGGGTTCCCCTCGATGCCGGACTTGCGCAGCTCGCCCCGCAGGGTGGGCTCGCGCAGCTGCATGAGGCCTCGGGCTCCGGCGCCGGAGAGCGCATCGGTCTCGAAGCTCGACTCCACCTCGATGACGGCGAGGACGAGCAGGGGGTCGAGGTGCGAGGCCTCGGCCTCGTGGACCACGGCCTCGGCGAGCCTCTGGCGCGGCTCGACCTCGAGGGCGGGGAGCCCGTCGGCGAGGCGGGCATCGACCTCGCGCAAGGCTCCCTCTTCTGGCCCGGGCGGCGGCTGGGGGGCGGCCTCCTCGGGGAGGGGTGGTTTCTCCCGGGCGAGGTCCCGCGGGGCAAAGGTCACGGCCGCCCACAGGGCGGCAGAGACACCCATCCCCACGCTCGCGCGCCCCCCCCGCATGCGCTAGGCGTCCCTCCCCTTGGCGAGCTCCTCGATGCGTTGGGCGAGGGCATCGACCCTCCGCTCGAGCGCCTCGATATCCTCGCGGCTCGGGATCTTGAATCGGCTCGCCGCCTTGCGGACCGCCTCGTCGACCGCTCGCTCCACCTCACGCCTTTGGCTGGCGAGCCGCTCGCCGAACTCGCGCGCCTGCCGCCGCACCTCGTCGGGCGAGAGCCCGGCCGCGTCGGCGATGCGCATGAAGACCCTCTCCGCCTCCTGCTCGGCGGCATTGACCCCGGCGAGGGCGTTGGACCAGGCCTCCCTGAAGAGCGTCTGGATGTCGGTCATCTCGGGCGCCTCCTAGACCTGTTCGGACGGCTTCGTTCCCTTCTTCAGCGGGCGGCGGACCTTCTGTCCCCGCTCGATGCGCCGGGCGAGGCGCTCGAGCTCTCGGGACAGCTCCTCGACCTGTTCCCTGCTCGCCACCCCGAGGAAGGCCACCGCCTTTCCCTGCAGCTCCCCGAGCCGCAAGATCGCCTCCGCGCGGAACGACTCGGCCCTACCTCGGAGCTCCGCCGCTCGCTCGGCCCCCTGCTCGCGGAGCTTCTCGACGAGCTGCCTCATCTCTCCGAGACTCCAGTCCTGCTTCGCGAGGCGCTGTAAAATCTGCTCGAGGTCCTTCCGTCCGGCACGTCCCTTCAGCATGAGGTCCTTGAGTACCCGTTGGGCCTCCCCCTCCAGGTGGCCTATGCGCGCCTGCGCGGCCTCTATTGGTTCTCTTAGGAATTCCGGCATCTTAATCGCTCGACTGCCATCGACCTTGTTAGCTTCGGCCATGTGGAACCTCCAGGGATTCGAACTCTTCCCGTAGCCCCCCTCACGGGATCGAATTATAACGCGTCGCGTTATAAAGCGCCAGCGAGCCCACATCCCTATCCGACGCGACGCGTTACGGGCGCGGTATGGATGGGTACGCTACCTGTTCGGAGAATGTCCCCTGTTGGGTTTAGACCTATACGGGGGAGTGTCATCCGAGCTGCCCGTGACAGTGGTCCGCCCCGATGGCCTCTGAGAGCGAGCCATATCCGTCGCGGAGGAGGAGGCGCGCGAGGCCGGCGTTGAGGCGCGCGACGAACGCTGGCCCTTCGTAGACGAGCCCCGTGTACACCTGCACGAGGGAGGCGCCGGCGCGGATCTTGGCGTAGGCGTCCTCGGAGGAGAGGACACCGCCAGACCCCACGATGACGAGCCGCCCCCGGCTGCGGGCGTAGCAGCGGCGGACCACTTCCGTCGAGCGGCGCTCGAGCGGCGCCCCCGAGAGGCCGCCTGACTCCCGAGAGCGCGGGTGGCCCTCGACGCCCTGCCGCGAGAGGGTGGTGTTGGTCGCGACGATGCCTTTCGTCCCGGCCGAGGCGGCCACCTCGACCACCTCGTCCAGCGCGGCGTCCCCGAGGTCGGGGGAGAGCTTCACGAGCAGTGCCTTTCCCGGCGCGCGCTCGGAAAGCCGTAAGACGCAGGCTCTGAGCAACCCCTCGAGCTTCTCCGGCTCTTGCAGCTCGCGTAGCCCTGGGGTGTTCGGGGAGGAGACGTTGACCACGAGGTAATCCGCGTACGGGGTGAGCCGATCGATGCAGGCGAGGTAGTCCCCCAAGGCCTCCTCGTTGGGCGTGAGCTTGTTCTTCCCGATGTTCACGCCCACCGCCCCGAGCCGAGCCGAGTCTGGCAGGGCGGCCAGCCGGCCGGCGCAGGCGTCGGCCCCGGCGTTGTTGAAGCCCATCCGATTCACGAGCGCTCGGTGTTCCGGGAGCCGAAACAGCCGCGGCCGTTCGTTGCCCGCCTGCGGGCGCGGCGTGATGGTCCCGACTTCGACGTGAGAGAACCCGAGCGCGAACAGGCCGGGGAGGAGTACCTCGCCCTTGTCGAACCCCGCCGCGAGCCCCACGGGTCCTTCGAAGTCGAGTCCCAGGCATCGGATCCGAAGCTCTCCCGGGACGGCCGGGCGCAGGCGCCTCGCGACCCCTGCGGGCAAGGACCTGAGAGCCCGCTGGGCAAGTCCGTGCATCCGCTCCGGGTCTTGGCGGAAGAGCAGCGAACGGATGGCGGGCCAGACCATGGGGGGCCGGCTTCCTACACGAACGGCGAGCCGAAGTCGACCGGATTCGGGCGGCCCATGGCGCCGCCGGCGCGAGGGGGGCCAGGCGCCCTAGAGGTCGAGGACCATCACGATCGCGTCCTCCCCCTCCTCCGCGTAGTAGTTGGGGCGGATGCCGGCCTGGCGATAGCCGAGCGCGCGGTAGAGCTCGAGGGCGGCCTGGTTCGACCTTCGCACCTCCAAGGTCGAAAGGCTCGCGCCCCGGCGCCGGCCGGCCTGTGCGGCCTCGTCCATGAGGGCTCGACCGATGCCCCGCCGCCGCTCCTCGCGGGCGGTGGCGATGTTGAGGACGTGCACCTCGTCGTGGACGAGCCAGTAGACGATGAACCCCACCACCGCTTCGCCCGAGGGGCGATCCTCGACCGCGAGGAGCACCGTCGACCAGGCGTGGGAGAGCTCCCGCTCGAGGAGTTCGCGCGACCAGGGGTGGCGGAACCCGTCCTTCTCGATCTCCACCACCCGCTGCAGGTCATCGGGCCTCATGCGCCGAAACCTGAGCTCCGCCGGGGCGGGGGGCTCGACGGGACGCCGCATCAGTTGCCCTCCCCTTTCTTCGAAGGCCCGAAGAGCCCGGTGGCCGGAAGGCGCGCGCCAACCCGCCTCCCGGGCTCCGCCCGTGGCCCGCGCGCGCTCGCAAGGACGTGTCGGTCCGCGGGCTCCATGGCCCGAAGCGACGGAAGGACGATGCGCGCCTCTTCGCCGAGCCGGCCTTCTCCGAGGATCCGCGCCGGCGAGCCCATCGGGATTCGCGCGGGCATGACGACGTCCAAAGAAACGCTCGCCCAAAGCTCGGGCGCCGGCCCGCGCGGCCCAGACCAAACCGCCGTCGCCCTTCGGATGACGAGGGACTCCGCCATAGCCCCCATTGTAGTCAGCCGAGGCGCGCGAGGCGCCTCATCGCCCCGGAATCAATGGAAATTGACGGCCGACCCGCAGCGGTTACGTTCCAGGGGTGCCCGAGCGCGACCTGTACGAGATCCTGGGTGTCACGAACAAGGCAAGCGGGGAGGAGATCAAGCGGGCCTACCGCAAGCTCGCGAAGAAGCTCCACCCGGACGTGAACCCTGGCAACAAGGCCGCGGAGGAGAAGTTCAAGGAGGTCACCGCCGCATTCGAGGTGCTGTCGGACGAGAAGCGCCGCCGGCTCTACGACGAGTTCGGGCCGGATGCGCTCCGGTCCGGGTTCGACGAGAAGCGGGCGGAGGAGTATCGGCGCTGGAAGCGGGAGGGGGCCCCCGCCGGCGGCATGCCCTTTGACTTCGGAGACTTCTCCCAGGTGCACGTGGGCGACTTCGGCACCTTCGACTTCGGCAGCATCTTCGGCGACCTGTTCGGCGGAGGGGCGTCGCGGGGCCGCGCCCGGGGGGCCCCGCCCACCCCCGGCGCGCACGCAGAGGCCGAGATCATGGTCGATCTGAAGGACGCGGTCCTCGGGGCGGAGCGGGACATCCGCCTGGACGGCCGAACGTTCCGGGTGAAGATCCCCCCCGGTGTCACCGACGGTTCGCAGATCCGGCTCGCCGGCCAGGGAGGCCCCGGAGCCCACGGCGGGCGGGCCGGAGACCTCTACCTCTCGGTACGGCTCCGCGAGCACCCGCAGGTGCGCCGCGATGGTCGAGACCTGTACCTGAACCTCCCGCTGACGGTGCCCGAGGCGGTCAACGGGACCGAGCTCAATCTCCCCACCTTCGAGGGACCGGTGAGGCTCCGCGTTCCGGCTGGAGCCCAGACGGGCATGAAGCTCAGGCTCCGCGGCAAGGGCATGCCCGACCTCCATGGCGGCGAACGGGGCGACCTTTATGCGGTCGTCCAGCTGGTCTTGCCGGAGGCCGGGGAGGCCTTGCGCAAGGCCGTGAAACCGCTGGAGGCGCTCTACAAGAACGACCCCCGGGCCGGCTTCTCGTTGTAGGTTCTCGCTCGGCGGCGATCGGGTCTTCTTGCCCGGGGAGCGCGGGATCGCGCCGTCTCCGGCGCCGCGGAAAGGAGCCTCGGGGTGGGACTGTTCGATCTCTTCGGCTCGAGGGAAGAGCGGGAGCGGGGCGCGCTCCGGCGCCTTTTGAAGAAGGTCACCGAGCGCTACGGCCCGCCCGAGAACCGGCAGAAGGCCATCGATCAGCTCGGCGCGCTCGGGACCCCGGCAGCCCTGGGCGCCTTGTGCCAGCGGTTCACCGTGCGCGCCGAGCCGGGCATCACCGACGACGAGGAGAAGGAGATGGCCCGGCGCATCCTCGTGGCCGCGGGAGCTACCGCCGTCGCTCCCGTCGAGCAGTTCGTGCGCGAGCAGGAGTCCGGCATCGCCTGGGGCCTGCGGGCCCTCGCGGACATCCTCCCCCACGACAAGGTCTCGGAGACCGTCCTCCGAGAGCTGTCCCGGCTCTCCCGTGAGTACAGCCGCGACCCGGAGAAGAAGCTCACGCTCCTCACCTGGCTCGTCGAGCACCACGGCGGGGTGAACGCCTCCGAGGTGGAGGGCGCGCTCCTGCCATTGCTCGAAGACTTCTCCGACGATGTTCGCATCGGAGCCCTTCGAGCGCTTTCGGCGCTGGCGGCGGGGGATGCGGTGCGGGTGGGGCTCATCGAGCTCCTGCTCCGCGACCGCGAGAACGCCCGGGTGCGGGGAGAGGTGTTTGAGGCGCTGACGCGGATGGGTGCCGACGTGAAGGGTTACCGGCCCAGCGTCGAGGCGCTCCTCGCCGAGCCCTTCTACCTCGACCGCGAGGGCCGGGTGAAGAAGCGGGGTTAGCCGGGAGGGCGAGCTGTTCCTGCCCCGGCGGCGAACGCTCCCGTCCCCTGGGGGCCCGGCGTCGGGCGGACTTCGACGACCTTGCCCCCTTTAGGTTCCGCAGCCTTGGCCGCTGTGGCAGAGGTTGCAGGTCGAGGGGTTCGTCATCTTGCTCGTGGTGTGGGGGAAGGTCCAGGCGTTCGTGTAGGCCGACCCCGCGGTCGTGGCCCCGGTGCCGGCGGGGACGTTGTGGCACTGGCCGCAGTCGACGGGATAGAAGTGGTTCGGGGTGGTGATCTTGCAGCTGTCCCCTCCCCGGGTCGCGGTCAGACTCGTGATGGTATAGGGCCTGGAGTCGCCCGCCCCCCCGCTCTGGGTCGTCGATCCGTTCCACAGGGTCCCGACGAGGTTGGTGCCGGCCTCGTGGCACGAGTTGCAGTTGGTGTTGATGAGGGTCGAGGCGTGGTCGTAGCCGATGGCACCGGTCCCTCCCACGCCGCCCGTGTGGCAAGTCGAGCAGGCCAGGGTGGCGGTGCTGGGGTGGGGCAGGTTGGTGATGCCGGTCTGGGTGGAGGGGGTCGTGGCCGGGGGCTGCGGGATGGCAAACCCGCCCACGAAGATGTACTGGGGGGCGCCCCCGCCGCCGAGCCAGTTGGGTGCGGACGCGGTTCCCGTGCCGGGCCAGGCGTGACAGGCGCTGCAATCCTGGGTACCCGCGACGGAGGTGAACGCCGAGTGATCCTGGGCGGTGAAGGTTGCGCCCGGCTTCACGTTCATGTGGCAGTCGCTGCACCGGCCGGTGGTCCCGTTCATCGTGAGCGGCGTGACGGCGGAGAAGCTCGTGTGAAACGAGGCCTGGGCCCATTCCTTTCCCTGGATGCCGGCGACCGTGGAGGGTCCGGCCTGGGTGTGACAGACGGCGCAGTCGAACGCGCCCACGTTCACGTCGGCGTGCGTCACCTGATCGTGCGTCCCCGCGGGGACGCCTGTGGTGGAGTCGTTGCTCGCCGTGGTGAGCATCGAGGAGTTGGTAAGCCCGACCGGCATGTTGTTGCCCGAGCCGATCGTCGAGCCGTTGCCGTTCGTGAGACCATGGCAGTTCTGGCAGGTGCCAGGGCTCGGCACCGAGGCGTGGAACAAGGTGGACTTGCTCCAGGCGGCGCCCGAAGGGACCGCATCGGAGGCATGGCACTTGGCGCAGTCGAGACCCACCACCGCGGCCGCGCCGTGGTTCATCCACTGCGCCCCGTTCGTGGAGGTACCCCCGGCGGCGAGCTGGTAGGTGACCGTGCTCTGGGTGGGCGCGGTCGGCGCCGATCCGGAGTGGCAGTCCAGGCAGGCGCTGGGCTGGGGGGAGACGCTCGGGTGGAAGACCCCCGGGTGCCAGAGCGCCGACGCGGGCGTGCCGGTGCTCTGGGAGAGCGCGCTCAAGTGGCAGAGGTCGCATTTCTGCTGGGTGATCGTCGGCGATCGGTGGTCCATGCCGTAGAGGTTCCCCGAGGCAACGTCGGCCCGGGCCGAGTCCGCCATGAGCGGGTAGTGGCACACGGTGCAATCCTGGGGCACGGCGCTTCCGATGTTGGCGTGGAAGACGCCGTCGGCCCAGGTGCTGCCGGGGCTCTTGTGGCAGCTCGAGCAGTCGAAGCTGGCGACGCCGGACCCGTTCGTGAAGAGGGCCGAGTGGTCCATGGTCTGCAGGTCCGCGCCGGCCTTCTCCACGATCCCGGTGGGGCGCATCTGCGCGTGACAATCGTTGCATTGGGAGGTGGGCTGCGGGAAGGGCACGACCGTCCCGCCGGGCGTGGCGGAGTAGTTCGTGAGCGCGGAGTGGAACTTGCCGTTCGCGAACGAGGTCACGGTGCCGTTCGTATTCGTGTGGCAGTGCCAGCAGGTGGCGGAGTTTGGAGAGCCGGCCGGCCCCGGGCTCACCGCCGACGGGATGGCCGACGAGGTGTGCACGATCCCGTCGTAGAGCGTGGCGGTGATGCTCGTCGTGCCGGTCACGAGGGTACCGGTGCGGACGAGCGAGATCTCGGCCACGGTGATGAACTGGTCCTTGGCGCTCGCGAAGGTCGAGCCGGGGTAGGACGCTCCGCCCTTCCAGTCGCCCCCGGGAATGGGCTGGTAGGCGACGTACCGGCCTGCCGCGACGGTCGCCTGGTGGCAGGCGAAGCAATCGCCGGTCCCGTTCACGGAGTGGTCGAAGCCGAGGAGCGCCGCCATCGCGGCGGCCGTCGTTCCAGGTTGGAGGTCGGGGCGCTCGCTCATGTGGCAGGCGATGCAGGTGGTGGCAGCCGGGGTGCCCGCCCCGTGGGGGAAGGCCCCTCCCACCCAGTTCTGGGAGGTGCCCCAGGTGCCGGTCCCGGGGCCGTTATGGCAGGTGGCGCAGTCCTGGCCGTCGCCGTGGGTCACCCCGGAGGCGTTGGTCCCGTAGTCGAAGGGGGAGGCGGAGTAGGTGGTGCTCGCCCAGCCGGAGGCGCTCGTGGGTCGCTGGCCGGAGTGGCACGGGAGGCAGGAGGTAGGGGTGGAGCTTTGGACGAGGTGGAAGCGACCGCCGGCCCACGAGGCGAAGCCGCCCGCGGCGGAGGCCGCATGACACGAGGCGCAATCGCCTAGGGCCGGCCCGCTGCCGTGATCGTAGGAGAGGCCCGCGGGAACCGAGGCAGTCGCCGAGGTCAAGACGCCGGGCCGCGTGTTGGCGTGGCAATCTACGCAGGAGGAGGGCTGGGCCAATCGCGCCCTGGTTAGGGAGGCGTGGAAGGCCGGAGAGCCCGAGCCGGACGGGCTCGTGGCCCAGGTCGCCTGGACGGTCGACGAGGGGCTCACGTGGCACACGCTGCAGTCCGCGGTCACGAGGTGGGTCGAGGTCGGGGCACCGGCCGTCCAGGCCACCGCGTCGTGTTTCATCTCCCCGGAGGCCGGGCTCCGGGGCGGGTGTGCCGCCAAGGGTCCCACGAACCCGGTCGGCGCCGCGTCCCCGTGGCAGTCGAAGCACGCGGCTGGCTGGGCGAGGCTCTGGTTGGCGAGCGAGGAGTGGAGCACGCCCGGGTAGTAGTTGCCCGCAGCGGCGCCTGCGTGGCAGCCGGCGCAGTTGGTGAGGACCGTCGAGGCGAGGGCGGCGGTGCTGTGGTCCATGCTCATGGGGAGCACCTCCGCGACCGGACTCACCTTGTTGATCGAGGTCCCGGAGTAGGCCGGCACGAGGGCGGTGACCGTGACGTTCTTGGCCGTGTCGTGGATGAGGGTCGAGGGCATGGCGGCCGTCGACCAGGCCTTGGTGGTGTGGCAACTGCCGCAGTCCGCGGTGATCGCGATGTGGGTGAACCCGGCCTGGGGCAAGGCGGCGAACGAGGCGCCCACGGCGTGGCAGAGGGCGCAGTTGCCGGTGATCCCCGTGTGAGTGTAGGCCGCGGGAGTGGGCGCGCTGTGGCACTGGTAGCAGGCCGCGCTGGTGTAGGCGTACGTGCCGACGCTGTTGTGGACGAGGTCGGTGGGGGCCTGGTCATGGGTGTGGCACCCGATGCAATTGAAGACCGAGAACGTGTTCGGATCGGTGTGGCAGGAAGCGCAGTCGAGCGCGTGCTCGCCGCTCGCGATGGGGAACTCGGAGTGGCTGATAGGCGACACGCCCGCCATTCCCGAAGAGCCGCCACGCCCGCAGCTCGCGAGAAGAAGCGCGACCGCGAGACCGAGGAGGGCCGGTATCGGGCAGAGCGCGGAGCTCCTCCTCTGTTCGCCGGGCCCGGGGAGTCCTCCCGGGCGCGCGTCCCTGCGGGCCGGCTCCGCGTCTGCGCGATTGTCCGCGTCGATCATCACTGGTGGTGGACCATGGTCGAGGGGCGCCGGTTAGGGGGTTCGCTCTTGCCGATAGTGGCCCGCGCGGTCCTGTTCCCGCGCCGGAGGGGGTGTAAACGCTCGGTGAACAGGGCGCCTGTCGAGTGCGAGCCCGGCGCACACCGGCCACCGCCGTAGGCCGAGGTGCGAGTCGTTGACGTCGCGTGTCGAGCGCCGTGCTGGCCCGGTTCGCTTCGCGTCCGAACCTGGCGTCGGGCCGGTAAACGACCGATCGCGATCCTGAAACAAAGAACGTTCTCGGCGAGGGGTCGAGAGTTTCTCTGCGGTTGTAAGCACGCATGAAAAGGACTACGTGCGCCATCAGATCCTCCAAGGCTTGCACCGGTGATTGCATGTCACGTTGGCGTGCAGGTCGAGTCACACACGTTCGGTGCGGTTGGTCGTCGGGGAAGCAGGGCGGCAAGAAATGGAGGACGATGCGTCCGCCAAACCGGGCAAGGAACGTCTACGACGGCCGATCGTGATTCGGAAATAGCAGCCGACCGATCGAAACGACTCACGAATTTTCCATGATGCCGGGCACGCCACAGGCTTTGAGTCGCTGGTCAGCGGCTTTGAATCGCGGGGACTAGCCCTCTGAGCGCCTGTCGCGAGCAGCAGGGCCAGAATCGTGCGGCGGGCTCATGGGATCGAAATTCCATCGGTTTCTGCCTGATCGCGAAATCACAAACTGTCGTGTAGTCTTCTTGCTCGCGCAGACGATGTACGCCGAAGCGATTGCGTCGAGCACGCGGGTGCTCGGTTGCCCGCTTGCAGACCAAGCGACACACGATTCGCTCGGTCCCTCGACCCGGGGAGCTTGCGCGTTCGCGGCGCGCCCCGGCAACGAAGTGCTTCTTGTTCTCGGCAGGCGTGGCCACGAAGCGCCGGTGCCCCGGGACCATCCAGGCGCGGCGGTTCTTGGGGCTGAGATAGACGTCCATCTCGTCCCTCGAAGAAGGCTGGCTCGGCAGCGGTGGAGTGGTGAGCGAAGAGCGTAGGTCCGCGAGAGCACGTTTCCCCGCTTGCGATCCCACGGTCGAAAGTGGGGCTTCTGTGCGGTCAGACGCGCGTCGATGGTGCAGAGGCGCGGCCCACCGTTCAGTTGGCGACCCGCGGGAAGTCCGCTTTCCACCTCCAGCGCGAGCAGCTGTCCGGCCCAGTTGCCATCCGAAGTCGATAGGAACCTCGCCCCGCTCGGCCGGAAGCGCGCATCTGGCTCGACTTGCCCGTTGTCGGCGCGCTGGTCGAGGGACTCTTCCTCCTCCCCACTCCACGCAGAGGGCTAGAGAGCGGAATTCTGGAGCGCCTTCGTGTTCCGCTGACGCCGAAGTATGCGAAATGCCCCACGAGCGTCCGCGTGAGCGCCGCCCACTGCTCGTGAAGCATGTGCGTCCTCTGGCGCTGCTTTCGGGGACGCCGCCCTCGCCATCCCGCCCTCCACCGCCCGCCCGGGCGGTCGCCGTTTGAGCGACGGCTTGACACTGGGCGTCGCATGGGGGCCACCCTCTCACCAGGGACACGGGACCGCGCTCCTGCGCGATCCCTATCGGCCTCGCTCGCAGGTCGAACTCGTCGTGAAGGAACTCAACGAGCACCTTAGGCTCGAGGTCCTGCCGAGCTCGGACTGGGCGCCGACGTGAAGGGCGACCGGCCCGGTATCGAGGCGTTCCTCGTGGAGCCCTTCTCCCTGGACCGCGAGGGCGGCATGAGGAAGCAGGGCCTAGCGAAGCCGCGGAGCCAACCCCTGAGCCTCTCGACCCTGACCGGGGCAAGCAAGCGGCGCGCTCCGTGAACGCCGGTACTCTTCACCCGGTCTCGACGCCGACCCGCGACCCGCCCCTTCTCCGCTCAGGTTCCGCAGCCAGGGGTGTTGTGGCACATCTGGCAGGTGGACGGGTTGGTCATGTTGCCCTCGGTGTGAGGGAAGGACCAGGCGTTCGTGTAGGCCGTCCCTGTGGCTGTGGTCCCGGTCCCGGCGGGCGCGCTGTGGCACTCCCTGCAGTCGACCGGATAGAAGTGGTAGGGGGTGGTGATGTTGCTGCAGCTGTCGCCGCCCCCGCGCGTGGCGGTGAGGCTCGTGATGGTGTAGGGGCGCGAGTCGCCCGCCCCGGCGCCCTGGGTCGTCGATCCGTTCCAGAGGGTACCGATGAGGTCGGTGCCAGCTTCGTGGCAGGAGTTGCAGTTCGTGCTGATGAGCGTCGAGGCGTGGTCGTAGCCG
The DNA here is from genome assembly GCA_035686075.1 of Anaeromyxobacter sp. GTDB lineage: Bacteria > Myxococcota > Myxococcia > Myxococcales > Anaeromyxobacteraceae > Anaeromyxobacter. Next base: position 54,084 of record DASRZU010000005.1, read on the forward strand.
ATGGCTCCCTTCCCGCCCACGCCGCCGGTATGGCAGCTCGAGCAGGCCAGGGTGGCGGTGCTGGGGTGGGGCAAGTTGGCGATGCCGGCCTGGGTGGTCGGGGTCGCGGCGGGCGGCTGCGGGATGCTGAACCCTCCGACCACGATGTACTGGGGAGCGTTTCCGCCTCCGAGCCAGTTGGGCGCGGCGGCCGTTCCGGTGCCGGGCCAAGTGTGACAGGAGCTGCAGTCCTCCGTCCCCGGCGTGCTCGTGAAGGTCGAGTGATCTTGGGCGGTGAAGGTGGACCCGGGCTTCACGTTCATGTGGCAGTCGCTGCACCGGCCGGTGGTGCCGTTCATGGTGAGGGGGGTGGCGGCGGAGAAGCTCGTGTGGAACGACGCCTGGGCCCATTCCTTCCCCTGGACGCCGGCCACCTGGGAGGGGCCGGTCTGGGTGTGGCAGAAGTTGCAGTCGAACCGGGTCACGTTCACGTCGGCGTGGGTGATCTGGTCTTGGGTCCCCGCGGGGACGCCCGTCGTGGAGTCGTTGCTCGCCGTGGTGAGCATCGAGGAGTTCGTGAGCCCAGCGGGCGTGTCGTTCGCGTGGCAATCGACGCATGAGGACGGCTGGGCCAGTCCTGCCTTGGTGAGCGAGGCGTGGAAGACCGGAACGCCCGAGCCGGATGGGCTCGTGGCCCAGGTCGTCTGGGCGGTCGACGGGCTCACGTGGCACACGCTGCACTCCGTGGTCACGAGGTGGGTCGTGGTCGGGGCCCCGCCCGTCCAGGCCACGGCGTCGTGCTTCATCTCGCCGGTTGCCGGGTTCCGGGGTGGGTTCGCCGCCAAGGGTCCCACGAATCCGGTCGGCGCCGCGTCGGTGTGGCAGTCGACGCAGGTGGCCGGCTGGGCGAGGCCCTGGTGGACGAGCGAGGAGTGGAGCACGCCCGGGTAGTAGGTGCCTGTGGCGGCGCCAGCATGGCAGCCGGCGCAGTTGGAGAGAACCGCGGAGGCGAGGGCGGAGGCGCCATGGTTCATGCTCATGGGGAGCACCTCCGCGACCGAGCTCACGTTCTGGATCGACGTCCCGGCATAGGTCGGGACGAGAGCCGTGACGGTAACGTTCCTCGCCGCGTCGTGGACGAGCGTCGTCGGCATCGACCCGGTGGACCAGGCCGTGGTGTTGTGGCAACTGCCGCAGTCCGTGGTGATCGCGATGTGAGTGAACCCGGACACCGGCAAGGCGGCGAACGAGGCGCCGACCGCGTGGCAGAGGGCGCAGTTGCCGGTGATCCCGGTGTGGCTGAAGGCCGCTCGAACGGGCGCGGGGTGGCACTGGTAACAGCCCGGGCTCGTGTAGACGTACCCCGCCACGCTGTTGTGAACGAGGTCGGTGGGGGCCTGGTCGTGGGTGTGGCACCCGATACAGTTGAAGACCGAGAAAGTAGTCGGATCGGTGTGGCAGGTGGCGCAGTCGAGGGCGTGGTCGCCGCTCGCGATGGGGAAGGCGGGGTGGCTCGAAGCCGTCACGGCACCGGACATCCCCGCCGTGCCGCCTCCCCCGCAGCTTACGAGCAGGAGCGCCACCCCGAGGCCGAAGAGCGCTCGGGCTCCGCGGACCGGAGAACTCGTCCGCCGTCCGTCCCGACGAGCCGCCTCCACGTCCACGCGAGTGCCTGCCTCGATCGTCACTGGCCGTGCACCATGGTTGGACGGGCGCCAAAATATAGGGCGTCAGGCGATCGTGGGACAGTCCCCGCCTGGTCCTGCTCCGGGTTCGAGCGGGGGTGTAAGCGTTCGGTACGCGGCCCGCCGGTCGAGTGTAAAGCGGGCCTAAAGACGCCGACCACGGTAGCGAAGGAGTCGTTCACGTCGCGTGGCGGGCAGCGGTGCTCGCCTGGCCCATTGTGTGACCGAACCGGACTCATCGAGCGCCTCAATACGACAAGAGCAGCGTCGCGAACGCGGAGAGGGAGCTCGGGCGGCTCTCGCCCGTAACGTTCGGGTCAAATCCGGTGCGGCCGACGAAGGAGAGCCGGAGCGCGACGTGCTGGGTGAGTTCGCCGCGCGCGCCGAGGGTGGCGCTCAACTCGTCCTGGAGCGGACCCTGAGTCTCCTCCTCCGACCACGCCACCCGGGCGAGGAGCCAGACGGGCTTCCAAGGGGTAGCCACGAGCTGGGCGTACGCGCTCTGACCTGCCATCCATCCGCCCTCCTTCAGGTAGCCGGCCGAGGGCGTGCCCCAGCCCCACAGCACCCGCGGAAAAGCCGCTTCCGGCCCCAGCCACTCGCGGCGGGTGCTCGACCCCAGGTCCTCCGAGTACCCGCCGAGGGCGCTCAGGCGCAGCCAGCGGACCACATCCCAGGTGAGAAAGGCATCGGCCTCGCGGGAACGGCCGGGGAAGGCTGGCGGGTAGAACGTCTGCGGCCAGTCGAGCCCCGCATACTGGAAGCTCCCTCCCACGGACAGCTTTGTCGCGGGACGGACCGTAGCGTCGAGGCGGGCCGAGTCGACGAAGCCCGGGGCATGGGAGGTGCCGCCCGCCCCCAGGTTCGCCTCTCCGGAGAACTCGAAGGTCTTCTGGAACCACCGACCGGTGAGCGAGGCCTCGCCACGGGTGCCGAGCTCGGGCGTGCGCACCGCGGCGAGGCGACCCTCGGTCCGGAACACGGCTTCTCCCACCCGGCGGTCGAGGACCCAGTAGCCCCCCGCCGTGGCGCGCTGCGTGTCGAACTGTACGGTGTTGGGCTCGGGGACGACGCCGGCGATGAGCCCGCCTTCGGCGTGCGACCCCCACAGCGTGCCGCGCGTGCTCACCATCGCACCGTCGAATACCGTCGCCCCGGGCACCCCCCAGGGGAAAACCCGGCCGGCGGCGATGCTCAAGGTGTCGCTTGGCAGCGCCGTGAGCTGCGCCTGCCAGACGTAGAATTGGGTGGCTGTGTTCGGACGGAACACGGGAGGCTGGCCCGAGGCCCAGTACTCGAGTCGGGCGTCGACGTCCAGGTACAACCAGCTGGCGAGGGGCACGCCGCGCGCCAGGACGTCGAGTGACTCCTTGCTGGAGCGGCCGCCGGGCGAGGTGCTCCAGTTCTGGGTCGTGAGCGAGAGGTCGATGGCTTGGGTCCGCCGGGGCAAAACGACAGGGCTCGGCTCGCTCGTCGCCTGGAACACCACCGGAGCGAGGGAGACGCTTTCCACGATGACCCTTCTCTGGCCGAGCACCTCCTCGGGAGGGGGTGGGGGCAAGAGGCGGGGAGCGGGAGTCTCGGCCAAAGGCGCGAGCTCGAAGGTGTCGCCCACCCGGGCCGGGGCGCCCGTGCAGACCGAGTAGTGGGGGGCGATCGTCTCGATGGTGCAGTGCCCCGGTGACTCGGCGCCCCGTCGCAGCACCACGGTCCCCCCGGCGGAGAGGCCGTCCTCCGACCCCGCGTCGAGGTAGGCCCGGCCCGAGGCGGTGACTCCGACCACGGAGCCCGCTCCCCGGTGGGTTCCATACGAGGGCTCCGCCGCGGGAGGAAGCGGCATGGGCGCCGTATCGGCCGGGGCGGTGGCGAGGAGCAGCGCGGAGAGAAGAGGGGGGGCGATCATCTCGTTCCTCTCAAGGCGCGGAGCGGTGGCACTCGTAGCACTTGCGGTTCACGGGGGCGTAGCCGGGCACGTTCGCGTGCGCCG
>DASRZU010000006.1:0-50107 GCA_035686075.1 Anaeromyxobacter sp.
ACCGAAGACGTCGAGGAGGCGATCCGCCGCGCGGCGGAGGCCTTCCGATGACCGGTGGGATCCCGGGCGCCGCAGGGCTGGCTGACCCTCGTTCGCCCCTTGCAGCCCCGCCCGGGCGATGCTAGTAACGCGGCCTCTGCGCCGACATAGCTCAGCTGGTAGAGCAACTGATTCGTAATCAGTAGGTCCCCAGTTCAAATCTGGGTGTCGGCTCAAAAAAATAAGGTACTTAGAAGCGATCATAGGCCCCTCGAGGATGCGCCGATAATCGCTTTTGTTCATGTCTACGTCCCACCTACGTCCCACTGGGACGTATGAGCTGCTACCCTCCGGGGCATGCCCGAGACCACCCCCTGGACCCAGCACGGCCTAGCCCTCGGCTTCATCCGCGGCGGCATCTACTACATCGACAGGACCGTCCGCGGTCGGCGGTTCAAGATGTCCACCGGCTGTCGCACCGCGGCCGCCGCCTTCCAGGAGTACACCAAGTTCGAGCAGGACCCGTTCCATTACTCCCCTCGCGCGAACGCCGGCACCTCCTGGCGCGACGCGGTCCTCGACTTCCTCAAGTTCCAGCAGTTCACCCAGGGGCGCACAGCCAAGTACGTCGAGGAGCAGGCGCGCTACCTGGAGCGCTTCGGACAGCGCAAGGCGTTCTGGGGCCTCGACTCGTTCACCAGGGACGACATCGAGGCCTTCCTGGCTGACCTCCAGCGCGGCGAAGTCACGGAGCGCCTGGTCGTGGCCCGCGACGAGAACGGCGAGCCGCTCCTGGACCCCGGGACCGGGAAGCCGAAGAAGGTGCGGGCCAAGGCGCCGGGTGTCTACTCGCGGAACAGGTATCTCGCCGCCCTCACCAAGTTCATGAACTGGGCGCGCGACCACAGCAGGACCCAGAACGATGCTGACAAGAAGGTCCGCCAAGTCAGGGAGCCGAAGCAGAAGACCTCGAAGCGGCCCGTCGAGCCGAAGCGCTGGCGCGCCACGCAGGAGCACCTCGGGGAGAAGTGGCGCCTCGCGCAAGAGGTGCTGGTCGGCTCCGGCCTCCGCTACGGCGAGCTGGCCGCGCTCCAGGCTGACGACCTACATGACGCAGAGAACGGCGGCGGGGCCCTGGTGGTACCCGAGTCGAAGGGGCGCATCGGCCGCGACATCCCGGTGTCCGCTCACGTCCTGGGCGCGGCGCGCCAGCTTCTGAAGCTCGGCGGCGTGCCCGACGACAACGGCAGCCAGCTCGACAACCGGCTGGAGGCCGCGTGCAGGGCGGCCGGCGTCAAGCGCTACACGGCCCACGAGCTGCGGCACACCTACGCGACGACTTGCCTGCTCAACGGCATGGACCTTCTGGAGCTGCAGCGGCGCCTCGGGCACGCGGACCTAACGACGACCCAGATCTACCTCCACGTCGTGCGGTCGGTGCAGGGGGACAAGAGGCAGTACGCGCCCATCTGATCCGCGGCCGCCCAGGACGGCTCCGGCTCCGCGTGGTCGGGCGACGGGCGCTGGCTGCTGCTGGAGGCGTTGTCGGGGCCGTTCAGCGACGCGTTGGATACGTTATGCTGGTGCCATGGGCATGCGGAGGACGGCCATCCTGCTCGTCATCTGCGCCACGAGCCTGGTCGCGCCCACGCTCCTGTGCCTCGCCGTCTTGTTGACGCAGGTACGCTCGGGCGTCGAGTTCCTCGTTTTGATCGCGGCGGCTGAAGCCTGGATGGCGGCCCTATGGCTGGCGAACTGGTGGGAGTTCACGGGACTCTCCCTTCGCTGGGTCTGGTTCGTCGCGCTGTCGGCGGTCGTCGCCGGGCGATGGCTTGCCGCACCGGCGCCGTGGCGGCGAGAGTTCGGCGCGTCGGGCATCGCATCAACTGTGGTCCTCGCCTTGGCCCTCGCCGTCCTCGTGCCCGCGTTGCGTGCGCGACGTCACCCCGGGCGACCACTCGAACTTCGGCTTCCTCTACAGGGCGGACGGTTTCTGGTCGCGGACGGCGGCGACGGTGCAGCGAGCTTCTTCGTGAACTACCACTACGGGTTCCCTGGCCACCGCGCCAAGGGTGTCTCCGCGTCCATGCGGTACGCCACGGACATCGTGGAGATCGGGCGTTTCGGCTGCGAGGCGCCCTGGCTCTTGCCGCCCCGCAACGAGGACTACCGAATCTGGGGTCGGCCGGTACATGCCCCGTGCGATGGCGTCGTCGCCCAAGCCGTGAATGATGTCGTCGACAACACTGCCTTCGGCTCACACAGACCGTACGGAGTCGGGAACCACGTTGTGATTCGAACCGGGGCGGACGTTTACGTTGTGCTTGGGCACCTTCGCCAGGGCAGCGTTCGCGTACGCCCGGGCGAGGCGCTCCGGGCCGGCGAGGTCCTCGGAGAGGTGGGGAACTCGGGGTGGACCGAGCGGCCGCACATCCACCTCCAGGCCATGTGCGCGCCGGACGGTAACTACTGGCGCGGCGACCCCGTCCCGATGCGCTTCGACGGACGCTTCCTCGTCAAGAATCAGGCTTTGAAGGCGGGCGCGGCCAGCGGCGCCGGGCCGCCGAGGGGAGCGGCAGCTACCCCTCCGCGACCCGCCGCAGCTTCGCCAGGAACTCCCTCGCCTCCGCATCTCGACAGCTCGGGCAGCCGCCCCGGTTGAACGCGGCCACGGCCTGGAGCCGCTTGTCGAGCGCGTCCGCCGCCTTCTTCGCGAACTCGACGCGCGCCAACGAGACTCGGCCTGGAGGTGCTGCACCTCGGCGATGAGCCGGGGGGGGGCGATCTGCTGCGCGAGGGTGGGGTCGAGGTGCTCCCGGTTGCCTTCCTCCTCGAGCTGGCGGCGCCAACTGGCGAGGTCGGCAGTCTGTCACGCCAGGCGGCATGCGGAATCCTAACCACGGCCTCTGACGTGGAAGGATGCCCCAGCCGACGTGGAAGAAACACGCAGTGCGCCAAGCGGTTCCAACCCTCCACCCGCGCCGGGAGCCCTTGGTCAATCACGTCCGGGTTGCGCCGGGTTCTAGACCCAAGCGACGTCCGCCACACCGTGGGGCCAGGCGGACGATGCGTGTCCTGGGATGCTGAAGGTTTGATCTGCTTGGCTTGGCTGCACCTTCTGAACATCTTGGAGTCGTTCGGAGTGATTCCATGAAATCCGCTATTTGGCGCGCCATAGCATTCGCTACAGCAACGTTTGCCAACCCCGTTGCAGGCCACGCAGGATGGGACTTCCAGATCATTGACTATCCTAATTGCCCAGACACTCAAGTAGGCTCCTTGAACGAGAAGGGTGTGGTTGCGGGCAATGGGTGGACCGAAACGGGCGCTTTCCCCTTCACCTACGACTCAGAGAAGAAGGAGTTCACCAGCATTCCGAATATTCCGAACACAACGTTTACGGGGGTCTGGGCCATCAATGACCTCGGCGTTTTAGTGGGCTTTACCTCATTCGACGGCAATACCGAGGTTGGGTTGATACTAAGAAGGCACAATTCGTACACGACCCTGGTCAACCCGAACGCCTTCACCTTCACGGAACCGAGGGGCATAAACAACGAAGGAATGGTCACCGGATGGTTTGATACTGCCGACGGTCTCACTACTGGCTGGCTCTACGAACCCAAAACGAAGACATACACTAACTTCCTCCCCAGCAATTTCACCCTAGCGCAGGGCATCAATTCCCTTGAGGACATCGTTGGCAGCGTCTACCTCGATGATGGTGTCGCGTACCCAGGTAGTGCGGCAGGCATCTACGGATTCCTTCGGAGCAGAACCGGCGCCGTTAAGTACTTTCAAGTGAATGGCACGGAGACGCACGCCCGCGGCATCACTGATTCTCGGATCGTGACCGGGTTCGCATGCGATTCAAGCACCTGTTATGGCTTCATCACCAGATTGAAGGGCTTACCGTTCGAGGCCATCACCATATCGAATGATGACCTGATTTCCCCGCCAGGATACGCTACCTATCCTCAGGGCATCGCCTACGTAGAGGATCGGCAGCATGGCTGCCCCGGATTTGGATACGACTTGGAGGACCTCGCAATTGCCGGAATTGTTATCGACGCAGAGGGCCACAACCACGGCTTCGTAGCCTTCCATTCAAAGTAAGGGGACCTCGGGGGATCAGAGCAGACTGGGTGGTCGAGGACTGAGAAGCCCTTGACCGCTCCAAAGACGATCCCGGCTCGGCTTCCTCCATCTCGGCCACGAGCCGCGGCGCCTCCTGTGCCAGCATCGGGTCCAGGTGCTCACCGTCACCCTCCCCTACGAGCTGGGCGTGCCAGGCCCTGAGGTCGGCGGGCGGACGCGGGCGGGCACCCCTCAGGCTATCGTGGTGAGCCGGCCGCACAGGTAGAGCGCCGCTGTCGCATCCGCCTCAGCCTCGTGCGGGCTGTAGGGGATGTCCAGCGCAGCGCAGCAGGTGCTCAACTTGTAGTCGTGGAGCTGGAGCTTCCGGCGAGCGTTCGCCAGGGTGCAGTAGGCGCCCTCGCTGGGCGGGAGGGGGCGCATGCTCAGTTTCCCTCCAGGTACCGCTTCAGGCACTGGTGCTTGCCCTCCATGTCCTTAGGGCCAGTCCGCGCGAGGCATTCCTCGTACTCCCGCTCCTCGGCATAAACCTTGGCGGCCTGGGCGGCCTCCTCGCGGGAATCCTTCTCCCTTTCTGCGGCGGCCTCCTTGTTCCGTATGTCAGCCCGTAGGCGCTCCTCCCAGGCGATGTCCACGGTCCGCTCGGGCGCGGCGAACCAGAGGTCGCCGTACTTGCTCGCCATGCACGCCTGGTACCGCGCCTGACCGCCCTCGCCGGCCTGCATGGCCGGGTCGCACGCCGCCGGGGACATGGCACACCGGCCGCGTCGCCGGGGTGACCCCCGGACGCCCAAGTGGGGCGAAGCGGCGGCGGTAGGGTCTAGCGCCGAGGGTCCTCGGACTCCATCATCCCCCCTTGAGACCACGAATTTCACCGCGCCCATACCTGCGGCAGGACTTCTCCTGGCAGTATCGGCGCCCGTCCGAGCGCAGGTAGAGGTCAATACCCTCTCGCCCCGACCGGGCGTTAGGCCTCAGCTGGCTGCGCGCGGTACGGGGTAGACCTAAACCGCACGGCGGTCTGCGGAACCGCCCCGCGACCTCGAGCGGACCACGTGCCATTCGGCGAAAAAGGAGAAGGCGAAGATCGCGCTCCCAACCGTGCCGAACAGATCGAACCAGAAGTTCGAGAATACCCTCTCGGCCAGGTCATCGTGGCAGTGCTGGTCCTCTCGGGGAGTGGCAGCCGCACGTGCCAGGCCGAGAAGCGGCTCGTCCCCGGAGCGGTCGCTGGGTCGCGCAGCCTGAGCGACGACGGGCAATGCTTCGGCTCGGGCGGTTGCCTGCTCATGCTCGTAGGCAGCGGTTATGACTGTAGCGACCACGAGAGTCGAGGACCCGATGGCGCGGATCAATGGCGGCCAGGAATCGTGCACCACCAACCCTTGGTATGACGGGGCGTTGCCCGCTGCACTGACCTGACGGGCCTGTCTCGTACCGGGGCCGCCGCCCCGGTGACTGGTCCGGCCTGCCGGGACAGGCGAACCCGGGCGGCGTGAGTGAGGGGGCGTAGGTTCGCTCACCGTGCGCCCACGTCTACCCGTGGACGTCCAATTGTTCCGCAAAGCCCACGCACGGGCAGCGAGCGGTCGGGGAGTGGATGCGACCGGTGGAGGGCGCCGCATGCTCCTCCCCTGCAAACTCTGGCGTCGCCCACCGTAAGCTAGAGCCTCCACCGGGCAATTTCCTCGGCGTCGTGGTACGCCGGGCAGCCACGGGTCAGGTTACCCACCACGACGGCGGAACTGAGCGGCTCGGCCCCGGGAACGTGCTCCTGGGCCTGTCGGTCGAGCTCGACCCTGGCCTGGGTGAGCGGAGGCTCTGACGCAGGGTGACCGGTGAGGCCGAACGGTAAACTAAAGGCGATGTTCTCCGGCGGCGGAACGTGACCGTGAGCCGAGTCGAGGTTGGGGGGCGATGGGCGGCACTCGCGGAGCTTCCTCGCGCCGGACCGCCCGCGCCTTACCTACTTGACCACATTCTCCGCGGCCCTGGCCGCCTGCTGCGCCGCCTGAGCCGCCGCCTGCTCCGCCGCCTGAGCCGCCGCCTCCACCTTGGCCCGCTTCGCCAGGCCCCAGCCAGCGCCAAACCCGATAGCAAGGCACACCACTGCAATAACCAAGGTTCTTGCCATATCGCCTCCCTTCTCCTGCCGAGCCCGCTATGTGTTCGTGGAGGTCCCGGCGCTTCGGCCAGAAGGGCGCCAGCCCACCGACCCGGTCACCTGTCCCCACCGGGTCTATCCCGCCCTCGGCAAGTAGGGCGTGGGCCCGGCTTGGGACGTACTCCGACTCCGTCGGCCTCAAGGAAGTGCATCCCCGTCGCGGCCGGGGTCGCCTGGTAGCCGCCCGAGCGGTCCTCTCCTAGGGAGATGAGTTGGATCGATGAAAGCCTTGCTGGGCTAGACGTTCCATTTCGACGGTGCAACCCCTGCACCTTCAGCCCGACTCGTTCTCCCCGAGCCCGAACAACCTCGGCCTCCGGCTCCGGATCGCCTGCGCCGTGACGGGTGGCGCGACGAGAGGGGTTTGCTGTCCGTCGCAGGCACGAGGCCATCGAGCCGGCCCCTCGAGCGGGTTGGGTCACATCTTCGATATGAGCCCCCCAACGCATCGGTGTGTTCAGCCGGGTCCCCCGCAGGCTGCTATCCTGCCCTCGAGGCGTGGAGGGCACGGGGAGGCGCTAACACAGCCGGGCGACGCGGGGGAGACTCCGCTCCTCACCTCCCGAGGCGTTCCATGTTTCCATCCCTGACCCTCCGTCTCCTCCCCGGCGTCTACGCGATCTCCCGCCTCGATGCCGGCGCCCTCATACCACCCTGGGCCGACGGGGACGGTTTCGTCTCAATCTCCCGGACCGCGACTGAGCTTTCCATCCTTTCGCTCGCCCAACGGGTCCCGCCGGGCGTTCGGAGCGAGAACGGTTGGCGGGCCTTCGAGCTTGTCGGCCCCTTCCCTTTCGACGCGGTGGGCGTGGCGGCCGCCGTGGCTCAGCCCCTCGCCGCCGGCGGGATCAGCATCCTCCTCGTCTCCACCTTCGATACCGACGTGCTCCTCGTGAAGGAGGCGCATCTTCGGCGTGCGACCGACCTCCTCGCCACTGCCGGGCACCGAGTGATCCCTGCTGCCTGAGGCTGAGGGGCGCCGCGCGCAAGTCCACTTGCCCCGGCTGACCGCCGTTGTCTTGGAAGGCTTCTAGCTTTGCTAGACCGGTCTCCTCCCCTAGCTGGGGAGCGCCATACTGGTGTGTCTAAGGGCATGACGGTCCTCGACCTTCCGGACCGGCGCCCCGAACGGTCGGGCGGTCCCCGCCACCCACGAGGCGGCGCCGCACTGTCCCCGGTTTCCCTCCACAGCGGTATATGAGAGGCTCGGTGGGCGAAGGTAAGGGGCTCTGGGTGCGCGGAGGAAGGGCCATTGGTACCCTTCGATGGGGCCCGAGGAGACTCAAATGGAATACGTCCAGTTCGCCTGTTGGGCGGCGGTGATCCTCGCGGCTGCGGCTTTCGCAGTCTTCCTGGCGAAGGAGGGGTGGCGCTACGCAGTTCGGGCCCGCAACCTCGCTCACATCCTCGCGAATTCCCGCGTGGAAGAGTCCCCTCTCCCCCGGTCGAGCGGTACACCCCGCGGGCGCGGCCTCGAGGTCCCGAGGCCTCCCTCCCTCCCTCCAGTCCCTCACCAGTACCCCGTTCCCCCGCCGGGGGCAGTCACGGACGGCATGAAATAATCCAAAGAGACACGCGGCCCACTTCGCAGCCAGTCGTCCTGCTCGTAGCCAGGAGATCCCAGTACAGGTCCGGGTCTCGCCGTCTCGCTCGAAACAGCGGTGGGAGAGGATCGGCATCGTGCTCTTCCTCTCGACGATGCCCTGAACGAACTACGACCGCTGGTTCGCCCCGCTCCGCCCCATCTCGGTCGGGGAAGGGTGCCGGCCGATCGCTTCGGGGGACGGCCCGAAGGCCGCCCGCTCGCCCCCAGCCCCCGTGCGCCTGCGAGAGCTTGAGACCTCATCCCCTCCCGTCCCGTCCACCCGCAGCCATCGTCCACTCGCCGATGAACCGGGAGACGACGAGCAGGAGGTAGAGTTGGCCGGTCAAGGCCTCGAGCGCGGCGAGGCTCCGGACCAGGGGGCGGACGGGGACGATGTCCCCGAATCCGACCGATGTGAGGGTGGTGAAGCTGAAGTAGTTGAATTCGGACGACGGCAGGGCGGCGTGGCCGGGCAGGGACAGGGCGCCCGGGTGAAGGAGCTCGGCGAGGTGGTAGGCGCCGCCGAAGGCCGCTCCGATGAAGAGGTAGGCGAGGAGAACCGAGAGGAGCCGGTCGGGTAGCCGGGCCTTGGAGAACACGTTCTTGAGGAACAGGAAGGCGAAGAGGCCGCCCATGGTGAGCTCGGACACCGCCACCGAGACGTCCGTCGCCCGGGCCCCCACGAACGAGTGCCCCCAGCGGGCGGCGAGCGAGAACAGGACGAACACGACCAGGATGCCGTGGGCCGCCGTCTGCCTTCCCAGGGCCATCGCCGCGGCGACGAGGGTGAGGGTCGTGGCGATCGCCCCTGCCCACAGCGGCACGACTCCCATGCCGACGAGCGGCGACAAAACGAAGATCTCGAGCACGAACGCCGCGAGGAGCACCCAGCTCGCGGGCCGGGTCCGCAGGGCGTCCGCCCGGAACGGGCTCACCTCGCTCGCCGGCATTTCCGCTCGGAAACGGCTACGGCGCGAGCCTCTCCCTCGTCACCAGTAGTAGCGCAGACCGATCTCACTGATGTAGGTGTTCCAGGAAACGTTGACGTCCGGGGTCACGGCGAACTGCCGGTTGATGACCTGCACCCCGAGGGCGAGGTTCTTGCGGCCGGTGTAGAAGATGCCACCGCCGAGGTCGGTCACGTGCTGGAGGAAGGACCCTCTGGGTGCGGACCACTTGAATTGCACCTGGAGCCCCACCGGCACGGAAGAGATCGCTCCGAAGTCGTAGTCCGCCGCGGCACCCAACACCCACTCCTGCCCGCTGTTGTTGCCCGAGGTGCCCCCTTCGCTCGCCCAGAGGTAGCCAACGTTGCCCGTGAGCCCGAGCGCGCGTAGGGGAGCCCAGCTAATGGACGCGGCGGGCTCATAGGTGGCAAGGTGTCGAATCTGGAACACCTGTCCTGTCGTCACGTCGCACCCGCTCGGCTGGGAACAGCTGTCGATCACCGACTTGATGGCCGTCCCGATCGTGAGCGCCAGGTTGGGCTGGTACCCCGCATCGAAGAGGAACCCCACCCGAGCCGAGTCCCCAAGGGGCAGGCTCGCCGTGAACCCCGCGCTTCCCCCTCCCTGCAGCGTCGTGCCGACGACGATGGCCGATTTCCCGCTCGTCCCGGAGTAGATGATCTCCGACAGCTTCACTCGCACCTGGAAATGGTTCAGGAACCCATACTCGTAGGCGAGCACCCCGCCGATGCCTGCGTATTGGAGGGTTCCGGAGAAGACCTGATCGCCGACCTGGTACGAGGCGCTCGTCTGGCCCGCGCCCACGACCATCGCGCTCGCGAAGCTCGTGGTCACGAACGGAGGAGGCACGTCCGTCGACGGCATGAATACGTGGCCGTTCAGCACCCGGCGATCCGCGCCGTCCGGCGCCCCCGCTTCGTCACCCCGGACCGGGCTCGCAACGAGCGCGGCAGCGAGGACGACGATCGTAGAGATCCTGGACAATAGAGAGGCGAGCGTCATCGCGTTCCCCTTCCCGCGGACGGCGGTTCTCGACGCGAGCTCGGTGGCGGTCCGCGCCCTCCCCGCGATCCTTTGAGGTGTCGTGGGGTTGGTGTAGCGCGCTCCCGATCGAGGAGTCAACGGCACATTTCTGTCGTCTCCTCCGCACTTACGAAGCGACGGGCCGTGAATCCCGGCGGGAGAACTCGCCGGCCTCGGTTCGTCGGCTCCTTTTCGAAGGGCGGTCGATCGGGGTCGTCGCAAGGTTTCCTGCGGCCTGCCCGAGCGCCCTGGGACGGGCCCCACAAGGGGCGGGGCCCGTGTTCCCGAGCCCGCGGCCGACGCGTCTTCGTCGCGTGTCCTCTTCGCCCTCTTGCGGTATGCACCCTCGGGCATGGCGACGGCCGGAGGAAAGCTCGAGAGCGGGACGCCGGGCGGTCGCCTGACGAACGTCTTCGGCGCCGCCTTCGCGGTCCTCGATCGTTCGAGGCGCCTCGTCTGGACCGACCTCTTCCTCCTGGCCGGGCTCGGCGGCCTCGTCTACGGGCTCGTCCACCTCGCCCGGCAGTGGACCGGCGAGATGCGCCCCGCGGTGGAGATCGATCTCTCCCTCCGCGCCCTCCCCGGCTACGCACTCTTGTCCCTGTCCCGCGGGCTCGCTGCTTACCTCCTCTCGCTCGCCTTCACCCTCGTGTACGGCTACTGGGCAGCCCGCGACCGGATCGCCGAGCGGGTCCTCATCCCCGCCCTCGACATCCTCCAGAGCATCCCGGTGCTCGGTTTCATGCCCGGCGTGGTCTTGGGGCTCGTGGGACTGTTCCCGCACAGCAACGTGGGGCTCGAGCTGGCCTCGGTGATCATGATCTTCACCGGTCAGGCCTGGAACATGACCTTCAGCTTCTACCACTCGCTAAGGTCCATCCCCAAAGACCTCACCGAGGTGGCGATCCTGAACCGGTTCGGGTTCTGGCAGCGCCTCACCTCGGTGGAGCTTCCCTTCAGCGCCATCGGCCTCGTCTGGAACAGCATGATGAGCATGGCCGGGGGCTGGTTCTTCCTCATGGTGAGCGAGGCGTTCGTCCTCGGGGACAAGGACTTCCGCCTTCCCGGCCTCGGCTCCTACATGAGCGTGGCGGTGGCGAAGGGGGACGGGCGCGCCATGGCGGGCGCGGTCGTGGCCATGATCCTCATGATCGTCGCGCTCGACCAGCTCCTGTGGCGCCCGGTGGTGGTGTGGTCCCAGAAGTTCCGGTTGGAGGAGAGCGGGCAGACCGAGGCCATGACCTCCTGGTTTCTGGACCTGGTGCAGCATTCCCGGCTTTTGGCCTTTGCCTCCTCCCTCCTCCGGCGACTCGTCCCCGAGCCCGCCCCGCGCCGGCCCCGAAGGGCCGGGCGCCCTTCTCGATTTCGCGCCCCCGCAAGTCTCGTCTCCCTGGTCCTCTTCCTCGCCCTCCTCGCCCTTCTCGCCTGGGGGGCGGTGAGCCTCGTCGCCCTCCTCCGCGGGGTGCCCGAGAAGACCTGGAGCGGCATCGGCCTCGAGGCGCTCCTCACCCTCGCCCGGGTCCTCCTCGCCACCGTCCTGGGCACGCTCTGGACCCTCCCCGCCGGGCTCGCCATCGGCTTATCGCCCCGGCTCTCCCGCATCCTGCAGCCGGTGGTGCAGGTGGTGGCCTCCTTCCCCGCCCCCATGCTCTTCCCGGCCGCGGTGGCGGTGCTGAGGGCGCTCGGCGTCGGCCTCGGCCTGGGCAGCGTCGTTCTCATGCTGCTCGGCACCCAGTGGTACGTCCTCTTCAACGTCATCGCCGGGGCGACTGCCATCCCGGCCGATCTCAGGGAGGCCACTCGCATCTACCGGCTCGGCGGGTGGCAGCGGTTCCGCGAGCTCTACTTCCCGGCGGTCTTCCCCTACCTCGTCACCGGCTGGGTGACCGCGGCGGGCGGCGCCTGGAACGCCAGCATCGTCTCCGAGTACGTGAGCTACCGGGGGGAGGTGCTCCAAACCCTCGGCCTCGGCGCTCGGATCTCGAGCGCCGCCGGGAGCGCACAGTTCGCGGTCCTCGCGGCCGCCATCACGGTCATGGCCGCGATGGTCGCCGTCTTCAACCGCCTCGTCTGGCGGCGACTCAACGTCATCGCCGAGGCCCGGTTCTCCCTGTCCCGCTAGGAGAGGTGCACGATGCCCGAGGCCCCGGCCCTTCCGACGAGCAACGTCGAGGTCCTGTGCGAGCTTCGCCAGGTCGACAAGGAGTTCCCGCAGGGCAAGGGATCGCCGCTTCAGGTCTTGAAGGACATCTCCCTCTCGATCCGGCCCAACGAGGTGGTGGCGCTCCTCGGCCCATCGGGCTGCGGCAAGTCGACCATCCTGCGGATCCTCGCCGGCCTCACCGCCCCCACCCGCGGGGAGGTCCTGTACCACTCGGCGCCGCTCTCGGGCCTGAACCCGGGCATCGGCTTCGTGTTCCAGAGCTTCGCCCTCTACCCGTGGATGACGGTCACCCAGAACGTCGAGGCGGTGCTTCGGGCGAAGGGGCTCTCGCCCGACGAGGTGGCCACCCGTTGCCACCGGGCGGTGCAGATGGTGGGCCTTTCGGGGTTCGAGGACGCCTATCCCCGCGAGCTCTCCGGCGGGATGAAGCAACGGGTGGGGATGGCGCGCGCCTTCTCGCTCGACCCGGAGATGTTGTTCATGGACGAGCCTTTCAGCCAGGTGGACGCCCTCACCGCCGAGAGCCTGCGCGCCGAGGTCCTGGACCTCTGGGGCTCCGAGAACCGAAACCCCACCTCGATCGTCATGGTCAGCCACGACATCAAGGAGGTGGTGTTTATGGCGGACCGGATCGTCCTCCTCGACGCGAGCCCCGGGCGCGTCCGGACCGTCTTGGAGAACGGCCTCTCCCGACCCCGCGATTACCGCTCGCCGGAGCTCCTGCAGCTCGTCGACAAACTCCACGACCTCATCACCGGGATGGAGATGCCCGACCAGGCCGCCCCGCAAAAAGGGGCGACGTTCGAGCCGCTCCCCGCCGCGGGGGCGAGCGAGATCATGGGCCTGCTCGAATACCTCGACTCCCGCGGCGGACAGGAGGACGTGTTCAAGATCGCGTCCGACACCGGCCAGGAGTTCGGAAGGCTCATGGCGGTGGTGAACGCGGCCGAGCTCCTCGACCTGGTGGACACCCCCAAGCGCATGGTGGTCCAGACCGCACCGGGCCAAAGGCTCGTTCGCGCGGCGAGCGACCTCCGCCAGTCCCTGTGGCGGGACCAGCTTCTGAAGCTCAGGCTCTTCCAGGTGGTCTTTGAGAGCCTGGATCGCCAGGAGAAGCACCGCCTCGACCGGGACTTCGTCCTCGAGACCATCGCCTTGAACCTGCCGAGCGAGGACTACGAGCGGACGTTCCAGACGTTCGTGAACTGGGGGAGGTTCGGCGAGCTCTTCGCCTACGACGAGGCGTCCGAGGCGATCACCCTTCCCTAGAGCGGCGGTCCCGCTCGCGGCCATTGTGGGGGCGGGCCCCAGGGGTGCCGCGCACCACTCACCTCGGTCGCCGGGGTGCTCCGCAACAGTCGGAACCTACTCGGAAATCTCCGGGCGGCACGTTGCCTCGCCCCTTTGCCCCGCATAGCATCCACTTGGATCCTCACTCCGCGGAGGCGATGCGGCCATGGCGGGACGGAACGGGAAAAAGGGGTTTTACGAAGAATCGATGGAGACCTTCTACCGGGCCGCGGACCTCATCCGGATGGACCGCCGCGTCCGGATGGAGCTCGAGGAGCCCGACTTCGAGCACATCTTCTACGTCACCATCGACACGCGCGACCGGCTCGTCCCCCTGCCCGAGGAGGAGCTTCGAGACTTCGCCGACCTTCGCCCGTCCGGGGTGAAGGCGGGGGACGCGCTCGAGCCCCTGGCCGACGGGGCGTTTATCCTCCACCGGCGCGCCCTCTTGTCCGCCGACTTCACCATGCGCCAGGGCGTGATCAACATCCCCGGCAAGGGCTTCTTCCGGCTCGAGCCCGGCGGCCCGCGCAAGTTCAAGGCCTACCGGATTCAGCACAACCAGGTGCGCGGGCCGTACAAGGGGGGCATCCGCTACCACAAGGACGTGACGCTCGACCTCTTCAAGGCTCTCGCCGCGGACATGACCTGGAAGACGGCCATCGCCGAGGTGCCCTTCGGCGGGGCCAAGGGCGGCATCAAGATCGACCCGTTTGCCTTCTCCCGGGAGGAGATCGAGCACCTCTCCCTCCGCTACGTCTACAAGCTCAAGAACCTGATGGGCCCCTTCCTCGACATCCCCGCCCCGGACGTCGGGACGAACGGCGAGATCATGGCGTTCATGATGCGCCAGTACACCGACGGGGAGCGCGAGCACCACGCCATGCGCGGGGTGGTGACGGGCAAGGACGTGCGCATCGGCGGCTCCGAGGGACGGTCCCGCGCCACCGGGCAGGGGGTGGTCTACTGCCTCGAGGAGTGGGCGCGAGAGAAGGGGTTCGAACTGCGCGGCGCCCGGGTCCTCGTCCAGGGCTTCGGAAACGTGGGCTCGGCCGCGGCCGAGATCCTGGCCGCCCAGGGCGCCGCGATCGTGGCGGTGAACGACGCCCACGGGACCGTCCACCGCGACACCGGCCTCGACGTGGCCGCCCTCGTCCAGCACGTCCACCACGACCCAAGGAACCTGCGCCGCAGCGTGGTCGGCTTCCCCGGCGGGACCCCCATCTCCAAGAGCGACTTCTGGGGGGTCGATGCGGACATCTGCATCCCGGCGGCCCTGGGCGAGGAGATCGATGGGGGGGTGGCGGAGCGGCTCAAGGTGAAGATCGTGGCCGAGGCCGCCAACGGCCCCACCACCTCCGAGGGCGATCGGGTGCTCGAGGCGCGCGGCATCGACCTCATCCCGGACGTCATCTGCAACGCCGGCGGCGTGACCGTTTCCTACTACGAGTGGCTGCAGAACCAGCGGCTCGAGCACTGGACCGAGGCCGAGGTCAACGGACGCCTGGAGCAGGCCCTGAAGAAGAACTACGCCCTCATCCGCGACGTGGCCCGCGACCGGTTGCGGCGCACCCCCCTCTACGATTCCCGCCCGTACTGCGTGGGCAAGCCCATCCACGTGCGAACGGCCGCCAAGGTGGTGGCCCTGAAGCGGATCGAGGCGCACTACGTCCTCGAAGGGTTCTCGCAGTAGCCCTCAGGGCGCCTCGCCCGCGACCGCGTCGAGGAGCGCCTCCCTCCGGCGCTCCAGGAGCCGCGCGGTGGCGGGCAAAGCCGCGCGCCCCACGGCCGCGCCCAAGAGACCCAGCCCGGCCCAGGCCCCGGCGAGGACCCAGGGCTCGTCCAGATGGAGCGCGAGGAAGACCGGCGCGGCGAAGAGCAGCGCTCCGGTCGACACCACCGCCATTCCGGCAAGCGCCGAGACCGCCGTGAGGCTCCCCCCCCGCTGCAGGGAGTGCGCCGCCGGCCGGGGGTTCAGGATCGAGATGACATTGCCGGCGGAGAGGTACCAGGGGGAGACGCCAAGGTGCAGGCAGAGGGCCGCGGCCGCAGCCCAGAGTGGGGGCGCCCCTCCGGCGGCCGAGAGCGCGACCGCGCTCGCCGCGAAGATGCCGAACGAGAGGAGCCGCACCGCGGCGTTCTTCGCTCGCAGAACGTCGGCCGCCCTGACCGGGGCGAGGAACCACACCCGGGCCCCGCCCCGATCCCAGCCGAAGGCGTTGAGCCAGAACGCCTGGGTGACGAGCTGAGCGTAGAGCGCGAAGCCGAAGAGCGGAAGGGACCGCACCACCTCCCCCGCCTCCGCGGGAATGAAGGGCAAGGCTCGCCAACCCACGACCGCCGCGAGCCCCGGGACCACGAGGGCGAGCACCGCCGAGAGCGGATGGCGGAGGAGGTACTTCATCTCCTTCTCGAGGAGCGGACCGGTCCGTCCGGGAAGGCGCCACCCGAAGGGCCGGAACGCGCCTCTCACTGCTCCACCCTCCCCGCCCGAAAGGGCATCCCGGAGGGCGAGCCGGTAGGCCGCCCAGGCGGTCGCGAGAGCGGCGAGGGCGAGGGCGGAGAGGAAGGGCAAGGCCGCGAGCGGCCGCCCGAGGTAGAGCCGGGTCGCGGCCTCGGAGGCGAGCGCCGCGGGGAACGCCACCCAGCGCACCGCCGCGAGCGAGCGAAATCCCAGGAACAGGGCGCGCGTCCCGCCTCTCCCGCTAAAGGCCAGGAGCGCGAAGAGGCCGAGGTATAGGATCGCGACGAGGAGCACCCGCACCCGATGGCCGCGCAGCGCGCGGGCGAGAAGCTCTTGCAAGAGCGCCACCAGGGCGGTGACCGCCGCCGCAAAGGCGAGATGGGTGAGCCCGAGGAGGACGAGCCACGCTCCCGGCCGAGCCAGGGCCGCGCCCACGAAGGCACCCCCCAGCATAAGCGACCAGAACAGGGCGAACGGGTCGCCGATCCAGGAGGCCACGAGCTCGTAGGCGAAGGCCTGGGACGTCGGCACCGGGTAGACGAGCAGCCGCCTCAGGTCGAGGGTCTCACGGTCCGAGAGCGTCACCCCTACCACCGTCCAGGTCTGCCACACGCCGAAGAAGAGGGCCGGGACGCCGACCGTGGTGGCGACCCCCCCGGCGGCGCGGACTGCGCGGAAGGCTCCCGTCCCCGCGAGGACCGCGAACACCGCTCCCGCCGGCAGCGCCATGACGAGGAGCGTGGTCCGGGCCACGAGCTCGGGGATGCCACCCTTGCCCTTGAGCCGGCGCAAGGAGAGCCGCAGGCGGAGCTCGATGAGGGCGCGCAGGGGCGAGGCCGGGGCGCTCAGCCGAACGGCCGCGGGATCCGGAGCCGCGGACCTGTTCATGGAGGCGGACCCCGGCCCAGCCAGGAGAGCCCCAGGGTCGGCCGCTCCTCGCCCACCATCCGGATGAACACCTCCTCGAGCGTCCCCGACCCCCGAACGCCCTCGAGCGTCCCCTGGGCGACGAGGCGCCCTTCCCGGATGATCCCGACGTGAGTGACGAGCCGTTCGACCACCTCGAGGACGTGGCTCGTGAGAAAGATGGTCAGGGCACCCCGCCCGACGAGGTCCACGAGCAGGCGGCGGATTCCCGAGACCGCGACCGCGTCGATCCCCTCGAAGGGCTCGTCGAGGAAGAGCAGCCGCGGGCCGTGGATGAGGGCGCAGGCCAAGGCGAGCTTCTTCCTCATCCCGTGGCTGTACTCTCCCACGAGCTTCCCCGCCTCGCCCGAGAGCTCGAGAACCCCGAGCAGCTCGTCGGCGCGGCGCGCCGCCTCCGGGCGAGGCAGTCCGTAGAGCTGCCCGTGAAGGCGAAGCTGCTCGGCCCCGGAGAGCCGGTCGAAGAGGCCGAGACCGTCGGGGACCACCCCGACCTGCCTCTTCACGGTCAGTAGATCCGAATCCAGGTCGAGGCCCAGCACCCGAGCCCGTCCGCGGGTGGGAGACAGAAGCCCGGTCAGCATCCGGATGGTCGTGCTCTTCCCCGCCCCGTTCGGGCCGAGGAAGCCGTAGAAGGCGCCCGCGGGCACCACCAGCTCGAGATCGAGGACGGCGGCCTTCTCGCCGAAGCGCCGGGTGAGGCCCTCTGTCTCGATCGCCAGCATCGCGCCTCGGGTAGCACGGAGCGCCCCCGGGACTCAATGCACCACCGCCTCCGTCCCCTGCCCCACCTCGAAGTACAGGAAGCGAAGCCCCATCCCCCGGAGTGCGAGGGGGCCCGGAACCCGCCCCTGCCCGCGGGCGAGGAGGTGGCAGACGTATCGCACCTCCGCCACCGCCAGCATGTTGCCCGACTCGGAGGGAAAGGTGATTCGAACCTGGGTGCCTATGGGCTGCGGTGCGCGAGTCTCGACGAAGAGGCCGCCGCGCGAGATGTTCCTCGCGATGCCGAGCCCGCAACCGTGCTCGCCCTCGAGGTAGACCCGGAAGACCTTGTCGAGGCGGGCCGCCTCGCGACGATCGAGCGACGCAGGCCTCGCCTCTCGCCGAACCCTTGTCATTGAGCCTCCGCCTCTGCGAAGGCTAGGATGGTGGGGTTATGTAGTCAATTAACCGACTTAAACTTACCTTTCGTACCCTTTAAGCGTGCACCGATAAGGGTAAGATGTGAGGCAGCTCCCGGCGGACCTGGGACATCGATCGGAGAGGAAAAACTCATGCGATCCGCGGTACTCGCCCTTTTGCTCGCCGCCTCCTCGACCGTGCCCGCCCGGGAGACGAGCTTCGAGGCGGTCGCTCGAGGTGCGGAGAGAGTGGACGCCCTCGAGAGCTTCCTCGCGAGCTACGTGGGACGCTGCACGGACGTCTACGAGCGGCAGCGGTGCGAGTCGAACGTCGCGACCCTCCGCAGGCAGGTGAGCGGCAAGACCTTCACCGTGCGCGTCGCCGACGCCGCCGGCCTCGTGAGACCCGAGCGCCGAAGCCAAGGGTACCTCATCCTCCTCACGCCCTTCGTGGACGGGGGCGGACTGGCGCTCACGAACGGCGTTCCCACCCGGCAAGACCCCGAGGGCCGGCCCCTCATCGACCTCGTCCCCATCCCCGGGGCCGTGCCCGCGGGGATGATGGACCTCGAGTACGAGAGCCCGTTTCGCACCGGCGCGATCGAGCTCGAGATCGTGTTCCGCCCGGAGAAGGTGTGGCGTCTGTCGCGGCGGGGGGAGAAGGGAAGCTACGAGGGCGTCGCCGCCCGGTTCCTGGCGGTCCGGGTCATCGATGCTCGGACCGGGAGCCCCATCGCCGCCCGGGTGATGTGAGCGAGGATCGGCTCCTCGGCCCCTACTTCGCCGCCCCCCCGATGCGCAGGGTGAGGAAACTGGCCTGGTCCCCGCGCCGCACGCGCAGGAGCAAGAGGTCGTTCTCCTTCAGCTTGTTCAAGATCGCCTTCACGTCGTCGAGCCGGCGCACCGGCTGGCGGTTCATCTCCAGGATGACGTCGCCGCGCCGCAGGTTGGCGCGGTCGGCCGGGCCGTCCGGGACGACGTTCGTGATGACGAGCCCGTCGTCGCTGTCGAGGCCGAGCTGGCTCTGCACCTCCGGGGTGATCTGATCGAGAGACATGCCGAGCTTGGGGCTCGGCTCCTTGCCCTGCTCCCCCTCGTCCGGGGCGCCGCGGGCGACCGCGCTCTCGTCCTCGGGCCGCTGGGCGACCTTGATCGCGAACTGCTTCTGCTCGGAGCCGCGCAGGACCGTGAAGTTGGCCGTCTGGCCGGGAGGCACGAGGGCCACGGCGCGGGTGAGCGTGCCGGAGGAGTCGATGGGCTTCCCGTTCAAGTGGGTGATGACGTCGCCCGGCCGCACCCCCGCCTTCTCCGCGGGAGACTTGGGCAAGACGCCCTGCACGAGCGCCCCCTGCGTGCCCGCCTTCAGGTTGAAGCCCTGCTGCAGCTCGGGGGTGAGGTCGGAGACCTGGACCCCGACGAAGCCGCGCGTCACCTTGCCCCGCTCGCGCAGCTGCGGCAAGAGGGCCTTGGCGAGGCTGATGGGCACGGCAAACCCGATCCCCTGGCCGATCTGGGGGGAGACGATGGCGGTGTTGATGCCGACCACTTCGCCCCGCAGGTTGAAGAGCGGTCCCCCGGAGTTGCCGGGGTTGATGGCCGCGTCCGTCTGGATGAAGTCGTCGTAGGTTCCGCCGGGGTTGATCCCGACGCGGTGCTTGGCCGAGACGATCCCCAGGGTCGCGGTGTCGCGCAGGCCGAAGGGGCTCCCCATGGCGATGACGAAATCGCCCTGGCGGAGCGCGTCGGAGTCTCCCAGCACCGCGGGGCTAGGCAGGTCTTTGGGGGAGTTCTGCAGCTGGATCAGCGCCACGTCGGTGAGCTGATCTCGTCCGACCACCTTGGCTCCGAACTCCCGCCCGTCCGAGAGGTGCACCCGGATGTCGGTGGCATCCTTGACGACGTGGTTGTTCGTGAGGATGAACCCCTCGGTGCTGAGGAGGAAGCCGGAGCCGAGCGAGGCGCCCCGAAACTCGTCCGGCGCCTCTGGCTGGGGACCGGGCCGGCCCCCGAAGTAGCGCTCGAAGAAGTCGTCGAAATCGTCCCCGCCCCGGGGATGCTGCGGCCGCCTCACCGGAGGGTGCTTCACCATGGTGGTGGTGGAGATGTTCACCACCGAGGGCCTGAGCCGCTCGATGAGGGGCGCGAGCGTCACCCCCACCGGCACAGTCGCCTCGAGGGGCGCCTGGGGCGCCGAGGCGGCATCTTGGAAGAGCGGCGTGGTCGAAGGGCTCGCGGTGGCCGCGGAGCCGGCTTGGGAGAGGGCGAGCGCGGCGGCGGCGAGGGCCACGAGGAAGATTCGGGAGAGGGTTCGCGGCATCTTGGGGTCGTCTCCTCGGTGATGGCGCAGCGATGCGCCTTCCTTACGCTCGAGGGCCGTCTTTATTCCCGGCCGGGTCCCAGCGCTGTGAGCCGAAGGGTCCCTCCCGCGCACATTCTCCTCGCCCCCCGGATCCTTCGAGAAGAAAGGGGCCGTTGGCTCAGGCCCGTGCCAGTCTCCCCACCCGGACCCGCGCGGGGCGGAGGACCCGGTCCCCGATGCGGTAGCCGGGCCTGATCTCCTGCACCACGAACCCGTCCAAGGAAGCGTCGGCGATCGGCACCGTGTCGACGGCCTCGGCGAGGCGTGGGTCGAAGGGTTGCCCGGCGACGGGGATTCGCTCCGCCCCGAGCTCCCCGATGCGCTTGTGGAGCGCGGAGAGAGAGAGGCGCACGCCCTTCAGAAGGTTCTTCATCCCCAGGTCCCGGACCTCGGCCGAGTTCACCGCCGATAGCGCGCGCTCCAGGTCGTCCGCCGCCTCGAGGAGCGCCTGCGCCACCCCGGCGCGTTCCGCCTCGACGACCCTTTCCTTCTCGCGCTCGAGCCTTTGGCGAAAGGCCCTGTTGTCCTCGACGAGGGAGGCGTAGGCGCGCGAGAGCTCGTCGATCCGGGCTTTAAGGGCGGCGAGACGCCCGTCCTCGTCCTTCGCCTCCTCCGGCGCACCCGCGGCCGCCCCGGGCCCCTCCCCCTCCGCCGAGAGCTCGGACGCTCCGCCTCCTTCGACCGGCAGGCCGTCCGGCCGGAATCGGCGGCGATCGACGACCTTCACCTCTTCACCGCCCGCATTGGCCGGAGCATCGCGCATTTCCTCGGACATTCCGCTCCCTCCGGGTTCGCAACGTAAGCACCCCTCAGGGCGTGTCAAACGATCTAGGCGTCCTGGCGCGACGGCTCCCGGGGAAGCGCCTCCAGGGGGACCCCCAGCTCGTCCCGGATCTCCACCCCAGCCGCCCTGAGGCTGTAGAAGAGGAGCCAGCGCTCGGGCGGCGAAAGGCTGCCCGCCGGAAGCGCCCGGTCGATCTCCTCGAGGAAGAGCCACCCCCGACGGATCCCCGTCTGGAAGAGTGTCTTGCGCGCCTCGTGGCTGTCGCTCCCCGACCTCAAAGCTTCTTCACTCCCCGCGTCCACCCCCATCCCCGGCGGCGGCCCCGACCCGGGGGACCGCGACGGCCCTTCGCTCGGGGAGCCCCACTGGCCTGCTCGGGGTCTCGGGGGGCGACTCGCCAGTCCCCTGTCCATCGGCCGCCCCGGGACGCGTCACCTTCGGGCCCCAGAGCCGTGCGATCTCCTCCTCCTCAATCACCTCGGTGGTGAGGAGCCGGGCGGCGATCGCGTCGAGCTTGTCCCGGTGCCGGCGGACCAGATCCCGGGCCCGCCCCTGCGCCTCGAGCACGAGCGCCTGGACCTCCCGGTCCACCTCCAGCGCGGTCTGCTCGGAGTAGATCCGCTGCTCCATGCCCTTGAGCCCGAGGAAGTTCGGGGCCCCCTGGTCGCCGAGGGCCACCGGTCCGAGCGCCGCGCTCATGCCGTAGTCGCGGACCATCATCCGGGCGAGCCCGGTCACCTGCTGCAGGTCGTTGGAAGCGCCGGTCGAGGGCTCCCCGAACACCTCTTCCTCGGCCACCCGGCCACCCATGAGCCCGGCCATCCGGTCCCTGAGCTCGCTGCGGGTGAGCAGGTAGCGGTCCTCGATGGGGAGCTGGAGTGTGTAGCCGAGCGCTCCGAGCCCCCGGGGGATGATGGAGACCTTGGTGACCCGGTCCGCGAAGGGGAGCATCCAGGAGACGAGCGCGTGCCCCGACTCATGGAAGGCCACGATCTCCTTCTCCCTCTCGTTGATGCGCCGGCTCTTCTTCTCGAGGCCCGCCACCACCCGCTCGACCGCCTCCTCGAACTCCGCCCGGGTGACAGCGTTCTTGTTGCGGCGCGCGGCCAAGAGGGCCGCCTCGTTCACCACGTTGGCGAGGTCCGCCCCGGCGAACCCCGAGGTGCGCGCCGCCACCGTCTTGAGGTCCACGTCCGGGCCAAGCTTCACGTTGCGGGCGTGGATCTGGAGGATGCGCTCCCGGCCGCGCTTGTCCGGCCGGTCGACCAGCACCTGGCGGTCGAAGCGGCCCGGGCGCAGGAGGGCCGGGTCGAGGATCTCGGGCCGGTTGGTGGCGCCCATGATGATGAGCCCGGCGCGGGCGTCGAACCCATCCATGTCGGCGAGGAGCTGGTTCAGAGTCTGCTCCCGCTCGTCGTGCCCGCCCACGATCCCGGCGTTGCGCGACTTGCCCAGGGCGTCCAACTCGTCGATGAAGACGATGCAGGGCGCCTTTTGCTGCGCCTGCTGGAAGAGGTCCCGGACGCGAGCCGCCCCCACCCCCACGAACATCTCCACGAACTCCGACCCGGAGAGCGAGAAGAAGGGCACGCCCGCCTCGCCCGCCGTGGCCCGGGCGAGGAGGGTCTTGCCCGTCCCCGGCGGGCCGACGAGGAGCACGCCCTTGGGAATGCGCCCTCCCAGCCGCCGGTACTTCTCCGGCGTCTTCAGAAACTCGACGATCTCCTCGAGCTCCTCGACCGCCTCGTCGATACCGGCCACCTCCTGGAAGGTGATCCCGGTGTCCGGCTCCATGTGGACCCGGGCCCGCGACTTGCCGAAGGCCATCACCCCGGGAGGCCCCTGCCCGATCTGGCCGGACATCCGCCGCATCACCCACGCCCAGAAGAGCAGGCCGATGGCGATGGGCACGACCCACACCCAGAACAGGTCCCCCATCCCTCCCCCCGGAACGGCGTCGTAGGGGATGTTCGCCTTCTCGACGGTGGGGACGAGGTCGTCACCGCCGCCGGGGATGCGGTTCGCGAGGTAGGGCATCGCCTGGCTCCCCCGCTCTCCCTCGGGCGGCCCGGTCGTGACCGGCTTGGGGATTCCGCGGACCCACTCCGGCCCGATGATGATCCGCTCGAACGACCCCTGTCGGATCATCTCCTTGAACTGGGAATACGGGATGCGCCGCACTCCCACGTCCTGGAAGGCACGGAACAGAAAGACCGCCAGGACGAGCAGGACGATCCACGCGGCGGGCGAGGCGAACGGCAGGCGCGGCTGGTCGCCGAGGCGCGGCCCTCGATCCCCACGGTGACCTTTCTTTTCTTCCGCCACCTCGGCCTCCCTGCCCCCGTGCCCAAAAGAGCCGCCGCGCCGGTGGGCATGCACCTCGAGGGCCCGGCACTTCCGCCGACCAGGGCACTACTCGTCCCGATAACCGGCGCGGGCGCCCGGCGCTGTGTGGGACAGCGCAGCCGGCGGCTACCTGCCCCGGCTGGGCGGGGAACTCGGCGCCGCTTCCGCGGCGGGCGGGCGCAGCCCAGAGAGGGGACGGCCGCCGCCGCCCTCAGAGGCCGAGGAGCTTGGCGATGCTCTTCTCGTCCGCCGGCGGGAACTCGTACTGCTCGAGCTCGTCCGGGCGCACCCAGCGGTGATCGGCCACTCGGATGTGACGGGGAGGGCCACGGGTGAGCCGGCACCGGTAAACGCAGAAGTCGATGTCGTAGGATTCGTAGGCGTGCTCGACGTGGATGACGCGATCGCCGACCTCGACACCGATGTCCATCTCCTCCGCGAGCTCGCGGGCCAGCGCCTCGGGATCGGTCTCGCCCGCCTCCACCCGACCGCCGGGGAACTCCCAGAGGTTCGGAAGCGAGGCGGTGGAAGGGCGCTGGGTGATGAGGTACCTGCCGTCCTGCTCGATCATGGCCCCCACCACCCGGATCTTCCTGCGCATCGAGTTCGCCCCCGTGTCCCGGTCGCCATCCCCGTCCGCCGCCACCGGCGCGCGGCCGACGCAAACCCGGCCTCGACGGTGGGCGGATTGTAGAATCCCGGGGTCATGACGTCCATCCGCTTCCTCGGCGCCGCGGGCACCGTCACGGGCTCGCGCCACCTCGTTCAGCACGGTGGCGTGCGTATCCTCGTGGACGCCGGCCTCTTCCAGGGCCTGAAGGAGCTCCGGCTGCGCAACCGCGCCCCCTGGCCGCTCTCCCCCGGCTCGCTCGACGCGGTGGTCCTGACGCACGCCCACGTGGACCACGAGGGCGCCCTCCCCATGCTCGTCCGGGACGGCTTCGCGGGCCTGGTCCACTGCACTCCCGCGACCCGCGACCTCTCCGGGCTGGTCCTCCCCGACTCCGGGCGCCTCCAGGAAGAAGAGGCGGGGTACGCCAACCGCAAGGGCTACTCGAAGCACGCCCCGAACGCGCGCCCGCTCTACACCGAGGCCGACGCCGTGGCCGCGCTGCCTCGCCTACGCACCATCGCCTACGGCGAATGGCGGGAGGTGGCGAGGGGCGTGACCGTGCGCTTCCACCGCTCTGGCCACATCCTCGGGAGCGCCACGGTCGAGATGGTTCTCGCGGGCGACCCGCCCCGCCGCCTCCTGTTCAGCGGCGACCTGGGCCGCTACGGAGCCCCCATCCTGCCCGACCCCGAGCCGGGCAGCGCGGTCGACGCCCTCCTCCTCGAGAGCACCTACGGCGGCAAGCGCCACGAGGGCGGAGCGCCCGACCAGGCCCTGCGCGCGGAGGTCCTTCGGACCGACGAGCGGAAGGGAGTCTTGCTCGTCCCCGCCTTCGCCATCGGCCGGACCCAGGAGATCCTCTTCACGTTGAAAGAGCTCGAGGAGACGGGTCAGATCCCCCGGCTGCCGGTGTTCGTCGACTCCCCCATGGCGGTGGACGCCACCCCCATCTTCCTCGCTCACCGCGAGGACCACGACGACGAGATGGCCCGGCGGATCGCCCGGGGCGAGGAGCCGCTTCGGCCGGCAAAGCTCTCCTTCGTGCGGAGCGCGGCGCAGTCGAAGGAACTGAACGACCGGAAAGGACCCTTCGTCCTCCTCTCCGCGTCGGGCATGGCCACGGGAGGGCGCGTGCTCCACCACCTGGCCCGGCGCCTCCCCGATCCGAGCACGACCGTGCTCCTCGTCGGGTTCCAGGCGGAGGGCACCCGTGGTGCACGCCTCCAGGAGGGCGCGGCGGCGGTCAGGATCCACGGGGAGGAAGTGCCCGTCCGGGCACGCGTGGCCACCATCTCCGGCTTCTCCGCCCATGCCGACGAGGAGGAGATCGTACGTTGGCTGGGATCGTTCCCCGCCCCAGCGAAGATGACCTTTCTCGTCCACGGAGAGCCTTCCGCTCTCGCGGCGGCCAAGGCGCGGATGGACCGGCTCCGTTGGTCGGCCCACGTTCCCCAGCATCTGGAGGAGGTCCCGATCTGATCCCCGATACACCCTTCGGAGACGCCGCAACGCGGTGAGGAGATTCACGGCCCCGCCTGGGAGCGGTGGGCGCCCATCGTCACGGCTTGAGCCAGGGCATCGGGCGGCACGGCGCGCGCCGCTGGCGAGGCTCGAAGGGCGCTCTCCGGCATGGAGGCCACCACGGCGGTGGCGGGCTCCTGGCAGATCCCCATCCCCCCGGCACGCACGAGCTCGGCCAGGCCGGCAGCACCATCGGACCCCATCCCGGAGAGAACGACGCCCACCCCGGGGCGCCCCCGGCTTGCGACGCTT
This sequence comes from Anaeromyxobacter sp., assembly GCA_035686075.1. GTDB lineage: Bacteria > Myxococcota > Myxococcia > Myxococcales > Anaeromyxobacteraceae > Anaeromyxobacter. Next base: position 25,656 of record DASRZU010000006.1, read on the forward strand.
GAGAGGAGCCGATCCGCGGACGGCACATAGCGCGAGCTCGGGAGCACGGCACGGGCGCGGTCTCCGTCGACGACGAGGTCCATTCCGCCCGCGGGCAGGTAAATCGAACCCGCCCCGAGCAAGACCTCGCCCTCGACCACCACCGTGTGCCATCCCGAGGTCCCGGAAAGCCACCGCGCGAAGAACGACACGAACTCGGCGTCCATGTGCTGAGCCAGGACCACTGCCCGGCCCGAGGGGGACAGGTCCCGGAGCATGGCGCCGACCACCCAGACGCCGCCGGTGGAGCTCGCCACCGCCACGAGCTCATCGACCGGCGCCCCGGAGACTCCCCGTCCGGCACCCCCTGTCGGTGACACCGGGCCCTTCGGGCGTGCCCCCGTCACGACCGGCACGCGCGCCATGAGCAGGATCCGCTCCGGGGCCCTCGGCGTGCCCGCCGGCAAGAGATCGACCACGCCGGGGCCGAGGAGGTCCCTCGTGGGGGCCACGCCTGGCGGCAGCGCGCCGATCACCGGCGCAGGCACGACCGCCAAGGTCGCCGTCGCCCGCTCGAGCCGGGCGATGAGCCCCGGCTTGTCCCGGCCTCCCACCACCGCGACGCCCGCGTGCCGGCGGAGGAGCTCGGGGTTGGGCGTGGCCTTGAAGGAGCGCATCACGAGAGCTCCGGCGTTCGCCAGCGCCCCTTCCAGCCCGGGGAAGATCCGCAGCGCATGCTCGTCGAGCACGACCGCGGTCCTCACGACGCCCGAACCCCGAGCTGGGCCAAGGTCTCTGCCAGCACCCCGGCGTTGAACTGGGACTTGAGGAGGTAGGCGTCCGCCCCGGCGGCCACCCCCGCGGCGCGCGCCGCGAGGTCGTCCTGCGAGGTGAGCAGGACGATGGGGAGCCTCTCGGTATCGTGCTGCGCCCTGAGCGAGCGCGTGAGCCAAAGCCCGTCGCGCCGGGGCATGTTCACGTCGGAGACGAGCACGTCCGGGAGGGCCTCGGCGATCCGCTGCATCGCCTCCTCGCCGTTCCCGGCGAGCCGGACCCGGAAGCCTTGCTCCTCCAGGAGCACCCGCAGGACCTCGCGGGTCGCGAGCGAGTCCTCGGCCAGCACGACGTCGAGAGCGCGCCGCTTGGCAGGCCCGGCGTCCGCGGATCTTCCCTCGCGCGCCCGCACCGCCCGCACCCGGTGGAGGAGGAGCCTCTGGTTGAGCACGGCGATGGGAGTACCGTCGGCGAGCCGGGCGAGACCGCTCACCAGCGCGTCCGGCTGCGCCACCCCGGACACGGCGCTCGGGACGAGCCCCGCGACCGCCACCACCTCGTCGGTGGAGAGCGCCGCCATGAGCCCCTCGGCTCGGACCACGAGTGCGAAGCGCTCCCGGCCCGTCTCGCGCTCCTGCCCGAGCGCCTCGGCCAAGGGCACGAGGGGAAGGATGGTCTCCCCTACCGCTAGGGTACGTCCGGTGGGGCCGTCGTGGACTGCCTCGCCCGAGGCGGGAAGGAAGATCGTTCGCTCGACCGCATTCACCGGGATCCCGAAGACCCGATCCTTCACTTTCAAGGTGATGGCCTCGACCGCGTACACCTCCAGGGGCAGCGTGAACGCCACCCCGCTCCCCAACCCGCGGACGGAACGGACCTGGATGCCCCCTCCCGCGGCGCGCGCGAGCTGGGCCACCGCCGAGAGGCCCAGGCCGCGGCCCGACACCTCGGTGGGGTTCACCCGGGTGGATCCCCCCTCCAGGGCCCAGTGCGCCAAGACCTGCTCGTCCGAGAGCGATTCGACCCTTCCCGCGTCCCCCCGGCGTAAGAGCTCCGCGCGGATCGCTCCCATGTCGAACCCCGCCCCGTCGTCGGCCACCTCCACGCGGAGCACCGACTCGACCGCCTCAACCGACACGGAGAGCCGCCCGGCGCGGTGCTTGCCCGCCGCCGCCCTCGCCGGCGGGGTTTCGATCCCGTGATCGATCGCGTTCCGGACGAGGTGGCGAATGAGCCCCCGGGCGGTCTGGAGGGTTCGCCGGTCGGCCCGCACGTCCCGGCCCGACACGGAGAGCGCCACCTCCTTGTCGAGGCGAGCGGCGAGCTCGGCGACCTCGCCGTCGAGCCCGGCCAGGGCCAGCTCGGCGGGGATGAGCCGAAGCGCGGCGATGAGGCCCTCGAGCCCGGCAGCCGCCGCCGAAAGGCCCTGGGCCGAGGCCGCCACGAGCCCTTGGGAGGGAGCGAGCCACTCGTGCAGCTGAGCAGCGCCCCGCGCCACGGAGGCGGCCAGCCGGAGGGCCTCGTCGACCTCGGCAGCGGGGACGCTCAACCGGTCCACCACCTCCGCCGCCGGCTTGCTGGGGGGCTCCTCTGCCGGGGTGGGCCCCCGCTCCCCCTCGGCCGAGGCCAAGGCCGCACCGGGGCGAGGCTCGCGCCCGTCCGGGCCCGGCCCGGCGATCGCGAGCGCGGCGAGGAGCCGCTCGAGCACGTCGGCGGGCACCTCGTCCATCGAGGCGGCGCTCATCCGCGCCACCCCCTCGGACAATAGATCGAGGGCCTCCCCCACCGTCGTGAGCCGGGCCGACGCCGGCGGGCCGGAATCTCCCCGAAGGCACAGCACAACGCTCTCCAGCTCGTGGAGCGCGCTCGCGAGGCCTTCGTAGCCGAGGGCGGCCGCCGCCCCCTTGAGCCCGTGCGCCACCCGCCCGAACTCGTCGAGGGGCTCGCCCGTGTCCCCTCCCCGGAGCGAGTCCGCGCAGCGCCGGAGGACCTCGACCGCTTCTTGGGCCTCGTCCACGAAGAGCCCCACGAGCCGGGACCGGGTGCCGGGGTCCATGCTCATGGACAGGCCCCCTTCTCCGCCCAGTCCTTGAGCCACACGGGATCGAGCGCCAGGGCTCCCTTCGCAAGCATGCCCGCGAACCGGATGCGTTCGGGGTCCCCGGCCGCGGCCGCCAAGGCGAGGTGGTCCTCGAGGAGGTCGAGCGGGCCCTCCACCGCCACTGCCACCGGGCCCTGCGCGGTGTCGAGGAGCAGGGCGGGGTGCGACTCGAGTCCCACGGGGGCGCGCGGAGCGCCGGCGGCGTACCCCTCGAGGTCGAGCACCGGGACGGGGAGCTCCTCGACGAACGCCACGAGCCTCTCGCCCCCGTCCTTCAGGGGGACGGGCAAGGGGCGCGACAGCCGGGCCACGGCCCGCAGCACCATCCCCGCGGAGAGGGCGCAGGGACGTCCCATCAGACGAAAGGCCACGAGGCGCTCCTCGACGCCCTCCCCCTCCGACGCCGCGGGGGTGGCGAGCTCCCGGGCCCGCGCCTCCAAGAGGTCCGGATCCCTCGGGACGAGCTCCGGGACAAAGAGCGACGCGCTCACCGGCCCTCCCGCCCGCCGAGGATGATGCGCGCCGCCTCCGCGAGCTGCCCGACCGAGAGGCCGTCCGCGCAGGGGACCGCATCGTCGGGCGGCAGCCGCGAGGCCGCCTCCAGGAGTTCGCGGAGCACCTCGCGACCGCGCCGCTCGTCCACCGGGAGGAGATGCTGGCCCAACAGGAGGCGGGAGTAGAGGTGTCGAGGATCGTGGATCAGGGCCGCTCTCGCCTCACGGAGCGCCGCCTGGGCGCGGCCCGCCTGCGCGTGCTCGAGCGCGAGCTTCACGTGCGCCGCCGCCGCCGCCCCAGAATCCGCTGCCCGGGAGCCGCCCTCCGGGGATCTCTTGGGCTCGACCGCGGGGCCCCCCGGATCCGCCCACCGCGACCTGAAGTCGCGCGCCCGAGAGGAACGTCCCCCCGGGGTTTTCGAGGCAAGCGATGAGCGGGGCCTCGCGCGCCCCACCCCGAGCTGGCGCAAGGGCTCGAGGCCGGCCGCCTCGATGAGGTGGGCCTCGGCCGCGGAGAAGACGAGGTAGGCCCCCGGGTCGAGAGCCTGCGCCAGCTGGGCCGCCCTCCGGACCGCCTCCGCCGGCCGGAAGTAGATGAGCACGTGCCGGCAGAGAACGATGTCGAACCCGCCCAGAAAAGCGTTGCCCCGGTCCGCCACCTCGAGGAGGTTCCCCACCTCGAACCGACAGACCGCTTGGACGGCGGGGGCCACCCGGTATCGACCCACCGGCCCGGGCTCCGGCTTGACCCGGCCTCGGACCCAATCCGATCGGCTCCGCTCCACCGACCAGGCGGGCAGAACCCCCGAGCGCGCCGCCTCGATGCGCCCCGGGGAAGAATCGAGCCCGACCACCTGCAGGACCGCCCTCGCGCTCGATGCCGGGAGCCCGGTGCCCTCGAGCAGGTCCTCGAGGATCATGGCCGCGGTGAAGGCCTCCTGACCCCCGGAGCAGCCCAGGGAGAGCACGCGCAAGAGGCGACCGCCGAGGGCCGCCTCCTGGAGGAGGGCCGGCCCGGCCGAGTCGCGCAGCCACTCCCAGAGCCCGTCTTCCCGGAAGAGCCAGCTCTCGTCGATGGGCAGCCGGTCGAGCACGCGGGTGAGGAACTCCTCCTCCTCGGGGTCGGCCATTCCCGAGGACCCCGCTCCATAGACGGCGAGCTCGATCTGGTCGTTCCCGACCCCCTCGAGCGCCAGTCCGTAGCGCGCCTCGAGGGCCGCCCGGGTCGCGGCGAGGAGGGGCGCCTCGGGGTTCACGCGGAGGCCGTCTTTCCCTCGGCGGGGAGCGAGTACGCGCCCGCGGCAGACCGCAGGCTCTCGGACAGGTCGTGCGCCTGGCTCGAGAGGGTCCCGAGGAGCCTCGCTCCGTCGCGGATCGACTCCGCCGCCCGTTGCATGTTGGTGAGCGCCTGGGAGACCTGGCCGACGCCCGCCTGGTGCTGCCGGGCCGACCCCTCCACCTGGCGCATCAACCCCACCGAATCGTGCACGGTGATGCCGAGCTGGGCCACCACCTCGCCCAGCCGCTGCACGAGCCTGGCCCCGTCGTCCACGGTCCGCGTCCCCGCGCTCACCGAACCGTCGACCTGGCCGGTGCGATCGCGGATCTCCCCGAGGATCTCCCGGATCTGCGAGGCGGCCTTGCGCGAGTCGGCGGCCAGGGTGCGGATCTCCCGCGCCACCACCGCGAATCCCTTGCCCGCCTCTCCCGCCCGAGCCGCCTCGATGGCGGCGTTGATGGCGAGGGTGGAGGACTGGTCGGCCAGGAAGGAGACCGTCTCCGTGATGCTGTCGATCTTCTGGACCCGATCGGCGAGGGCATTGGAGGCCTGGGCCACCTTCCCGAGCGAGCCGGAGATGGCGGACATGGCGCTCACCGCCGCCTCCGCCGCGGCGCTCCCCTCCTCGACCACGGCCGTGGCCGCGTCGCCCTGCCGGATGAGCTCACCGGCCCGGTCGGCCGAGACGGCGGACGTCTGCGCCATCTCGGTCATGGTGTTCGCGGTCTCCGTCACCGCCGCCACCTGCTCGGTGGTGGCGGCCGAGAGCTGAGCGGAGGCCGACTGGAGGCTCACCACGATGTCCCCGACGGACCCCGACACGGTCTGGGTCCGGCCCACCATGGCGCGCAGGTTGGCGGTCATGCGCTGAAGGGCCTCGCCCAGCTCGCCGGGCGCCACGACATCGCGGCGCAGGTCGCCCTGGGCGATGGTCCGGGCCTGGTCCACGGTGGCCGAGAGGGTGGCGTTCAAGCTCTGGAAGGCCGCCCCCAGGTCCCCGGCCAGGCGCCCCTTCTCGACCGCCTCCCCCCGGGCCAGCGCGATCATCCGGCGGGACAGCTCCACCAGGGCGTCCCGCGATTCCCGGAAGGTCCTGAGGAGGCGGCTGTCGCCCACCGGGACCCGCTCCAGATCGCCCGCGGCGATGGCGCCGAGCTGTTCGAACACCGCCCTCATCTCCAGGGCGATCCGGGCGGTGGCGGTGGAGAGGTCGCCGATCTCGTCGGTGGCTACCCAGCCCGGGATCTCGGGAGCGCCGGCCGCCAGGCTCGCAAGCGCCCCTTCGACCTGAGCGGCCGCCCTCGCCTGCCGGCTCGCGAGGTACAGCCCGGTCACCGCGAACGCGACCAGGAACAGGACCGCCAGCAGGGCTACCGGCCAGGCGATCTCCGCGGCCAGGCGGTCGAGGTGCTCCCGGACAAGCGGGACGGCGGCGGAGAGGCCCTCCCGGGAGAGCGGATCGCCCACCCGGTCGACCGCCCGCGCGAACTGCGCGTAGACGAGCAAGCCCATGAACACGACCATCGAGAACAGGGCCACCACGAAGGCGTAGGGGAGATACAGGCGCTGGCGCGTCCAGAAGAACCCCCCCGGCCCGATGGCCCGGCCCGGGTCCCGCCCGAACTCGGCCAAGGCGAGCGGCCGTACACAGTCCTCCAGAGAGAGCACCAGCACCACCCCGGGGAAGAGCGAGGCCAACACGAAGATCACGACCGCGCTCGGCACCGCCAGGCTCCGGTGGAAGGCGAGATCGACGAAGAGTCCGAACACCAGGCTGCCCAGGGCCCAGGCGGCCACGTTCGAGTAGAGCTCGACCCGCCGCGGGAGCTCCAGGATCCGGTGCACCCTCTGGGTCGGGGCATGGGGGGGCGGCTCGGAGAGCGCCCAGCGGACCAGCCATCCGATGACGAGGAACTGCATCGCCGAGGCCCCGAGATAGATGGGGACGACGGCGACGAGCGCCCGCTTGAGGTCCGGACCCTCGAGCCCGGTGAAAGCGGCGTAGACGTAGCCGCCCACCAGCGCGCTGGGGATGGAGGCGAGGAACACCCGGAGGGCGATCCGGGCGCGGAGAGAGCGGGCGGGGGAAGGCGCGGGGGTGCTCATGGGGCGACCGCCTGTCCGAGCAGGTGCCGGTGGATGGCCTCGTGGAGAGGCTGCGGCTGGATCGGCTTCAGGAGCACCTGGCGGGCTCCCGCGGCCAAAAGACGCCGCTCGGCCTCCCGGTCGCGGCTCGAGGTGAGGATGAGGACCGGCACCTGCCTCAACGCCGGATCGGCCGTGAGCGCCTCGCACAGTCCGAACCCGTCGAGCCGCGGCATCCGCAGGTCGGCGAGAACGAGGTCGGGGGGGCTCGCCCGGATGATCCGGAGGGCCTCGGCCCCGTCGGCCGCCTCGAGGAGCTCCACGTCCCGGGCGATGAGGTACACCTTCATGAGCTCCCGGGTGACCCGGCTATCGTCGACGAGGAGGATGCGTTTCATGGTCCGATCCCTTTCCCAGGGGGTCACCGAAGCAGTTCCAAGAGGCGCGGCACGTCGAGAACGGGGAGCGGTCGCCCGCCGCAGGACCAGCGAGCCACCAGGGCCTCGGGGGACGGATCGCCGGGCGCAGGCTCCGACGGGACCACGTCCTCTACGGCGTCCACCCAGAGCAGACCCCGAAGCCCGCCGGCCACAAGCTCGACCATCTGGTGGTGGCCTTCGAGCTCGACGCGCGTTCCGCCCGCGAGCGAGGCGGCGAAGGCGACCGGGAGAAGGGCGCCCTCGACCGAGACCACCGGGGAAAGGGCCGGGGCACCCGGTCGCGCGGTGGGCATCACCGCCGGGTGCACGCGCCTCACCTGGCACAAGGGGACGAGCATCCGCCAGTGGGCGGCGCGCACCACGACGAGCTCCTCGGGCGCGGTTACAGCGTCGCCCGAGGTGGAGGCGTGTGGCAGGCCCAAGGCCTCCTCGATGTTCACGGTCCTTCGTTGCGTGAAAATCCCGTACCACGCGTCCGGTGCGGGCGGGGCGACCCGCCCTTTGCGCGGGACAGGCGCAAACGCTCGCGAAGCAAGGGAACGCTCTCGGACGCCCTCCGCGCTCAGGGGATAGCACCGGGTCGGGTCGACACCGGTCCATGGCACCCAGAGTCCGCCTGGACCTCGTGGACGGAGGTAGCCGGGCCGGGCCGCCCCGGGGTCTCTTCCCACCTTCCCCGCTACCTCACGCAGAGGCACGGGCTCTTCGAAATGAAGAAGGATCGGAAGCCCGGGCCGACGGTGCCCGGGCGACTAGGTCGGCTGGGACCAGCGGGGGTACGAACCGAGCAGGTGCAGCCTGTCCACCCGCGCCAGCACCCCGGCCAGCGCATCGCTGCCGGCCGGATCGCGACGGTGCGCCTCGAAGTCAAGGAAGAAGATGTAGTGCCCCAAGGACGCGCGCGTGGGCCGGCTCTCGATCTTGGAGAGGTTAAGCCCGCGCCGCGCGAACTCGCCCAGCACCTCGTAGAGGCCTCCCGGGCGGTCCCGGTCGAGCGTGAAGGCGATGCTGGTCCGGTCGGCGCCCGTGGGGGCCTCGTCCTCGCGGGCGACCAGCACGAACCGCGTGAGATTCTCGCCCGAGTCCTGGATGTCCTCCGCGAGGAGGGCGAGGCCGTACCGGGTCGCCGCCGCGCTAGAGGCGATGGCGGCCGCTCCCGGCTCCCCCGCCGCGACCTTGGCCGCCGCGTCGGTCGTCGAGCGAGTCGCCTCGAGGGCCGCGCCCGGAAGCTTCTCGCGCAAGAACCGCGAGCACTGCCCGAGCGGCTGGGGGTGGGAGAGCACCCGGCGAACGTCCCCGAGCCTCAGGCCGGCCTTAGCGAGGAGAGAGGGGCGGACCGGGAGCAGAACCTCCCTGCGGATCCTGAGCCCCGGGCGATGGACGAGGAGATCGAGGACGGTGGTGACGCTCCCCTCGAGCGAGTTCTCGATTGGTAAAAGCGCCGCGTCCACCTTCCTCAAGAGCGCCGCCTCGTACGCCTCCTGGAAGGTGGCGAAGGGGACGGACTCGCCGCCGGCCGCCAGGTCGCAGAGGGCCAAGGCCTCGTCGCTGAAGGTGCCGGGGGGGCCGAGGTAGCCGATGCGCATCCCGTCCCTGTATCACGCCGGGGGCCCTGGAGCGCGAGGTCCTCGGGTCACCCGCGACCGCCGCGCTAGAGCTGCGACCCACCGCCCGCTCGACCGTCGAGACGAGCTCCTCCATCCCGAAGGGCTTGCGGAGCAGGTCGAGCCCGAGGAGACGGTTCACTTGCACCGAGCGGCTCCGGCTCGAGACCGCCACCCGGGCGCCGGCGAGCGCCGCCTCCCCGGTGCCGGCCACCTCCACCGCATAGTCCTCGCCCACTCAGGATCTCCAAAACGACTTCCCCGTGTGTCGCATCGTCGTCGACGAAGAGGCACGCGGATCCCCTCTGACTCGGTAGGCGCAGGGTATTTTCGTTTGGGCCCGAGCGACGCGCCCCCGGTTGGGTCTAGGCCGCTACCGATTCGAGCTCCGAGAGGACCAAGGGCAGGTCGCGGATGTCCGAGAGCACCCGCAGCGCACCCGCGGAAAGGAGGTCCGCGGGGGCCCCCGCCCCCCAGCCGGCCCCGAGCGCCTTCACCCCCGCACCCTGCGCCGCGGCCATGTCGTGGACGGCATCGCCGAGCAAGACCGCTCGCTCCGGCTCGGCCCCGAGGCGGGCGAGGGCGAGCCGCACGGGCTCGGGGTCGGGCTTGCACCTTTCGCAGGAATCGACGCCCACCACCGCCCCCATGCAGGGCAGGAGGCCGATGTGCCCGAGCGTGCGCAGGGCGCTGCGCTCGGTCTTGGCGGTGACGACCGCCATCGGGTGCCCGGCCGCCCGGAGCGCGGCCACCGTCTCCGCCGCGCCCGGGAAGCTGCGCGTGAACTCGTCGTGGTGGAGACGCCAGTGCTCGCGGTAACGGGCGAGAAGGCGCTCCACGTCCCCGGGCGAGCGCGCGAACGGGGCAAGCTGGGCGACGATGGGGGTGCCGATCCCCGCGATCCACTGCGCGTCCGTGGGGGCCGTCCCGTAGTCCTGAAACGCATGGCGGACACAGGCGAGGATGAACGGGACCGTGTCCACCAGGGTTCCGTCCAGATCGAAGAGCACCGCGCTCGGGGTCTTCACGGGCCCATTCTAGTGGACCGGACACCGCGAGGCGCCGCGTTCCTTTCGCGTCCTCCTCGATCGCCGGACCGGACCTCTCTAGGCCGGGGGGGCATGGAGCCTCGGGGGGCCCGAGCTCTTCCCCTCCCCGATCGGCAACAGGGGCGCCTCGCGTTCCGCCGCAGCCGCTCTTCCTCCGCGAGAGAGGGCCCCGGCGCGGCGGTCCCGGGCTCGTCCGCCGGGGCGAGAAGCTCCTCTTCCTCTCGCGGCCGGCCCTCGTTCCGTCGCTACCGCCTCGGCTTCCTCGAACGCTCCCGCCGTGCATCCGGCCGACGGACCTTACCCCGAAGCTTCTCGTTCAAGACTTCGGGCGGCGGGATGTCATCCCAGGACGTGCTGGGATCGGCCTCCTCGGGAAGAGCCGCAGCCTCCGCGAACTCCTCGTCGCGAAGCCACTCCTTCACGAGCTCCCGCGCCCGCTTCATGGCCTCCGGGGTCGCGTCCTTGGACCTAAAAAGGATGCCGAACGCCTCTTCGAGCCGCGCATCGACCGGCATGGTGCGCCTCCGCGTGCGAGGGCTTGATCCCAACCGCTTGCTCCGACGCACACCTAGCCTACCGCTCAGGAAGGCTCAGGGTATCGGGGCCTTCCGCCCCGACCAGGGTCCCACCGAAGAATGCTGGGTCCGGGTTCCGCGACCGGCGCCGAGAACGGGACCGGGAGGCCCGTTCGGGAGGAAAGCCCGAAGGCGTCCGCGCCGTGGCCTCGGATCGAGCGTTTGCCTTGACCCCGCGCGAACGCGGAAGATCCGCGGGCGATGCTCGTTCGCCCCCGCTTCGAGCGCCCGGGGAGCTCAGAGATAGATCGACAGGGCGAGGTCGAACGTCCCGCTGTTGTACCCGTGGTTCGGTTTCTGGGTGTAGAGGTTCGAAACGTGCCTGAGTCCTGGCCGAAACTCCACGAGCGCCCTGCCGAACCTCAGCCCCGCGCCTCCCGCGAGGATGTCCGAGAAGGCGAATCCCTTCGCCAGCCTTTCCGTGGCCGTGTCGATCCATGCCGGCCCGACACTGAAGAGGAAGAAGAGGCTGAACCGGGGTGTGGGGTTGTAGCGGCCCAGGATCCCGGGGTTGATCACATACTCCCGAACGACCTCTCCGCTCGTGTAACGCGCCCGCGTGGCCGGCGAGGTGTCATACGGGTTCAAGAGTTGCTGGTGGGCGACGTAGAAGGAGGGCTCGATCTGTAGCTCCCACCCGAAGGTTCCGAAGGGCGATAGCCGGCGGTTCAGGAGGAACTTGTAGCCGGCCACGTCGTGCCGATAGCTGTAGTCGTGGAAGATGGGATGGAACTGCTGCTTTCCCGTCCCGAACTCCAGCCCCATCCTCCATGACGGGTCGCCTTCCTGGCCGAGAGCCCGGAAGGCGAAGAGGATGCTCGCCGCGAGGACGAGCCGCAGGCCTCCCGTGAGTCCTCGCCCGGCCAAAGACGCCGGCCGAACCCCGGGATGACCGCGAGCGTCCCGTTCAAAGGCCGCCACAGGCGCCTATTGCTCGGGCGAGGGAAGAGCTACCGCTGTCCGTTGGGGCGTAAGCGAGTCTCACGGGTCCGCTCGAGCGAGCGGCCGCGTCAAGGCCCATCGTTTATCACTGAGAGTGAGTAGGTCGGACCACGCCCGAACCGCTTTCCCTCGCCCGCTCGAGCAGTCCTCTTCTAAAGACGGCCCCCTCGGACTCCCGGTCGGGTGAAGCCCCTTCTCTCCCCGTCGGTAAAGCAAGCGCCGCTGTACCCGGCTTCGGGGACGGGATTGCGGTGCGCGCGGTCACGTCGCTCTCTTGCCCCAGGCGATCTCGCACGCGAGAGATCCTTGCGGGTTACCCTCGCGGCCCAGCGGCTATTTCGCCCGCGACCGTCGGGTGTGGACACCGGACCCTGCCGACGACAAACGGCTAGCCCCGGCACGGTGAAGGACCTGTCGCGCTTGCCGAGCGAGCAGGATCCGGAAACCTCAATCCGGCTGCGCGTACCCAGCCGCTCCGCCTCGCGTCTCGCAGCAGGCTGGGACACTCACCTGGCCTGGAAGCGCATCGTGGGGCAATACGGAACGGTCCGAACAGGGCGCGTCGTCGATCCCTTCATCCTCCCACTCGATCGCTCCGCTCACGTTCTAACCCTTGTCCGACCCCGGGGGGTTATGCCCGATCGGTCCGGAGCGGCAGCTCATGCCGGCGGTGGGTCTAGACGTGATGCCCGTTGATTCCCGCCCCCGCGAGGGGCCACGCGCCGAGCCCGCCCCAGAGGTGTTCCCCGACGGCCCGTCCAGGGAAGAACTCCGCGTGGCGCTTGGCCCCGGACGAGCACATTGCTGGCGACCGCTCCGGACGCAGGGTAAAATTCGCCGCGGTCCGGGTGCGGAGTGGGCCGCGCGGAGCCGAGATCCTACCCCCCCCATCTCAGCGCCCGCGTCGCCGCCTCGCGCCCGGCCTTGAAGGTCGCCTCGGTCGAAGGCCAACGAGGAGAGCGCCGCACCGGTGCCCGGGGAGGCTCGAGCGCGAGTGGGCTCGGTCGACGTGAGCGACGGCGTCCCGTGGTTCATCCCCGGGATCCCACCCCTCGAGATCCCGTGCTTCGGGATCCCTTACCGCCGGCATCCCTCGGACCCCTTTGGCCCGGTTCGCCTCCTTGGTCAGCCACTGCATGTTGCTCGGATCGTCCGCGCCGCCGCACGCAAGCGGGAGCACATGGTCCACCTCGCAGCCCGGGCAGACGCCTCGCGTCCTCCCGGTCGAGGGACACGGGTACCGGAAGGCCGCCCGCATCGCGGGGTCGCGATGGATCTTTCCGTTGGCGTCGCTGCGCACATAGCCGGGTGAGGTCGAAACGTGCGAGCGGTGTTGGCTCGAGCTACTCCGGTACGAGGTCCCCGAGCCATAGGAGTGATGCGGCCACGCGGAGGAGCCCGCCGGGGCGAGGCCGCCGAGCAGCACCAGGGCCGCAAGGACGGCGCGCACACCGGAAGCCTACCCTCGTGGCGGACAGGAGGAGGGTCCCTCGAACAGGCGGCAAGGCGCCCGGGCTCCCCTCGAGCGGAACGCTCGCACCGCAGCGCCGCCCAGGCAAAGGCTAGACCTGCGCCTCGGCTAGCGTGCGGGGTCTTGGGAGAGGGCCCGACCCGCAGAGTTCGCGAGGGCGCCCGCGCGAGAGAAGGCGGAGACGCCGGACGCGCCGCGCAGGCCTCCCAAGCGGAAGAGCCTAGGGAGTGACCGAGGTGATGAGGACGTTCGCGTCGGTCACCGTCTGTGAGACGACGGTCACCGAGGCGGGGAGGGCCGGAGTGGCGTTCACCCCCGTGACCGGGGCCGGCAAGGTGAAGTCGAGCGAGTAGGTCCCCGGGGCAAGGTTCGGGAAGGTTGCGGAGGCGCCGGTCGAGGTCGCGGTGAGCGGGAGAACCACGGGAGCGCCCGAGAGCAGGGGCTCCGGGGTGAGAACCGCCTGGAAGTCCGAGAGCGCGACTCCGGCCGGCAACGACACCTCAGGGGCGAGACTCAGCGACAAGTCCACGGCGCCGGTCATGACAACACTCGTGAGCAGGAAGGCTTCCGTGGTCACGTGGTCCGAGGTGATGGCCGCAGTGACCGGGACGGGAGGAGAGGTGGCAAAGGACGCGACCGACGCCGGCGGCAAGAGCGTCACCGTGTAGTCGCGCGGGTCCAGGTACTTGAACGTCGCGCCGGCGGTTCCGTCCCCGTTGTCGGCGAGCGGGACGGTCACGCTCACGCCGCCCGCGGTCGGCGCGACGACTGCGGAGAAGTCGGTGAGACTGAGGCCGGGCGGCAGGCCGAGGAAGCCGCCCTCCGGACCTGATCCGAGGCCCAGGGTGACTTCGAGCGTGCCGGTCATCACGATGTCGGTGGCCTTCACGACGGGATGCATGACCCACATCCCCGAGTTGCCGGCCTGGTGGCCGAAGCTCTGCGAAACGTCAAAGTCCACGACCACGATCTTCTGCTCGGTACCGAGGTCCAGGCCCCCTCCCGGGAGATCGACCTTGAGCCCCGACTGGCCGTAGCTCGGCATCTGCAGCTTCCCGGCGACGGTCGTCTCGGGAGGGAGGCCCTCGTAAGTCGGGGACGAGGCGTAGATCGTGCCGCCGACGTCGACGTACCCGCCGCTGATGACGAACCGGAGCTGGGAGTAGGTCCCGGGGGGAACGACCGCGTCCTTCACCAGGGTGGCGGTGTCGTTGGAGAGCGTCAGCAGATCGGTGGTCGTCGGGGTTGTCGTCAGCACGAGCTGCCCGGACGAGCCGACGAGGTCGATCTCCAAGATGGTGACGACCGCGGCGCTGAAGCTTGCGGGGGTGTCCTTGAGGAGCAAGGTGAAGCCTTTGCCCATGCTCGCCCCGCCCATGCTGCTCGAGCTCCCCCCGGACCCGGAACCTCCGCAGGCGGCGATGAGCAAGGCGAAAGATGCGGCCAATGCAGGTCGAGGTGCGATCATGGGGACCTCCCCGGCGACGGAAGGATTTGTCCGTCCGACCAGACATTGGGGCGATCGCCGCTCGCGGTCGGCTGCCCCGGTGGGTAGTCGCACCCTCGGTGGTGACTCCGTGTCGTGAGGGGCGCAGTAAGAGGTGGACGCACCGGCCCCTGCACCCGCCGGCCCTTTCGAGTCGAGGGACAGTTCCGCTGTCATCGGTCCTTTGCCGGCGGTCGCCTGGAGGAAAGGACAGGAGCCCTTTGCGACTGTAAGTGAATCGCAGAAGGGTGCCCTCCAAGGGCGAGGATCGTGCCGGCCCGGTCCAGACTCCTGGGGGGATCTCGGGGCGCGGAGAGCCTCCCCCGCGCTCGGGCTATCCGGTTCCTCGCCTCCCCCGTCGGCGGTGAACGCGGGGCCGCCCGAGCGCGCGAACGTCCAAGGTCGCAGGCTCTCCTTCCCTCACCACCAACACTGGGCGCGGGCTTCGCTGTTGACTCCTCGTGTTTCCAAGACTCGCCAGATGCTTGCGGCGACCGATCCGATGCCCCACGACGACGAGCCCGAGGAGCAGCAGAAGGATGAGGACGTCGCCCACGGCCGACAGGATGCCACTCCGTTTCCCTCGCGCTCATCCATCGAGCGAGCGTCACCCGCCTGCGGCACGGAGGAGGCCGGGGAAGTACACGAGGCCCCTCCATACCCATTCCCGGATCCAGGATTTCGGCTCGACCGATGTTCACCATGAGTGGTGATCGGCCCCAGTCCATCGTTCGGGCTGGCGCCCGGGAACTGCGACGAGCCGGGCACTCGGCCGTGGACGCGTGCACACCCGAGGACTGGATGCCTGCCTTGACTCGGTGCCCCCTCGCGCCGTGGGCAATTACGACACCCCCTTGGGCGAGAGGTGTGCTCATTCTTGTCCGCTCGTTGCGGGGCGATCATCGTAACGACAGCACCCGGAAATCGCGCCCAAAGGTAGCGAGGGGGACTGCCCGCTCGATGCCGGAGCGGATTATTGCCTGCGCGGGGTCCGTGGGGCCATCGCCTGGGCGATCTCCCAAAAGCCCTGAGCGAACCCCCGTCGGTCTGTTCCCACCTCCAGCGGGAGCCGGGTGGAAGGAGACGACGGAGCTGAGCGCGTGGCTCAGGCGTTTCGCACCCTTCCCGGGCGCCAGAAACGAGCTCGTTCGCGCGCGCCGCCCCGCAGGTTGCCATCGAATGAGGACAAAATGGGAACGCCTGCCCTACGAGCCGAGGGCACGAGAGCCGTGCGGGTTCCCGACGAGCCCCGTCACGGTCGGTCGACCGCGAACCAGCGGATCGCGCCGAAGACGCCGGGAGTCGTTCCGATCTGGCGGAACCCGAGGCTCGCAATGAGCGCCAGGGAGCGGAAGTTGGGGGCATCCGCGCAGGCGAGCACCCGTCCGAGGCCCACGCGGCTGAACGCGTGGTCGAGGATCGCCCTGCATGCCTCTGCGGCGAGGCCGCTCCGCCAGTAGCGTGGAAAGACCGCTGCCCCGAGCTCGAGCCCTCCGAGGTTGGCGAGCTTCGCGGGGAAGAGGCCGACGGAGCCCGCGAAGGCCCCGTCGGCCCGAAGCCGAATCACGAACGCGCCGGTGCCGTGCCGGGTGAGGGTCTTGAGGCTCCTGAGAATGGTCTTGCGCACGTCGGCCTCGGACAGGACGCGGCCGTCCGCCAGCCACCGGCGAACATCTGGATCGATGAGGAGCGAGCGCAAACTCGCCGTGTCGCCCAGCGTGAAGGGGCGAAGGAGGAGGCGTGGAGTTTCGAGCTCGAGGTCCACCTGCGGCTCCAGTACCACGAAAGGACCACGTTGAGGCGCCAATGCCTGCCCCAGCGGCTCGGGCGCTTAGAAGACCCGGGCCGGGCTCCATTCCGGGATCGGCGCCGGTAGAGCCGCCGCGCCTCGCCGGACCCGTGCATTCTCGCTACCTCACTCCACCGGCAGGGAGCGGGCCTCGCGACGGGGGAGCGGCGCGGAAACCACCTGCCCGATGCGCGCGGGCCCGGTCTCGCGCCACGTCGGCCCTTCCCGCTGGCGAAGAGGACGAGGTTACCCAGCGGTTGGGGTGGATGCAGCCGTGGCCGGCCAGCCACGACTGTGTTCGGCTCTGCGAGCAAGAAGCTCGGTCTCACTTGAGCCGCGCGCAACCGCCCGCTAGTCACCGGCCGGTTTCGACCCTGCGATCTGCTTGAGCTTCGCGAGGAATGCCCGCGCCTCAGCATCCCTGCACTTCGGGCATCCCCCGTGGTTGTAAGCCGCGACGCTCTCGAGGCGCTTCTCGAGTCCCGCCGCAGCCTTGGCTGCGAAGTCAGTCCGGGCCTTCGCGAGTTCGGCCCAGAGCGCGCCCACTTCAGCCACGAGGAGCCGACAAGCAAGATCGCCCAGGTCGTCGCCGTGATAGAGGCGCCGACGATACAGGTCGAGGTCCGCGGCGGTGAGGCGGCGTGAGCGCACCCTGGTACTGTACGCCCGTTCTCCCTCAGGGAGCAGGCATTTTCGCCTGGCGCCGACGCGAAACCGGGTGAAAGGTGAGGGCCACGAACTCTCATAACCCACTGTGCATACTAGTGATTTCGAAGGGCATTCGGAGGCGCTGCATGGCCGCTTTCTCCGCCTCTGAGAGCCGGCGCTGACGTCACGCAGGGCCTTGACGCCTAGGTGCCATAGAGAAGGAGCCGAGCGAGTGCGGGTGCGTGACTTCCGCCAGCCGCGCTCTCCCGGTAGTTGGCGGTCTCACGGAACCACGTGTCGATCCTCGCCCCCCAAGACAGGCTCGTGACTCGCCTGCGAACGGCGTTCGAGCCTTCGACTGCCGCCGCGGTTCGAGGACCTCGAGGCTCACGACGTTCTCGGGGAACACGGGCCATGTGCCCTTCGCGGACCGACCATACCTCGAGAACCCGCCCGATCCCTCGCCCCGCTAGGTTCGGAGCCTCAGGAACGTCAACCGCCGTGCAGTCGAGTGGGAAGACCTGTGGAGGACCCGTCGCCCTCTCCGGACCGCTCGGCACTCACTCCGCAGCAAGCCCTTCCTACGCCCCCGCGCTGGGGCTTGTCCCCGGAGGGAAGGCGCGAGTGGTACCGTAGAGACGAGGGAGGCACCAAGATGAGACCCACAGCCGTGGCAGTCCTGCTCGCCCTCGCCTGTGGCGGGACCAGTGCCGACGAAGGAAATACCGGGGCCAGCGCGAGCGTCGCAGCGGCGGCGACTTGGACGCTCCAGCCGCAGCAGGCAAACCTCTACAATGGCGGCTCCTTCCGGCTCTGGTTCACCGTCACCTCGGCACCGCAACCGTCCGACTATGCCATCCCGGCGGGCGTAACCTTGTCAGTCGTCGAGGCGAACGGCGGCACCATAAGCGGCGACACCTATACAGCGCCAGCCGCCCCCGCGGCCGGGACGTTTCATGTTCAGGCCACCGATGGCACGACGACGTTGACGTGCACGGTCATCGTTTCGACCTACCCGTCCGGCGCCTGATCACGACTCTCCGTGGCACCGTTCCTTCCCTTTCTCACGGACCGAGGGGGGTCGCCTCGTCTTTCACGAAGAGGCTCGCAGGTAGTGGTCCGCGATGCTCGCGGCGGATCGATGCGGCCCGCCTCGTTTGCGCATGTCTGGGGCGCGTGCACACCGCTGTCGCGCGGTGGGGAGCCGCCCGGGGCACTTCCTTGGTTGTACGCTCGGTGTCGTTTCTGTGACGATGCACAAGGGAAAGAATCCGACGCGGCCGATCGCGTAAAGTACGTAGGTCGGGCTGCGGGGCGGGCTGCGCGAGGCCGAGATCCCTCCCCCCGTAGATCTCACAAGCCAGCGTCGCCACCTCGCGCCCGGCGTTCCGTCCCAGTTCGCCACCACGGCGACGGTCCCGGTCAGAACCCGGTCCAGTCCACGTCGTCGCGCGACCGCGGGCCCCAGGTCTCATTCCGAGCCGGATCCTCGTGGGGGAAGCCGACCGGTATGGTGAAGCCGTAGCAGGGCCGCTGCCCCTTGTCGCGGAGGGCGCGCAGGGACTCCCGGGCGCTCTTCTCGCTCGCCACGCCGCCCTGGGCGTTTCGAATCTTCGGCACGAGCTGCTTCCAGGGCATCGGGGGCCAGAGAACCCGCCGCGCCTCCTCCATCAAGCTGGCGAGCTCAGCTTGGCGTGCCTCCGCCTCCTCGGGGCGGCCGGCGATTAGCGACCCCACCGCCCCGTAGTAGGCCTGGACCACCCGGGCGAGAAGAACACGGTCTCGAGGGCGGGGGCATACCGGGAAGGTTACCCGAAGCCGGGTCCTCGGACTGAGCAAACCGGGGGGTCCTGGAGGACCTGTTGGCTGGCGCAGTCCGGGGTGAAAGCGTTCGCGGAGCACCCGGCCAGCGGACGCGAGGACTGGGCTACGGTTTTGGAGGGTTCCGGATCGCATGGGCGATGGCCAACTCGGCCTGCGGCAGAGGGCTGCTCGCGCGGTGGGGGCTCGAACTCGACCAGGAGCGGAGGATGACCACGGCCGAGCGGCGTCGCCGTGGCGGCGAGGCCGAAGGCAGACACGGTGGCCAAGGGCGGCGCCAGACCCATTCCCTGTAGGTCCCAGGTACTTTCCCAACTTGCACGACCGCACACGCCCCGCGGTCCGGTCGACAAGCCGCCGCTCCTCTATCAATTGCCACCGGGTCGCGCTCTTCAATTGGTCGCGTTCCCACGCGAGCTGGCAGAAGGTCGGCGAGCGTTCCTGCCATACCCCGGTTGGCGCGGCCGCGCTCCACGCCCGGACGGATCCTCGCGGGCCGCTCGCAAGACTTGTCTTTGGATCGGTGCACCGTATCGCGCCGCAGCACGGTCGCCTCGGGAGAGGGGGAGCAGCGGCCTGCCCTCTCTGACCTGAGGGTCCGCCCGGATCGCTGCTGCTTTGAAAGGGGAAGAGTCCCCACGTTCACCACGAGAGCACTCGTCGTAGTGGGCTTGCTGTCCTTCGATTCGGTAGCCTTCGGACGAGGCCCTGGAGCACCGGGGCCCGGGGAGCCGCGGCCCCAAGATCGACTGGGTCATGCGTTGCTGGGGGCCCCCGGAGCAGAATTATCATCCCTCGACTTCGCTTGGCCCAACACAACGGGACGATTGGATGAAAGCGGCGGAGACTCGGCGACCGCTGAAATAGGCGGAGGGAGCGATGTCGTCGCCACGGCGGGTCCGCTGAAGCTCGTCGCCGTGCCATCGTCAAGGTTGGCTGGTCCGGGGGTCGGCCCTCGATGCCAGCGGGCAACCAGCCGTGCCCCTGCTACGGGCCTTGGAGGCCTAGGCGTGATCGCCGGGCAGTTGGTCCGTTAGCCCTCGCAGACGAGGCAGCGCCTTTGCACTGGGTATGTACCAGGGCCACTCTGCAGATGAAGGGCTCGTGTGGTTCGGCCCGGTCCAGCCCGCGTCGCCCAACGATCTGGGTTTCGGCGGCCGTCGCGCCTTTTGCCTAATGGGCAATCGCCTCTGCGTTCGTATCTCGCTCACCCAACGTCGTTCACTCCATGTGAGCAATGGAATTCCCCCGGTCTCAACCACCTCACCCAAAGTAACCGACGCCAAGGTCGATCCGGATGCGTACTGTGGCATTGGGGGGGTCGTCATGTCGCTTCTCACGCTGGTACAAGGGAGCGGGCTTGTTTACGCTGTGGCGGTCCTGCTCATCCTCACGGGACAGTGGAAGCAGCACACGCGCGTGAAGTTCTGCACCAGGGACTGCCGCTTCTGCGACGAGAAATGCGCGACGCGAATCATCCCGCCATTGAAAGTGCCGCCCGTGACCTCGCCCGGGCAACCGAGGTCGGCGAGGAACATCCGGAAACGAAGCTCGGCGTCCTGGAGAACAGCGCCCTCTCATGTCGCCGCGAATGCGGATACGACAGGCGTGAACGGACCGGACTCTAGGCCCTCCGCTTGAGACCGGCCGCCAAAGCGCGATCGAGCCACCTGGCGTGCGTATCGCGCCGGAAGCTGGCACCCCCTGGCCCTTTCCGATAGACCTCCTGCGGCCGCCCCGGGCGGCCGCAAGGAGGCCCATTGCCGTACAAACAGTCCTTTGTCGTGCGCTGGTCGGAATGCGATCAGAATGGACACCTCCGGAACACGGCCTACTCCGAGTACGGGATCGAGACCCGCATCGGCTTCCTGGCCGATCGTGGGTTCTCGGTCAGGCGGCTGCGCGAGCTCGGGATCGGACCGGTGATCCTTCGCGAGGAGCTCGACTACCTGCGCGAGGTGCACCTTGCCGAGGAAATCGAGGTCGATTTCCAGCGCCTGGGCCTCTCGCCCGATGGGGCGCGATGGCGGCTCGCCCACGACCTGCGCCGCCGAGGCGAGCCGGTGGCCCGCATCGTTCTCCTGGGCGGCTGGCTCGATCTCGAGAAGCGCCGGCTTACCCCGCCATTCCCGGAGATCCAGGGCCTCTTCGAGTCGCTCGAGGCTGGCGAGCCGTATCAAGATCTGGCGCCTTTGAAGCGGAACGCGTCTCGAGCCGCTTCTGGCGATGGCCACTAGACTTTTCGACGAGCCACGGGCTGTTCCTCACCAGAGAGGTCCCTCGCTCCTAACATCAACCGACGGGTCCGAGGGCGCGGCCCGGCTTTGGTTTCCATGCGTCCAGCGTACCGGACTGAGGGTAGCACCGACCAATCGTGCGCGGTTGCGCGGGTCTCCAGTCCGGGGCGCGGGAGCTCGGAGCCAAGAAAGCCACCGGCGGAGGAAGGCTGCCCTGTCAACCAGCCTCGACAACCGGACGATCGCCTGCTCGCTGTAAGCGGTACTTCTCATTTGCAACCCGACGGAGACCTTGGCTAGGGACACGCCGAGTGAACATGCTTCGTCGCTCCATGGCGGACTTCCTTCTGCTCGCCGGTCTGCTTGTCCTGAACGTCTGGCTGTGGAGGTCGGCGCACCGCTCATGGCTCGAACGCCGGGCGGCGGCCGATCGGGCTGCCCGGGGGCGTGAGCAGGGTCAGCCGGCCCAGCCGGCCCGGCGTGTCTCGCCCCCGAGAGAAACCCGAGCGTTCCTTGAACGCATCGTTCGGCGCCGCGCATGGACCTCTTCGAGGGTAAGGTGGGCCGCATTCGCACAACAGCGCCTGCGTCGATAACGCACGGGGCCCGGCTTGAGACCTTTGCGACCCGAGGTGTTCTACTTGTGCGATGGCCCCGGCGCGAGGAGCCTAGGATGAGCTGCGAGCGAATCGAGGCGTGTCCGATGTTCGCACTGTTCTCGAGGAAGGCGACCCTCGGCGTCTGGAAGAGTCTCTACTGCGAGGCAAGGTTCGAGGCATGCGAGCGGCTCAAGCTGTTCCGCGAAGGAAAGATGGCTCCCCAGAATCTCCTTCCGAACGGACGTTTTCTGACCGGGGCCACGCAGGAGGGGGAAGCGTAGCCCGTCGCCGGTCAGGGGGGCGCTCGCCAGGGCGCCCCTTCGCGTCAGAACTCTGCCCAGTCCACGTCGTCTCGCGACCGCGGCCCCCACGTCTGCCGGGGCCGCCGGGACGCATAGGGCGAGGGCGAGCGCGGCGGCGAGGGAACGAGCGGGACCACCGCAACCTTGTGGGAGAACGGCCACCGCGGAACGGGTCAACTAGGGTTTCTCCGCTCCCGTCACCCTAGTGAAACCGCGCTCTCGCGCTTCGATCTCCGCCTGCACCATGAGCACCAGGCCCGACGCGGGGTTCTTCCGCGAGAGCAGCGAGCGGCGGAGCACCTTCAGTTCTTCCAGTGATGCCTTCGCCAGCGTGTCGGCCCAGAAGTTAATCTTGGTCGTTACAGGCATCTGCCTTCACGAGCGCCGACGGGTCAGCATCCGCCTTCGCATCCTCGCCGAGCTTTCTAGCTCTTCTTGCATCTGGCGCCAAGTCCCACGTCCACTCTGTTCCTTTCGCCGCCGCGCCTCGTCCATGAGGCTCGCGAGCTCGGCCTGGAGCCGCTCCGCCATGAGTCGCGCAGGCACGGTCAACCCCCAGCGGAGAGGCCTCCGATGATCCGTCTGAGTTTCTGCAGTTCCTACGGCGCGCCGGGTGCACCACTCAACGCAAGACGTTCGGCCAGCTTCTGCAGTGCCGGAATCGCAGCAGCGATTTTGAAATCGTCGATGAGCGCGAGGGCATCGAAACGCACCTTCTCATCTTCGGACAGCGCCCATTCCGCCAGAACCTGATCGGCCATCGCCTGTTCTTCAGCGTCAAACCTTTTGTAAAGCCCGTGAAGCCGATCGAGTGCCAGATATGAGTCCTTGAGGGACAGCGCCTCTTCATCGACTGCTCGGCGGTACGACTCCATCTGGCGGCGGAACTCGTCGAGCCTCATGCCTCCTCCCGGCGGCCGGCGATTAGCGAGCCCATCGCCCCGTAGTACGTCTGGACCACACGGGCGAGGAGGGCGCGCACAACCTCGGGGGAAGCGGGCATGCCGCGGAGGTTAACCGAAGCCGCGACAGGGCGCTTCGGGAACGGGTCCCGAAATCAGCAAACCAGGACGGCCCAGGATAACGGACCCAGGCCGGCCAGCGCGTCCTGGGGCGAATGCGGAGGCGTTGTCACACGAGCGGGACCGCCGCACTTCCGGGCAACGGGGCGGCCCTCTGGCGCGTAGACGTCACCGTCGGCGGCTGGCCCTCGTGGTAGACCAGCGCCGCCGTTCCCAGTCGTCGTCAGGAGGGCGCCATAACACCCAGCAACGAGAGGACCGCGGCCGACCGGGCCGCCCTGCAGGCCGCACTCCTTCGCGTGGCCGGACGCTTCACCCACGCCGCCGCCCTCGCGATCGTCGGCTCCGACGCCACGGATCCGGAATCGGGGGCCGAACTCGTGATCGACGCATTCGAGGAGCTGAACCTCGGCGACGACTTGGTGATGATCCGGACCGCCGCCAGTGCGGCCCGGCGGGCTCGCGCGGAGGACTCGCCATGAAGGCGCGGATCGAGTGAGCCGCTCCTCGCAGGGGAGGCCCGCGCGCCCCTTCGCGTTGCCGGAACGCAGTAAACGCGGACGACCTCGGACACGGACCAGGGCCGGCGGGCGCGTCCTGGGGCGAACGCGGAGGCGTCGTCACAATCGCCGGGCAACCGGGCCTCGTGTGGGGCGCCACTAGTACCACCCGGCGCCGACGCGTAGGCTTGCCGGTGCCGGGCTCGCGGGGCCTTCGGCAGCAGCGCGGAACCGTGGTGACCTCCCTCCGGTCTGCGCGCGGCTCTGCGCCCGGCGTAGAGTGCAGGGGCGGAAGCACTGAACCGGTAGCGGAGGCGACGCCGCTCGAATCCGGGGCACCACGGGAAGGCGCCACCCATGAGCGAAAAGCCACCCGAGACCCCCGACAACATCCTCCGGTTGCCCGGGACGCTGGCCTGCCCGGGCTGCGGCGCTGGCGTGCGCCGCCTTCCGGCCGGCCGACCCCTGCCCCCCGGACTGATCGCTCGGGCCTACAGCGGGCCGGTCTATGAGTGCGTCGGCTGCGGGAAGGCGTGGACCGCGGAAGAGGTGCGCCCGTGAGAGAGTGGGTCGCGGGGACGGCCCGGCTGAGGTAGTCCTCCACCCTCGCGTGGGGCACCGCTGGCACCGTCCGGGCCCGGAGAGTAGCTTTGCTTCTGCCGGGCGTGGGGTAGAGGATGCCCCGCGGGGCACACGAGCGCCGCGAGCGTCGCCTCCGCGCCCGGCGGTCAGGTCGGCCCGAACAGGGACGATCGCCCCCGTGGGCGACCGCCCCCGGCTGGACGACCTGGATCGCCTTCCGAGGAGAGGCAGGCCGCCGAGCGGGCAGACCGCAGCACGGACCGAGGGTACGCGCCCATCAAGAGAATGCTGGGCCCTTGCGGATCGAGGGTCCACTCCGGCGACGGGGCGGCCCTTCCGCTTCCAACGCGGAGCAAGGGCTATGGGGCGCACCCGCGGATAGCGCTCCCCACCGCCAAGCCGAGGGATGCTAAGTACTCAGGCCCGTAAGTTCGGTGACGTATTTCGGGGGTATCAGGCGGCCGCCCGGTGACGTTGGATTTCGGACCTGGTCTCGATCTTTTCCAGCAGGGTCCTCAAGTTCTGCCGCGTGAACTTCCATTGGAACGGCTGGGCCACCGCCTCGTAGTGTTTCTGGAAACCGAGTAGTCGCTCCTTCAGCTCGTCGAGGGATGAGAAGTCGTTTGGATCGAGGACCTTGCGTTGAATGATGGAGAAGTAGATCTCGACCTGG
>DASRZU010000007.1:0-162155 GCA_035686075.1 Anaeromyxobacter sp.
ATTCCTTCCGCATCGACGAGGGGATGGAGCGCGCCCGCCGCTTCCTCTTGGATGTGAACGAGCTGGGGTTGCCGGCCGGAACCGAGGCACTCGACCCCATCTCGCCCCAGTACTACGGGGACCTCGTGACCTGGACCGCCATCGGGGCGCGGACCGCGGAGTCCCAAACCCACCGGGAGATGTCCTCGGGCCTCTCCACGCCGGTCGGCTTCAAGAACGCCACCGACGGGGACCTCCAGGCGGCGGTGAACGCCATCGTCTCGGCCGCCCAGCCGCACGCCTTCCTGGGGATCAACTTCCAGGGGCGTTCGGCCATCTTCCGCACCCGGGGCAATCGCTACGGCCACCTCGTGCTCCGGGGCGGGGGGGGCCGACCCAACTTCGACACCGTCTCCATCTGGCTCGCCGAGGAGGAGCTCTCCCGGGCCCAGCTGCCCCGGAACCTCGTCATCGACTGCTCCCACGCGAACTCGTGGAAGAAGGCGGAGCTGCAACCGCTCGTCATGCGGGACGTGACCCACCAGATCCGGGAGGGCAACCGGTCGGTGGTGGGTCTCATGGTGGAGAGCTTCCTCGAGGCGGGGAGCCAGCCCATCCCCCACGATCCCCGAGAACTCCGGTACGGCTGCTCGGTCACCGATCCCTGCGTCGGTTGGGACACGACGGTGGAGATGATCCGCTCGGCCCGGTCCGTCCTCCGCCCGGTGCTGCCCGAGCGAGAGCGCCGACCGTCCGGGCCCTAGGGGGCCGCTTGTCCCCCTTGGGCGCGCTCGTGTCCCCCCCCCCCGGGGGAGATCCCGGGAGCGCCCGCGGGGAACCGAAGAAGAAAAGGCGAGCGACCCGCTCGCCTTCTGACGCCTCGTCGGGACGAAGCGCGTCCTTCCCCCCTCCGCCTCTCACCCGAACTTTCCGGTGACGTAATCCTCGGTCCGCTCCTCGCGCGGGTTCTGGAAGATCTGCAGGGTGGGGCCGGCCTCGACGAGCTCGCCCAGGTAGAAGAAGGCGGTGAAGTCCGAGGCCCGGGCCGCCTGCTGCATGTTGTGGGTGACGAGCACGATGGTGTAGCGGGTCTTGAGGTCGTGGATGAGGTCCTCCACCTTGCTCGTGGCGATGGGGTCGAGGGCGCTGGCCGGCTCGTCCATGAGCAGGACCTCCGGCTCCACCGCCAGCGCCCGGGCGATGCACAGCCGCTGCTGCTGCCCGCCCGAGAGCGAGAGGGCCGAGGCCGAGAGCCGGTCCTTGACCTCCTCCCACAGCGCGGCCCGCTCCAGTGCCCGCTCGACGCGCTCCTCCATGTCGCCGTTGGCGATGCCGTTCAGCTTCATGCCGGCGGCGACGTTGTCGAAGATGGACATGGTGGGGAACGGGTTGGGCCGCTGGAACACCATCCCCACCCGCCGCCTGAGGCGGACCGGGTCCATCCCCTTCCCCAGGAGGTCCTGCCCGTCGAGCAGGATCGTCCCCTCGGCCCGGGCGCCCGGGACGAGCTCGTGCATCCGGTTCAGGCAGCGCAGGAAGGTGGACTTCCCGCAGCCCGAGGGGCCGATGATGGCGTACACCGATCGCTCCGGGATGCTGAGGCTGACGCCCCGGACCGCGTGGTTCTTGCCGAAGAAGGCGTTCAGCTCGCGCACCTCGAGCTTCATCTGGTCGGGCGTCATCGTCCTTCCCGCATGCGGTCGCGCGAGGCGAAGCGCGCTCCCAGGTTCAGGGCGCCCACGAGGAGCAGGAGCACGAGCGCCGCGGTCCAGGCCTGCGCGTGCCAGCTCTCGTAGGGGCTGATGGCGTAGTTGTAGATCTGGACGGTGAGCGAGGCCATGGGCTGGTCCGGCCGCAGGTTCCAGTACTGGTTGTTGAGGGCGGTGAAGAGGAGCGGGGCGGTCTCCCCGGCGGCGCGGGCCACCGCCAAGAGCGAGGCGGTCACGATCCCGGAGAGGGCGGTGCGGAGCACCACCTTGAGGCTGGTGCGCCAGGCGGGGATCCCTAGGGCCAGCGAGGCCTCCCGCAGCGAGCGGGGCACGAGGAGGATGAACTCCTCGGTGGCCCGGGCCAGGGGGGGAATCATGACGAGCGAGAGGGCGCACGCCCCGGCGAGCGCCGAGAAACGCCGGAGCGGAACCACCAGCACCGCGTAGGCGACCACCCCCACCACGATCGAGGGCACGCCCGCGAGCACCTCGGCCGTGAACCGGACCGCGCGCCCGAGGACCCCGTGCCCCCGCTCGGCCAGAAACGCCCCCGCGCCGATGCCCAGGGGGAGCGACACGAGGCAGGCCATCCCCACCATGATGAAGGTCCCCACGATGGCCGGTCCCACCCCGCCGCCCGGCTCCCCCGGGGGCGTGGGCCGGTGCACGAAGAAGCCCGGGGAGAGCCCCGCCACCCCCTTCGAGACCACGAGCCAAAGGACGGAGACGAGCGGGAAGATGGCCACGAGCACCATGGCGGCGCAGGCCAGGGTGGCGACGAGGTTCAGGGCCTGGCGCACCCCGTAGCGGCTCATGCGTGCCCCCGGGCGACACGCCGGGTCGTGACCACGAGAAGGATCCGGGCCACGGCGTTAAAAAGGACGGTGATCCCGAAGAGGACGAGTCCCAGGCCGGCCAGGGCCCCGATGTGCGTGGCCGAGGTGGCCTCCGAGAACTCGTTCGCGAGCACCGCCGGGAGCGTGTAGCCGGGGGCGAAGAGCGAGGCCCGGATCTCGGGGGCGTTCCCGATGACCATGGCGACGGCCATGGTCTCTCCCAGGGCCCGGCCCAGGCCGAGGAGCGTCGCCCCCACGATTCCCGGCCGGGCATAGGGCAGCACCGCCAGGCGGATCATCTCCCAGCGCGTCGCCCCGAGGGCCAAGGCGCCCTCCCGGAGCGCGGGCGGGACGGTGCGCAGGACGTCCAGGGTCACCGAGGCGATGGTGGGCAGGATCATGACTGCAAGGATCACCCCGGCGGCGAGGAAGCCGAGGCCGATGGGCGGCCCCCGGAAGAGGGGGAGGAAGCCGAGCCAGCGGCCGAGGAACGGCTCCACCGGGTTCCGCAGCACCGGCACGAGCACGAAGAGCCCCCAGAGCCCGTACACCACGCTGGGGATGGCGGCCAGGGTCTCGACCGCGAAGGAGACGGGCCGGCGCAGTGACGGCGGCCCCATCTCCGCGAGGAAGAGGGCGAGGCCCACCGACACCGGCAGGGCCAGCACGATGGCGAGCACGCTCGTCACCACCGTGCCGTAGATGAAGGGCAGCGCTCCGAAGTGGCTCGAGACCGGGTCCCAGTCCTCTCCTCCCACGAAGCGCAGGATCCCGATCTGCGCCACCGCCGGGGCGGCGGTGCGGGTGAGCACCACCACCACGAGGCCGGCGACGAGCAGGATGCCGCCGCCGACGGCGGTCAGGCCCGTGGCCCAGAGCCGGTCGCCGAGGTCGGTGACCCGCACTCCCTCGGGCTCGGCGCGACCCGCCCCGATGCGAGTTCCGATCAGCGTCTCGATCTCACTTTGAGGCGATAGAAACCGGCTTGCCTTTCACGGTCAGCCCCTTGATGGTGGCCGACACCTTCTCCACCACCGCCTTGGGCAGAGGAGCATAGTCGAGCGGCCCGGCGAACGACTGGCCATCGTGCACCGCCCACCACAAAAACTCGATGAGCGCCTTGCCCTTCGCCTCGTCGGAGCTGTCCTTGTGGACGAGCAGATAGGTGAAGGAGGCGATGGGGTACGAGTCCTTGCCCTCGGCGTCGGTCACCGAGACCCGGTAATCGGCGGGCATGGGCACGCCCCCGGCCGCAGCCGAGGTGCTCTCGATCGACGGCTTCACGAACACTCCCGCCCGGTTTCTCAACTCGGCCATGGGGAGCTGGTTCTGCTTCGCGTAGGCGAGCTCGACGTAGCCGATCGCCCCCGGGGTCTGCTTCACGAGCCCGGTCACCCCCTCGTTCCCCTTCCCCCCGAGCCCCACCGGCCACTTGACGCTCTTCCCCATCCCCACCTTCTCCTTCCACTCGGGGGAGACCTTGGAGAGGTAGTCGGTGAAGATGTTGGTCGTGCCCGAACCGTCGGCTCGGTGCATGACCGAGATCTCGGTGTCCGGAAGCTTCTGCTGCGGGTTCAGGGCGGCGAGGGCCTTGTCGTTCCACTTCGTGATCTTGCCGAGGTAGATGTCGGCGAGCGCCTCGGGGCTGAGCTTGAGGTCCGATACAGGGGCGTTGAAGGTGATGACCACCGCCCCCAAGACGGTGGGGATGTGCATGGCATCGGGGATCTTCGCCCACTCGTCGTCGGTGAGCGGCGCGTCGCTCGCCCCGAAATCGACCGTCCCGGCGGTGAACTGCTGGATGCCGCCGCCCGACCCGATCGATTGGTAATTGAATCCGATCGCCGGAAGCTTGGCGTGGTACTCGGAGAACCACTTCTGGTAGAGCGGGTTCGGAAACGTCGCCCCCGCACCGTTGATGAGCAGCTGCTGTGCTTGGGCCCGGCCCCCGGCCAACGCCGCCAGGGCGGCGAGCCACACCATTCTCCTCCTCATCTTGTCACCCCTTCCATTCCCTCTATCGGGGCTCCTTGGTAACCGACCCGGGGGCGAGCAAGTGTTACGACTTCGCGTCGGCCCGGGTGAGGGCCGCGGAGACAGGGCCGAACCGGCGGCGGCCGAGGGGCGCCCGCGCCCGGACGCCCCAGGGTGCGCGGTGCCCCCCCGGAGGCGTCACTCGGGAACGAGGAAGAGGGCCGCGAGCGGGGGGAGGGTCAGGGCGATGGAGAAGGGGCGTCCGTGCGCCGGCCGGGGCTCGGCCGTGACCCCGCCCAGATTGCCCGCCCCGCTCCCCCCGTACTCCAGGGCATCGCCGTTGAGCCGCTCGCGCCAGAACCCGCCCGCCGGCACGCCCACCCGGTAACCGGCCCGGAGGACCGGGGTGAAGTTGAACACCGCCAGGACCGGCCGATCGCCCGCACCCCCCTTGCGCAACAGGCTCACCACGCTGTTCTCGGCGTCACCGCAATCCACCCACTCGAAGCCGCCCGGGGCACAGTCCCGGACGAAGAGGGCGCGCTCGGTGCGGTGGAGGTGGTTCAGGTCCCTCACGAAGCGAAGCACGCCCCTATGGCGGTCCTCCTCGAGGAGGTGCCAGTCCAGGCTCACCTCGTGGTTCCACTCTCGCCCCTGGGCGAACTCGTCGCCCATGAAGAGGAGCTTCTTCCCCGGCTGGGCGTGCTGCCAGGCGTAGAGGAGGCGCAGGTTCGCGAACCGGGCAAGGTCCTGGCCGGGCATCTTGTCGAGGAGCGACCCCTTCATGTGCACCACCTCGTCGTGCGAGAGGGGCAAGACGAAGTTCTCGCTAGAGGCGTACATGGTCCGGAAGGTCAGCTCATTGTGGTGGTACTTGCGGTGAATGGGGTCGTGCCGCATGTAGTTTAAGGAGTCGTGCATCCAGCCCATGTCCCACTTGAACCCAAAGCCCAGCCCCCCCACGTAGAGGGGGCGCGACACGAGCGGCCAGCTGGTGGACTCCTCGGCGAAGGTCTGGACGTCCGGGTACTCGCGGTAGACCTCCTCGTTGAGCCGCCTCAGAAAGGCGATCGCCTCGAGGTTCTCGCGACCACCGTGCACGTTGGGGACCCACTCCCCTGCCTTGCGGGAGTAGTCGAGGTAGAGCATCGAGGCGACCGCGTCCACCCGCAGCCCGTCCACGTGGTAGCGGTCGAGCCAGCAGAACGCGCTCGAGAGGAGGAAGCTCCGCACCTCGTGCCGGCCGTAGTTGAAGATCTCGCTCCCCCAGTCCGGGTGGCGGCCCTGGCGCGGGTCGGCGTGCTCGTACAAGTGGGTTCCGTCGAAATAGACCGGCCCGTGCTCGTCGGCGGGAAAGTGGGCCGGGACCCAGTCCAAGATGACGCCGATGCCTCGCCGGTGAAGGGTGTCCACGAAGGCCATGAAGTCCTGGGGGGTCCCGTAGCGGCTCGTGGGGGCGAAGAACCCCGTGCACTGGTAGCCCCAGGACGGATAGTAGGGGTGCTCCATCACCGGCAAGAGCTCGACATGGGTGAACCCCGTCTCCTCGCAGTGGGCGGCGAGGAGGGGGCCGAGCTCGCGGTAACCGAGGAACCTCGCCGGATGGTCGGGGGAGCGGCGCCACGACCCGAGGTGCACCTCGTAGATGGAGATGGGCGCGTCGAGCGCGTTCCGCCGACCCCGCTCCCGCATCCAGGCGAGGTCGCCCCACTCGTAGCCGAGGTCCCAGACCAACGACCCGGTCCGGGGCGGCAGCTCGTGGTAGGCGCCGTAGGGATCGGCCTTGTCCACCGAGTACCCCCCGAGCCGCGACACGATGTGGAACTTGTACCGGGTCCCGGAGGCGATCCCCGGAAGAAACCCCTGCCAGAGCCCCGATTCCCCTACCCGCTCCAGGCGGTCCCGCCCCTTCTGCCAGCCGTTGAAATCCCCGATGACGCTGACCTCGTCGGCGTTCGGAGCCCAGACGGCGAAAGAGGCGCCCGGCCGGCCCCCCACCGTGGTGAGGTGCGCGCCGAGCTTGCGATAGGCCCGCAGGTGCGTGCCCTCGTGAAACAGGTGCAGGTCCTGCTCGCCGATCTCCATGTCCGCGGCGGATCCTTCCGCCTCGCGCGCGAGGGGGCTCATGGCGTCGAGAAATAGCACCTGTGGTGACAAGGTGCCCTCTCGTTCGCATGGCGGTGTCCCGAGCGAGAGGGACGCCCGGCGATCCCCTAAGGCGAGGGGAGCCCCACGAACACGTGGATCGGGGCCCCACCCGCCGGGTGGCATTGACCCTCCGCCCCCCTCTTGACTGGCGGTGATCTTTGACAGGACCTCTCGGTGGGGAGGGTGCACGGCGCCCCGCTCCTCGCGGGGCCTCGATCGCCTGAAAGGCCAAGCGCGGCGCCCGGTTACGGGCTTCCTTGCCACCTGGCCCGCCGTTCGCTCAGCCGGGAGCGCATGAACCTCCCGCTCTGCGTTGCGGCCGCAGCGACCCTCGCGGCGAGTCCCGTCCTCTTGGGAGGGGATCCGTCGTCGGCCCGCGGGGCGTCCCCGGCCCCGACCCTTCGCGCCACGCTGCGGCGAGCTCCCACCGGGGGGTCCCCCGGCTGGCTCGAGCGAACGGTATGCGATCGCGCCGCCGAGCTCGGCGAGTCGTGCGCCGCCGTCGCCGCCGCGGTCTTCGAGGAGGCGGAGCTCGCCGGCCTCGACCCCACCCTTGTCCTCGCCATCATCGAGGTGGAGTCGGCCTGGGATCCCGACGCCGTGTCGAGCCGCGACGCCCGCGGGCTCATGCAGCTTCGCCGGCCCGCGATCTCCGGCGAGGCGTCGTGGGGAAGACTCCCCTCTTCGGACGCCCGCGACCCGCTCGTCAACGTGCGCGCCGGGGTCCGCTACTACGCCCGTCTCCTGCGCCGGTTCGAGGATCCGGAGCTCGCCCTGGTCGCCTACAACGCCGGCCCGAACCGGCTCGCCGTTTACCTGAGCGCCGAGGCGGGCCTGCCCGACCGGTTCTGGGAGTATCCGCGCCGGGTCCGGCGCGAGGAACGCCGCCTCCGCGCTCGCCTGTCCGCTCCCGCGGAGGTCGTGGCCGCGGTCGGTGGGGCCTTGACGGGCCAGTAGTCTTCAGAGCCGGCCGTCCTCTTCGCGAGGGAAAAGCTCCCACCGCTCGGGGCAGGGCTTCGCCCCGCGGTTTTGGCCGTGAGCCGCACCCGGAAGCCCGCGGGCGACGCCCCCTCGCGGGATCGGGATATGGTACACGGCCTCCTTTCGCGCGCCCTTCTCGCCCGCCCGCAGAAGGTTCGGCGAAGCGAGGGGAGAAGCCCATGAAGGCAGGACTCGTCGGTTATGCGAGGACCGGCAAGACGACGCTCTTCAATGCCCTCACCGGCCAGAACGCCGGCGCACGCGCCCAGGTGAACCTCGGGTCCATCAAGGTGCCCGATCCGCGCATCGACGCGCTCAGCGCCATCTACAAGCCCCGGAAGACCACCTACGCGGAGATGCGCTTCGTGGACGTCCCCGGCCCCCGAGGGAAGGGCTCCGGGCTCGACGCCGAGGCGCTCCGGGCGCTCCTCGAGGTGGACGCCTTCTGCCTGGTGGTGCGGGGTTTCAAAGCCCCGGACGGCGCCCTCGCCGATCCGGCTCGCGAGATCGCCGACTTCGATGCCGAGCTCGTCCTGAGCGACCTCGACAAGGTGGAAAAGCGGCTCGACCGCCTGCGCAAGGAGCACGGGAAGGGAACGAGCGAGCAAATGGAGCTCGAGCGGCTGCGCGCCCATCTCGACCGAGGGGCCCCGCTCAGGGCCATGGCCCTCAGCGACAGCGAGGAGAAGGAGCTCGCCCACCACGACTTTCTCTCGCGCCGACCGCTGCTCGTCGTGGTGAACGTAGAGGAGGAGAGGGCCGCCGAGGCGGCCTCGCCGCCGGTTGTCGGGCTCGCGAGGGAGCGATCGGCCGGGGTCCTCGCGCTCTGCGCCTCGGTCGAGGCTGAGATCGCGCGGCTCGACCCGGCCGATCAACCGGAGTTCCTGAAGTCGCTCGGGCTCCTCGAGCCGGCCCGGGCCCGGTTCCTCCGCGCCGCTTACGCCCTTCTCGACCTCATCTCCTTCTTCACCGTGGGCGAGGACGAGGTGCGGGCCTGGCCCGTCCACCGGGGCGACAAGGCGCCCCGGGCCGCGGGGCGGATCCACTCCGACCTCGAACGCGGCTTCATCCGGGCGGAGGCGGTCCACTACGACGACTTCATCGCCGCCGGAAGCGAGTCCAGGGCCCGACAGGAGGGCAAGTGGAGGCTCGAGGGGAAGGAGTACGTGGTACGGGACGGGGACATCCTGAACATCCGCTTCGCCGTCTAGGGCGGCCCCGAGGGCGGGCGATGAGCCCCTCTCCCGTTGCCTAGAGAAGGCTCTGGGGATCCACGTACGGCAGGGCCAGGCTCTCCGCCACCGGGGCGCAGGTGATGTGCCCGTCGAAGGTGTTGAGCCCGGCGAGGAAGCCCGGGTCGGAGCGGAGCGCCTCCCTCAATCCGCGGCTCGCGAGCTTGAGCGCGTAGGGGAGGGTGGCGTTGGTGAGCGCGATGGTCGAGGTCCGAGGGAGCGCCCCGGGCATGTTGGCCACGGCGTAGTGGAGGACTCCGTCCACGAAGTAGACCGGGTCCGCGTGCGTGGTGGGCCTCGTGGTCTCGAAGCACCCGCCCTGGTCCACCGCCACGTCCACCACCACGCTCCCGGGCTTCATCAACGGAAGCATCCGCCGGGGGACGAGCTTGGGGGCGGACGCCCCGGGGATGAGCACCGAGCCGATGACGAGGTCGGCCTGGATCACCGCCTCCTCCACGTGCTGCTCGTTGCTCCACAGGGTCTCGATCCGGTTCCCGAAGATGTCGTCCAGGTACCTCAGCGTCGGCAGGCTGCGGTCGAGGGCCGTCACCCGGGCCCCCATGCCCACCGCCACCTTGATGGCGTTCAAGCCCACCACCCCCGCCCCGAGCACCACGACGTGAGCGGGCGGGACCCCGGGCACCCCGCCGAGAAGCATGCCCCGCCCGCCGTTGGGCTGCTGGAGGTAGAAGGCGCCCACGTGCGCCGCCATCCGGCCCGCCACTTCCGACATCGGGGTGAGGAGCGGCAGCCGGCCGGTGGCGTCGTGGATGGTCTCGTAGGCGATACCGGTCACCTTGCGGCGCAACAGGCCCCGGGCCTGCTCGGGGTCGGGCGCGAGGTGCAGGTAGGTGAAGAGCACCTGGCCGGCGCGGAGCCTCTCGATCTCCCCCGGCTGGGGCTCCTTCACCTTGATGAGGAGCTCGGCGAAGTCGAACACCGCGACCGCGCTCCGGCCGATCTGGGCCCCGACCGAGTGGTACTCGGCATCGGTGAACCCGCTCCGCTCCCCCGCCCCGGTCTCGACCATGACCTCGTGGCCTGCTCCCACGAGCGAGCGTGCCCCACCCGGGGTGAGGCCGACGCGGTTCTCGTTGTTCTTGATCTCCTTCGGACAACCGACGCGCATGGGCTCCGCTCCTTCCCCCGGTTCACCGCATCCTACACGACCCGGTGCCCGCACCCGAGCCCGCGGGGAGGGACGAGCCGCCTCACCCGTTTCGCGCCCCGCGGGCGAACGGGAAGCGGCCGAGGTCGTCCAGCGCCGATTCCAGGGCCAGGGTGGCCGCCCCGAGCGCCACGGCACGCGGCCCGAGGGGACTCGTCACGATCTGGGCGGAGGCCGCGCTCCAGAACAGCGCCCGGCTCCGCACGGCGCTCCGCAGCGGCCCGAGCAAGAGCTCCCCCACCCGCGACAGCCCGCCGCCGATGATCACCACCGCCGGGTTGAGCACGTTCAGCATGCTCGCGATCGCCACCGCCAGGTGGCCGGCGGCCTCCCGCACCAGGTGATCGGCGAGCGGATCGCCACCGAGCGCCGCCTCCTCGATGGCGGCGAGGGAGATCTCGCCCCGGGCGAGCCGGCTCTCCGGGTGCTCCGCCCGCAGGGCGGCGGCACGGAGCACGAGCGCGTGGGCGCCCACGAGGGTGCACAAGCAGCCGCGGAGGCCGCACGAGCAGGGCGCGCCTTGCGGGTC
Organism: Anaeromyxobacter sp.; assembly: GCA_035686075.1. GTDB lineage: Bacteria > Myxococcota > Myxococcia > Myxococcales > Anaeromyxobacteraceae > Anaeromyxobacter. Next base: position 10,560 of record DASRZU010000007.1, read on the forward strand.
GATGACGATGTGGCCGATCTCGCCCGCCGCGCCGGTCGCGCCGCGGTAGAGACGACCCCCCACGATGTGGCCGGATCCGATGCCGGTCCCGATCTTGATGTAGGTGACGTCGTCCACGCCCTGGCCGGCTCCCCAGAAGTGCTCCGCCAGCGCCCCGAGATTGGCGTTGTTGTCAACGAGCACCGGAACGCCGAAGCGTTCCGACAAGAACGAGAAGCCCGCCCTGCCCTTCCAGGCGGGCAAGGCCACCTCCGAGAGCCTCTCCGGGTCCCGCGGGTCGAGCGGGCTCGGCACCGCCACACCGATCCCCACGAGGCGCTCCACCCCCTTGCCCCAGTTTGCGAGGCACTCGTCCACGAGCGCCGCCACCAAGTCGCGGGTCCCCCCGGGATCGGTGCTCACCGGGTGGCCGCGCTCCTGCCAGGCAACCACCTTGCCGCGCAGGTCGGTGAGCGCCACCGCCACGTGGCTCGATCCGATGTCCACCCCCACGAGGCCGAAGGCGTCGTCCTGAAACCGCAGGACGATGGGGCGCCGACCCCCGCTCGACTGCCCGGGCCCGGCCTCCAAGACGAGCCCCGTCGCGAGGAGCTCCGAAACCGTCTCCGACACGGTCGAGCGAGAGAGGTCGGTGCGCCGGGCGATCTCGGCGCGCGAGATCGTCCTCTCGGACCAGATGAGCCGGAGGAGCCCGCGGGCATGCGGCCTTCTGGGGCCTTGGACCCTGCCCCCGCCGCCTTCCCCTGGCCGGCGCATCCCGGGGCGGCTCGCCCTTTGTTCGTCCATAGAACTAAGCGATCGTCCTGTGCGATTTTCTTGTCAAGTGAAGGCCATTCCCGCGGGATCCCGGGTCGGGAGGGGCTCGCCCATCGGGGCCGGCCCGGAGCAGTGCTCGCCCCGCGCCGGCAAGGCTTGTACCTTCGAGCCCTTCATGAAGCTCATCGCGCTCGAGCGCCCGGTGCCGGGCGTCGCCGACGAGGCGTTCACCGCCGAGATCCTGAGGGAGGAGGCCCTCCGCGCCTGGGACCTCTATCAGTCGGGGGCCCTCCGCGAGCTCTACTTCCGAGCCGATCGGAAGGAGGCGGTCCTCTTCCTCGAAGCGGAAGACGTCGCCGCGGGCAAGAGGATCCTAGGAGAGCTGCCGCTCGTGCGCGAAGGGCTCATCGACTTCGAGCTCGTGCCCCTCGCGCCCTATCCCGGGTTCTCTCGCCTGTTCGCGAGCCGGTGAGGCGAGACCTCTTTTGTCTCGCCGAAGGCCGAGGGCCACCGATCCCACGTGTGACACGGGGCCCGCGGGGGCCGTTCCATTGGGCACGCGAGGGGCGCAGCTGGTATCTATGGATCGGATGGAGACACCTCAGGAGCTGTCCTGGCTCCAGTTCAACCGGCGGGTCCTGGACCAGACGCGCCGCACCGACTTTCCCACGCTCGAGCGCCTGCGGTTTCTCTCCATCTGGGCCTCGAACCTGGATGAGTTCTTCTCCGCGCGCATCTGGCGGCCGTTCGTCCAGGGGCGCCGCACCCCGGAGTACCTGGCGCTCCTCGAGGAGGCGCGCGCCCAGCTCCAGCGAGCGGAGTCGACCTACCGGTCGTTCCTCCCCGAGCTCGAGGGGCTCGGCATCCGGATCGTTCCGGCGCGGACGCTCACCCGGGCGGAACGGGCCTACTTCGGGGCCTTTTTGGCGGAGGAGGTGGCGCCCCGGACGGACGTCCTCCGCGTCGAGGCCTTGCGGGAGGTGCGCAGCCGCGCCCTCTACCTCGCGAGCGGGGACGGGGTGCTCGAGCACCTCCTGCGCGTTCCGGACTCCATCCCCCGGCTGCTCGAGATCCCCGGACGCGACAACACCTACGTCCGGCTCGGGGAGCTGCTCCGCCTTCGCGCCGACCTCTTCCTCGCCGGGCGGACCGCGAAGCTCCACGAGCTCAGGGTGGTGCGCCTCGCCGCCATCGACCAGATGAACATCGACTGGGACGAGCTCCCCGCCGCCCTGGAGAGCCGGCTCGAGGGGCAGGTGAGCCGCCTCGAGGTCGAACGCGAGTTCCCCCCGCACTGGGCCGAGGCCATCCGCCAGGCGTTCGGGCTCGAGCCCGAGGAGGTGGTGCGGGTGATGCCCCCCCTCGACCTGCGCTTCCTCTCCCGCATCGTGAACCACGGCCCGGCGAGGCACCGGTTCCCGGCCCTCGCGGCCTCCCGGGTCCCCGGATTCGACCACGACCCCTTCGCCCGGATCGACCGCGGGGATCTGCTCCTCTACCACCCCTTCCAGAGCTACGAGGTGGTGGAGAGCTTCGCCCGGGCCATGGCCGCCGACCCGGAGGTCAGGGCGGTGCGCGCCACCCTCTACCGGATCGGCGACGATAACGTGCTCGCCGAGTCGCTCATCCACGCCGCCCGGGCGGGGAAGGACGTGGCCGTCCTCCTCGAGGCCCGGGCCCGCTTCGACGAGCTCACCAACCTCGAGTGGGCGCTTCGCTTCCAGAACTCCGGGGTGCGGGTCCTGCGCCTCCCGGCCAAGAAGGTGCACGCCAAGCTCATCTACGTCCGCCGCGGCACGCGCGCCTACGTCCACCTCGGGACCGGGAACTACAACACCATCAACGGCCGGCTCTACACCGACTTCTCGCTCTTCAGCGCCGACCGCCGGCTCACCTCCGACGCCAAGATGTTCTTCGATGCGCTCGAGGCGGGAGAGCCTCCCAGCCCCCGCCTCATGCGCACCGGCAAGGCGGTGCGGGAGCTGCTCGTCTCGCGGATCCGCTCCGAGGGCCACCCCGGGGGCCACGTGATCGTGAAGTGCAACCACCTCACCGATCGGCCGGTGCTCTCCGCCCTCAGGGACGCCGCCTCGGCCGGTGCCCGGGTCGACCTCCTCGTCCGCACCACCCTCACCCAGATCACCCCCGCGGTCCACGCCCGGAGCCTGGTGGGGCGCTTCCTCGAGCACGCCCGGGCGGTGGCCTTCCGGCGGGGGGGGCAGTGGGAGGTCTGGGCCGGGAGCCTCGACTTCATGCCCCGCAACTTCGACCGGAGGTACGAGCTCTTCTTCCCCATCCTCGACCCGCAGGCCCGCGCCTCGGTCCTGAACGAGCTCAAAGAACAGCTCGCCGACGACGTGAACGCCTGGGAGCTCAAGGCCGACGGGACACAGACGCCGCTCTGGGGCGGCGAGCGCGACGCCCAGCGGTCCGACGATCGCGAGCGCGAGCTGCGCGCCGCGACCCCGCATAGAGTACACGCCCGGGCGCGCACCAGCCGCCCGGCGGCGTGACCGCCGAGCGCCCCGGGCCCAAACGAACGTTTGCCCACCCGCCTCGAGGCGATTAGACGTCGAGCACCCTCACCCGAAAGGCGAGCCCGCCGATGTCCCAGGCCCCCGACACCGATCCGCAGGAGACGAGAGAATGGCTCGAGGCGCTCGAGGGCGTCCTCGATCGGGAGGGGCCGGAGCGGGCGCGCTTCCTCATCCAGGAGCTCATCGACCGCTCTCGGCGCTCGGGCGGATATCTGCCGTTCTCCGCCACGACCGAGTACATCAACACGATCCCCGTCGAGCGGCAGGCCCGCTTCCCGGGCGACTTCGCCCTCGAGCAGACCATCCGCCACTACGTGCGCTGGAACGCCATGGCCATGGTGGTCCGGGCCAACAAGCACAAGAACGTCGGCGGCCACATCGCCAGCTTCGCCTCGGCCGCCACCCTCTACGACGTCGGCTACAACCATTTCTGGCGCGCCTGGACCGAGGAGAAGCCGGGCGACCCCATCTTCGTACAGGGCCACTCCGCCCCGGGCATCTACGCTCGGGCGTACCTGCTCGGCCTGCTCACCGAAGAGCAGCTCGACAACTTCCGCCAGGAGGTCGACGGCAAGGGCATCTCCTCCTACCCCCACCCCTGGCTCATGCCCGACTTCTGGCAGTTCCCCACGGTGTCCATGGGGCTCGGGCCGCTCATGGCCATCTACCAGGCCCGCTTCATGCGCTACCTCAAGGATCGCGGCCTCTCCGACACCACCGGACGGAAGGTCTGGGCCCTTCTGGGCGACGGCGAGATGGACGAGCCCGAGTCGATGGGGGCCATCGGGATGGCTGGCCGGGAGAGGCTCGACAACCTCATCTTCGTGGTGAACTGCAACCTGCAGCGGCTGGACGGCCCAGTGCGGGGCAACGGGAAGATCATCCAGGAGCTGGAGGGCACCTTCCGGGGCGCGGGCTGGAACGTCATCAAGGTGATCTGGGGACGGCACTGGGACCCGCTCCTCGCCAAGGACCGGGACGGCCTCTTGCGCCGGAGGATGATGGAGGTCTTGGACGGCGAGTACCAGGTGTACCGGTCCCGCAACGGCGCCTTCGTCCGGGAACACTTCTTCAACAGCCCCGGGCTCAAGGACCTCGTGGCCGAGCTCTCCGACGAGGACATCTGGCACCTGAACCGCGGCGGCCACGATCCCTTCAAGGTCTACGCCGCCTTCGACGCCGCCTCCCGCCACGGGGGGCAGCCCACCGTCATCCTGGCCAAGACCATCAAGGGCTACGGCATGGGCGAGGCGGGCGAGGCCATGAACATCACCCACCAGCTGAAGAAGATGCCCACCGAGGCGGTGAGGCGCTTCCGCGACCGGTTCCAGGTGCCGGTGCCCGACGACAAGCTCTCCGAGGTCCCCTACATCAAGTTCCCCGAGGGCTCGAAGGAACACGAGTACATGAAGTCGCGCCGGCGTGAGCTCGGGGGCGACCGCCCCAGGCGCCGCCGCCGCTCCGAGTCCCTGCCCGTCCCCCCCCTCTCCGCCTTCGACCGCTTGCTCCGCTCCACCGAGGATCGCGAGATCTCCACCACCATGGCGTTCGTGCAGATCCTCCAGGTGCTCATGCGCGACAAGGCCATCGGGCGGCGGGTGGTCCCCATCGTCCCGGACGAGGGGCGAACCTTCGGGATGGAGGGGCTCTACCGGCAGGCGGGCATCTGGAGCCAGGTGGGCCAGCTCTACACCCCGGAGGACGCCGAGCAGCTCGCCTTCTACCGCGAGGCCAAGGACGGCCAGGTGATCCAGGAGGGGATCACCGAGGCGGGAGCGATGGCGGAGTGGATGGCCGCCGCCTCCGCCTACTCGGTGCACAACTGCCCGCTCGTCCCCTTCTACATCTTCTACTCGATGTTCGGGTTCCAGCGGGTGGGCGATCTGGCCTGGGCCGCGGGGGACATGCGTTGCCGCGGCTTCCTCGTGGGGGGGACCTCGGGAAGGACCACGCTCAACGGGGAGGGGCTGCAGCACGAGGACGGCCAGTCGCAGCTCTTCGCCTCGGTCATCCCCAACTGCCGTTCGTACGATCCCACCTTCGCCTACGAGCTCGCGGTGATCGTGCAGGACGGGCTGCGCCGGATGGTCGCCGATCAGGAGGACTGCTACTACTACCTCACCACCCTGAACGAGAACTACACGCACCCGGGGATGCCCGAGGGGGCGGCGCCGGGCATCCTCCGGGGCATGTATCTGTTCAAGGCCGGCGCCCGGACCGAGGGCAAGGCACCCCGGGTGCAGCTCCTCGGTTCCGGCGCCATCTTCCGCGAGGTCATCGCCGCTTCCGACCTGCTCCGCAACCACTGGGGGGTGGAGAGCGATCTGTGGAGCTGCCCCAGCTTCACCGAGCTCGCTCGGGACGGGATGGCGGTGCAGCGCGAGAACATGCTCGATCCCACCGGCCCGGCCCGCCGTTCCTACCTGGAGACCTGCCTCTCCGAGACGCGGGGGCCGGTGGTGGCCGCCACCGACTACGTGCGCGCCTACGCCGAGCAGATCCGGCCCTCCCTCTCCCGCCGCTACCTCGTCCTGGGAACGGACGGGTTCGGCCGCTCGGACACGCGCGAGAAGCTGCGGCGCTTCTTCGAGGTGGACCGCCACCATGTGACGGTGGCGGCGCTCCACGCCCTCGCGCAGGAGGGGGTCGTCCCCGCCGCCCGAGTGGGAGAGGCCGTCGCCCGCTACGCCCTCGATCGCACGAGGCCCGCGCCCTGGACCGTCTAACTCCCCGGAGCCCGGCATGAGCACCATCGACGTGAAGATCCCCCCTCTGGGCGACTACAAGGACGTGCCGGTGATCGAGGTCCTGGTGAAGCCGGGGGACTCGGTGCGCGAGAACGACGCCCTCGTCACCCTGGAGTCGGACAAGGCCACGATGGACGTACCCGCCCCCGCCTCGGGACGGGTGCGCGAGCTCAGGCTCAAGGTGGGCGACCGGGTGAGCGAGGGCGCGCTCGTCGCGGTGCTCGACGAGGCCGACGGCGCCACGGCTGTGGCCCGGGGCCCCTCCTCCTCCGCCCCCGCGGCCCCTCCTCCAAAACGCATGGCGCCCGTCGCCCCCGCCCCACAGGCCCCGGAGGGCGACCTCCCGAAGGCGACGGCCGCGAGCGACACGATCGAGGTGAGGATCCCATCTCTCGGGGACTACCGGGACGTGCCCGTCATCGACGTCCTCGTGCACCCGGGAGAGGTCGTCCACGCCAACGACGCCCTTCTCACGCTCGAGTCCGACAAGGCCACGATGGACGTGCCCGCTCCGGGTCCGGGGCGGGTCCGCGAGCTCAAGGTGAAGGTGGGCGACCGCGTCAGCGAGGGGACCGTGGTCGCGGTGCTCGAGGGAGCGGGAGCCGCCCCTTTGCCGGCCGAGGCGGCGAGTCCCCGTGAGGCCGCCTTGCCCCCACCCCCCGCCCCGGCCGCTCCACCGAAGGCGCTCGCCCCACCGGAAGCCCCGACCCCGCCCCCGGAGACCGAGAGGGTCGCCCACGCCTCCCCCTCGGTGCGCAAGCTCGCCCGCGAACTCGGCGTCGAGCTCTCGCGGGTCGAGGGGAGCGGCCCGCGGGGGCGAATCCTGCAGGGAGACGTCCAGAGGCACGTCAAGGAAGCGCTCACCACCGGCTCGGTCGCCCGCGGGGGCGGCCTCGACCTGCCGCCCTGGCCCAAGGTCGACTTCGCCCGTTTCGGGCCGGTGGAGGTGCAGCCGCTCTCCCGCATCAGGAAGCTGTCGCGCGCGAACCTCTCCCGGAACTGGGTCATGATCCCGCACGTCACCCAACACGACGAGGCGGACGTCACCGACCTGGAGGCGTTCCGGGTCGAGCTCAACGCCGAGGGGGCGCGCGACGGGGTGAAGGTCACCGTGCTCGCCTTCGTGGTGAAGGCCTGCGTGGCCGCGCTCCGCCGCTACCCCGAGGTGAACTCCTCCCTCGACGGCGACCAGCTCGTCTTGAAGCGCTACTTCCACATCGGGTTCGCGGCCGACACCGCCGACGGCCTGGTCGTCCCGGTCATCAAGGACGCCGACCGAAAGGGAGTCCTCGAGATCGCCCGCGAGGCCGCGGAACTGGCCGGTAAGGCGCGGGAGGGGAAGCTCAAGGTCGCCGACATGCAGGGCGGGACCTTCTCCGTGTCTAGCCTCGGCAGCATCGGCGGAGGCTTCTTCACCCCCATCATCAACGCCCCCGAGGTGGCCATCCTGGGCGTCTCCCGGAGCGTCACCCGGCCGGTCTGGGACGGCGAGCGGTTCTCCCCACGGCTCCTCTTGCCCCTCTCGCTCTCGTACGATCACCGCGTCATCGACGGGGCGGTCGCGGCCCGGTTCGTCACCTACCTCTCGCAGGTCTTGAAGGACATGCGCCGGGCGATGCTGTAGGCCCCTAAAGCGCACTTCCCCCTTTCGTCGCGGACCTCTTTCGCCCGGAGGGGAAACGGAGGACACCTCGGGAGACCGAGCCGTCCAGGTTCGCCCCGCGCCCGAGCGGTGCCACTGCCCAACCCCTTGAAATCACTCGACCCGGTCGGGCCAAAGCCCCCGGCACGCGAAATGCCAAGGCGAAGGGGTAGCGGGACACCAACTCGATCCCGTCAGGAGAAGACATGCGCAACCTGTTCCGTGCAATCGCCGCCCTCGCTGCCCTTGCCATCGTCGCCCCGGCCTTCGCCGCGGAGACGGCCTCGGCCGACACGACCCAGCCCGCCCCCAAGTCCCAGAAGAAGGCGAAGAAGGCCTCCAGCACCACCAAGAAGAGCACCAAGTCCAAGGCCAGCGCTTCCGACACCGGCGCCGCGAAGTAACATACGGTCTCGCGTACGAGCCGGGGGTCGGCCGTGACGCGGCCGGCCTCCGGCTCAGAGGCGAGGTGCGCCGGCATGGTGGCCGAGTCCATGTCCCTGCGGGCGCGCATCATCGTCCTCTTTGCGGCGGCGCTGGTCCTGACGCTGGCCGTCGCCTCCCTCATCGGCGAGCGGGTGGCCGCCCGCGCGCTCGAGAGCTCGCTCCGGGACCGGACCGTGGACCTGGCCCGGACCATCGCCGACGAGCTCGCCCTCACCCCCCACACCGATCCCGATCGCGCCGCCCGGCAGCTCGGCGCCATCCTCATGCGCCGCCGGGGCTTGCGCTCGGCCCAGCTCACCATCCGCCACGGCCACGAGACGAAGACCATCCACGTCACCTTCGGCGAGGACGGGGCGGTCCTCGACGCGAGCTCCGACCCCTCAGCCTCCCTCCCCACCTCCACCCAGGTGGCCCTGGTGGACGAGGGGGGAAGCCGGGGCTGGCGAGTGGAGCTCCCCCTCCACGACGGCGGGGGCCGTACCTACGGCGCCCTCCGCCTCGAGGCCAGCCTCTCGGAGGCCGAGGAGATCGCCACCCGGGAGCGGAGCGTGTTCTTCCTCATGGCCGGGATCGGGGCGGCGTTCATGGCCGGCCTCTTCAGCCTGGTCCTGGGACACTGGCTCACCCGACCCCTCACCCGGCTCGCCGGCGCCATGGAGGCGGTCGCCTCCGGGGCCATCGACGAGACGAGCGTCCCCGGCACGGGCCGGGGGGACGAGGTCGGGGTGGTGGCCCGGGGCCTCTCGGCGATGCTGGCCCGCGTCCGAAGGTTCAACAGCGAGTTGCAGGGCAAGGTGGACGAGGCGGTCGCGGGCCAGGCCCGCAAGAACCGGGAGCTCGCCGAGGTGAACCAGCTCCTCGTCGAGGCGCGCCGGGACCTCACCACCAAGGAGCGGCTCGCGGCCCTGGGCCAGATCTCGGGGACCATCGCCCACGAGCTCGGCAATCCCTTGAACGCGATCAGCGGACACATCCAGCTGCTCGCCCGCGACCCCGCAACCCCCGAAGAGATCCGCCTCGGCCTCGAGACCGTGGAGCGGGAGGTGCGGCGGATGACCTCCATCATCCGCCGCTTCCTCGATTCCGCCCGGGCCCTCGCCCCCGTTCCCGAGGACGTGGACATGGCGGAGCTCCTCGACGAGGCGGTCACCCTCTCGGTCCCGGTGGAGGCGCGCCACCGGATCGAGGTGCACCGGGAGGTCTCCCCCGAGGCGGCCCACGTCCGATCCGACCCGGGCCTCCTCCGCCACGTCCTCGGAAACCTCATCGCCAACGCGGTCGACGCCATGCCGGCCGGGGGGACCCTCACGGTGCGGGCCAGCCGCGAGGGCACGACCGTCTCGGTCACCGTGAACGACACCGGGGTGGGGCTCGGTCCCGAGGAGCGCCGCCACCTCTTCGAGCCGTTCTTCACCACCAAGCCCCGGGGCAAGGGGACCGGGCTCGGCCTCTCCATCTCCCGCGAGATCGCCAGCGCGCTGAAGGGTCGGATCGAGGTCGACAGCGCCCCGGGGCTCGGGTCGCGCTTCACCCTCTCCTTCCCCGAGCCGTCCGGGGCGGGCACTTCGCCCGCCACGAACGGGGGGGCAGGCGGATGAGCCGGCGAACGAGCGGGGGCACCGGGTGGCGTACCCTCCCCAAAAGCCGCCCCCCGGCGAACCCGGCCAGGGGGAGATAGAGAGGAAGGATGGCACAGCGATCGCGCATCCTCGTCGTGGATGACGATCCAGCCAGCCGCGAGCTGCTCCGCAAGGTGCTCGCTTCCCAGGGGCACGAGGTGGTCCAGGCCGAGGACGGGCGCGCGGCCCTCTCCGAGCTCGCCCGGCAGACCCCCGACCTGGTCGTGTCGGACATCCGCATGCCCGACATCGACGGGGTGCAGCTCCTCGAGCGGATGCGGGAGGTGGCGCCGGACGTCCCGGTCATCCTCGTGACCGCCTTCGGGGACGTCGAGGGGGCGGTCGAGGCCATCCGCCGGGGCGCCTTCGACTACATCGCCAAGCCCTACGACGTGGACGGCATCCGGCTCCTGGTACGGCGCGCCCTGGCCCAGTCCGCCCTCCTCAAGGAGAACCGCGAGCTCCGGCGCCAGGTCCGAGAGAAATACCGACTCGAGGGCATCATCGGCCGCAGCGAACCCATGCTCCAGGTGTTCAAGACCGCGGCCCGGGTCGCCCAGAGCGAGGCCACCGTCCTCATCGAGGGGGAGAGCGGCACGGGCAAGGAGCAGGTGGCGCGCGCCATCCACGCCGCCTCGAAGCGCACCTCCGGTCCGTTCGTGGCCGTCGATTGCGGGGCCATCGCCGAGGGCGTCCTCGAGTCGGAGCTCTTCGGCCACGCCCGGGGGGCTTTCACCGGCGCCCAGACCGCCCGGCGCGGGCTCTTCGAGGAGGCCCACCGCGGCACCCTGTTCCTCGACGAGATGGGCGACGTCGGCCCCGCCCTCCAGGCCCGGCTCTTGCGGGCCCTGCAGGAAGGCGAGATCCGCCGGGTGGGCGCCAACGAGCCCATCCCGGTCGACGTCCGCGTCCTCGCCGCGACCAACAAGGACCTCTCCCGCCTCGCCCAGGAGGGGAAGTTCCGGGAGGACCTCTACTACCGCATCAACGTTGTGACCATCCGTCTGCCTCCCCTCCGGGAGCGGCGGGAGGACATCCCGCTCCTCGCCGAGCACTTCGCCGCCAAGCACGGCCGGCCCGAGGGGGCTGCCATCACCCCGGCAGCCCGCGAGCTGCTCCTCGCCTACGATTGGCCCGGCAACGTCCGCGAGCTCGAAAACGTGATCGCTCGGGCCCTGGCGCTCAACGCGGCAGGATTGGTCGTCCCCGAAGACCTGCCGGAACGCCTCCGCGGCCTCCCCCAAGGCGTTCCCCCGCCCGGGTCTGCGGAACGCCCGACCCTCTCCGAGGTTGAGCGCCGGTACGCCACCCAGATCCTCGCCGAAACCGGGGGCAACAAGACCCGCGCGGCCGAGATCCTGGGAATCGACCGGAAGACTCTGTACCGGATCCTCGGCGAGAAAGAATAGGCCCGAGGCGCCGAGGCAGCCCAAAACGCCCGCGCCCCCCGCCCCGCCGACCGGGGAAGAACCTACGGCGCACAGACCGCGTTCGAGGGCCCGATGCTCCCGGCACAGACGTCGCCCGGAAAGCTCGCCGAGCACAGATCCGCGCCGAAAGAGCCGATGACGGTCCCGCCGTCCGTGAGCTGTGCGTCCACCGTCCCCTCTAGCTCGGTCCCATCGATCGAGATCACCGTCACGGTCCCCGCGAACGCGGTCACCTCGCTCACCCCGCAGGAGGCGTCCCGCTGCACCACCGAGACCAACGCGTAAGTCCCCTCGGCCGAGGCGCCGCTTTGGACCGCATAGCTCCCCGGGGTGATGCTCGTCGTGAGGTTCGAGAGGTCGACACGCACCACGACGATCTCGATGGAACGCGCGTTCGCCTTCTCCTCGCCTTCCAAGAGGTACGTGCAGGTCGCCGGCTGGTCCGATGCGAGAAGGGCCGCGACCGCCACCCCCGCAGAGGACGTCCCCACTGAGCAGGTCGCCGAACCCAAAACCGCGGTCCCGTTTCCGGCGTTCAACGAAAGCACCCCGGTCGCGACGATCACGACCCCCGTGGCCGGAGGCGGGAACGACCCACTTTCGGTCGCGCACGAGGCGAAGGCGAGCCCCGCCATGGCGGCGATCCACCTTCTCCCCATCGAGGCGCCCATGAGCGGGACTCTACGCCCCCTTTGCCCTTGGCGCCCCCGCACCGTCGGGCCTTTGGGCCACTCCGCGTCACCCTCGGCCTCCTAACCCGGGCGCCGCCCAGCTCGGCTTTCGGACCATCCAAGGAGAGCGAACCCCGTGCGACTCCCAAGGGTCCGAGCTTTCTGCGCTCGACCGCGTGCGCGGCAGGGCAACAGGGCGTGATGGAGAGGCACGGTCTTATAGGCGGTGGATTCTCGATATATCCGTTGAGTTACGCGTGATTACTCCTTGGCCCCTCGCATGCATTGCATCTCGTCGAAGCTTCTTCACAAGGAGCGCGGCCCAAAGCCCCGCGCGGAGGACGTGAGAATGAAGACCCGAGCACTCGCCCTCTTGGCCGTGGCCTCCCTCACTCTTTCCGCCTGCGTGACGACCACCACCGAGACCCGAACCTTCGAGGACCCCTACGGGCAGCCGGCCTACCGGTACGGCCGCGTGGAGCGCGTGCAGGAGGTCGTAGAGAGGCAAGAGGGCAACCCGGCGGCCGGCGCGGTGGCGGGTGCGATCGTCGGCGGAATCCTGGGCGGAGCGCTCACCGGCTACACCCACTACGACAGGTGGGGGTACGCGCACTCCGAGATGAACCCGGCGGGAGCGCTCGTGGGCGCAGCAGGCGGTGCGGCGGTCGGCGCGGCGGCGAGCCAGAGCGGCCCGGAGAACCGATGGTACGAGGTCCACGTCCGCTTCGACGACGGCGGGTACGAGACGTTCACCTATCGGGGTGGCTCGCCCTTCCGGCCCGGTGAAGTCGTGGCTCTCGGGCCGCAGGGGCTCGCGCCGGTGCAGTAGAAGGCCCAAAGGCCGAGTCGCTCGCCTCGAGGGCGAAACGAGCGCGTCGCCGCTTCACGAACGCCCTCTAGCGGTGGCGGCTCTCCTGGGCCTCCACCCAATCGAGCGCCCGAAGGGCGTCGAAGCGGTCCATCCCGTCCTCAAAGAGCAGGTCGGCCATGAGGAACGCGTCGTCGAGGGGCTTCTCGTGGAGGTACGGGACCGCGATGCAGCGCATGAACGCTCGCCGAGCCGCCTCCACCCCGTAGCGGGAGTCCTCCACCACCGCGCATTCCTGGGGCGGAACGCAGAGGCGCCGAGCCGCCTCCAAGAAGACGTCCGGTGCGGGCTTCCCCCGGGGAACCTCCTCGGCCGACACCACCACCTCCACCTCGGTCCGTAGCCCCACCACCTCGAGGAGCCGGGCGATCACCTCGGGCGCCGTGCCCGAGGCGACCGCCACCTTCATCCCTCGGCCGCGGACGAGATCCCAGAACCGCTTCATCTCCGGGTACAGCCGGGTGCGCGTCTTTGCGAGCTCCATGTAGGCCCGATCCTTCTCCACGCAGAGCGCCGCCGGATCGTCGGGCAACCCATAGCGGCGGACGAGGTCCGACATGAGCACGAACCCGCTCACCCCGATGTACTTGCGCTTGTCCTCCTGCGTGAACTCGACCCCGCGCCGGCCCAGGACCTCCTTGTCGGCCAGGTAGTAGTTCTCCTCGCTGTCGATGAGGGTCCCGTCGAGATCGAACAGCACCGCCCGGACCGGGTAGAGCGGCTCCGGCCCGATCCGGGTCGAGATCTCGACCAGGTTCCCCTCCGGATCTCGGAGGGTGAGCTCCCGGAACCCGTCCCCGGTGTTGCGGGGCGACCCCACCAGGGCACCCGGGAACCCGAGGCCGGCGAGGCGAGCGTGCTCCGCGTCCACGTCCGGGACGTGGAGCGAGAGGTGATCGGGGGCGAAGGCGCGCCGGGCGAGGAAGTCGTCTTGGCGCGGCCGCTCCAAGAGCTCGAGCCGCACGCCGTCGCGCTCCAAGAAGACGGTCCGTAGGCCCGGCGTGTTGTGGCTCACGTATCGATACCGAAGCGTGAACCCGAGAGCCTTGCGGTAGAAGAGCTCCACCGCGTAGAGATCCTTCACCTCGATGCCGACGTGGTCCAGCGTCATCCGCTCGCTCCGCCTCCCTTGAGGCGAGGCAGGATGCGGTGGCCGGACGGGGGTGTCAACTCTCTTGGGCCTTGAGCCCCGGCGCTGCTACAAGATGGGCGTGCCCACCATCGCGATCGGCTTCCTCGCCTTCCCAAGGCTCACCCAGCTCGACCTCACCGGCGCGCACGAGGTCCTCTGCCGCGTCCCGGGAGCGCAGGTGCACCTCCTCTCCCGCGAGTCCACCCCGGTGGTGGCCGAGGGCGGCCTCGCCCTCCTCCCCACCTTCACCCTCGACCGCGCTCCCCCCCTCGACGTCCTCTGCGTGCCCGGCGGCGCCGGGGTGGATGCTCTCCTCGAGGACGACGCCACCCTGGACTTCATCGCGGCTCGGGGGCGCGAGGTCAGCTTCGTCACGAGCGTGTGCACCGGCGCCCTGGCCCTGGGAGCGGCCGGCCTCCTCCGGGGCCACCTCGCCACCACCCACTGGACGGTCCTCGACCTCCTCCCCATCTTCGGCGCGACGCCCATCGCCGAGCGGGTGGTGGTGGACCGGAACCGGGTGACCGGCGCCGGCGTGACCGCCGGTATCGATCTCGGGCTCTCCCTCGCAGCCCTGCTCGCGGGCGAGGACGCGGCCCGAAGGATCGCCCTCGCCCTGGAATACGCGCCCGCCCCCCCCTTCCCCGGCTCACCGCGCACCGCCTCCCCGGGCCTCGTCACGGGCATGGCCGAGGCCCTGCGAGGAGCCCACGAGGAGCGCCGACGGCTGTGCCAGGCGGCCGCCCTGCGACGGCGGGCGTGACGCCCGAACTCCCCGTTCAAACCGTCGACGGGCGGGTGGAACGAAGAGGAGCTCGGGGCGAGGCCACCGGTCGCTCCGTCCGCGGGCGCCCCCGCCTATTAGAGGGGCCCCCCGACGAGCTGTTCGCGTTCCCCCCCTTCCTGTGATTTCACCCTGCGGCAGGAACGGACATGGTCGGGCGAGCGGTCCTTGCCGACATTCGGGTCGAGGGGAGCACCGTCTGGTGCACTGGCCCTTGGACGGTCCGCGAGCTGCACGGGGTGCAGAAGCGCCTTCCCCGGCTCCTCTGGCCCACCGCGGTAGAGGTCTCGGTGGACGGCTCGGGGCTCTCCGGACTCGATTTCGCAGGCGCCTGGGCGCTCCGTAAAGTGCGCGAGGCCCTCGAGCACACCGGGCACGCGGTCGTGATCCGGCTCCGCACCGAGCACGAGGCCCTCCTCCAGATGGTGACGAGGGAGAGCGCCATCTCCCTGCCCCCGGCATTGCCCCCTCGCTCGCTCAACCCTCTCGACCGCATCGGCGAAGGGGTGCTCGCCATCTCCCGCGATGCGGTGGGAGTCCTCGCCTTCTTGGGCCACGGCGCGTGCGTCGCGGCCCGCGCCTTCGTGGACCCGCGGCGCATCCGCCTCCGCTCCGTCCTCCACAACCTGCAGGCGACCGGCTTCGAGGCCCTGCCCATCGTCGGGCTGCTCTCGTTCCTCCTCGGGATCGTCATCACCTACCAGGGAGCGGCGCAGCTGAGCCGCTACGGCGCGAACATCTTCGTGGCCGATCTGGTGGGGTTCGCCATGTTGCGCGAGCTCTCGCCGCTCCTCACCGCCATCATCGTTGCCGGTCGCTCGGGGTCGGCCTTCGCCGCCCAACTCGGGGCCATGAAGGTGACGGAGGAGATCGACGCCCTTCGGACGGTGGGGATCTCCCCCACCGAGCTCCTCGTCCTCCCCAAGATCCTGGCGCTCCTCATCGCCCTGCCGCTCCTCACCGTGTACTCCGACGCGGTGGGGGTGATCGGGGGGATGGTCATGGCCCGGGCCAAGCTGTCGGTGGAATGGGACGTCTTCCTCGAACGCTTCGTGAAGGCGATCGGCCTCTCCGACTACCTGGTCGGGGTGGGGAAGGCGCCCGTCTTCGCCGCGATCGTCGGGGTGATCGGCTGCTACCAGGGGCTACAGGGGGCCGGGGACGCCGAGAGCGTTGGGCATCGCACCACGGTGAGCGTCGTCCAATCGGTGTTCCTCGTGATCGTAGCGGATGCGCTCTTCTCCGTGGCCTTCAGCGCGCTCGGGATCTGACCGTGACGACCGCCCATCCCCATCAGGGCCCGATCATCGAGGCGCGCGAGGTGCGGACCCGCTTCGGGTCCACGATCGTCCACGACGGCGTGAGCCTCGCGGTGGAGCGGGGGGAGGTCTTCGGGCTCGCCGGTGCCAGCGGGTGTGGCAAGTCCACCCTGCTGCGCGAGATGATCCTTCTTCTGCGGCCCGAGTCCGGTTCGATCCGGGTGCTGGGGCGCGAGCTCGGCGACCTCGGCGGCGCGGAGGCGCTGGCGCTCCGGCGGCGCCTGGGGGTCGTGTTCCAGCGGGGTGCGCTCTTCAGCTCCCTCACGGTGGCCGAGAACGTTGCCCTGCCCTTGCGGGAGCACACCTCCCTCCGGGAACCGTGGGTGCACGAGCTCTCCCTGCTCAAGATCTCGCTGGCGGGCCTTCCCGCCGACGCTTCCTCCAAGTACCCATCCCAGCTCTCGGGCGGGATGCGCAAGCGGGCCGCGCTCGCCCGCGCCCTCGCCCTCGACCCGGAACTCCTCTTCCTCGACGAGCCGACCTCCGGCCTCGACCCGCTGAGCGCGAGCGGCGTCGACGACCTGGTGCGAAAGCTGAAGGAGCTCCTCGGCCTCACCCTCTTCGTCGTGACGCACGACCTCGACTTTTTGTGGCGGGTCGCCGACCGGGTGGCCTTCCTGGTCGAGGGCCGCATCATCGGGCCGGGAACCATGGAAGCCCTGTCGAGCTCGGAGGGTTCCATCCGGGAGTACTTCCACGGTCCGCGGGGCCGCGCCGCAAGGGGACAACCATGGACACGAAGATGAATCCAGCGGTCGTGGGCGCGTTCGTGCTCGCGCTCGGCCTCGCCGGGATCGGCGCGGTGCTCTGGCTCGGCTCGGGTCAACTCTCGCGGAAGGTCCGAGACACCTACCTCACCTTCTTCTCCGACTCCGTCTCCGGGCTCAACCTCCGGTCCTCCGTAAAGGTGCGGGGCGTCGAGGTCGGCACCGTGCGTGCCATCGAACTCGATCCTTCCGATCCCGCTCGGGTACGCGTGGAGCTCTCCATCGAGAAGGGGACGCCGGTGCAGGAGGACACCTACGCCACCCTGGGAGTGCAAGGTCTCACGGGGATCGCGTACGTCGAGCTCGAGGGCGGCACCCGCGGCTCGCCTCCGCTCCGGGCGAAGCCGGGCGAGGCCCTGCCCGTCATCCCCACGCGGCCTTCGCTGTTCTCCCGCCTCGACCTCGCCGCGACCTCTCTGGTCGCCGATCTCGACCGGGTCACCACCCGGTTGAACGAGACGCTCGATCCGAGCACGCGCGAGGCGCTCAAGGGCATCGTGAGCGACCTCGCCCGCCTCACGGGCACCCTGGCCCGCCGGTCCGATGAGATCGATGCCTCGATCGTGGCGACTTCTCGGTTGCTCGAGAACGGCGAGAAGGCGAGCGCCGCCCTCCCCCGGCTCATCGAGCGCATCGGCAAGAGCGCCGACGCCGTGGAGCGCATGGGGGACGAGCTCGCCCGGGCGGGAGAAGCGGCCCGGGCCACCCTCAGCGGCGCGAACGCCACGATCGAGGACGCGAGCACAGGCGTGAGGCAGGTCCGCACCGAGGTGCTCCCCGAGGTGGAGCGCCTCCTCCTCGACCTGCGCGAGACGAGCGCCTCGCTGGGGCGGCTCTCGGCAGAGCTCGAGCGGGACCCGAGCGTTCTCGTCCTCGGACGCGCCCAGCGGGCCCCCGGGCCGGGGGAATGACATGCCCCCGGTCAAAGACCGCCTGCTCCTCGCCCTTGCAACCGCTTTCCTCGGCTGCATCTCGCCGAACCTGCCCAAACCGGCCGCGCAGGACCTCTACGCGCTCGACCCCGCCCAAGAGGCGAACGATCTCCCCGCCGCCGGCGCGAGGACACCCATCGCGCTCGCTCCCCCGCGCGCAGCCCCGGGACTCGAGGGCCACGGAATGATCTACGTCCCTCGGGAACACCAGGTCAGCTATTTCGCTCGCAGCGCCTGGGTGGACACCCCCGGACACATGCTCGCACCGCTCCTGGCGCGGGCGCTCGAGGCCACGGGCGAGTTCACGGTGGTGGAGGACCCGGCCACCGAGGCGCCGGCCCGCCTCTCCCTCGACACCCAGATCCTCCATCTCGAGCAGGATTTCACCGTGCGCCCGAGCCGGGTCCGCCTGGAGCTCCGGGTCCGCCTGGTCGACCTCGTCGCTCGTCGGACCCTCGGGGATCGGGTGTTCGTCGCGCTCGAGCCGGCGGCGGCCGACGACCCGTACGGCGGGGTGGTGGCCGCCAATCTCGCCGCGGCCCGCCTCCTCGCCGAGATCGCCGCGGCCGCCGCCGGCTGGGCCGAGAGCGCACGCACCGCCCCGGGCGGATGACCGAGCGGCGGGGCTCCCCCAGGGGAAAGCGCCGGGGCTTTACCGCCGGCCCTAGGTCCGGCTCCCTTCTCCGGCGAGCCCGTAGCGGAAGGCGATACTGATCCGCGGGCCCGCCCTCGCCACCTTGAGCACGGCGTGCTCGAAGGCCCGCTGGGCGGTGCCACCGGTGACGAGCAGGTCGCCCCCTCCCAAGAGAAAGGCCCGGGAAGGCCCCCCGCCCTTCTCCCGGAACGCGAGCTTGCGCCGCTCGCCCAGCGAGACGAGCGGCACGATCGGCTCGGCGATGGCAGGGTCGATGCGGTCGCCGTGCCAGGCGACGCTGTCCCGGCCATCGCGGTAGAAGTTGAAACCCACGGAGTCGAAGACCACCCCATACCGCTCGCCCAGGCACAGGCGCAGCTCGTCCACGAGCGACGGGCGGAGCGCCTCGCCCGAGGCGAGGGACCAGCCGGAGGTGAGCCGCGGCTCGAGGACCCTTCCCTGGTGCATGTACCGGGTCCGTTGCTTCCAGTCCTTCCCCCTCAGCACCTCCTCGAAGAGGACGTCGGCGCCGGTCACCCAACCGGGCGCATAGTCCAGCCAGGCGGCCTGGTCGAGGAAGATCCGCGAGGCCCCTCGGAACGCGCGGTCGAAGCCGGGGGGCCCGAACCCCAGGAAACTCGGCTGGAAGGTGAACACTGAGTCTTCCTTAGTCAGGCGCTCGGTGCGCCGCGCGGGAAGAGTTAGCCGAGGGGAAGGACCCCGTCCTTCTCCGCGATCCAGATCCCCGCCCCCTGGGACTGCGGGGGGAGCTCGAGCGCCCCGTCTTTCACCCGGGCCGTCCGCCCGCTGAAGCGCTCGACGAGCTCGAGCCCCTCCGGCAGGCCCCCATCGGCCACGGGCAACGGGCCGGCCGGGCGGGGCTCGGTCCCCCGGTGGGCGACCACCACCACCCGGTCGAGCGCCCCCTCGCGCTGGTAGGAGAGCGTGTCCCGCTCCACCGCCAAGACCTGGAAGCCTCCCGATAAGAGCGCCGGCGTTCCGCGCCGTAGCCGCACGAGATCCTCGTGGTAGGCGAGGAGCGACGCGTCCCAGCGGGCCTCGTCCCAGATCATGCAACCGCGCTCGGAAAGCCCGGGCACTTCCTCCATCCCGATCTCGTCGCCGTAGTACACGGCCGGGAGCCCCGGATAGGTGAACTGGACCGCGGCAGCGAGGCGGTGGAGGGCGTCGCGGCCGGACAGGGCGGTCCGGATGCGGGGGATGTCGTGGCTGCCGAGGGCGTTGTACTGACGAAGCGCCACCGCCCAGGGGATCGCAGAGCGGCGCGCCCGCAAGGCCGCCTCGAACGCCGCGGTGGTCGAGGGAACGGGAGAGGCGATCTCCGGCTCCACCCCGCGGGCGCGCAGGCGAAAGCCGCGCAGCCAGGTCCTGAGCGGGAAGGTGAATCCCGCGTAGTTCATGGTCGCGTCCCACTCGTCCCCTTGCAGGCTCCCCGAGGCGTCATAGAAGTGCTCGCCCAGGAGAAAGGCGTCGGGGCGGGCCTCCTTCACCGCCCGGCGGATGGCCCGAGCCACCTCCGCGGAGAGCTGCACCTCGCCCGCCCGCCCCAGCATGTTGGCGACGTCCACCCGCCAGCCGTCGGCCGAGAAGGGAGGGCGGAGCCACCGTCGAACCACCGACTCCGGGCCGGTCACCATCCGGCGCATGAGCTCCTCGCTCCGGTAGTCGAGCTTCGGAAGGGTCCGGACGCCGAGCCAGGAGAGATACCGGTCCGGGTGCTGCTCGAAGGTGAAGAACGCGGCCTCGGGCGAACCGCGGTCGGCCTGCGCCGCCCCGAACCATGGGTGCGATACGCCGACGTGGTTGGGGACGAGATCGAGGAGGTAGCGCATCCCCCGGGCGCTGAGCGCCTCCCGCAGGCGGATGAGCGCCGCATCGCCGCCCAGGTGCCGATCGACGTGGTCGAAGTCGGCCACGTCGTACTTGTGGTTCGAGGGGGCGGTGAAGACCGGGTTCAGATACACGACGTCCGCGCCCAGGCGGACCACGTGCTCGAGCCGCTGCACGATGCCGGGCAAGTCGCCGCCGTAGAAGACCAGCGGGAACGGCTGCTCCTTCGGGGGCGCCTCCCCCCAGCTGAAGGTGCGCGGGCGCCCGCCGCGGTAGACGTACTCGTCGGGACGCGGGTCCTGCGCGGGGTCGCCGTTGGCGAAGCGGTCGGGGAAGATCTGGTAGAAGACGGCGCGCTCGAGCCACGAGGGAGGCGGCTCGCCCGAGAGGAGCCGGAAATCGGTGGCGTCCAAGGGGTCGTGGGCGGACGGGCCGGCTGCACCGTAGAAGAAGACGCCGTCCTCGGCCTCCAGGACGAACCGATAGTGAACGATCCGCTCGGTCGCGACGAGCGAGGCCTCGAACCAGCGGGCCGGCCCCCCCTCCCGGACGGGCGCGAGAAGCGCGAGCGCTTCCTCGCCGTCCGGGCAGGTGCGCAGGAACGCGCGCCGGAGCGGTGCCTCGGCCCCGGTGCGGAGCCTCACCCGGACCTTCTCCCCCAGCTGCGGATTTTGCCTGGACAGGTAGCGCGGGGAGCCGTCGTGGTGAACGGACGAGAGCCACCGGGGGAGGAACGGCTGCATCTTTAGGAATCTAGCCGAGACCGAGCGACCGCGGCGGCCGGGTCCGCAGATGGGGGTGGGCCCTCGAGCCCAACGACCCTTCCCCGCCGCCCGACGCCCCTCGAGCGCGGCCTTCGTGTCGCAGCCCGCAATGGGTCGGCGGGCCCGACGCAGGGCGAGAACGCCATCCCCGCCTTATTCCCCGGTCGAGGAGAGCCCTCATGGACGACCAGACCACCCCGGCCCTGGACTCGCCCCATCCGGTCCACCCCGCTCCGGCCGTCCGGGCGAACGGCGGGAGCCCGGCCCGGGCCCCGAGGCCCACGCCGCGCGAGGACGAGCCCGCGGCCGACGAGTCGGGGACCCTCCCCCGCAGTCCCTACCGGCGGGCTCTCGTCGCCATCCCGGTGCTCGTCGCCCTCTGTGGGGGGATCGCCTATTGGCTCTACGCCCGGACCTACGAGGATACCGACGACGCGGCGGTGGACGGCGACATCGTCGCCGTGAGCTCCCGAGTGGTGGGAAGCGTCACCGAGGTCCACGTGGTCGACAACCAAGAGGTGAAGAAAGGCGAGGTCCTCGTGGAGCTCGACCCCACCGATCTGGAGGTGGCGGTGGCCCGGGCCAAAGCGGGCGTCGCCCAGGCAGAGGCGGAGATCGCCTCCGATCAGCCCACGGTCGCCATCACCCGGGTCACGAGCCGAAGCGCGGTGCAGCAGGCTCGGGCCGATCTAGAGAGCGCCCGCGCCGACGTGGACGCCTCCCAGCGCAGCCTGGACGAAGCCCGGGCCAACGAGCGGCTAGCCCGCTCTCAGCTCGGTCGCGCCAAGGAGCTCCTTGCGGGTCAGAGCATGTCCCAGGAGGACTACGACGCGCGCGCGACCGCGTACGAGGTCGCGGTGGCCGCCGTCCTCTCCGCGCAGAGGCAGCTCGACGGCCGGGAGGCCCGGCTGCGGGCATCCGAGTCCCGGCTGCACGAGGCCGAGCAGACCGCCCCCGGACAGCTCGCCTCCCGCGAGGCGGTGGTCGAGGCGCGCCGCGCGAACCTCGAGCTCGCCCAGGCCGAGCTCCACCAGGCGGAGCTCAACCTCAGCTATGCAAAGGTGACCGCCCCGGCCGACGGGATCATCGGCCGCAAGAGCGTCAACCCCGGGGAGCGCATCCAGGTGGGCCAGGAGCTCATGGCCTTGACCCGCACCAGCGGCCTGTGGGTGACCGCCAACTTCCGCGAGACCCAGCTGCGCCGGATGCGCCTCAGGCAGCCCGTCACCGTTCACGTGGACGCCCTGGGGAAGGACTTCCAGGGCCGGGTCGAGAGCTTCGCCGGCGCCACCGGGTCGATGTACAGCCTCCTCCCCCCCGAGAACGCCAGCGGCAACTACGTGAAGGTCGTGCAGAGGATCCCGGTCCGGATCACCCTCGAGCCCGGCCAGGGCGGCCTCGATCGGCTTCGCCCGGGAATGTCGGTCGAGCCCAAGGTCTCGCTCCGATGACCGAGCAGCCGCAGACCTTCACCGGGGGCCACAACCCCTGGGTGGTGGCGATGACCGTGACGCTCGCCACCTTCATGGAGGTCCTGGACACGAGCATCGCCAACGTCTCCCTGCCGCACATGGCGGGAAATCTCTCCGTGAGCCAGGACGAGGCCACCTGGGTGCTCACCTCCTACCTCGTGTCGAACGCGATCGTGCTGCCGGTGAGCGGCTGGTTCGCGACCCGATTCGGCCGCAAGCGGTTCTACATGACCTGCGTGGCCCTGTTCACCACCTCCTCCTTCTTGTGCGGAGTCGCCCCGAACCTCGGGGCGCTCGTGTTCTTCCGGGTGCTCCAGGGCGTGGGAGGCGGCGGTCTCGCCCCCACCGAGCAGGCCATCCTCGCCGACACCTTCGCCCCGGCGAAGCGGGGCATGGCCTTCGCTGTCTACGGCATGGCGGTGGTCCTCGCTCCCGCCATCGGCCCGACCTTGGGGGGCTTCATCACCGACCACTTCTCCTGGCGCTGGGTCTTCTTCATCAACATCCCGGTGGGCATCACCTCCCTCCTCCTCTCCAGCCGCATCCTGCAGGATCCCCCCTGGCTCAAGGAGGCCCGCCGGCGCTCCGGGCGCATCGACTTCGCGGGGCTCGGGCTCATCGCCCTGGGCCTGGGCTCCCTGGAGGTGGTCCTCGACCGGGGGCAGGAGTCCGACTGGTTCAACGACTCCGCCATCACCGCCTTCGCCCTCATCGCCACCCTATCCCTCGTCGCCTTCGTCTTCTGGGAGTGGCACCAGAAGAACCCGATGGTGGACGTGCGGCTCTTCCGGAGCCGGAGCTTCGCCACCTCGAATTTCCTCATGCTGGTCTTGGGGATCTCTCTCTACGGCTCGACCGTGCTCTTGCCCCAGTACACCCAGACCTGGCTCGGCTACAGCGCCCAGCAGGCGGGCGAGGCGCTCTCCCCGGGAGGGCTCACGATCATCCTGCTCTTGCCGCTCGTGGGGCGGCTCATCGGCCGGATCGACGCTCGCTGGCTCATCGCCTTCGGCTTCGCCGTCCTGGCGCTCTCCCTCTTCCACATGGCCCACACCCTCCATCCCGGGATCGACTTTAGGACCGCCACGCTGCTCCGGGTATACCAGTCGATCGGCATGGCCTTCCTGTTCGTCCCCATCAACACCGCCGCCTACCAGGGCATCCCGCCCTCCCGGAACAACGCCGTCTCCGGGATCATGAACCTCTCCCGCAACATGGGCGGCGACATCGGCATCGCCCTCTTGACCACCATGCTGGCGCGGCGCTCGCAGTTCCACCAGGCGCGCCTCGTCGAGAGCCTGGGGCGGGGAAACCAGGCCCTCCGGGCCTGGCTGGACGCCGTGGCGGCCGGGCTCGCCCGGGCCGGGAACTCGTCCTTCGACGCGGCAGAGAAGGCCTACGGCGCCTTCGGCCACGAGCTCGCTCGACAGGCGCAGACGCTCGCCTACATCGACGTGCTCTACGTGCTCGGCTGGTTCGCGGCCCTCATGGTTCCGCTCGTGCTCCTCACCCGCCGTGCGGCACCGGGGGGAGCGGCCATGGGGCACTAGAGCTCGAACCGCCCGGCCGGTTGAGATCGGGGCGAACCCGTCGCGGGCCTCTCCACCGGGCGGAGGGCCCGAAGGGCGGTCACCGTCGCGCGTCCCAGCCGCCTTCCGCCCGGAGCCGTGCGACGATCTCGCGAGCCCGCTCCCTCAGGGCGAGGTAGTCGGTCTTGGCCACCCGGTTCAAGGGAAGGGCGCCCGCGGGCACAACCTCGACGTGGCTGGGCCGGGCATACGAGGCCACCTTGGCGCAGGCCTCCATCACCTGTTCGGCCGTGACCGTCCGGCCGGGTGCGCACTCCACGAAGAGCACGATGGCCTCCACCCAGACGGCGTGATCGACCCCCACGCAAGCGGCCGCCGCCGCGCCCTCCAACCGGGACAGGACGTGGCTCTCGAGGTCGCCGGGGAACACCTGAAAGCCCTTGGGCTTCAGAACGAGACCCGATCGGCCCACGAGGCGCAGGCCCCGCTCGTCGTAGGAGCCCAGGTCGCCGGTGTAGACGATCCCCTCGCGGGAGAGGGCAGCGGCGGTGGCCGCGGGGTCGCCCGCGTACCCGAGGAAGAGCTGCGGGCCGCTCAGGCACACCGCCCCGATCCGGCCCGGCAAGAGCTCGGCTCCGGCGGTGCCGTCGGGCCGCATCGGTTCACGGATGGTGATCGGGCAGAGCGGCATGTCGTACCCGATCGATTCGGCCAGGTCCGATGGGCTCGCCCCCAGGGCGGTGTAGGTGCAGAAACCGCTCGTCTCCGTGAGCCCGAGCCCGGTCCCGATCCCCTTCGCCATCCGGGAAAGCCGATCGAGGAAGGCGCGGGGCACCCCCTGCCCGCCGTAGATGGCGAGCCGCAGGGAGGAGAGGTCGAACTCGCGGTAGCGCCCGTGGTTCCACTCGAGATTGTAGAGGGCGGGGATCTGCCCGAGGACCGTGACCCGGTGCCGGGCGATGGCCTCGAGGCTCTTCTCCGCGTCGAAGATCTGGAGGAGCACCGAGGGGATCCCCTCGTAGATCGCCGTGCCCAACAGCTCGGTGGTGCAGCCCACGTGGGAGGGGGGAAGGTTCACGAGCAGCCGGTCATCCGCCCGCAGCCCGAACCCCACCGAGAGGGCGGCGTTCTGGGTAAGGATGCCTTCGTGGCAGAGCAGCGCCGCCTTGGGCGATCCGGTCGAGCCGGTGGTGAAGATGACGAGGCTCGGGTCCCGGCGGCGGACGCGCCGGCGAGAGCGGCGCACCGAGCCCGTGAGGAGCGAAAGGAGGTAGCGTCGCCGCAGATCGCGGGTGAACTCCCGCACCCACACCGCGCCGGGGAGGATGCCCGCCGGCTCCCTCTGGAACTGCACCCAGTGCCGCACCCCCGGGATCGCCCCCACCACCTCCCTCAGCACCGGAAAGAGGGCCGGGGCCCCGGCGAAGAAATACCCCTTGGGCCGGAGCTTCTCGAGACAGGCGCGCAGCTCCGTCGCCCTGAGCCGCAAGTCGAGCGGAGCCGCCACCACCCCGATCCGGGAGCAGGCGAAGAGGAGGAAGACGTGCTCCTTCAAGAGCGGGAGGCTCGTCGCGAGCACGTCCCCCTTCGAGAACCCGCTCGAGAGGAGCTTCGCCCCGAGGGCATTCACCGCCCTGTCGAAGGACCTCCAGCTCACCACCTCGCCGGTGTGGTGCTCGATGAGCGCCGGCTTTAGCGGCCTCTCCCGGGCGTGGAGCGCCACGTAGTCGGAGACGTTGTCGAGGAGGGCCTCGCAACGCGCGCGGACCGCACGGTCCTGAGCCTCGGTCTTCATGCCGGTGGGCCCAGCATGCTGGCATGCGCCCCCGCCGGGGGGCAAGCGGCACGCCGGGGCCGCTCGCCACCTCCCTCCTTGGCACGCGCCATGTCCCACCATCTCCCTTTACGGCACCTCGGCCCGAGACCAAGATCCGCCCAACGCGAACGACCCCCGGGAGAGCGTTCCTATGGCCACCTCCGAGCCCTCGAAGCCCCTCGCCCCGCTCAGCCCTTTCGGCAAGGCCCGCTCCACCATCGCTGGCGCGCCCCTCTCCCCCGAGGAGCTTCGACTCCTCGATCTCTTCTGGCGGGCCTGCAACTACCTCGCGCTGGGGATGATCTACCTGCGAGAGAACCCGCTCCTCCGTCAGCCGCTCGCCCCGGAGCAGGTGAAGAGCCGGCTCCTCGGCCACTTCGGCGCGAGCCCGGCCCTGTCGTTCGTCTGGACGCACCTGAACCGCATCATCCGCCGGGAGAACGCCGACCTCATCTTCCTCGCCGGGCCGGGCCACGGCGCGCCCGGCGTGCTCGGGCCCGTGTTCCTGGAGGGCACCTACTCCGAGGTCTACCCGGACAAGGGGCTCGACGAGGAGGGGCTCCGGCGCTTCTTCCGGGAGTTCTCGTTCCCGGGCGGGGTGGGCAGCCACTGCACCCCCGAGACTCCCGGCTCCATCCACGAGGGCGGCGAGCTCGGATACGTGCTCTCGCACGCCTGCGGGGCGGCCTTCGACAACCCGGAGCTCATCGTCGCCGCGGTGGTGGGCGACGGCGAGGCCGAGACCGGACCGCTCGCCACCTCCTGGCACCTGAACAAGTTCTTGAACCCGGCCCGCGACGGGGCGGTGCTCCCGGTCTTGAGCCTCAACGGGTACAAGATCAACAACCCCACCCTGCTCTCCCGGATCTCCCCCGAGGAACTCGAGGACCTCCTTCGCGGCTACGGCTGGAGCCCCTGCTTCGTCGAGGGCTCCGAGCCGGAGAGCATGCATCAGGCCATGGCCGCCACCCTGGACCACTGCGTGAAGGCCATCCGGGCCGCCCAGACCGAGGCGCGTCAGGGCGGCATCGTGCGCCGCCCTCGCTGGCCGATGATCGTCCTCCGCTCCCCGAAGGGCTGGACCGCGCCCCGGGAAGTGGACGGCCACTATCTCGAGGGATTCTGGCGGGCCCACCAGGTCCCCATCCCCGACGTGAAGACCAACCCCGCCCACCTCCGGCTGCTCGAGCAGTGGATGAAGAGCTACCGTCCCGAGGAGCTGTTCGACGCGTCCGGTGCGCCGGTGGCCGCCCTGCGGGCCCAGACGCCCGCGGGAACCCGGCGCATGGGGAGTAACCCGCACGCCAACGGGGGTCTGCTCAAGCGTCCCCTGAGGCTCCCCGACTTTTCGGAGTTCGCCGTGAAGGTGGAGGCGCCCGGGCAGACTCGCCACGAGAACACCCGGCCCCTGGGACTGTTCCTCACCGAGGTCATGCGGCAGAACCCGAAGAACTTCCGGGTCCTCTCGCCGGACGAGAACTCCTCCAACAAGCTCGACGCCCTCTACGCGGTCACCGGGAAGACGTGGATGGCCGAGGTCTTGCCCGAGGACCAGGACGGGACCCGGCTCTCGCCGGACGGGCGGGTGGTGGAGATGCTCTCCGAGCACACCCTGGAGGGCATGCTGGAGGGGTACCTGCTCACCGGGCGCCACGGGTTCCTCTCCTCCTACGAGGCCTTCGTCCACGTGATCGACTCGATGTTCAACCAGCACGCCAAGTGGCTCGACATCTGCCACCGCATCTCCTGGCGCGAGGAGATCGCCTCGTTGAACCTGCTCGTCACCTCCACCGTCTGGAGGCAGGACCACAACGGCTTCACCCACCAGGACCCGGGGTTCTTGGACGTGGTCGTGAACAAGAGCGCCCGGGTGACCCGGATCTACCTCCCCCCCGACGCCAACTGCCTCCTCTCGGTGGCCGACCACTGCCTGCGGAGCGAGAACTACGTGAACGTCATCGTCTCCGACAAGCAGGCCCACCTGCAGTACCTCGACATGGAGGCGGCCCGCATCCACTGTACCAAGGGGATCGGCACCTGGGACTTCGCCTCGAACGACCAGGGAACCGAGCCCGACGTCGTCCTCGCCACCGCCGGCGACATCCCCACCCTCGAGGCCTTGGCCGCCGTCTCGATGCTGCGGGACGACTTCCAAGACCTCAGGATCCGGTTCGTGAACGTCGTGGACCTCTTCGCCCTCCAGCCGGAGAGCGAGCACCCCCACGGGCTCTCGGACCGCGACTTCGACGGCCTCTTCACCCTCGACCGGCCGGTGATCTTCAACTTCCACGGGTACCCTTGGCTCATCCACCGGCTCGCCTACCGGCGCACCAACCACCGGAACATCCACGTCCGCGGCTACAAGGAGAAGGGCAACATCAACACCCCCTTGGAGCTCGCCATCCAGAACCAGATCGACCGGTTCAGCATCGCCATCGACGTCATCGACCGGGTGGATCGGCTCAAGGTCGCGGGCGCCCACGTGAAGGAGAAGCTCAAGAACCGCCAGATCGGATGCCTTCTCTACGCCCACGAACACGGCGTCGACCCGCCCGACCTCGTCGACTGGCGCTGGCCGGGCGGGACGAGGTGAGCATGGTGGAAACCCTGGAACAGGAGCTCACCCGGGTCTTGGCCGAGGAGCGCGAACTCGTCCTCGATTCCCTCGACAACGAGGACGCGCTCGACCTCGGCCTCTCCCTGGTGGAGAGGGCGCGGGCCGAGAAGCTCCCCATCGCCATCGACGTCGAGCGCTGCGGGCAGCGGATCTTTCACGCGGCCATGCCCGGCTCGTCCCCGGACAACGCCCACTGGATCGAACGAAAGAAACGGCTGGTCAACCGGACGTTCCGAAGCTCCTACGCCACCGGGCTCTCCCTCAGGCTCAAGGAGCAAACCCTCTTCGAGGCCCTGGGGCTCGACGAGCGGGACTACGCCGCGCACGGCGGGTGCGTGCCCTTGGTGGTGAGCCGGGTGGGCTTCGTGGGGACCTTGACGGTGTCGGGGCTCCCCCAGCGCGAGGATCACGAACTCGCGGTCCTCGCCCTCCGGGCGCACCTCGCCGCCCGCAAGGAGGGATAGGGACGGGGAGGCCTCCGCGGAAGCGGGGGGCAGGCCCACAGGGCCCTGCAAAAACCGGTACCATGAGGCCCCCATGGACCGGCCCGACTGGCTTCGCCTCGCCGACGCGCTCCAGACCATCGCCTCGGCCGGACTCACCTACTCGCAAGACCCGTTCGATCGCGACCGCTTCGAGCAGGTGCGCGCCCTCGCCGCCGAGATCCTCTCGGACCATACCGACCTCTCCCTCGAGGAGGCCTCCGCCCGGCTTTCGGCCGAGCCCGGTTACGCGACGCCCAAGGTCGACGTCCGCGCCGCCCTCCTCGACGGCGACAAGGTCCTCCTCGTGCGCGAGGTCTCCGATGGACGCTGGTCGCTCCCGGGAGGCTGGGCCGAGGTGGGCGAGAGCCCTTCGGAGGTGGCGGTGCGCGAGGTGCGCGAGGAGACGGGCCTTTCGGTGCGGGTCTTGAAGCTCGCCGCCGTCCTCGACAAGCGCAAGCACCCCCACCCGCTCCAGCTCGCCTACGCGTACAAGCTCTTCTTCCTGTGCGAGGCGGTGGGCGGCAGCCTACGGACCAGCTTCGAGACGCCGGGGGTGGACTGGTTCCCTCGGGCGGCGCTTCCCCCGCTCTCCTTGGACCGGGTGCTCCCGTCCCAGGTGGAACGACTCTTCGCGCACCGCGACGATCCCGCGCTCCCGACCGAATTCGATTAGGGGCCCGAGCCGGCTTGATCGCGCCTTTGACTTGCACTATCAACCGTTGAGCCAGACAACCATTCCCATGCCCGACCTCCCCATCGGCCTGCTCGCCTCGCTCCTGGTACGCTCCGTCCGCCAACTCGTGGTCACCCAGGTCGAGCCGCTCGGCCTCTCCACCCAGCAGTTCTGGGCCCTCGTCGCCATCGCCGAGCACTCCACCTCCTCGCAGGCGGAGCTGGCGGCGCGTCTGCGGGTGGACGAGGCCACCGCCTGCCGCGTGGTCCGGGCGCTCTCGGAAGCGGGCCTCGTGACCGCTCTAAGAAACCCTTCGGACCGCCGCCGGGTGAGGCTCAAGCTCTCCTCCGGAGGAGAGACGCTCTCCCGCCGACTCGTCCCGGTGGCGCAGGACATCCGGAGCGCCATCGACGCCGCCCTGTCGCCGGAGGAGCGATCCGCCACCCGCCTCGCGCTCGGCAAGGTGGTGGCGCGCCTCTCGGCCCTGACCAAAGGGATCCCCGCGAGCCCGGCGGACCCGCCCGCCGCAAGCGGCCTGCGCTCCCGGGGAGCCTCGGTGCTCCCGGAAAGGACGCGCGAGCCCGCCCGCCGATCTTCATCACCCGGAAGGGGTACACCGTGATGCTCCGCATCGCCCTCGTGCTCTCCCTGGCCGCCGCCCTCTCCTGCTCGAAGGTGGACTCCGCCCCGCGCCAGCGGCCCCCCCCCTCGGTGACCACCGCGCCGGTCGCGATCCGCGACGTGCCGGTGGAGATCCGTTCGCCGGTCGACCTGCGCCCCATCGAGCAAGCCGAGGTGGGCGCCAAGGCGCTCGGATATCTGGATGCGGTCCTCGTCGACCGCGGCGACCGAGTGCGACGGGGCCAGCTGCTCGCGGTGGTAAGGCCCTCCGACCTCACCGACCAGCTCCAGGCGGCGCGGGGGGCCCTGGCACAGACCGAGGCGCAGGCCGCCCTGGCGCGCGCCAACCACGAGCGCGCCGTCCAGCTCGCCCCCACTGGCTTCATCTCCCAGCAGGACTTGCAACAGGACGAGGCCGCGGTGCGGAGCACCGAGGCGGCGCTGGCGGCGGCCCAGGCGAACGTGGGAGCCCTCGCCACCCGGCTCGGGGAGATGAAGATCGATTCGCCCCTGGACGGCTACGTCGCCATCCGAAGGCTCGATCCCGGGGCGCTGGTCGGTCCCGGATCCCCCAACGGGTCGGTGCTCCTCATCCAGCGGCTCGACGTCCTCCGGGTCTTCGTCCCGGTGAACGAGCGCGACGTGGCCCGGCTACGAGTCGGCCAGGATGCGCACGTGGAGGTGGACGCGCTCCCGGGCCAGAGCTTGCGGGGCAAGGTGGTGCGCATCTCGCCCTCCTTCGACCCGGGGGCTCGCACCCTGGACGCCGAGGTCCAGCTGCCCAACTCGAGCGGAATCCTCCGGCCGGGCATGTACGGCCGCGCCGCCATCGTGACCGACATCCACCGATCGGCGATCGTCATCCCCACGCCCACCGTCCAGATCTCGAACGGGAAGAGCTACGTGTTCGTCCTCGAGAAGAGCGATGAGGCGGCGCCCCCGGCCTCGCAAAAGGCCGCGCCGGCGGGCGGTTCGCCCCCGCGGCCCGAGGCGGGCGCCGGCGCCGGGCTGTCGGCCGTGCCCGGGCGCGTCCGGCGGGTGGAGATCCAAGGGGGGGTCGACGGCGGCGACTGGATGGAGGCCACCTCGGGCCTCAAACCCACTGACGAGATCGTGACCGCCGGCATGGACGTGCTCTCGGACGGCGTCGCGGTCCGCGCCTTCCGCAACATCGACGCCTTCACCGCCCGGTCCCTGACCGCGGCGGCGGAGTGAAGGAAGAAGGCCATGTGGCTCACCCGGATCGCCCTGCGGAACCCCATCTTCATCCTCATGATGTCGCTCATGACGGTGGCCCTGGGATGGGTGTCCCTCACCCGGCTGTCGGTGGATCTCTTCCCCAACATCGACATCCCGCTCGTGCAGGTCGCGACCTTCTACACCGGGGCCGGACCGGTGGACATCGAGAAGTCGATCACCGTCCCCATCGAGCGGGCGGTCTCGGCCTCGCCGGGCGTGGACCGGATCGAGAGCACCTCCAAGCAAGGGGTCTCGGTGGTCCGGGTCTGGTTCCAGTACGGCACGAACCTCGACAACGCGCAGTTCGACGTCTCCCAGCGCATCGGCCAGATCCTGAGCTCCCTCCCACCCGGCATCACCCAGCCCTTCGTCATCAAGGTGGACATCACCGGGATCCCGGTGGTCCAGGTGGCCATGAACGGCGAGGGGCTCGACGAACGCCAGCTCTACGACATCGGCTACAACACCGTCGAGCCGCAGATTGAGCGCATCCCCGGGGTGGCGAGCGCCACGGTCGCGGGGGGCAAGGTCCGGGAGATCGAGGTGATGGTCCAGCCCGACGCGCTCCGCGCCCGGGGGCTCGCCATCCTGGACGTGGTCAACGCCGTGGGGAAGTCGAACCTGCTCTTCCCCTCCGGCAACCTCCGCACCGACCAGACCGACTACAACGTCTTCTCCAACACCTCCTTCGGCGAGGCGCGCCCGCTGAGGGACGTGGTGATCCGCCCCGAGAACCAAAGCTCCGCCGCGCCGGTGCGGATCTCCGACGTCGCCGAGGTGAAGGACGGCTCCGCCGACCAGACCGAGATCGTCCGGGTCAACGGCCAGCGGGGGGTCTTCTTCCGGGTCCTGAAGCAGCCCGGGGCCAACACCGTGGCGGTGGTCGACGCCGTGCGCAAGGCGATCGGCAAGCTCCGCGGCGTCCCCCCGAACGTCCACCTCGCCATCGCCTTCGACCAGTCGACCTATATCCGGGCGGCCATCGCCTCGCTCGAGCACGAGGCCATCACCGGGGGCCTGTTGGCCGTGGCGGTGATCCTCGTCTTCCTCGTCTCCCTCTCCGCCACCGGCATCATCGCCGTGGCCATCCCCCTCTCCATCATCGCCACCTTCGTCCTGCTCTTCTTCACCGGACAGACCCTAAACGTCTTCACCCTGGGCGGCCTGGCGCTCGGGGTGGGGCGCCTGGTGGACGACTCGATCGTCGAGCTGGAGAACATCCACCGTCACCTGGCCCTGGGCCAGGACCGCCGCGCCGCGGTCCTGAACGCCGCCCAGGAGGTGGCCATGCCCATCTTCGTCTCCACCGTGACCACCATCGTGGTGTTCTTCCCGGTGGTGTTCTTGGCCGGGGTGGCGAAGAACCTGTTCCTCCCCCTCGCCCTCACCATCGCCTTCGCCCTCATCATGAGCTTCCTCGTCTCCCGCACCGTCACCCCCATCCTCTGCCTCAGGTACCTGAAGGCGGAGGAACACGGAAAGGGCCACGGGATGAGTGGATGGGTCACCCGGCGGTTCGACCAGCTGGACGAGGCCTACGCCATCGCCCTGCGCTGGGTGCTCGGGCGGAGGTTCAGGGTCATCGGTTTCATCGTCCTCGTCTGCGTGGCCACCGTCGGGGTGCTGAAGAACCGGGTGGGCACGGAGTTCTTCCCCGACGCCGACGAGAGCCAGTTCTCCGTGAGCTTCAAGACCCCCATCGGCACGAAGGTCCAACGCACCGAGATTATCACCGCGCGCCTCGAGGACACGGTCCAAAAAACCCTGGCCGACGCCAAGAGCAAGGAGGGGAAGCCGGTGGTGCGGACGGTCATCTCCGACACCGGTCTCCCCGTGGGCCGGAGCGCGGTCTTCAGCCAGAACACCGGGCCCCACGCCGGAGGCCTCTACGTGAACCTCGTCCCCAAGGTGGACCGGATGGTGGGCGACGAGGAGCTGGCGGACCGGGTCCGAAGGGTCATGGGCCAGCAGTTCCCCGGCACCCAGATCTACTTCTTCGTGGGCGGGATCGTGAAGCGCATCCTGAACTTCGGCTCCACCTCCCCCATCGACGTGGAGATCGTCGGCTACGACCTCGAGGCGGGGGGCGAGTACGCCAAGCATCTCTCCGCCTTGATGCGCGGCCTCTCCGATGCCCGGGGGAACCCGGTCCTCACGGACGTGCAGATCTCCCGGGAGGAGAACTACCCCGAGCTCGACGTGCAGGTCGACCGGGAGAAGGCCGGCCGCCTGGGCCTCTCCGAGACCGACGTCGCCCAGACGGTGCTCAGCAGCCTCGCCGGGACCACCCAGTACTCGCCCGTGCCCTACATCGACGCGAAGACCGGCAACCAGTACTACATCAACGTTCGGCTCGACGACGCCCACCGGGGAAGGGTCCAGGACCTGTCCGACATCTTCGTCCGGACCCCGACGGGAGCGGTGGTGAACCTCGCGAACCTCGCCACCATCCGTCGCTCCTCCGGACCGGTCACCATCAACCGCAAGTACCTCCAGCGCATCATCGACGTGACCGCCAACGTCGCCCCGGGGCAGGACCTCGGAACCGCGAGCGCCAAGGTCCAGCAGGCGGTGGACGAGCTGCCGCCCCCCGACGGCTTCACCGCCACCCTCGGCGGGCAGACCGCAGCGCAGAAGGAGGCCTTCACCGGCCTCATCTTCGCCGCCATCCTGGCGATCGCCCTCGTCTACATGATCCTCGCCTCCCAGTTCAAGTCGCTCATCGACCCGCTCGTGATCATGTTCTCCGTCCCCCTGGGCGTCGCCGGGGTCTACTTCTCCCTCTGGGCGACCGGGACCACTCTCTCGGTGAACAGCTTCATGGGCATCATCATGATGGTGGGGATCGTGGTGTCGAACGGGGTCTTGCTCGTGGACTTCGCCCGGGTGTTGCAATCGCGGGGCCTGCCCCTCCTCGACGCGACCGTGCAGGCCGGCAAGACCCGGCTCAGGCCCATCCTCATGACCACCATCGCCACCATCGTGGGCCTCGCCCCCATGGCCTTGGGGCTCGGCGAAGGGAGCGAGGCCAACCTCCCCCTCGCCCGGGCGGTGATCGGGGGGCTCACCGTCTCCACCCTCTTCACCCTCTTCCTCATCCCCTCCCTCTACACGCTTCTCGAGCGCTTCTCGAAGAGCCAGCACCGCGACGACGCAGGCGATCCCGCCCTCTAGGCGTCACCTTCCCCATGAGACGAACGGTCCTCCTCCTCGGTCTTTTGCTCGCGAAGACTGCCCTCGCCCAGACCTCCCCGCCGCCCTCGCCCGCGGCCCCGGCCTCTTCCCTCGCCCCGGCGCCGCCCCCCCCGGCGCCCTCCGGGCC
The DNA here is from genome assembly GCA_035686075.1 of Anaeromyxobacter sp. Classification (GTDB taxonomy): domain Bacteria; phylum Myxococcota; class Myxococcia; order Myxococcales; family Anaeromyxobacteraceae; genus Anaeromyxobacter. The sequence continues at coordinate 45,234 of DASRZU010000007.1, forward strand.
GCCCCTCGAGGCGGTGGACTTCGACCGGGCGGTTCAGCTCGCCATCGCCCGCGCCCCCTCCGCCACCATCGCCGCCCAGGAGGTGGCCCGGACCGACGCCCTCCTCTGGGAGGTTCGATCGGGCTCCCTGCCTTTCCTCGCCTTGAACGGGACCTACACCCGTATCGACGCCTCGCGACTCGGTCAGGTCGTGGTCGAGGTGGGCCAGAGCCAGGTCAACACCGTCACCATCCGCACCGTCCCCCAGCAGTCCAACAACGAGAACCTGGCCCTTTCCGTTCCGCTGCTCGCACCCTCGAGGTGGTACCAGTGGTCGCACGCCGGAGATCAGCTGGACGTCGCCCGGGCCAGCGAGCGCGACGTGCGCCGGGCGGTCGCGATCACCGCCGCCCGCGCCTACCTCACCATCATCGCCCAGAAGCGTTCCATCGAGGTCTCGCGGACGGCGGTCGAGAACTCCCAGGCGCACTACGACTACGCCCACGCCCGCCGCCTGACCGGCATCGGCAACACCCTCGACGAGATCCGTGCCGATCAACAGCTCGCCACCTCCAGGGCCCAGCTCGAGGACGCCTTGGCCGGGCTGGTGCGGGCCCAGGAGGCCCTCGGGATCGCCACCGGTTCGGGCGGCCCCTTGGACGCAGGCGGGGAACCGGACTTGAGCGGCGGCCCCGCCTCCGTCGACGGGGGCCTCGAGCTCGTCGAGGAGACGCGCACCGACGTCCTCCTCGCCCGAAGCCGCTCCCACGCCGCCGAGCGGGTCACCGCCGACAGCTGGGCGGACTGGCTCCCCACCGTCTCCTTCAACGGCCAGATCTACCGCCAGGATCCCCCCTCCGCCACCACCCCCGCCCGCGGCTGGCAGGTGCAGCTCCTCCTCACCTTCCCCATCTTCGAGGGGGGGCTCAGGGTGGGGCAGTACCGGGAGCGGGAGGCCCTCGAGCGCGAGGCCCAGCTCCAACTCGAGGGCACGAGGGAGCAGGCCCGTTCCGACGTGCGCACCGCCTACGCCAACCTGGAGCACGCGGTCGCCTCGCTCGAGGCGAACCGCCGCGCCGCCGACAGCGCCCACCTCGCCCTCTCCCTCGTCGATCGAGCCTTCCGCGCCGGCGCCACCACCAGCCTCGACGTGACCGACGCCGAGCGCACCGCCCGGGACGCGGACAGCGCCACCGTCATCGCCGAGGACGGCGTGCGCCAGTCCCGGCTCGATCTCTTGTCCGCCATCGGACGGTTCCCGAGCCTCTAGATCGAGGGTCCCAAAGGGCGGGGGAAGAGAGGGCCGCTTTCCCCCCGGGCCCAGGACCGCCCTCACGCCGCCCGGACCACCACCCCGGTCGCGGTCTCGGCCAGTACGTACTCCGGGTGGAAGCGCTCCGCGGAGCGGAGGGCCCACTCACGGTCGAAGAGCACGACCGGCCGGTCGCGCACGTCGAGCACCACCATCCCCTCCATCGCCCCGGCCACCTCGTCGAGGTCGAGCGGCCCCCCATCCCGGCGCGAGACCCAGCGCGCGAGCTCGTAGGGGGCGGGCTCGAGCCGCACCTCCACCCCGTACTCGGCCTCGAGCCGGTACTTCGTGACCTCGAACTGGAGCCGGCCCAGCGCCCCGAGCACCAGGTCCCCGGCCCGGCCGGCGGGCGGGCGGTAGAGCTGGATGGTCCCCTCCTGGGCCAGCTGGGTGAGGCCGAGGCCGAACTGCTTTCGCCGCATGGGGTCGACGAGGAGCATCCTCGTGAAGTGCTCGGGGGCGAAGCTCGGGATGGCCTCGAAGGTGAAGCGGGAACCGCCGGTCAGGGTGTCTCCGATCTCGAAGGTGCCGGGGTCGTGGATCCCCACCACGTCGCCGGCCCACCCCTCGTCGAGGAGGGTCCGGTCCCGGGCCAGGAACTGGGTGGGGTTCGCGAGCCTTATGTCCTTGCCGGAACGGACGTGGTGCGCCTTCATCCCCCGCACCATCCGGCCCGAGCAGATGCGCACGAAGGCGATCCGGTCCCGGTGGGCCCGGTCCATGTTCGCCTGGATCTTGAAGACGAACCCGCTGAACTCTTCCCCGGTGGGGGCGATGGGGCCCTGGTCGGAGGGGCGCGGGCGCGGCGGAGGCATGAGCTCGCAGAAGGTCTCGAGGAAGGGCTCGAGGCCGAAGTTGTTCATGGCGCTCCCGAAGAACATGGGCGAGAGCTGGCCGGCGAGGAACCGCTCTCGGTCGAAGCCGTCGCCGGCCGCCAAGAGCAGCTCCGCATCGCTGCGGAGGCGCTCGTACCCATCCTCGTCGAGCGCCTCGCGCACCGCCGGGTCGAGAAGCCCGGCGACCTCCACCGGCGGCCGCTCCGCCCCCACCGCCGCCGAGGACCGGGCGTGGGCCTCGTCGAAGAGGTACACCCGCCGCGCGAGCCGGTGGTAGACGCCGCGGAAGATCCCGCCCCGGAACACCGGCCAGGTGATGGGATGGGCGCCGATCCCCAGGACCCCTTCCACCTCGCCCAAGAGCTCGAAGGCGTCGCGCCCGGGCCGGTCCATCTTGTTCACGAAGGTGAAGATGGGGATGGCCCGCTGTCGGCAGACCCGGAAGAGCTTGCGCGTCTGGGCCTCCACCCCCTTGGCGCAGTCGAGGAGCATGACCGCGCCATCGACCGCGTGCAGGGTCCGATAGGTGTCCTCGCTGAAGTCCGCGTGCCCCGGGGTATCGAGCAGGTTCATCTGGTAGCCGCGGTAGGGGAACTGCAAGACGCTCGTGGTGATGGAGATGCCGCGCTCCCGCTCCATCTCCATCCAGTCCGAGACGGCGCTGGAGCGCCCCCGCTTGGCCCGGACCGCGCCGGCGAGCTTTATGACCCCGCCGTAGAGGAGCAGCTTCTCGGTGAGCGTGGTCTTCCCCGCGTCCGGGTGGGAGATGATGGCGAAGGTTCGCCGGCGGAGGGTCTCGTGGTGGCTCATGTGGAGGGGGGGCCGCGGCTGGCTGAGAAGAGGGAGTTAGCACTGCCAGCCCCTCCGCGCCAGGAGAGGATCCGCGTCAAGATGGTCGGCCGGACCGCGGAGCGGGGCTCCCCTGCCCCGGCCGGCGACCGGGGGCGGGGCGGGTCCACCCCAAAAGCGCTGCCGCCTTGGGCTCGCCGCGGCGAGCCGCCGCGAGGAGGTAGGGGGCGGCCCGCCGCCGATCGCGGGGGGCACCCAGGCGTCCCCACCAGTAGGCCTGGCCGACCAGCCCCGCCGCCCCGGCGTGCCCCCGGCCCGCGGCGCGGCGGAAGAACCGCAGGGCGCCCGTGCGGTCGCGGGAAACTCCCAGACCGTCCCGCAGGCACAGGCCCAGCTCGACCATGGCGTCCGCCGAGCCGCGGGCGGCGGCGCGCCGGTAGAGCCGCACCGCCGCCGGCCGATCCCGGGTCACCCCATCGCCGTTTAAGAGGGCCGCGGCGAGGCCGAGGAAGGCGCGGAGGTGTCCGGCCGCGCACGCCACCCGGAAGAGCTCCACCGCGGTCCGAAGGTCGCGCCGCCCCCCCCGGCCGTCCCGGAGCATCTCCCCCAGGGTGGCCTGCGCCTCCGCCATCCCCGCCGAGGCCGCGGCCTCGTAGGCGCGACGGGCCGCCCCGTGATCGCGCGGCGGATCGCGATCGAGGGAACGCGCTAGGGCCAGCGCCGCCCGGACATCCCCCTTGCGCATCCGCACCCGAAGGATGGCCCGGCGCGCCAGGACCTCGGCCCGCTCGCTCATGGAGGGAATCGTGCCACGAGCGGGGGGAAACGGCGAAGGAACGGACGCCGCGGAGAGACAGGCGCGCCGGAGATCCTACCCCGGCGAGTCGAACTGCCCGAGCGCTCCTGCCGCTTCACCCTCAACCAGGCCCCGGGGCCCCCTGGAGAAGAACTCGCGGACGCCAGCCAGGTCCCGGGAGTCCGGAGGGACGGGTTTCACCTCGATCCGCGTCACCGGCGTCCGGCTCGGCGACGTGACCAGCGTACCGGTCACTGTTCCCTCTCCCGCCGAGATCGCCATCACATACGCCCGGCGCTGGGAGATCGAGCTCGTCATCCGTGGCCTCGCGTCCCGGCGCCGCGTAGTGGTCGAGGCACCCATCTACGCCGCCCGCAATCGGCCTCGCAGTGAGTCGCGCGATCTGGCTCTGCCTCCGCGCGCCCGTCGAGGCCGGCCGTCGCGTCTCGGAGCGGCGGGTGGCCGACACGCTCGCCGCCATCGCCGCGCAACTCGCCTTCGTCCTCACCGGCCTCCCGGCCCATCACGCGTACTGTATAGTCGGCGAATGCCGATCCTGGCCCGCTCCATTTGCCCCTTCGACTGCCCGGATGCCTGCGGCCTCCTCGCCGAGGTTGAGGGCCCCCGGGTGGTGAAGGTCCGCGGCGACCCTCGGCACCCGTACTCGCGCGGTTCGCTCTGCCCAAAATTGATCGGGTACGAGCGCAGCGTCCACTCGGCGGAGCGGCTCACCCATCCGTTGATCCGCACCGGGAGGAAGGGCGCCGGGGAGTTTCGCCGGGCCAGTTGGGCGGAAGCAGTGGCGCTGGTCGCTGCCCGCTGGAAGGAGATCATCGCCTCCGACGGAGCCGAGGCCATCCTGCCCGTCTCGGCCGGCGGATCGATGGGCTTGGTCCAGCGGAACGCGGGCCTGCCCTTCTTCCACCGCATGGGCGCCTCTCGCCTCGACCGCACCATCTGCGCTCCTGCCAAGGACGCGGGCTGGGAGGCGGTGCTCGGGTCCACCCCAGGGCCGAGCCCGGAGGTGGCGCGCCAGAGCGACCTAGTGGTGCTATGGGGCATCAACGCCGTCGCCACTAACCTCCATTTCGTGCAGCGGGCCAAGGAGGCACGCCGGCGTGGCGGCCGGGTGCTCCTTATCGACACCTATGCCAACGACACTGCCGCCGTGGCCGACGAGGTGTTCCTGGTGCGGCCGGGCTCGGACGGCGCGCTGGCGCTGGCCATGGTGCACGTCCTCGCTCGGGAGGGCCTAGCCGACGAGGCGTTCCTTTCGCGCGAGGCTATCGGCTGGCCGGAGCTCCGCGCCCGGGCCCTGGCTGACTACGCCCCGGCGGCGGTGAGCGCCCGGGTGGGGCTCCCGCCCGAGGCCATCGAGGGGCTGGCCCTTGCCCTGGCCCGGGCAAGGGCTCCCTTCTTCCGCGTCGGGGGCGGGCCCTCGCGCTACGGGAACGGGGCCATGACCGTCCGCTCCATCGTGGCCTTGGGGGCGGTCCTGGGGGTGTTCGATCGCACGGGCGGCGGCGTCCTGCTCTCCACCGGCGCCGGCCAGGCCTTCGACCTGTCCCCGCTCCTGGATGAGGATCTGCGGCTCCGGCCTACCCGGCGGGTCAACGCCAACGAGTTGGGGCGGGCACTGACCGAGCTCAGCGGGCCGCCCATCCGGTCGCTCTACGTCTGGTGTGCAAACCCCGCCGCGGTGAACCCGGACCAAGGCACGGTACTGCGCGGGCTCTCCCGGGAGGACCTCTTCCTCGTGGTGCACGAGCGGTTCATGACCGACTCGGCGCGCTACGCCGACGTGGTCCTGCCCGCCACCACCTCGCTGGAGCACGCCGACCTGTACACGTCATACGGGCAGTACGCCGTCCAGCGGGTCCGGCCTGCCATCCCGCCGCTTTCGGACGCCCGCCCGAACTGGGAGGTGTTCCGGGCGCTGGCCGCGGCCATGGGGTACGGCGAGCCCATCTTCCAGATGACCGCCGACGAGGTGATCGAGCTCCTCATCGGCCGCATGGACGAGGGGTGGTTGGGGGAGGGCGGCCGGGCCCGGCTCCTGGCGGGAGAGCCGGTGGTGCTCGCGCCGCCGCCCGGACCACGCTGGGGCACGCCATCGGGGAAGATCGAGCTCCTGAATCCGCGGGGACGGGAACCCTTGCCGCGATTCCTCCCCACCCACGCCGAGGACGGGTTGCCGCTCCGGCTGGTCACGGCGCCGGCGCTCAACACGCTCAACTCGACCTTCCAGGAGCGCCCAGAGCTGCGCGCTCGGGCTGGGGGGATGACTCTCAAGCTGGCGCCGTCGGAGGCCGCCGCTCGTGGGCTGCGGGACGGGCAACTCGTGGTCGCGTTCAACGAACTCGGCGAGGCGGCCTTCCGGCTGCGGGTGGCGGCCGGCGTACCGTCGGGCGTGGTCGTGGCCGAGGGCGTGTTCTGGCTGGCGCACGCCCCCGGGGCGCGGAACGTGAACGCGCTCACGTCGCAGCGGCTCACGGATGAGGCTGGCGGATCGACCTTCTACGACAACCGGGTCGAGGTGCGCGCCGGCTAGGTTTAGGGCGAGGACCAGCTCGCCATGCCGGGTGGGTCCGGCCGCAAGGTTGTGCATCTCGAGCGGGTCGGCCGGGCCAGGACTTGCTCGGGCATGCTCGCCGCCGCTCAATTTGCGATCCAGGAGCTGGGGAACGCCAAGGTCGGTGACAAGACGCTCCTCGATACGCTGGTGCCAGCTCGCACCGCTTTCGACGAATCCGTGGCAGCTGGCCTCCCCTTCGCCGAGTGCCTCGACCGAATGACTGCGGCGGCGATCAGGGGGCGCGATTCCACCCGCGACCTTGTAGCTCGCGTGGGGAGAACGAGCCGCTTGGGCGAGCGCTCCCGTGGCGTTCTCGACGCCGGGGCGACCTCCTGCTGTTCGAGCGTCGAGTCGATGGCTCGCTCGCTCCGCTCCGCGCTTGGGACGGGATGAGCGATCTCGCGCCGTGGGCCGTGCTTCGCTCCGGGATGTGCCGGAACTGATGCCTCCGGTGGATGGTATCCGGTAGAGCCCCAACGACCACCCGCCGGGGCTCACCATCGAGAGTCTCCCGCTCAGCGGGGCGATCGGGCGAATCGGCCCGGTGGCGAGTGAGGTGGCCGCGGCGTCAAGCGAGCTGGGCCCGGGCACACTCGATGAAGGCGAGCATGTTCTCGAGGGGCACGTCCCCCTCCACGTCATGGGCCGGGGAGAAGATGTAGCTTCCCTCCCCTCCCTCCTCGAGGAGCCGGCGAGACTCCCGGCGGACTTCGTCGGCGGTGCCGTAGGGAAGGAGTCGCTGGGTGGAGAGGCCCCCGTGAAAGGAGAGCCTTCCCCGGTATCGCGAGAGGAGGGCGTGGACGTCCATCACCTCCGGCTGGAAGGGGTTGAAGCAGGACACGCCCAGGGAGACCAGATCGTCGAAGAGCTCGTCCACGTCCCCGCAGGAGTGGATCATGACGTGCTTCTTGGCCCCCCGGACGACGCCGTACATGCGCTGGAGGACGGGCCGGAGGAACTCGTGCCAGAGCGGCGGGCCCATCTGCAGCCCGCGCTGGGCCCCCCAGTCGTCGCCGAAGTAGACCGCGTCGATGTCGAAGGAGAGCGCCTTCTCCACCTGAGCGATGTTGTACTCGCCGATGGCGCGAAGAAGGTCCCGGACGAACTCCGGGTGGAGGTAGAAGTCCAGCATGAGATTCTCGGTGCCGCGCAGGGTCCAGGCGCGCTCCCACAGGGAGAAGCCGATGTGGAAGACCCGGAAGCGATCCCCGTACCGGTGGAGCTTCTGGGGGATGTCCCGATAGAACCGGGCGTCGAGCGGATCGGGAAACGAGTAGCCGCGCAGCGAGGGCTCCTCGAGGACCACCCCCCGCACCACGCCGATGTCCCGGTCCACCCTTCGGTCCCAGACGACTCCGAAGACGTCCCGAAAGAGTCCCGGGCCGACCTCCTCGAAGAAGCCGATGTCGCTGCCGAGCTTCAGGATGTGGTTGCCGACGGCCTCGAAGAGCTCCTCGTCGTCGGCGCCGGGCCAAAGGAGGCGGGCGAGGAGCTTCTCCTTGGCCTCCTTCGTGAACCCGAAGGACCAGGGGACGTAGGGCGGTCGGCGGTGCTCCAGAACGTCCCGGATGACCTCTCGCCTCTCCACCGTCGACCCGCCTGGTGAGCGCGCCCGGGGGGAGGGCGCAGGTTCTTCCTCAGGTCAACCGGCGGCCCAGCCAGGCCTGAAGGGAGACGGAAACCACGATGATGAGTCCGTAGATGAAGCTGGTCCAGAACCCGGTCAGGCCCGCGGCCACGATCCCTGCGTTGATGGCCCCGATGATGAACGAGGCAACGAAGGTGCCGAAGATGGTCCCCGTGCCCCCGAACACCGATGTCCCCCCGAGGAACACCGAGGCGAGGGTGTTCAGCAAGTACCCTTCACCCAGGGTCGGCCAGAAGAACTGGACCTCCGCGCTCACCACGAACCCGGCAAACGCGGCCACGAGGCCCACGACGGCGAAGGTGACGATCTTCGTCCCTCCGACGTTCACCCCCATGAGCCGCGCGCTCTCGATGTTGTCTCCCGTGAGATAGACGTGCGCGCCGTACCGGTGGCGGTTCAGGAAGAACCAGGCGATGAGGCCGACGGCAATCGTCCAGAAGAACTGCATGGGCACGAATCCGAACGCGCGCCCCACGAGCAGGCTGTGCAAGAGGCTCGACTGCACCTCCGTCATGCCCAGGCCCTGCCCGTTCGTGATGATCATCACGGCGCCCCGGAGCAAGAACTGGGTGCCGATGGTGGTCACGAGCGAGGGAACCCCGATCTTGACCACGATGTAGCCGTTCAAGAGCCCGGCCAAGAGGCCGGCCAAGAGGCAGGCGAAGAACCCGAGCCAGATGCTCCCGGTCCAGACGAAGACCACGTCGTAGGCGGTCATCCCGAAGGCCATGATCGACGGGAAGGAAAGGTCGATCTCACCGGTGATCACCACCAGGGTGAGCGGAATGGCCATGAGGGCAAAGAAGGGAGTCGTGGACATGAAGGCGCCGTAGATTTCCCTGGACAGAAAGGTCCGCGGCGAGCCGACGAGAAACAGCACCCAGACCAGGAGGGCAACCGCCACGATGCCCAGCTGCAGGGCGTAGGTCCGGAGGAACCGGGAGGCCGGCCCTCGTTCGGCGGTCTTGGAGAGGGGGCGAGCGACGTCAACGGAGCTCATCGGTTCCTCCTCAAGCGTTCAGGGCCCCGGTCTTGGCCACGTGGTAGAGACGGTCGGTGAGTTCCTGCAGAGTCAGCTCGCCCCTGATGAACTCCCCCGCCACCGTGCCCCGGTCGAGCACGACGATCCGGTCGGCCACCGGGTAGACGTGGAAGATGTTGTGGTCGATGAAGATCGCCGACTTGCCCGCCTTCTTGATCCCCTCGACGAAGTCGAGCGCCTTCTTGGTCTCGGAGAGCGATAGCCCCATGGTGGGCTCGTCCAGGATGACGAGCCTCGCCTCGAAGTACAGGGCGCGGGTGATGGCCACCCCCTGGCGTTCGCCGCCGGAGAAGGTCTTGACGGTCGACTCGGGGCTCACCGCGGAGGAGGTGAACCCCATGGCGGAGTGCATGAGCTTGAGCGTCTCCTCGCGCATGCGCTGCACATCGAGGACCCCCAGTCCCTGCGTGAGCTCCCGCCCCATGAAGATGTTCCGCCACAGGGATTGCTTGTCCGCCAGAGCTCGCTCCTGGTAGACGACCTCGATGCCGAGCTCGTGCGCACCGGCGACCGAGAAGTGCTCGAGTCTCTGGCCGTCCCAGAAGATCTCTCCGCCGGGGTCGGGGGCATGGTAGCCGGTGATGATCTTCACGAGGGTGCTCTTCCCCGCCCCGTTGTCGCCGAGGAGCCCGACGATCTCGTTCGGACCCACGTGGAAGTTCACCCCGTGGACCGCCGCGACCTCGCCAAAGGTCTTGGAGATGTTGCGCATCTCGAGCAGGTTTCCCATTGGGCAACCTTTGAAATAAGGGCCCGGCACGGCCTTCGCGGCCGCGCCGGGCGAATCGCACCACCGGTTCCTCGTCCGCCCAAGCGGACTAACGAATGTTCTTCTGCGCCAGCGGGGCCACGAAGTCCACGTTCGACTTGTCCACGAATCCCGCGCCGGTGTTGATATGCAGGCCGGAGAACCCGTACACCTTCGTGAGTGCGACCTGCAGGATGGGCAGGTAGCCCTGCAGCCACTCCTGCTGGTCGATGACGAGGCCGGTCCATCCACCCTTGATGGCCGAGATGGTGGCCGGGGAAAGGTCGAACCCGGCGATGTTCACCTGGCCGGGCTTCTTGCCCGCCGCCTTGAGGTAAGTCTCGGCCGTGGCGGTGAGGCCACCGTGGTCGGTGACGACGAGCTTCACGTCCGGGTGGGAGGACACGTACCCGGCGAAGGTCGGCGCCCCGGCCGGCGGGTCCTTGTTGGTGGCGGCGTCGATCTCGAGGTAGTCGACCGTGACCCCCGCCTCCTTCAGGGCGTCGATCGCGCCCTTGGTCCGCTCGCCGCGGGCGGGCTGGGAGAGCAGGCCCCACACCATGGCGCGATCACCGCTCTTCAGCCCGAAGCGCTTCACCGCCTCGGCACCGAGGGAGTGCCCCGCAGCATACAACTCGGCGCCGACGTACCCGAACCCCTTGGCCTGGTACTTCGCTTCCGCCTTGGGGAGCTGGGTGTTCCCACTCGTGACGATGATCCCCTTCGCCTCCGCCTGGTCGATGAGGGCGTCGAAGGCCTCGTCGCCCGGGTGACCCATGATGCAGATGCCGTCGGGCTTCGTCGCCACGGCCTCCTGGAACTGCTGGATCATCTTCTGCGGATCCCAGTCCGACCAGACGTAGTCGACCTTCACGCCTAGGTCGTACTCCGCCTGCTTCGCGCCGTTGTACACGTTCACGGCGAACACCCCGCCCTGCGGTCCACCGGGGAAGAAGACGATGCGGATTCCCTGGGCCCACTTGGTCTGCGCACTTGCCGCCTGCGCGAACAGGGCGAGTCCCAGCGCCATCCCAGCGATTGCGTACGTCCTTCGTCTCATACGGGCACCCTCCTACGCCTCCATGAAAGCCCGGACGGGCTTTCTACCGTGACACCGAAGCCCCCGAAGCCACTCGTGCCGCAAAAACGAGCGGCACGGCGGTCGGGAGCCTACCGCGCTTCTGCTCCCACACGCCTCAGAAATCGGCCCCCCGAAAGCGCGCCCTCTCCTCATCGGTCCCCGGAGCTCTGGCCGTAGTACGCGTTCTTGCCGTGCTTGCGCTCGAAGTGCTTGTGCACCAGGGACTCGGGCAGCCGGGCCGCCCCGGGATCGAGGGAGTGGGTCAAGTAGGCCATGCGGGCCAGCTCCTCCAGCACCGCCGCGTGGTAGACCGCCTTCTCGGCCGTCTCGCCCCAGGTGAACGGCCCGTGGCCGGCCACGAGCACCATGGGGGTGTGAAGCGGATCGCGGGAGCGGAAGCACTCCAGGATCTGCTTCCCGGTCTCCACCTCGTAGTCCCGCTCCACCGCCTCGTCGGTCATGACCGCGGTGCAGGGGACGTCCTCGGGCAAATGGTCGGCGTGGGTGGTCCCGTAGATGGGGATGGGCCGACGGGCCTGGGCCCAGCTCGTGGCGTAGGTGGAGTGGGTGTGGACCACTCCCCCGAGGCCCGAAAAGGCCCGGTAGAGCACGAGGTGGGTGGGCGTGTCCGAGGAGGGGCGGAGCGTGCCCTCCAAGACCCGCCCCTCCAGGTCGAGGACCACGAGGTCGTCGACTTTCAGGCGCTCGTACTCCACCCCGCTCGGCTTGATCGCCACCACCGCCCGGGCGACGTCGTGGGCCGAGGCGTTCCCGAAGGTGTAGATGGCGAGGCCGCGCCGAGGGATCTCCTGGTTCGCGGAAAAGGCCCTCTCCTTCAGCTCCCGGTAGGGAGACCTCATGGCGCCCTAGCCCCCCAGCCGGTAGGCGAGGTCGTTCCAGCGCAGCTCGTTCCTCAGCGCCGGGAGGTCGAGGTCGGCGCCGATGCGGATGCACTCGAGCCCCGCCATGCCGGCGAGGTCGGCGAGCTCCCCGGAGGTGACCGCATGGCTGAAGGCGGCGTGGTGAGCCCCCCCCGCCTCGATCCAGGCCTGCGCGCCCCGGCGGAAGTCCGGCCGGGGGACCCAGACCGCCCGGGCCACCGGGAGCCGGGGCATCGGCTCCTCCGGCCTCATCACGTCGAGCTCGGCCACGATGAGGCGCATCCGCCCCCCCATGTCGATGAGGGTGGCGTTCACCGCCGGGCCGGGACGGGCGTCGAACACCAGCCGGGCCGGGTCGGCCTTGCCCCCGATGCCCAGGGGGTGGACCTCCAGCGAGGGCTTCCCCTCGGCGATCGACGGGCACACCTCCAGCATGTGCGCCCCGAGCACCCGCTCCTTCCCCTTCACGAGATGGTAGGTGTAGTCCTCCATGAAGGACACGCCCCCGGGACGCCCCCCGGCCATCACCTTGAGCAGCCGGACCAGGGCGGCGGTCTTCCAGTCCCCCTCCGCCCCGAACCCGTAGCCCTCGGCCATGAGCCTCTGGCAGGCGAGGCCGGGAAGCTGCCTCAGGCCGTGCAGGTCCTGGAAGGTGGTGGTGAAGGCGCCGAACCCGCCCTCCTCGAGGAAGGCGCGCAGGGCGATCTCCTGGCGGGCCGCGTCCCGTAGGCTCTCCCGCTTCGGGCCGCCCTTGCGCACCGCCGGGGCGAGGGCGTAGCTCGCCTCGTACTCCTCGAGGAGCTTCTCCACCTTGGCCTCGGGAACCTCGGCGATCCGCCCCACCAGGTCGCCCACCCCGTACCCGTTCACCGACCAACCCAGCTTGATCTGCGCCTCGACCCGGTCCCCCCCGGTGACCGCCACCTCGCGCATGTTCATCCCGCCGAAGCGGGCGACCTTGAGCCTACGCGACTCGGCGAGGGCCAAGGCGGCACGGGAGAAGGCCGCGAGCTCCTCCCCCACCTCCGGATCCTGCCAGTGGCCCACCACGATCTTCCGGTTGAGCCGCAGGCGGGCACAGATGAACCCGAACTCCCGGTCGCCATGGGCCGACTGGTTCAGGTTCATGAAGTCCATGTCGATCGCGCCCCAGGGCAGCTCCCGGTTGAACTGGGTGTGCAGGTGGGCGAGGGGGCGGTCGAGCCGGGTGAGGCCGCCGATCCACATCTTGGCGGGCGAGAAGGTGTGCATCCAGGTGATGACGCCCACGCAGGCCTTGGTGGAGTTGGCCGAGAGGCACATCTCCTCGATCGCCTCGGGGCTCGTGAGGACCGGCCGAAAGACCACCCGCACAGGCAGCTTCCCGGAGCGGTCGAGGAACTCGGCGATCTCCCGCGCGTCGCGGGCCACCTGCTTCAGGGTCTCTTCACCGTAGAGGTCCTGGCTGCCGGTGAGGAACCAGACTTCCTGGGTCTTTGTCTCGGCCACGGCTCTTCTCGTCTCTCGCACGAAAGGTTCCTGGGCCGTGCGCGCCCTGCGGACCCTGGGGACGGTCCGGCTCGAGAGACAACCGGCCTGTCTAAGCCCGGGTGCGCTCCTTCTCCATGAATCCGATAGGCTTTTCGCGACCCCGCCGCTTTGGGGGACACACCGGCCGAAAGAGGCCGGGCCCCTCGCTCGGTACCGCTCGGCATGACGCGCTGCGCTTCCTCCAAGGCCGCCGGAGGCTCCGCCGCCCCAGGCGTGCGCCTTCGGGTGAGGGTCGACCGGGGCTAGCTAGGCCGTGCATTGTGAACGTTCACATCCGTCGTGTCAAGGCTGCTAGTATAGGATCGCGATCGCGGGCGGCCGACCCGCTTCCCGCGGGCAGCACAAGCGAATTCCGAGGGTCGATCCGCCGCCCTGGCTCGCGTTTCCGACCCGATGAGCGCCTCGACAACCAGGCCCGAGAAGCGCCGCACCGCCGTGATGGCCGACGTGGCCGAGCTCGCGGGCGTCTCCCACCAGACCGTCTCCCGCGTCCTCCACGACAGCCCACACGTCCGGCGGGACACGCGGGAGCGCGTCCTCTCGGCGATGCGGCAGCTCGACTACCGGCCCAACACCGTGGCCCAGGCGCTCGTCACCGGCCGATCGAAGACCCTCGGGGTGGTGAGCTTCGACACCACCCTCTACGGGCCGGCCTCCACCCTGCTCGGGATCGAGCAGGCAGCGCACGACGCCGGCTACGCGGTGACCATCTCTAGCCTGCGCTCCTTGAACCGCCCGGCGGTGCTGGCAGCCATCCAGCGGCTCTTCGACCAGGGGGTCGACGGGGTCGGGGTGATCGCCCCCTTGCGCGCCGGCGTGGACGCCCTCCGCCACCTGCGCCCCGACTTCCCGGTGGTGGCGGTGGAGGCCGGGCCCGACTCGTCCATCCCCGTCGCCACCGTGGACCAGACGGCCGGGGCCGCCGCCGCCACCCGGCACCTGCTCGACCTCGGCCACCACACCGTCTTCCACCTCGCCGGCCCCGCCGACTGGAAGGAGGCCGAGGAGCGGATCGAGGGCTGGCGCTCCACCCTGAAGGCGGCGGGAGCGCCCGTGCCGCCCTTGCTCCGCGGCGACTGGACGCCCCGCTCGGGCTACGAGCTGGGCCGCGGCCTCCTCCAGATGCACGAGGTCACGGCGGTGTTCGTGGCCAACGACCAGATGTCGCTCGGCCTCCTCCGCCGCCTGCACGAGGCCGGACGCGAGGTCCCCAAAGACCTTTCGGTGGTGGGCTTCGACGACATCCCGGAGGCGGCCTACTTCACCCCTCCCCTCACCACCGTGCGCCAGGACTTCGCCGAGCTGGGCCGGCGCTGCCTCCACATCCTCCTCGGCCGGATCGAGGGAGAGCGGGTGGAGACCCGGGTCGTGGTCCCCGCCGAGCTCGTGGTCCGAGCCTCGACGGCGATGGCCGTCCGGCCCTGACCCTGCCGCCGGGCCGCCTGAGCCCTTTCCCCCCTGCCCTGCCCCACCTCCTCGAGGTCCTTCTTGGTGAACGCCGCGGCACCGTTTCTCATGACCGCTCGCCTCGAGGGGCTCATGCGACGGGGTGGGGCGGCGCCGCCGGGGACGGCCACGAGCGGCGACCCGCGCCCGGTTCGAGGCGCGTCCCCCGGCCCTGCTCTCCCAGGTGCCGACCGAGGCCGACTTCCTCCTGCGGGGAACGAGTGGCGACCTCGAGCCCTTTCCCCGAAAGAGCCGCTCCACCCTTCCCGTGTGTCGCAGGTCCGCGCCGAGGAGGGAGAGGCGGTCGCGCCGCGTAACGGAAGGCGGCGTCGCGCGGGAAGCGGGTGAGGGAGACAACCCGGCAGCCCGCCCGCAAGAGCATGAGGGCCGCCTGGTATCCGATCTTCACGCGCGCCCCGGTGACGAGCGGCACCCGCCCGCGCAGGTCGGCGGTGGCGGTCCGGCGGGCGTGGTTCTCGTCGCCGCAGCGGGGGCAGAGCTGGTCGTAGAAGTGGTGCCGCTCGAGGTACCGCTCCTTGCAGACGTAGCACTTGCGGGGCGCGCCGTACTCCGACGAGGAGAAAGAAGCGCCCACCCCGAGCGCGACGGGCGGCGGGGTCGCGTCTCTTGGCGCCCGGCGGAGCACCTCGATCCCCGCCGCCCTCCGGAGCGAACCGTCGCGGGCCTTTCTCGACTCGCGCTCTCCGCGAGCGAGCGCCCTTCGCAGATGCCGGCGCTGGTCCGGGTCCGGACGAGCCAGCTGGCCCGCGGCCTTCTGCAGGCGGACCCGGTCGCCGGCGGACAAGCCGGAGAGGACGCCCCGGTCGGCAGCCACGCGCTCCAAGACCTCGAGCGCGCACGAGCATGTTGAGGGCCGCCTTGGCCCTCATGTTGGTATGCGGGTGCCGGTCCGTCTTGTGCCATCCATGATGGGCGCGAGCACCCGGGCCGCCCCGTCCACCACGTCGAGCGGGGGCGCGAAGTCGTGCTCCTCCGCCTTGCGGACGGAAAGACGGATCGGGTCCTCGTCGGTGATCAAGCCGGTGTCGACGGCGTTCAGGCGGTCATGGACCTTCATACCGCCACCCCGGGGCCCTGCGAAGGGGGGTCGCCTAGATCGCCCGCTCGACGATCTCGTGGAGCTCGGCGTCCGTGAGAACGATCGGGTTCGGCTTCATGCTGCTCGCGGCCCGCGCTCGCTCGATGAGGTCCCCGACGCCCCCGGAGGCGAGGCCCAGGGCGCCGAGTCCCACGACCCCGAGGTCCCGGCACAGCCGCGCGAGGAAGGCGATCCCGTCCTCGGCCGAGGCCTCCGGGCTTCCGGTGAGCCAGTGGGCCAGGTCGCCGAACCGGGCCACGGCCGGAGCGGTCGGGGCGCGGGTGCGCAGGGCGCGCAGGTTCACCGTCAAGGAGGGGGCAAGGAGCGCGGCGCAGAGCGCGCCGTGAGGGGCTCCCAGCGCGGCGCCCGCCGGTCCAGCGAACGCGTGGACCGCGCCCAGGCCCGCGTTGGCCAGGCAAAGGCCCCCGAACAGGCTCGCGAGGGCGAGGTCCTCGCGCCGGGGGGCGGTGAGCTCCTCCAGTACCGCCGGGCGGAGCGAGCGCGCGGAGCGCCGGATGCCCTCCGCCGCGAATCCATCGGTGAGCGGGTTGGCGCGGAGCGAGAGGTACGGCTCGACGAGCTGCGAGAGAGCGTCCAGGCCGCTCCCCACGAGCACCTCGCGGGGGGCGCCGGTCAAGAGATCCGGGTCCACCACCGCGAGCCGCGCGAGGAGGAGGGGACTGCGAAGGCTCGCCTTCGTTCCCTCGGCTCCCACTACCGCGTTGCGCGTCACCTCGGAGCCGGTCCCGGCCGTGGTGGGGACGGCCACGAGCGGCAGGGCCGGCCGTTCCAAGGGACGACCGCGGCCCACCACCTCCAGGTGTTCGAGTGGATCGGCCGCGCCGTTCCCGAGCAGGCCCGCCACCGCCTTGCCACAGTCGAGCGCACTCCCACCCCCTACCGCCACGACGCCCTGACACCCGTCCGCCCGCGCCCGCTCCACCGCTTCCCGCACCACCTCGATCGTCGGCTCGGCCGCCACCCGCAGGGGGACGGCGTCGATTCCTCGGTCGGCGAGGGCCCGCGCCAGGGGCTCGGCCCGCGCGCCGCTTCGCCCCGTGACGAAAAGCACCCGCGAGAGGCCCAGGGCCTTGACCTCGCCCGGGACCTCCGCCACCTTCCCGGCACCGAACAGGATCCGGGACGCGGTCGCGAACTCGAAACCCAAAGCCCGCTCCCTCGCCCCGTTCACGCCCCACCCCGCCTCGCGAGGAGCTTCACCACGCGGCCGCGTCCGGCGATACCACCGCGAACTTGCGCGAGCGGCGCGGCTCGGCCATGAGGGGCGCCACCGCATCGCGCCAGGTACGGTAGTGGGCCGTCTCCTTGTGAGCGGCCGCAGCCGACTCGCCGCGGTAGACCTCGACGAAGACGAAGCGCGCAGCGTCCTCACGATCCTGGACCACGTCGAACCGGACCACGCCCGGCTCCTCCCTGCTCCTCGCCGCGTTCTCGAGGGTGGCGCGGCGGAAGCTCTCCACCGCCTCCGGCTTCACCCGTGCCTCTACGTGCACGACGAGGAGTTCCTCTTGCATGGCAAGACCGTACACCGGAACGGACGAGAGGGCCGCGCCCGGCCGGGGCGCGGCCGGGAGCTCGAGGAGAGAAGCGCCCGGGGAGACAAAGGGCCCAAGGCCCGACCGCTCGGCCCATCCGGCCATCCGCCGGGCCGACCCGGGGAATGGGGCGTCCGCGGTGACCGGGCAGTCCATGTGAGCGTTCACACCTCGCCTTCCGCCCGGGGCCCCGCCCGTCAGCGCCCGTCCCAGCCCGGAGGCGGATCGGCGAAGTGGTCCTTCCGGAAGGGATCGGCCGTCTCGCGGAGGAAGCGCTCTCTCGAGGCGAGGCGCCGACCGTCCACGTCGATTCCCAGGGAGATGAGGCCCGCTCGATCGTCGTAGCGGATCGAGAGCAGGGCGACCGGGGTCGAGCTCTCACGCTCGAAGTCGACCGGAATGGCTCTCGATTCGCGGCGTTCACCGAACACCGTTCCCAGGCCGCGGCGTTCCCCCTTCGCGGCAGAGCGCGAGGCCGCCCCCTCCTTCTCTTCCGGGGCGGCGGGGGCTCGCCCATCGTCCGCGCCCGAGGTGCTCGGGACGCGCTCCAGGGACCTCGGCGGGCGAATCGCTTCGGTGAAGACCGCCGCTCCGATGACGCCCACGTCGCGGGAATCGCCCATCCGCGCAGCGTAAGAAGCGCCCACCGTGCCGAAGCGGAAGGCGGCCACCTCATCCACCGAGAGCCGGTACCCATCGATGAGGACCTGACCGAAGGGCGGGACGAGGTATCCCCTCTTGGAGACACTGGCCGGCTCGCCGTCCAGGACGTCCCTCCCGTCCACCGATGTCACGACCTCGATCCGGCCTGCGCTCTTGTTCCTAACGCGCAGGAGGTAGCGAGCCCCCGGCTCGCCGAGCACGTAGGTGCGGCCTTGGTGCGAGAACGCCGGGAGAGGGCGCCCCGCCTCGTCCACGGCGTCGAGGGTGTAGGGAGAGAGGCGCTCGCCACAGTCGCGGGCGAGAGCGCTTCCTCTTGTCGAGCAGGCGAAGAGGGCCAGGGTGAGGACGGCGAGGCGGGGATGGGACATGGGGACTCCTCCGTTCCTCTAGGAGAACGCAGGGAAGGGGAAAAGGATCTTCCAAGAGGAAGAGGCTCATCCCCCAGGGGGGGGGAGCCCGGCCGAATCGGTCGGGCTCGCCTCTTTCGATGAGGCCCGCTAGCCCAGGTCGAGCGGGACGAAGATGCGCGAGTCCCCGCGCTGGATGAGGAGCGCCACCTCGTCCTTCGCGTCCTTGGTCAGGGAGCGGAGCTCCTCGACGCTCTTGACCGGCTTTCCGTTCACCGAGAGGATGACGTCGCCGGGCTCGAGGCCGGCGCGGGCGGCCGGACCGCTCACCCCCTCGACCACCACACCGCCGCTCACGTCGGCCTGGCGCTGCTCCTCGGGGGTGAGGGGCCGGACGGCGAGCCCGAGACGGCCGTGCTCGGCGTTGCCCTGACCGCTCGAGGCCACCGCCTCCTCCTTGGCCGCGCCGACCTTCACCTCCACCTCTCGCTCCTTGCCGTCGCGCCACACCGTGAGCTTGGCGGCGCTGCCAGGCTGCATATCGGCGATGCGCGGAGGCAGGTCACCGGAGCTGTCGATGTCCTGACCGTTCAGCTTGAGGATGACGTCCCCCGGCCGGAGATCGGACTTGGCCGAAGGACCGTTCTTGTCGATGCTCCCGACCAACGCCCCCGCGGGGCGCGGCAGGCCGAACGACTTCGCCAGCTGGGCGTTCACGTCCTGGACGGTGATGCCCAGCCGGCTGCGGGCGACCCTGCCGGTGGCCACGATCTGCTGCTCGACCTTCATGGCCACGTTGATGGGGATGGCGAAGCTGATGCCCATGTAGCCCCCCGACCCGCTGTAGATCTGCGAGTTGATCCCGATGACCTCCCCCTCCTGGTCGAAGAGCGGGCCCCCCGAGTTGCCCGGGTTCACGGCCGCGTCGGTCTGCAGGAACGGGACGTACCCCTCTCCGGGCAAGGAGCGAGCCCGGGCCGAGACGATGCCGGCCGTGGCGCTGTTCTCGAAGCCGAAGGGCGAACCGATGGCGAGGGCCCACTCGCCCACCTGCACCTTGTCCGAGTCGCCGAGCCGCACGGTGGGGAGGTCGGTGGCGCTGATCTTGAGGACCGCCACGTCGGTGTCCTTGTCCGACCCGAGCACCTTGGCCCTGAACTCCCGCTTGTCCGTGAGCTTCACGGTCACCTCGCTCGCGTTCGCGACCACGTGCCTGTTCGTGAGGATGAGGCCGTCGCTCTTCACGATGAACCCGGACCCGATCCCGCGCACGGTCTGGTTGCCGTGCGGCATCCCGAACGGCGTCCCGAAGAACCGACGCAGGAAGTCCTCGTCGGGACCGCTCATCATCTGGTCGTTCTCCTGCTTCTGCACGACGCTCACGTTCACCACCGCCGGACCGTACCGGCGGACGATGGCGGTGAAGTCGGGGCAAGCGGACGCCCCCGTTCCGGTCGCCGACGAGGCGCCCTGCGGATCGGACTCGCGGGCCAGGGTCCTCATGGGGTGACCCAGGGTCATGGCCCCAGCCAGGAACACGCCCGCAGCCGCCACGACGGCCAGGGACGCACGCTTCAGCGTCGATGACATTGTCGCTACCTCCTCTATCGGTGGCGGCGAGGATCTCGCCGTCGTTCTCCCTAACCCTATGTACGCTTTCTTAAGGCAGGCTTAAGACCGGGCCGTCCCCGTGGGGTGCGGCAAGCGTGACGGGGGGACGCTTTCGTGATGTGCTCGTCCTTCGCGGGCCAAAGGACCCCTTCCGCGATAGAGGTTGACCGTGACCACGAGGCAGGAATTGCGAAGCGTCGACGAGGCGGTCTCGGAGTCGCTCGCCGAGCTGGCGGGCGGGCGACCGGTACGCAAGTCGAGCAAGCTCGAGGACGTCTGCTACGACATCCGGGGACCGGTCCTGAGGCGGGCCAAGCAGCTCGAGGACGAGGGCCATCGCATCATCAAGCTGAACATCGGCAACCCCGCCCCGTTCGGCTTCGAGGCCCCGGAGGAGATCGTCGTCGACGTCATCCGCACCCTGCGCGAAGCGTCCGGGTACTCCGATTCCAAGGGGCTGTTCTCCGCCCGCAAGGCGGTGATGCATTACTGCCAGCAGAAGCGGATCCCCGGGGTGGGCATCGAGGACATCTACCTCGGGAACGGGGTCTCCGAGCTCATCGTCATGGCCATGCAGGCCCTGCTCGACCGGGAGGACGAGGTCCTCATCCCCGCCCCGGACTATCCGCTCTGGACTGCGGCCGTGAGCCTGTCCGGGGGATCGGCTCGTCACTACCTTTGCGATGAAGGGGCCGGCTGGCTGCCCGACCTGGCCGACCTCCGCTCGAAGATCACCCCCCGCACCCGCGCCCTCGTGGTCATCAACCCCAATAACCCCACCGGCGCCCTCTACCCGGTGGAGCTGCTCCGCGACCTCGTCGAGATCGCCCGGGAGCACCGGCTCATCGTCTGCGCCGACGAGATCTACGACAAGGTGCTGTACGACGGAGCCACGCACACCTCGATCGCCTCGCTGTCCGAGGAGGTGCTCTGCCTCACCTTCAACGGCCTCTCCAAGAACTACCGCGCCTGCGGGTACCGGTCGGGCTGGATGGTGGTCTCGGGCGAGAAGCGCCACGCCGCCGACTACATCGAGGGGCTGGACATGCTGGCCTCGATGCGCCTGTGCGCCAACGTACCGGGGCAGTGCGCCATCCAGACCGCCCTGGGCGGCCACCAGAGCATCGAGGAGCTGGTGCTGCCCACTGGCCGGCTGGGGCGGCAGCGCGACGTCGCCTTCGAGCTCGTCACCGCCATTCCCGGCTTGACCTGCGTGAAGCCGAAGGCGGCGCTATACCTGTTCCCCAGGCTCGACCCGGCGGCCTACCCGGTGGAGGACGACGAGCAGCTCGTCCTCGACCTGCTCCTCGAGGAGCAGGTCCTCCTCGTCCAGGGAACGGGGTTCAACTGGCCCAGCCCCGACCACTTCCGGATCGTGTTCTTGCCCCACGAGGACGACTTGCGGGAAGCGATGAGCCGGCTGGCCCGGTTCCTGGGACGGATCCGCCGCTAGGGGCGCGGCTCGCTTCCGAGGCGAGGGGGACGACGCCTCCCTCTTCCCCCCGTACGGCGGACCGCTTCGCGGCCCGGGGGAAGGACACCCGGACAGTGAGCCCACCACCGGGCGTATCGGAGAGCGCCACCTTGGCTCCGTGCCGCGCGGCGATGGCCGCGACGATGCTGAGCCCGAGCCCGCTCCCTCCCTCGGCTGCACCGGAGAGCCGCACGAACCGCCCGAAGACCCGTTCTCGCTCCGCCGGAGGGATCCCCGGGCCGGTGTCCGCCACCTCGAGCACGGCCGCCTCCCCCTCCACCCGCACCGACACGTCCACTCGCCCTCCCCGGAGGGTGTAGCGGACCGCGTTGTCGACGAGGTTCGAAAGGAGGGTGCGGAGCGCCGCTGGATCGCCCGCCACCACCGCCTCCTCGTCGACGCGCGCTGCCCCGAGGTCGATCCCCCTCGCCTCGGCGAGGAGCGCGTGGTCGGCCACGGCCTCCCCCGCCAGCTCGGGGAGCGCCACGCCCTCCGCCGTCGCCTGCGCCGCCCCCGGGTCGAGCCGCGCCAGCGTGAGGAGTTGCTGGACGAGGTGCGCCTCCCGCTCGAGCCCCTCTGCCAGCTCGGCCAGCGCCATCTCCCGGGCGGCGCCGTCGGGAGCCCGCTGGGCGAGCTGGAGCTGGAGCTTCAGGGCCGCGAGGGGGGTGCGTAGCTCATGGGCGGCGTCGGCCACGAAGGCCCTCTGCGCCGAAAGAGCCGCCCGGAGCCGCTCCAACAGGTCGTTCAGCGACCGCACCAGGGGCAAAGCCTCCTCCGGCACGCCCGCCTCGGCAAAGGGCTCGAGCGCCGTCGCCGTGCGGGCGGCGGCGCCGCCGGCGAGCCGTTGCAAGGGAGCCATCCCCCGACCCACGATCCGCCAGACCAGCACCGCCAGGAGCGGCAGCAAAAGGACGAGCGGAAGAAGCGTCCGGGTGGCTGCCTGGAAGGCGAGGTCGTCCCGGACCTTCTCCGGCTGTCCGACCTGGATCACCTCGCCGCCGATCGCGGTGGCGTAGACGCGCCAGCGTCCCCCCGGACCGCTCACCGTCGAGAAGCCCAGCTCCCTGACCTCCGGGAGCGGCGCCTCGGGACGGGAGAGGTAGAGGCGCACGCCCTCCTCGTCCCAGATCTGGATGGAGAAGTCGAGCTCGGGACCCGCCCGGCGGGCGGCGGCCCGAGCCAGGGCGCGGTCCGAGAGGGAGACCGCGATCTGCCGCAGGTGGTAGTCGAACACCTGGTCGAGCTGGTCCCGGGCCACGCGGTAGGTGGCCAGGACGCCGAGCAGGGTCACCACCCCCACCGCGGGCAGAAGGGCGACGAGGAGCGTGCGCCGCACCGAGGTCAAAGGTCCCGCTCCCCGGGGATCATGTAGCCCACCCCCCGGAGCGTCCGGATCCAGCGGGCGCCGAGCTTCTTGCGGAGCGCATGCACGTGCACCTCCACCGCATTCGATTCGACCTCCTCGCCCCACCCATAGAGCCGCTCCTCCAGCTGCGCACGGGACAGGGGTCGCCCCGGGTGCTCGAGCAACGCCTGGAGCAGCGCGAACTCCCGGGCCGAGAGCGCCACCGGCTCGCCCTCGAGCGTAACGCGGTGTCCGGCGGGGTCGAGCGACAGGCCCCCCACCTCGAGGTGCGGCGCGGCGCGTCCCGTGCTGCGCCGGTGCAGGGCCCGGACCCGCGCCGCCACCTCGTCGAGATCGAAGGGCTTCACGAGGTAGTCGTCCGCGCCCGCGTCGAGTCCGGCCACACGGTCCGACACCGCGTCCTGGGCGGTCAGGATGAGCACCGGCACCCTCGCCCCGCGCCGCCTCAACCCGATGAGCACCTCCCTCCCCCCCTTGCCGGGAAGGCCCAGATCGAGCAGCACCACGTCGTAGGGCTCCCCGCGCAGCGCCTCCTCCGCCAGTTCGCCGTCCCGGACCCAGTCCACGGCCCAGCCCTTCTGTCGCAGGCCTGCCTGGAGACCCGCTCCCAACATCCGATCGTCTTCGACGAGGAGGAGGCGCATCGGTGACGCTCCTCGAATCCTACATCGGAGCCGGGTGGGGAACGTCCACCGTTCGGCAGGAATCACGCCAGGGGCGATCGGTTGTGCGATCATGGCGGCGCACGCTCCCCCAAGCCCGGAGGGAAGATGATCGCGCTCGCCGTCCTCTTGATCCTGGTCGTCCTCATCGTGGTCTGGGCGATCTCCATCTACAACGGACTCGTCACCCGCAGGAACGGCTTCCGCAACGCCTTCAGCCAGATCGACGTCCAGCTGAAGCGGCGCCACGACCTCATCCCCAACCTGGTCGAGACCGCCAAGGCCTACCTGAAGCACGAGCGCGAGACTCTCGAGGCGGTGGTCGCCGCCCGTAACGCCGCGGCCGCCGCGGCCCGGGCGGCAGCGGCGAAGCCGGGGGATCCGGGTGCGATGGCCGGGCTCTCCAGCGCCGAAGGGGTCCTGACCGGGACGCTTTCCCGGTTCCTGGCGGTGGCCGAAGCCTACCCCGATCTGAAGGCCAACCAGACCATGTCCCAGCTCATGGAGGAGCTCACCTCCACCGAGAACCGGATCGCCTTCGCGCGCCAGGCCTTCAACGACGCGGTCATGAGCTACAACAACGCCCGGGAGACCTTCCCCGGCGTCCTGCTCGCCGGCGGGTTCGCCCCGGCGCAGCCCTTCGAGGTCGCCGCCCCGGCCGAGCGCGAGGCGGTGAAGGTCGCCTTCTAGCGCGGGACCCCCATGCCTGCGCCGCGCGGCACCATGGACTTCTTCGCCGCCCAGGCCTCGGCGAAGCGGCACACGCTCGTCCTGGTGGTGCTGTTCGGCCTGTCCATCGCCCTCACCATCCTCCTCGCGGACCTCGGGGTGAGCCTCGCCCTCTCGGGGACCGGCCGGCACGTCGGCCCGGGTGTGGCCCGGGTCACCGGACACGGGCTAAGGCTGGCCTTGGCCCTCAAGGTCCGCTTCGGGGACCTCTTCTTGCCCGTGACGGGAGTGGTCCTCTTCGTCGTGGCTCTGGGCAGCGCCTCGAGCGCGGTCCGGCTCGGCGGGGATGGCGGGGACGCCGTCGCCCGGATGCTGGGCGGGCGGCCGGTGGACCGGCTCACCCAGGATCCCGGAGAGCGGCGGGCGGTGAACGTGCTCGAGGAGATGGCCCTCGCCGCGGCCATCCCCGTGCCGCGGCTGTACGTGCTCGAGGCCGAGCCGGCCATCAACGCCTTCGCCGCCGGGACCACTCCCGACCGGTCGGTGGTGGCGGTGACGCGCGGCGCGCTCGACCAGCTCACCCGGGACGAGCTCCAGGGCGTCTTCGGCCACGAGCTGTCGCACCTGCTCAACGCGGACGCGCGCATCAACCTGCGGCTCATGGCGCTCATCGGCGGGCTCACCGTGCTGGCCCTCGTCGGCCGGGTGCTCCTCTCCGGAGCGGGGGGTGGGCCGGGCTCGCGCCGCCGCTCCGGGAGCGGCATCCTCGTCGGCATCGGGCTGGCGCTCCTCCTGGCGGGCGCGATCGGCGCCTTCTTCGGGCGGCTCATCCGACTGGCGGTTTCGCGCCAGCGGGAGTTTCTGGCGGACGCGGAAGCGATCCAGTTCACGCGGAACCCGGCCGGTCTGTCGAGCGCGCTCTCCAAGATCGCCGCCCAGGGATCGGGGCTCTCTTCCCCGCACGCGCCGGAAGCGGCACACCTCCTCTTCGCCGACGGAGTGACCGGCTTCTTCGAGGGCTTCCTCTCGACCCATCCGCCCATCGAGGAGCGGATCCGGCGCCTCGCGGCGGGCGAGCCGGCCGCCCTCCTTCGCTCCTCGGGCGCCCCTCCCCTCTCCGCCCTGTCCCGTCCGGCTCCGACCGACCCCAGAGCGATCGGCCTCGCCACCGCCGCGGCGGTGGGGCGTCCCGCCCCCGAGCACCTCGAGGCGGCCGCGGACGCCCTGGCGAGCTTCCCACCCGCGATCACCGCCGCCGCCCGCGAGCCCTTCGGGGCGCGCGCCCTCTCCCTCGCTCTCTTGCTCGACCGGGATCCTGCGGTGCGCTTCAGTCAGATCGCGGTGGTCGGCACCGACCCCGCCATGGGGGCGGAGGTGGCCCGGCTCGGGGAGGCGCTCGGCCCCGTGCCCCGGGAGCAGACCCTCGCCCTGCTCGGCCTTGCCTTGCCGAGCCTCGACGCCCTCTCCGCCGAGCAGGCCCGCGCGCTCGTCGAAGAGCTCAAGGCGCTCTCCGATGCCGACGGGCGCCTCACCCTGCACGAGTGGGCCCTGCAGCGCCTCGTCCGCCGCCGGCTCGCGCCGCAGCTCGGCGAACAGGCCAGCGCGGTCCGCGCCCGATCGCTCGAGCAGGTCGAGGTCGAGGCGCTCGAGCTCCTTTCCGCGCTGGCCTGGGTGGGTCAGCGGGAGCCCGAGCGTGCGCAGCGGGCGCTCGACGCGGGGGTGCAAGCCCTGGGGATCGCGGGGCGGTGGCGGCTTCTCCCGCGGGATCGCTTCTCCGCGGCCCGCCTCGACGAGGTGCTGTCCACCCTCGACGAGGCTTCTCCCCCCCTCAAGGCCCGGCTTCTCGCAGGGGCGGCCGCCTGCGTCCTCGCGGACGGAGTCGTGACCGCGGCGGAGGCCGACCTCCTCCGTGCGATCGCCGGTTCCCTGGGGCTGCCGATGCCCGCACTCCCCGCCGCGGCAGGGCCGAGCACCGCTAGCGCTGCTTAGAGGGGCAAAGGCGAGAAGAGGCCCTTGCGGGCCTCTTCTCCTCGAGCTCGGCGCTCTCGGGCGAGCGCCAGTCCGGCATAAAGCCGGCCGGGACTGCAGTCTGTCGCAATGAGCTGCGGTTCCTCTATCTCGGCCTCCCGCGCTGTGACTTCTCTAGATACGATACGCGCTCTAGTGGAGCGCGAGAAGGCCTGCCCGCCCCTCCACTGGGGTCTTGTGCGTCTCCCCATCGCCCCATTCGGTCGTCGATCGGGGCGAGCCTCGCCACACCCTCTCCGCGCGAGGCGAGGTCCGAAAGACCCTCCCCGGTTCCCTTCTGGCCCGCGCCTTCGACACCCCCGAGAGCGCCCGACTTCATCTCACGGTTGAATACACCGTCCCTCTTTTCGACCCTGGGAACGTGGGCGGCCCACCCACGGTCGTCGTGAAGGACCACTTCCCCTCATGGCGCGCCCTCGACCTCAAGGCGCGAGGGGAGAGCCAAAGGCCTGCCCGCTCGATCGACCGCGGGACGGGCGCTCTCGAGTCGCGACCCGCGACCCGCCAAAAGCCCCCGCCAGGCCCTTTCTCCCGCAGCACAGGCGAAGCGCCGAGAGGCCGGCCGATACGCGGGGGCCCGTGCCCTTCCGAGAGGCGAGCCGTGATATGGGACCCCATGCCCATCGATGCGGTCGTCTTCGACATGGACGGCGTCCTGATCGATTCGGAGCCCGTCTGGAACCAGGTTCGAGTGGAGCTCGCGAACGAGCAGGGCCTGCCCTGGACCGAGGAATTACAGCGGGCCTGCATCGGCCGGGCGACGGTGGAATGGGCCAAGGTGATGCGCGACGGCTTGCACCTCGAGGCGTCGATCGAGGAGGTGATCGACGACGTGCGCCGCCGGATGATTCGCTCCTACGCTCGCCACCTTCCCCTCATCTCCGGGGCGGTCGAGGCGGTGCGCCGCATGGCCGGGGCCTTCCCCGTGGCCCTGGCCTCCGGTTCGATGACGGCGCTCATCGAGCACGTCCTGGCCGCGACCGGGCTCGACCGGTTGATCCCGGTGGTCGTTCACGGCGATACCGTTCCGCGCGGCAAGCCGGCCCCGGACATCTACCTCGAGGCAGCGCGCCGGCTGGGCGCTTCGCCCCGGGGCTGCGCCGGGGTCGAGGACAGCGCCAGCGGCCTTCGCGCCCTCCACGCGGCGGGGATGAAGGCCGTGGCCGTCCCGAGCCCCGGATATCCGCTCCCCGCCGAGGTCCTCGCGCTCGCCGATCTCCGGATTTCCACGCTCGACGAGCTGACGGTCGAGGCCGTGCGCGCGCTCGCGTGAGCCTGCCCGGTCGGCGCGGCTCCCCCTCGATCAGGGTGCGGACTTCGGGCGCGACATGCGGGCGTCGAGGGAGTACGCCCCCCCACCCGCGAGCGCCAGGGCCACGGTGGCGGCGAGAAGCGAGAGCGGATACTCGAAGCCGCCGTTTTGACTGAAAAACCCCTTCCCGATGTGGACGAAGAGGATCGCGCCGAGCATGTCGATCGCGATGAGAAGGGCGGCCCAGCGCGACACCACCCCGAGGATGAGAGCCAAGCCTCCCAGGAACTCGACGAGCGTCACGACCGGGCCCGTGAGGGCCGGAATCGGGATCCCCATCTTCCCGAACGTTCCGATCACGCCGCCGAACCCGTAGACGAACAGCTTCTGGCCTCCATGGATCGCGAAGACGAGGCCCACCACGATCCGGAGCACGAGCAGGGCCAGGTCGGTCCGGTGGCTCCCGGAGGCGCGCGCCGGAAGCGAGGATGCTGGGGCTTGCATTGTCGTTACCTCCCGAGAAAGCAGCGCTACCCCTCTAGCGGGCGCCCCACCGCCTGTCAGGATCTCCGCTCTCCATCGGCCCGGTCACGGATGGGTCACCCCCGTTCGACTGAAGGGAGGACTTTCACCACGCGGGAACGCTTCGCCCTTGCGTCCGGGCTGCGAGATCGAAGGGGATGCGAAGCCCACCGTTCAAGAGTCGCTCGACGGTCGCCAGCACAGGGCATAGAGAGCCGTCTGCCTCTCTTCGTCCACCCGTTCGAGCGTGAACCTTCCCTCGACGTGGGCCAGGTCGAGGATGGCCGACAGGGACCAGGCCAGGGATTGCAGCCAGACGGCGTCGGCGAGGCAACAGGTGGGCGGGCGAACGAGGGCGAGGTCCACCGTACCGGGCGCCGAGCGCTCCACCAGCCATTCGCCGCAGTCCTTGAAGACAAGACCCCATCCCCGGGGGACCCAGCGCGCCCAGGAGCCCGGGTCGAGCCCGAAGAGCGTCGTGGCCCCTTCGACGAGCATGCGGAAGGTGGCCGAGCCGAAGGCCTCGAGCTGGTGATCGTGGAAGAAGCGGTGCGCGCCCTCCGTCCCGAGCACCTCCTGCAGCTCGCGAGTCACCGCGAGATCGAGGGAGAGGGGGAGCCAGTCCGAGGTGGCAGCCTCGGAGATCTGACGAAGGGCAAGATCCCCCGTCCTCTCCCGGATGGCGCGCCTCGCGACCTCCGGGAGACGCTCGATCTTCGCGAAGAGCGACTGCATGTGCCTGGCTTTGACGAGCGGCTCCACCGGCATTCGTCCTGAGAGGATCTCCCCCCCCCGGGCGGGAATGCAACGAATGCGCCCCGAGAGCCCCTCTTGACTGCGCGGGATTTCCGCGACCTTGGAGCCGGGCGCCGCGTGAAACGCACCAGGGTGAACTGATACCCGGGGTTGAAAGCCGGGGCCGGGCGGCTCCGCGGAGGGACCCAGCCGGCCCCGAAGACAGAAACCCCTAGGCTTGGCCCTTCTCGCCCTTGGCGGCGAGGCGCTTCACCTCGATCTTCTTGGGCTTCGCTTCCGGCTTCTTGGGGATGCTCACGGTGAGCACGCCCTGGCTCAGTCCGGCCTCGGCGTGGTCGACGTCGACCCCCTCGGGCAGCGTGAACGACCTCGAGAAGGAACCGTAGCTGCGCTCAAACGCGTAGTAGCGATCGTCCTCCTCCTTCTTCTCCTCCTCCCGCTTCCCGGACACGGTCAGCCGGTTGCCGGTCAGGGCGATGTCGAGATCTCCCTCGGCGATGCCCGGAAGATCCGCCTTGAAGAGATAGGCATCCTTCGTCTCCTTCACCTCGAACGAAGGGGCGAAGGCGAGCTCCCCGCGCGGCGAGCCGAACTCGGCGAACGGATCCCAGCGCAAGAGGTCGCGCATCATTTCGAAGGGGTCGGGGAGGCGAGGCGCGAGCACCGCGCTCGGGCTGCCCCGACGAATAAGGTTGGCCATTTCGTCCTCCTTCCGAATTCCGTCGGGAACCTAAGACCTGGCCGGTGTGTGTCAAACGCACCGCTCGGGCCTGTCGAGGTTTCACCGCTCCCCGCGGGCTCCCGACCCCGGGGGCGACCTTCCCGCCCAAGCGCTGCCCGGAGCGCTCGCGCGCGGCTCAAGCGAGCGAGAGCCCGAAGGCGATGCCGACCCTTTGGGCCGCACGCCGGAGCTCGGCCTCGATCGCCCGGACGGCCGGCGGGTCGAGGCCGAGCGCTCGGGCGGACTGGGCGATCTCCCCGCCGGCGCGTCCGGGCCGAAAGCCCGCGCGCAGGTCGGCCAGCGCACCGCAGAGCCGGACGGCGTGCAGCTCGCTGAACTCGGGGTCGGCCGGGATCTCCCGATCGTGGTGACGAACGGCGATGACGGTCAAGAACCTGGGCAGGTTCCACTCCTGGTGACACTCGCCGCCCACCTCCACGTGGACGCGGTCGAGCACCCGTTCCATCCGGGCCGCCTCGGTTGTCGCTCCCTGCGTCTCCAGGGCGGAAAGCGACCGGAGGGCGATCGACTTGCCCACGTCGAACAGCATGCCCCCGAGGTAGGCGCGGTCCGAGCGGGCGTCCTTTCGGCCCAGGGTCAGCGCCGCCGCGCCGGTGGCGACCGTCAGCGCCCGGTGGAAGAGCGCCCCGAAGGCCTTCCCCCGGGCCGCCCGCTCGGCCTTGGCGCTCGGGCTGAAGAGGTTCCGGGCGCTCACCGCCCCCGCCACCCGGGCGACCTCCTCCAGCCCGAGCCGGACCACCGCCGCCCGCACCGTCTCGACCTCCTCGAGGCCGCGGTAGGCGGCCGAGTTGGCGACCGTGAGGACGCCGGCGGAGAGCGCCGCATCGGCGGAGATGAGACGCACCATCTCGCCCACCTCCGCCCGCGGGGAGGCGACGAGCTCGAGGAGCCGCAGCGAGAGCGAGGGGGCCGAGGCCGGCCCGGGCCGGTTGCGGCGGAAGTGGTCGAGCACCCGCTCGGCGAGGAGGAGGTCCTCGGCATCGTCCTCGGCCTCCTCCCGCTCTCTCTCGGGGACGAGGACACCGAGCGCGCGGGCGTAGGGGGCGAACGGATCGGCCCCCTCGGCGTCGGCCGCAACCGAGGTCGCCTCTCCCCCGGGGGGCGGGTGGGGAGGCGCGGGCGACGGGGCCGCCCGGGGCGGGGCGGCGCACGCGCCGGGGCCTCGCCCCGCGGCGACCCCCCTCATCCGCGATAGGACCCCACGGATCCACCCCGGCATCCCCGGTAGTCGAGCACGCCGGGAGAAGAGCGGCAAGGCTTCGGCCGGCGAATCGGCCCGGAGGGGCGAGGGGCCCGTGCTACAAGGGCCCCGTGGCGGACGGCTCGACCACGACCACCCTCCTCCTCGCGGGCGTCGCCCTCTGCGCCGGAACCGTCGACGCCATCGCCGGGGGCGGCGGGCTCCTCACCGTCCCGGCCTTGCTCCTCGCCGGGCTCCCCCCACACCTCGCGCTCGGGACGAACAAGGGACAGTCGGTCTTCGGGTCCCTCGCGGCCACGGCCCGCTTCGCCCGCGGCGGACTGTTGGACCGGAGGCGGGCCGCGGTGGGGTGCCCCTTCGCCCTCCTGGGGTCGCTTGGGGGCGCGACCCTGGTCCTCTCCGTCCCGCCCCGGACCCTGCGCGGCCTCGTGCTCGCCTTGCTCCTCGGAGCGGCGGCTTTCGTGGCGCTCCGCGGCCGTGCCCCCCCGGGCGGCCGGCCGGATCGGCCCCGGGTCGGGGACGCCCTCGCCGCCGCCATCGCCCTCGTGGTCGGCGCCTACGACGGGTTCTTCGGGCCGGGCACCGGCACCTTCCTCATCGTGGCCTTCGTCGCCCTCCTCGGGGACGGGCTCACCGAGGCGTCCGCCGCCGCCAAGGCCGTGAACTTCGCCTCGAACCTGGCGGCGGTGGTGCTCTTCGCCCTCCGGGGCGCCGTGGTCTGGCGCCTCGCGCTCCCGATGGCGGCGGCGCAACTGCTCGGCGGCTTCGCCGGAGCCCACCTCACCGTCCGGCGCGGGGACCGCCTGGTCCGGCGAGCCGCAGTGATCACCGCCCTCGCCTTCGCGGCGAAGCTGGCATGGGACATGCGCTAGCGAAAGGGCCCTCTCCCGGCGAGCGCTCGGCGGAGCGCTCACGGCACGCTGGATGTGGCCCCCGGTAGGTAGTATGGATCCGTTCTTCGAGGATCGCGCTCTTCCACCGGAGTGTGGTGGGCCGAGTCGGCCCGCGGCCAGGCGGCCGTGCTGGAGGACACAGGACGGCGTGCCGTGAGCGTTCCCAGGCTCGAGCTGAGACACGTCACCAAGAGGTTCGGACCGGTCGTCGCCAACGACGACGTGGCCCTCGTCGTGGAGCCGGGCCAGATCCATGCCGTCCTGGGCGAGAATGGCGCGGGGAAGTCCACCCTCATGAAGATCATCTACGGCTCGGTCCGCCCCGACGCCGGCGAGATCCTCTGGAACGGCCAACCGGTACCGGTGGACAGCCCTCACGAGGCACGGGCCCTGGGCATCGCCATGGTGTTCCAGCACTTCTCGCTCTTCGAGACCCTCACCGTGGCCGAGAACATCTGGCTCGGGCTCCCGAGCCAGCTCTCGCTGAAGAGTGTTGCGGACCGCATCGTGGAGAAGACCCGGGAGTACGGCCTCGAGCTCGACCCGGCCCGCACCGTGTACACCCTCTCGGTCGGCGAGCGTCAGCGGGTGGAGATCGTGCGCGCCCTCCTGGGCGACCCCCGGCTGCTCATCCTCGACGAACCCACCTCGGTGCTCGTGCCCCAGGCCGTCGAGCGGCTGTTCGTGACCCTGCGCCAGCTCGCCGGTACCGGCTGCTCGATCCTCTACATCAGCCACAAGCTCGACGAGATCCGGACCCTCTGCCACGGGTGCACCGTGCTCCGAGCGGGCAAGGTGGCGGGGGTCGTCGACCCCACGACGGAAACCATCGCGAGCCTCTCCCGGCTCATGATCGGCGCCGATCCGCCCAGGCTGGTTCACCGCGCCCCCAAGCCCGGGAGGCTGGCGCTCGAGGTCTCCCACCTCTCCCTTCCCCGGGCCGACCGCTTCGGGGTGGCGCTCGAGGACGTCTCCCTCGAGGTGCACGAGGGCGAGGTGGTGGGGATCGCCGGCGTCTCGGGAAACGGGCAGCAGGAACTCCTGTCCGCGGTCTCGGGCGAGGACCCGAGGGCGGAGCCCCAGGCGATCCGCCTCTTCGGGAGGCCCATCGGCCGGCTCGGCGCCGGCCCGCGGCGGCGGCTCGGGATCCACTTCGTCCCCGAGGAGCGCCTGGGGCGGGGCGCCGTCCCCGGGTTCTCGCTCGCCCAGAACCTGCTCCTCACCCGCCGCGAGGCGGTCCGGGAGCTCGGCTGGATCGACGTCCGGCGCCTGCTCGGGCAGGCGCGGACCATCCTGGGGCGATTCCGGGTGGCCGCCCCGGGCCCGAGGACGCCGGCCCGCAGCCTCTCCGGCGGCAACCTCCAGAAGTACATCGTGGGACGCGAGATCGACGCTCTCCCGAAGGTGCTCATCGCGGCGCAGCCGACCTGGGGAGTGGACGTCGGCGCCACCGCTCAGATCCGCAGCGAGCTGCTCTCGCTCCGAGACACCGGGTGCGCGGTGCTCCTCGTCTCCGAGGACCTGGACGAGCTGTTCGAGGTGACCGACCGGCTCCACGTCATGGCTCGGGGCCGCCTCTCCCCGGGCCTGCAAAGCTCGAGCGCCTCGGTCGAGCAGATCGGGGAGTGGATGAGCGGCCTGTGGGCGGCCACCCCCGCCGCGGCGCCGGGAGCTCGAGCGTGATGAGGCTCGAGCCCCGAGCGGCGCCCTCGCGCCTCATGATGGGGCTCTCGCCCATCCTGGCCTTGGCCGTGACCGTGGCGGTGGCCGGTCTCCTCTTCGCCTCGCTGGGCAAGGACCCGGCCCGGGGGCTCTCGGTCTTCTTGCTCGAGCCGTTCCGCGGGACGCGGGCGCTGACGGAGCTCGGCCTGAAGGCCACTCCCCTCGTGCTCTGCTCGCTGGGGCTGGCCCTCTGCTACCGCTCCAACGTCTGGAACATCGGGGCCGAGGGGCAGTTCTTGCTCGGCGCCATCGGCGGAGGCGGCCTGGCGATGTGGGTCACCATGCACGGGGTGGCGGTGAGCGGGTGGGGGTTCTTCCCGTTCGTGATCCTGGCTGGAGCGCTGGCCGGGGCCGCCTGGGCGGCGGTGGTGGCCCTCCTCAAGGACCGCTTCCACGCCAACGAGATCCTGGTGAGCCTCATGCTCGTCTACGTGGCCAACCTCCTCCTCGCCTGGCTCGTGTTCGGGCCCTGGAAGGACCCGAAGGGCTGGAACTTCCCCCAGACGGTCAGCTTCGCCCCCGAGACGACCATCCCCCGGGTGTTCCGCGGGATGCGGCTCAACTGGGGGTTCGCGTTCGCGCTCCTCGCGGCCGCCTTCATGTGGACCTTCCTGTTTCGGACGTTCCGGGGGCTGCAGCTGCAGGTGGGCGGGCTCGCCCCCGCGGCCGCACGCTACGCCGGGTTCTCGGCGCGCGGCGCGCTCTGGACCACCCTCCTCGCCTCCGGCGGGCTTTCCGGAGTGGCGGGCGCCTTCGAGGCGGTGGGACCCATGGGACAGCTCACCCCGCACGTCTCGACAGGCTACGGCTTCACCGCCATCATCGTGGCCTTCGTGGGCCGCCTCAATCCTATCGGCTGCGTGCTGGCGAGCGTCCTCCTGTCCACCTTCCTCCTGGGCGGCGAGCTGGCCCAGTCCCGGGTGGGCATGCCGGCCGCCCTCACCGGCGTGTTCCAGGGTGTCCTCCTCCTCTCCATGCTCGCCTTCGACACCCTCATCCAGAACCGGCTTCGCCTGGGAAGGGGGCTCGCCCGGACCCGGGCCAGGGGGCTAGAGCAAGGGGGGGGCGGGGAGCTCGGGGCCGGGGCGGGATCTCAGCTCGCCGCGGGCGGCTCGCGAAAGGGCCCCCCGTCATGAACGGGTTCGCCCTCCTCCTCGCGGCCACCCTCGCCGCCGGGACGCCCCTCGCCCTCGCCGCCCTGGGCCTGCTCGTGAACGAAAGGGTGGGCGTCATCAACCTGGGGGCCGAGGGGCTCATGCTCATCTCGGCAGTGACCGGGTTTGCCGTGGCGGTGAACACCGGGAGCCCGTGGCTGGCCTTCGCGGCGGGCGCCGCCTCCTCCGCCCTGGTCGCGATCGCCTTCGGGTGGCTCGTCATCTGGCTCAACGCCAACCAGTACGCCACCGGGCTGGCGGTGAGCCTGTTCGGCGGCGGGTTCTCCGCCTTCGTGGGGGCGAGCTACGTGGGGCGCAAGCTCGGGCTGGAACTGAACCACGCGGTTCCGGGCCTGGGCCGGATCCCCTTCTTCGGGGCGGCGCTGTTCCGCGAGCACCCCGTGGTCTACCTGGCGGTGGCCCTGGGTGTGTTCCTGAACTGGTTCTTCTGGAAGACGCGCGCCGGGCTCGTCCTGCGCGCCATCGGCGAGTCCCCGGACGCCGCCCACGCGCTCGGCTACCGCGTGAGGCGGCTGCGCCTCGCGGCGGTGGTGGTGGGAGGCGCCCTGTGCGGGCTGGCGGGAACGTTCCTCTCGGTGGCCTACACGCCGCTCTGGGTGGAGGGCATGGTGGCGGGACGGGGGTGGATCGCCCTCGCCCTCACCGTCTTCGCCACCTGGCGGCCGGGGCGAGTCCTGCTCGGCGCCTACCTCTTCGGCGGAGTGACCATGCTCCAGCTCACCCTCCAGGCACAGGGCGTGCACCTGCCGGCCGAGTTCATGAGCATGCTGCCGTATCTCGCCACCGTGCTCGTGCTCGTGCTCATCTCCCGCAACCCGGCCTGGATCCGGCTCAACATGCCCAGTTCCCTGGGCAAGCCCTTCTTCCCGACGCAGTGATCGCAAGAGAGAACCCGGGCCCCTTAGCCGGGCTCGACACCGCAGCACCGAAAGAGACAGGAGGACTCAAAGTCCATGAACGCGCCTTCGTTGCTCAAGACCCTGACCATGGGTGCCCTCATCGCGAGCACCGCCTTGTTCGGTTGCCAGAAAAAGGAGGAGCCGAAGCCTGAACCGGCAGCCGCCCCGGCCGCGGCCCCGGCCGAGCCCCCCAAGCCGGAGCCCCTCAAGGCCGCCTGGATGTACGTCGGCCCGGTGGGCGACGCCGGCTGGTCCTACGCCCACGACCTCGGTCGCAAGGGG
The DNA here is from genome assembly GCA_035686075.1 of Anaeromyxobacter sp. GTDB lineage: Bacteria > Myxococcota > Myxococcia > Myxococcales > Anaeromyxobacteraceae > Anaeromyxobacter. The sequence goes on from DASRZU010000007.1 coordinate 80,816, forward strand.
GTCGAGGAGAAGTACGGAGACAAGGTCAAGACTTCCTACGTGGAGAGCGTGCCCGAGGGCGCCGACGCCGAGCGGGTCATCCGCGACCTCGTGAGCCAGGGCAACAAGATCATCTTCGCCACCTCCTTCGGCTACATGGACTCGATGGAGAAGGTGGCCAAGGACTTCCCGGACGTCTACTTCGAGCACGCCACCGGCTACAAGACCCTCCCCAACCTGCGCACCTACGAGGGGCGGTTCTACGAGCCCGCCTACCTCGCCGGGATCGTGGCGGGGGGGATGACGAAGACCAACACCCTCGGCTTCGTGGCCTCCTTCCCCATCCCCGAGGTGCTCCGCAACATCAACGCCTACACCCTGGGAGCCCAGAGCGTGAACCCGAAGGTGAAGACCAAGGTGGTCTGGGTGAGCACCTGGTTCGACCCGCCCAAGGAGACCGAGGCCGCCCAGTCGCTCATGAACCAGGGGGCGGACGTGCTCCTCCAGAATACCGACTCCACCGCCGTGCTCCAGGCCGCGGAGAAGAACGGCAAGTACGCCTTCGGCTGGGACAGCGACATGAGCGCCTTCGCGCCCAAGGCCCACCTCGGGTCCTGCCTCCTCCACTGGGACGTCTACTACGACAAGGCGATCGGGGACGTCCTCGACAAGACCTGGCAGACCGGCCAGTTCAAGTGGGGCATCAAGGAGGGCGCCAACGACTTCGTCAAGGTGAGCGACGCCATCCCCGAGAACATCCGCAAGAAGGTCGAGGAGGCGAAGCAGTTCCTCATCGAGAACCCCGGCGCCGTCTTCCGCGGCCCGATCAAGGACAACACCGGCAAGGAAGTCCTCGCCAAGGATCAGGTCGGAGACGACAAGTTCAAGGCGGAGATGGCCTTCCTCGTGAAGGGGGTCGAGGGAAAGATCCCGACCTCGAAGTGACCTCTCGAGCGCCTCCCGGCCAAGACCAGCCCCGGGACCCGAGGTCCTTCGGGCCCGGGGCCCTTCGCTCCGGCGGCGCCTCCCCCCGCGCCGCTCGAGCGGGAACCCGCCTAAGGGCGGCGAGCGGCGCGGGACTCTCGCCAAAGGCGCGCAGTCCTCTCGGGAGCGGACCTTGTCCTTCTCCCCGAGACGATCTGCGCCTCGCTCGGTGCGCTGCCGGCCGGTCCCAAGGACAAATACCCCCTCCCCCCGCAGGGAGGAGATGTGTGGGGGGAGTGGTAAGAGAGGCCATGGCAACCGAAGACGGAACCCCCGTGAGCCATACCGACACGAACCCGTATCGGGACGAGATCGTCGTCTCCTGGCCCGAGCTGCACCGCGATGCGCGGTACCTGTCCGGCGTCCTGCACCGCAAGGGGGACTGGAAGGGGATCATCGCCATCACCCGCGGCGGCCTCGTCCCGGCCGCGCTGGTCGCGCGCGAGCTCGAGATCCGGCTCATCGAGACCGTGTGCGTGGTGAGCTACGGGGCCGAGACCGGAGGCGGGGCCGAGCAGCGGCAGGGCGAGCTCACTTGGCTGAAACGGGTGGAGGGCGATGGCGAGGGTTGGCTCCTCATCGACGACCTCGTCGACACCGGCAAGACCGCAAAGGCGGTGCGCGATACCCTGCCCCGCGCGCACTTCGCGACCCTCTACGCGAAGCCTCTGGGGCGCCCCATCGTCGACACCTTCGTGAAGGAATTCAAACAGGAGAAGTGGATCTACTTCCCCTGGGACATCGATTACCGGTTCGTCTCCCCCATCAAGACGAGGCCCTGAGCCGAAGGCCCGCTCCGGAGGCGAGCCGCGAGAGGTCCGCCACCCGCTCGAAGACCTCCGCTGGCCGCTCGGCCCGGAGGGCCTCGAGGGAGTGGTACCCCCAGCCCACCGCCCCGAAGGCGATGCCGGCCGACCGGGCCGCGCGGGCGTCGCGGATCTCGTCGCCCACGCAGAGGGCCTCCGAGGCGGGGACCTTGCTCCGGGCCAAGACCCGCCGGAAGTGGCTCGCCTTCCCGAAGAGGGAGGTGCCGCAGCTATAGTGCGCGATGCGATCCGCGGCGGGGCGGCCCAGGACCCGCTCCACGTTTCGCCGCGAGTTCGAGGAGACCACCGACAGGATCACCCCCGCCTCGTCCATGCGCCGGAGGATCTCGGTCACCCCCTCGAAGGGGTGGATGGCGCCCAGCTCTTGGGCCATCCGGTTGCGCACCCGGGCGGCGATGAGCGGGACCTTCCAGCGGGGCACGCGCAAGAGAGTCATGGCTTCGCGCGGCGCGCTCCGGCGCAGCTCCTCGAGAAGGACCGCGTCGGGATGCCTGAAACCGAACTCCCGGGCCAGCTCGCCGAAGACGCCGCTCAGCCAGGGGAGCGAGTCGGCCAGCGTCCCGTCGAAGTCGAAGATGACGAGCCGGTAGTCCACCCCACCGTCATACTGGAGGGGACGGTCCCCCCGCCAGCGCGTCCGACCGATCGCCCAAAGATCCCTCGCGTCGCCGCGGTCCCGGCCCCCTTTCGGCGGCGGGCCCTTCGGGTGCGCGGCGATCGACCCGATTGCCCGAACGGGCGGGATGTACTGAGATTCTCTGCATGTCGCCCGATCGCCGCCCGAGCCCGCAGGATCCGGAACTCGTCCGCTACATCAACCTGCGGCTCGCCGCGCTGGCCGAGCCGGTGAACGAGGCCACCGCCGATCGCGGGTTTCTGGAGATCCTGGCCCCCCTCCTGCGCAACCACGTCCAGCGCGCCCGGCTCCTGCGCTGGCCCCTGAGCCCGGCCGATGGCCGCATCCAGGCATTCTTGGACGAGGCCCTGGCGAGCGCCTGCCCGGACGGTGCGCCGCGGCTGCCCGCCCGGACCTTCGTCCTCGACCGCCCGGGCCTGGCCCGCACCCTCTCCCTTCCCCCGACCGCCGACCGCTTCGCTTCGCCCTACCTCACCTCCTACCGGATAGAGCAGGGCGTTCTGCACAATCCCAAGGCTGACCGGCGAACGACCCAGGGCGTCTTCCACGTGGCCGAGTGCGGCCTGCCCGTCCCCGGAGACAAGCTGGCGGTCCCCGCGCGGACCTTCGCGTTGCTCCTCGCCGCCGCCCTCGAGGCTCCGCCCGAGGCGCTCGCCCTCCCCTTCACCTCCGACCAGCGGGAGGGGGCGCGCCTCTGGGTCTCCCTGCTCTTGCGGCCCCTCGTGTGCCCGGCCACCGACCGGGACCCCCCGCGCACCATGGAGATCCGCTTCTTCGCGCCGGGGAGCCTCGTCTCGAACCTCGACTTCGTGGAGGGCATCTTCGGCAACGGCGGGGACCCGTACCTGCCGGAGAACGACGCCGCACTGGACGTCGCGGGCTTCACCGGCCACACCGGCTGCGTGATCCTCGCCCCGCACCTCGTCGGCCTGCGCGCCCGAGACCTGGGGTTGCCCCACCTCGACCAGGCCACCCAAAGGCAGCGGCGCGACGGCATGTGCTGGCGCGCGCCCGACGATCGCTACAACGGCGGGCGTGCCTTCAAGATCACCGCGCGCGACGGGGCGGGACGGGTGGTCACCATCATCGCCGACAACTACTACGGCTACTGCAAGAAGGAGGTGAAGACCCAGATCAGCTTCGCCGCCAACCTCTTCGGGCTCGCGGAGGAGGAGCACGCCGGGGGGGCGATCGCCTTCCCGCAATGGGTCCTGGGGGAGGACTTCTACGCCGACCGCAGCTTCCGGCTGTCGGACACCACCTTCGAAGAGGCGGTGGCGCTGCTCGGGGAGCGGGCCACGGTGCGCCCGGAACGCTACGCGGTCGACCGGCATCACCCGGACGTCATCTACGTGCCGGAGAACGCCGAGTTCCACGTCCGCAAGGGGACCGTGGGATGGGAAGAGACGGGCACTCGCCGGGAGCTGGTCCTCCGCCGCGACCACGAGTACGTGCTCCCCTCCGGCTACCGGGTGCGGCTCGCGAAGCAGGCGGGCGGTTCCGCCTGGCGGCTCATCGGGACGCGCCCCGACGGCGTGCTCTGCCACAAGCCCTGCACCGTCTCCGGCGGCGGCAAGTCGGAGATCTCCAAGTCGCTCGAGCCCATGATCCACCGGGGCCCCATCTTCGTGAAGGACCACGAGCGGGACATGGAGGCGGTGGCCGAGATCGTGAAGCGCGATTTCTCCGCCGTCCACAAGACCCGGCCCCCCGACGCTCGCTCCCGCCGGCCGCTCCTCTCCCCGGAGCGATCCCTGGGATCGGTCATCAAGCTCCTCACCCCGTCGCCCGACTACACCGACGGGCACAACGCCTGGGTGCGGTCCTTGCCCCAGACCATCCGGCAGCTCGTCTTCACCCTGAAGCGGTACTACCGTCCGGAGTGGGGCGACGAGTGGCCGAGCCACTTCACCGTGGACCGGATGAACGGCTACCCCGGCCACGAACTGAAGTTCGGGGATCACCGGCTCGTGGCCAACTACCTGCGGGTGGGCTTCGAGCCCGACGGCTCCGGCTGGCGGATGTTCAAGCTTCGCCCCGACTTCCACCCTGCCCAGAAGGTGCAGGTGGAGGACGACATCACCGCCTCGGTCGTCCTCCCCCGCGAGCGGGTGGCGGGGCCCGCCGACCCGATCCCCTACCCGAGCGTGAAGCTCGTCGAGAACTGCGAGGCGCTCCTTTTCCAAAGACCCGACGACGCCATTCACCGGGGCTTCGATCTCCAGGCGGAGGCGGACATCGCCAGCCCCGGCACCTTTCTCTCCAACTTCGAGCCGCTCGACCGGGCACAGGCGCAGGCGCTCGTCGACCGGGTGGTGGAGTTCGACCTCTACTCCGACCCGATGAAGCGGCTCCTCGAGGGCTTCTTGGCCGAGCCCCACGCCGACTTCGTCGTCTCCTCGGCTCACCCCAGGCTCGTCGACCAGAAGCCCTCCAAGAACCCGCGCTACCTGCAGCGTCGCCCCGACCTCGCCAATCCACGCGACACCTACCTCTCGGAGGTTTCCTCGAGGCTCCACCGCCGCATCCCCGCTCAGGGCAAGGTCCTCACCCCGGTGGGCGCCGTGCTCGCCGGCCGACGCACCAACCCTCCCCAGCCCGAGATCGGCGCGCCGCCCCTGGCGGTGTTCAGCCCCATCCACTACCAGGAGCTCCCCGAGCTGTTCATGGACTTCATGTGCAGCCTCACCGGCAAGTCGCCCTCCACCACCGGGTTCGGCAGCGAGGGGGCGCTCACCAAGGCCCCCTTCAACGCGGTGTGGCCGGTGGTCGACCTGAACAACGCCCTGCTCTCCTTCATCCTCACCGGCTACGCCGGCTTCACCACCGCCGCCGGTCACGTCGGCCCCCGCTACCGCGTGGAGCACGACCTGAGCATGCTCGTGCCGGAGGTGTGGTGCCGGATGCAACCCTCGGAGCGCGACCCCGCCTGGCTCATCGCCCACGGTTACCTCGAGAAGGTGGAGGACTTCGAGCTCGACGGCCGAAAGGTGCTCGCCAGTCGGCTCGGCTACCGGATCACGGCTCGCTTCGCCGACCACTTCCTGGGCCGCCTCTTCGAGACCCCGAGCATGGTGTTCTCCGAGGAGATGCTCCGGCCCGAGTTGCAGGGCTGGGACGTGTTCGCCGCGGGCGTGAACGCGATCGTCGATGCCCAGACCCGCGTGGCCCGCGGATACTTCGACGACGGCAGCGTGGACGCCGCCTGCCCGCCCTTGAAGGCGCTCCTCCACGTCATGGTCCACGGGCAGTTCCAGGGAGCGACCCTGTCCGAACCGCGCCTGCGGACGCTGTTCAGCCGCGAGGCGACCCTGAAGAGCGACTGGTACCGGGAACGGCTTCGGGTGAAACAGCGTCGCGACGTCGACCTGTGGAAGCGGCACGTGGCCGCGGTGGAGTCCTTCCGCCCCGAGGCGAGTGAGCTCCCCGACCTGGAGCTCCGGCGCGCCGCGGCGCGCGCGGGCCTCTCGCGCGTCAGCGCCCCCTCCTACCTCGAGGAACTCGTCGGCACGATCGGCGCCGACCCGTTCCACCTCCAGCTTCCGACCGGCGGGTAGACCCTGCCCCCTCCGGGCGACGATCGACCGTTCCCCTCGGGCGCGCCCTCAGGCCGTTTCCTCGCGAGCCCCATGAACGAAGTGGGCACCTGCGCCGCCCCGACCTTTGGGCCCGAGCGGCACGGTGCCCGAAGATCCCCGCGTTCTGGCCGTCACCCTTGGGGGCATCATCGCCCCGCTGGGCTCCTAGTGGTGAAACCCGCCGTGGAAGCCGCCCAGGCCGTGAAACCCTCCGCTCAGGCTATGCGAGGCCCCGATGCCCGGCGACGCGCGGAACGCGCTCCCGGAAGGCGCCCGGGCGAAGCCCGTGCCCGCCGAGGGGTAGTAACCGCCCGTCCGCCCCACCGGGCCCCGGAAGCTCGTCGGGGGCCGCGGATAGGCCCCGGGTCCGGAGAACGCACGGTAGGTCGAGGCCCCGTGCGGCGCGGGAGCGGTGCGAGAGGGGCCCCCCGCCTGCCCGCCAGGAGCCGGCCTCGGCGGATAGCCGTGATACGGCGCGGCCACATTGAACGGAGGACGATAGTAGGGGTTGTAGTGCCAGTGCGAGGGGTACTGCCACCAGCCGTGCCCGTACCAGCCGAAGGACGCGCAGCCATACACTCCGAAGTACGGCCACGGCCCCCAGCCCCAGATCCAGGGCGCAACCACCCAGGTCCACCCGTAGGTCGGATAGTACACGTACTCGTACGGCTGCCCGTCGCCGTCCTGCGGGACGTAGGTGTAGCTGTCCGCGTACGGCATCCAGACCCACCCGTACTGGTCGGTGTAGACCCACTGCCCGGGGGGGACGGAGGGATCGGTCGGTTGCGCAGCCTGCGGCGGTGCCCCCGGGCCCGCGCCGGGCATGTCGGGGGTCGGAACCGGGGCCACCCCGAGATTCGGGACTTCGGGAGTCTCCGACGCGGGTCCCGTGGGCTGCGTCGAGAGGTCGGGCGCAACCTCGACCGACGCCACGAACGAGCCTTCTTGCGAGCGTCCGTGCGAGGGGAGCGACAACGCGACCGCGACAGCCAAGACAGCGGTGAGGGTCCTCATGGGCATCACCTCGGTTTGAAGTATAGCAAGTTGCGGGCCGTCCTTGGCAGGCCGGGCGCGCGCCTTACGGGTCTGCGACAACAGGGGGTTTTCTTCTCCCTCGACGCGTGCCGGAAGAGCGTGCGGACTTCGCACAGGTGGGACCGGTCCAATTCTCGCGTCCCTGCTCCTTGCGACCCCCACACCGGGCAGGGGCGCCCTCCGCCGCAGGCTTGCCTGTCTTCAAGATCGGCCGCGGGAACGGCGTTTCCCGCCCGGGCCTCTCGAGTTTCGAAGAGCCCCTTTGCCGGCGTCGCCGACGGGGCGAGCTTCGCGCTCCTCGGCCTCGGCCTCACCTTCTCCGGACGATGAGCCGGTAAGACTCCCGCCGCGGCCAGAAAGGCTTTAGAGGCGACCGGGAGGCGGTCGGTTCCGAAGCCGGGGGTCCGTCCCTCAGAACCGGATCGCGAGGCCTGCCTGAGGGCCGCTGAAGGACATCCTCGGCGCATCGTTGCCGTCCCCGTAGACCTCGACCCACCGCCAGCCGCCCGTGAGACCGATCGGCCCGAAGTGCAGCGCCGCACCGGCGTACGCATCACCCACGCGCGTCGGGAACGGGGTGAGGTGGGCATAGCCCTCCAAGGCCAACGTGCCGATGAGGTTCACCCCTCCCGAGAACCCGATGTCCGGCCCCCAGAGCGTCTTGCCCGCCCAGGACTGACCCGTGGTGAACTGGCTCCTCGGGAGAAGGAGCATCGATCCCCCGGTCAGGACCCGGATGCGGAACCTTGGAACCGAGACGATGGACCAGGTGATATGGGCGGTGCCCCAGGCCGCGGGGCTACCCGCGTCGTGCTGCGTCGGTCCGGTCACCGCATCGTCCGCGAGCGCATCGATGGTCACATCCAGCCCGACCCAGCGCGTGTCGACGCCCAGCGAGGTGCCGGCCATGTAGCCGCTCCCGCTCCCCGCGCCGTAGAGCAAGAACCGCGCGCTCGCCGAATCCTCCTCGCTCGGCGGTGCGGCGGCGGAGGGAGGAGGCGGAGCGGGAGCCCTGGGCGGCGGCGGGTATACCGGGTAGTAGCCCCAGCCCCACGGAGCCACGTAGCGATAGGCGTAGTAGAGGGGCGGCGGCCCACTCCGAGGAGGCGGTGGGACGCTCCGAGGATAGCCCGGAGGCGGCGGCTGTGCGGGGGGCGGCGAAGAAGGGGTGGCACCGGGCGGCGGTGGTGCGGGCTGAACGGTGGCCGCGGGCGGAGTCCCGGGTGCAGCCATCGGAGGAGCGGCTGCGGGCGGCGAGGCGGGCGCGGCGGCCGCCGGGGGAGAGGCGGCCGAGGGGGCTTCTGCCGCAGCGGCCGGCGCCGGAGCTTGAGCGGCCGCGGGCGGGGCGGCCGGTGCGGCGCTGCTCGCCGGCGCGGGCGCCGTGGGATGCGCCTCCTCGGTGCCCTGGGCCCAGTTCCTCTGGGGCGCCGTCAGGCCGAGGAGCACGAGGCTCGCTGCGAGTAGCGAAGAGTTCGGCCGCATGGCGGGAACCTCCACGCCTTCGAATTAGCAACGTGGATGCCAATCCCATTGACACCTGGGGCGGTAAACGATTGCAGGCACTTCGGGGGCGCCGTGGCCCCCCCGCGGGTCTTCGGCGGCGCGAGGGTGCCGGGCAGGCACAGGGGCGTGAATTCCCGCCGTACCGGCGTCCCCCGGGGCGAGGACAGACGCTACCCCCGCCCGGTCGCCCGCAAGAGCTCGAGGTGGGCCTGCGCGAGCCGGGCCCGGGCGGACGCGAGCGCCACGTCGGCCGTGAACAGCCGGTCGTTGGCGTCGATCACATCGAGGCTCGATGCCACTCCGGCCTCGAAGCTGCGGCGGGCGGAGGCCGCGCTCTCCGCGGCCAGCTCCCTGCGCGTCTTCGCGAGCTCGAGTTGCTCGCGCGCGACCGACAGGTCGCGCCAGCCGTCGTGCACCTCCTTTAGGATCGCGAGCCTCTCCGCCTCGGCCCCGGCCCGGGCGCCCGCCGCCTGCGCCTCGGCCTCGCGGCGCTTGCCGATCCAGAGCCCGCCGTCAAAGACCACCCAGGTGAGGTCGACGGTCGCTTGCCACCCGTTGGTCTTGCCCGTGGGGTAGGGCACGTTGGCCGCGAAGGCCTTGGCCGACGCGGTGACGGTGGGGGCGAGCCTGGCCCAGGCCGCGCTCTGGGCACTCTCCGCCGCGTCGATCTGGGCGGCGCTGACGGTGAGCTCCGGTCGATCGGCGAGCGCCTCGCGCGCGAGCTCCTCCTCGGCCGCCCCCTCTTCCCCCGAGACCGTCGCCTCGACCTCCGGGACCAGGACCCGGACCGGGCCGTCCCGCCCGAGCAGGACCCCGAGGGCGAACCGGGCCCGGTCCAGGTCCGCGCGGGCGCCGGCGAGGTCGCTTCGCCGGGCGACCTCCTCGGTCTGCGCCTTTAAGATGTCGATGGGGGCGGAGGTCCCGGCCGCGACCCGCCGCTTGGCGCTGCGGGTGAGCTCGGCCGCGTCCGCGAGGGCTCGCTCGGCCGCGGCCACGACCTCTTCGCCCGCGAGGGCCCCGTACGCCGATTGCGCGAAGCCCGTCCGGACCTCGAGCCGCGTGGCGTCGACGGTCGCCACGGACCCGCGCGCCAGGCTTCGGGCCCGGCCGAGGTCGAACCAGGCGGTGGGCACGATGAGGGGGATGCGCACCAAGCCGGTGGCGCTCAGCTGCGCGAGCGGCTGGATCACCGCCCCGCCCGCCGGTAGGCCGATCCCCGGGCCCAGGTTCGCAGGGAGCTTGATGGCGAACTCGTCGCGGTTGCGAACGTAGGAACCGAGCGCGCTCACGGTCGGGACCAGGGCCGAGCCCACCTCGGTGACCGCCGCCTCTGCCTCGGCGGCCCGCTCGCGAGCCTCAACGATCGTGAGGTTCTGCCTGTCGAGCTCGAGGAGCGCGCCGGCGAGGGAGAGCTCGGGGAGGCCCTTCTCCGCCCCGGTCCCCGGAGCGGTGAGGTCGAGCGCGTCCGGCCCCGCACCCGCGGCAAAGCATAGGATCATCCCGACCAGCGTCCCGGCGTTCACCATGCGTCCTCCTGATGCACCTCTCCCGCGCGGCGAGGTCCCGGAGCAAGGACGGTGCCGGAGGGGACTTTTGGGTTTTCGGGAGCCATTCCGACCCCTTGGGTGCGCGGCCGCGTTCGGGGGGGCGTCGGGGTGTCGAAACTCCTTACGGAGTGCACCCCCTGTACACGAGCGCTCGCGCGCGCCTTTGGGCCCGGCCCTCATTCGACGCGGGGAAGGCCCCTCCCTCCAACGCGGCCTCGAGCGGCGCGCGAGGCGGCGACAGCCGCGAAGGCCTTGGGCCTCGTCTCCATCCCTACGCTCCCCCCGAACCCATGCGCTCGAAGAGCGCGGCTTCGACCCGCACGCGCTCGAGGTAGGCGCGGAGCTCCTCCCCTCCACAGCGCTCCCCGGGCCGAACGATGAAGCCGTGCGAGAGGAGCGCGGCGGCGCGAGCCCGGCCGCACAGGTGAACCGTCGCCGCCAGCGCGTCCCTCTGAGCCGAGGACAAAGGTCCCGCCCCGCGCCTCGCCCGCGCTTCCTCCACCCCGAGGTGGAGCCAGGCCGAGGTCACCTCGATGGCGTGCCTCGGGATGGTCCGGAAGTAGAGGGCGTTGAACCAGCAGCGGTCCCAGAGAGGGCCTGCGTCGCTCACCACCCGATGCCCGTGGATGCAGTAGTGGCGGGCTTGCTCGAAGGTCCCGTCGGTGATCTGCAGGAGCCCCACCGCGCTGGAGGCGGGGCCGTAGATCCGCAGCGGGTCGAGCGTCCACCGCCACCGCCATGGGGTGTGGGCCAGAGGGTCGCCCGAGCTCTCGACCTGGACCAGCGCCGCGAGCAGCTCGGCTCGCACGAGGTCGGTCGACTTCTCCCGGGCGATGGGGCCATACCGGGCCCAGGTCTGCTCGGCGGTGAGCGGACTCGGCGCGAAGACGAGGCCAAGGAGCTCCGTCGGCTTGCGCACGACCTGGACGAGGACGTTCGCGAGGACGAGGAGGACGAGGCCCATGAGGCCCAGGGCGAGCGGAGGCAGCTTCGAGAGCCGCGGCGGCGAAGTCGGGCGACCGGCCCCTTGCCGAGGCACGGGCCGCCGCGGTGGCGGTCGCCTCGCCCGGGCCCGTTTGCGAGCCATGGCCCATTCTAGCGGGCTCTCCCCCCGCGGGTTCGACCGGTGGGGTGGTCGCCCCGCCGGTCCCTTCAGCGCCCCGCCGCGTCGGGGGTAGCCTCTCTGCCCCGGAGGCCTCATGAGCTACACCGCATCAACACTTCGGTACGAGGCGATGGTCTACCGGCCCTGTGGACGGAGCGGCCTCCGCCTGCCGCTCCTCTCCCTCGGCCTCTGGCACAACTTCGGCGACGCCACTCCCCTCTCCCTGCAGCGGGAGATGGTGTTCACCGCGTTCGACCTGGGGATCACGCACTTCGACCTCGCGAACAACTACGGTCCCCCCTACGGGAGCGCGGAGCTGAACTTCGGCCGCATCCTGCGCCAGGACCTGTGGTCGTATCGCGACGAGCTCGTCGTCTCGACCAAGGCCGGCTGGGACATGTGGCCCGGGCCGTACGGCCAGGGAGGTGGCTCGCGGAAGTACGTGCTCGCGAGCCTCGACCAGAGCCTTCGCCGTCTCGGGCTCGAGTACGTGGATATCTTCTACTCCCACCGGTTCGACCCGGACACGCCGCTCGAGGAGACCCTGGGAGCTCTCTCCTCCGCGGTGAAGGAGGGCAAGGCCCTCTACGTGGGGATCTCGTCCTACTCCGCGGCCAAGACCCGCGAGGCGGCCGCCCTCCTCCGCTCCCTGGGGACGCCCTGCCTCATCCACCAACCGTCGTACAACATGTTCAACCGATGGATCGAGCGGGGGTTGCTCGACGTGCTCGGCCAGGAGGGGATCGGCTGCATCGCCTTCACGGCTCTGGCCCAGGGGCTGCTCACCGACAAGTACCTGAAGGGCGTGCCCGCCGACGCCCGGCCCAACCGGCCCGGCGGCAGCTCGTTCACTACCAGTCACCTGACCGAGGAGAACCTCGCCCGGGTCCGGGCGCTGAACGAGATCGCCCGCTCCCGCGGCCAGAGCCTGGCGCAGATGGCCTACGCCTGGGTCCTCCGCGATCCGCGGGTCACGACCACCCTCATCGGCGCATCCAGCCCGGCCCAGATCAGGGAGAACGTGGGGGCGCTCGAGAGGCTCGCCTTCACGCCGGACGAACTCAGCGCCATCGAGCCTTACGCCAAGGAGGGAAACGTGAACCTCTGGGAGAGACCCAGCACCGACCAACGACCTTGAGGGGTCGTTTGGCACTCCCTCCGGGCCCGGCTCCTCGTGCGAGCCGAGACTCGAGGTGCGCCTTCCCCCGGGACCCCGTCCCGGGGCCGCTCCTCCCTTCTTCTCTTGCCTCGCGCGCTCGACCCGCATCGGTGAGGGCTGATCGTCCCCTCGGGGCCCTCCCCTCTTGGTGCTGGGGTTCCCCGAGGACCAGGCGAGGTAACGTCCCTTTCGCGCCCCGCCCGGCGCGGCGCCTACAGGGAGGCGAGCCGTGATGGGGCAGGGGACGCCGAGGGAACCCCCGGACAGGCCTGACGCCGAACCACAGCCCGACGAGGGGCCGGGGGCGCTCGCTCGCGAGATCACCCTTCCCTTCCTGGCCGGGATCCTGGACGCCCTGCCCAACCCGGTGTTCGTGAAGGACGAGCGGCACCGCTGGGTGCTGCTCAACGAGCGCTTCTGCCGGCTCTTGGGCCGGGACCGGGTAGAGCTCATCGGCCGCTCCGACTACGACTTCTTTCCCCGGGCCGAGGCCGACGAGTTCTGGCGAAAGGACGACCGGGTCTTCGCCACCGGGGAGATCGACGAGAACGAGGAGCACTTCACCGACGGAACGGGGCAGGTCCACATCATCCTGACGCGCAAGAAGCTCCTGCTCGACCGGGTGGGTCGGCGCTTCCTTCTCGGCGTCATCACCGACATCTCCGAGCGGAAGGGGATGGAGGAAGAGCTAGTCAGGTCCCGCAACGAGCTCGAGAGCCGGGTGGCGGAACGCACCGCGGAGCTTTCGACAGCCAACGAGCGGCTGCGCCAGGAAGACGTCCACAAGAACGACTTCCTCGCGGTGCTCTCGCACGAGCTCCGCAATCCCCTCGCGCCGCTCCACAACGCCATCTGGCTGCTCGACCGGCCCGACGTCACCCCCCTCCAGGCGGCCCGGGCCCGCCAGACCGTCAACCGCCAGCTCATGCACCTCACGAGGCTCGTCGATGACCTCCTGGACGTGACCCGGATCTCCCAGGGGAAGATCCGCCTCCAGCGGGCCCGGGTCGACCTCTGCGAGCTCGTCCGCCGGACCGTCGAGGACCACCGGTCCCTGTTCGCCGCCTCCGAGGTCGACCTCGTCTACGCGAGCGGCGACCGCCCGGCCTTCGTGGACGCCGATCCCACCCGCATGGCCCAGGTGGTCGGCAACCTGCTCGCCAACGCGGCCCGCTTCTCGGAACCGGGGGGAGCGGTGCGGATCGCGGTCTCGCGCGAAGAGGGCCCGGCCGCGGTTCTCACCGTGAAGGACCAGGGAGTGGGCTTCTCTCCGGAGCTCGGCGAGAGCCTCTTCCTCCCCTTCATCCAGGCCGATCACACGCTCCACCGCTCGCGGGGGGGCCTCGGGCTCGGGCTCTCGCTCGTGAAGGGGCTCGTGGAACTGCACGGCGGCACGGTCGCGGCTCGGAGCGCGGGGCTCGGCCAAGGCGCCGAGTTCCAGGTCCGGCTCCCCATGGCGGCGGAGGAGCCTTTGGTGGGCACCCTCCCCCCTCCTTCGCCGGTCCGCGTGCCCCGGCGCCGAGTCCTCGTGGTGGAGGACAACCTGGACGCGGCCGAGACCCTCCGGGAGTTGCTCCTCACCTGGGAGCACGAGGTCGAGGTCGCCCACGACGGGATCGAGGCCGTGGCCCGGGCCCATGACTTCCGCCCCGAGGTCGTCCTCTGCGACCTGGGCCTGCCCCGGCTCGACGGGTACGAGGTGGCCCGCGCCCTCCGGGCCGACCCATCCCTCGTGGGCACCTACCTCGTGGCCGTCACGGGCTACGCGTCCGCCGACGATCAGCGCCGGGCGGTCGAAGCCGGATTCAACCGGCACCTCGCGAAGCCCGTGCCCGTGGACGTCATCGAGGAGGTCCTGGCCACCGCCCCGCGGGCGACGAGCGGAACCTCGGACAAGCCGGGATAGAGCCCCGGGGGTCAGCACAGGGCGAGCGAGACGGCGAGGCCGCCCGCGGGGCTCCCCCCCAAGGGGGCTCGCCCCGCGCTCGCCTGCTTGACTCCCACTGCCGCCGGGGTAGGTGTCTGTGGCATGGACGACTGCCTCGCGGTGATCCTCGGTGGTGGGCGCGGCACGCGGCTCTTCCCCCTGACGCGCGAGCGCTCCAAGCCCGCGGTGCCCATCGCCGGCAAGTACCGGCTCATCGACATCCCGCTCTCGAACTGCATCAACTCCAACCTGCGCCGGATCTTCGTGCTCACCCAGTACAACTCCGAGAGCCTCAACAACCACGTCGGCGGCGCCTACAAGTTCGACGCCTTCTCCCAGGGGTTCGTGACCATCCTCGCCGCCGAGCAGACCGACGAGGGGGGCGAGTGGTTCCAGGGCACCGCGGACGCCGTGCGGCAGTCCCAGAGGCACCTCAAGTCGCACCAGAGCCGCGAGGTGCTCATCCTCTCCGGGGACCAGCTCTACCAGATGGACTTCCGGACCCTGCGGGACACGCATCGCAACAACCGGGCCCAGGTGACGGTCGGGGTGATCCCGGTGGCGAGGGAGCAGACCGCCGCCTTCGGGATCCTCAAGCTCGACTCGCGCGGACGCATCGTTCACTTCGAGGAGAAGCCCGGGGCCGACCGGCTCGGCGACCTGGAGTCGGAGATCCCCGGCCACGGCCGCGGCTTCTTGGCCTCGATGGGGATCTACCTCTTCGACCGAGGGTACCTGGAGAAGGCGATCTCCGATCCGGCGCTGGTGGACTTCGGACGCCACATCATCCCGAGAGCCATCGGGACCACCCAGGTGCAGGGCCACGTCTTCCGGGGCTACTGGGAGGACGTGGGGACGATCGCTTCCTACTTCGACGCCGGCCTTCAGCTCACGAAGCCTCTCCCCCCGTTCGACTTCTACGACGCCACCCGCCCCATCTACACCCACCCGCGCTTCCTCCCCGCCACCCGCATCGAGGGGTGCACCCTCCACGCCGCGCTCGTCTCCGAGGGCTGCATCGTGCTGGGGGCGGAGATCGAGAGATCGGTGATCGGAATCCGCAGCCGCATCGGCCAAGGGACGCGGGTGAAGGACACCCTCGTCCTGGGAGCGGACTACTACGAGAAGCTCGAGGAGATCGACCGGGCGAACTCGAGCGGCATCCCGCCCATGGGCATCGGGTCGGACTCGATCGTCGAGCACGCCATCATCGACAAGAACACACGCATCGGGCGCGGGGTGCGGATAGTCAACCAGGCCGGCGTGCAGGAGGCGGATGGTCCCGGGTTCTACATCCGCGAGGGGATCGTGATCGTCCCCAAGGGCGCCTGCATCCCGGATGGGACGGTGATCTGAGCCGGGCCTCCGCCGGGTTCACGAACAGCCAACCCCAGGCTTGCACCCTCGCTCCCCGAGGGGTTGCAAACGAGCGGCGTTTTCGCTTTAAGTATGGCCATGGCCATTCCGAAGAAGAAGACCGAGTCGACGACCTCGCGGTTCGCTTCCCGTCCCCAGGTGGATCGGCGGGTGGAGGCCCCCGGCGCTTCGCCGGCGGGCGCCGTCCGCGAGCCGTCCTACCAGGAGGTCTCGCGCCGCGCCTTCGAGATCTGGGAAGAGAACGGCAGGGAGCCGGGTCACGACCTCGAGAACTGGCTCAAGGCGGAGACCGAACTCCGCCGCGCCGCTCCCTCGTTGTAGCGGAGCGCGGTTACTCCGGGATACGAGGACGCACATCGGGCGCACCCGGTCGTCCGGCGCGCTCCACGGTGCGAGGGCCGAGGTGGGTTGAACCACGGTCGTGGGATATCTCCCCGCCCCTAGGGCGAGCGGAAAGTCGGCTCCCGTCTACTCCGAGTCGATGCGAGGGGGTATCCTTCGAGGGAGCCGGCAGCGTGTCGCCGGTGCTCGACCGTGACTCATGACGCTGCCTGCCAGCATCACCCTCCTCTCGACCGGCATCGCCTTCTTCGTCACGGTCCTCTCCTGGCTCTTCTCCCGCGCCCCGGGCTGGCGCGACCAGCGCTACTTCTCCATCGCGGCCCTGGCGGTCTCGGTCTACGCCGCCCTGAACATCCCCACCACCGGGGCGGTGGGCTCCGACGCCGCGGTGGTGGTCTGCTCGCGGCTGCAGGTCGCCGCCGCCGCCCTGCACGCCGGCGCCTGGCTCCGCTACACGAGCGTCCTCCTCGGCAAGCAGAGGTCGCGGGTCGACGCCGCCATCGACCTCGCCCTCTGCGCCACGGCGCTGGTGGGAGTTCTCTCGCCCGCATTCGTCCCGGGTGGAGTCCGGATCGACTGGTACGATCCGCTCGGGGTGGCCTACCGGACCGCGCTCATGACGCCCGCCGGCGACGCCGCCTGGGCCGGGCTCCTCGGGCTGCTCGTCCTCCCCCTGCTTCGACTCTGGAAGGCCCACCGGCGAGGGGTCCCCAACGCCGGCATCCAGTTCCTCGCTCTCTGCGTGCTCCTCGCCATGGGGGCGAACGACATCTTCGTCGCCGCGGGGGTGTTCGACGCCCCCTACCTCGTGGACCTGGCCTTCCTCGTGCCCGTCGCCGCGGTCGGCCACTCGAACGCGGTGCGCTTCGTGGCCGACGCGCGGGCTCTCGCCGCCCTGCGCGCCGAACTCGAGCGCCAGGTGGCCGAGCGGACCGCGGAGTTGGGGAGGGCCCAGGACGCACTGCACCGGGCGGAGAAGCTCGCCGCCCTGGGCCAGTTCGCGGCCGGGGTGGCGCACGAGGTGAACAACCCCTCGGCGGTGGTGAGCGCGAACCTGCAGTACCTGAACGAGGCCGAGGCCGAGGCCCTGTCGAGCTCCGGCCGCGAGGCCATCCAGGAGTCCTTGCAGTCGGTGCAGCGCATCTCCTCCATCGTCCGGCAGCTGCTCGACGCCGGGCGCCTGGCCGCCTCGAGCGACCCGCCCCAGGGGGTGGAGGTCCGCCCCCTGGGCGACCACGCCCTCAGCGCGGCCCGAGCGAGGATGGGCAACCGGGTGGCCCTGGCGAACCACCTCCCCGGAGGGATCTGCGTCTCCGGCCAGGAGTCGGTGCTGGTCCAGGTCCTCGTGAACCTCGTGGTGAACGCGGTCCAGGCCATCCCCGACCATCGTGGGGACGGCCGGGTGATCCTCCGGGCCGTGGCCGAGGGCAAGCGGGTGCAGCTCGTGGTCGAGGACAACGGCACCGGGATGGAGCCGGAGGTCCTACGCCGGGTCTTCGAGCCCTTCTTCACCACCAAGCCCTTCGGGAGCGGGACCGGGCTCGGGCTGGCCGTCTCCCGCGGGCTCATCGCCGGGCTGGGCGGCGACCTGCGCATGGAGAGCACCCCGGGCGCCGGCACCCGCGCCATCGTCGAGCTGGCCCGGGCCGAGCCCCCCAGGGCGCGCGACCCGAGGCTCGTCCCCAAGAGCCCGGATGGACCGGCCCTGCGCCTCCTCCTCGTCGACGACGAGCCCAGCGTCCTCTCCTCCGCCCGCCGGCTTCTCGAGCAGTACTACCGCGTCGCGGTCGCCTCGGGGGTGGACGAGGGGCTCGCCCAGATCGATTCCGCCGACCCGAAGGACGGGTTCGACGTCGTCCTCTGCGACGTGATGATGCCGGCCGGAGGAGGGGAGCGCCTCTACACCACCCTCCTCGGCCGCCGCCCCTCGCTGGCCCGACGGATCGTGTTCCTCACCGGAGGCGCGGTCACCGAGGGGGCACGCCGGTTCCTCTACACTCAGCCGCAGCCGGTGCTGCACAAGCCCATCGACCTCCGGGACCTGGCCAGCGCCGCCGAGCGGGTGGTGGGGGCGCCCCCGAGCCTCAACTGATCGGAGAGGGACGAGGCGCCGGAACGCCCCTCCCCCCCGAGCGCCTCCCGGACACTCCCCCTACGATCTCGGGTACATCCGGGTGCACCGCGGGTCACTCCACACCCGGAGTCTGGGCAGACTCGCAGCGAAGGAAGACGGGGGGTGAAAACCGACCGCTGCTGGTCGTCGGGGGTGGGTTCTATGCTCACCTCGGTCGCCTTCCGGAGGAAATACCATGGACGCGTTCGACAAGTGCAGACACGCCTCGCAGGCCAGTCAGATGAAGGAGCAGGGGTTCGACGCGTTCTACCGGATCCTGCAGTCCGCTCCGGACGCCGAGGTGGTCGTCGAGGGGCGACGCCTCCTCATGCTGGGGTCGAACAACTACCTGGGGCTCGCCAACGATCCCCGGGTGAAGGCGGCGGCCGCTGCCGCCAGCTTGGAGTGGGGAGCCGGGACCACCGGGTCCCGCTGCCTGAACGGCACCCTCGACCTCCATGCCCAGCTGGAGGAGGCCCTGGCGCGCTTCTTCCGCCGGGACGCCGCCATCTTCTTCACCTCCGGCTACATGGCCAACCTGGGCGTCATCTCCGCGCTCGCCCAGCGCGGCGAGTACGTGGTCGTGGACAAGCGGGCCCACGCCAGCATCCTCGACGCCTGCCGGCTCTCCACCGCCGAGGTGAGGCGGTTTCGGCACAACGACGTGCGCGACCTGGAGCGGGTGCTCGAGAGCTGCGGGGAGGCCGCCATCCTGGTGGCGGTCGACGGCGTGTACTCGATGGAGGGGGATATCGCCCCCCTGCCCGGGATCGTGGCCGCCTGCCGGAAGTACGGGGCGCGGCTCATCCTCGACGACGCCCACGGCCTGGGCGTCTTGGGACGGGAGGGGCGCGGAACCGCCGAGCACTTCCACCTCGAGGACGAGGTCGACATCATCGTCGGGACCACGAGCAAGTCGCTCCCCGCCGTGGGGGGCTTCGCCGTGGCGTCGAAGGAGGTGGTCGAGTACCTGAAGTACGGCCAGACGAACCGGCCCTTCATCTTCGCGGCGAGCCCGCCCCCCGCCGCCCTCGCCGCCGTGTCCGCCGCCCTCACCATCCTGGAACAGGAGCCGGACCGGCGCCGGAGGCTCTGGGAGATCACCCACCGGGTGAGCCGCGAGCTCAGGGCCATGGGCTTCGACACCGGCGCCTCGCAGACCCCCATCATCCCGGTGGTGGCCGGCAGCCTAGAGCGCACCTTCGAGATGTGGAAGGCGCTCACCGCCGAGGGCCTCTTCGTGAACGTGGTCCTCCCCCCGGCGGTCCCGGCCCGCGGATGCCTCATCCGGATGACCTTCACCGCTTCCCTCTCCGACGCGCAGGTGGACCGGATCCTCTCCGCCCTCGAGACCGTCGGCGCCCGGCTGGGCCTCATCCCCGGGAGATCGGCCCTGGCCCAGGAGAGGAAGGTCGGATAAGAGAACTCCGCACCGGGCGGCTCCCCGCCCGAGAGGCGGACATGCCCTTCCCCATCCCACCCCCGGTGGAGCCCATGCTGGCGCGGCCCAGCCAGGAGCTTCCCGGGGGCGATGGATGGATGTACGAGCCGAAATGGGACGGCTTTCGGACCCTCGTCTTCAAGGACGGCACCGAGACCTACCTCCAGTCCCGGGAACTGAAGCCGCTCGACCGCTACTTCCCCGAGCTCGCCGAGCCGCTCAGGGCCCAGCTCCCCTCCCGCTGCGTCCTCGACGGCGAGCTCGTCGTGGGGGGGGAGAACGGGCTCGACTTCGATGCCCTCCTCCTCCGCATCCACCCGGCGTCCTCACGGGTCCGGCTGCTCGCCGCCGAGCATCCGGCCCGCATCGTCCTGTTCGACCTCCTCGCCCTGGGGGAAGAGGACCTCCGCGCTTCCCCCTTCCTGGAGCGGCGGGGGCGGCTCGAGGAGGTCCTCGGTGAGGCGCGGGCCCCCGTCCACATCACGCCCGCCACCCGGGACCCGGCCCTGGCGGCGGACTGGTTCCGTCGCTTCGAGGGGGCGGGCCTCGACGGGGTGGTGGCGAAACCCCTCGACGGCCGGTACCAGCCTGGCGTCCGGGCCATAGTCAAGGTGAAGCACGCGCGCACCGCCGACTGCGCGGTGGGGGGCTTCCGCTGGCACAAGGAGGGCCGGGGCACCCTGGTCGGTTCGCTCTTGCTCGGCCTCCACGACGAGGCGGGCATCCTCCACCACGTGGGGATCTGCAGCGCCTTTACCGCCGCGCGGCGAAGGGAGCTGGCACAGGATCTCGAGCCCTTGCGAGCCGGGGCCGAAGAAGGCCACCCCTGGGGCGACTGGGCCGAGTGGTCGCGGTCGGGCCTTTCCCCCGGGCGAAGGCTGCCCGGGGCGAGCAGCCGCTGGAACCGGGGGAAGGACCTCGGGTTCGAGCCGGTCCGGGTCGAGCGGGTGTGCGAGGTGGCCTACGACCACCTCCAGGGCGACCGCTTCCGGCACGCCACCCAGTTCCTGCGCTGGCGCCCCGATCGTCTTCCGGCCCAGTGCCGGTATGACCAGCTCGAGGTCACCCCGCCCTACGAGCTGTCGCGGATCTTCGGCCCCCCCCCGCGGCCCTGAGCCCCGGCCGGATCTCCCTCCCCCGATCTCTTGCTCCTCGAGGGCTGCACCCGGGGCGGCTCCTCCTCCCCCTTGGCGTAATGGGGCGGCCAGGGCGCATCCCCCTGACCCTCGGCGCGCTGGCGGTCGGAGAGCGCGAGGAGCGAGTCGAGCGCGCCCTTCACCTCGTCGATCGGGGCCCAGGGGTCACCCTCGCGTGCGAGCCGCGCGGGCACGGTGCGGAGCGTGAACTCGGCCGGGTCGCAGTGGGGGAGCTCCTCCCAGGTGAGCGGGGTGGAGACCCGGGCGTCGGGGCGGGGGCGCACCGAGTAGGCGGAGGCGATGGTGCGATCCTTGGCGTTCTGGTTGTAGTCGATGAAGACGCCGTGCCGCTCCTCCTTCCACCACTTGCTCGTGGCCAGCTTGGGCGCCCGCCGCTCCACCTCCCGGGCGAGGGCCAGCGCCGCCTGGCGCACCTCCTTGAAGCTCGAGCGCTGGGCGATCCGCGCGTAGACGTGGATCCCGCGCGATCCGCTGGTCTTGGGCCAGCCCGAGAGCCCGTGCTCGAGGAGCACCTCGCGGGCGAGGAGCGCCACCTGCCGCACCTGCTCGAAGGGAACGCCGGGAACCGGGTCCAGGTCCACCCGCAACTCGTCGGGGTGATCGAGATCGCCCGAGCGCACCGGGTGCGGGTGGAGGTCGACGCAGCCCAGGTTCACCACCCAGAGGAGCTGAGCGGCGTCCCGCACCACGATCTCCTGGGCGCTCCTTCCCGAGGGGAAGCGGAGCTCCACCACCTCGATCCAGGGGGGGCGGGAGGAAGGGGCCCGCTTCTGGTAGAAGGGCTCGGCCCCGATGCCGTCGACGTAGCGCTTGAGCTGCATGGGCCGGTCGCGAACGCCGCGCAGCGCCCCCTCGGCCACCGCCAGGTAGTAGCGCACCAGCTCGATCTTGGAGATCTGGGCCTCGGGGAAGTAGGGCTTGTCGGGGTTGGTGATCGCCACCTCCCGTCCGGCCACCTCCACGATCTCGCGCCGATCGCCGGCCACGTCCCCATCGCCTCTAGGCGCGCCCTGCGGCCGGCTTCCACTTGATGTTGCACCCCATGCTGGGCTTCTGCTCGGCGGCGGGCGCCTTCCCCGAGGAGAGGGCCGCGATCGCCCCGCGGAGCGAGGCCCCGTCGACCGGACGGGAGAGCGAGGGCCGGCTATCGTCGAACTGGCCCCGGTAGGCAAGACGGAGCGCCCCGTCGAACAGGAACAGGTCGGGGGTGCAGGCGGCGCGGAACGCCCGGGCCACCTCCTGGGTCTCGTCGAAAGCGAAGGGGAACCGCCAGCCCTCCCGGGTGGCGAGCTGCTTCATGGCCGCCGGACCGTCCTCGGGGTGGGAGGCCTCGTCGTTCGAGTTCACCGCCACCACCGCGAACCCCTGGTCGAGCGCCTCGTGCGAGACCCGGACCAGCTCGCTCCGGATGTGCTTCACGTAGGGACAATGATTGCAGATGAAGGCCACCAAGATCCCCTTCTTGCCCCGGGCGAGCTCGGCGGCGTCGATCGTTCGCCCGCTCACCGCGTCGCGGAGTCGCAGGGTGGGAAGGGGGGTTCCCAAAGGCAGCATCGTGGAGGGAGTCTCGGCCATGGGGTCACCTCGCTCGGGTGGATGCGGGGATCCTAGGCGAGACGCCCGGGCCTTTCACGTCCTTCGTGGCTTTCGAAAAGAGGCCGCCGGGCCCACGTTCGGAGGATGGCCCTCGGGCAGCGGCCGGGCGAGGGCGCAGCCCAGCCCAGCTCGATGGTCCTTGCGCGGGCTCGGCTCCTGCGATATCCGGGCCAGCGCGGGGCTCGGCCCCGCCGCGAGGAGCCCATGGGACGCATCTTCGAGACCCGGAAGGCCACCATGTTCGCCCGCTGGGACAGGATGGCGAAGGCCTTCACCCGGGTGAGCAAGGACATCGCCATCGCGGTCAAGGCAGGCGGTCCCCTCGTCGAGAACAACCCCGCCCTGCGCCGCGCGCTCCAGAACGCTCGCGTGGTGAACATGCCCAAGGACAAGGTCGAGGCGGCCATCCGCCGGGCCGCCGGCCAGGACCAGCAGGCCTACGCGACCGTCCTGTACGAGGGGTACGGCCCGCACGGGATCGCCCTCGTGGTCGAGACCGCCACCGACAACGTGGTACGAACCGTGGCCAACGTCCGGATGCACTTCAAGGACCACGGGGGAAACCTGGGCACCTCGGGAAGCGTCGCCTTCCAGTTCCAGAAGATGGGCGTCTTCAGGCTCAGCCCCGAGGGGCTCGACCTCGAGGCCCTGGAGCTCGACCTCATCGACCACGGCCTCGAGGAGCTCGGCGAGGGCAAGGGGGAGAAGGGGGAGCCCCAGGTCGTGATCCGCTGCGCCTTCGCGAACTTCGGCCAGCTCCAGGCGGCTATCGAGGAGCGAAAGCTCCCCCTCCTCTCGGCCGAACACGAGTACGTGGCCCAGAACCCGGTCGAGCTCGCCGAGGAGAAGGCGCGCGAGGTGCTTGCGCTCGTGGACGCGCTCGAGCAGGACGACGACGTCCAGCGGGTGTTCCACAACCTTTCCTAGCGGGGCGGCTGCCCTTTGGGCCCTCCGGCTCCTCGCCCCTCCCCCTCGTCCCCGGCCGCCCTCTAGGGCAAGGGCCCTCTCCCCGCCCGAGGCGGGGCCCGGGTCCCGCGCGGCGAAGGGCCCCTCGGGGCGATAGCGGAGGAGAGAGCGAAGGAGGCCCCGGGGCGCGCCCGGGGATCCTCCCCTGACGAGAGGCCGGCCCGATCTCCCCCTTTCGCAAAGGCGCCTTCGCGTGTAATGGGGAATCGATCCTTCATCCCAGACCGCGGAGGACATCATGCAGTACCGGCAACTCGGCCAGACCGGCTTTTTCGTCTCGACGGTCAGTTTCGGAGCGTGGGCGATCGGCGGCACCTGGGGCTCGGTGGACGACGCCGAGTCGCTCTCGGCGCTGCGCCGCGCGGTCGAGAAGGGGGTCAACTTCTTCGACACCGCCGACGTCTACGGCGACGGCCGGAGCGAGCGGCTCTTGGCCCGCCTCAAGAAGGAGCGGCGCGAGGAGATCGTCGTCGCCACCAAGGCCGGCCGGCGCCTCGACCCCCACGTGGCGACGGGCTACGACCGCGCCCACCTCACCGCCTTCGTGGAGCGGAGCATGAAGAACCTCGAGGTGGAGGCCATCGATCTCCTTCAGCTCCACTGCCCGCCCACGGACGTGTACTACCGGCCCGAGGTGTTCGGGGTGCTCGACGATCTCGTCCGGGCGGGGAAGATCCGCCACTACGGCGTCTCCGTGGAGCGGGTCGAGGAGGCGCTCAAGGCGATCGAGTACCCGGGGGTAGAGTCGGTCCAGATCATCTACAACCTCTTCCGCCAGCGCCCCTCCGACCTCTTCTTCGCCCAGGCGGCCCGCCGCAAGGTGGGCATCCTGGCCCGGCTCCCCCTCTCCTCCGGCCTGCTCGCCGGCAAGATGACGATGAAGACGCACTTCGCGGAGGACGATCACCGGTCCTTCAACCGAGAGGGCGCGGCCTTCGACAAGGGCGAGACCTTCTCCGGGGTGGATTACCCCGTCGCGCTCGCGGCGGTGGAGGAGATCCGGCTCCTCGTCCCCCGGGGCATGACCATGGCCCAGTTCGCCCTTCGCTTCATCCTGATGGCGGACGCGGTGACCTGCGTCATCCCCGGGGCGAAGCGGCCCGATCAGGTGGACGAGAACGTGGCCGCGGCCGACCTCCCTCCCCTCCCCGAGAGCACGATGAAGGCGCTCCGCGCCCTCTACGAGCGGACCATCAAGGACCGGGTCCATCAGCTCTGGTGAGGGGCCTGCGCGGCAGCGCCTTGCGGGGGGGCCAGGGGGACCGCCCGGCGCGGGGCCGAGGGACTCTGCACGAGCCAGACGCCGCCCAGGATCACCAGCGCACCGAAGGCGTAGCCCAGCCCCGGTCGCTCGCCCAAGAGCGCCACCGCGAGCAGGGTGGCCAGGACCGGCTGCAGGTAGGTGACGCTCGCCACCCGGGACGACGGCAGGTACCGGAGCGCGTGGGCGTAGATGAGATAGCCGACGATCGAGGGTGCGACCGCCATGTACAGGACGCCCGCCCAAGCGGCGAGGCCCAACTGGGCGGGCCCGACGCGAACGAGCCCAAAGACGGCGTAGGGAAGGGCGAGGAGGGCCCCTCCCCAGTACGCGACCGCGTTCACCGCGAGGGACCCCACCTCCTCGAGGAGGGGCTTACCGAGGAGGGAGAAGCCGGCGAACAGCGCAGCGTTGCCCAGCATGACCGCGTCGCCCACGGGGCTCGAGTGCCCGCTCGGCACGCGGCCGAACTGCAGCACCGCCACCCCGGCGACCGAGGCGAGCATGCCGAGGACCTTGCGAACCCGGAGCTTCTCCCGCCCCAGGGCCGCCGCCCCGATGAGGACGAGCACCGGCGAGGTCGCGCCCACGATGGCCCCGTGCGCCACGCTGGTCGTGGAGAGCGCCAGGACGAAGGCGAACTGGTTTCCCACGATCCCCAGCACGCCGACGAGCGCCATGCGGGGCACGTCGCGCAAGGTGAAGGGGCGCAGCACCGGGTCGAGATGGCGCCGGCTCACCACCCGGTACACCGGGATCATGAGGAGCCCGGAGAGCACCGTCCTGAGACAGGCCACGAGCACCGGCGGCGCGGTGCGCACGGCCACCTTGGCGAAGATGAAGTTGGCCGCCCAGATGGCGAGCATCACCGCGAGCAGGCCGTAGAGCCGTGCCCGCGACGGCGCGCCGCGCGGCGACCATTCGCGCGCGCCGCTCGGGTGCTCCATGGCGGCGGAGGATCGGGCAGAGCCGAGAGGCGGTCAAGTGCGACGCCCGGCCACGTCCCCCCCCCTCTCCCGTCCACGGTTCGTCAAGACGTCCGCCTGCGTTCGTCCAAGGATCTCGACGCGCTGCGGCGGGGGCTCGCGCGGCACCGCGACCTCTCCCCCGCTCCTGCCCCAGGGAGCTCTTGAGCACAACCGAGGACCACCCTTCCCGCCCTCGAAAAGCACCCTCTTCGCCGGGACCAGGCAAACTCACCCGGTCGCCCGCGGGGCGCGCACCGCCGCCATGCCCCGCGGGAGGAGCAACTCGTAGGGGATGAAATGGATCCGGGCCTCGGCCGTCCTCGAGCGGGCGAAGATCTGGTAGGCGCGGTTCATCATCTGGCGAGGGTTCTGCCGGACGATGAGCAAGCGGAGGTCGGCGAGGAGGCTCATGAAGGGATGGTAGTCGAAGACCGCGCAGGGGATCTTCCGGCAGCGCTCGGGCTGCTCGGGAAAGAGCCGGACGAGCCCCTCGAGCGCGGGCACGGCGTTCAGGAAGAGCCCGCCCACGTCCGGGGTGGCCCGCAGGAGGGCGCGAAGCTTCCGGTAGGCGAGCTCCGAGTCGAACTCGGTTTCGATGAACTGAGCTTCGGTGAACGGCAACCGGCGCTCGCGGAGGGCGGCCTTGAAGCCGTCGAGGCGTTGGAGGGTGATGGCGTGAGAGGCCATCCCGCCTACGTAGTAGGGTCGCCCCCCCTGCCCCGCGGCCATGGCGGCGAGGAGGTGCCGCGTGAGGACCAGCCCCGCCTCGACGTTGTCCGTGGTGACGGTGGGCTTCTCGCTCTCCTCGGAGTCGAGGAGGATCTGCCGGGTGCCGGCCCGGGTGCAGAGGTCCGAGGCCTCCTTGAGCCCGGTGAGGTTCGCGGTGAACACGCACTCGACCTTCTGGGAGAGGAAGTAGTTCAGCATCTCGATCTCTTCCTGGGGGTCGTAGTGGGTCACGGTGATGAGGGGCAGCTTCTTGTCGCTGCGCGCCAGGCTCTCGAAGGTCTCGGCCATCTCGCCGAAGAAGGGGTTGTTGAGGGTGGGGACGGTGAGCCCCACGATGTTGGTGGTCCGGGTGCGAAGGCTCCGGGCGTGGAGGTTGGGGTAGTAGTTGTGCTGCTTGGCGACGCTCCGGATGAGGTTTTGGGTCTCCCGCGAGATGTTGAAGCGCCGGGACCGACCGTTCAGGACGAGGGAGACGGTGGTGGCGGAGAATCCCGTCATCCGCGCGATCTCCTTCATCGAGACGCGGGTCGCGGGGGGGGCGGAGCGGTCGCTCGTCTTTCGGGACACGTCCGAAGCCGCTCGGGCACCGGCGGCCCGGCCGACATCCCGGCCGCCGGTGCCCACCAGGGGAGCCCTTACTTCAGCCACTCGCCGCCGCTGTCCACGTTGTCCTTCGTGAACACGCGCGAGTCGAGGACGATCTCCTTCGGGACCTGCTTGCCGGCGAAGATCTCGAGCGCCCTCTCGATGGCCACGTCACCACCGGTCGGGTACTCGAAGCTGGCGTTGAGGATGCCCTGGCGCACGTAGGCCTGCCCCTCCTGGGGCAGGGCGTCGATGCCCACGAACTTCATCTCCTTCTCCCGCCCGGCCGCCTTGGCCGCGAGGTAGGCGCCGTGCGCGCCCGGATCGTTGTGCCCGTAGACGAGGTCGATCTTCGGGTTCGTGGCTAGGGCCGACTCCATCTCCTTGCGGGCGTTGGGCTCGAGCCACTTCATGTCCGCCTCGAAGACGATCTTCACGTCCGAGCCCTTGATGCCCTCGCGGAAGCCGGAGTCGCGATCCTGGCCCGGCGTCGAGGTCATGAGCCCCTTCAGCTCGACCATGCTCCCCTTCCCGCCCAGGGTCTTCACGATCCATTGCCCGACATAGCGGCCGATCTTCTTGTTGTCGGCGCCGATGAACTCGGTGTAGTCGGAGCCGGTGACCCGGCGGTCGAGGACGATCACCGGGATGCCCGCCTTGTAGGCCTCGGATACCGGCGGGGTGAGGGGCACGGCCTCCTTGGGGGAGACGATGAGCAGGTCGACCTTGGCGGCGATGAACTCCCGGATCTGGGAGACCTGCTTCAGGGTGTCGTTCTGGGCGTCCTTGTAGACGACCGTGAGCTCGGGGTGCTTGTCCGCCGCGCGCTTCACGTCGGCGTTCATCTGCACGCGCCAAGGCTCTCCCAGGTTGCACTGGCTCATACCGATGGTGTACTTCTTGTCTGCCGCGCGGGCCCCCACGGCCATGGTCAGCAAGAGCAACGAGACCAGAGTCCTTCTCATGGAACCTTCCCTCCTTCGATCGGATGAGACCTTCTACTTCCGCACCTTCTGGAACAGCACCGCTGCGACGACGATGGCGCCGGTGAGCATGAGGCGGCTCGCCTCGGGCACGGCGTTGATGCTGAGGATCTTCTCCAGATAGCCGATGGTGGCGGCCCCGAGGAGGGTGAAGAGCATCCCCCCGCGGCCGCCGTTGAGGCTCGTGCCCCCCATGACCACGATGGCGATGGCGGTGAGCTCGTAGCCGTTTCCCGCCTCCGGGTCGCCCTGCTGCTCCTGGGCCGCCTGGCACATGCCAGCCACCGCCGCGAGCAGGCCGGAGAGGCCATAGGCGAGCAGCTTCACCCCGTGGGTGGGGATGCCCGAGAGCCGCGCCGAGTCCTCGTTCCCCCCGGTGGCATACAGGTACCGGCCCCAGCGGAGCTTCCCGAGCAGGACCCAGCAGGCGGCCACGCACAGGAAAAAGATGATGCTCACCACCGTGAGATGGCCCCCCAGGACCTTGCTGTCGATGACGGAGAAGACGCGGGGAAGGTCCAGGTACTTGGGGGTTCCGTCGGGCAGGAGCACCGCCTGCGAGACCTTCTCCCCGCCGGAGATGGACTTGGCGAGGCCCCGGGCGAAGACCATCATGGCCAGGGTGGCGATGAAGGGCTGCATCCGGAAGCGCGAGATGAGCTCCCCGGAAACCAGGCCGCAGGCGCACCCGGCCGAGAGGACCACCGCGATCGCCGCCAGGGCGGGCCAGGCCCGGTGGATGCTGAGCTGCGAGAAGAGCACCGCGGTGAAGCCGAGCAGGCTTCCCACCGACAGGTCGATGCCGCTCGAGATGATGACCAGGGTGAGCCCGCAGGCGAGGATGCCGTAGACGGACACCTCCCGGAGCATGTCCCGGTGCGTCCCCCAGGCGTAGAAGGCCCCGTGGGCGTTGAAGATGAACCCGATGATGAGGACGAGGCAGAGCGGGGCCAGGGCCCGGACATAGGGGCGCCGCAACAGGTCCAGCGCCGCCCGCCCCCCGCGCGCCGCCCGTCCCCCCGCCTCGAACTGGGCCTCTCGCTCCGTCGCCAGCGTCTCTCTCATGTCGCGTCCGCCATGGCCGCCTTGAGGACCCTCTCCTGCGTCGCCTCGCCCCGCTCGAACACCGCCGTGACCCGTCCCCGGTGCATGGCCACGATCCGGTCGGAGAGGCCCAAGAGTTCGGGCATCTCCGAGGTGATGAGCACGATGGCGTGCCCCTGTCGCGTCCAGCCATTCATGAGCTCGTAGATCTCGTGCTTGGCGCCCACGTCCACGCCGCGGGTGGGCTCGTCGAGCAGGAGCACCCGGGGGCGGGTCTCGATCCACTTGGCGAGCGTGACCTTCTGCTGGTTCCCGCCCGAGAGGGTGGAGACCTCCTGGGTGGAGCCGGTGGCCCGGATCCGCAGGGCCCGGGTGTGCTGCTCGGCGATCCGCTTCTCCCGGGCCTCCCGGACGAAGCCGCCCGGGGAGATGGCGGGCACGGAGGCGAGGGTGATGTTGCGGGCCACGTCCAGGGAGAGGACCAGCCCGGTCGCCTTCCGGTCGTTGGTGAGGTAGGCGATGCCCTGGCGCACCGAGTGGAGGGGGGAGCGCACCTCGAAGGGCCGGCCGTCGACCAGGACGCGGCCGTGGGCCAGCTCGCCGTGCGCCCCGAAGATTCCCCGGAGGAGGTCGCTGTTCCCCGACCCCTGGAGCCCCGCGATGCCGACGATCTCGCCCGCCCGAACGGAGAGCGAGACGTCCCGCACCAGCCACCGCCGCGACCCGGTCGAGGTCGCGCCGGGAGCGAGCACCGACAGCCCCTCCACCCGCAGCCGCTCCCCCCCCAGGGCGGTCTCCCGGGAGGGAAAGTGTGTGGTGAGCTCGCGCCCGATCATCCAGCGGATGAGCTCCGCCTGGGGCAGGGCGGACGCCTCGGCGGTGCCGACGTATCTCCCGTCCCGAAGGACCGTGATCCGGGAGGCGACCCGGTAGATCTCCTCCATACGGTGGGTGATGTAGACGATCCCGCACCCCCGGGCCTTGAGCTGGGTGATGAGCTCGAAGAGCCGGACCACCTCCGGCTGGGAGAGGGCGCTCGTGGGCTCGTCCATGACGATGATGCGCGCGCTCCAGGCGAGCGCCTTGGCGATCTCGATCCGGTTCTTCACCGACAGGGAATAGTCCTCGACCGGCCGCTCCAGCTCGATGTCGGCGAGGTCGAGCTCCTCGCAGAACTCGCGGGCCCGCTTGAGCTGCGCCCGACGGTCGAGCCACTGGGCGGCGGACCCGCGGCGGGTCAACTCCCGGCCGAGGAACATGTTGTCCACGACCGACATGCCGTCGATGAGCGACATCTCCTGGTGGATGACGGAGATGCCCTGCCGGGCCGCGTCGTGGGGCGAGGTGAACCGGGTCAGCCGCCCGGAGAGGTGGATGGCTCCCTCGTACTCGGTGTGGACCCCGGCAGCGATCTTGATGAGCGTGCTCTTCCCGGCCCCGTTCTCGCCGGCCAGGACGTGGACCTCGCCCGGGCGCAGGTCGAAGTCGACCCCGTGGAGGACCTCCACCCCCGAGAAGGACTTGGAGATCCCGGCCATGGACAGGAGAGGCGCGGGCGGCCCCCGATCCTGCCCGCCAGTCACTGCGATGGGATCCACGTAACCCCCGTCGCCCGAGGGGACCGCGCAGACGCGCTCGACCCCGATTTACTAAATCGGATTAGTGAATCGCGACTCTCGCACCCGGATCCTCAGCGCGGCAACGCCCTTTAAGGGCTTCGCCGGCCGAGCGGCCCGGGGCGCGACCCCGGTTGTGTGGGTGTCCCGGCCGGGCGGCCCGCGCTCGAGCGAAGAGACGGGCCCCCGGTCTCCCTTCCCCCTCAAACCCGCTCGCCCACGATCCGAATCTGATCCTCGGGAGGGATCGCCACCCCGTGGCAGTCGCGGGCGTACAGCCTCTCGGGCAGGCCCACAAGGCAGCTCACCCGCTCCGCGTCGAGGGCGAACGGGCCGTGGTGCCACACTCCCGGGCGAAGGACGATCAAGGTCCCCCTCGGCACGAGGAACACCTCCGCTTCCTCCGCCGGGAAGCGTTCGCCCGGCACCGCCGGCGCCACGTGCACGAGCACGTCGCCGTCGATGGGCATGAGCGCCTCGCAGGAGGTGTCGTGGTACTCCGAGACATCGATGAGGGGGGGGCGGCGGGTCACGCGGCAGACGCCGAACGAGACCGTGGTGTCGGTGCCGAGCCCGGCCTGGATAAGGTCGCGGAAGAACTCGATGGGCGGCGCGCCGATCCGGGGCGTGGGCCTCCCCGCGGCCTCGGGCGCGATCATGGCCGCGTAGGTTCCATAGGGGGCGAAGGCCTCCGGCTCGAGGCGGCGGTAGCTCACCGTGCGCATGGCGTCCTCGTCGCTAGAAGCCGGAGATGTCCTGCGCCAGGCCGATGAGCAGGATCTCCGACACACAGCCGCCCCGGGAGAGGGCACAGGTCTGGTAGACCATGTCGGCGAAGTGCTCGGGACGGACCGCCAGCGACTCGTCCCACTCGAACTTCACCACCCCCTTGGCCGCCGCCTGGAAGCCGGTGTTCGATCCGCCCGGGACGAGGAGCGTCACCGAGATCCCGTGGGGCCGAAGCTCGGTGTAGAGGCACTTCGTGAAGGCGTTCACCCCCGCCTTGGCCGCGGAGTAGACCGCCCAGCCGGGCCAGGAGCGCCGGTCGCAGACCGAGGAGACGTTCACGATCTTCCCGTAGCGCTGCTTCTTGAACTGGGGGGCGAAGGTGCGGCAGCTCATGATGGTGCTCATGAGGTTGAGATCGAGGATCCTCCGGTTCACGGCGTCGTCCATCTCCTCGATGGGCGCGACCTTGAGCGCCCCGCCCGCGTAGTTGATGAGGAAGTCGACCTTGTCGAAGCCCGAGAGACATTCGGAGAGCGCTCGGGTGAAGGTCTCCTGCCTCGTGACGTCGCCGGGGAAGGCCACCACCTTCGCCCCAGAGGCCCGGCATCTCTTTGCCGTGGCCTCGAGCCCCGCCTCGTTGAGATCGAAGAGGACGAGGCCACAGCCCTTCTCCGCGAAGAGCTCGGCGGTCGCCTTGGCGAACCCCGAGGCGACGCCGGAGATGACCGCGACCTTCCCCTCTAGACTCTCGCTCATTCCCTCTCCTCCTCTCGCTTGAGTGAACGCGACTGTGACACTAGTCATGACGTTTGTCAACCGTCCGTTCCCATCGTCCGCGCCCGGCTCGGGCTCGGCGAGAGTCCCGGTCCCCTTCGCCTCCCCGGGACCTTGGGTCCACTCGCCTAGCCCTTCTGCTTCTCGAGGAGCTCGAGGGCGGCGCGCGCCGTGGGCTCGTCCATGACGAGCTGCTTCGGCACCGCGGTCCTGAGCGCCCCGGCGATGGCCTCCGCCTTCTCCTGGCCGGACGCCATGCAGATGGCCACCTTCGCCGCCTTGAGCCCCTCCACCGGGACCCCCACCACCCGCTCGTAGTAGTCATCCACGATGAACTTGCCCTTCCGATCGAAGTAGCGGGCGCAGATGTCCCCCACCGCGTCCCGGGCGTCGAGATGGCGGAAGATCTCCGTCTCCCCCATGTAGTCCTCCCGGTCGGGATGCTCGCCGGCCAAGGAGCCGATGCCGGTGACGATGACGTCCATCTGCTTCCACCGTTGCCGGATGCCCTGCATCGAGGAGCTATTCAGGTGGAGGTCGCGCTCGGTCCGGTCGGAGACGAGCGCCGGCGCGTGAATGAAGTAGGGGGTGCCCCCGGCCCGCTCCGCCAAGGTCCTCACCATCTCGTTGATCTGGAAGTAGGGCGCGGTCTGCGAGCTTCCCCCGATGAGCGGCACGACCGCGAGGTCGAGCTTGTCCTCGGCGGGGCGGAAGGCGTGCACGAGCTCGAGGCAGGTTCGGCCCCAGGCGAGGCCCAGCACCTCTCCGCCCCGCAGGGTGCGCGCGAGGAGGTCGGCGCCCCGCTGGGCGACGAGCTTCCGCCGAGCGGCGGGGTCCCGGGACGAGGTGGGGATGACCGTGAACCGGGTGGCGGGGTGGAAGGAGGACAGCTTCTTCGACAGCTCCTCGTCGTTCAAGAACGGGTCGCGGACCGTGATCTCCACGATCCCGCGCTCCTTGGCCTCGGTGAGGATCATGGAGATGAGCGAGCGGGAGATCCCGATCTGCCGAGCGATGTCCTCCTGCTTCAGCCCGTCGAGGTAGTACATCTGCGCCACCTTGACGACGAGCTGGACGTCGAGCCTGGAGCTCATGCCTACCCTCCTGCGACCGGAGGATAAGCCGGGAAGGGCCGGGGGGGCACTCTCCGCGCCCTCCGGACGCCTGCGGCGGGAGAGGGCCCGCCCCGCCGCCGCCCCTCCCCGCATTAGGAAGCGCCCTTCCCCGCAGCCCCGTCCACGATGAAGGGTCCGGCACTCGTGCCGAGCCGCGCGGCTCCGGCCGCGATCAGGCGGTCGGCGTCCTCCCGGGTCTTCACGCCCGTGGAGGCCTTCACCAGGACCCCGGGGCCGGCGGCCCGCTTCATGAGGGCCACGTCCTCGGGGGTGGCTCCCCCCTTTCCGAAGCCGGTGGAGGTCTTCACGAAGGCAGCTCCGGCCCGGGCGGCGAGGCGGCAGGCCCGCTCCTTCTCCTCGTCGGAGAGGGCGCTCGTCTCGATGATCACCTTGACCGGGGCCCCGCCGGCGGCCTCGACCACCCCCCGGATGTCCCGCTCGACGAGCTCGTCGTCCCGATCCTTGAGGGCGCCGAGGTTCACGACCATGTCGAGCTCGTCGGCCCCGGCGGCGATCGCGTCCCGGGCCTCGAACGCCTTCGCGAGCGGGGTGTTGGCGCCCAGGGGGAAGCCGATCACGGTCGCCACCTTCACGCCGCTCCCCTCGAGCCGCTCCCGGGCGAAGCGGACCCAGGTCGGGTTCACGCACACCGCCGCGAACCCGTAGCGCCGTGCCTCGTCGCAGAACCGCGCCACCGTGGTACGCCCCGTCTCCGGCTTCAGCACCGTGTGGTCCATGTACTTCGCGTAGTCCATGTCCTCCTCCGTGCCCCTCTAGGGCGTGAGCACCACCTTCACCGCCCGTCCGCTGGCGATCTCCTCCATGGCGCGGTGAAACTCGCGATTCTTGAGCCGGTGGGTCACGAGTCGCGCGAAGGTCCCGCTCTCCTGCCGAAGCAAGCTGACCGCCTCGCGGAGGTGGGCCGGGGTCGAGTCCGACGTGCCGAAGACGAACAGCTCCCCGTAGTGGATGGTCCTCGAATTCAGGGAGAGGATCTCGTCGCCCTGCGGTAGGCTGGCGAAGAAGGAGACGTACCCGCCCTTCCGGGCGTACATGGGCGATTTCGCCTGGGTGGGGTTGTGGGGCGCGGTCACCACCACGAGGTCGAACCCCTCCTCGCCGGAGAGCGCGAGGTAGCGCTGGTCCAGCTCGGCGGGGGGGACGACCTCCCGGAACCCGAGCTCCCGCGCCAGGTCGGCGCGCGCCCCCGGAAACTCCGAGCAGACCACCCGCGCCGCCCCCTTGGCCCGCGCCGCGAGCGCGTGCAAGAACCCGAGCGGCCCGAGCCCGAGCACGAGGACGCTTTGGATCTCCCCGAAGGGCAGGCGAGAGAGGCCGTTCACCACGCAGGAGAGCGGCTCGGAGAGGGCCGCCACCCCCGCCTCCAGGTCGCCCACCTCCACGAGGTGGCCGAGCCGTACCGCCCGCTCCGGGATGACGAGCCAGGGCGCCATCGCGCCCGGATAGTGGAAGCCGATGGCCTCCGCCTTGCGGCACAGGTTGGAACGGCCGGCGCGGCAGTACCGGCATTCGCCGCAGCCCACGGTGGTGGCCATTACCACCCGGGCCCCGGGCTTGGGCCCCCCCGCCCCCTCCCCGGCCGCTTCCACCGTGCCCACGAACTCGTGGCCCATGGTCTGGGGCGGACGGATGCGGGGGTTCCCCTTGTAGAAGGACTTGATGTCGGTTCCGCAGATGGCGCAGGCCTCCACCCGAACCAAGAGCTCGCCCCGCCCCGGCACCGGGGGCTCCTCCATCCGCTCGATCACCACCTCCCGGGGCGCCCGGTAGACGACCCGGTCCCCCCCTCGCGCTGGGCCGGCCATCAGTGCATCTCCCGTCCACCGGTGATGTTGAAGGCCTGCCCGGTGCAGTACTCCCCGCTCACGGTGAGGAACATCACGAAGTCGACCACGTCCTTGATGTCCGTGAGCCGGCCGAGGGGGATCTTGGAGGTGAACTTCTTCAGCACCTCCTCGCGGGAGAGCTTCAGGTTCTCGGTGTAGCCCTTGCTCACCGAGGACCAGACCCCGGTGGCGTCGGTGATCCCCGGGCAGAGGCAGTTCACCTTGATGCGGTCCTCCGCCACCTCGAAGGCGAGGGCCTGGGTGAGGGCGATGACCGCCCCCTTGGCCGCCGAGTACGGCACCATGAGCGCCGAGCCGGTCTTCCCCGACTTGGAGGCGAAGTTGATGATCTTCCCGTCCCTTCGCTTCTTCATCCCAGCTAGGACGCCTTGGATGCAGTAGATCGCCCCGTGGACGTTCACCCGGAACATGCGATCGAGGAGCTCCGGGGTGGTCTCCTCGACGGGCCGCTGGTCGACGATCCCGGCGTTGTTCACGAGCGCGTAGGGGTCGCCGAGCTCCCTCGCGATCTCCCGGAAGCAGGAGAGCACCGCCGCCCGATCGGTGATGTCGAGCGCGTACCCCTTCACCGTCGACCCCCCCGCCGAAAGGCGCTCTGCCTGGGCCACGACCTCGGGGTTCACGTCGATCATCGCCACCCGGGACCCGGCGTCCCGGTACGCCTCGGCGATCGCGAGCCCGATGCTCCGCGCCGCCCCGGTCACCACGCAGGTCCTGCCCGCCAGCTCCGCTCCGCTCGTGCTCATCGCTGCCTCCTTGATCGTTCTATAACATATGCCATAACGTTTGTCAATCACCTCTGGGCGCATCGCGGCCGGGACCGGGGCCGACGCGATCTCGCGCCCTTAGCCCGGCCCCCCCAGGCGGGCGGCGACGGCCCGGAAGCGCAGGTACCCCTCCTCCAGGGCCGCGGCGCGGCGGTCGTCCGGGGCGTAGGCGGCGCCGGGCCGGACCATGGCTCCCGCCGCCTCGGCGTAGGTGCGATGGCGGCCCGTGCCCACGGCGAGGGCGATGGCAATCCCCCGCGCCCCGGCCTGCGAGGCGTCGCTCGTCGAAAGGGGCCGCCGCAGCACGTCGGCGAAGATCTGGCACCAGGTCGCGCTCGAGGCGGCGCCGCCGGAGAGCACCGCCCGGGAACGGCGGAGCCCGCCCTCGGCCAGGACCTCGAGATGGGCGCGGTGGGCGAAGGCCACCCCCTCGTAGAGGGCCCGCAGGAGGTGGAAGGCGCCGTGCTCGGAGCGGAGGCCCACGAAGGCTCCGTCCGCTCCGGGGGCGATGTGGGCCCGGTGGATGAAGGGCAGGAAGGTGACCCCCTCGGCCCCGGGCGACACCCCTTCCACCCCGGCGTTGATCCGGGCGTAGAGCGCCTCGGTGGGCCGCTCCCCCGCCGCCGGCCCGAGGGCGGAGAGCTCCTCCAGGGCCGAGAGGAACCAGGCCAGGTTGCCGGCGGAGGTGGCGCTCGATTCCACGTAGGCGTACCGCCCCTCGTCCGGTCCGAGCGAGGTCTTCACCGAAGGAGGAGTGGAGAGCAGGCGAGCGTCGAAGGCGGAGTTGATGTTCCAGGTCCCGGCGATGAGGGAGACGGAGCCCTCGTCCATGGCCCCCGAGCCCACCGCGCAGGACAGGACGTCGAACATCCCGGCCACCACCGGCGTGCCTGCGGAAAGGCCGGTGGCCGCGGCGGCGGCCGCCCCCACCCGCCCCACCTGCGCCGCACTCAGGTTCACCGGCGGCAGCTTCCCCGAGACCTCCGGGACGCCGAAGAGCCGCGGCACCTCGAGGTCGTATCCCCCGCTTCCGAGGTCGACGAGCGCGTTGTTGCTGGCGTCGGTCCGGTCGGTGGAGAATTCGCCGGTGAGGCAAAGGACGATCCAGTCCTTGGCCCCGAGAGCGAAGCGCGTGCGATCGTAGCCTTGGGGCTCGTGCCGGCGAAGCCAGGCGAGCTGGGGCAGCGACTGCCCGGCCCAGGGGTGGTGGCGGGTGGCGGGGTAGCGGGAGCGCCCCTCGCGCGCCCAGGCCTCGACGAGCGGCCCGGCCCGGCGGTCCATGGAGGTGAGGGCCGCTCGCACCGGCCGACCCGCGGCGTCCACCGGGTAGAGCCCTCCGCCGTGGCCGGAGACGCCCACCCCGGCGATACCCCCTCCCGCCTTCCCCGCCCGGGCCAGCGCCTCCCCCACCAGCCGGGCGCAGAGCTGCCACTCTTCCTCCATCTCGATCTCGCTCGACTCGCCCGACGCCCGCACCGGGGTGGCGGCGCTGGCCTCGGCGATCTGCAGCCCTTCCCCGTCGAACACCGCCGCCTTTGTGGCGGTGAGGCCGCAATCGATGCACAGGTAGCGGTCGCCGGCCATGGCCTACACCCCCAGTCGAGCCCGGGCCCGGGGGAGGGCCTCGCGGTTCACCACCGGACGCGGCTCGCCGCCTTTGAGAAGCTTCGCCACCTCGGCGGCGAGGAGCTTCGGGCAGTTGAAGAAGGCGTCGTTCGATCCCCCGGCCATGTGCGGGGTGAGGGTCACGTTGTCGAGCCGGACGAGGGGGTAGGCCTCCCCCGGCGGCTCCTTATCGAAGACGTCCAGGGCGGCGCCGGCGATCTTCCCGTCGCGGAGCGCCTCGTAGAGGGCCCCCTCGTCGACCAGGGCGGAGCGGGAGGTGTTCACGAGGTACGCGGTCGGCTTCATCCGGGCGATGAGCGGGCGGGAGATGAGCCCCTCGGTCTCCTTCGTGAGGCGCGCGTGCACGGTGACGAAGTCTGATTCCGAGAGGAGGGTGGGAAGATCGACCAGGCGGATCCCTGCCGGCGCCTCCTTGACGAAGGGGTCGTAGGCGAGCAGCGCCACCTCGAACCCCGCCAGACGACGGGCCACCTTCCTGCCGATCTCCCCCAGGCCCACGATGCCCACCGTCTTGCCGGGCAGGTCGGGGATGTGGCCGGAGTTCGGGTACTCGCGCAGCCAGCGTCCCTGCTTCAGGCCGTGGTGGCCCCGGCAGATGTTGCGGGCCTCGGCGATGAGCATGCCCACCGCGAAGTCGGCGACGGCGTCGGCATTGCGGCCGGGGGTGTTCAAGACCAACACCCCGCGGGCGGTGGCGGCGGCCACGTCCACGTTCTCCACCCCGGCGCGGAGCACCCCCACCACCTTGAGGTTCGGCGCCGCCTCGAAGAGGGCCGCGGGCACGGTGCAGAACTGGGTGACGAGGACGTCGGCCGAGGCGGCGGCCTCGAAGACGTAGGGCGGGGGGGGAGAGGCCGAGGCCCCACCCTTCTCCACCGCCAGGTTCTTCTCCTGCAGCTCCTGGAACCCGGAGAGCTGCCAGTCGAAGGTCTCCACCTCGTACCCCAGGGCCTCGACCGGGGAGAAGCCCTCCCGGATGTAGCGGTGGGGGATGAACAGGTCGCCGATGCCGACGAGCTTCATGGTCCTTGACCTCTCTAGCGGCTCAGCATGCCGCCGGTTGCGTCGTAGGTCGCGCCGGTGAAGTAGTCCGCCGCCCCGGAGACGAGGAACACGGCGAAGCGCGCCACCTCCTCGGGCCGGGCGATGCGGCCGATCTGGATCCGCTTCTCGTAGTACTCGCGGTCCTTGGCGAGCACGTCCCTGTTCATGCCCGTCTCCACCATGCCCAGGGCCAGGGCGTTCACGTTGATCCCCTTCCCCGCCACCTCCCGAGAGAGAGAGATGGTGAAGGTCACCACCCCGCTCTTGGCGGCGGCGTAGTGGGCGTGGCCGGTGGTGGAGCCGTTGAAGGCCGCCTGGGAGGTGATGTTCAGGATCTTTCCCTTCCGGCCGCCCGCCAGGTTCAGGGCCACGAAGCGCTGGCTCGTGAGGAAGACCGCGGTCAGGTTCACGTCGAGGGTCCGCCGCCACTCCTCGAGCGGGATTTCGGTGACGAGGTTCGTGGGCCAGAGCCCGGCGTTGTTCACGAGCACGTCGGCGCTGCGAAGGAGCTCCACCGTCTTGTCCACGAGGCCGGCGCAGTCTCCCGGCACGGTGAGGTCGGTGCGCACCGCGTGGGCGCGGACGCCCCTCGCCCGGCAGCGCTCGGCCACTTCCTCGGCCCGATCGAGAGCGATGTCCGAGACCACGAGGTTCGCCCCCTCCTCGGCCAAGAGGAGGCAGATGGCCGCCCCCACCCCACCGGCCCCCCCGGTGACGATCGCGTTCTTACCGCCGAGCTTCAGGTCCATGGTCGTTGCTCCTCCCGCGGATCGATCGGTCGATCGGCCGCAGAGCGGGGTAGAGGGAACGGTACAGGTCCCGGCGCCGCTGGTAGTCCTTGGCGAGCGGGCCGGGCTCGAGGGAGTGCCCGCGGCGCTCCACCGAGGCCGAGGCGGCGCGGGCGTCCCGGTGCCAGCCCAGCCCCAGCTCCGCGAGCAGGGCGGCCCCGAGCGCGGTGGCGTCCTCGAGCTCCGAGATCCACAGGGGCCGGCCCAGGAGGTCGGCCTTGATCCTCCCGAAGAGGCCGCTTTGCGCGAGGCCCCCGGTCACCACCACCCGGGATGGTCCCGCCCCCGAAGCCCCGGTCACGGCCTCGACCAGCTCCGTCGACTGGTAGGCGAGCCCCTCGTAGAGGGCCCGGGCCAGGCAGGCGCGGTCACAGGCGGCCGAGAGGCCCACCAGGGCGCCGAGCGAGTCGGGATCGTTGTAGGGACTCCCCGCCCCTTCCAGGTGGGGGAGGAAGAGGGCGCCCCGGGCGCCGGGAGGCGCCGAGTCGGCCAGCTGCCCGAGCTCCTCCCATCCGCCCCCGAACGCGGTGAGCTCGCGCCGGTACCACTCGGCCGCGCCCCCCGCCACCGCGAACCCGGTCGCCGCATAGGTGCCCCGCACCACGCTCGCCTCGACCGTGAGCCCGGCCCGGAACACTTCCGGCCGAAGCGCGGGCGCCGAGGTGGCCGCCACCGAAAGCTCCCAGGTCCCGACGATGTCGAGCACCTCGCCCGGCGCAACCACCCCCTCCCCGAGCGCCGCGCACAGGTAGTCGTGGCCCCCCAGGAACACCGGCGTCCCTGGGCAGAGCGAGGTGGCTCGCGCCGCCTCGCTTCCCACCTCGCCGAGGAGCGCCCCACACGGCTTCACCGCCGGGAGGAGTTGCAGCGGCACCCCCGCCTCCCCCGCCAGCTCGGCAGACCACCCCCCCGTCCGCTGGTCGAAGAGCGAGGTCGAGGACGCCATGGTCGGGTCGGTGGCGCGAGAGCCGCAGAGCCGGAAGGCGAGCCAGTCCTCGATGAGGAGCCAGGCGGCCGCCCGGTCGAGGAGGGAGGGTCGGTGCTCCCGCATCCAGACGAGCCGGTAGAGCGTGTCGTGGGGCTGTACCTGCTTGCCCGCGATCTGGAAGATGCGCTCGCGCCCGAGACGCTCCGCCACCCGGGCGGACGTCTCCGCGGTGCGCGGGCAGCGCCAGGAGATGAAGGGGTAGAGGGCGTTCCCCTCCTCGTCCACCGGGAGCCCGTCCATCCCGAGCCCAGTCACCGCCACCCCGCAGACCCGAGCTCTCGGGGGCAACGCCCGGAGCACCTCGCTCACCGCCGCGCGCGCGTTGTCCCAGACCGCCTCCGGATTCCAGAACAGAAAGTCGGGGTGATCGGGGTCGAGCCGGGCGACCGTCATCGGCCGGGCGGAGCGGGACAGCCTTCGGCCCCCGCGAGCGAAGGCGACCGCCTTGGTGCTCGCCGAGCCGAGGTCGATCCCGAGGACGCAGTCCATCACATCCCCCGGGGGGGAGAGCCCCCCCTGCCGGCAGGAGCGCCGGGGCCATGACCCGCGACCCTCGGGCCCCGCACCGCCCCGCGGCACCTCTCCTCGCTCATCCAACCCTCGCCCCGTTGAACTCGCGCCAGGCGCGGAGCATGGCGCGGTAGTTCTCCGGCCGGACGCTGGAGTGGATGCTGTTCGAGGAGGAGAACACGTACCTTCCTCCCGGAGCCCCGACCTCGAGGCAACGGAACGAGGCGGCACGGACCTCCTCGGGCGTGCCGAAGGTGAGCAGGCCCGCGCAGTCGACGTTGCCCTTGAGCGCGATCCGCCGGCCGAAGCGCTCCTTCATCTCGGCGAGGTCCATCCCCGCCAAGGGGTCGATGGGGTCCAGGCCGTCGAACCCGGCCCCCACGATCTCCTCGAGGAGGGGCCGGATGTCCCCGTCGGTGTGCTTGATGACGAGCAGCCCGAGCTCGTGGTACCCGGTCACCACCCTCCGGACGCGGGGGAGGATGAGCTCCCGGAAGAGCTCGGGCGAGAGCATGGGACCGCCGTTGTAGGCGTAGTCGTCCCCGGTGTAGACGAACTCCACCCCGCGCCGCCGCGCCTCCGCCGCCATCGACAGGTTGACGCTCACGGTGAGGTCGATCACCTCCGCGGCCAGCTCCGGGTCGGCCATGGCCGCGACGAGAAAGTCCTCGAAGCCCATGAGCCGCGAGGGGATGGAGAGCGCGTCGTTGAGGTGCAGGATCACCGCCCGGGTACCGCGGTGGCGGTCGAGCGCCCTCTCCAGGCTTCGGTAGCGCTCCGGGTCGAGAGGGTCGGGCGGCCGGTAGGCGGCGAGGTCCGCCCGGCTCTTCAGAGGGCCGCCCACCGGCACCGCGTGGAGCTCGGGACCTCGCCTCTTCAGGATCCCCCACTCGTCCCTCCCCACGCCCTGCCCGACCTCCTCCACCCGGTAATCGAGCTCGACGCACACCGCGTCGAGCCCCTCGCGCTCGACCAGATCCTCGTAGCTCGCTCCCGGGTGGAGTGCCTCGACCACCCGCGGGTCGATGAGCCACTCGAAATGAGGGACTCGGTCGACCGGCTCTCCGCGAAGGGTGCGGAGGATGCGCTCTCGCGAGTTCACGCGGACTCGTCCTCAGGGTCACGGGAGCCCGATCCCGAACGGATCGCGCCGACGAAGACTCCCACGCTCCGCTCCGCCGGCCTGGCCGATGCCTCGGGGATGACGGTCCCTCCTCCGTTCTCGTCCATGGCCCTCATCCGTGCACGAGTCTCGGGGGTTTCGTAACATTTGTCAAGACAAAAGTTTCGGCCCCTCCTCTCCCCCTTCCCGCAGAGAACCCAGGGACGCCACTCACCCATGCCCGACCATCGTGTGGGTCCAAGGCCCCCTCCGCCTGCAGGGCGGTAACGTCCCGGGATCCGGCCTCCTCGAGGTGGGAGCAAAGGGGCCTCTCCCCTCGTCTCTTCCCGCCCCGGGGCGTTAGCGAGTGGCACGCGGCCTGCTCAGTCGCCCGGCATGACCAGGACCACCACCTTCGCCCGGATCTGGATCGGCTTCGGGGCCGCTGCCGCATCGGCCGTCTCCCTGGGTGCGCTCGGGGCGCTCTCGGCCGCGAGGCAGGCTCCGGGTTTCGCCATGGCGGCGATCGCCCTCGGGGGCGCGCTCGTGCTCGCCTTGGGCGCCTGGGCCGCCGCCTCGGCGAGGCGCGCGGCGCGCGCCCTTTCCGAGGAGGCGGCCCGGGTGGGCGAGGCGGTGGCGGCCGGAAAGCTCGATGCGCGCTTCGAGGTCAGCCGCCTGTCGCCCGAGGCCCGCGGGGCCCTCGAGCGGACGAACGGCGCGCTCGAGTCGCTCTCGCGCTCCTTGGAAGCCCTGACGGGCGGGCTCGCTTGCCTTTCGAGAGGCGAGCTCCCCTCTCCAAAGGGCGCGCGCCCGGCCGTCCTTCACCCCCGGGCGAAGGAGGCCCTGGACGGCGCCACCGCCGCGGCCGCCGCCTGCTGGGATGAACTGCGGGCGCTCGCCGCCGCCGCCGGCGCGGAACAGCCGGACCTCAGGGTGGAGAAGAACCACTCCGGACGCTTCGGGGAGGCGGTGACGGGAGTCCAGAAGGCCCTGCAGAGGCTCAAGGAGAGGGCCCACTGGTACCAGGAGATCCTCGATGCCCTCCCCTTCCACCTCTCGGTGACCGACCGCGAAATGCGCTGGACGTACGTCAACGCGCCGGTGGAGAGGTTTCTGGGGGTGAAGCGGAGGGAAGTCCTCGGCAAGCCCTGCGAGAACTGGAACGCGGACAACTGCCGCACCGAGAACTGCGGCATCGCACGGCTGCGGAAGGGCCTCTCCACCACCACCTTCAGGCAAGAGGGCCGCCACTTCCGGGTCGACGCCGCCCTCCTCAAGGACCCCAAGGGCGAGACCGTCGGCCATCTCGAGGTGGTGCAGGACGTGACCCCGCTCGCCCGGCTCACCGAGTACCAGCGGGCCGAACTCGAGCGCCTCTCCGAGAACCTGGTCCAGCTCGCGGCCGGCGACCTGGCCATCGAGACCGAGGTCGCCGAGGGCGACGATCACACCCGCGAGGCCCACGAGCAGTTCCTGGCCGCCGCCAAGAGCCTCGACCAGGTCCGCTCGGCGATGGCCGCGCTCGTCCTCGACTCGACTCGGCTGGCCGACGCGGCGGTGGCCGGGCGCCTGAGCGAGCGGGCCGACGCGAGCGCCCACCGGGGCGAGTACCGCAAGGCGGTGGAGGGCGTGAACCGCTTGCTCGACGCGGTGACGGCCCCCATCCACGAGGCCTCCCGCGCCCTCGACCAGCTCGCCTTGCGCGACCTCCACGCCCGCGTCGAGGGGAGCTACCCGGGCGACCACGCCCGCATGAAGGAGTCCGTGAACGCCGCCGCCCAGGCCCTCCACGACGCCCTCGCCCAGGTCTCGGAGGCGGTCGAGCAGGTCTCCTCCGCCGCCACCCAGATCGCCGCCTCCTCCCAGGCGGTGGCCTCGGGCGCCTCCGAGCAGGCCGCCTCCCTGGAGGAGACCTCCTCCTCGATCGAGTCGGTGGCCAGCATGACGAAGCAGTCCGCCGACAACGCCCAGCAGGCCAACCATCTGGCGGAGGTCGCGCGCGCCGCCGCCGGCCAGGGCACTTCGGCCGTGGAGCAGATGCAGAGCGCCATGGCGAGGATCCGGGCCTCGGCCGAGGGGACCTCCCAGATCATCCGCGACATCAACGACATCGCCTTCCAGACCAACCTCCTCGCCCTGAACGCAGCCGTCGAGGCCGCGCGGGCGGGGGAGGCGGGCCGCGGGTTCGCGGTGGTCGCGGAGGAGGTGCGGTCCCTGGCGCTCCGCGCCAAGGAGGCCGCCATGAAGACCGAGGAGCTCATCCGCCAGTCGGTGAAGGAGGCCGGCCAGGGCGAGGTGACCGCCAAAGAGGTGGCCGGCAAGCTGGCCGAGATCGCCTCCGGGATCTCGAAGGTCACGGACATCATCTGCGAGATCGCCGCCGGGGCGAAGGAGCAGGCGAGCGGCATCGATCGGGTCAATCGCTCGGTGGCGGAGATGGACAAGGTCACCCAGCAAAATGCCGCCAGCGCCGAGGAGTCCTCGTCCGCGGCGAGCGAGCTCTCGAGCCAGGCCGAGGAACTCGCCAGCATGATCGCCGGCTTCAAGCTCGACCGCGGCGGCCGGGGCGCCGAGCCGCCCAAGCCCGCCGCCCCCCTTCCCCCCGCGGCTCCGCACCGCCGCAACGGCTCGAACGGCGCGCAGGCCCCTTCACCCCCGCACCCGAGGGACGGCCGGGACGCCGAGAGGCTCTTCCCCATGGACGACCCGGGCGACATCCGAGACTTCTAGGGCGTTAGGAAGGCGCGCCGCCGTCACCCGTTCGCCTCCCTTCCCTCAAGGCAGGCGAGCCCTCGGCCCTCTCTTCAAGCCTCCC
Source organism: Anaeromyxobacter sp. (assembly GCA_035686075.1). Lineage (GTDB taxonomy): Bacteria > Myxococcota > Myxococcia > Myxococcales > Anaeromyxobacteraceae > Anaeromyxobacter. Next base: position 125,401 of record DASRZU010000007.1, read on the forward strand.
GCGGCGGCTCTCCACCTCTTCGCCCCTTCCCAGCGCCCGCCGCGGCCCTGGCGATGCCTTCGTGCCTTTCGGCGCGTCTCAGGGGGCGGCCAAGGCCTAGGGCCCGGGTAATAACCAGCCATCCTCGCTCGGCTTTTCCGCCACGAGGGGCGATCTTTCGGCCCGATCGATATCGTCCGCTATTCCCGCTCCGAGTGTAACCGTTCTTGAGCGCCGTCACGATCGGTGGACCCGCGACTGTGGTAAGCGTCTGTAATGAACCCCGAGTTGGGGTAGCCGACTGTGCGAGCCCGTACGGACTTGGGCCGCGCGGGGAGTGAGATGAATCCCACAAGCCTGCAGGTACTGGAGCTTGAGTCGGGGGGGAAAGAAGAGAGGGCTTCGGAAGAGGGGGGCGCCTACCTCCGGTCCCCTGCTGCCCATCCCCACGGACTCCAGCGGCCCGAGCGAATTCACGGAGCCGTCGACCCTGCCGACGTCCACCCGGGCGACCCGGTCGAGGTGCACCTTGGAGTCCCCGGCCGGCACGATCGGCCGGTGCCCTCGCGCGTCTCGCGGATCAGCCCCCTCGGCGTGGAGCTCGTCCGGCCCAGGGAGCTCTCGGGGGTGCGGGCCGGGACGGCGATCGACCTCACGCTCCGCATCGGGACGAGCGTGAGCGACTTCCGTTCCGTCCCCGTCCTCGCCACCGCGAGGGAGCACGGCGACGAGCTTCTGGCCCTCCGCTTTGAGGCGCGACGCCCCTCCCTGGTGCGCGGGGAGCAACGCGGCGCGTCTCGCTGGGTCTGCCTCCCCGAGTACCCCCCCACCGGCATCGCTCCGAACGCCGTTCGCTACGAGGATTTCGTCTACTTCCGGGTGGTCGACGTCTCCTGGAGCGGGATGCAGCTCGAGACGAGCCTGCGGAACAAGTTCCTCGTCCCCGGGGTGGAGCTCGAGAGCACCTGCACCTTCCCCACCCTGGGCCAGGTGCACCTCGTGCTCCGGATCGTCCATGCGCGGGTGATCAATCGCGGTGACAAGCAGGTCCTGGGCCTCGGGGTCAAGTACTCCTCCCGGAGCCGGGCCGCGGTGGACACCATCGGCCAGTACCTTCTGCGATTCGGCAGCGGCCCCACCGTCCAGGAGCTGTGCGCGGAGGGCTTCCGGATCCGCTTCTCCAGCCGGTCCCTCGACTTCTGCTCCATCCGGACCGAGGAGGAGTACCGGGAGGTCCTGCGCCTCCGTCGACTGGCCTACGTACACTCGCGCAAGGTCTCGGCCGATGCCAAGGACGTCGACATGGCCGACTCCTACGACCGGAGCTCGCGCATCCTCGTGGCCAAGCACCGGGGCCGGGTGGTGGGCACGGCCCGCCTCATGTTCCCGCGGTCGGAGGGGGAGCGCCTGAACCACGAGGACTTCCTCGATCTTCCCCCGGGGCTCCCCCCGCGGCAGGAGCTCGTGGAGGTGTTCAAGACCTGCACCCACCCCGGCTACCGCGGCAGCGACGTCTTCTACACCCTCCTCATGCACGTCGGGCTGAACATCCTCCAGTCCGGGCGCCGCTACGCGCTCATGAGCGCCACCGATTCCCTCGCCCCCATCTACGAGCGCTTCGGTTTCAGGAGGGTGGGGGTCTCCTACCAGCACCCGGCCATGCGCCTCCGCCACCACCTCATGATCCTCGACGTCGGCCGGGTGGTGGCCGGCCGCGGGATCAACCCCCTCTTCTGGAACCTGGTGGGCGGATGGGATCTGTGGAACTTCGGCAAGCTCTGCGGCATCGTGGCGATCGATCCCTGGACGGTGGTGCGGGTCCGGCTCTGGCGCCTTCTGCGCCCCGCCGCGGAGGTGGCCCGGGTACTGGTCGAGCGGAAGCTCAGGGCCCCGGCCGCGCCCCGCTAGAGGCCCCCCCCGCCGCCCTCGATTAGGCTCCGGCGCTCCGGATCGCCTCGCCCGGCGCGACCCGGACCGCCCCGGCGACGTCCGGGTACTCCGGTCCCTCGCTGAAGTAGAGCTGCAAGAACGCCTGGGCCACCACCGGATCGAACTGCTTCCCCATGCAGCGGACGATCTCGTCGATCGCCTGGCGGTGAGGGATGCCGGTGCGGTAGGGCCGGTCGCTCGTCATGGCGTCGTAGGAGTCGCACACCGCCAGGATGCGGGAGAGGAGCGGGACGCGGTCGGCCACCAGGCCGTCGGGGTAGCCGCCCCCGTCGAACCGCTCGTGGTGATGCAGGATGGCGCGCCCCACCTCCTCGAGCTCCGTCACCGCCGAGACGATGCGGGACCCGAGCTGGGCGTGCCGCTTGAAGACCTCCATCTCCGCGCCGCTCAGCCGGCCCGGCTTCTTCAGCACCAGCTCGGGCGTCCCGATCTTCCCGATGTCGTGGAGGATGCCGGCGATCCGGATGGTCTCGCAGGCCGCCTCCCCGAGCCCCAGCTCCCGGCAGACCTTCTCGGCGAGGGTCGCCACCCGGCGGGAGTGGCCGTGCGTGTACGGGTCCTTGGCCTCCACCGCCAGCGCGAAGGCCTCCATGGTCTCGATGAGCACCTTCCGCTTCGAGAGCACGAGGTCGAGGTTCACCTTGGCGAGGAAGGCGTTCTGGTCCACGAGCTCGCGCTCCATCCGCCCCTTGGCGAGGAGCGAGCGGATCCGCGCCCGCAGCTCCCGGGGGTTGAAGGGCTTCGCCAGGTAATCGTCCGCACCCTCCTCCAGCCCCTCGATCCTCGACTCGTAGTCGGCCCGGGCGGTGAGCAGCACGAAGGGGAGGTGCTGGGTGGCCGGGCGCGAACGGATCTCCCGGAGGAGGTCGGCGCCGGATCGGCCCGGCATCATGAGGTCGCTCACGATGAGGTCGGGCCGCTCCTTCTCGATCCGGGCCAGGGCCCCCTCCACGTCCTCGGCGGTCTGGACCCGGTACTCCTCGGCGAGGTGGCGCGACTCGTAGTCGAGCAGCTCCCGGTTGTCCTCCACGAGGAGCACGAGCGGGCGCGGGTCCTGCCCGGGCGACTCGGCCGGGCGGCTCGAGCCCGTCCGCATCGCGGCGGCGAGGAGGGGAACGGGCGTCGGCGCGGGCTCGGCGCGCGGGGAACAGGGCTCGCAGGAGGCCACCCGCTCCGAGGGGTAGACACCCGCGTCCACCGGCAATTCGACGGTGAAGGTCGACCCGTGCCCGGCCCGGCTCCACACGGACACCGACCCCATGTGCAGGTCGACGAGCTGCTTCACGAGCGAGAGGCCGATCCCCGTCCCGCCGGGGCGAAGCCGGGCCGATCCCTCGACCTGGTGGAAGCGATCGAAGATGCGGGGGAGATGCTCCTCCGGGATCCCCACTCCGCTGTCCTCGACCGAACAATAGAACCGCTCTCCCCGCAGGCCGCAGCGGACCGTCACCCGCCCGCGGGCGCCCTCCTCGCCGTCCGTGAACCGCAGCGCGTTGGAGAGGAGGTTCAGGACGATCTTCTCCAGCTTCAGGCGATCGACCGGGAACGGGGGAACCACGGACGCGGGGACGAAGTCGAGGTCGACGTGCTTGCTCTCCGCCAGGCCCCGCCCACCCTCGACCAGCTGCCTCAGCACCTGCAGGACGTCCACGGTCTCGAGCTGCAGACGCTCTCGCCGGGCGTCGAGGCGCGAGAGGTCGAGCAGGGTGTTGATCTCGACGAGGAGCCTCTGGGCGTTCCTGAGCGCCAGCTCGAGCTCGTCGCGAAGAGCGGGCGGGGTCGCGCTCGGGCCTTTGAGGGCGCTCTCCAGGGGGGCGATGATGAGGGTGAGGGGGGTGCGCAGCTCGTGGGAGACGTTGGTGAAGAAGTTGGTCTTCACCCGGTCGAGCTCGATCTGCGTCTCGATGAGCCTCTTCTGCGCGTCGAGCTCGCGCTTCTCGCTCAGGAAGGCCCGGACGTCGAGGCCCATCCGCCCGCGGAAGAGGACGATGAGGAGCGCCCCGACCACCGTGACGCTGATGAGCTCCGCCCCCTGGACCGGCCCGCCCCGCCACTCGACGACCCACTGCACCGCCACGCACAGGCCGAAGCTCGCGAGCGCGCCAAGCACTGACTGGCGGAGAAGGAGGACGCCCACCACCGCCAGGAGGAAGGCGTAGAAGTACGAGACCGTGGGCGACCACTCCACCGCCTTGGCTTCCAGGGTGGAGATCACCACCGTGCCCGCGAGCATCGGCAGCCGCGCCCAGGGGGTGCGCCGGATCGCCGGCGCGAAGTAGAGGAGCAAGAGCCCGAGGAAGAAGGCCGATCCCCCGAAGCGATAGGCCACCCAGCGGACGGCGGGCGCCTTCTGCAGCGGCAGGTCGACGAGGAAATAGTGCAGCACGAGCCCGAAGGCGATGGCAAGGAGCGCGGTCCGGCTCGCGACCACGACGAGCCGCGCCTCGCGCTCGCGCCACATCTTCCGGTATGGGGTCCCCTCGAGCAGCAGCTCCGGCACGAGAGCGGTCCGGATCGCGTCGAGGGCCGGCGAATCGGTCCGCGAGCGAGCGGCTCTCCGCAGGCTGTCGCCCCGCTTCACGCTGGGAGTCCCCTAGACCGACAGAGTTCCCACCCGCCGCCCTTCCCACCGGTGGAGGGTTGATTGTAGCCCATCGAGGGACTACCGGCGAAGCGCCCGCTCGCTCGATGTCGCCGATATCGAGGGCGGGATGCGCCCACCTCGGCGCACTCCTGCGTAGGGCGGCACTCCCGGTTCACACAAAGGACGAAACGAACTTTGACCGGCCGATTGACCCGCGGTGTGTGAGCCTCCCGCTTTCATGTCGGTGGAGTGTGACGGAGGGGCCATTTCTTCGTGCCTCCCGAACGACCCCGAAACCCCAGTCCTTCGCCTCCCGTCGACCGAGAAGGATCGAGCCCCTTTGAGCTGCCCCGGCCATCGAGCCAAAACCCTTCGAAAATGGCTCAATCGTCGCTGAGCGGGGCGACGGCGGCGTTTCGCATCGGCGAAGCCATTCCGCTTTCCGCAGAGGCCCGACGACGCGTCGCCCACCCTTGTCACCTTGCGTCGAGGGCGACTCGGAGAGGCTCGGGAAGCGCTGCTCGCAGTTCACGGACTCTGCCATGAGGCGACCCCAAGCCCTCTCTCCTTCGGGGGCGACCTTCCTCCGCCGCAGAGGGTCGCGGGCCTTGCGTCGGTAGTCAGCGCTCGCACCTTTCCGCCCACCGTGAATACCCTAGAGCGGGCGTCCGAGCGCTCGGGGAAATTCGATGGGCTTGCGGGCTGTACTTGGTTCATGGCACTCTGGAATAGCAAGCAAGAGCAGATGCCCTCGGCCGATTCCAGTCCTCTATCCGGCCCTTACCCCGATCTCCCACCGGCCAGGCGAGAGGACGCTCCCCCGCTCGCTCAACCACCCCGGCGTGAGGGGTCTACCGCCGCTCCGGGCAGCGACCTTCTCCTCGGTCCGAACGCAGAGTTCGACGGCAAGCTCACCTTCCGGGGAACGTTGCGGGTCGACGCGAAGTTCACGGGCTCCATCGTGAGCGACGACGTCCTCATCGTGGGCGAGCACGCCCGGATCGACGCCGAGATCTCCTGCGGCACGATCGTGGTGCACGGCGAGGTGAACGGGAACATCCGCGCCAGCTCCGGCGTCGAGCTCAGGCATACGGCCCGGCTCCGCGGCGACGTGACCTCTCCGGGAATCATGGTCGAGCGGGGCGCGCTCTTCCAGGGGTCCGTAAGGCAGAGCGAGAAGGCCGCGAAGAACTTCTGAAGGCTCCCCCCGCGCCAGCTACAGCCTGTCGGGGAATTCGTAGCTACAGCGTGTCGGGAAATTCCGGTCCCATTTCGTGCGAACCGCCGGAGGGGGCGGGTTGGAAAAACCCATAGGAGTCGATCGCTTGGCCGCCGGGATCGACATCACTGTGAGTTTATGGCACCTGGATGCTGTGACCTACGAGGAGGTCCAGCATGCCGAAGAAACGGGGCAGCGGGAGCCGCCAGTCCGACCTGATCGAGCGCTCCAAGCGCCCAACGATTCCCATCGATCCGAACCACCGGCTGGTCGTTCTGACCGACGAGACGGACTGGACGGAGTTGGAAGAGCGCGTGGACGAGATCCGGATGGGCAAGCTGAAGAACGCGGCCGGCAGACCGCCTCATCTTCGTGCCCTGATCGGGGCGCTTCTCTTGAAGGCGACCCGCGACATGACCTGGCGGGAAGCCGAGGACCTGATCCGCTACTACGCCCCGGCGCGGTATCTGTGTGGGCTGACCGAGACGGAGTGGTCACCGGACTTTACGACGCTGCACGACTTCGCGGTTCTCCTCGGGGAAGAGGGGGTGAAGCTCATCAACGAGTACGCGGTGAAGTGGGCGGTGGACGAAAAACTGGCGGACCCGCGCGTGATGGTGGGGGACACAACAGCACAGGAGGCGGCCATCCCCCACCCCAACGAAATGGGACTGATGGCCGCCTTCGTGACGTCGGTGGTAGCAGCCAGCAAGAGAGCCGGGACGACATTTCAGCGCTTCGCCTCGAAGGTGAGGAAGCAAGTGAAGGCGGCACGCGAGAAGGTGCGGCATTACCGCCTGTTCGCCAAGGAGAAGTCGAAGGCAGCGAAGGACAAGATGGTGGCCGAGATGGCGAATGTCATCGAGACCATCAACGGACAGCTCGGCCGAGCAGTGGAGATAGCGCAGAAGAGGCCGAGCCGGGTGAGAAAGCACGGCGTCGTGGCCCGCGAGAAGCTCGTCCGGCTGCATCAGACGATGGCCAAGCTGGTACCGCAGATCCGGTATTGGCTGGAGACGGGCTTCGTGGCGGCGGACAAGATCATCAGCCTGCACATCCCGGAGCTGTACTCGATCGTCCGGGGCAAGGTGGGCAAGACGGTGGAGTTCGGGCTCAACTGGGGCATGGCGAGGTTACGGGGTGGTTTCCTGCTCGCGCGACTGGCAGTCGACCGGCGCGAGCTTCAGGACACGAAGTTCGCAGTGACGGCAGTGAAGGACCACATCGCGGTCTTCGGGAAGGCGCCTCGAGCGTACGCGTACGACAGGGGCGGCTACAGCGCGAAGAACATCGAGGCGCTGAAGAAGCTCGGGGTAGAGGACGTGGGCCTGGCCCCCCAGGGTCGCGCAGGTTGGGCGGTGAGTGGATCGACGAAGGAGGAGTTGGTCCAGGAGCGGGCGCTGGTCGAGGGTGGAATCGGAGCAGTGAAGAGCAGCCGGTACAACTTCCACCGGCCGCGGGCACGGTCGGTAAGGATGATGGGCGCCTACGGCCAGCTTGCGGTCTTGGGCTTCAACCTGAACAAGCTGGTCCGCGGCCTGGCCATGCGGAGAAACATGGAGGTGGTCGGCTGACGCAAGGGGAGAGAGCTCGACACGAGGCAACGGACATCGCCACAGAAGGAGGACGGTTGAGGAGCACGGGAGGCGGGCCGAACGTCGGGTGACCCGCCGCTACGCCGTCGAATTTCCCGACACGCTGTAGCTAGCGCAGGGTCACGCTGAGCTCGCCCAGCCCCTCCACCTCGCTCGAGACGAGGTCCCCGGCCCTGAGCCAGACCCGCTCCGCCTCTGGGCGTCCCTGGATGACGCCCCCCGGGGTCCCGGTGAAGAGGATGTCGCCCGGCTCGAGCGTCATATGCCTCGAGGCGTAGGAGATGAGGGCGGCGCAGGAGAAGATCATGTCGCTCGTGCGGGAGGACTGGCGCAATTCGCCGTTCACCCGGCACGCGAGGGCGAGATCCTGGGGATCGCGGACCTCGTCCGCGCTCACCAGCCACGGGCCGACCGGGGCGAAGCCGTCGCAGGTCTTCCCCAGGAGGAACTGGCTCGTCCGGAACTGCAGGTCTCGGGCGGTGAAGTCGTTGCCGGTGCAGTAGCCGAACACGCGGGAGAGCGCCTCGCCCTCCGGGACGTCGCGGGCGCGCCGGCCGAGCACCACGACGAGCTCCACCTCATAGTCGAACTGCGAGGCCACCCCCACGGGGAGAGGCAGGTCGGCCCGGTGCCCCAGAAGGGCGTTCGCGAACTTGCTGAAGAGCACCGGGGTCACGGGGATGGGTTGCCCGATCTCCACCGAGTGCCCCCGGTAGTTCATGCCGACCATGAGGATCTTCTGGGGAGAGGCGACGCAGGGCCCGAACGCGACCTCCTCCTCGCGGAGGTGGAAGCTCCCGTCGCGCTCGCACCGAGCCACGAGGGCGTGCAGGCTCGGGAGGTGGTTGCCGCGGACCACTTCGTCGGTGGTGGCCGGAGCGAAAACGGCGTGCGCCCGGGCGGCCGCCTCCACGTCCAGGACGCCGTGCCGCGTGCGGACCCCGAGGGAGAGCCCCTCGCCGCGCTTCAGGTTGCAGAGCCTCACGCCCCCTCCCCCCGCCGGCGGAGCGGCCGGCGACCTGCGAGCTAGCATGGTGCGGGCGGCCCCGTGTGGCAACGGGCCGCCCGCTGCGCGGCAAACTCCCCCTTGACGACACCGATCCCCGCGGTGTAAGGTAATCGTGAAATTTATATCGATAACTATCTATCGATATGGCTGGCTCCAATCAGACCACAAGGTCGCGAGAAGCGGGCGGCGCAAGCATGAGACGCCTGCCTCTCTACTATCGGCTGGGACAGAAGGTCCTCGCCGCCGGGGTCTCGAACCTCTCGAGCAGCGCCATCGGGAACGAGCTGCTCCTCGAGCCCACCCAGGTCCGAAAAGATCTAGAGATGATCGGTATTTCTGGAAAACCCAAGGTTGGTTTCGCCGTGGCGGACCTGCTTCGAGGGATCGAGACCTTCCTGGGCTGGGATAGACCCAAAGAGGCGGTGCTGGTCGGTGTGGGAGGCCTCGGTAGCGCCCTCCTCCGCTATGAGCGGTTCCGCGAGTACGGCATCAGCATCGCCGCCGCGTTCGATACCGACCCGATGAAGATCGGAACACCCATCGGTGGCAAAGAGGTGTTAATTCTCGATTCCCTGCCGGGACGTGCCCGCAGAATGGGCGTACAGCTCGGCATCATCACCACCCCTCCCCAGGCGGCGCAGCGCGTCGCGGACCTCATGGTCGAGGGGGGCATCCGCGCCATCTGGAACTTCGCCCCCGTGCACGTGCGCGTCCCCGGGCACGTCGTCTTGCAGAACGAGGACCTCGGCCACTCGCTCGCCGCGCTCTCTCTCAAGCTGGCCCGACGAGCGGCCGCGACCGACGGCTCCTCCCACGAGCCCTTCCCCGGGGCCGCGGCCTTCTTCGACGCCCTGGCCCTCGAGGATGTCCCCCAGTTCTCCGATGCCTCCCTCGAGGAGGACGCCGATCCAAAGGACAGGTGAGCCATGAAGAAGACGATCGACATCACCGAGCTCATCCTCCGCGACGCGCACCAGAGCCTCATGGCGACGCGGATGGCGATGGAGGACATGGTCCCGGCCTGCGCCGACCTCGAGCAGGCCGGCTACTGGTCGGTGGAATGCTGGGGGGGCGCCACCTTCGATTCCTGCATCCGGTTCCTGAACGAGGACCCCTGGGAGCGGCTCAGGACGTTTCGCAGGCTCATGCCCACCACCAGGCTGCAGATGCTGCTCCGGGGACAGAACCTGCTCGGCTACCGCCACTACGAGGACTCGGTGGTCGACCGGTTCGTGGAGAAGGCGGCCCAGAACGGCATGGACGTCTTCCGGGTCTTCGACGCCCTGAACGACATCCGCAACCTGCGCCGGGCCATCGCCGCGGTGCGCCGGACCGGCAAGCATGCCCAGGGCACCATCTGTTACACCGTGAGCCCCCTCCACACCACCGACGACTTCGTGGAGCTGGCCGAGAAGCTCGTGGAGCTCGGCTGCGACTCCATCTGCCTGAAGGACATGGCCGCGCTCCTCAAGCCTCAACCGGCCTTCGACATCGTCCGGGGGATCAAGGAGACCTGCGGCGAGACCGTCCGCGTCCACGTCCACGTCCACGCCACCACCGGCGTGACCATGGTGAGCCTCATGAAGGCCATCGAGGCGGGCGCCGACTGCGTCGACACCTCCATCAGCTCCCTCAGCCTGGGACCGGGCCACAACCCCACCGAGAGCCTGGTGGAGATGCTCGAGGGGACGAGCTACGACACCCGGGTCGACAAGGGACGGCTCCTCCGGCTGAAGCGGTACTTCAACGGCGTCCGCCCCCGGTACAAGGAGTTCCTCTCCAGCTTCACCGGCGTCGAGACGGAGATCTTCGAGAGCCAGATCCCGGGCGGCATGCTCTCCAACATGGAGAACCAGCTGAAGCAACAGGGGGCGGCGCACCGCATCGGCGAGGTCCTGGCGGAGGTTCCCGCGGTGCGCAAGGACGCCGGCTACCCGCCCCTCGTCACCCCCTCCAGCCAGATCGTCGGGACCCAGGCCGTCTTCAACGTGCTCATGGGACGCTACAAGGTGATGACCGGCGAGTTCGCCGACCTCATGCTCGGCTACTACGGCGCGACCATCGGGCCCCGCGACCGACAGGTCATCGCCCTCGCCGCCAAGCAGACCGGCAAGTCGCCCATCAACGGCCGGCCCGCCGATCTGCTGAAGCCGGAGTGGCAGGACCTCCGCTCCGCCGCCTGCGCCCTGAAGGGGTCGAACGGCTCCGACGAGGACGTCCTCACCTACGCGATGTTCCCCCAGGTCGCCCCCAAGTTCCTGTCCACCCGCGACCAGGGGCCGAAGAACCCGGGGAAGGAGCCCGGCCCCAAGGCCGCCCCCGCCGCGGCCGCCCCGGAGCCGGCCGCGAACGGGAAGGGCACCGAGAACGGGAAGGGGCCGGTCAAGGGCCCCGTCACCTACGACGTGAAGCTATTCGGCCGTTCCCACCGCGTGACCGTCTCGCCGGTCTGATCGGCGGGGTTCGAGGACCAGCATGTCATCGCACAGCATGCAGGAGAAGATCGCGGACCTTCGCCAGCGCCGCGACCAGGCCCGCCTGGGAGGCGGGGCCGACAAGCTCGAGAAGCACCGCGCGTCCGGCAAGCTCACCGCCCGGGAACGGATCGAGGCCCTGGTGGACCCGGACAGCTTCGAGGAGACCGGGCTGTTCGCCGAGCACCGGTCGACCCTGTTCGGCATGGCCGAAAGGGACCTGCCCGCCGACGGCGTGGTCACCGGCGCCGCCTCGGTGAACGGTCGGCTCATCCACCTCGCCAGCCAGGACTTCACCGTGGCCGGTGGCTCCGCCGGCGAGGTCCACTCGGTGAAGGTGGCCGAGATCATGATGCAGTCCTTGAAGACCGGCTCTCCCTTCGTGTTCATCAACGACTCGGGGGGGGCGCGCGTCCAGGAGGGCATCGACTCGCTCTCCGGCTATGGCCGGGTCTTCCACACGAACGTCATGCTCTCCGGGGCGGTGCCCCAGGTCTCCCTCATCTGCGGTCCCTGCGCCGGAGGCGCGGCCTACAGCCCCGCCCTCACCGACTTCATCATCCAGACCCGCTTCGCCCAGATGTTCATCACCGGCCCGCAGGTCATCAAGAGCGTCACCGGGGAGAGCGTCACCGCCGAGGCCCTGGGGGGGCCGGAGGCGCACATGACCAACTCCGGGGTGATCCACTTCGTGGCCGAGGACGACCGCCACGCGGCCGCCCTCTGCCAGAAGCTCCTCTCCTTCCTCCCCTCCAATAACCTCGAGGACCCGCCCCAGGTGGAAGGCGATCGCCACATCGACCCGAACCCGGCGCTCGAGGAGGTGGTCCCCACCGACGGCAAGAAGGGCTACGACGTGCGCCAGGTGATCACCTCGGTGGTCGACTTCGGCGACTTCCTCGAGGTGCAGGCCGGATACGCCATGAACATCGTGGTGGGCTTCGCCCGCATCACCGGGCGCACCGTGGGCATCATCGCCAACCAGCCCTCGGTCCAGGCCGGAGTCCTCGACATCAACGCCTCCAACAAGGCGTCGCGCTTCGTCCGCTTCTGCAACGCCTTCAACGTCCCCCTGGTCACGTTCGTGGACGTGCCCGGCTTCCTCCCGGGCGTGCAGCAGGAGTACGGCGGCATCATCCGGCACGGGGCCAAGATGCTCTTCGCCTACTCCGCCGCGACCGTCCCGAAGTTGACCGTCATCCTGCGCAAGAGCTACGGCGGGGCCTACCTCGCCATGTGCGGCAAGGACCTGGGCGCGGACCGGGTCTTCGCCTGGCCCACGGCGGAGATCGCCGTCATGGGGGCGGAGGGGGCCGCGGAGATCGTGTTCCGCAAGGAGATCCAGGAGGCGGAGGACAAGCGAGCCCGGCGCAAGGAGCTCATCGAGCAGTACCGGGAGGTCTTCTCCAACCCCTACGTGGCCGCCGGGCGGCGCCTGGTGGACGCCGTCATCGAGCCCTCGGCGACCCGCCGCCACCTCGCCCACGCCCTCGAATACCTGCACACGAAGCGGGAGCTCAGGCCGGCCAAGAAGCACGGCCTCATCCCACTCTAGGAGGCCCGATGAGCGAGCCCGTTCACACCGAGGGGGTCCTTCCCGGGGAGATCGCCCGGACGCTGGAGCGGCTGGAGGCGGCCCTCTCGGCCCTTGCCGACCGGGTGGGGAGGCTCGAGGCGAGCGCCCCAGCCGCTCCCTCCCGCGCTCGAGAGCCCGAGAAGCGACCCGCCCCGGCCGAACCCTCCGCTTCCGGCCTCTCGGAGGAGGAGATCCTGGCCGTGTCCGCCGCCCTCGCCGCCTACCTGGGCGTGCGGCTCCGCATCCGCCAGATCCGGCTCGTCAGCTCGACCGCCTGGGCGCAGCAGGGCCGCGTCTCCATCCAGGCATCGCACCGCCTGCACGGCTAGGGAGGAGACTTCGTGAAGCTCAAGGTCACCATAGACGAGAAGACCTACGAGGTGGACGTTGAGGCGGCGGAGCCGGAGGCCCCGGTCCAGCCCCCGCGGCCCCTCGCCGTGGAGCCGGCCCCGGTCCGCGTCCCCGCGACCCCGGCCCCGGCCGCCCCCCCCGCCGCCTCGGGGGAGGTTACGGACGAGAGGAAGGTGTGCCGGAGCCCGGTGTCGGGGGTGGTGGTCCGCATCGCCGCCTAGGTGGGCCAGGCCCTGCAGACCGGCGACGTCCTCGTCGTGCTCGAGGCCATGAAGATGGAGACCAACATCACCGCTCCCAACGGAGGCAGGATCGCCGCCATCAAGGTGAACCCGGGCGACAGCGTGCAGTCGGGCCAGGTCGTGGTGGAGTTCGAATGATGACAATTCCAGCGGAACAGATCCCCGGATTCCTCTTCTTCGATCACGTGGCCATCTCGGTCCGGCCGGGCGAGCTCGAGGCCCAGGTGAGCGCCTACCAGGCGATGGGCTTCACGGTGCTGCACCGCGAGGACGTGCTCGGCAGGGACCAGGTCCGCGAGGTCTTGCTCAAGGTGGGAGAGGGCCCGAACCTCGTCCAGCTCCTCGAGCCGCTCAATTCCGACTCGCCGGTGGCCAAGCAGATCGAGAAGAACGGCGGCCGGGGGGGCCTCGCCCACCTGGCCCTGCGGGTGAAAGACGCCCGCCGGGCCTTCGACGCCCTGAAGGGGCAGGGCTTCAACATCATCGATCCGGCGCCGCGGAGGGGTTCGCGGGGGACGACCGTGTTCTTCCTCCACCCGAAGAGCACCCCGGCCGTCTCCTTCGGGTACCTGCTCGAGGTGGTCGAGGAGGGGTCCCATGCCTGACGAGGCCAGGGGCACGGAAGCCCTCGAGCTCTTGCGGGAGTTCCCTCCCGTCCCCACCTCGGCCTGGGAAGCGGCCATCGCCGCCGACCTGAAGGGCGCCGACTACGAGAAGAAGCTCGTGTGGCGCACCGAGGAGGGCCTCGCCCTGAGGCCCTATTACCGCAGGGAGGACCTGGCCGCTCTCGCCCCCGAGCGCTTTCTGGGCCGCTGCCAATTGGCAAAGGAGGCTCGCCCCGGGCCAAATGCCATCCGCGCCGACCTCCTCCACGAGGCCGGCGCCCACGCCGTCCAGGAGCTCGGTTATGCCTTGGCCGCCGGCGTCGAGCGGCTCGCCGCCCTCGCGGCCGTGGAACCTTTGGAAAAGGCGGCTGCCTCGGTGGAGTTCGTCTTCGCGGTCGGCCCCTCGTTTTTCATCGAGATCGGAAAGCTCCGGGCGGCGAGGCTCGCCTGGGCCCGGGCCGTCTCGGCCTTCGGGGCGAGGACCCCCGAGGCGCTGCGCATGCACCTCTCCGCGCGCACTCCCCGGCGCAACAAGAGCCTCCTCGACCCCTCCACCAACCTCCTCCGGGTCACGACCGAGGCCCTCTCCGCGGTGATCGGAGGCTGCGACGAGCTCACCGTCGAGCCCTTCGGCTTCGACCCTCACCTCGCCGATGCCCTACCGCGGATCCTCTCGGAAGAGGCGCACGTCGACGCGGTGGCCGACCCGGCCGGCGGGTCCTACTTCGTGGAGGCCTTGACCGACGCGATCGCCCGGGGGGCGTGGCGGCTCCTCCAGGAGGTGGAGGCAGCCGGAGGCTACGCGAAGGCGGTCTCCTCCGGAAAGGTGGCGCAGGCGCTCGCCCAGAGCCGCGCCGCCCGGGAGAAGGCCCTCTCCGCCCGCCGCCGCTTGCTCGTGGGGGTGAATAACTACCCGAACCTCGAGGAGAAGGAACTCGGCTCGGCGGCTCTCCCTGCCCCGCCGAGCGCCTTCCCCTCCTCCCGGCTCGCCGAGCCCTTCGAGCGGATCCGGCTTCGCACCCTGGCCCACGCCCGGGCCACGGGCAAGGCGCCCAAGGTGCTCCTCCTACGGCGGGGCGACGCCCGGATGAGCGGCGCCCGCGCCACCTTCTGCCTGAACTTCTTCGGGTGCGCGGGCTTCGACATCTCCGAGGACACGGAGCTCTCCGACGACCCGGACCTCGTCGTCCTCTGCAGCTCCGACCCGGAGTACAGAGCCTTCGCGGCCGAGATCTGCCCCAAGGCCAAGGTCCCGGTGCTCGTGGCAGGCCATCCCAAGGAGGAGCTCGAGGCCCTCACCGCCACCGGGGTACGGGGATTCGTCCACCTGCAGAGCGACGCCGTCGAGACCTTGACCGAGTGGCAGGACCGGCTCGGGCTATAGGGACAGGCCATGAAACCGGACTTCACCCAGATCGAGTACGCTCCCCTCGCGCCGCCCCGGCCCGCAGGACGAGGAGCCGCGTGGACCACCGGCGAGGGCATCGCCGTACTGCCGTGGTACGAGGCAGAGGATCTCCGGGGGATGGAGCACCTCGAGTACGCCGCCGGAGTGCCCCCCTTCTTGCGCGGTCCCTACTCCACCATGTACGCCCTGCGGCCCTGGACCATCCGGCAGTACGCCGGGTTCTCCACCGCCGAGGAGTCGAACGCCTTTTACCGCCGGAACCTTTCGGCCGGGCAGAAGGGGCTCTCGGTGGCGTTCGACCTCCCCACCCACCGCGGCTACGACTCGGACAGCGAGCGCGTCCGGGGCGACGTGGGGAAGGCGGGGGTGGCCATCGACTCGGTCGAGGACATGAAGATCCTCTTCGACCAGATCCCGCTCGGCCGCATGTCCGTCTCCATGACCATGAACGGCGCGGTCCTGCCGGTGATGGCCTTCTACATCGTGGCCGCCGAGGAGCAGGGGGTCCCGTCCCGGGAGCTCTCCGGGACCATCCAGAACGACATCCTGAAGGAGTTCATGGTCCGGAACACGTACATCTATCCCCCCGGCCCCTCGATGCGGATCATCGGGGACATCTTCCGCTACTGCTCGTCGCGGATGCCAAGGTTCAACTGCATCTCCATCAGCGGCTACCACATGCAGGAGGCCGGCGCCACCGCCGACATCGAGCTCGGCTACACCCTGGCGAACGGGCTCGAGTACCTGCGCACCGGGCTTCGGGCTGGCCTCTCGATCGACGACTTCGCCCCCCGCCTCAGCTTCTTCTGGGGCATCGGGATGAACCATTTCATGGAGATCGCCAAGATGCGCGCCGCCCGCGTGCTCTGGGCCAGGATCGTGAAGGGGTTCGGCCCCAAGAACGCGCGGTCGATGGCGCTGCGCACCCACTGCCAGACCTCGGGCTGGAGCCTCGCCGCCCAGGACGTCTTCAACAACGTCCCCCGCACCTGCCTCGAGGCCCTGGCGGCGGCCCTCGGCCATACCCAGTCCTTGCACACCAACGCCCTCGACGAGGCCATCGCCCTCCCCACCGACTTCTCCGCCCGGATCGCCCGCAACACCCAGCTCTACCTCCAGGAGGAGACTGGCATCACCCGGGTGGTCGACCCCTGGGCCGGCAGCTACTATGTGGAGACGCTGACGGATGAGCTCATGCACCGGGCCTCGCACCACCTCGAGGAGATCGAGGGGCTCGGGGGGATGGCTAGGGCCATCGAGACCGGCCTCCCCAAGATGCGCATCGAGGAGGCGGCCGCGCGTCGCCAGGCCCGGATCGACTCGGGGCGGGAGACCATCGTGGGGGTGAACAAGTACCGGCGGGCCGAGGAGGCCGACATCGACGTCCTCGTGGTCGACAACCGGGCCGTCCGCGAGTTGCAGCTACGGCGCCTCGCCCAGGTCCGGGCGCAGCGCGACCCGAGGGAGGCGAGCGGGGCCCTGTCGGCGATCACCCGGGCCGCCGAGACCCAAGAGGGGAACCTCCTCGAGCTCTCGGTCGCCGCAGCCCGCGCCCGGGCCACCCTGGGGGAGATCTCCTCTGCGCTCGAGAAGCCGTTCGGGAGGTACCAGGCCGTGAACCGGACCATCTCCGGCGTCTACTCCGCCGAGAGCACCGCCGACCCGGAGTTCCAGAAGGCCCGCGCCATGGCGTCCGAGTTCGCCCGGACCGAGGGCCGCCGCCCCCGCATCCTCGTGGCCAAGATGGGGCAGGACGGCCACGACCGGGGCTCCAAGGTGATCGCCACCGCCTTCGCCGACCTCGGCTTCGACGTCGACGTGGGCCCCCTCTTCCAGACGCCAAAGGAGGCGGCCCGGATGGCGGTCGAGAACGACGTCCACGTACTCGGGGTCTCGAGTCTCGCCGGCGGACACGCGACCCTCGTCCCCGAGGTCATCGAGGAGCTCCGCCGGCTCGGCCGCGAGGACATCGTCGTGGTCCTGGGCGGCGTGATCCCGCCCCAGGACTACGACGGGCTCTACCGGGCCGGCGTGACCGAAGTCTTCGGCCCCGGCTCGGTCATTCCCGTCTCCGCCCAGAAGATCCTGGCGGCGCTCTCCCGCTAGGTCCCGTGCCGCACCGGCATGCCAGGGCGACCTCGGGTCGCCGCCGTCTCCCGCCCGAACGCTACGTGGAGGGAGTGTTTCAGGGCGACCGCACCATCCTGGCCCGCGCCATCACCGTTGTGGAGAGCGAGCTGCCCTCGGACGGAGAGCTGGCAGCGAGGATCCTCGACGCCATCCTGCCCAAGACCGGCCGCTCGCTCCGCGTCGCCATCACCGGCGTCCCCGGCGCCGGGAAGAGCACCTTCATCGACGCCCTGGGGATGCACCTCGTCCGAGACCGGGGCGAGAATGTGGCGGTCCTCTCCATCGACCCCACGAGCCCGATCTCCGGCGGCAGCATCCTGGGCGACAAGACCCGGATGGAGCGACTGGCGGTACAGGACCGCGCCTTCATCCGGCCTTCCCCCTCGGGGGGCCAGCTGGGCGGGGTGGCCCGCCGGACTCGCGAGACCTTGCTCCTCTGCGAGGCCGCTGGATACCAGAATATCCTCGTCGAGACCGTGGGCGTCGGGCAGTCGGAGACCGCAGCCCGATCCATGACCGACTTCTTCCTCCTCCTCATGCTGGCCGGCGCGGGCGACGAGCTGCAGGGGATCAAGCGGGGCATCATCGAGATGCTCGACGGCATGGCCATCAACAAGGCCGATGGGGAGAACGAGCCGAAGGCCGAGCGCGCGCGCGTCGAGTACACGAGCGCCCTGCATCTCTTCCCTCCTTCCCCCGACGGCTGGGCGCCGCGCGTCCTCACCTGTTCCGCCCTGCACGACCGGCGCATCACCGACGTCTGGCAGATGGTGCTCGACCACCACGCTCTCCTCGAGAAGAACGGCTTTTTGGAGAAGCGGCGCCGGGCCCAGGCGCTCGAGTGGATGAACGAGCTCGTGATGCTGGGGCTCTCCGAGTCCTTCCGCGCCGATCCCCGGATCGCCGGCCGCTGGCCTTTGCTCAAGGAAGAGGTCCGGCGGGGCCAGGTCACGCCGTTCGCGGCGAGCCGGGAACTCCTCGCCCTCTTTCGCGGGAGCGGCGGCGGACGCTAAAGGAAGCGGACCGCAAGGCCAGACAAGTCCTCCGGTTTTCGGCGGCGCTGCCAAAGCCCACTTGAGGCCCCTTTCGACCGCGGGGCCCGAAAAAGCGGCGCACCCCAGGCTCCCCCGCCTCGCCTCCCCTAAGCCGTCTTCTGCGCCCGAAGAGCCCCGCGGGAGGCGGCGGGGATCGCGATGAGGCTGGTCAGAACGCACGATGTCTGACATCATGCGTGTCATCCGAAAGGTCGCGGCTGGAAACCCATTGAACTCGCAGCAACCCACCCGTCGCGGGGATGTCGGCCGCGGTCGGTCCATCCGCACCGGCACAACGGAAGGTGAGGTCACGGTCGGAAAGTGCATGTAGAGTCGACCCGAAGTGAAACGGAGGAGAAATCCATGAGGAAGTTCCGGCTCACGGCAGTTCTGCTCTCGGCGTTCATGCTGTTCGGGGCGGGCGGAGCGTTCGCCAAGGACTACCACTTCATCCTCGTCAACAACCGGACGACGCTGACCAACTTCAACCCAGACTACGACGGAGCGCAACTGGCCGCCGACGAGCTCGGCAAGTGGACGGGCGACAAGGTGACCTGGGAGATCGTCGGGCCCACCGAGATGAATCTCGTGGCCGAGGCCCAGGCCATGGAGGCGGCCATCGCCAAGAAGCCCGACGGGTTCATGGTGATCTGCTGGGACGCAAAGACCATGACCCCCCCGATCAACAAGGCGATGGATGCGGGGATCCCCGTGGTGACCATCGACGCGGACGCGCCGGACTCGAAGCGACTGTCCTACGTGGGGACGGACTGGTACACGCTGGGACAGGAGCTGGGAAACGCCCTGGCCAAGGAGATCGGCGGCAAGGGCAAGGTCGCGATGCTGGGCCTGGTCGGGGCGGACAACATGGAGACGGCCTTCCGCGGCTTCACCGACGTCATGGCGAAGTACCCCGACGTGAAGATCGTGGCCAAGGAGCACGACAACAGCAACAAAGCCGAGGCGGCGCGCATCGCGACCGCGCTCATGCAGAAGTACCCCGATCTCGCCGGCTTCTCCGGGTTCGACAGCGAGAGCGGCCCCGGCATCGCCCGGGCGGTGAAGGAAGCGGGGAAGGCCGGGCAGGTGAAGGTCGTCGGCAATGACCTGAACGCGGATCAGATCGCCTACCTCAAGGACGGGACGGAGCAGTTCGTCCTCGGCCAGAAGAGAGTCTTCTTCGGCTACTGGGGCGTGATGACCCTCTACCTGCACCTGAAGACCGGCCTCAAGTTCACCGACGCCGACGCGTCCATCGGCGTGGACAACATCCCGCCGCGCATCGTCACGGGCTTCCTGCGCGCCGACAAGAACGGCGTGGATGCCTACAAGGCCGCGTTCGACAAGTGGGCCAAGCCCCGGCGCTAGAGCGGACTTCGGCGCGCATTCCGGGTTAAGGACAGGATTGCCGGCGGACCTGTCCGCCGGCAATGGTGCCCGGGTATTCTCGGGGCGGAGGACATGGACACCATCCTTGCGTTCAGGGGCATCCGGAAGGAGTTCCCCGGCGTGGTGGCGCTCGACGGGGTCACTTTCGAGGTGGCCAAGGGCGAGGTGCACGGCCTCGTCGGCGAGAACGGAGCGGGCAAGAGCACGCTCATGCACGTCCTGGCCGGGGTCTACTCGCCCGACGCGGGGCTCCTCGAGGTCGAGGGCAGGGAGGTGAGGTTCGCCGACGAGATGGCCGCGCAGCGGAGTGGCATCGGGATGGTGTTCCAGGAGCGCAGTCTGGTGGGGAGCCTGAGCATCGCGGAGAACATCTTCGCCGGGCGCCAGCCGGTGAAGTTCCTCAACTGGGTGGATCGGCGCAGGATGAACCGGGAGGCGACGGAGCTCCTCAGGAAGGTCGGGCTCGAGCTCGACCCCTCGAGCCTCGTGTCCACCCTGTCCTCCATCGAGCAGCAACTGGTGGAGATCGCCAAGGCTCTCTCCCTGGACGCCCGCATCCTCATCCTCGACGAGCCCACCGCGACCATCACCGAGATCGAGACCCACCTCCTCTTCGACCTCATCCGCGATCTGAAGCGGCGGGGAATCTCCATCATCTACATCTCCCACCGGTTGGACGAGTTGCACAGCATCTGCGACCGGGTCTCCGTCCTCAAGGACGGGGTGTACCAGGGCACGCGGGTCATGGGGCAGGTCTCCCTCGACGAGATCATCACCATGATGGTGGGGCGCAAGATCCTGAACACCTACGACGACCGGGGCTTCAGGGGCGGAGATACGGTTCTGGAGGTCCGGGGACTGTCGTCGACCTCCTTCTCGGACGTGAGCTTTTCCCTGCGCCGGGCGGAGATCCTCGGCCTGGCCGGGCTCGCGGGGGCAGGCCGCACCGAGATCGCCCTGGCCCTCTTCGGCGCCGATCCCTACGCCCGGGGCGAGATCCTGCTCGGCGGCGAGCGCGTAGAGTTCTCCCATTCCCGCGAGGCGATCGCGGCCGGCATCGGCTATCTCACCGAGGACCGCAAGGCCGCCGGCCTCTTCCTCGAGCTGCCCGTGGCCGCCAATATCATCGCCGCCAACCTGCGAGGCTTCACCGAGAGAGGCTTGTTGAACGACGGGGAGGCCAACGAGCAGAGCGCCCGGTTCGTGGAGCGTCTGCGCATCAACACTCCTTCTCTCCAGCAGATCGCGCTGAACCTGAGCGGCGGCAACCAGCAGAAGGTGCTCCTTGCCCGGTGGCTGATGAAGAGGCCCGGCATCCTCGTCATCGACGAGCCCACCCGAGGGGTCGACGTCGGCGCCAAGAACGAGATCTACGGGTTCATCCGGGAGATCGCGCGGGAGGGCACGAGCCTCATCGTGATCTCCTCGGAGCTGCCCGAGCTGCTCATCCTGTGCGACCGGATCATGGTCATGTGCCAGGGGCGCAAGACCGGTGAGATGTTGCACTCCGAGGCCACCGAGGAGGGACTCATGCACCTGTGCGCGGGCCTCGCCCCCTCGGGAAGCGGCGCTCCGGAGGTCGCGAGGTGAGTGCCCCGCTCTCCACCAAGGACTGGGCCATCGCCCAGCTCATCACCAACGGGGCATTGTCGCTGTTCTTGATCAACGTCGCGATCGCAGCGCTCATGTCCCTCGTCTTCGGCCCGGTCTTCTTCTCCCTGGGGAACCTCTCCGGGATCCTGCTCAACCTCGCCTCCGAGGCCATCCTCGCCGTCGGCATGATGTACCTCATCGTTTCCGGCGTGATCGACCTGTCCATCGGCGCCAATCTCGCCCTCGGCGGTGCCATCACCGGCATTTGCCTGCAGGGCAGCACCCTGTTCGGGCTCGTCATCAACCCCCAGCCCGTAGCGGTGGCGATCCTCTGGGGGCTCTTCGCCTCCTCCCTGGGAGGGCTCCTCAACGGACTCCTTGTCTCCCGGGTGGGCGTCAACGCCCTCATCGCCACCCTGGCCATGTCCAAGATCATCGGAGGGGCGGCGCTCTACATCGGGGGCTCGGAGATCGCGAACCTCCCGGAGGAGTTCTGCGTCCTCAGCCAGACGAGGCTGCTCGGGTTCTTCATGCCCGTGTACTACACGCTCGTCGTCGTGCTCTTGGGCGCCATCCTCCTCTCGCGGAGCCGCTTCTTCCGCCGGTTCTACTTCATCGGCGGGAACACGCGCGCCGCCGCCCTGTCGGGGATCAAGGTGCCGCCCACCCTGACGGCGATGTTCGTGATCATGGGGTTCCTGGCGGGCCTGGCCGGGGTCATCTTCGCCGCCCGCATGGGCAACGCCAGCGGCAACACGCTGCCCAACATCGAGCTCAACGTGATCACCGCGGTGATCATCGGCGGCGGAAGCCTTCTGGGCGGCAAGGGGACCGTGGCCGGCGCCTTCATGGGGGTCGTGTTCATCAACCTCATCAAGACGAGCATGGTCATCGCCGGCATCGACATCTACTGGCAGCCCATCGTCATCGGGGCGATCCTCATCGCCGCCGTGGTCTTCGACATCGTGATCCAGGAGCGCTACGCGGTGAGCATGAACCTTCGCAGGCTGAAGGGCCGGCGGACACGGATCGTCGGCCAGGCTACCTGAGGCGGAGAGCTGCTGTGCAGGAACGAACGCATCGGATGGATCCGGCCACAGGGTCCGGCATGCGCGAGATGGTGCGAGCGACGCTGACGAACCGGGCCCTCTCCCTGCTCATCCTGGTGGTGCTCATCTCCGCCCTCATGACGGCGCTCTTCCCCAAGTACTTCTTCAACTACTACAACCTGCGACAGCTGCTGTTCTACCTCGCCACCCCGGCGATCCTGTCCGTGGGCATGGTCCTCCTCATCGTGGCGGGCGTGTTCGACCTCTCGATCGGGGGAAACCTGGCGATGTCGGGGACGATCGCCGCCGCCATCCTGATCGCCCTGCCGTCCTTCCCCGTCGCCGGCGCCATGCTCATCGCGGTGGCGGCGAGCACGCTCGCCGGTCTCTTGAACGGCCTCTTGGTCGCCTACGTCGGTGTCAACGCCCTCATCACCACCCTGGCCATGATGGGGATCCTACGGGGCGTCGCCATCATGTTGGCCAAGAACCCGATCCAAGTCTCGGCGTCCTTCGCCAGCGTGGGTGCCCCCTTCGTCCTGGGATTCCAGATCCCCACCTATTACATGTTCGTCATCGTCCTGATTGGTGCCTTTCTCCTCTCCCGCACCATGTACTTCCGGCAGCTGTACTATATCGGCGCCAATCGGCGGGCCGCCGAACTGTCAGGGATCGACGCGAAGAAGGTGCTCCTCACCGCGTTCCTAATCTCCGGGTTCCTGGCCGGCTTCGTAGGGATCGTGCAGGCGGCGAGCTCCAATGCCGCCATCGGCATCATCCACGAGGGGATCGAGCTCAAGGTCATCACCGCGGTCATCATCGGTGGCGGTAGCCTCGCCGGAGGGAGGGGCACCGTGCTCGGGGCCTTCATGGGCGCGCTCTTCATGCTCCTCGTCGACACCATCATGACCATCGCGAGCGTCAACAACATGTACCAGCCGTTCATCGTGGGCGTGATCCTGGTGCTGGCGGTCACCCTAGACGTGGTGATCCAGAAGAATCTCGGGGCCTCGAGGTGAGGTGGATCCGTGGATCTAGAGGGGAAGGTCGCTGTCGTCACCGGTGCGAGCAGGGGGATCGGGCGGACGATCGCTGAGACCCTGGCGACGAGGGGCTCTAGGGTCGTGCTCGCGGCGCGAAGCGGGCCGGAGCTCGAGGCAGCGTGCACCGCGATCCGGGCTGCGGGGGGAACGGCTGCGCCCGTCGTGGTGGACTTGGCCAAGCCGGGTGCCCCACGGTGGGTGATCGACCAGGCGGTCGCGGCGTTCGGGACGATCGACATCCTCGTTAACAACGCTGCCGTCCTTCATACGACCCCGTACCTTTCGGTGACGGAGGAGGAGTGGGACGCGGTGATGGCCCTGAACGTGAAGGCGCCCTTCCTGCTGAGCCAGGCCGCCTTGCGCATCATGATGGCGAAGCGCTCGGGCTACATTGTCAACATCTCCTCCACCGCCGCGCTTGAGGTCCCGCGACACCTCACCACCTACGGGACTTCGAAGAAGGCCCTGATCGGGCTCTCGGAGGCCTTGTACGAGACCGCCAAGGAGGGCGGCGTCAAGGTGAGCGTCCTCTACCCGGGGATGACGGACACAGAGATGCTGAGGAGCGCCGGCGTGGCGGTCCCCGAGGAGCACTGGATGAAAACGGAGGACATCGCGGGGTGCATCCTGTTCCTCCTCGAACAGAGCGAGCGGGTCGTGGTGCGCGACCTCGTGCCCTGGGCGTCGCGCCACGACCAGATCTGAACGAGAGCGCGTGTCCCAAGGCCATTCGAAGGGCTGGTCTCCCGCCGACCACCCCCTTCTGGGACTCTCCTTTCCTCGCTCTCGTCAGCAAGCAGAGCGTTGGGAGGTCGCAATGTCCACGAGCGGGGAAGAGGCTCGCCACGCCCACCCGGACTGGCGGGTGCACGGAGTCCGGATCGTTCGCGCGAACGAGCTCGACTCGAACACCCCCCAGACCCCGGGCATGCGGCGAGCGGCCGCCATCACCCTGGCCACATCTGGTGCGCACAAGCTCTGGGCGGGCTCGGTCCACATCGAGCCGAGGGCTCGCACCGGCCCCCACCACCACGGCGAGCTGGAGAGCATCATCTACGTCTTGAGCGGGCGAGCGCGGATGCGCTGGGGCGCGTCGCTGGAGTTCACCGCCGAGGCCGGTCCCGGCGACTTCATCTTCGTCCCACCCTTCGTCCCTCACCAGGAGCTGAACGCGAGCCAGGACGAGCCGCTCGAGTGCGTCATCGTTCGTAGCGGCCAGGACCCGGTGGTCGTGAACCTCGACCTCGAGCCGGCCGAGCGGCCAGTGGAGGTGCGTTGGACCGATCCACACCACCCTCCCCGTTCGGTGGGCGATTAGCCGGTCGCCTCCCTACAGAGGAGACCGGCCCGGCCCTGGCCTTGACCGTCGCCTCGGCCGCGGCCATGCTCGAAATCGAGGCGGCCGTGGTCGATTGTTCCATCCACCGCGACCTTCTCCTGGAGCTCCTGGGACGGACGGAGCGCTCCCTCGACCGATTCGACTGGGAGGGGATGACGCGCCCGCGCCTGGTGATGGGGAGCGTGGGGGCCGACCCGCGGGCCCTGGCGGCGCTATCCTGCCCCTCTACCGTCGTTCCGCTCCGCTGCAGCACCTCTACCCCAAGGCCGAGCCCGAGGAATCCTGGCGCGGGCACGAGACCGCGACGCGCAGGCCCCGAACCTGACCGCCCGAGGAGGGCCGATCAACCCTTTCGCGTGTAGCGCTCGATGAACGCGTAGGGGTACGGCAGTTCGAGACGGCTCGCCTGGTCCAGCGCCTCGAGCTGCGGCTCCCCCAGCCGGACCGCGCCGGCCATGAGGTTGTCCGCAAGCTGCTCACGAGTCCGCGCCCCCACGAGCGCGGTCGTGACCCGGCCTCCCTGGAGCATCCAGGCCAGCGCCACCTGGGCGGGCGTTCGCTCCACCTCCTCCGCGACGCGGCACAGCACTTCCAGGATGGCCCAAGTCCTCTCCCCCCCGCGCTGCTCGGCCGCATCGTCCCAGCGGTCGCCCTTCCCGGCTCGGCTGTCGGGCGGGAGCGGCTGGCCCTTGCGGTACTTGCCGCTCAGCCAACCGCCGGCCAAGGGCGACCAGGCGAGCGTCCCCACTCCCTCCTCCCGGCACTGCGGCAGGAGCTCCCACTCCGGGCTCCGGACGAGAAGGCTGTACTCGAGCTGCAACGCGGCCACGGGCGCTCCCCCGAGCTCCCGGGAGAGCAGGATGGCCTTCTCCAGCTGTGAAGGGGCGAAGTTCGAGAGCCCCAGGTACCGAACCTTGCCCGCCCGCACGAGGTCGTCAACGGTCCGCAGGGTCTCGTCGAGCGGCGTCATCCGGTCGAAGCAGTGCAACTGGTAGAGGTCGATGACGTCTGTCCCCAGGCGGCGCAGGCTCTCCTCGATCGACAGCTGGATGTGCCTCCGGCTCAGGCCGGCGTCGTTGGGCGAGTCGCCAGTCGCGAAGAACACCTTCGTGCCGAGGAGGAGCCGGGAACGGATCCCCCGGGCCTTCATCCAGCTCCCCACGATCCGCTCGGATTCGCCCTTGTTGTAGGAATCGGCCGCGTCGATGTAGTTGCCACCCAGCTCCAGGTACTGGTCGAGCAAGGAGAAGGCCTGCTCGGGGCCCACCGACCAGCCGAAGGTCTGTGCCCCGAGCGTGATGGCGGAGACCTGGACCCCGGTCCGACCCAGGTAGCGGTACTCCACAGGTCACCTCCTGAGGAGCCAGGCCCTCATGTTCGGGTCGTCGATGACGAACCAGCGCTTCCCGAAGGAGAGGGGAGGATGCTCGTCGTCGCGGACCGGGGCCTCGAAGATCGCGTCGTAGCGGGCCGGTTCCCAACGGGAGAGAACGTGGTGGTACGCCTTCCCGGCCTCGGCGTACCACTCCTCCCAGAACAGGTGATCCTGGTCGGGCTCCTTCGGGATGGCGTTTACGATGGTCTTGTCCTTGGTCCGCTTCACGAGCCAGACGTGGTTCCGGTAGGGATCCGAGGAGAGCCCCGTTCCGAAGACCGCGGCGGCGTCGAGACCCAAAGCGGCAATCGCTCCCCAGACCCCTTGCTGGCGGAGGACCTCTTCGAGAGGCTGCATGCGGAGCTCCTTCCCTTTACGATTTGCCACCTCCGGCTGGCGTCGCCTCCTCATCGGCCGCGGGGAACGCGTACCGCAGACAGCGGCGCCCTGGCCTTCCCTTGGCCGGTCCGACGACCGCCGTACACCGGCTTACCGTCTGAGCGCGGGCATGCCCAGGAGCGACCTCTCCCTTTCGCGATTCCTTTCCTGTCGATCACCGCCTCCTCTGAGCGAATCCCCGCCCCGGTCCTCCTTCCCCCCGAGCCACCGACGCCCGCGCCGTCACTTGACAATAGGAGTCTTCTCACGGTCAAAGGTCAGCGTGACGCTGACGATGACCATGACCCCTAGTATGGCCTGCTGAAAGTATTGATCGATCCCGATCACGTTCATCCCGTTGTCCAGCATGCTCATGAAGATCGCGCCAAAGATCGTGTTCACGACGCCCCCGGTACCCCCGGTGAGCGCCGTGCCGCCCACCACGACCGCGGCGATGGAGTTCAGCACGTACGCGTTCCCGACCACCGGGTCCCCGCCGTAGCGGATCGAGGAGATCATGATCGCCGTCATGGCCGCCCCCAGCCCGGAGAGCATGAAGGCGATGTTGCGCGTCTTCGCGATGTCGATCCCCGACATCCAGGACATCTTGATGTTGCTGCCGACGTAGAAGATGTTGCGGCCAGTTTTGGTGAACCGGAGAATTGCCCAGAACACGAGAAGCACCGCGAGTCCCATGAAGAGGACGTTACTCACCGTGAACAGGGTTCCGTTGACGAGGTCGACGACGCCGTACAGCGCGGGGGAGAGATTCACCGGTCGCGGCGAGGCAATGTACGCGAGGCTGGTCAGGATGCCGCCGGTGGCCAGGGTGACGATGAAGGACGGGATCTTGATCCGGGTGAGGATGTTCCCGTTCGTCCAGCCGACGAGCGCCCCCGCGGCCAGGCTCAAGGGGTATGCCAGGTAGCCCAGGGGCTTGATGAGAAGGATGAAGATCACCGAGATGAAGGAGACCAGCCCCCCCACCGAGAGATCGATTCCGCCCACGATGATGGTGCACATCTGGCCCAGAGCGACCATGAGGAGGATCGCGGAGAAGCTGAGGATGGTGTTGATGTTGTAGAGGGACAGGAAGTTCTGGTTTCCGAGGTAGAACAAGACGGTCACGACGATGAGGAGAGCGATGGTGAGGTACACCGGAGGAATCTGCCCCCTGCGCGCCCGGCGTTCTTTCGGCTCTTCCTCGTCGGCGGTGCCTCGTGGTCTAAGGACCTCCACGTCTCTTCTCCTCGCGCCAGAAGTGCTAGACGATCAGGCTGATGATGCTCTGAGGGCTCGGCTTCTTTTGCGGGGGAGTATCGACCTCCCTCACGAGGCGGCCGTCCTTCAGCACGAGCATCCGGTCGGAAAGGCCGATGTCCTCCTCCAGGGTATCGCACATGATGACCATGCCGATTCCCTGTTGGGCGAGCCTCCGGAGCAGCTTGTAGATCTCGTCTTTGGCGCCCACGTCGATCCCCCGCGTGGGGTGATCGAGGATGAGCAGCCGCACCTGCGAACTCAGCCACTTCGACATGACGGTTTTCTGCTGATTGCCACCACTCAGGTTGGCGCACATCGTGGAGATGGAGGGCGTCTTGATCTGGCACTCGGAGACCCAATGCTGCGCGTTCTTCCGCTCCTGGGCCGGGCTCAGGAGGCCGGCCCTCTTCAGGCGATCGAGGACGAGGAGGTTCACGTTGTCGGCCACGCTCATCATGAGGGCGAGGCCCTCGCTGCGACGGTCGATCGGGATGTGCCCGATCCCCGCTCGCACGGCGACGTCCGGCGACCCCGTGGGCAGCTTCCGACCATCAAGGGAGATGCTCCCGGTGTCGGCCCTTTCCAGGCCGGCGATGCACCGACAGATCTCTTCCTTTCCGGAGCCCACGAGCCCGATCAGGCTGACGATCTCTCCCTCCCTGACCGTGAAGCTGAGGGGCTCGAAGATACCCGTCCGGCCCAGGTCCTCTATTCTCAGGATCTCCCGCCCTCTCTCGGTTCTCTGTTCGTCCTCGTGAAATCGGTCCGCCGAGAACGAGTGGCCCACCATGAGCTGTTCGATGCGAACGATGCGGGCGTCCGCCGCGCCCATCTCCGTAACGTTCTTCCCGTCCTTGAGGACGTAGATGCGGTCGCTGTTCTCGACGACCTCCTGGATGCGGTGGGAGATGAAGACGACGGAGGCGCGCTTCTTCAGCTCCCGCAGGATCCGGAACAGGGTCTCTCGTTCCTTGTCGGCGAGCACGGTGGTCGGCTCGTCCAGGATGAGCACGGGATTGTCGCGGCCGTACAATCGGGAGAGCCACAAGAGCCGGGCGATCTCCACCATCTGCCGCGCAGACGGACCGATCTCGGCGACCGGCTCGCTTACGTCGACCTGGAGGCCCAGCTCGCCCAGAAGCTCCCGGGCGGCTTCACGCATGGACCGGAGGGAAAAAAAACCGAGTCGGCTGAAGCCGTTCTCGTGGCAGAGGAAGAGGTTCTCGGTCACCGATAGGTTGGGGACGAGCGAGCCCTCCTGGAAGACCATCCCGATTCCGTGCCGGATTGCGTCCGAGGGATCCCGCAACGTGATGGGGATCCCCTCGAGGAGAACCCTCCCCTCGTCCGGCTGCAGGAGCCCGATCAGGATCTTCATGAGGACGGACTTGCCGGCGCCGTTCTCCCCCACGAGACCGACGACCTCGTTCCTGCGGATCGCCAACTCCACCCGGTCCAGGGCAACGACCCCGGGGAAGATCTTCGTGATTCCGCGGAGTGCCAGGATCACGTCCTCTTCGGCTCCGTTGCTCACGTTCACTCCCCCGACCTCTCACTTGATGAAGCCGAGCTTCTTACGGTCGATGGTGAGAGCGACCGCCCCGATCAGGACGACCCCGTTCACCGCCTGCTGGATGTAGGGGCTCACGTGCATGAGAATCAGGCCGTCATTGAGCGCCGTGACGATCAGGGCTCCCAGGGCTGCGTTCTTCGCTCCGCCGATCCCCCCCGTCAACGCGACTCCTCCCACGGCGACGGCGGTGACCGTCGGAAAGAGAAGGGTGAGCCCCATCCTCGAGGTCGCGATGCCGAGGCGGCAGGTGAGGAGGACCGACGCGAGCCCGTAGACAGCCCCGGCGACCGTGAAGAGCGCCACCTTCGTCATCCCCACGTTCACGCCCGCCTGCTTAGCAATCACCTCGTCGCCGCCGATTGCGTACATGTACCGCCCGAGCCGGGTGCGGTCCTCGATCACCTGCACGATACTGGTGAACACCACGACGGCGATCGCGATCAGTGGAACGCCCCACAGCGTGGCCGAGGTGAACTTGCCGATGCGCGTGTCGAGGAGGGGGACGTTGACCGCCTTGCCCATGTAGACCGCCAGCCCGTACAGGATCCAACCCATTCCCAGGCTGGCGATGAACGAGGGGATCCGGAGCGCCGTGTTCAACAGGCCGTTCACCGCTCCGGCCACGGCTCCGATCAGCATGCAGAGCGGAATGATCCAGAATCCGACGTCGTGGGCGTTGTACTGGTTCTTGAGCAGGAGCCCCACGAAGACCGCCACCAGGGAGGCCACCCCTTGGACGGAAAGATCGATCCCTCCCGGCACGATCGTCGGGTGCAGCCCGATGGCGAAGATTGCCGGGATGGCGGCTAGGCTGAGGATGACCTGGATGTTTGACCAGGAGAGATACTTGCCCCCGGTGCCAACCGCGAAGATACCGATGACGATCGCCAACGTAAGGACTTGGGCGGCGACACCACCGCGCCAGAACCACGTGGCTGCGGACACGATCGAACCGGGGAGTCTCTCGCGCAACGGGGTTAGCCCACCTGACCTGGCCGTCACGGTTGTCATGCTTGGCGATCCTCGTTCGGCGAGCTCCGGGTCCACTGCTCCCGGCATTCCAGAGGCTCCCCCGCACGGTGGTGAAGTGCCGACCGTGCGGAGGTCGACCTCTTGAGCGGAAATGCAGGACCTCTACATCGCCTCTCCCGCCCAGTTCGCGAAGAAGTTACTCAGGTCATAGGTGGGCATCTTCTTGATGTAGTCGTTCACGAACTGGTCGACGTTCTCGCGGTTCACGTTCACACCCGGGATCATCCAGCTGCGGTACTTGGCCGGGAGCGTCTTCACGTCGAGCTTCCCCTGTTTCGCCGCCAAAGCCATGCTCAGCCCAAACATGGCCTGATAACGGGAGTCCTGGAACTGCGTCGAGACCATGTACCCCGCCTTGATGGCGTCGAACGCCTCGGGGACGCCATCCGTGCCGGTCACGAGGACCTTCCCTGCGAGCCCGGCCTCCTTGAGCGCCTGGATAGCGCCCATGGCCATGTTGTCGTTTGCGCACCACACACCGTCGACGTCGGGGTGAGCGGCCAAGAGGGCCTTCGTCGCGTTGTAGGCCTTGGTGGTGTCCCACTCCGCGGACTCCCACTGCAAGAGCTGAACCCCCGGATTCTCCTTGAGGGCCTTCTGGAGACCCTGGAACCGGCCGATCGCCGCGTTGTTGGCCAACATGCCCTGGATGGCGATGATCTTACCCACGTTCGGAGTCTTAAACGTCTTGAAGAGTTCCTTGGCGTTCCAGTAGCCCTGGCCCACCGCGTCGAACTGCACGTGGGACACCCAGTGTGGGTAGTCCATCACCTTCACATCGGGCGGCTTGTTCCACCAGTTCACCCAGTACGCTCCCGCGGCCTCCAGCATCTTGGCGATCGGAACAACGTCGGGGGCCTCGTTGGGGTCGCAGCTCACGACCATGTTGCCGCCCGTCTTCGCGATCTCCGCCTTCAGGTCCGCGAATTGCTTCTGGCTGTTCGCCTCGCTGGTCAAGACATCGACCGGCAATCCCAGCTTCTTCCCGAGCTCCTTCGCCCCGACCGCGTAGTTTGCGTGATAGGGATTATCGAGCCCCCGGATCATCACCACCAGCGTCGTCTTGCTTTCGGCGTTGGCCATCCGAGGAATGACGGATAGAACGAGACCCACCACAGGAAGTAGTACCAACAAAGGATTCCGTCTCATTCCTGATACCTCCCGGTATTCTGAAACCGAAAAGGCCTAGATCCCTCCTTCGGAACCCGTCTCTGTCCGCCCGTACCTTCTCTTGCTTTGCGCACCTCCCTTCGGACCCCGCCCTTCGATCCTACTGGGCGGTCAACCCTCCGTCGATCACGTGGACGGAGCCGGTCATGAACTCCGAGTCATCAGATGCGAGGTAGAGCGCTGCCTTCGCGACGTCCTCGGGGGTCCCCACGCGGGCCAGGGGCTGCCAGTGCCGCTTGGCCTCGGTGGCGTCCACCGCAGGCTTGTAGTGGCCGACCACGGTGTCACCCTGGGCCGTATCGGTCATGCCGGGGCATAGGCAGTTGACCCGCACTCCGTAGGGCGCGAAATCCAGGGCCATACTCCGGGACAGGTTCACCACCCCCCCCTTGGAAGCCGCGTAGCAAGAAGCGTCCGCCGCACCCACCAGGCCGGCAACGGAGGCCACGTTGACCACCACTCCCCGCCCCCGCTCCATCATCGCGGGCAAGAAGTGCCGGGAGACAAGGAAAATGCCCTTGAGGTTCGTGTTAAGGACGCTGTCCCATGTCTGCTCGTCGAGGTCGACGACTCTCCCCGGCCTCCAGATGCCGGCGTTGTTCACGAGGATGTCGATGGCTGAGTGTTCCTCGAAGATTTGAGCCGCCGCGCGGGCGACCTCCTCCGCCCTGGATACATCCGCGACGTAGGATCGGCAGTCCCCCCCAGCCTCCCGGATCCTCCGGGCTGTCTCCGCGCCCTGGGTACCGTCCCTCTCCAACAACGCTACGCGCGCTCCCTCCAGTGCGAAGAGGCGGCCGATGGCGGCGCCTATCCCCATCCCCCCGCCGGTGATCACCGCGGCCTTGCCCCGGAGCTTCATGGCTTGTCCTCCGCCTGCGTGTCCACGCGGTCGCCTTCCCATCTCCTCGTGAACGGATTCACGTCCACCAGGTGGCAGAGCCGGTGCTCAAAGCGCGCCATTCACCCCGCTGCTTCCCCTGCCAAGGCCGACAGGCGAGACTGCCGTGGCCTCGCTGCAGCCCAACGTCGCATCGAAGGCGCGACGACCGGAGGAGCCCTCCTGCCCGGTCGCCTCGCAGGCAGGACTCGCCGAAGGTGACACCCCTCCCGATCATGGCGCGCTTGCACCGAAACAATACCAACAAGACCGCGCCTGTCAACCGGAATGGAACGCGGTTCCATTTCGTTGTAGCGTCTCCCTGGGGAGGCAGAATGGACCGGGTTCCTCGCCGGCGCCGCGCAGCCGCGCGGCGCCAGGGCCGGCGCATGGCACGGCGGGCGCACTCCTTGACCTTCGCCGATCGAGCGGCGGAAGCGTCCGCCCCGCCCCGAGAGCGTCACTCCCCGCCGCTCGTCAGTGCCGTGGCCCGGGCCTTTTCAGTGCTCGAACGGATCTCGCGCGAGCCCTCCCTGAGCCTGGAAAAGCTCTCGCGCGACGTCCACCTTGCTAAGGCCACGGCCTACCGGCTGCTCAACACCCTGAGGACTCTCGGATACGTTCGGCGCGACGAACAGGACCGCTGGGCCATGACCCTAAAGCTCTTCAACACTGGCTCCCGCGCCCTCGATCACCTCGACCTCTACGCCGCGGCGCGGCCGGTGGCCGAGGAGCTGGCCGAGCACCTGGGCGAGACCGTCCACATGGGCGTGCTCGAGGGGGACGCGGCGGTGTACATCCTCAAGATCGAATCGAAACACACGATCCGCATGTTTTCCAGGGTCGGACGGCGGATCCCGCTACATTGCACGGCCATCGGCAAGGTGCTCCTCGCCTTCGCCCCCCCCGCAGAGCGCGCCGCGACCCTTCGGGCCATGCGGCTCGCCTCTCACACGCCCCGCACCCTCACCGCCCGGGTGGCGGTGGAGGCCGACCTCGACAAGGTCCGGCGGCAGGGGTTCGCCCTCGACGACGAGGAGCATGAGCACGGTATCCGCTGCATCGGTGCCCCGGTGTTCGGCCACACCGGCGAGGTGCTCGCTGCCCTATCCGCCTCCTGGCCCTCCTTCCGCTTTCCGGCGGATGGCTTCCAGGCCGCCACCGAGGCGGTGCGCGTCGCGGCCGCCCGCATTTCCTCGATCCTCGGCCATCCCGAGCCGGCCTGATCCCCTGCCGGTGCGAGCGCACACGGACCACCCGGGCCCAACCGCTCCGTTGATTGCGAG
This sequence comes from Anaeromyxobacter sp., assembly GCA_035686075.1. GTDB lineage: Bacteria > Myxococcota > Myxococcia > Myxococcales > Anaeromyxobacteraceae > Anaeromyxobacter. The sequence continues at coordinate 158,927 of DASRZU010000007.1, forward strand.
GGCGGCGGCAACCCCTCTTCTCCCCGGGAGCAGGTCCATCGCGGCGCGTTGCCGCGAGAATGGAATGCAGTTCCAGACGCGTTGACAGCCCGGACCCCGATGCTAGAGTTCCGCAAGCTTCCGCGCCCCGGAAAGAGAGGTCCCTCATGGCTTCGATGCTCTTGGACGGAGAGTGGGTGGGCGCCTCCGACGGTGCCACCCGCGTCGTCTCGAACCCCGGGACGGGCGAGCGGATCGACGAGGTCCCCATCGCCACCGAGCGCGACCTCTTGCGGGCCATCGAGGCCGCCCAGCGCGCCCGGGAGCGGATGCGCGCCCTCCCCGCGCACGAGCGGGCGCGGATCCTCGTCGAGGTGGCCGGGCGGCTGGAGGCCGACCGGCCCGCCCTGGCAGAGCTCCTCGCCCGAGAGAACGGGAAGCCCATCCGCCAGACCCGCGAAGAGGTCGGGGCAGCGGCCCGGATCTTTCGCGGCTTCGGGGAAGAGGCGAAGCGGCTCTTCGGCCGGGTCATGCCCATGGACGCTGTCCCGGGCATGGAGCGCCACTTCGCGGTCACCATCCGTCAGCCCCTGGGCGTGGTCGCCGCCATCGTCCCGTTCAACTATCCGGTGGAGCTGTGGGCCCACAAGGCCGCGGCCGCGCTCGCCGCGGGGAACGTCCTCATCAGCAAGCCCCCCACCCCCTGCCCCCTCACTCTCCTCGCCGCGGCCCGGCTCCTCGAGGAGGCCGGGCTGCCGCGCGGCGGGCACCAGATGCTCACCGGGCCGGGCGAGAGCCTGGGCCGGGTCCTGGCCGAGAGCCCCGGGGTACAGCTCGTCACCGTCACCGGAAGCGTGGAAACCGGGGTGGCCCTGGCCCGCGCCGCCGCCGGGAGCCTGAAGCGCCTGCACGCCGAGCTGGGCGGAAACGACGCCTCGATCGTCTGCGCCGACGCCGACCTCGGCAAAGCGGCGGAGGCCATCGTCATGGGGCGGCTGGCCCGTGGGAACGGCCAGATCTGCTGCTCGGTCAAGAGGGTCCTCGTGCACGCGTCGGTGAAGGCAGCCCTGGCGGACCGCCTTGCCTCCTGGGCCCGCCGCCTGTCGGTCGGCGACCAACTCCTCGAGACCACGGAGGTCGGGCCCCTCATCAGCGTCGCGGCCGCCGAGGAGGTGGTCGACCGCGTGCGCCGGGCGGTGCAGGCGGGGGCCCTGCTCCTCGCCGGTGGAAGCCGAAGGGGCGCGTTCGTCGATCCCACGGTGCTTCTCGACGTCCCCCCCGCGGCGACCGTGTTCCGGGAGGAGACCTTCGGCCCGGTCGTGCCGCTCGTCGGCTTCTCGAACCTCGACGAGGCCATCTCCCTCGCCAACGACTCGCCCTACGGCCTCCAGTCGGCCGTCTTCACCCGGGACATCTCCACCGCCCTCTCGGTCGCGCATCGGCTGGAGGCCGGAGGGGTGATGGTGAACTGGGGCTCGGCCCTGCGGGCCGAGACCCTTCCCTTCGGCGGGATCAAGATGAGCGGGATGGGCCGAGAGGGCGTTCATGACACCCTCCTCGAGATGACCGAACAGAAGGCCATCCTCTTCCACGACGCACTCTCCGCGCCGAGGTAGGGCCCCCCCGTGAGCGCCGTCCCCAGGCTCGAGCTGCACGGACTCCGCAAGCGCTACGACGCCACCCTGGCGCTCCGCGACGTGGGCCTCGTGGTCGCTGCCGGGGAGGTCCATGCCCTAGTAGGCGAGAACGGGGCGGGCAAGTCCACCCTCATCAAGATCCTGGCCGGAGCGGTCCACCGCGACGCGGGTACGATCGTCCTCGACGGCGAGACCCTGGATCTTCCGAGCCCCACGGCGGCGCGCGCGGCAGGCATCCGGGTCGTCTACCAGGAGTTCAGCCTCGTTCCCACCGTCTCGGTGACCGAGAACGTCCTCCTCGGCCAGTTGCCCTCGAGCGGCGCTGGGGTCTGGATCGATTGGAGCGCCGCCCACCGCCGGGCGGCCGAGGCCATCGCCTCGCTTGGCTTCGAGGTCCCCGACGTGCGTAAACGCGTGGGGGTCCTCCCCGTCTCGCAGCGCCAAATGATCGAGATCGCCAAGGCGATGCTGGAGCGGCCGCGCATCCTCATCCTGGACGAGCCCTCGGCAGTCCTCTCCACACGGGACCTGGAGCGCCTCTTTGCCGCCATCCGCTCCCTCCGTCAGACCGGCGCCACCGTCATCTACGTCTCGCACCGGCTGGACGAGGTGTTCGCCATCGCGGACCGGATCACGGTGCTGAAGGACGGGGCCCACGTGGGCACGGTCCCGACGAGTGAGATCGACCAGGCCGGTCTGGTGCGGATGATGGTGGGCCGGGCGATGGGCGAGATCTTCCCGAAGCGCCGTGCGCTCGTGCCTTCCGGCCCGCTCCTCGCGGTCCGCGGCCTCTCGAGACGCAAGGCGTTCTCCGAGGTCTCGCTCGATCTCGCCCCGGGCGAGATCCTTGGCGTGAGCGGCCTCGTGGGAAGCGGACGAACGGAGCTGCTCCGAGCCATCTCCGGGGCGGACCAGCCCGATGGCGGCGAAATGACGCTCGCCGGCCGTCCCTACCATCCCCGCTCGCCGGCGGAGGGACTGCGCGCCGGGGTCGCCATGCTGAGCGAGGATCGGACCCGCGACGGGCTCATCCCCGCCATGTCCCTACGCGACAACCTGAGCCTGGCCTCGCTCGGGAGGATGTCCCGGTTCTTGGTGCTGTGCCGGCGCATCCAGGATGCGCTCGTCGCAGGCGAGGTGAAGCGGCTCGACGTGCGCACCGCCTCGGTGACAGCGCCGGTACGCCGGCTCTCCGGGGGCAACCAGCAGAAGTCCTTGGTCGGAAGGTGGCTCATGCGCGGCGCCCGTGTCCTCCTCCTCGACGAGCCCACCCGCGGCGTCGACGTCGGCGCCAAAGCCGAGATCCACGCCATCGTCCGGCGGCTGGCGGAGACCGGCATGGGGGTGATCCTGGTGTCGTCGGAGCTCGAGGAAGTGCGCGCGGCGGCGCATCGCATCGTGGTGATGTCGCGCGGGGCGGTGACGGCGGAGTTCGAGTCCGCTGCCGCGGTGAGCGACGACGCGCTCGCCGCGGCGGCGTCGGCGGGGCCAAAACAATTCACGGGAGTTGTGTCATGACGGAGCCGGGAGCGCGGGCGCGCGCCGAGAGCATGGAGCGGCCAGCGCCGATCGTGCCGCCGCCCGCCGCGGCCGGGCCGGGAATGTACGCGGGA
>DASRZU010000008.1:0-53892 GCA_035686075.1 Anaeromyxobacter sp.
CCTGCCTACGACCCGAACGCCGCTGCCTACCACCCGAACGCTCCTGCCTACGACCCGAACGCCCCCGCCTACGACCCGAACGCCGCCGCCTACGACCCGAACGCCGCCGCCTACGACCCGAACGCCCCCGCCTACGACCCGAACGCTCCTGCCTACGACCCGAACGCTCCTGCCTACGACCCGAACGCTCCTGCATACGAAGCCGAGGCACCGTACGAGCCAGCCGCTGGGATGGAGGGCCCGCCCGGCGATGCGGAGCTCCCGGTCAGTCTCGAGACTCTGGAACAGAGCGTGGAGCCACTACCTGCGGCTCCGGACGAATCGGACTGGGGCTCGGTCGCGGTCGATTCCACGACGCCGGAGGCCGCGTTCGAAGCTGAGTCGGCATTCGCGGAGTCGGTGTCGCTCGAATCGGCCGAGCCGCTTCTCGACGACGCGAACGCCCCTGCGCCACTTCCCGGCGAAGGCGAGGAGCCCCCTTGGGCTCCCATGCCCGGTGGCGACTATGATGGCACCGCGTGGGACGTCGCTCCGCCGGCCGACGGGACCTCGGCCCCCGTCGAGACCCAGCCCCCGGCAGGCGACGATCTATCGCCCCTTCCCCCGGAATCCTGGTCTGGCGAGCACGTTCCCGCCTTAGTGCCCACGACCATGGAGTTTGGGAACTACGACGAGCTGGCCACCGGGGCCGTTCCCGCGGACGCGCCGGAGAACCTGGAATCGCTTCTCCCGTTCGACCCCGCGGCAGAAGCGGTGGTCGGAGCGGACGCCCTCCAGGCGCTGAGCGGCCCCCCCAGAGACCTCGTCGACGTCGGGCTGGACAGTGCCGGCCCACCTGACATGAAGGACGAGGAAGGGTTCCACGCCTCGTCGTCGCTCGCGACTGACGAGGCCGCGGCCTGGCAACCCGAGGCAGAGACCCTCGACCAGGGTTTTCGACTCGAGTCCGGCGGCTCCTTCGACGCCAGCGCCGACGCGGCTGCGCCGGATTGGGCAACGGGGACGGCTCCGATACCCGGGGCCGAAAGCCCGATCGAGGGCGATCATCCCCCCGAACCGGAGCCATCCCCGGCCGCGGAAGAAGTGGAGGGCCTACCGGATCTGGATCTCTCAGCGCCGGAGCTCGCGCCCCAGGCGGCCGAACAGGGAGATCCCCCCTGGGCGGCCGATACGGAACCGAATTCCGCAGCCCCGTCGGTCCCGGCACCGCTCGAGTTGGATGAGCCAGAGCGCGCGAGCCTGCCGGACCTTGAGCCGGCGACCGACGAGATCCCCACCCTCGACTCAGACGTGCTCGAGGAAGTCCCGGCCGACGCGCTCGAGATCGTGGAGGCGGAAGCCCCGGACGAAGGACTTCCGGTCGCCGCCGCGAGTCTGCCGTCCCCGCTCCCCGAGCCGGTGGCCGCTCCCTCCCCGCCAGTCACTCCCGTACCCGAGGAGCCGGCGGTACCGGTGGATGTGGTCCTGCCCCAGGTGCCGGAGGCGACGGCCGCGGCTCCGGGGCCCACACCCCCTTCGGAGGACCACCGGATCTCTGGCGTCCATCGGGTGGTGGTGCACACCCTCGAGGGGCAGGTGAAGAGGGGCTTCATCGTGGACGCGGACCTGGGCTCGCCGGAGTTGCCGCTCGCGGCGACCGCAGGGGGTCCGCCGGAGCCGGTGACCACGGCGCACGTGAAGGCGGTGTTCTTCATGCTCGCGCCGGGCGAGCAGCCTCCCCCTCCAACGGGGAGCAAGGTGCGGGTGACCTTCCGCGACGGACGGCAGGTCGCAGGGTTCAGCCCTGACTACCAGGAGGGAACGGCCGGGTTCTTCATCATCCCGGCGGACGCTCGCACCAGCACCGGGCGGATCTGGGTGTACCGGTCCGCGGTCAAGCAGGTGGCGGTCAGCTGAAAAGGGCCGCGCCTTCAGTTCATCCAGCGGGGCGGCTCGTCCCGACCGTTCTTGCGGACCACCTTGAGGTGCCGAGAGCGGCGGCGCAGCTGCCGCTCGAGCAGGTAGTCGCGCCAAGCGAGCTTCCAGCGCCGCAGGGGCAGTCGCAGCCGACCCCGCGACAGCGCCCAACCGATGACGATCGAGGCGAAGTGCGGCGTGAAGCGGGCCAGCCCCGCCACCCCGCCGGCCGCCAGGCCATAGAGCACCGTCCCCGCCACCACCAGGATGGCCATGGTCCGCCCGGTCATGGGCAGGATGCCCCAGAAGCTCAGCTGCTGGTCGGGATAGCGCAAGGACCACATGAGCAAGAGCCCGATCACCGGCGGCCACATGTCGAGGTGCCCGAACGCCATGAAGGGTGGCCAGACGATGGCGATCGCCACGGTGATGAGCGCCGCCCCTGCTGTCAGGCCGAGGAACGTGGAGAGGAGGCGGGCCTCACCCCAGTCGTAGGCGAGCTGGCTTCCGAACGAGTAGAGCATGAGCCCCCCGAAGAGGAGCGTGAGGGGCTGGCCCTGGACGAACGCCCAGGAGACGATGCGCCAGATCTGGCCCTGGAGGATCGCGGCGGGTGAGAGCTCGGCCCACTCGGAGTTCCGCAGGATCCAGGAGGCCACGGTTGCGACGACCATGAGGAGGAGGAGCAGGCCCACCGCGGCCGGCATCCGGCCGCCGAAGGTGAGCGAGCGGCGGAGGTCGCTGGATCGTCGAGGACGGTACATCGTGCTCTCAAACCTCCCTTCTTGCGGTCGTGAATTCGGCTTCGCTTTCCTTCAGGACGCTAGCCGCCAGACCCCTCCGTCGCAAGCGCGTCGAGGCGTCTACGAGGCGGTGTCGAGGACCACCGCGACACCCTGTCCACCGCCGATGCAGGCGGCGCCTACGCCGGTTCGAGCCCCGCGCCTGCGCAGCTCGTAGAGCAGGTGCATGGTGATGCGGACACCGCTTGCTGCCAGGGGGTGACCGAGGGCGATGGCCCCCCCGTCCACGTTGGTCCGCTCGCGGGGAAGCCCCAGCTCCTGCTCGACCGCGAGGTACTGGGGAGCGAAGGCCTCGTTCACCTCGAACAGGTCCACCTCCTCCGCGCGGGTGCCAGTGCGGGCCAGCGCGTTTCGCACCGCTGGCACCGGCCCGATGCCCATGATCGTGGGGTCGACCCCGGCGTGCCCGAAGCCCAGGAGCCGGCCCAGCGGCCGCAGCTTGCGCCGCTCGGCGTAGCCCCGAGAGGCGAGCACCAGGGCGCCCGCGCCGTCGGAGACGCCGCTCGCCGCCCCGGCGTGGATGACGCCGTCGGCCCGAAAGACCCTGGGAAGCTTGCGAAGGGCCTCGACGGTCGTCTCCGGGCGGGGGTGCTCGTCGCGCCCGAAGAGCGCGGTTCCCTTCTTCGTCTTCACTTCGATGGGCGCGAGCTCCTCCCGGAACCGCCCGGCCTCGTCCGCGGCCGCCCAGCGCCGCTGGGAGAGCACGGAGTACTCGTCTACCGCCTCCTGCGAGATGCGGTACCTCTCCGCTAGCTTTTCGGCGGTGAGAGCCATGGGAATGCCGGCGAGGGGATCGTTGAGGGCCGAGAAGAGCATGTCCTCGACCGCCGGTACCTTCCCGAGAGGGAAGCCAAAGCGCGCCCCGCGCAGCACGAGGGGCCCCTGGCTCATCGACTCGGTGCCTCCCGCCAGCACCAGCTCCGCCTCCCCGGCGCGGATGAGACGCGAGGCCTCGATCACCGCCTCGAATCCCGAGCCGCACAACCGGTTCACGGTCAGCGCGGGGACGCGCTCGGGCAGGCCCGCCTTGAGTCCCACGTGGCGCGAGAGGTAGATGGCGTCCGGGGAGGTCTGCAGCACGTTCCCCATGACTACGTGGCCGTAGTCCTCGAGTGGCGCCCTCGCCGCTTCGATCGCGGCGCGCGCGGCATGGACCGCGAGGTCCGTGGCCGAGAACTCCTTAAGGGAACCGCCATACGTCCCGAAGGGGGTTCGCTTCGCCGAGAGGAACACCACGTCTTCTACGTTCGAAAGGCCCATGTGTTTTTGGTGGGAGAGTGGTCTTGGGCGAGAGGCTCCCTTAGCCGGAGCGACCCTCCCTGGTCACTTCGAGATAAGAGCGCCGGCGAGGCCTTTCACGGCCATGGCGAGGATGGCGACGGCGAGGAGCACGTTCAGGATGGGGACGATTGCCCGGCCCTCCCGGTGGTCATCTTCACCCCGGCGGAGGGTGCGCAGCGCCAGGGGAACGTGGCGCACGAGCATGAAGACTGCGAAGAGCCCGGCCGCGACCTCGAGGAACATGCTCTGCCCCGGCCGGCTAGACTTGGCCAGCCCGGGCCGCCGCCGGCTCTTTCTTCTTCCCGAGGATCCGGGCCAGGATGATGCCGATCTCGTAGAACAGGATCATCGGGACGGCCAGGAGGGCGAGGTTGAACGGGTCCCCAGTGGGGGTGATGATCGCCGCCAGGGTGACATTCACCACGATGGCGTGCCGCCGGTACTTGGCGAGGAACCGCGAGTCCACGAGCCCCACCATCGACAAGAAGGCGATGATGATGGGGACCTCGAAGATGACCCCGAACCCGAGCATCATCGCGAGGACGAGGGAGAGTTGTTGGGAGAGGCTCAGCATCGGGGTGAGGGTGGTCCCACCTCCCGCGAACGCGAGGATGGCGGGGAAGGCCTGGGGGAGAACCACGAAGTAGCAGAACGCCGCGCCCCCGTAGAAGAGCACCGTCGCCCAGACGAGGAAAGGCCAGACCACCCTCTTCTCGCGCTTGTAGAGGCCAGGGGCGATGAAGAGCCACAGCTGCCAGAGGACCCACGGCGCGGCCACGAAGACGCCGCCGTAGATGGCCACCTTGATGTAGACCATCATCGGCTCGATGGCGCTCGTGTAGACGAGCGTCTGCTTGCCAGCGGGAAGGGCGTTGCGGACCGGGGCCATGAGCCGCTCGACGATGCTCGGGACGAACCAGCCGACGAGCGCCATGCCCGCCACCACCCCGTAGAGGGCGCGCAAGAGCCGTACGCGGAGGTCGCGCAGGTGCTCGATGAAGGTGAGTTTGACCTCGTTCTCCGGCCCGGGCCTCGCGGGAGGGAGCTGTGGGGCTGGGGAGCTCATCTCTCGGGTGCGGGCGCCAGAGGTTCCGCCGCCGCGGCGGACGGCAACGGCTCGGCCAGCGCCGCCTCGAGGCCAGGGACGTTCTCCGCGGTGGCAGCGGGCGGCGGCCCCGCCGGGGGCGGGACAACCGCGGCGGGAACGGGCGGCGCCAGGCTGGGGCGTGCTTTACGGACGTCGGAGTAGATCTCGGTCTCGAACTGATCCTTCAGGTCTTCGGTGGCTCGCCGCAGCTCGCGCATCCACTTGCCCATGGTCCGGGCGGCATCGGGGAGCTTGTCGGGCCCGAGGAGGATGAGGGCGAGGGCGGCGATGATCACCACCTCGCTGAAGGACAGCCCAAACACGGGCCACCTATAACACGGCACCCAGCGGGTTGCTCCCACCGCTCGAGTTGCGGGCCCCTGCCCCGATTCCTAAGGACCATCCGTGGCCTATTGGCTCCTGAAGACCGAGCCTGCGGAGTACGCCTGGGCCGACCTCGTGAGGGATAGGACCACCGCCTGGACCGGGGTATCGAACCCGCAGGCGCAACGGAACCTCCGTGCGATGAGGCGGGGCGACGAGGCCGTTCTCTACCACTCCGGGGAGAGGCGCGCCGTGGGGCGAGCCGCGATCGTTCGGGAGGCCTACCCCGATCCGACCGGAGACGGGACGCTCGTCTGCGTCGACCTCCTGGCGAAGGACCCCCTGCCCGCACCCGTTCCCCTGGAGCAGCTCAAGCTCGAGCCGGCCTTCTCCGGCTCGGTGCTCCTCCGCCAGGGCCGGCTCTCGGTCGTCCCCCTCGCGCCCGCCGAATGGCGCGACCTCCTCGCGCTCGCGGAGATCCTTGCGCGGACCGGCGGGATCGGGGCGGACCCGGGCTTCTGAGGATGGCGGGGCTCTCCGGATCTAGATCTTGAACCGGCGGACCTCGCCGCGGAGGACCTCGGCCTGGCTCGCCAGGTCCCCGATGGCCGCCTCGAGCTCGCGCACCGAGTGCGTCTGGGCCTCGGCCACCTGCTTGATCTGCACCACCGCGGTCATCACCTGCTCGGAGCCCTTGGTCTGCTCCTTCTGGGCGCGGTTCAGGTGGTGGACCATCTCCGAGATCGACTCGATCGCGCGGGTGATCTGCTTGGAGCCGCGGGCCTGCTCCTGAGAGGAGCGCTCGACGTGCTTGGTGATGGCCTTCATCTTCTCGGCGCTCTTCATGATCTGCTCGGAGCCCCGCGCCTGCTCCGCGGTGGCGGTGGCGATCTGCTGGACCGTCTCCGCGATGCGGTTGATGGCCACGGTGACCTGCTTCGAGCCCCGCGCCTGCTCGATGGTGGCCCGGGCGATGGCCTTCACCATCTGGGTGGACTTCTGCGACGATTCCTGGATCTTCTTCAGCGCCGTCTCTGCCTCCTGCCCGAGCCGAACGCCTTCCTCGACGTTGCGGACCCCGCGGTCCATGGAGGCGACCGCCTGCTTGGAGGACTCCTGCACCGCCCGGATCAGGTCCGCGATCTCCTTGGTGGAGGCGCCCGTGCGCTCGGCCAGGTCCTTGATCTCGTCCGCCACGACCGCGAAGCCCTTGCCGTGCTCGCCCGACTGGGCCGCCAGGATGGCGGCATTCAGGGCGAGGAGGTTCGTCTGCTCGGCCACGTCGTCGATGACGTTCAGGATGTTCCCGATGGCGGCGATTTTCTTCCCCAGCGCCTCGATCACGCTCGCCGCCTCCCGCGATGACTCCTTGATCTTGTCGATGCCGGCGAGGGTGCGGGAGAGGGCTTCGGTCCCCATCTCCGCGTCCCGCTGGGCCTGCTCGGAGAGCTTGGCGGTCTCGTTGGCGTTGGTCTCGACCTGGGAGATGGAGACGTCCATCTCGTTCATGGACGAGCTCGTCTCCTCGGTGGTGGCGGAGAGCTCCTCGATGTTCTTGGCCACCTCCTTGATCGAGTAGGTCATCTCCTCGATGGCGGCGGTGGTCTCCTCCACGCTCGCGGACAGCCCCTGGATGTTCTCTGCCACCTCGTCGTTGGTGGCGGCCATCTCCAGGATGGAGGAGGACGATTCCTCGGCGCTCTGGGCCAGCACCTCGACGTTGTCGGCGATCCCCTTGAGGCTCGCGATCATGTCCCCCATCGAGGCGGAGGTATCGAGGACCCGGGCGGACACGGTTCCCACACCGCTCGAGACGGCCGAGCCGGTGCGGGAGATGCGCTCGATGACCACCCCGACGCCGCCGGTGACGTTCTGGACCCTGGAGAGGGTGGCGGCCAGGTTCTCCCCGATGCGGTTCAGGGACTCGGCGAGCGTGCCCAGCTCGTCCTCGCTCGGCTTGGCTGCCCGGGCGGTGAGGTCGCAGTCCGAGACCCGCCGCGCCACGGCGCTCATGTCGTCGATGGGGTGCAAGATGAACCGGGTCACGAGCAGGTAGAAGGCCCCCACGAGGCAGAATCCGCACAGGAACACCACCCCGAGGAGCTGGACGAGCACGGCCCGGTTCGGGACCAGGCTGTCGAGGAGCAGGGCGCTCCCCCCCATGAACGCGAGGAGGATCACGGCGGAGGCGAGCAAGAAGCTCGCCTTCACTCCGAGCTTGGCCACGATTCGTGCGGGCATGGGCACCTGCGCCCGTCACCGCCGGGAAACGGCACGGCGTCCGGGCGCTTCGGCGATGGTACCCGCCCGTGACCGGGCAGATCAAGGTTGCGTCCGATCCCGCCCTACTGCTCGAACAGGTCTTGGACCTGCACCTTCTCTTCCTCGGAGGCGTCGGGGACGGGCTCGGTGCCCTGCTTGAACGGCTCCAACACTCCCCGTGCGTCGTCGGAGACCGCCTTGCCCGTCTCCGGATCGATCCGCACCTCCACGATGCCGGGCGGCGCCTCGAACTCGGGCTGGGGCCTCTCCTGGAGGGCGGTGCTCATGTAGTCGAGCCAGATGGGAAGGGCGGCGTGGCCGCCGGTCTCGTACCGGCCCAGGGGGGTCTCGTTGATGTCGTACCCGAGCCACACGCCGGTGGCGAGGTCGTGGGTGAACCCCATGAACCAGGTGTCGAACGAGTCGTTGGTGGTGCCGGTCTTCCCCGCGGCCGGCTTGCCGAGCCGTGCCGCCTGGGCCCCGGTCCCCACCGTGGCCACCTCGTTCATGAGCCGGACCAGGATGTAGGCGGTCCGCTCGTCCATCACCTGCTCGCGCGGCCGCTCCACCTCGGCCACCCCGCCCGCCAGCCGCTCGGGGAGGGGCACCCACGGGTCTCGGTAGTCGGTGTGGTCCTCGAGCACGTTCCCGTCGCGATCGAGGACCCGCTTCGCGAAGACCGCCGGCCGCTTCTCCCCGTAGCGATCGAAGGTGGCGTAGACGTTGGTCAGCTCCCAGAGGTTCACGCAGGAGGATCCGAGGGCGCTCCCCAGCTCGAGCTTCACCGGGGTGGAGAGGCCGAGGGCCTTCGCCCAGTCGGGCAGGACCTGGAGTCCGAGCTTGTTGGCAAGCGCCTCGTAGGTTCTCACCGCCGGGATGTTGATGGAGTTGACGAGCGCGGTGCGAAGGGTCACGTCCCCCTTGAAGTTCTGGCCGAAGTTCTGCGGCTTCCAGGAATTGTCCGTGTCCCGGTAGACGAGGGGAGCGTCGGTGAGGACCGTGGCCGGCGTGAAGTCGAGTTTCTCGATGGCGCAGGAGTAGACCACCGGCTTGAAGGCCGAGCCCGGCTGGCGGCACGCCTGGAAGGCGCGATTGAACTCGGAGGCCTCGAAATCGTAGCCGCCCACCATGGCCGGGACGTATCCGCTCCAGGGGTCGACCGAGACGAGCGCGCCCTGCAGCTTCGGGTCCTGCTCCAGGGTGAAGAGAAGCGGACCCTCGGGAACGTCCCGGGGCTTTCCCGCGGGGAAGGTGGACTCGCGCGCCACGAGCTCCTTCCGTTCGACCCGGCGAAGGACGACCACGTCGCCCGCCTGGAGGGCGGTGGAGACCCTGCTGATGAGCGCATCGGGATAGGACACCTCGGGGTTCGGCTTGCGGGCCCAGCGCATCCCGGAGATGGGGAGCAGGCCCTGGTTCTCTCCCACCTTGATGTGGGCCACGCCCGCCTTGTCGTCCACCCGGGTCACGATCCCCACGCAGTACTGGCCCATCGCGAGCTCGCCCTTGGGCCAGGCCGCCGCCAGGCGCTCCGAAAGCGCGGTCAGGTCGGCGCCGGCGAGATGGGCCGCCGGACCATAAAACCCCTGCCGGTGATCGACCTCCTGCAGCCCTCTCAGGATCGCCCCTTGGGCCGCCCGCTGCTTCTCCAGGTCCATCGTCATCTCAACCCGGAGTCCGTCCTCGAGGAGCCGGGCGTTCCCGTACCGCTCCACGATCTGGCGGCGGACCGTCTCGACGTAGAAGGGTGCGGTCTCCCGGAAGATGTCGTCGAGCGGGTAGACCTTCACCTCGGCGTCGGTCGCCGCCTCGCGTTCCTCGCGGGAGATCATCCCCTCCTCGGCCATGCGCCGGAGCACGTAGCGGCGGCGCTCCTTGGCGGCGGTCGGGTTCTGGAAGGGCGAGTAACGGCTGGGCGCCTGCGGTAAGCCGGCGATGAGGGCCGCCTCGGCCAGGGTCAGGTCCTCGACGTTCTTGCGGTAGTAGTTCTCCGCCGCCGCCTGCACTCCATAGGAGTGGTGGCCCAGGTACACGCCGTTCAGGTACAGCCAGAGGATCTGCTCCTTCTTGAAGGCGGCTTCCAGCCGCCGTGCCAGGAGGAGCTCCCGGACCTTCCGCCCCAGGCTCCGCCTCGTGCCCCTCTCGAACCCCTCGGCGCTGATGAGGATCGACTTGGCGGTCTGCTGGGTGATGGTCGATCCCCCCTGGATGTGCTTGCGAAGCACGAAGGTGTTCACCGCGGCGCGCAAGGTCCCGAGCAAGTCGATGCCGCCGTGCTCGAAGAAGTGCTGGTCCTCCGAGGCCACGAACGCCTGGACGAGCTTATGGGGGATGCGCTCGTAGGGGACGACCTTGCGCCGCTCGTTGAAGAACTCCCCGGCGATCTGACCGTCGCCGGAGATCATCTCGGTGATGATGGGGGGCCGGTACCGTTCGAGCGAGGGGATGTCGGGAAGCCCCCGCGAGTAGTGAACGTAGCCTGCCACGAGCGCCACCGCGGCCGCATTGACGCAGGCGATGAGGAGGAACAGGCCCCAGCGGAGCGCCCTGCGGGTGAGCGAGCGCCGGGGCAGCCCGTCGAGGACCACCCGGGAGGGCAAGCCGATCGCCCCCGGCGCCGGGGGAGGACTCTCAGGCGTCGTATCCACCTCCATGGGCTCGCCAATCTATGCGCGCTCTCCCCTGCAGTTCAACGGTGCAGGTCCTGGCGCGCCGGGCCCTTCCCAAAAAAGGGCCGCCTTGGCTCTAGGAGGGGCCGGCGGCCGGACCGGCCTTGCGCCCCACGTCCGGCGACGAAGACGCCGCCACCGTCGGGAAGAAGGCCACGTCGGCGCCCAAGAGGTGGTCGTGGACGACCCGGACCACGAGGAAGTTCAAGAGCTCCTGCACCCCCACCCGCCCGCCCTCGATGAGGCCGTCGAGCCGCACCGCCTCGTCCACGAGCGCTCGGTGAAGGGCCATGTGCTGGGACCGCCCGCCGAACCCGACCCGCTCGAGGAGCTGCTCCTCGTCGGAGAAGTGGGACACGGTGTGGGCGAGCAGTGCCGCGAGCCGCGACCGGATGACCTCTCGAGGCGCGCCCGACATGGCCTCGTCCATGACGGCGTTGCCGAGGGCGAACATCTGCCGGTGCTGTCCGTCGATGAGCGGGTCTCCGCACTCGTAGGTCGGATCCCAGACCAGCTGGAACAGCCGGTGCTCGGCGCTGTCGCCCCGCCCGGAAGCGAGATCCACCCGGTTCCGGCCCGCCCTCTTGGCCTGGTACAGGGCCAGGTCGACCCGCTTCAAGAGCTGTTCCATGGACTCGGTGGGGTCGAGCTGGGCGACGCCTGCGCTCAGGGTGACCTTGGCCGGAACTCCGCAATCGGTGCGGGCCACCTCCTCCCTGATCCGATCGGCGAGGCGCACCGCAGCGATCGCGCTCACCCCCGGGGCGAGCACCGCGAACTCCTCGCCCCCCCAGCGGCAGGGCGTGTCCGTGCTCCGGGCGGTCCGGGCGATCGCCTTCCCGATCGCGGAAAGGGCCCTGTCGCCGGCATCGTGCCCGAACCGATCGTTCAGCTCCTTGAAGTGATCGACGTCCAGGAGTACGAGCGAAGCGACCTGGGTGTACCGGCGGCACCGGGCCAGCTCGACCGCCATGACCTGCTCGAGTTGGCGTCGGTTCCAGAGGCCGGTGAGGCCGTCGGTTGCCGCCTCGCGCTCGAGGGCCCGCAGGGACCGCACCAGTCGCTGGGCCGCTTCCTCGGCCTCTGCCTTGGCGGCGAGGAGCTCTTCCTCCGCGCGCTTGCGCCGGCTCACGTCCCGGAGGACGAGCACGATGGACGCCCGGCCGTCCTCGGCCGCGATCCTCTCGGCGTTGGCCTCGGTCCAAAGGGCGGTCCCGCCCTGGGGGTGGATACGCATCTCGGTCGGGCCGTGGCGCGCGTCGCGGAGCATTTCGAGCATGAGGTGGACATCCTCGTGGTCCACGAAATCGCGGATCGACCGGCCGATGAGCTCGGCCGGCTCGGCGCGGCCCAGCATGGCGATCCCGCGGCGGGAGGCGAACTCTATTCGCCCTTCGGCGTCGGCCACGAAGATGGCATCCGGGGCAGCGTCCAGGAACGCGCTATGGGGCAATGGGTCGCTCATGGGCACCCCGTGGATCGGTCCGCCAAAGAGCGATGATGCCTGGCCCGGGCGCGCGAGGCCAAGTCGGAGCGGGGAAACCTGGCAGGCCGACTTCGTCGGCCAGAGCCCGCGGAACGGGTCAGGAGGACCCCCTCTACGTCCGGGGGGGGCCCTCTCCGGGATGGCGCCAGCCCTCACTCACCCCCGGCGGGGGGAGGTTGGCACGGGAGAGAACCTCGACGAGCTCCACCGGCAAGGGCGCCTCGAGCCTCAAGGGTGAGCCGGTCATGGGTTGCGGGAGGGTCAGCTTCCAGGCATGGAGCGCCATCCGGCGGAGCCCCCACCGCGCCCGCGAAAGCCGGTTGAAGGCGAAGTCGCCGTAGCGGCGGTCGCCCGCCACGGGGTGGCCCACCGCCTCGAGATGGCGCCTGATCTGGTGGGTCCGGCCGGTCTCGATCCCGACGGAGAGGAGCGAGACCTCCTTCGTGGAGGAGACGACCTTCCAGCGCGTCACCGCCTCCTGCAGGTTCACCCCGCGTGCTGCCCGCGAGCGGGCGCTCTGCTCGTGTTCGGGAAGCGGGAGGTCGACGATTCCCGCGTCCCGCGGCATCTTCCCCTTCACGATCGCGAGGTAGGTCTTCCTCACCTCGTCGCCTCGGGTGAAGATCTCGGTGAGCCGCACCATCGCCTTGCGGTGCTTGGCGACGAGGACGACGCCGGAGGTCTCGCGGTCGAGACGGTGGGCGGGCGAGGGTCGAAACTCGGTGGAGGGGAGGTCCGAGGTCTCGAGATACGCTCGCGCCATCTCGACCAGGGTCGCCCCCTCGATCCCGGTCCCCGGATGGGCCGCCAGGCCCGCGGGCTTGTCGACGGCGAGGACGTCGTCGTCCTCGTACAGCACCTTGAAGGTGATCGGTCGCCCTCGGCCCCGCTCGGCCGGCGACGGCGGCGCGAGCAGCTTCTCCTCGTCCCCGCGGATCACGACCAGGTCGCCCGCTGCGACGAGCTGGTCGGCTCGACCGCGGGCCCCGTTGACCCGAACCTTTCGGGTCCGGAACATCTTGTACACATGGCTCAAGGGCACGTCGCGCAGGGCCTTTCGGACGAGCTTGTCGAGCCGCTGGCCGGCGGCATCCGGCGACACCGTGAACTGGATCACGGCACCGTTCTACCGGAGATCGCCCCCTCTAGGCCCGCGAAAGCACGATGCGCGCAGCAGACGGCCCGTCGACCTCCTGGCGCTCGCCGCAGGTGAACCCCCGGGAGGCGAAGCGCCGCTCGATCTCCGCGGCGGCCGACCGGGCGTCGATCCCGTGCTCGGAGAGGCGAGTCTTCATGCCCAGGTCGCGGAAGAACGCCTCGGTCCTCTCGATGGCCTTTTCGGCCGTGTCCACCCCGAAGATCCGCCGCCCGTACTGGGTGAGCTTGTCTCGCTTCGCCTCGACGCGCTCCCTCATGGCGCCGGGAAGGATCACGGCGAGGGTCACGGCGTGGTCGAGGCCGTACAGCGCCGTCAGCTCGTGGCCGATCATATGGGTGGCCCAGTCCTGGTCCACCCCGCAGCCGATGAGCGTGTTGAGCGCCTGGGTGGCCGACCACATGAAGGTCGCCCTCGCCTCGTAGTCGGGTGGGTCGGCCAGGATCTTGTCGGCATTCTCGAGGAGGGTCGAAAGGATGGCCTCGGCCTGCCGGTCCTGCAGGGGTGCGGGCGCGAGGGTCGTGGCGTACTGCTCGAGAACGTGGACGTAGGCGTCAACGATCCCGTTCACCACCTGGCGGCGCGGCAGGCTGTAGGTGGTGGTGGGATCGAGGACGGCGAACACCGGGAAGCAGCAGGGGGCGCCGAAATAGTACTTCTCCCCCCGCTCGCGGCGGGAGATGACGGCGGTCGGATTTCCCTCCGAGCCCGTGGCCGGCAGGGTCATGACGCAACCGACCGGCACGGCGTCCCGCACGCTCTCCCCGTGGTCGAGGAGGAAGTTCCAGGGATCCTTCCCCTCGGGATAGCGGGCGGCCGCGCCGATGAACTTGGTGCCGTCCAGGACCGAGCCCCCGCCCACGGCCAGAAGGAAGTCGACCTTCTCGCCCTTCACCACCTGCACCGCCCTCATGAGGGTCGCATATTCCGGGTTGGGCTCGATCCCCTGGAACTCGATCACGCTGCGGCCGGCGAGCGCCCCGAGCACCTGGTCGCGGATCCCGTTCTTCTTGAAGGAGCCGCCGCCGCTCGTCAGGAGCACCCGGGCCTCCCGGGGGACGAGGCTCGAGAGCATTGCGATGGTGCCCCGTCCGAGCACCATGCGGGTGGGGTTATAGAACGTGAAGTCGTGCATGGGGGACATGCTACACGGCCCCGGGCAGGGGCGGAACGGCCGGTTGGCCGCAGCGGTCGGTGGGCTTGGGCGAGAGTGCGCTACAAGAGCTCGAGCTGCTCGTGCTCGCGCAAGGGCTCCGCCCTGAGCCCCTCGCGCCGTAGCGCGGCCGCGAGGGCATCGGCCTCCCCGTGGATGGTGAGGACCCGGCTCGCCCCCGTGGCCCGAGCGTACCGCACGAGCGCCGGGAAATCGGCGTGGTCGGAGAGCGGGAAGGCCGCATCCACTCCCCGGAAGAACCGGCCCCCGCCGAGCGCCCAGCCGGTGCAGACCGCGGTCCGCTTCCGCCGGAGCCCGCGCATCGCGGCGCTGCGGGCGAGGTGCGGAGGGCAGACCACCACCTCCCCCGGTCCCGCTCCCTCGGGTCCCAGCGGCCGGACGCCGCGGAGCGCGACGCCCATCTTCTCGTAGACCTGGTTCACGCCCTGGACCACCGGGTGAGCACGACAGGCATATCCGCGGTCCACGAGGTGCTTCAGGATCTCCTGCGCCTTTCCCAGGGCATATCCGAGAAGGATGGGGGTCGCGCCGTCGGTGAGCGCGTCGTCGACGAAGCGCCGGATCGAGGCCCAGATCTCGTCCCTGGGGGGAAAGACGTAGCGGGGGAGGCCGAAGGTGGACTCGAGGACGAGCACCTCGCAGGGCATGACCTCAGCCGGCTCGGCTGCCCCGGTGGGCTCGGTGCAGAGGTCCCCGGTGTAGCCGAGCGAGACTCCGTCCCGTGTGATCCGAAGCTGTGCGGACCCGAGCACGTGGCCGGCCGGGAAGAGCTCGAGGGTCAGCTCGCCTAGGCCGAAGGGGGTCCGGGGGGCGGCCGGCAGGTGCTCCGCCATGGTTCGGCGAGGCGTCCCGAGCCGGTGGCGAACGAGGGCGAGGGTGGCCTCGGTGGCGATCGTCCGTTCGTGGCGGGCGAAATGGTCGCCATGGGCATGCGAGACGAAGGCGCACTCCACCCGTCGCGTGGCGTCGAGGTGGAGGGTGGAGTTCACCACCCTCAGCCCACCGCGGTGTAGCTCGACGAGTGGCCGCCGCATCGCGGACCTTGTACCGCATCGCCCCCACGGTCCCGAATCCCCGACCGGCGGGGGAGGGCGGGACCAAGGCGGGACCATGGCGGGACCACATGCCCTCTGGCGGGTGTCAGCCCCACCGGGCAACATGCGCCTCCGGCTGCTCGCCCCCCGCCCAGACGCGCCGCGCCCGATCGGCGGTCGTACCTCGGGGTGGGTGCGGGCTGCTCCAACGCGAACGCGCCTCGTGCGCCCTGGAGGGCCGGGATGAAGAGAGTCATCGAAGTGGAAGAGCGAGTACCCCTGCTGCAGGGCTTCCCCCTCTCGCTTCAGCACCTCTTCGCGATGTTCGGGGCGTCCGTCCTCGTCCCCATCCTGTTCAACCAGGCGGCGAAGACGGTGGTGGTCGACCCGGCGCTAGTGCTCCTCCTGAACGGCATCGGGACCCTCATCTATCTCGTCATCTGCCGGGGGAAGGCGCCGGCCTTTCTCGGCTCGAGCTTCGCGTTCATCGCCCCCACGATCACGTGCATCACCCTCGCCAAGACGCCCCAGCTCGGCTTCGCCCACGCGACGGGCGGGTTCGTCTTCGCCGGGCTGGCCTTCATCGTGGTGTCGCTCATCATCCGCTTCGCCGGTCGACGATGGATCTCCATCGTCCTCCCCCCGGCGGCCATGGGCCCTATCGTCGCCCTCATCGGCCTGGAGCTCGCACCGGTGGCGACGAACATGTCCTTCTACAAGGGGACGGCGATGGACGGCGTCTCGACGTTCATCTCGCTCTTCACCCTGGCGGTGGTGCTGGTGGGGTCGATGGTGTTCCGCCGGTTCTTCGCCGCCATCCCGGTTCTCATCGGGGTCCTCGCCGGGTACCTGCTCTCGGTCATCGTGAACGTCTGGGTCCCAGGGACGATCGACTACTCCGCGGTGACGAGCGCGCCGTTCCTCACCTTCCCGAAGCCGGTCTTCCCGGTGTTCGACTGGGGCTCGATCCTCATCGTGCTCCCGGCGGCACTGGTCGTCATCTCCGAGCACATCGGCCACCTCTTCGTCACGAGCAACATCGTGGGGCGCGACCTGCTCAAGGTACCGGGCCTCCACAACTCGCTGCTCGGGGACGGACTGTCGACGACGCTCTCGGGCCTCACCGGCTCCTGCCCGACCACCACCTACGGGGAGAACATGGGGGTCATGGCCATCACCCGGGTGTACTCGGTGTGGGTGATCGGCGGGGCCGCCGTGATCTCCATCGTGGTGGCGTTCTTCGGGCAAGTGAGCGGCG
The DNA here is from genome assembly GCA_035686075.1 of Anaeromyxobacter sp. Taxonomy (GTDB): domain Bacteria; phylum Myxococcota; class Myxococcia; order Myxococcales; family Anaeromyxobacteraceae; genus Anaeromyxobacter. The sequence continues at coordinate 16,431 of DASRZU010000008.1, forward strand.
CCATCCGGACCCTCCCCGTTCCCGTCATCGGCGGCATCAGCATGATGCTGTTCGGGGTGATCGCCGCCTCGGGCTTGCGCATGCTCATCGAGGCCAAGGTCGACTACTCCAGGTCCCGGAACCTCCTCCTCTCGGCGGTGGTCTTCGTGATCGGCATCTCCGGCGTGCCCATCCAGGTCGGCAACACGCAACTCAAGGGCATGGTGCTCGCAACCCTGGTCGGCATCTTCCTGAGCCTCGTGTTCTACGTCATGGAGAAGCTGGGCTGGACCAACGAGCCGTCCGAGGTCCTCCCCGAGGGTGGGCTCTCCGCGACGGGGGAGACGAGCCGGACCGCGGCCTCGCCGCAGCTGTAGGGAGATCTCCGCCCGGGGGACCCCGAGCAACCACCCGATCCGGCTTCGGGTCGGGTGGACCCATTTCTGCCTAGGCCGGCCGTCCTGTACCATTCGTCCATGCCGTTGTTCATCGAGAACCCGCGCAGGGCCCCCCGCGCGCCCGTGCGGTGCGAAGCCCGCGTCGCGCTCCGCGAGGGAGGCTTTTGGGCGGGGCCCACGAGCGACTACGGGCCCAGGGGCTGTCAGGTCTCCGCCCCGCTCCGGCTCGACCCGGGCTCGAGGCTCTTCCTCGAGCTCGTGAACGAGCGCGTCGCCGGCCCCTTCCAGCTCTCCGGCCGCGTGGCGTGGTCGAGCACGCAACCTCCCTGGCGCAGCGGCATCGCCTTCGATGAGGGGAGCGTGACCGTGGCGACCCGCTTCTTCGACCGACTCGCGGCCGCCTATCCGGGCCTCGACACCTACGGGAGGGCCCCGGATCGCATCCCTGCCGACGGGATCCTCGCCCCCTTGCCTCCCCCCGCGGTCGAGCCCCTCCTCACCGTGGCCGAGCGGGACCTCATCCGCGCCGTCGGACCCGGCGCGACCCCGCAGGTGCTCCGCTCGCGCTTCGGCGATCGCTGGCTCGTCGCTCTGAATGCGACCTTCTCGCTCCTCGGGCGTCGCTACCTCACCATGGGAAGCCCCGATCCGGCCGCCGCCCGTGCCTGGGAGCCGCTCCTCATGAGGCCGACCGTGGAATGAGCGAGGAGCGACCCCCCGACGGTCGCCCCCCTGAAGACGGCCGATCGCTCTAGCGAATGAGGAGGTAGTACAGGCGGCCTTGCTGCTTCATTCGCCCCGCCGCGTTCTCGGCGTAGGCGCCGCTGCCAAAGAACACGTCGATGCGGGCGGAGGTCCGGATCGCTCCCCCGGCGTCCTGGTCGAGCATGAAGCGCGAGAACGGGCGCATGACGGGCTGGACGGCGTCGACCGGCCGCTCGGTCTCGATGAAGCAGAGCGCACCCTTCGGAAAGACGCGCGCGTCTGCGGCCACGGTGCGGTCGGGGGTCACCGGAACGCCCAGGGACCCGGTCGGGGCGTCCGCAAAGCGGAAAAAGACATAGGAGGGGTTCCGGGCCAATAGGTCGGATTGGGCGGCCGGGTTTTGGGCCAGCCAGGCGCGGACGCTCTGCATCGAGACGTCCTCCGGCTTGAGCTCGCCGCGCCTCACGAGCTCCGATGCCACCGCGACGTAACGATGCCCGTTCTTGCCCGCGAAGGTGACCACCCGGGTGGTTCCATCGGGCAGCCGTAAGACCCCGCTCCCCTGTACCTCCAGGAAGAAGGCGTCCACCGCCGAGTCCACGAAGGCGAGCTCGCTCCCTTGGCCCTCGAGCGCACCGCCCGCGATCTCGGCACGGGTCGGGTACGGGACGAGCCGCCCGGCCACCACCTTGCCCACCACGTCGTCCGAGAGCTGGGAGAAGTCCTTGCTCCTCACGACCACCAAGTCGTCGGGCGCCTTGTACAGCGGGACCTGGTAGGCGCCCTCCCGAACGAGCGAGCCGTGCAACTCGGGGAGGTAGTACCCCGTGAAGAGCACCGTGCCCCGGCCATCTCCCACGGACCGGAAGACCCGGAACTCGCGACGCATCACCTCGTTCAGGTTTTCGGGGGTGGGGCGGGCGAGGACAAGGTCCCGGAACCGCATGAGCGTCGCCTGGACGCGCCGAATGGGAACCTGCTCGCGGCCGAAGGCGAGCGTTCGCCCCGGATCAGCCGCAGCCAGGCGCGAAAGATGGGTGAGCGAACGCTCGAGGGCCTCGTCGAGGCCGGCGTAGTCGAGGTCGTCGGCGAACGCCGGGAAGGCGCCCGGGGGAAGCTCCTCCAGGGCTCGATCGGCGGTCCGAGCAGGCTCGGGGGCGGGCGGCACCACGGTCCGACATGCGGCGAAGAACAGCACTCCGAGGAGCCCGGCGAAGGCGAGGGCGCGCATGTTCACGGAACGGTGGAACGAGAGGGGAATTCCGGCCTGGGCTCCCGGTCCCGATTCGCCTCGGCCTTTTCCGGACGCGGGCCGGCCCGCCGCTCGAGGACCCCGCCCAGCTCTCCGGCGATCACCCCGAGCACGATGAGGCCCCCGCCCAAGAGGTCCGCCTTCGCGAGGGACTCGCCCCCGTAGAAGTGACTGAACACCGCCGCGGCGACCGGCTCCAGGGTGTAGATGAGCGCTGCCCGGACCGCGGTGGTGTGGCGCTGACCCCAGTTCTGGACGAAAAAGGCACCCGCCGTCATCCACAGACCCGTGAAGGCAACGACGCCAGCGAAGGTTTGAGCCCGCGAGGCGTCGAAGCGGATTCCCTCGAAGGGGATGAGGAGGAGTGTCCCAGCGAAGGTGACAGCCACCTGGAGGAGCGTAAAGGACACGAGCGGGTGGCGGGGGGACCACTCGGACATGAGGGCGATCTGGAAAGCGCAGGCGAGGGCGCATCCCAGGGTGAGCGCATCGCCCAGCCGGACCGCGGCCGACACCCCATCCGAGAACGGGCGGGTGAGCACGAACAGGCCCACGACCGCGAGCCCCACCCCCGCCCACGACGCCGCCCGCACCGTGCGCCCGAGCAAGAACCGACTCACGAAGGGAACGAGCAGGACCGCCATCCCGGTCAGGAAGGCGGAACGCGACGGGGTGGTGTAGCGGAGGCCCTGGGTCTGGAAGACGAAGGTGGCGAGGAGGCAGAGGCCGAGGATCGAGCCGTGGAGGAGGAATCGCCGGCCGGGCCGCTCGCGGCGAAGGAGCGCCACGAGCCCGAGAACCAGGACCGCCGCTCCGAACCGGGCCGCGAGGAAGACCCCCGGGGAGGAGATCTGGAGGACCTCCTTCACCAGGGTGAAGGTCGTGCCCCAGAAGAGCGTGAGGATGAGGAGGGCGAGATCGGCCACGCCACCTCCTACCACGGCGGGGCGGCCTCGGGCCCGTGCCGTGGGGCCGCGGGCCCCCTACCTCCGCCGATACCTCCGGATCCCGTCGGCCTCCTCTCGGGCCACCGCTCCTCGAGCTTCGAGGACCTCGAGGTTCGCGACCACCTCGGAGAGCACCAGGAATGCTTCGCCGGGCCGCAGCTCCTTGAAGATCGCGAGGGCGATCTCGAAGGGCGAGAGCGAGCCCGAACGGAGGACGGACAGAAGGCGGTCCTGGCGCCTCTGGTAGAAGACTCGGAGCGAGTCGATGACCTCGCGGTGCCGGCCGAAGGGTGGGCCGTGGCCAGGGAGCACGAGGTCGACTTCCAGCTCCCGGGTGCGCGAGAGGCTTTGGAGGTATGCGATGAGGGGGCAGAAGTAGCCATCCGCTCCGTCGGGCCCGAGCTCCAAGAGCGGGTTCGGGGAGACGCGCTCGAGCAGGTGATCGTTGGAGAAGAGGATCCGCTTTTCGCGGTCGAGGAGGCAGAGCAGGCCGGGCGTGTGCCCGGGCATGTGGAGAACCTCGAGGTCGAGGTGGCGGGTGCGGATCCGGGCGCCCTCCCCGAGGGGTCGTACCTCGCGGATGCGCCGGGCTCGAAAGGCGCGTTCCCCCTCGACGGCGATGGTGGCCAGAACGTCCGGCGGCGCGCCCAGGCGGCGGAGGTGGGCGGCGTAGCGGGGGGCGACGTCCCTCCAGGTCCACCCGCCCTCCGACATCTTCGAGATGTCGGCCGGGTGGGCGAAGACCGGGACGGGCCGGCCCCTTCGCTCCTCCACGAACCTCGCCCCGCCGTAGTGATCCACGTGACCATGCGTGACCAGGATGCGGCCGACCTCCTCGAAACGCCTCCCCAGCGACCGGAGCCCCGCCTCGAGCGAGGAGGTGGCCTCCTCGGAGGAGTAGCCGGTGTCGACGAGGAGGAGCCCGCCGTCTTCGTCCTCGACGGCATAGACGTTCACCGGCCCGCCCGCCTGCGGGAAGGGGATGGGGATCGGGATCGGATGGATCCCGAGCGGGGAAAGCTCGGGCGCGGTCAACGCGAGGCCCTGACCTTGGCGGTGAGCGCGGGAAGGGCCTGAAAGAGGTCGGCCACGAGCCCGTAGTCGGCGATCTGGAAGATGGGGGCTTCGGGATCCTTGTTCACCGCCACGATCACGCGCGCGCCCTTCATCCCGGCGAGGTGCTGGATCGCGCCGGAGATCCCCGCCGCCAGGTAGAGCTCGGGCGCCACCACCTTCCCCGTCTGGCCGACCTGCCAGTCGTTCGGGACCCAGCCGGCATCCACTGCGGCGCGGCTCGCCCCGACGGCGCCTCCCAGGCAGTCGGCGAGGGCCTCCACGCACCGGAAGTCCCCCCTCGTGCCTCGCCCACCCGATACGACCACCCGTGCCTCGGTCAGCTCGGGGCGGGTCCCGCGCTGCTCGGTGAAGCCCAAATGACGGGTGCGGGTCCCAGCCGGCGGACCCGGATCGTCCCGCGAGACCGTGCCCCTCGCTCCCTCGGCCAGGGCCGCGGGAAACTCGGTGATGCGGACGGTGAACACCTTCACCGGGCTCGCGATCTCCACGTCGGCGAGCACGTTCCCCGCCCACATGGGCCTCCTGAAGCTCACCGCCGGACCATCCCCGCCGAACGCCAGGACGTCGCTCGCCATCCCCGCCTCGAGGCGAGCCGCGACTCGGGGGAGCAGATCCCTCGCGTACGCGGTCGAGGCAGCACCGACGTAGGTGGCCGAGAGCCTCTGCGCGAGCCTCGCCAGGGCGGGCGCCTGGGCGGCCGCCACGGGCTCGGCCAGCTCCGGCGCCTGAAGGACGTGGACGGCGACGCCGAGCCCGGCTAGAGCCTCCGCGGCCCGGTCCACGGCCTGCCCGACGAGGGCGCAGTGGAGTTCTCCCCCGGTGCGGCGGGTCAGCTCCCGACCCGCCGAGAGGGCGTGCAGGGTCGACCGGCGCAGTGTGCCGCCCCCGTGCTCCGCCACGATGAGGACCTTCGACATGTCCCTCCCCGCGAGGCCTAGACCACCTTCGCTTCCTCGTGCAGCTTCCGGAAGAGCTCGTCCGCGTCCGCCACTTTCACGCCGCCCTTCCGAGAGGGGGGGGCGGAGAGGTGCCGCACGAGGACGCGCGGTGTGAGATCCACGCCGCCCAGCGAGGAGGCGGCGATCTCCTCGAGCGGCTTCTTCCTCGCCTTTATGATCCCGGGCAAGGAGGCGAAGCGCGGCTTGTTGAGCCGAAGCTCGGTGGTCGCGACCGCGGGGAGGGTCAGGGCGAGCCGCTCGAGGCCCCCGTCCACCTCGCGCACGACGGTGATCTCCTTGCCGTCATCGGACAGGACGATCCCCGGCTCGCGCCTTTGCTCCTCGGCGCTCTCGAGCGACTCCTTCTTCGAGGCGAAGGTTGCCTGGGGCCACCCCAGGCGTTCGGCCAGGTAAGGGCCGGTCTGTGCCTGGTCGTCGTCGATGGACTGCTTGCCGAGGAGGACCAGGTCGGGTGTCTCGCGAGTCACCACGGCGGCGAGGAGCCCCGAGACGACGAAGGGATCGAGCGGGCCGTCGTGGCGGACCAGGATGGCGCGGTCGGCCCCCATGGCCATGGCGGCGCGCAACTCGGTGTCGGTCCCGAGGCCCCCGACCGCGAGGGCGATGACCTCGCCCCCGTGCCGCTCCTTCAGGCGGAGCGCCTCCTCCACCGCGATCTCGTCGAACGGGTTGAGCTTCATGCTCACCCCTTCCGTGACGATGCCTGTGCCGTCGGGGCGGACGCGGATCTTGGACTCCGGGTCCTCGACGCGCTTTGCGGTGACCAGGATTCTGAGCGACATGCCACCTCGGGCAGCCCGGCCGAGCCGGACTCCTGGTTATTTGCGCAGCGCGCCACGGACCCGCAACCGAAAGCCGCCCGCGGCGGGGGCTCGGGCTCAATTCCTCTGCGGTGCGATCTGTTAGGTTCGACGCCGTGATCGCGACCCTCCTCTCTCGGTACGGCTACGCGGCCGCCCTGGGGCTCCTTGTGGGTGCCGGGGTGGGTGTGCCGGTACCCGAGGAGCCCATCCAGCTGACCGCGGGAGTCCTGGCCCAGCAGGGGATCCTCTCGCTCGTTCCGGCCATCGCCACCTGCTGGCTCGGGATCGTCGTCGGCGACTTCTTCTGGTTCATGCTGGCTCAAAGGCTCGGCCCCGCCGTGCTCGAGCGGCGAGCGGTGCGGCGGGTGCTCACCGCGGAGCGCCGCTCGAGGCTAGAGGCCTATCTTCTCCGCCACGCCTTTCTTACGGTGGTCATCTCCCGCCACCTCTCGGGATTCCGGCTGGCGGCGTTCGCGCTTGCGGCAACCCATGGCGTCCGGCGCTCGACCTTTGTCGTCGCCGACGGACTGTCTGCGCTCGTCTCCGTCCCTTTTGTCGTCTTTGCGGGCTACCTCGGCGCGCACCACCTGGCGGAAGTACGGTCTGATACTCGCAGGGTGGAACTCGCGATCCTGGGGGTGACGGCGGTAGCCGTGGTGGTTCTGCTTCTCGTCCGACGGTTTCGACGAGGCCGCGCCGCTCTCAAGTCCTCCCCGCGCCTTGACGCTGCGCGGCGAGGGCCTGCCTGACCATCCCGGTAAGGTTTCACGGTTTGTGATCTCTATCGGACAGCCGCCCTAAACAGAACGCGGTGCGTCATCGTCGGGTGCTAGGGTCATCTTCATCGCCGGTTCGCACGCTTGACTTCCCGGTCAGGGGAGCACAATTAGGGAGCCGCCAGGGTCCCTATTGAGGTAAGTTCACTGCCGGTTCTTCCCCACCGAGGAGGCCGTCGATGCTCGTACGCCGCCCAGGTCTTGCGCTCGTGGCGCTGCTCGCGCTCACCGCTTGCCCCAAGGTCAACCAGACCGCTCCTGCCCCAACGGTCGTGATCGCGACCTTCTCGTCCCCCAACATCCCGACCCCGAACGACCTAGCCCTCCAGGCGGTCCCGACGCTCCCGCCCAGTGCCCAGAAGGACCTCCTCCAGTCCTTCGTCGACCAGGGCGGATTCCCCGCCGATCAGGCCCCCACGCTCACGGTTCCCCTCCGGGCCTATGCTTGGAATTCCGCTACGAACGCGTACGACCCGGCGACCGCCCTACCCCAGATCGACCCCTCCACCGTCACGGCCACGACCGCTGCCCTCTTCAGGGTCGACGTGAGCACGCCCCAGCAGGTCGCCGTCGAGGCCACGGCCGTTCAGCAAGCCGGCGCTCTCACCCTCGTGCCGGCCGCGGACGCGAGCGGCAGCCGCCGGCTCGCGGCCGGCCGCTACGTGTTCGCGGTCCGGGGCGGGGCGAACGGCGTCCTGACGACGGATAGACTCCCGATCGGCGCGGACCTGCCGATCGCGCTGACCGTTCCCGACGTGGACCTCACCGTACCCGCGAACCAGCCCCCCGGAGGCCTCACCCAGGCGCAACTCGCGCAGCTCGTGCCCCTCCAGACGGCGCTCTGGCAGCCCATCGGCTGGACCGCGGTGAACGTGGGCGGGACCAACTACTGGACTCCGGGTCCCAACCCGAGCGTGCATCCCGCCTATTCCTCCATCGACGCGGCCTTTCCTCACGCCGACGTTGCGAGCATCGCAGCCTTCCAGATCGCACCGCCGACCGGGAGCACGATCCCCGTCGTCGACGCCGCTTCCGGAGAGGCCCCGCTTCCCAATGATCTCCTCCGCACCGGCCCGAACGGCACCATCGCCTATAACCCCGCGTTCGGCCCCATCGCCCAGGGCCTCACCACCCTGCAGGGCTTCTCTACGACCGCAATGCTGCTCGCTCCGGTCGCGAAGCCCGGCTCGGCGGCGTCGGCCATCGACGCCAGTACGGTGAACGGATCGACCGTGTTCCTCTACAAGCTGGGGGGAAGCGCCCCGGCACTTGTGCCCGAGTTCAAGGAGCAGGTCGCGCTCGGGGGCCTCGGCAATCCGGCTCTCTCGGGCTACGTGGCCCAGCCGACGCCCATCATCGTTCCGCAGGGTACGCAGTGCCCGATCCCGGGAGGTTGCTCTCAGACCATCGGGTTGCAGCCGGCCGTGGGTGTGCCCACGCCCCTCGGGACGTTCTACCTCCCACCCCTCGCCGAGAAGACTAGCTACGCCGTCGTGATCACGAACCGGGTAAAGGACCTCGCCGGAAAGTCCCTGGCTCGGCCGACGTTCATGACCCTTCTCCTCGACTCGAACCCGCTCGTGGATCCGTCGACGGGCGCCTCCCTCGTGGGGGGCGTCGACGCCGCCACCGCCGCCGTCATCGAGCAGATGCGCACGGACCTCGCCCCCGTCTTCTCGAACCTGCATGACGGGGCCGCGGTCGCCGACGTGGTCCTCGCCTACACCTTCGAGACCCAGCCCATCACCGACACCGCACTCGCGATCGCGGCCCTGCCCTACCAGCAGGCCGGCGCCGGAACGGTGCAGGCCGCCTCGTTCCTCACCCCGGCAGAGACGGCAGCCTCGTACGGCATCGACGGCTCGCACCTGCCCGGCCCGCCGAGCGGTCCCATCGCCGAGTTCGCGGAGGTGAGCCTCCCCACGATAAGCCTCCTCCTCAACTCCCAGAATGAGGGAGCCTTCGACCCGGCACATCCCGTGGCCGAGCCCATCACCGCCCTCGTGGCCATCCCCAACCCCGCCCTCGTCACCGGGGCCTGCCCCCCCGGGAGTCCGGCCTTCGCGACGACGACCCATTGCGCGCCGCTCGTCGTCTACGTGCACGGTACGACCCGGAGCAAGGCGGACGTCTTGCCCGTCGCGGCTGCGCTCACCGCGCAGGGCTTCGTGGTGGCTGCCATCGACGGCGAGAAGCGCGGCGACCGTTCCTACTGCACGAGCGACTCGCAGTGCTGCCCGTCGCCCGTGTGCGGGCCCGCTTCCGGAACGTCCCCGAGCACCTGCGCCATCAAGACGAACTTCACGACGCCCTCGGACGGCGGCACGCCTATCGGCGTGTGCGAGTCCGCCCCCGGCGTGCGCGGGTCCTACCTCAACCAGCGCGTCGACTGCACCCAGCCCTTCCTCGCCGACGGAACGACGCCGAACCCTGCCTGCCTCTCCCCCAAGGGCATTCCTTACGTCTCCGCCAACTACCTCATCACGGCAAACTTCTTCCGGTCGCGGGACTCCCTGCGCCAGGACATCATCGACGAGTCGGCTCTCGTGAAGGCGCTCGCCCCCACCGGGCAGGCGTCGGACGCCTTCGCGAACGAGCTCTTGGCCCACAACATCGCGGTGGACTTCACCAAGGTCTACTGGGTGAGCCAGTCGCTCGGCTCCATGCAAGGTGCGGTCGACATCGCCGCGAACCCGCGCATCGCTCGCGCGGTCTTCAACGCCCCCGGTGCGACCGTGGTCGACATCCTCGCGAACCCCGCGTCGTCCTTCCACGCGGCGCTCCTCGAGGCCATCGCCCCCATCCAGGAGAACACCCCCGAGTACCTGCAGGTCCTGCAGATCGCGAAGTGGGTCCTCGATCCGGCCGAGCCGGCCAACTTCGGCCAGCACGTGATCCAGTCGCCGCTTGCAAGCCCGCTCAACGCCGCCGGGTTCCCGAACCCCGACCGAACCGGCGCCGTGCTCCTGGAGAACGCGTACTGCGACAACACCGTGCCCAACACCCAGAACGCGTACTTCGCCTCCCAGGTGATCGGACCGCTCGTCCCCCCGCCGGGCGCGGGAACGACCGGATACGTCCAGTGGTACATCGACGCGACCGTGGCCTCGCCCCCACCGGCCTGTCCGGCCAACGGGGTCGGGCCTCCCGCAGCGACCCACGGTTTCCTTCTGGACGGCGTCGCTTTGCCGCTCACGACAACGGCCCAGACCACGGCCGCGAGATTCCTCTTGTCGCCGTCCGCCCAGCCCGACACGATTTGGCTGCCGTAACAAGGAGGACACCATGCGCACGCTCAAGCTCGTCCTCGCCCTCCTCGTCCCCTCGGTCGTTCTGGCCAACGGCTATGACGTCCCCAACGTGAACCCCCGCGACCTCGCGATGGTAAGCTCAACCACCGCTGCCCAGATGGATGCCGAGGCGACCTTCGCCAACCCCGCTGCCCTCTCCAGGCTCGAGGGACTGAACCTCCAGCTCGCGGGTTCCTTGCTCGGTCTCGAGGAGAAGTACTCCGGGCCCGACACCGGCCCGCTCGCCGGGCAGTCGTCCCACACCAAGAGTCCGCTCGTCGTGCCGTTGTCGCTCTTCGCCTCCTACGGTTTCAAGGTCGCGGATCACAACGCCGGCATCGGCTTGGGGATGAACATCCCGGCGGGCGGCAACGTGTACTGGCCCGAGGACTGGGTCGGACGCGGGTCGATCATCACCGTGGACCGGAAGATCTACGGTTTCTATCTCACCGGCGGCTACGAGGTCGTTCCGAAGCTCCGGCTGGGCGGCGGCCTCATCTACTACTACGGGACCGAGTACCTGAAGCAGGGCATCCAGCCATTCCCCGACGCCTATGGCGAGCTCGCGACCAAGGGCGGCGCCTTCTCCTTCGACCTCTCGGCCGAGTACACGCTCTCCGCCCTCCCGCTCAGCTTCGGGGTCGACTTCAAGTACAAGGGAACGCTGAAGATGTCCGGCAACGGCCACTACAACGTCCCCCAAGGCGCTCTGCCCGGGACCCCGCCTCCGGTGGACCAGGGCGTGAAGCACGATCTCACTTACCCCAGCGCCCTGAACGTAGGGGTTGCCTACCGGGTCCTGGAGCCGTGGCTCTTCAGCTTCACGTTCACCTGGAACGGTTACTCGGTGTACCAGTCGGACACGTTCGTGGGCGACAAGGGGACCACCATCACGGTCCCCCGAAACTACAAGGACGGGTACACGTTCCGCTTCGGGACCGAGTTCGACTTGAATCCGAAGCTCCAGCTTCGTGCAGGGGTGGAACGCGACATCTCCGGGCTCGATGCCTCTGTCTACTCGCCCTCGCTGCCCGACTCGAACTCCTGGTGCGGTGCGCTCGGCGCCGCCTGGTGGATAGAGAAGGACTTCTCGCTCCAGGGAGCGTTCTTCTACGCTTGGCTCGATCCGGTCACCACCGACAACCCGCAGCTCCCGGGCACCTTCAAGACCGAGGTCTGGGTCGCGTCGGCCGGCATCACCTGGCGGACCGATCTCGGCAGCAAGTAACAGCTGCCTGGCCGCGCGGAGAGAGGTCCCTTCCAGAGCCGGGGGGCCCTCTCTCGTCCGGTCCCCCGGGGAAGGGCCCGTCGGGGCGGGGATCCGGCTGCCGCGCGGCGCTCGTCTTGTGGGGCCTCGGGGGTGCACTTGTCCAGTTTTCTTCGTTCAGTTTGCGCAAATGTCCCCGCCCCGTCACGCAACAGGGCCCCCCGGCAGCCATGATGTTCCCGTCCGTAACGTGGGGAGGGAGGGCACGGGAGGCGGGAACGGACAAGGCACCCGGGAGGCGACCTTGACGCTTATCCACCTGTACGCGCTCTACCGGTACGCGTATCGCGAGTTCGACCACGCCATCACGGGCCCGGTGCTTCCCCCGGCGCTTCCGCCTGTGGCCCGTGCCGTGGCCGAGTTCGCCGAGTCGGACGCCCGGGACGGCAGGCCGCTTCGTACCCTCACCGAGTTCCAGCGCGCCCTCGCCCACGGCGCCGAGGCGCTCGCCCTGCTCGGCTGGAACCCGGCATAGAGAGCTCGACCCAGACGACGACGAGGTTCCGCAAGGTCTCCAGGGACTTCTCCATCCCCTCCACCGAGAGCCACTCGGTCGGTCCGTGGAAGTTCTGGCCCCCGCCGAACACATTGGGCGTGGGCAGCCCCATGGCGGTGAGGCGCGAACCGTCGGTCCCGCCGCGAATGGGGACCCAGCGCGGCTCGAGGCCGGCGCGCCGGGTCGCCTCCTCGAGGGCCTGCGTCACCCGGGGCTCGCGCGCGATGCCGTCCCGCATGTTGCGGTAGCTCTCCTTCACCTCGAGCTCGATGCGCGCCTTGGGGTGAAGCCTCTGCACCTCTCGCACGATCCTCTCCAGATGCCGGCGCTGCCGGACGAGTCCGGAAGTCTCGAAGTCTCGCAAGAGGAGCTGCAGGGTGGCCTGGGCCTCCTCGCCCTGGGCTTGGTGCGGGTGGATGAAGGGCTCGCGCCCTTCGGTCGTCTCGGGCGCCATATCGCGGGGCAGCCGGACGATGATGTCGGCCAGGGCGCGCAGCGCGTTCACCATGATGCCTTTGGCGGTTCCGGGGTGGATGCTTCGGCCGTGGACGGTGATGGTGGCTCCGTCGGCGCTGAAGGTCTCCTGGTTCAGCTCTCCGAGAGCATCGCCGTCGACCGTGTAGGCGACGTCGGCGCCGAAGGCGGCGAGGTCCAGGAACTTCGTGCCGTTCCCCACCTCCTCGTCGGGCGTGAAGGCGATGCGGACCTCGCCGTGGGGGATGGACCGGTCGCGAAGGAGCTCGCCCGCCAGAGTCATGATGATGGCCACTCCGGCCTTGTCGTCCGCCCCGAGCAGCGTGGTTCCGTCGGTGGTGACCACGGGCTTGCCGAGGTTTCGGGCCAGCTCGGGGTTCTCGCGGGCGCGGATCACGGCACCGTTCCCAAGCGGGATGTCCCCCCCGCGGTAGGTCAGGACCTTGGGACGGACGTTCGCCCCGGGCGCGGAGGGCGAGGTGTCCATGTGCGCGAGGAGGCCGACCCGGGGGACTTTCTCGCGGGCGGGGTGGAGGGCGGGCAGGGTGGAGGGGATCGACGCCAAGACGTACCCGTGCTCGTCGACGCGGGCGTGGCGTGCCCCCATGGCCCTGAGTTCCCGGCAAAGCAGCCTCGCGAGGACGAGCTGCTTCGAGGTGCTGGGTACCGACTCGACCCCTTCCTTCGACTGGGTGTCGATCCGCGCGTAGCGGAGGAAGCGAGCGAGCGCTGTCTCCGATGCATGCCTCTTCCCCATGGGGAGCTCCCGGCGAGCGATCGTGACTTCACCTAATACCCCGGCCCTGGTCCGGTGTCCCTTACGATGGCACCGGGCGAGTGCGGCTACCGCGATTGAAGCGCGGGAGCCTGGGCCGCCGAGCCTTCGGTCGTCCCTTCCCGCTCCTCCGGGCGCGGTTCTTGCCGCCGCCAGGGGACGGCGAGTCTTTGACCCCTACCTCGAGGACGCTCCGGGAGGGGCCGGCGACTCTGGCCCGCCGGGGCGTCCGCGCGGATCCGCTACCGCAGTGCCTTCACCGCCTCTGCCTCCACGGCGAGCCCCTTCCTGTGCCGGGCGAAGAAGAGCCGGAATCCCTCCACGTCGCGCGGGTTCGGCTTCACGGCCTTCCCGATGCTCGCGGCGATCCGCTCGTCGAGGTAATCGGGAAGCGATTGCCCGCGGTTGTCCCGGACCATGTAGGCGGCGAGCAGCGCCATCCCCCAGGCTCCCCCCTCGCCAGCGGTGGGAGGGACGCTCACCGGAACGTTCAGGGCGGCTGCCATCATCCGCTGGCCCGTGTCCCCTCCCTTGAAGAAGCCGCCGTGGCCGCGGATCTCGTCGATCACGACCCCCTCCTGCTCGGTGAGGACATCCATCCCGGTCCGCATGGCACAGAGCGACGCGAAGACGAGCGAGCGCATGAAATTCTCGATCGTGAACGCGCTGTCGGGCTTGCGCGCGAACAGCGGTCGCCCCTCGGTGAATCCGGTGACGTGCTCGCCCGAGACGTAGTTGATGGAGAGGAGCCCGCCCGCGTCCGGGTCGGCCGAGAGCGCGAGGGGCATGAGCCGGGCGTAGAGCTCCTCGAGCCGTGCCTCCCCCCCGAGGGCCTTGGCCACCTGCCCGAAGAGGGAGATCCAGGCGTCGAGGTCGGAGGAGCCGTTGTTGGAGTGGGCCATGCCCACGACCTTCCCGTCGGGCGTGAGGACGATGTCGATCTCCTCATGGACCTTGGCGAGCTTCTTCTCCAGGACCAGCATGGCGAACACCGAAGTCCCGGCGGAGACGTTCCCGGTCCGGGGGCGCACGCTGTTCGTTGCGACCATTCCGGTGCTCGCGTCTCCTTCGGGAGGGCAGAGGGGGACGCCGGCCCCCAGCTTGCCCGAGGGATCGAGACGCTTCGCCCCCTGTGGCGACAGCTTCCCCGCGGGGTGGCCGGCGGGGAGGACCCGGGGGAGGAGGTCGAGGAGCTTCCAGGGGAAGCGTCGCGAGGCAATGAGCCCCTCGAACTTCGAGATGAGGGGAGCGTCCCAGCCGAGCGTCTCCGGGTCGACCGGGAACATCCCGGAGGCCTCCCCCACGCCCAGCACCTTCTCGCCCGTGAGCTGCCAGTGCACGTACCCCGCGAGGGTGGTGAGGTACGCGATCCGCGAGACGTGCTCTTGGCCCTCGAGGATCGACTGGTACAGGTGGGCGATGCTCCAGCGCTGGGGGATGTTGAAGTCGAAGAGCCGGGTCAGCTCGGCGCAGGCCTTGCCCGTGATGTTGTTGCGCCAGGTCCGGAACGGAACGAGCAGCCGGCCGTCCTTGTCATGCGCGATGTAGCCGTGCTCCATGCCGCTGAAGCCGAGCGCGGCGAGGCTCTTCACCTCGACCCCGTATTTCGTGCGCACGTCCTCGACCATCGACGCGTAGCAGGCGGCCACCCCCTTCCACACGTCCTCGAGGTCGTAGGTCCAGATGCCGTCCTTGAGCTGGTTCTCCCAGTTGTGCGATCCCGACGCCAGCGGGGTGCTGTCCGGGGCGACGAGAGATCCCTTGATGCGGGTCGACCCGAACTCGATCCCGAGCATCGCCTTGCCGGCCCGGATGAGCTCGGCTGCGCTGCGGACCTCTACCTTTCCTTCACTCATTGGGATCCTCCTCCACGAGCGCGCCGGCCGAACGGCCGCGCGCTTCTCAGGGCGACCGGGACCAATCTGGAGGACAAGGTTACCCTGAGGCCACTCCCTGGTCGACGGGGAAGTCAGGGCGCGCGGAACGAGCCCTGCGCCAGTGGAGTCGCCGAGCGCGCCCCATGATCGCACCGCTCCCAAGGCCCCTTCGCGCGCCAAGGGCCTTTCCTTTGCACCGCCGCGGTCGAGACCAGACGCGCGCTGCGGCCAGGCATTCGGCTCCCGACCACCGCCGCATGAATCCGGGCCGATCCCCATCGCCTACGGCGGCCGGGCGGGCTCGCTCCCGCCCGGGGCGGCAGGAGATGGAGGCGAGCCAGCGACGGGAGGAGGATCCCGGTTCGAAGGGTGCGCCGCCTCGTCCTGGTGAAGGGCCGGAAGGGAGCGCTTGGAGTATCGCGGCGGTCTGGCCCGTCCGCGTCTCGACGCTTCCCTTGAGAGAAGGACGGGCCGCGGCGCACGCCGCGGCCCGGAGTCCTGCCTTTCTTTCGAGCGACTTCAGTACCCGCGCCCGTGCCCGTACGCCTCCACTAAGGCGGGTGGATTGGGCGTGCCCAGACCGGTCGCCAGGTCGTAGCCGCGCGCGACCTCGAGACTCGTGTCGGCGCCGAAGGTGATCACGTACCAGCGTGTCGAGGTGCCGTTGTAGAAGGCGCTGTAGAAGCTGCTCACGTTCTGGAGGGGCGAGGCGAGCTCGAACGAGTTGTAGAAGAGGGTGCCGTTCGCCACGTCGGTGGTGTAACCGGCGACGTTGAACGGCGAACCGATCGGGGTGACGTCGGCGATCGCCCCGTCGGGCAGCCCGTAGATCGACCGTGCTGCCTGTCCGATGCGCCCCCCCGCCCGCTGGGCGGCGATGGCCCAGAGCCCCGAGAACATCGGGCAGGACAGGCTGGTCCCGCCGATCGCGCTGATGCCCTGGTCGCCGGCGCTATCCACCGTCTCGACGATCTCGACCCCG
Source organism: Anaeromyxobacter sp. (assembly GCA_035686075.1). Lineage (GTDB taxonomy): Bacteria > Myxococcota > Myxococcia > Myxococcales > Anaeromyxobacteraceae > Anaeromyxobacter. Next base: position 32,488 of record DASRZU010000008.1, read on the forward strand.
GTGTACGGGTCAGCGGTCCAGGAGATGTCGGGCACGAGGCGCCGGGCTCCCGGCAAGGCACGCTGGAACGACGGTTTCGGGTAGACGTTCGAAGCGCCCCCCCCGCCGCCGAAGATGAAGCCGAGGTTCACCGGAGGATCATAGGGCGCGCCGCCGCTCGCCACGGTGTTGACGATGCGCGTGAGGTTCGTGCCCCAGCTGGTCTGGAAGGCGAGCCTGCCACTCGGGGTCAAGGCCGTGCTCACGCCACCGATCCCGGTGGCGTAGGGGGAGCTGGCCGGGTGATTCACGTCTGCATAGCCGAGGTTGATGGTCTCGTTCCCGAAGTCGCCGCTCGAGAAGTGGATGGAGATCCCCTTCGCCACTCCGACCGCTAGAACGCCATCCGCTGCTGCGCGCGAGGGCACGTCGGTCGTGGACTCCTGGGTCGACCAGCTGTTGGAGATGGCCACCACGTTGGGATGGGTCTCCGCCAGGGCGATGGCCGCGAAGAGATCGCTGTCCTCGGCGGTGGGGGCGACGAAGAGCACGATCTTCGCTCCCGGCGCGATCGCGTGGACCCACTCGACGTCGAGAGTGGTCTCGTCCGCCCAGCCGCTGTTCGGATCGCTCGGGAAGACCGGCTCGGTCGGGGTGCCGACGACGGTCAGATCCGCTGGCGGCAGGCCCATATAGTAGGAGAACGCGGCCACGTCGTTCTGGATGTACTTCGAGCCGTAGGCGTCGACGATGGCGACGGTGGTGCCAGTCCCGTCCCAGCCGCCGCTGTAGAGCTGATTCAGGTTGTACGCCTTCTGGAGGTCGCTCGGCTTGTACCCGCAGGGCGGGACGGTGCCGGGAGAGGTATTGGTGATGTCCGCGCCGTACCGGTTGCCGGCATAGGTGGCGGCGAGGGGGCTGCCGCTCGCGTCCGTGCCTGAGAACTTGTGCACCTCGGGGGGGCGGAAGCACTGCGCCGAGTAAAGGAGGCCATCGGGGTTCGAGGTGACCGTCGGGGGAAAGGGCGAGCCGGTCTCGGGATCGACGGGGCGGGAGAGGGTCGGGCGCATCACGTGCCCGCCCAGACCGGTGACCGCCGTCACGAAGGGCGCGATGCTCGCCGGCACGACCGGCTTCTGCGCCGCGGCGTGGACGGTGCGGCCCCTGAGCGCGTAGTCGTGTACCGAGACCTGGAATACCGAGCCGACCTGCGACGCCGGCCCGACCGCGGTCAGGTACAGGTTGTTCGGGCCGACGCCGGTCACGGAGAGCCCGTAGGACTGGAGAACCTGAGAGACAGCGGCCACCTGGCTGCTGCGCGGTGCGTGCGATGCCTGGAAGTCCGCATCGGACAGGAAGGCCGCGCCTTGCTGCTGGCCCTCGATCCTCCGATCGAGTCCCGCGCGATCCTGCAGGTTGAGCCAGACCGTGATCGAGATCGGTCGCGTCGATTCGACGGCGCCGAGGTCCTGGGCGTCCTTGAGCGCTGGGTTCGTTGCTCGCACGGGCAAGGCCAGCGCGATCAGGGCACCGACGGTCAGAAAATGAATTGCGCGCATTGAGTGCGGACCTCCCTTGGAGTAGGTGGCAGTGTCCCCGGCAAGGCGAAGTACGCGAGAGCTGTACTCTACCGAGCGCTGATAGACGAGGACCTCGTCAGGGCGACGCCGAGGTGCCATCTCGATCGCTTGAGGGCAAGAAATCGTTAGCAACCAGCGGCTGAACGAGCCGACTCCTCGCCCGGAGCGTCCCCCGGAGCCCACGACGGCCTAGAGCCACAAGCGAAGCGGGGCCGCCAGGCGAAGGGGCCGTGTCGCGAGTGGCGATCGATGCGGACACGACCCTGTGGCGAGGGCCAAGGCGGTCGGGGATTCCCTAGCGCGAGCCCCAATCGGGTTGGGGCCACTCCCTCCCAGCGTCGCGCTCGAGGACACGCCTCGCAGGCTCGAGCGCCGCCAGGGAGCGAGCCATGCTGGAGACTGTGGGACGCCGGGCGGGCGCGGGGAAGCCGCCGGCGTCGGCCGCTCCCACCCAGGACCTGCAACCGTTCGAAGTGACGGTCGCGTCCACCTCCTGCCGGAGCCGCCCTTCCCCCCTCGTGGGTACACGCTCGGCTCGCAGGAGAGGACCATCCCTTCTGCCATCGCCGCCGCCGAGCGCGGACGAGCATCGGCCCGCCGTCGTGGTACGCGAATCGCATGCCACAGCCCGGCGCATGGAAGGCGATGTCCCCTTGGCCTCACCGCCGCGGAAGGAGGGCGGTCATCCCCCCCCGTGTGCGCCACCCGTTGCTGCCCCCTCGATGAACCGTTCCACCCGCCACACGGCCTCGCCCAGCGGCGTGAAACGGTACAGGGCGTCCTCCCGCGTCATGAGCCCCTGCTCGACGAGCGCCCGGCGCACCGATGATACGTCCTCGCAGACCTGGCCGATGCGCCGGGAGAGCTCGCGCTCCTCGTAAGGGCGCAAGTCGGTCAGGGCGAATCGCAGAGCAGCCTCGACCGAGATCTCCGCCACCGGTTCGGCCCCTCGGCCGCGGAGCCGCTCGCGGACTCGCCGGGAGAGCTCGCTCGGCTCCTGCGAAGGCGGCGGCCGACGGTGGAGGGCTCGCAGGGCTGCCTTGCGGCGCGACGGCGACCCGCTGGCGGCGAGCCGGCGCAGCACCGCCTCCAGCTCGTCGCCGCCCAGGGCGGCGAGGGTGCCGACGGAGCCCACCTGGACGCCTTCGTCGGGATCGTCGACGCAGGCCAGCACCGCGTCGCGCGCTCCGAACGCGGCCGGACCGAGGTGGCCGAGGGCCTCCAGGGCCGCCAACCGCTCCTCTCGCTCCACCGCCCCGAGCCGGGTCGAAAGCGCGCCCACCGATTCTGCGTCGCCAAGAGCCGCCACGCCTCGGATGGCGGCCAGGCGGGTGCAGGTACACTCCGCCTCGAGAGCCGCCCGGACGCGCGCCACCCGCTCGCGGTCGCGGAGCGCGGCCGCGGCGACCAGCGCGGCCTCGCGCGTACTTGGCTCCGCCACGTCCAGGTAGCGAGCTACCTGCTCCCGAAGCCTACGCAGCACGGCCGCGTCCACCTCGTCGGCGGGGATGGCGTGGAGGTGCCTCGCCATCAGGGAACGGCCAGCGGCGGAGAGCGGGAGGTCGGCCACCGGGCGCAGGTGCCGCCCCAGCGCCGCGGCGGCGGCCAACCCCCGCGCGGCACGGGCCGGGTCGTTTGTGGCGAGGTCGTCGCCTGCGGCGCGCGCCAGGGCGCTTCCGGTCCGGCACAGGGCATGAAGCAGGGCGCGTGGCCGAGGCAACTCGTCGCCGGCCTCTTCGTACCGGGCGAGGAGCGCGGCCACGGCCGGCTCCCCGAGCGAAAGCAAGGCATCGGCCAAGAGGTCCGACACCGCCCCATCCCGCGCCGCCGCGAGCAGGGCGAAGAGCAACTCGGCCTTGGCCGATTGAGTCGCGGGATGGGCCACGATTGCGTCGACGAGCACGTACGCCAGGGGAGAGGCGCTCGCGTCCGGCCCGCCGGCCCAGGGCAGCGTTCGGTACCGCGCCACGGCCGCCCCGAGCGCCCGTCCGGCGCGCGCTGCCTCCGGTGCTCGGGCGGCGAGCCGCACGTCGAGCATCGTTCGAATGGCGCCCGCTCCCAGGCGAGGGAGGAGTTCGCCGATCCGCTCCACCACGTCGCTCGCGTCGTCCCGAGAGAGAAGCTGTCGCAGGCGCTCGGGCGAGCGTTCCAGGACGATCGAGAGGCGTTCCGCGGCCTGGGGTCGGTCTCGGAACAGCTCGACCAAGACCTCCAGTTCGGCCATGACGTCGCCCCTCAGGTCCGGGTCTCCCACCGCCACGCGCTCTTCCCACTCCTCGCGCACCATGTCCTCGATCGCCTTTCGTCCGCGGTGGAGCCGCGACAGCACCGTTCCCTGCGGCACGTCCAGGATGGCCGCCACTTCCTGCGTGGACAAGCCCTCCAGATGATGCAGCACCAGCGGGACGCGGTGGGAGGGGGAGAGCCGGAAGAGGGCCCGCGAGACGGCACGCTCGATCGAGCGATCCGCCGGCGGGTCCGCGGGCAGGTCTTCGGGTAGAGGAACCTCGTCCCGCCGGCGGCGATATCGCATCCGGAACACGTTCAGCGTGATGATGCGCAACCACGCCCCGAAGCGATCGGGGGCGCGCAGCCGGCACAGCTCCAGCCAGGCCTGCACCAGGGCCTCGTGCGCCAAGTCCTGAGCCTCGGGCAGGTTTCCCGAAAGACGCAGGCAAGCCGCAATCACCCGAGCCTGGTGGCGCTCGACCAGCGCGCCGAAGGCGTCGCGGTCGCCCGCCTGCGCCCGAACGACCAGGTCCGAGTCGGTGAGGTCCTTACCCACGCTAGAAAGGATGCAGCTGTGGCGCGGATATTCCATGGCCCTGGGCCCCACGCCTCGGCTATTTCCCGTTCTCCAGGAGACCCGTCTGTCCGGCAAGGTCGTCTCAGACCTTGCCGGCTGCCGCGGGAGTACCACGTACCGGGGGCGACCGTGCAGGCCCACCGTCGCGACCTTTGGCCGTGGGACTCAGCGTTCGTTTGCCCCGATTTGGGTGGCGCCCCACTTCGTCAGGGCCGGCGGGGTCACGGGCCCGGGAACGGGCGATATATACTGTGCGTGTAGTATCCACTTTGTTCGGGAGGCAGGGATGCCCGACCCCAGGGACGTTCATCTCCAGACCGTCGCCAAGGCGGTGCTCGACGGGCGCGTGATCTTCTTCCTCGGCGCCGGCGTGAACCGCTGCGGCCGGCCCCTCGGCGTGCAGTGGGACCTGGAGCTCCGCCGCTATCTCCCCGACGGCCGCGAGCTGGCCGAGTACCTGGCCCGGCAGACCATGTACCCGCAGTCGGACGCGTCGGACCTGCTCCGCGTCTCGCAGTACCTCTCGGTGATGGAGGGCTCGGGGCCGCTGTACGAGCGGCTCCACCAGGTGTTCGACGCGGACTACCCACCCACGAGCGTACACCAGCTGCTCTCGTGCATCCCGGCGCTCCTGCGGGCACGGGGTCCGGTCGCTCAGTACCCCCTCATCGTCACCACGAACTACGACGACCTGATGGAGCGGGCACTCCGCGAGGCCCACGAGGAGTACGAGCTCGTCGTCTACGTCGCAGACGGCCACGAGCAGGGCAAGTTCGTCCACTCCCCCCCCGGCGAGGATCCCCGCATCATCGAGGTACCGAACGAGTACGGCAGCATCGGCCTGGACCGGCGCACGGTGGTCATGAAGATCCACGGCTCCGTGGATCGGCAGATGCCGGACCGGGACAGCTTCGTCATCACCGAGGATCACTACATCGACTATCTCACCCGGACGGATCTCGGGAGCCTCGTCCCGGTGGTGCTGGCGGCGAAGCTTCGCCGGAGCCACTTCCTGTTCCTGGGCTACGGACTCCGCGACTGGAACCTCCGGGTGATCCTGCACCGTATCACCCGCGAGCAGACGCTCAGCTACAAGTCCTGGGCGATCCAGTTCCGGCCCGACGAGCTGGAACAGAAGTTCTGGGAGAACCGCAAGGTGGAGATCCTCGATGTGCCGCTCGAGCAGTACGTCGAGGGGCTCCACGGAAAGCTCGAGCCGCCGCCTCCTCCTGCACCGCCCCCGCCGGCAGCGGAGGCGCAAGCCGGAACGCCGTGAGCGAGGCCCCCGCGATCGCCGCTTCCTTGGAGCCCGGCCCCTCGCGGGGGCGAGAGTCCTGCCCGTACCAGGGGCTGGTCCCGTTCCGGGAAGAGGACGCGGAGCTCTTCTTCGGCCGGGACGCGGAGCGGGCGCTCCTGCGGGCGAACCTGCTCGCCGCCCGGCTCACCATCGTCTACGGCGCGAGCGGCGTGGGAAAGACCTCGGTGCTGCGCGCCGGGCTCCTGCACGACCTGCGGGCGGAGCAGAAGACCCAGCGCGTCGCCGGGCAGCAGCCCGAGTTCCTCGTGGTCGCCTTCGCCTCGTGGCGCGACGATCCCGTGCTCGCGCTCGAGGGGCGGGTGGAAGAGGAGGCCCGGGCGGCGCTCGGAGGCGCCGCGATGTCGCTGCCCGCGGCCGGCTCGCTGCCGCTCGCGGCCTGGCTCGGCGCCGTGATCGAGGCCACCGGGCAGGACCTCCTCGTCGTCCTCGACCAGTTCGAGGACTTGTTCCTCTACCACGCGGGCGAGACGGGCGCGGGCTCGTTCGTGCACGAGTTCGCGAAAGCGGTGAACTCCGGGGACCTCCGCGCTAACTTCATCGTCGCGCTGCGCGAGGACTCGGTGGCGCGGCTCGACGTGTTCAAGGGAAGGATCCCGGGCGTCCTCCGGAACACCTTGCGTATCCAGCACCTGAGCGCGGCGGGCGCGCGCGCGGCCACCACCGGTCCCCTCGCGTACTGGAACCAGCACCACGGGGACGACTCGGTCGAGATCGAGCCAGTGCTCGTGGAGGGCGCGATCGAGCAGGTCCGGACCGGAAGGGTGCTGGTGGGCGAGCCGGGGCGGGGAGGCGTGCCGACCTCCGGGGCCGCCGCGCCGGAGGTGCGGATCGAGGCGCCTTACCTGCAGCTCGTCCTCGAGCGGATCTGGGCGGAGGAGGCAGGGGAGGGCTCACGGGTTCTCCGGCGCGCGACCCTCGAGCGCCTCGGCGGCGCCGAGGCCATCGTGCGCGAGCACCTCCGGGTGGCCTTGGGGAAGCTCTCGACCGCCGAGCAGAACCTGGCGGCCGAGGTCTTCCGCTACCTGGTCACGCCCAGCGGCGGGAAGATCGCCCTCTCGCTCGCGGACCTCTCCGGCTACCTGGACCGGGGGCCGGCAGAGCTCGCCTCCGTGCTCTCGCGGCTCGAGGCCTCGGAGGCGCGGATCCTGCGCCAGGTCCCGGCGTCCCCGGGAGAGCCGCCGGAGAACGTCCGGTACGAGATCTTCCACGACGTCCTGGGCAAGTCGATCGCCGCCTGGCGCGTCTGGTTCGACAAGCAACGGCTCTCCGCCCGCGCCGAGGAGCGGATCCAGCGAGAACGGCGGCGCGTCCGGCAGATGAAGGTCTTCGTGGTCGCCCTGGGGCTTCTCGCGCTCGGCCTGGCGCTCACCGTTGGCCTGGCACTCGTCGAGAGCTCGCGCGCCAACGATGCCCGCGCGGTGGCACTGCACGAGACTTCGCGCGCGAACGAGGCCCGGGCCGTGGCGGACCTGCGCGCCCTGGCCGAGTCCGCGCTGGTGAACCTCGATGCCGACCCCCAGCTCGGCCTCCTCCTCGCGATCCGCGGCGCCTCGGATCCGCGGGCGGCGAGCGTGCCGGAGCTCGCGGGGGTGTTGCGCAGGGCCACCGCACAGTCGCGCGCGCTGCGCCCTTGGATCGACGTGCAGGCCCGGATCATGACGATGGCCTACCACCCCGCCCGCGAGCTCGTCGCCGTCGCCCAAGAGGAGGGCATCGTGACGGTGTGGTCCGCGACCACGGGCGAGAAGCTGGCCGAGCACCGGGTCGAGCCGGTGTCGGAGGTCCGGGCACTGGGATTCGATCGCTCCGGGGCCCTCCTCGTCGCCGGCAGCGACGACGGTCAGGTCAGGGTGTGGGAAGCGACCGGGTCCGGTCCGCCCCGCCTGCAGAACTCGAGGTCGCAGGGGGGCAGCTCGGCGATCGAGGGCGTCGCCTTCTCGCCCCGAGAGGCGACCGGGAGCTCGTTCGCCACCGGTGACGCTCGGGGCCGGATACGCATGTGGGCGCTCGACGGAAGCCCGCCGCGCGAGGTCGGCGCCGCCCCTGGCCAGACCGCCGAGGTCACCCACCTCGCCTTCAGCGACGACGGGGCCTGGATTGCCACCTCGCACATGGACGGCGCGGTCCGGATCTGGGCCGCAGATCCCACCGGGCCCCGGGGGCCGCCGGGCTGCCCGGCGCCCTGCGAGCTGAGGGACCCCACGGTCCGGGTGGACCACGTCAACGGCCTGGCGGTGAGCAGCGACGGAAGGAAGATCGCCAGCGCGAACTGGGACCATCAGCTGCGGGTCTACGACCTCGACGCGCCGGCGGACCGGCGGGTCCGGGTGGTCGGCCGACACGCCAACACCGTCTTCGCAGTCGCCTTCAGTCCCGACGGGCGCCGCATCGCCAGCGCCTCCGCCGACGGGTCCGCGGTGATCTGGAGCGTCGGCACCCGCGCACGTCTCGCCTCCTTCCTCGGCCATTCGCAGCCGGTGTGCTGCGTGGCGTTCGCCCAAGACGGGAACCGGCTCCTCACCGCGAGCTGGGACGGTACCGTCCGGACCTGGGACGCCCGCGGTCACGCGGAGCACGTGACCGCCGTCGCCGCCGCAGCGCGGGCGCCGCGCCTCGCGACCGGCAGTCGCGACGGCACCGTGAAGATCTGGGACCTGGAGACCGGCGCGGAGCTCGCGGGCGGCGACTGGCACCGATCGCTGGTGAGCGGCTTGGAGTTCAGCCAGGACGGAACCCGCCTGGCCACGAAGGGCGACGACGGCGTGGTGAACGTGGTCGAGACCTCGACGGGGAACAAGCTCTTCACGAGCCGGTTCGTGGGGGAGCTGACGGGCATGTCGCTGAGCTGGGACGGAAAGTACCTCGCGGAGGGCAGCGACGAGGGGCCGGCGTGGTTCTGGGAGATCGGGCGGAACGACTCGAAGCGGGTGGAACCGCTCGCTCCGGAGCAACAGATGAAGGTCCGGTTCACGCCGGAAGGCAAGCTCCTCGCTTACACCGACGGCGGCTGGGCTCGCACCTACTCCTGCACCCCGACGGGCTGCACCTCGGTCCAGAATGAGGCCGTGTCCCTCGCCGAAAAGACGGTGATCATGGACGCGGCGTTCTCCGCACAGGGGATCCTCGCCACCGCCGGCCTGGACGGACGGCTGCGCTTCCACGACGGCGCCACCCTCAAGACCTTCTACGAGTCGGAGCAGTACCTGCAGGGTCTCACCTCGGTCGTCTTCAGCGGCGACGGAAAGCGGGTCGCGTACGCCGGTTGGGACCGAATGGTGCGCGTCATGGACGTCGCCAGCCGGAAGGTGATCCTGACGGTCCCCTACCCGCAGGGTCTCGAGACCGTTGCCCTGGGGGCCGAGGGCAGGTGGCTCGCGGTGATCAGCAGCACGCAGGGCGGCCTCCCGGACCTGTATCCCGTGAACGACGAGGCCGCGCTGGCGGCGGCCCGAGAGCGCGTGGTCCGAACCCTGACGAAGGCAGAGTGCGAGCGCTACCTCCCGGGCCTCCCCTGCGCTTCACCCGCTTTCCCCGGCCGCGTCGCCCGGAGCTCGCCCTGAGCCCGGCGGGGCGGGTCCGGCCCGGAGGTCGCATGAGACGAAACCTCGAGCCCGCCGCGCTGTCCGCGGCCCTCAGGGAAGCTGACGCCCTGCCCCAGGCGCTCTCGAAGCTCTACGAGGTGGTCGAGGAGAAGGCTTCGGAGTCCATCAGCTGGTACCTCGACGCGAAGCGGCACCAGGCCTTCTGGTCCAAGTCGATCCGGGGGTTCGCCCTCGCGCTGGTCGGCCTGGGCGGGCTCGCCCCGCTGCTGGGTGCGGCGGGTGTGCCGCCGCCTCTCGTGGGGTGGGACAAGCTCGGGTACCTGTTCCTGGCGCTCGCCGCCGCCCTCCTCGCGTTCGATCGGTTCTTCGGTTTCTCGACCGCCTACACGCGCTACATCACCACGGCCCTGGCCCTGCAGCGGGTGCTGGCCGAGCTCCACCTGGACTGGATCGCCCTGCTCTCGCAGCGGCCCGCCGGCGCCGGGAACGCGCCGACGACGCAGCCGTTCCTCGACCGGCTCAAGGCGGCGCAGAAGGCGGTGCTCGACCTCATCGACGGGGAGACGCAGGAGTGGGTGGCGGAGTTCAAGTCGAACGTCGCCGAGCTCGAGCGAATGGCCAAGACTCAGAAGGAGGGGCTCGCGGCCGGGACCATCGAGGTGACGATCAAGGATGGCGCCTCCGATCCGGTCGAGCTGTGGGTCGACGCCGTGCGGCGGGGGACCTTGCAGGGCACGGAGCGCGCGCAGATCGGGTCCGTCGCGCCGGGGCAGCACGTGGTCAGCGCCCGGCGGGGGGGAGCGACGCCGCGCGAGGCGACCGCGCTCGTGGTGGTGCCCGCCGGCGGGGTCGCATCGGCGACCCTGGCGGTGGGGTGAGGTGGCCGCCATGTCCGGGCAGGCGTCGTCGCTAGGCGTGGCGCCGCTCGCCGACAGGCGGAAGAGCACCAGCGGATCAGCTAGCATTCCTCCTCCTTCGAGGCGGTGGCGGCCCAACGCCGAAAAACGGTGAGGCAGAGCGGGCTTGCACCCTAAGCTGGCGCTCGACGTCCGAGACGTAGAGAGGGCGCTCCGAGCGGAATCGAACCGCCGCCACGGGGATCTTCGGGCCGGACGCCAGAGAGGGCCGAGGCCGCGCCCCCCCCTCGCTCGCAAAACCGGCGTACTCATCGGCGTTACCGACCCCCGACCTAGACGAAGGGAGCGAGGGGGCGCGGAGGGACCGGCTAATTGGTCGAGGGGCAAGCCCACCTCTGCCCGGCGCCCGGGTCAGAGGAGCTCAAAGGCCTCTTCGGTGGGGCGCGTATCGATCGCGCCCGGCATGGTGGTGCCTCGCGGTGCCAAGCGGTTGGACGATTGGACACGGTCATCGCCGCACCGCGGCGTCGGCTCCCCTGGTGCAGTCGGTCCGTGGAAGAGACGTTTGCCCGTTCTCCGCGGATGGTGTTCAATCTGGCTTTTCCAGCCCTAGGAGCGACCCATGAAGCGAACTCTGACTGTTCTCGCGTTGGCGCTCGGCCTCTCGTCGGCGGCCCCGGCGGCCGCCGCCGACCCCATCAAGATCGGCCTCCTCGCACCGTTGACCGGCTCATGGGCGAGCGAGGGGCAGGAGATGAAGCGGAACGTGGAGCTGCTAACCGCCGAGGCGAACGCCCGGGGTGGGCTCCTGGGGAGGCAGGTGGAGCTGGTGGTCGAGGACGACGGCGGCGACCCGCGCACCGCATCGCTGGCGGCTCAGCGCCTCACCACCAGCGGGGTGGTGGCGGTGATCGGCACCTACGGCTCGGCGGTCACCGAGGCCACCCAGAACATCCTCGACGAGGCCGGCGTCGTCCAGGTGGCGAACGGGTCCACCGCCGTGCGCCTCACGGAGAAGGGGCTACAGCACTTCTTCCGGACCTGCCCGCGGGATGACGAGCAAGGGCGGGTGGGGGCTTCCCTGATCCAGAAGGCGAAGGCCAGCCGCGTGGCGCTCCTGCACGACAACTCGGCCTACTCCAAGGGGTTGGCCGACGAGATCAACGCCCTCCTCAAGGCCCGGAACGTCAACGTGGTCTTCTTCGATGCGCTCACGCCGAAGGAGCAGGACTACTCGGCCATCCTCACCAAGCTCAAGGCGGCGGGGCCGGACGTGGTCTTCTTCACCGGCTACTACCCCGAGGCGGGGCTGCTCCTCAAGCAGAAGCGGCAGATGGGATGGACGGTGCCGTTCCTGGGTGGCGACGCCATCAACAACCCCGATCTGGTCAAGATCGCCGGTAAGGAGGCCGCCCAGGGCTTCCGCTTCCTCTCGCCGCCGATCCCCTCGGACCTCGACACCCCCGAGGCCCGGACCTACGTGGCCGCCTACCAGAAGAAGTATGGCGAGGCGCCCAGCTCGATCTACGGCGTCCTGGCCGGCGATGGCTTCCGGGTCATCGCCCGGGCGATAGAAGCCACGAAGTCGGTGAAGGCCGACGCGCTCCGGGACTATCTCGTGGGCGGGCTCAAGGACTTCCCCGGCTACACCGGCAAGATCTCCTTCAACGCCAAGGGCGACCGGGTGGGCGAGCTGTATCGCGTCTACCAGGTGGACGCCGAGGGCCGCTTCCAGCTCCAGCCCTGATCGCCCGCGCCGCAGTGTCCGGGGCGCGCTCCCCTGGCGCGCCCCGCCCCTTGCCTGCACCATGCAATTTTTCGAGCAGCTGGTGAACGGCCTGGCGGTGGGGAGCATCTACGCCCTCATCGCCCTGGGCTACACGATGGTGTACGGCGTATTGAAGCTCATCAACTTCGCCCACGGTGACCTGTTCACCTACGGTGCATACCTGGGCATGACCCTGCTCGCCTCGCTGGCGCTCCAGGATCGGCTGGGGGTGGGCCTGGGTCTCCTCCTTTTGGCGCTGATGGTGATGGGGCTGGTGGCGGTGATCGGGGTGGTGCTGGAGCGGGCCGCCTACCGGCCGGTGCGCAACTCCCCGAGACTCTCGGCGGTGGTCTCAGCCCTGGGGGCCTCGGTCTTCCTGCAGAACGCGCTGATGCTGATCTACGGGGCGCGCTACCAGGTCTTCCCCGACCTCTTGCCGCAGACCGCCCTCGACATCTTCGGCCTGCACGTGCCGCTCTTGCGGATCGCGGTGGTGCTCATCTCGGTGGCCATGATGGCGGTGCTCGTCCTCTTCGTGCAGCGGACCCGCCTGGGAGCCGCCATCAGGGCCACCGCCATCGACCCCTCGGCGGCGCAGCTCATGGGCATCGACGTGAACCGGGTCATCCGTTTGGTATTCGTCATCGGCCCGGCCCTGGGGGGCGCGGCCGGGCTTCTGGTGGGCCTCACCTACGGCCAGATCTCCTTCACCATGGGCTGGATCTACGGGATGAAGGCCTTCACCGCTGCCATCCTGGGCGGCATCGGCAACATCCCCGGCGCCATGGTGGGCGGCCTGCTCCTGGGCGTGGTCGAAGCGCTGGGGGCCGCCTACCTCTCGGTGGCCTGGAAGGACGCGATCGCCTTCTTGGTGCTGATCCTCATCCTCATCGTCCGGCCGTCGGGGCTCTTGGGCGAGCGGGTGGCGGACAAGGTATGAGCCGACGCCTGGGCACAGGCTACGCCGCCGCGGCGGCAGTTCTGCTTGTCATCCCGCTCGTCGCCGGGCCGTACTGGGTCGACGTGCTCAACAACATCGGCCTGTACGCGCTCTTGGCCCTTTCCCTGAACGTCATCCTGGGCGACGCCGGCCTGTTCAACATGGGCCACGCCGCCTTCTACGCCGTGGGCGCGTACACGACCGCCATCCTCAATACCCGGCTGGGCGTGCCGGTCCTCTGGACGCTGCCGGTCGCGGCGGTAATCTCCGCGGCTTTCGCCACCGCCGTGGCCCGACCGGTGGTGCATCTCCGGGGCGACTACCTGCTCGTCGTCACCATCGGCATGGGAGAGATCGTCCGCATCGCCCTGGTGAACAACGTCTTCGGCCTGACCGGTGGGGCCAATGGAATCTTCGGGATCGCCCGGCCGGTGCTGCTCGGCCACCGCATTCGCCGCCCAGAGGAGTTCTACTATCTCATCTGGGGCTTCGTGGCCCTAACGGTGCTGCTCTTCCATCGCCTGGCCCGGTCGCGGTTTGGCCGCGCCCTGGCCTATCTGCGCGAGGACGAGGTCGCGGCCGAGGGGAGCGGCGTGCCCACGGCCCGCTACCGTCTCCTCGCCTTCGCGGTGGGCGCGGCCTGGGCGGGCATGGCCGGCACGCTCTATGCCGCGAAGATGACGATCATCTCGCCCGAGTCGTTCGGGTTCTGGGAGTCGGTGGTCCTGTTCTTGATCGTCATCCTGGGCGGTTCCGGATCCATCCCCGGCGTGGTGGCGGCCGCGGCCTTGGTGGTCGGGCTGCCGGAGGTGTTCCGTGGGTTTGCCTCGGCGCGGATGCTGGTGTTCGGGGCGGTGATGGTGGTGATGATGATCTTCCGGCCGCAGGGGCTCTTCCCCTCGCGCCTGCCTCGCTTCCGGCCCGCCGACCTCACCGCGGCGGCCCCCGAGGAACGGCCCGCCGGGGCGGCGGAGGGAGCGCCGTGACCGCGCTCCTCGAGGTGCGAGGCGCCACCAAGCGCTTCGGCGGCCTCACCGCCGTGGACGAGGTCTCCTTCGAGGTCGCCGAGGGCTCGGTGGTTGGGCTCATCGGTCCGAATGGCGCCGGCAAGACCACCATCTTCAACCTCATCACCGGCAATCACCGGCTCGACGCCGGTGCCATCCGCTTCCGGGGGCGATCGCTTTCGGGGATGAGGCCCCACCGGATCGTCTCGCTGGGGATTGCCCGCACCTTCCAGAACATCCGCCTGTTTCAGCAGCTCTCGGCGGTGGAAAACGCGCTCGCCGGCCGGCACTGCCGCACGCGCGGCGGCCTCCTCGGCGCCATGCTTCGCCCGCCGCGCCAGGCCCGCGAGGAGCGGGAAGCGGTGGCCCGGGCCGCCACCGAGCTCACCTTCGTCGGGCTGGGCCCTCGGCCTCTGGAGCTGGCAAGGAACTTATCGCACGGCGACCAGCGTCGGCTGGAGATCGCCCGGGCCCTGGCGAGCGACCCCCGTCTCCTCGTTCTGGACGAACCGGCGGGCGGCATGAACGAGCACGAGACCGACGAGCTGGTGGGGCTCATCGGCCGGGTCCGGTCCCGCGGGATCACCGTGCTGCTCATCGAGCACGACATGAGCCTGGTGATGCGCGCCTGCGAGTGGATCGTGGTCCTGGAATACGGCCAGAAGATCGCGGAGGGCCCCCCGTCGAACATCCAGCGCGACCCCAAGGTGATCGAGGCCTACCTGGGGACGGAGGAGGCCTGACATGGCCGAAGCCGCAGTGCCGTCGAGCCGCCCCATGCTGGAGGTGCGTGGCCTCAAGGTGCGCTACGGCAACGTCGAGGCGCTGCACGGCATCGATCTTTTGGTGGCGCAGGGGGAGATCGTCACCATCCTCGGCGCCAACGGCGCGGGCAAGTCCACCACCCTTCGCGCCATCAGCGGTCTTCTCCGCCCGGCGGCTGGCGAGATCCGATACCAGGGGCAGCCGGCCCACGCCATCCCGGTCCACGAGCTGGTGCGGCTGGGGATCGCCCACGCCCCCGAGGGGCGGCGCCTGTTCGGCACCCTGACCGTGGCCGAGAACCTGATGCTCGGCGCATTCACGCGGACGGATCGGGAAGCTATCGCCCAGACGGAGGAATGGGTGCTGAAGCTCTTCCCCGCGCTCCGCGACCGCCGGCAGCAGCTGGCCGGCACGCTCTCCGGCGGCGAGCAGCAGATGCTGGCTATCGCCCGGGCCCTGATGGCCGACCCCCGCGTGCTTCTCCTCGACGAGCCATCCCTGGGGCTCGCGCCGCTCCTGGTGCGTACCATCTTCCGGACCATCCGGGAGATCAACGCCACCCGGGGCGTGACCATCATGCTGGTGGAGCAGAACGCCCGCGCGGCGCTCCGCTTGGCACACCGTGGGTACGTGCTGGAGGTCGGCCGCGTGGTGCTCGCCGACGCAGCCGCGGCGCTGGCCGCGAACCCCCGTGTGCAGCGCGCCTACCTGGGGGGCCGAACCGGATAGCGGGTCCAGGCGGTCCTCGACGCTCCACCGAAGACTGCCATCTCGAGGGGGCCTTGCTCGATCGCGAAGGAGGTGGCTTGGACCTGCCGGAATGCTGGGCTCGCCAAGGCATCATCCGTCCCGAGCCTGGCCCATCCTCGAAAGGTCCCTTGCCCGGGACGAAGACCGGCTCCGTACCCTTCATGCGAGTCGGCCGCCGGCGCGACCGGGCCCTTCGGTCCACGCGGGTGAGCCACGAGCCGTCACATCGTCTTGAACAGGTGCGCATAGGCCCTGCTCACCGCCACTATCCGATCGCCGCGCCGCAGCTGGACTTGGAGCTGGCCGCTCAGGGTGTGACTCACGCGGGCGACGGCGGCCACGGGGTGGGCCAGGCCTGCGGCGATGACCGGGGCCCGCGTGTGCCAGTCCCCGACCTTGCTGCGGTCGCTCGCGGGATCGTGCGCGCGCCTACCGCCTTGACGCTATATTCCGGCGCGACCGATGCAGCTCGACAGCCCCGCCCGCGCTCGCTTCAAGGCGCTCATCGAACGCCCGGTGGTACCGCTCGACGAGGCGGCACTGGCCATTGCGGCTGAGGAGTACCCGGCCCTCGACGCCGCCGACTACCTTGCCCGGCTCGACGACCTGGGCGCCCTGGTCCGCCGTCGCTCGAGCGAGTCGCAGCGGACGGCCGGCAGGTTGCGCGCCCTCTCTGACGTTCTCTTCGGTCAGCTCGGCTTCCGCGGGAACGAGGAGGCCTACTATGACCCTCGCAACTCCTTCCTGAACGAGGTCCTGGAGCGACGGCTCGGCATTCCGATCAGCCTCTCCGTCCTCCTCATGGAGGTGGGCCGCAGGGTTGGGATCCCGCTCCATGGCGTGGGCCTCCCGCGCCATTTCATGGTCAAGCTCCAAGTGGAGGCGGGCCCCGAGGTCTTCATCGACGCCTTCAACGGGGGTGCTCTCCTTTCGAGGGAAGAGTGCGCGTTCCGCTCCCGGGGTGGACCCGCGGCGGGCGCCTTCGACCCGCACTGGTTTCAGGCGGTGACGCCGCGCCAACTCCTGTTCCGGATGCTCCAGAACCTGAAGCAGATCTACATGAAGCAGGGGGACGACGTGCGGACCTACTGGGTGGTCGACCGGCTTTTGCTGCTCGCTCCGGACGAGCTGGAGGAGCTGCGCGACCGCGGGATCCTCTCCGCGCGCCTGGGGCTCCGGCCGGCGGCGGCTCGCGATCTCGGCACCTACCTCGAGCGGGTGCCGGGCGCGCCAGACGCGAGCGAGATCCGGGAAGTGCTCGCTACCCTGCGTGCCGCACCCAACCTGCTCAACTAGCGAGACCTCGAACGGCTTCGAGAGTGCCTGGGAGGCCGCTCCCGAGAAGATGGCGCGGACCTCCCGTGATGGAAGCCCAGGGTAAAGTCGCTCCATGGGCACGCCCGACAGACCCCGAGCCTCCGTCGTCCCACCACAGGGCATCCGCAGGGTGGTCCTCTGCGGAGCCGGGGCTGTCGGCGGCTCCTTTGCCGAGCGGCTCCACGCGCTCGACCCAGCTCTCCTCACCGTGGTCGCCGGGGGCGAGCGGCGTCGCCGGCTGGAGTCCGATGGGCTGAGCATCAACGATCGCCACGTACCGATCCGCTGCCACTCCCCCGATGAGCCGGCCGCGCCGGCGACCACCTGCTCGTCGCCGTCAAGCAGCACCACCTGGCGGCCGCCATCGAGGACTGCCGCAAGATCGTCGGCCCCGGCACGATCGTCGTCTCCCTGCTCAACGGGATCTCCAGCGAGGTGGAGCTGGAACGGGCTTTGGGGCCGGACAAGGTGCTCCCCGCCTTCGTCATCGGCAACGACGTTCTGCGCGAGACGAATCGCATTCATTAGGCCAACATCGGCCGACTGGTCTTCGGTGCGCCGTCGAACGACCCGGCCGACCCACGGGTGGTCGCCGTCAAGGCGTTATTGGACCGCGCCGGTATCCCCTCCGTGGTCCCGGCCGACATCCTCCACGAGCAGTGGTTCAAGTTCATGCTGAACGTGGGCGTGAACCAGGTCTCGGCCGTGCTGCGGATCCCTTTCGGCGCCTTCGGCCAGCCGAGGTTCGCGAGCTCATCCGGCGCGCGGCCGCCGAGGTGGTGGCGATCTCCGGACCGGAGGGGGTGAGGCTCTCGCCCGACGACCCGGAACGCATCTTCCCCATCATTGCCCGGCTCGATCCCGGTGGAAAGAGCTCGATGCTCCAAGACGTGGAGGCCGGCCGCAAGACGGAGGTCGAGATCTTCGCCGGTGCCGTCACGGAGCTGGGGAGGCGCCACGGTATCCCTACGCCAGTCAACGACCTGCTCGGCCTCGAGATCGCCGTTCTGGAGCAGCAGGCCCGAGTCCGCACCTGAATGATCGCTCCGCTGGGACGGGAGCAGGTTCACGTCGCGGGACTTCTTGGCGGGCGGCCCGGGTCGGCCCATGTCGAACCGCATCGCCTGGTGGGGTGGAGTGATCCCGCACGTGGAACCAGCGTGGCCGGCCGCTAAGATGGGGCATGGCGACCCGCCCTTCCCTCGCCCACCGCTTGCCAGCGGCCCCAGCAGCCGCGCTCACGAGCACCTGCCACTGCGGCGCCGTACGGCTGGTGTTACCGAGCCGCCCGCGCGTCCTCGTCTCCTGCAATTGCTCCATCTGCCGCCGCTACGGCACACTCTGGGCGTACTTCAGGGCGGACCGGGTCCGCGTCGAGCACGCGCAGAAGGGGACGCAGGCCTACGCTTGGGGAGGGCGGCGCCTCCGCTTCGTTCGGTGCGCCCGTTGCGGCTGCGTCACGCACTGGGAGGCGGCGCGACCGAGACCGGCAAGCCAGATGGGCGTGAACGCGCGTTTGCTTGAGCCGGAGGTGCTCGAGGGAATCCGCGTACGCCGCCTCGACGGTGCCCGGACCTGGAAGTTTCTGGACTGAGGGGGCCGCCGCAGCCGGAACAGCTTCCCGGAACCGAAGAGGCTCCGGTGAGTTCACTCAGCGTGCTCCATTTCAGTACATCTTCTTCTTGATTCCATACACCGCGCGAGACCATACACCGCGTGAGAGCGCTAAGGACCCAAGTTTCCGATTCCGCCGTCGAGATGGGACCGGGTCGCCGCCAGGAGCCACCCTTGAGGACGCCGAAGCTGAGCGTGCAGGTCGTCATTGGCACCGTCCTCCTTCTTGCTTGCGGAGGTGGTCAGGTCGGTCAGAACCCGGACGCTGAAACGGTGGGGACCCCCACCTTCGCGCCGGCTGCCGGGGCCGTGGCCGCAGGGACGGTAGTCACGATCAGCTCTTCAACCCCGGGCGCTTCCATCTACACAGGTCAAACGGACCCACCCACGACTCTCTCCTTTTCTTTCACGGTCACGAGCGCCGGGACCTGGTACGCCCAGGCCAAGCTCAGCGGTTGGGCCCCCTCCTCCGTCGCGAGGGCAGACTACACCATCAGCTCCGTCCCCCCTTCCGCGCCGACGAACCTGGTCGCCACGGCGGCTTCCTCGTCGACCATCAACTTGACGTGGACCAGCAACAGCACGAACGAGACCGGGTTCTACGTCGAACGGGCGCCCGATTCCGGGGGCAGGGCGGGGACCTTCGTCCTGGTGGGTTCGGTCGGAGCCGGCGAGACCACGTACCCGGACACGGGGTTGACTGCAAGTACGATATACTGGTATCGAGTTCGAGCTTTCAACGCTTCCGGCGACTCCGCCTACACGAACACCGCGAGCGCCACCACCTCTGCGGCATCGGGGAGCCTACTGGCCTTCACCACCACCGCCTGTCCCGCCGCGAAGCAGGGGCAGGCTTATTCGTGCACGCTCGCAGCCTCGGGAGGGGCGACTCCGTACACCTTTTCCGTCGTGAACTCGTCCTCGTACGCTCCCCTCCCGGAAGGGATGTCGCTTGATCCCTCGACGGGGCTCATTTCGAGCTCCCTGGTAGGCGGCCAGGGGTCGTACGTCGTCCAGTTTCAAGTCGCCGACGCGGCGAGTCACACGGCCAATACCGCCCTGACCTTCGGCATCGCCGGAGCCAACGGCTTCCTAGCGTCGATCTTTCCGTCGAACTCCATCTTTCACCACCGGGTCGACTTTGCCTCGACGGGCTTGCCGGTCGACACCTCACCGGCGGCCCCGATCTATAGCGGTTACCAGTCTGCGACCATCCAGGCGTTTTTCGGGGGCGCGGCCTACGCGAACCTGCCGAACGGCATCCCGGCCATCGAGGTTCCGTACAACCAGCCGGACATACCGGTGGCGACCACTGTGTACCAGTCATACTTCACGTCCGGGCCCATCCCGCCGTACGCCCCGGTCGAAGGCACCTCGGTTTCAGGTGGGGACATGCATGTGCTGGTCTATCGGGAAGGGGGAGGCGGAAACCCGCCGGCGCTGTACGAGATGTGGCAAGGCATCCTCCTGGGCACAAACGGCTGGACGGATTCCTCGAACGCTCTTTGGGCGGACGTCACTTCGAACGCCCTGACGCCGCAGGGCAATGGCACTGCCGACGCCGCGGGATTGCCGGTGGCTCCCCTGCTCGTGAACGCCGACGAGGTGATCGGGACGGGGACTCTGAGTGCGCCGAATGGCACGGTCCAGCATCCCATTCGGTTCACGGTAAATCACATGCTCAACAACTGGGTGTGGCCGGCGACAGAGACGGCCGGAACCGGGTCGTGCACTGGCGTACCGACCCAAACCATGCTCTCGCAGTCGTCCCCGCCGAGCTCATGCTCGATGAGCGGACCGGCGGGGGAGACTTACCGGCTGAAAGCGTCGGTGGCGACCCCAGCGTGCGCAGCCACGAGCCCGCAGGCCGCAATCATCATCACCGCCTTCCGGAACTACGGCATCATCCTCGCCGACAACGGGAAGAGCGGAGGCTTGATTGGAACCCCTGATTCCCGTTGGAACGACTCCGACCTCTCTTGCTTGAGGAGCCTCACGCTGGCGGATTTCGAGCCCGTAAACGTGAGTTCCCTCATGGTCAGCTCGGACAGCGGGGCTGCCGCTCACTAGAGAAGCGATCAGCCCACCCGTTCGGATCGTAGGGATCGACTTTCCCGAGAGTCCTTGATCTCTTGGCGCGCGGACTGGCGCCAGGAGGTCAGGGATGCGGTGGACGTTGCGGCCGGAGTTGGATGGGCGAGAGGCGAGAGTCGCAGGCCGGATGAAGCGTACGGGGAAGCTGTACGCCTTTCTGCGGGAAGTACAGCCTGACCTCTTCGACGAGGCATTCCAGGCGGAGCTCGAGGGGGCTTACGGTGTTCCGCGGGGGCCGTGCCGATCCCCCCGGCGCTCCTCGCGATGGTGACGCTGCTTCAAGCGTACGACCAGGTGAGCGATGCCGATGCGGTGGAGACCGCCGCCAACGACAGGCGCTGGCAACTCCCCCTGGGATGCCTGGGGGCCGAGGAAGCGCCTTTCTCCCAGGGCGTTCTGCCAGCCTTCCGCGAGCGCCTCATCGCGCACGACCTGGACAAGAAGCTGCTCGACCGGACGGTGGAGATCGCCAAGCGCACCGGGAGATTCGGCTGGCAGAAGCTGAAGGCGATGCTCGACTCCTCGCCGCTGCTCGGAGCTTGGCGGGTGGAGGACACCTGGAACCTCATCGGGCGAGCGCTCTCGACGGTGGTGGACTGCGCGGCAGTCGCGCTCTCCAAGCCCCGCGAGGTGGTGTTGAAGGAGGCAGGGCTGAAGCTCCTTTCTGGGCCCAGCCTCAAGGCCACCCTCGACATCGACTGGGACGACCCGGCAGAACAGGCGGAGGCGCTGCAGCGGTTGCTCGGCGAAGTCGACGCCCTAAAGGCTTGGGGGACCAAGCACGCCGGGGACAAGGTCCACGAGAAACCGCTTCAAGAGGCCCTGCAGGCCCTGCGCCGCGTGCTGGAGCAGGACCTCGAGCCCGACCGGGAGGCGGCCTCCGGATCCGACGGGGCGTGGCGCGAGACCGGATGCCCCCGCTCGGGGACAAGGAGATGCGCCACGGGCGCAAGAGCCACTCCAAGCGGTTCAATGGCTACAAGCGCCACATCGTGAGCATCGCCGGGACGGACCTCATCGCTGGCGGTCTGGTCCTGCCAGCCAACGAGCCCGAGCAGGATGCCCTGG
>DASRZU010000009.1:0-304643 GCA_035686075.1 Anaeromyxobacter sp.
TCCGGGGCGCTCGCCCGCGGCGCGCCGAAGTAGGCGCGAAAGAGCTCGTAGGTCCCATCGACGAGGTGGACGTTCACTCTCACCCCTTAGCGCCGCCGAACCATCCCGACAACCGGGCCACTCGAGAGAAACCGGGTGAAGAGGCTCGGCCAAAGGCTCGACCGCAGGCCGTTCGCCACCAAAGACCGCATCGAGCGGCAGCCAAGGGTCGTCGGCGCAAGGCTGCCTGAAGGACGGGTGGACCTTCCCCCCGGCCGGGGGGCAAGGGCACGCGAGGAGCCCTCCTCCCAGGAGATCCTAGAAGCGCCCTCCGCACAGGGTGATGGGCGGCGGGCCGGGGGAACGCCCTTTAGAGTCCGTTAGGGTGAACGGATATGAAAGGGGGCCGACTCCCCGTGGATCTTAGAACCGGTGCGGCCGATGGGGCCAAGTGGGCGGTCCTCGCCGCGGTGGGGGTGGGCACGTTCATGTCCGCCCTCGACGCGAGCATCGTGAACGCGCTCTTGCCCACCCTCGGGCGGGCCCTTCACACGAGCGTGGCCGGCATCGAGTGGGTGGTGACGGTTTACCTCCTCGTGGTGAGCGGAGTCTTGCTCATCGTCGGTCGCCTCGGCGACCTGCGCGGCCACAAGGACGTCTACGTCGCCGGCTTCTTGGGATTCGTCCTCTCCTCGGCCCTGTGCGGCCTCTCCCCCTCGGTGGGGTGGCTCGTGGCCTTCCGCGCCGTCCAGGCCCTCTCGGCCGCGATGCTCTACGCCAACGCGCCCGCCATCCTCGTCCAGAGCTTCCCGCCGAGCGAGCGGGGGCGCGCCCTGGGCCTGCAGGCGGTCATGACCTACCTGGGCCTCGCGGTCGGACCGCCGCTCGGGGGGCTCCTCGCCACGCACCTCGGTTGGCAAGCGGTGTTCTACGTGAACGTCCCGGTGGGCCTCGTCGGTTCCTGGCTCAGCCAGCGGAACGTCGCCCGCGACAAGCCCGCCGAGGTGCCCCCGGGCTTCGACTTCCTCGGGGCGGCGCTCTTCTTCGTGGGGCTCCTTTCCCTGCTCCTCGCGCTGAACCAGGGACATGCCTGGGGCTGGACCGCTCCGTCGATCGTCGGGCTCCTCGTGACCGCAGCGGTGCTCCTCGGTGCGTTCCTCCTCGTGGAGAACCGCTCGGAAGAGCCCATGCTCGACCTGTCCCTCTTCGCGAGCCGCGTGTTCTCGGGAGCGGTCGCGAGCGCGATGCTCTCCTACGTGGCGCAGTTCGCGGTGCTCTTCCTTTTGCCCTTCTACCTCGCCTGGCGCGGGCTCACGGCCGACACGGCGGGACTCGTCCTCACCTCCCAGCCCGCTCTCATGATGGTGACGGCTCCCCTCGCGGGGACTCTCTCCGACCGGTTCGGAACCCGCGGCCCGGTGGTCGCCGGCCTCTCGCTCCTCTCGGCGGGCCTCTTCTCCCTCTCCTTCGTCGGCCCGTCCACGCCCATCGCCCTCGTGATGCTGGGCATGGGCCTCTGCGGCTTCGGCTTCGGCGCCTTCGTTGCCCCGAACAACAGCCGGCTCCTCGGCGCCGCCCCGCCGAACCGCCGAGGCATCGCCTCCGGCGTCCTGGCCGGGTCCCGCAACGTGGGCATGGTGCTCGGGGTCGGGCTCTCCGGGGCCGTCTACACCACGGTGCTCGCCCGCGCCGGGCCAGAGGCGATCCCGCTCGGGGTCGGAACCGCGCTTCGGGTGGTCGCCGCCACCACCGCGCTCGCCGCCCTCTCCTCCTATTTCGAGGGGAAGATCGCGGACGAGCGCGGGCGGGCTTCGCGCTAGGGCCGCCTCCTTAGAGGCCAAAGGCCCGAAGCTCGTGGAGGAGCTCGAGATAGAACTCCCCCGCCGCGAACCTTCGCGACCAGCCGATCTGCGCGAAGTGGTCGGCGCCGACCTCCCGGACGACCTCGCCCCAGCGCTGGGAGGCTGCCGGGACGAGCCCGTCGTTTCCCCCGGCCCACTCGCCCAGCCACAGGTAAGTGGGCACCAGGATGGGCATCACCTCGCGCCGCCCACCGGGGGCACCCACCACGCTCGCGTAGAGCACCCCCCGCGCGTCCGGGGTGGACTCGTTGAACTCCGCCATGCGCTCCGTCGTGAGATCGTGAAACGCGTCGACGTTCATCCCCAAACCGCGAAGGGCCGCCCAGAGGGTCTTCGCGCCGGGCCGCGCGCCGAGGTCGGCGAGCGGAGTTCCGAGGTGGGGCGTTCCCACCGTCGTCACCGAGGCCACCTTCCGCGACATCCCGAGGTGAGTGAGGGCAAACCGGGCGTCCAGGCCTCCCATGGAATGCGCCACCACGTTCACCCGCCGCCCGGGGAGCTCCTGAACGAACGCCGCGAGCTCCCTCGCCCGATCGGCGATGGAGGCGGTCTTCGACACCCTTGAGCGGTGGACGAGATAGCCCTCCCGCTCCAATCGCTCGGCCACGCCCCGGAAGTACTCGGTGCGCATCCGGCCCATGCGCAGTTCGTCGAACCCGAGAAGCCCGTGGGCCAAGACGACGGGATAACGAGGAGCCCTCCGCCGCCCGGACCGGCGAGGCTTCTTACCGCGAGCCCTGCGGCTCGCGAGGAAGAGGGCCAGGCCCAGGGCCGCTGCGGCGGCGGCGATTAAGGGCCACCCGCTCCCGAAGAACGGGAGGAGGCCGCGCCAAAGCTCCTCCAAAACGCCGTGGGTCACCCGTCGAGGATACCAAGGGAGCTCGCCGCCCGGCCCGGCGCGAGCCCTCGCCCTGTCGCCCGTGTACGACCCGGTCGACCGAGCTCCCCTCTAGTCGCAGAGGACCCGACGACGGCCCCGGGTCCGCGGGCGAGCCTACCCCTCCCCCTCCCTCGCCTCGAGCGGGGGCGGCCCGTGCACCAGGGAAACGACGAAGATCGCCCCCGCGAGGGCCAGATCGTGGAGGCGCGCCACGAACGATTGGTACCCGAAGAGGAGGGTCGAGAACGAAAGCCAGACGGCGATACCCGCAGAGACGAAACGGTACCCCGGGGCCCACACCGCCGAGAGCGCCGCCGCCGCCACGAGCAGCCCGCAGACCCAGTCGTTGTACCCGACGTTGTCCGGGTGGCGCCAAAGGAACGCCGAGGCGAAGAGCCAAACGCCGAGGAGCACGTTCAGCGCGCGCGGGCCCACCGGGCCGCCGGTGGTGCGAAGCGTGTCGCGGGCCCGCTCCACGCGGTTCAGCTTGGGCACGCCGGGCCACCGGGGCAAGGAGGGCCTCTCTAAGGAGCTGTCCCGAAGGTCGAGCTTGAGGTTGTGGAGGAAGGCGACCGTGGCAATGGTGTGGGCAAGATGTCAACCGCGCCGGCGGTGGTCGCGAAGGACCGGCCAGTTTTTTGCCGCGGCCATGCGGGATAGACTCGGTTTGAGCCGCACGGCGCTCGAACACCAGGCCTACGCCTACCTCGACGGTGCGCCCCACCTCCGGCGGCACATCACCAAGGCGCTGGCCATGCATCTCGCCGACTCGGTCTGGCCGGCGGTGGAGCGGCACCTGTTCCGCGATGCGTCCGGGCGCCGGCAGGGGCTCTTGCACGTAGGGAGGTGGCACGAATTTACCCGCCTGCCCGGTCGGGCCCGCTCGCACACCCGGGAACGCAAGTGGGAGACGTTCCGGCTCCACGGCTCGCTCACCGGCCACCGGGCGAGGTTCACCGGGCCGGACGGCGATTTCAAGGAGCCCCCGGCGTCTCGTCGTTCCGGAGGGCACGGACTTTGGGCCTATGAGGGCCCCTTGGCGGTTGTGATGAGCGGCCTTGTCGAAGGGAAGCTCGTCCTGCCCGTTCGCCTGCCCACCGCACCCTGCAACCAGCCCATCCTCGACCACTACCTCCTCGACCCCTCAAGGTGGCACAAGGTCGATCTCGTTCGCACGCGGTCGCCCCAAGTCCCGGGTGGCTGGCGCTACGAGGCGCACCTCATGGTGCTGACCCCTCCCTACGTCTCGCCCCTCTCGAAAGCGAGGCGAGCGGAGGTGGCAAAGGCCGAAGCGAACCGGGCGGCAGGAATCGACGTCAACGTCTCTAAGCTCATCATCGCCTCGCAGATGGAGGGCCGTGCCCTGCGGCTCACCCGGGTCGAGCGAGACCGCGCGGCCCGTGAGGGCGAGGCACGTCGCGGTCGGCGGGAGCGGCGCCGGCAGCGGGCACTGGAGCGGTCGCGGCGAGCTCTGAACCGGGCTCAGTACCAACTGTCCAAGCGGCAGGAGAAGCGCGCCCGGCGGCGCGCTGCTGCTGACCTGCCCCCGGTAGAAGTGATCCCGCAGGGCCCGAGGCTGGCACGGGGAGGTGGGGTCCCGCTCAAGGCCTACCGGCGCACCAGCTTTCGCAGAGCTACCGCCGCCTGCGCGCCGCGCAGGCCGCCGCTGCAGCATCCGCGGCACAGGCACGGCGGGACCGGGCCCGGCGCGCCGCCGCCGAGCTGGTCCGTCTCCACGGCTACAACCTCGTGGTCGAGGACGCCGCCATCTCAGCCTGGGCCCGCAACTGGGGGCGGGGGGTGGCCGCCTTCACCCCTGGCCTACTCGTGTCGGCCATCGACCGCGAGGCGCGGACGGTAGCAAACCTCGCCGGCCACAAAGGCGGACTTGTCCGAATCCCTACCCGCACCACCACGCTCTCCCAGTAGTGTCCTTGCGGCGCACGGGTACCGAAGTCTCTTGCCGACCGCGTCCATCGCTGCACCCGCTGCGGTACGGTTGGCGACCGGGACGTCGTCTCCGCTGTCCTTGGGGCCTTCATCGTGCTCGACCGTCCCGGCGAGCCCGCCTCCGCCCGCGTCGACTACCCTGCAGCTCAGCGGGCTCATTCCGAGATCCACCGTCTCCTCCACCTTTCCTCTTCTCACGGGTGGCAAGACACCCGGTCCGAGCGAAACGACCTCTCCGCCTGCGAGGCCAGCTGCCTCGACTCGTGGATGTCCACACCGGCGCAGATGCCGGTGGCTCGGCGAACCGTCGGCACGGCCCCGGACGCAACCCGAGATGAGAGCCTGGCACTCGCCAGACCACGTTCGAGCGGGCCCGACGGCGAACCGGCTTGGACCCTTCCTCGCCCCTCGGCGAATTATGGGACAACTCTTAGTTTAGAGGGCGCCCTTGAACCACGAGGTGCCGAGCGCTGCCGCGAGCGCGCCCGGACCACCCGTCTCGGCGCAGAGCTCCCAGACCACCACCCCGCCCAGGCCCTTGAAGGACGCACGCCCCACCCGCCGGAACATCTCCTCCACCCGGTTCCCCCGGCCGCACACCACGAGATCCTGGGGCCCCTCGCCGAAGAACCAGCGGGCCTTCAGCTCCTCGGGGATCTTCTCCGGGGGAACCGTCACCCGGCGGACGTCGCGGGCCCGGCCCACCTCCGCGAGGAAGACCTCGAGGGCCTCCTCGGACAGGGCGGCGCCGCTGTTGTAGATGTCGGCCGGCTCGTCGGGATCGTCCTGGGAGGCGGCCCGGAGGGCCTCGCGGGCGGGCCCGGACAAGAGGCGCATCGCCCGGGCGCCGTCCCCCTCCCTCCAGGCCGAAACCGCCTCCTCCTCGGCCTCGGGGCCCAGGGCGAGGCCGAACGGTCGGCCGATGAAGACGCTGAAGGCGTGGGGGAGCTCGGGGTTCCCGCGACGGGCCCGCTCTCTCTTCAGCGCCGCATCGGCCCGAGACCGGGCCGAGGGGGCACGGGCGGTCCCCCGCGCCGCCTCGTTGATCTTCTCGGCGATGGCCACCCGGTTTCGACCGAAGACCTCGTCCTCGATCACGACCACGAGCGGCTCGGAGCCGTAGCTGATGAAGGTGCCGGCCTCGAGCGCCTCGCCGCGGGCCCGGGAGAGGGCCCGTTCGCGCTCGGCGGAAAGGCGTTCCTCCTCGGTGCGGGCGCGGGCGAGGGTGGCCTGGGCGGCCGCGTGCTCCGCCGTCCCCGCCCGCTCCGCGGTGAGCAGCGCCTCCGCCCTCTCCCGCGCCGCCCGGGCCTCCGAAAGAGCCGCCGCCTGGGCCTGCTCGATGACCGCGATCTGGCGGGCCACCACCTCGCTCGAGACCTCCCGCGAAAGCCGCAGAGCGTAAGAGGCCATGTGCCCCCGGACCATCTTGGCCAAGTCGACCATGGCGTCGATCCGGCCGCAGAAGCTGATGGCATCGCCGAGCAGGGCGTTGAGCGAGACGCCGCCCCGGTCGGCCAGGTGATCCATCCCGCTGAAGTGCTCCTGGGCGGCCGTGAGGATGGGCCCGTAGAACTCGCGCCTCAAGAACTCGGCCATGGCGGCCTCGCCCAAAAGCGCGGTGCGCCGGGTGAAGTCTTTTACGTCCGTGAAGAGGTGAGCGGTGCGCCGGTCCGAGGGGGCCCGGAGGATCCTCCCCCCCCGCGCGGAGAGCCGGTAGAGACGGCCGAGCTCCCACTCGGCCTCGCTGCCGCCCTCGGCCTCCCGGCCCGTCCGGAAGGAGAAGGCCCGCCGGGCGACCCCGGCCACCCGGTCGAGCGTCACGTCGGCGAGCAGCGACGACGCCGCGGCGGCGTACTCGGCGTGGGAAGCGGCCCGGGAGATCCCGAGGGCGGCACCCGGATCCTTCTGACGCCAGGCCCGGACCGCCGCGGCGGCGCGCCCGAGCGGCTCCTCCTTTCCCTTCGGGGAAAGGTCCGAGAGCACCCCCTGGAGCTCCCGGCGCCCCGCCTCGTCGGCGAGAGCGGCAGAGAGCGCCCCCGGTCCACAGAGGAGATCGCGAACGGAATCGAGGGCCGAGCGGGGCCCTCCCCCCTCGGCAGCGGCGAGCCCATCGGTGAGCAGGTCGCGCAGGGCCGCCACCGCCACCGCCCCCTCCGCCCTTCGCCCCAGGTCGTGCTCGGCCTCGAGGGAGGAAAGGATCTCGGCCGCGGCCTCCTCGGCCGCCCCCCCCGCCGACAGGCGCACGAGCAGGTCGTCGGCCCGCGGCACGCCGGCGGAGAGCTCGAGGCCGTACAGCGTGACACCGCCCGCGAGCGCGCCCGCGCGACCGCCGAGGAAGGTCACGGGCGAGATCGCCGCCTCGAGCTGCAGGGCCAGGGGATCCTTCGCCGCCCGCCCCGTCTCCCGCCAGGCGCGAAAGAGCCCGGTGCGAGCCGCGAGCCACATCCCCGCGAGGGCGCCCGCCCGGAAGTAGCGGTCCAGCGGGGCCGAGGGGAGCGCGCCCTGCATGTCGGCCGCCGATGCCGCGCTCGCCGCGGAGAGCGCCAGGACGACGAGCAGGGGGGTACGCTCCCGGCCCCGCGTCTCCTCCATCTCGGCGAAGGCCTGTCGGAGCAGCTCGATCCACAGGGCCACGAGCGAGCGGCCGCGACCACCCTTTCCCATCCAGGCCGAGACCACGCCGGCGGTCAAGGCCGGGTGCAGGGCCGGACCGAGCTGGGCGGCGGAGCGGAGGTCCGGGCCACCCGTCGAGGGCGAGAGGGCCGCCTGGACCAGGGGCAGCGCCGCGTAGTCCTCGCGCAGGATGAGCCGATCGAGGTCGTCCCCGGCCACGAACCTGCGATGGTGCGAGGTGAGAAGGAGCGCGAGCTCCACCCCCGATCCGCGGACGATGGAGGAGGCGTCGGAAGAGATCTCTATGGGAACGGACACCTCCGCGAGCGAGGTTCCGAGCGAGAAGCGGAGCCGCTGGGGGTCGAGGCGGAGGAACCCCGCCAGGTCCCCGCGGGCAGCGGCGTGGACCTCGAGCCGGCGGGCTGCGACGGGCCGAATCACCTGGGAACGGGACGCTAGCGGACCAGGGCCCCCAGGACAACCGGGGCGTGCCCCTTTTCCCGCTGCCGCTTGCGCGGGATGCGCCGAGCGGGTAAAGACATCCTCCCAGCCATGCGCCGGACGTTCCTCAAGTCCAAGATCCACCGCGCCACCGTGACCGACGCGGACCTCGACTACGAGGGCTCGGTCACCATCGACGAGGACCTGCTCGAGGCGGCCGGGATCTGGGAGCACGAGGCCGTCCAGGTGTGGAACGTCACCCGCGGGTCCCGGCTCGAGACCTACGCCTTGCGCGGCGAGCGAGGCTCCGGCGTCGTGTGCATCAACGGGGCGGCGGCGCACCTCAACCGGCCCGGCGACAAGGTCATCCTCGCCTCGTTCGCCGAGCTCGAGGAGTCCGAGGCCCGAACCCATAAGCCCGTGGTGGTGCTCGTGAACAGCGAGAACCGGATCGTGGCCAGGGACGCCGTCGAGGTGGCCGGGCCCCAAAGGCGGGTGAGGGCATGACGGTGTTTCTTTGGCGCCTCTCTTGAGAGCGTCCTCCCCGATCTCGACACCTTCCTCTCCCTGTGCCGGCCGGGCCGGGCGGTTCCGGTGCGCGTCGAGGTGGACGCCGACACCGAGACGCCCGTCTCCGCCTTCCTCAAGATCTCGCGGGGGAAGCCCCAGGCCTTCCTCCTCGAGTCGGTCGAGGGAGGGGAGAAAAGCGCCCGGTTCTCCTTCCTGGGCGCCGGACCGCGCAGCACCCTCCGCTACAAGCTCGGTGACCAAGGGGACCCAATCGCCAAGATCCGGGCGGCCCTCTCGACCCACCGGGCGGTCCGGGTCCCGGGGACCCCGCGCTTCTCCGGGGGACTCGTGGGGCACGTCTCCTACGACGCCGTCCGGCTCTTCGAGCCCCGCGTCAAGGTGAAGGGGCCCGACGAGCTCTCCTTCCCCGACGTCCTTTTCATGGACTTCGACGAGGTGGTGGCCTTCGACAACCTCCGCCACTCGCTCCACCTCATCCAGGAGGTCCGGTGCGACGAGGGCGACGACCCCCGCGGGCTCTACCTTCGGGCGGTGGACCGGCTCGCGCGGCGCCTTTCGGCACTGGCCCGCCCGCTCAAGGACCCCCGCCCCCGGCGCGCGGCGAAGAGCGCGGCCCTCTCCCCCAGGGTCTCGCGCCGGGCGTTCCTCTCCGCGGTCCGCAAGGCGAAGGAGTACATCACCGCCGGCGACTGCCAGCAGATCGTCGTCTCCCAGCGCTTCGACGCGGACTGCGCCTTGCCTCCCTTCGAGATCTACCGGGCGCTGCGGCGGGTGAACCCCTCCCCCTACCTCTTCTTCGTGAGGGACGGAGAGCGCGCCCTCGTCGGTTCCTCGCCCGAGACTCTGGTGAAGCTCGAGGAGGGAGAGATCACCCTGCGCCCCATCGCCGGGACCCGCCGCCGGGGCGCGGACCCGGCCGAGGACGCCCGGCTCGAGGCCGAGCTCCGGGCGGACCCGAAGGAGAACGCCGAGCACATGATGCTCGTCGACCTGGGCCGCAACGACGTGGGGCGCGTCTCGGCCCTGGGCTCGGTCCGGGTCACCGCCCTGCGCTCCGTGGAGCGCTACTCCCACGTCATGCACCTCGTGTCGGAGGTGCGGGGACAGCTTCTGCCGGGACTCGAGGCGGTGGACGTCCTGCGCGCCGGCTTTCCCGCCGGGACCGTGTCCGGCTCCCCCAAGGTGCGGGCCATGGAGATCATCGACGAGCTGGAACCGGCCCGTCGGGGTCCCTACGCCGGGGCGGTGGGCTACTTCGACCGCGGCGGGAACATGGAGATGTGCATCGCCATCCGCACCCTCATGGCCAATGGTGGCCGGGTGTCGGTCCAGGCCGGCGGCGGCATCGTCTACGACTCGCTGCCCGCGGCGGAGTACCAGGAGTCCTTGAACAAGGCTCGGGCCGTGTTCACCGCCGTCGCCCAGGCGCAGGGGCGGGCCCTCCACGCGACGAGCGCTCCGCCTCCGAAGGGCGCCCGGGGGAAGAGGGGGCGCGGGCGGGGGGCGGGAGGGCGGCGCGCCGTGGCCGCCCGGCGGCCCTTGGCAAGGCCGCGGGGGGGCCGGCCGTGAGCGAGAAGAGAGAAAGGGAACGAGCCCGCCCCTCCTCGCGAGGGACCGCCTCCCCCGGGACCTTGTTCGGAGCCGAGAACCCGGGCCCCCACCTCGTCCTCGTGGACAACTACGACTCGTTCACCTTCAACCTCGTGCAGCTCCTCGGCGAGCTGGGAGCGCGGATCGAGGTCTTCCGCAACGACGAGCTCGACGTCGCAGGGATCAGGGGGCGCCGGCCGGACGGGCTCGTTCTCTCCCCCGGGCCGTGCACGCCGGACGAGGCCGGCGTGACCCTCCCGGCCATCGCCGCCCTCTTCGGGGAGCTCCCCATCCTCGGCGTTTGCCTCGGCCACCAGGCCATCGGCCAAGCCTTCGGAGGCCGGGTGGTGAGAAACACCCGCATCGTCCACGGCAAGTCGAGCCCGGTCCACCACCGGGGACGGGGACTCTACGCCGGCCTCTCCATGCCCTTCGAGGCGGGCCGCTACCACTCCCTGGTGGTCGAACGGGAGAGCCTGCCCGGCTGCCTCGCCGTCTCGGCCTGGACCGCGGAGGGCGAGATCATGGGGCTCCGTCACCGGCGGCTCCCGGTGGAAGGGGTACAGTTCCACCCCGAGTCGATCCTCACGCCGCAGGGGAAGCGGCTCCTCGCGAACTGGCTCAGGGCGTTCGCGCCGCAAAGGAGCGCTGCGAAGCGTCCTTCCCGGGAGGCAGGGCCATGATCCAAAAAGCGATCGAACGGCTCATCGAAAGGCAGGACCTCACCCGGGCCGAGGTGGTGGCGGCGATGGAGGAGATCGCCGACGGAGGGGCGACCCCGGCACAGGTCGGCGCCTTCTTAGCCGCCCTGCGGCTCAAGGGGGAGACCGTGGACGAGATCACCGGTGCGGCCGAGGTGATGCGGGCCAGGGTCGACCGGGTCAGGGTCGATCGCGAGGTCTTCGTGGACACCTGCGGCACCGGAGGCGACGGCCGCCACACCTTCAACATCTCCACCGGCGCGGCGTTCGCGGTGGCGGGGGCGGGGGTGTGCGTGGCCAAGCACGGCAACCGGGCGGTCTCCTCCCGGGCCGGCTCGGCCGACGTCCTCGCCGCCCTCGGGGTGAACGTCGACGCGCCCAAGGACGTGGTCGAGCGAGCCATCTCCGAGGTGGGGATCGGATTCTTGTTCGCGCCCAGGCTCCATCCCGCCTTCAAGGCGGTGGCCGGCATCCGCCGCGAGCTCGGCGTGCGCACCGTCTTCAACCTGCTCGGGCCGCTCGCCAACCCGGCCGGCGCCCGCCACCAGGTCATGGGCGTCTACGAGGCGCGGTGGGTCCCCGTCCTCGGGGGCGTTCTCGCCAAGCTGGGAGCGCGGCACGCCTTCGTGGTGCACGGCGAGGGGCTCGACGAGGTGGCCGTCACCGGCATGACCCACGTCTGCGAGGTCAAGGACGGGACCACCGACCGGTACGCGATGGTCCCCGAGGACATGGGTCTCCCCCGCCACCCGGTCGAATCCCTTGCGGGAGGGGACGCCAGCGAGAACGCGCGGATCCTGCGGGACATCCTCGGGGGTCAGAAGGGGCCGCCCCGCGACGCCGTCCTCGCCAACGCCGCCGCCGCCCTGGTCAGCGCCGGCGCCGCCGGCGATCTCCGGCACGGGGTCCGCCTCGCCGCCGAATCGCTCGACCGGGGGGCGGCCTACGAGAAGCTTCGCCAGCTCGCCTCCGTCACCGCCCCCGCCACATGAGCCCGTCGTTCCTCGAAGAGATCCTGGCGCGCAAGCGGGTCGAGGTGGCGGAGCGCCGGGCCGCTCTCCCCGACCGGGAGCTCGAGGCCCGCGCCGCCGCCGCGCCGCGGCCGCGCCCGTTCGAGGCCGCTCTCTCCCCCTCCGGCGGGCCCATCCGGATCGTCGCCGAGGTGAAGCGGGCCAGCCCGTCGGCCGGCCCCTTGGACCCGGACCTCTGCGCCCCGTCCCAGGCGCGGCGGTACGCAGGGGCCGGCGCCGCGGCCCTGTCCGTGCTCACCGACGGGCCCGGGTTCTCGGGCTCCCTCGAGGACCTCTCCGCGGCGAGGGCCGCGGTCGACCTCCCGCTGCTCCGCAAGGACTTCGTCCTGGACCGCTACCAGCTCCTCGAGGCCCGCGCCGCCGGGGCGGACGCGGTGCTGCTCATCGTGGCCGCGCTCGCGCCGGACGTGCTCCGCCGCCTCCTCGAGGACTGTGCCGCCCTCGAGCTCTCCGCCCTGGTCGAGGTGCACGATCCGGCCGAGGCCGAGACCGCGCTCCTCGCCGGGGCCCGCCTCGTCGGGGTGAACAACCGCGACCTGCGGACCTTCGCCGTGGACCTCTCCGCCTCCGAGCGGATCCTCCCCGCGCTCCCCGGGCGCGTGAAGGGCGTCGCCGAGAGCGGGATCAGGACCGCCGCCGACGTCCGGCGGCTCCGCCGGGTGGGGGCGGCGAACCTCCTCGTGGGCGAGGCGCTGGTGCGCGCTCTGGACCCGGCCGCCCTGCTCGCCGAGCTCTCCTTGGCGGGGATGGCCCCGTGAGCGGCGGCGTGCTCGTCAAGATCTGCGGGATCACCCGGCTCGAGGACGCTCTCTGGGCCTCCGGGCTCGGGGCGGACTGCCTGGGCTTCAACTTCTGGCCGAATTCGCCCCGCTACCTCCCCCCGCGGTCCGCGGCCGCCCTGGTCGACGCCCTGCCCCCCTCGGTCTTGCCGGTGGGCGTCCTCGTCGACCCGAGCGAGGAGGAGCTTCTCGAGGCCGTCCGGGTCTCGGGCATCCGCGCCGTGCAGCTGCACGGCGACGAGCCTCCCGCCCTCTGCGCCAAGTCCCCCGTCCCGGTGGTGAAGGCGATCCGCGTCAAGGACCGCCGCTCCCTTTCCGCCCTCGGGGCGTATGCGGTCTCGGCCTTCCTCCTCGATTCCGCCTCTCCCGGCTACGGCGGGAGCGGAACGAGCTTCGACTGGTCGGTCGCGGCCGAGATCGGGGCGAGGGTCCCGCTCTTTCTCGCGGGGGGGCTCACCCCCGAGAACGTGGCCCAGGCGATCCGGCGGGTGCGCCCCCGCGGCGTGGACGTCGCGAGCGGGGTGGAGTCCGCTCCCGGGCATAAGGACAGGAGGCTCGTCGAGGCGTTCATCCGGAACGCCAAGTCGGCCCTCGAGCCAGTGAAGGAGGGTCCGTGATCGAGGCGGGGCTACCCGACGAGCGGGGACGGTTCGGCGAGTATGGCGGGCGGTTCGTTCCCGAGACCCTGGTTCCGGCGCTGGACGAGCTCGCCCTCGCCTGGCGGGAGGCCCGGGAGGATCCCTCGTTCGCGGAGGAGCTCGACCTTCTCCTCTCCCGGTACGCGGGCCGGGAGACCCCTCTCTCCGAGGCTCGGCGCATGAGCGCCGACCTGGGCGGCTGCCGGGTGCTCCTGAAGCGCGAGGATCTGTGCCACACCGGGTCCCACAAGCTCAACAACACCCTCGGCCAGGTGCTGCTCGCTCGCCGCATGGGCAAGAGGCGGATCATCGCCGAGACCGGCGCCGGCCAGCACGGCGTGGCCACCGCCACCGTCGCCGCGCTGTTCGGCCTCCCCTGCGACGTGTACCAGGGCGCCCTCGACGTGCAGCGCCAGGCGCTGAACGTCTTCCGCATGCAGCTGCTCGGAGCCCGGGTGATCCCGGTCGAGACCGGCTCCCGGACCCTCAAGGACGCGATGAACGAGGCCCTGCGCGACTGGGTCACGAACGTCGGCGACACCTACTACATCATCGGCTCGGTGGCCGGCCCGCACCCGTACCCCGCCCTGGTCCGTTCCTTCCAGTCGGTGATCGGGCGCGAGGCCCGCAGGCAGGTGCTGGAGCGCTGCGGCCGGCTGCCGGACGCGGTGGTGGCCTGCGTGGGGGGCGGGTCCAATGCCATGGGGGTGTTCAGCGCCTTCCTCGAGGACGCGGCCGTCCGGCTCGTCGCCGCCGAGGCCGCCGGCCACGGCCTCTCCACTGGGCGGCACGGGGCCTCGCTGGCCCGGGGCAGGCCGGGCGTGCTCCACGGCTCGCGCAGCTACGTGCTCCAGGACGAGCACGGCCAGATCGCCG
Organism: Anaeromyxobacter sp.; assembly: GCA_035686075.1. Lineage (GTDB taxonomy): Bacteria > Myxococcota > Myxococcia > Myxococcales > Anaeromyxobacteraceae > Anaeromyxobacter. The sequence goes on from DASRZU010000009.1 coordinate 13,872, forward strand.
AGGCCCACTCGGTCTCGGCCGGGCTCGACTACCCCGGCGTCGGCCCCGAGCTCTCCTTCCTCAAGGATCGGGGGCGGCTCACCCTCGCCCCGCAGACCGACGCCGAGGCCCTGGACTCGTTCCAGTACCTGGCCCGCCTCGAGGGGATCATCCCCGCCCTGGAGAGCGCCCACGCCGTCTCCGCCGCCCGAAAACTCGGCGCGGAGCTCGGCCCCGATGGGCTGGTGCTCGTGAACGTCTCGGGCCGCGGCGACAAGGACGTGGAACAGGTTCGCGCCCTCCTCGCGGGCCCGGTCCGCCGTCCGCCCCGGGCCCGGAAGGGAGAAGGACGGTGAACGCCCGCCCCGACCTTCCCGCCCTCCCCGACCGATCCGTGGATCGCATCGGCTCGGCCTTCGCACGCTGCCGCGACGCCGGCGAGGCGGCCCTCGTGACCTACGTCATGGGCGGCGATCCCGACCCGAGCACCTCGCTCGCCATGGCCCTCGCCTGCGTCGAGGGGGGCGCCGACCTCCTCGAGCTGGGCGTCCCGTTCTCCGATCCCATCGCCGACGGACCCACCATCCAGGCGGCCGCCACGCGGGCCCTCTCCCGCGGAACCACGCTCGAGGACGTGCTCTCGATCGCGGCCCGGGTGAGGGCCCGCTCCCAGATCCCCATCGCCCTCATGGGATACCTGAACCCCTTGATCGCGCACGGGGTCGACAGGCTCATGGAGGGGTGTTCCTCCTCGGGCGTCGACGCCCTCATCGTCCCCGACCTCCTCCCCGAGGAGGGGGATCTCATCGCTCCGGCCGCGGCCGCGAGCGGGGTCCGGCTCGTGTACCTGCTCGCTCCCACCTCGAACCAGGCCCGGGTGGAGGCCGCCGCCAGGGCCGCCACCGGGTTCCTCTACTTCGTGTCGGTGACCGGCGTCACCGGCGCCCGGCACTCCTCGCCGCCCGCCATCGGCCCGCTCGTGGCGTCGATTCGAAGGGCCACCTCCCTCCCGGTGGTGATCGGGTTCGGCGTCTCCTCCCCCGAGCAGGCGCGGGCCCTCGGCCCGCTGGCCGACGGGGTGGTGGTGGGCAGCGCCATCGTCGAGCGGATCGCCGAGGGCGGACCGCGCCCCATCCGCGCCGGCCGGGTGGTCAAGTTCGTCCGGTCGCTCAAGCGGGCGCTTCGACCGGCGCGCCGCTCAGGACCGCCAGGCGCTGGGTGATCCCCGCCGCCGCGAGCAGAAGGCAGGCGAGGGTGCGAAGGAGGCCGGTGAGCACCCGGCCCACGCCGGGGGGCATGCCGGGGAGCGAGCCATAGAGCTCGAACCCGTCGAGCACCAGCCAGGCGAGGTTGCTCGCGGCCACGAGGCCGAACGGCCAGGCGAGCGATCCGCCGGAGAGCGCCCTCGCCATGAGGAACACCGGGGCAATGAGGAGGAACACGGCCACGTCGCAGGCGCCCCCGACGACGAGCGCGCCCGCGTAGGGATCGCCCCGGAGCGCCGCCTGAAGGTCGGCCACGAGACTCGGGCCCGGCACGAGAAAGGCCACGAGCGCGAGGACCACGCCCACCGCGATCCGCTCGCGCGGGGATCCGGGAGGGGGCAGGCCGGCCCGAAGCCAGGTGAGGGCGATGAGGCCCATCCCCAGGACGTTCAGGACGTTCGAGAAGACCGTCACGGCCGAGCGGAGCCAGAGGGTGGTGAGCGTGTCGGGGAGCCCGAGGAGCTCACCCGGCCACAAGAGGCGGCCGGCGGCCAGGGCGAAGGAGGCGAGGCCAATGAGGATCCAGGCCCGGCGGAGGTGGTCGCCCCTCGCGAAGCCCGTGGCCCCGGCAAAGGCTCCCGCCGCTCCGACGAGGTATGCCGCCACCGCCACGCAGACGGCGAGGCCTTCGAGGGCGAGGGGGGACGCCGTCGTCTCCACCGCGGAGAGCACCGCGGCGACGAGGAGGGCCATAAAGAGGCAGGCCCCGGGGCTCTTCACGAGGGACGCCGGCCGGGGACCCACGAGGGCGGGAGGGGGGTTCATGCGAGATCCTGAGCGAGTTGCCGGAGCAGGTCCTCGGCGCGCGCCCGGCCGAGGAGTGTTCGAAGCATGGGGCGCAGCGCCTCGAGGAGGCGAGTCTCTTCCGCGCGCGTGAGCGGACCGGCCGCGCGCCCGGTCGCCCGCTCCGAGCACAGCCGGGCGGCGACCCGTGCGGTGTTCGGGCCGAGGTACTCCGCCAGGCGGAGCGCGATGAGCTCCTGCGGCGTGGCGGAGGGGCTCAACCCTTCGCCCCTTGGCCACGGGCTCTGCCCTGGCCGGCTCGGGCCAAGCCCCTCATGCCGTGCCGGCTTCCTCGTAGCGAGGCGCGGCCTGGAGCGCGAACCTTTGGGCGAGCCCCGCCGCGGCGTAGAACAGGCAGCCGGACGCCCTCAGCATCTCGGGCAGCCCGTGTACCAGCGCCGGGGACGAGAGCACGTCGGGCTCCAAGGAGGAGACGACGTCGTAGAGAAGCCAGGACAGCTCCCCCGCAGCGAGAAGCGCCCAGGGCCAGGCCAGCCGGCCGCCCCGCATCGCGAGGGCGATGAGCAACAGGGGCGCGAGCAGGGTGATGCTCCCGATGTCGCCCAGGGCGGAGAAGATGAGGAGGATGGCCAATGGGTCCTGTCCCACCGCCTCCACCCGCGAGATGAGCCCCGGACCGGCCACGAAGAGGGCCCCGACGAAGGTGAGGAGCGGCAGGACCCGCCGGCGGACGGGGGGAATGGCCGGGGCGAGCCCCGAGCCGTACCAGGCCTGCACCATGAGCAAGGAGCCGAGGGGCGCGAGGACGTTCGCGAGCAGGGTTCCCACCCGGACGACCACGAGGTCGTCCCCGAGCACCGGGGTGGTCTTCACCGCGAGCACGAGGTAGCACCCCGCCATCAGGCTCCAGGCCACGCGGAGCCGGCTTCGCGGGGCGAAAGAGAGGGCGGCCGCCGCGCACCCGGCTGCGGCCACCGCCTTCACCAGCACCCCCTCGGCACGGAAGAGGAGGTCGAGCTCTCCGCTCGGGGAAAGGCCCAGGATGAGAGCCACGAGGATCGCGGCGAGCACGAGCGGTGCGGCTGCGAGCAGGCGGAGCCTCATGGAAGCTCCCTGGCCAAGGGGTCGAGCGGTTCTTGGGCGATGGCAGGGCCGAGCAGGGTCTTCTGCATGGGGCCGATCACGACGAAGAGCCGGGGCACGTCCTCGGGGCGGAGATCATCGGGGGAAAGCCTGAGGTTGCCCAGGGAGAAGGTGCCCGGAACGTGGTGGGCTTCCCCGGGACGGTCTTTGGGGCGAACAGACCGCCCGGGTCCTCGATGGCGGCCGCGCCCCCCTCCCACGGCTCCTGCCGCAATGCCCGCGTGACCTCTATGAAGGGCCCCTCTCCGCTCATGATCTGGTTCCGAGTCGGCCATGCCGCGGCCGCCGGTTGCCGCTCAAGCGAGGACTCTCAAGGCGAGTGCCCGTCTGGGGGTCGCCGATCTCCTTGATACTCCCGTTTTGTGCCCAGTTGTACTCGGGTCCGCATAGACCCCCCGGCTGGTGAGCCGGTGGACTTACGAGCGCTTAGGGCCTCGCTCGGGTGAGCGACTTCAGGACAGCCCGGCAGCGGGGTGCATCATGTAGACGTTGCCGTCCTCGCGGCGCACACGCGGGTGCGAGAGCCAGTTGCACCGCGGGCAAAACGAGACCGCACCCTTGCCGGTGAAACGCACGGCCAGGTCTCCTCCGCAGAGGATGCAACCTCCCGGAATCGCGACGTCTTGGCGATCCTCGGAAGCGGGAATCTCGTGCTCAAGCTTCACGTCCAACAGTTAACGCATCCCGGGCGTACGTCAAGGAGCCTTAGCCCCCAAACCGGGCGGATAGCGGGCTCCTACTGTTTCGGGATGGAACGACCGGTGCGGATCAGACCGGAATGGGCCGCCCGATCGCGCCGGCGATCACCCGGACCTGCTTCATGAGCTCTTCGAACTCGCCCGGCGTGAGCGACTGGTGCCCATCCGAGAGCGCCTTCTCCGGGGTGGGATGCACCTCCACGATGATCCCGTCCGCGCCCGCCGCGACACCCGCTCGCGCGATGGCGGGCACATGGGCACGCAGCCCGATCCCGTGCGACGGGTCGACGAGCACGGGAAGGTGGGTCAAGGCCTTCACGACCGGGATGGCGTTGATATCGAGGGTGTTGCGAGTCATCGTCTCGAATGTCCGGATCCCTCGCTCGCAGAGCGCCACCCGATGATTCCCCTTCGAGACCACGTACTCGGCGGCCATGAGCCACTCCTTGATGGTGGCGGAGAGGCCGCGCTTCAAGAGCACCGGCTTGTCGACGGTCCCGAGCCGCTCGAGGAGCGAGTAGTTCTGCATGTTGCGGGCTCCCACCTGCAGGACGTCGGCGTACTCCGCCACCAGGGAGAGGGTCTCGGTGTCCTTCACCTCGGTCACCACCTTGAGGCCGGTCCGTTCCCGAGCGAGGGCGAGCAGCTTCAGGCCCTCCTCCCGTAGCCCCTGGAACTCGTAGGGGCTCGTGCGGGGCTTGAACGCCCCGCCTCGCAGGAACCGGGCGCCGGCCCGCTTCACCGCCTCCGCCGTCTCGAGGATCTGCTCCCTCGACTCGACCGAGCAGGGACCGGCCATGACCGCGATGGCGCGGCCGCCGAGCGGCACGCCCCCCACGTCGAGGACGGTGTCCTCCTCCTTCACCTCGCGGGAGACGAGCTTGAACGGCTGGGAGACCCGGAGGGCCTCGGCCACCCCGGGCATGGTGCCGAACAATTCCTCGGGGTCGAGCCCGGCGATGTCTCCGATGACCGCCACCACCTTCCGCTCGGTGCCGACGATGGGGTGCGGGGTGAGGTTCAAGGCGCGGATCTTCTCCACCACCGCCTCGAACTCGGCGGGGGTGGCGTGGGGCTTCATGGCGATGAACATCGGGGCTCCTTGGCGCGGAAAACGGGCAGGTTACCACGCGCCCCGCACCGGTCGCTGCCCCCCGGCCGGACCGGCTGGAGGTTCAAAGAGCGCCGAAGAAGGGCGAGCCCTGGGGCTAGAGCCGTGGCGAAGGGCCAAGGCTCGCCCTTCCCTTCTCGCCCGCGGCGGATGCGCTTCCCCCGCCGGCGGGCTCGAGATGGACCCTCGAGGCGCCGGGCGGACCAGGGAGGAAGGACGCAGCCCCACGGCCCGGGACGAGGAGGAGGATCTAGACGGTCCGCCCCACCGCAGCCGCGATCGACCGCACCTGCAGCATGAGCTCCTCGAACTCGGGCACGGTGAGCGACTGCGCCCCGTCGGAGAGAGCGGCCTCGGGGTGGGGGTGAACCTCGACCATGATGCCGTCCGCTCCCGCCGCCACCCCGGCGCGGGCCATGGCGGCAACGTGGGCCCGTAGCCCGATGCCGTGGGACGGGTCGACGAGCACTGGCAGGTGCGAGAGCGCCTTCAGGACCGGGACCGCGTTCAGGTCCAGCGTGTTTCGGGTCATGGTCTCGAAGGTGCGGATCCCGCGCTCGCACAGCGCCACCTCGTAGTTGCCGCGGGAGACCAGGTACTCGGCGGCCATGAGCCACTCCTTGATGGTCGCCGAGGGGCCGCGCTTCAAGAGGACCGGGCGCCTCATCGTCCCGAGCTGCTTGAGGAGCGAGAAGTTCTGCATGTTGCGAGCTCCCACCTGGAGAACGTCGGCGTAGTCGGCAACCATGGGCAGCGTCTCGACGTCCATCACTTCCGTCACGATGGAAAGCCCGGTCTCCTCCCGAGCCCTTGCGAGGAGCTTCAGCGCCTCCTCGGCCAGTCCCTGGAACTCGTAGGGGCTCGTGCGAGGCTTGTAGGCCCCTCCCCGCAAGAACCGAGCGCCCGCCCGCTTCACGGCGTGCGCCGTGTCGAGGAGCTGCTCCTCGGACTCGACCGAGCACGGACCGGCAACGACGGCCAGGCCTCCCCTTCCACCCAGGGTAGCCCCCCTCACCTCGATGACCGTGTCCTCCTCCTTCACCTCGCGCGAGACGAGCTTGAAGGGCTGAGAGACCCGGATGGCCTCGGCCACCCCCGGGAGCGTGGTGAAGAGGTCGGGCTCCAGCCCTCCCTTGTTGCCGGTGATGCCGATGGCGACGCGCTGGGCGCCGGGGATGGGATGAGCGGTGAGCCCCAGGCTCCGGATCTTCAGGACCACGGCTTCCACCTGCTCGGCCGTGGCGTGGCGGTTCATCACGACCAGCATCCCGGTCTCCTCGAGCGCCAAAAGGAGGGCACCCTCAGGCCCGGCGATTTCGCGCGGGGTGCGCCTTCTTAGCTCGGTCGTGCCCCGCGCTCAAGCGGTGCCTCCCCGGCGGGGGGCGTTCCGGTCAAATCCCCACCCTCGCGTCCCTGGCCACCTCGGGCGCTGGCCTCGCCCCGGGGCGGTCCCTCGCGCCCGTCATCTCTCCGTACGAGGGGAGGGGCTGGGGCTGCCGCTCATGAGACGCCACGCCGCCGGCATCACGAGAAGGGTGAGGCCGAAGAGGAGCACCCCTCCGAAGAGATCGCACACGTAATGCACGTGCACGTAGATGGTCGAAAACACGATGGCGCCGCTCCAGGCCCACAGGAAAGGGGCGGCGCGCGGGAAGAGCCGTGAACCGATCCATGCGGACAGCATCGATAGGGCGGTGTGCCCGCTCGGGAAGGCATCGAGCGTGTTCACCCCGGCGGCGCGCAGGAAGGCCCTGACCGCCTGGCTCACCGGGCCCCCGCCCAGGGCCACCTCCTCGGCCGGCGAGAGCCGCGGCCCGGACGTCGGCCAGAAGAGGTACCCGACGTAGGAGAGGATGAACCCAAAGAGAACGGTGAAGGACGCTCGCTCGAACGTCCCTCGGTCCCGGCTCGCCCGCACCGCGAGGAGCACCGCCACCGGCATGAAGTAGAAGCTCACGTAGGCGAGGTAGACCGCGTCGGTGAAGGCGTCCGGCCTGCCCAGGGCGCCGCGCCAGATCCGAACCAGCGCCCCCAGATAGCGATCGTCCAGGCGGGCAAAGAGCCCATCGTATCGCGCGTCATTGAGCGCCTCGATGGTGGGCTTGAGCTGCGTGTAGAGCGTCACGAGGAGCGCGTACGGGGAAACATCCCGGACCAGCCCGAGCCGCCCGCCGAGGTCGACGAGAAGGGCGAGCCCCGCAGCGACGAGAAGGGCAGCGGCCAGCACAAAGAGCCCGGTCCCCGCCCCGGCCGGGCGAAATACCGCCAGCACCAGGGACACCGCCAGCGTGGCGGTCACGGCCAGCCGTTCCGGCGGTCTCATGAGACGTCTCGCCGCTGGTGGAGGGGACCGGCGGAGAAGAAGCGGTTCTGCCGTGGTCTCATCTCGAGCGCCACGACGCAGGCGTAGGCGAGGAGGTGGAAGGTGGTGGCCTGCTGTGCATGGGCGCGGTTGTAGGCCCTGAGCCAGGCGCGCGCCTCGGCGAGGCGGAACACGGTGTCGTGGAACACGGCGCTCTCGTTCCGCCTGCGCATGAGGTAGGGCACGATCCGTCGCACCGGGGCCTCACCCTCACGAGATCGCCATCGGGGGCGGCGGAAGATCGGCACCTCGCGAGAGTCCGGCCGGTGGGCCCCGCTGTCAACCTCTTCGATCCACTGGCGCGGGGGGAGGGACGAAGCCCCCTGGCCGCCGTCTCCCCCCCGACACCGCCGGTCGCGCCGGAGAAGCTCGCTCGTCGGCGCGGGACTCCCGCTTCTTGAATCAAAGGCCGGTCATTGCCCCCTCGCCTCCTCCGGCCTCGCGGCCGCCGCCCTCCCGAAGGCCCCGAGAGCGATCCCGACGGATGGGGCGATCTCCGCTTGACCCTCCGTCCGCGCCACTCGATCGAGCTCGGCGGGGAAAAGCCTTCGCGGCAGAGGCGGCGGATGGGCGTCCTTCGGAGGCCGCCCTTTCCCGGCCCTCTTCGGCGAAGAGGCGCCCGTGCGCTCGGGGAGGCGAGGGGTCCCTGGAGCCATGGCACGAGCCACTTCCCCGGCCGGTCGGTGCGACCCTCCCGAAGGCCCGCGCGGGAGCCCCTCCAGGACGAGCAGCGGCGAAAAGACGAGGGGACCTCGCCCCCGGCATTCGAGGCTCGAGCGCTCATTCGTCGCGGTGCGCTCGCCGATCTCGCCACTCCCGTCGAAGGAGCGTCCACCCCTGCGACAACCGCACGGGCGCGTGCATTCCGGCGACGAGACCGATGCGCGCGCGACCCCGGGCGACGGCTCCTCCTCGCCGGGCTATGTCCCGGCACGCGAGGGAGACCCGGGGAGGGAACAGAATCTCGAACCCGACCTTGGGCGGCGAAGTCGATCGCAGGCCGGCGAGAGCCACCTCGCGGGCTCCGACCCCTCCGGGAGGGGCGGACGGCCGCCAAAGACACGATGCCAGCGTCCGGGATGAGGGGCGCGAAAGGGCGCGCGTTCCCCCGCCAGGAGAGCGCATGAGCGAGATGCGTTACCTCGTCATCGGGAGCGGGATGACCGGGCACGCCGCTGCCGCGGCCATCCGAGAGGTGGATCCGGGAGGACGGATCGAGATGGTCGGCGCCGACCCGGAGCGGCCCTACGCGCGGCCGCCTCTCTCGAAGGGTTTGTGGTTCGGGAAGCCCGAGGAGAGCGTGTGGCTCGCCGACATCCCCGGGCTCGAGCTCCTCCCCGGGACCCGCATCGTCTCGATCGACGTCGAGGCCCGCAAAGCGCTCGACGAGCGGGGGAAGGCCCACCCTTACGACCGGCTCCTCCTCGCCACCGGCGGAACCCCGCGGAGGCTGCCCTTCGGCGGCGAGCGGGTGGTGTACTTCCGGACCCTCGCCGACTTCCGAAGGCTCCGCGCGGTGACGGGCCGCCGCGCGGTCGTCCTCGGCGGAGGCTTCATCGGCTCGGAGGTCGCCGCCGCCCTCGCCTCGGACGGGCGGGAGGTGGCGATGGTCTTCCCCGAGGCGGCCATCGGTGCGCGGACGTACCCGGCCGACCTCGCTGCCTTCGTCACCCGGACGTTCGAGGAGAAGGGAGTCCGTCTCCACCCCTCCGACGCGGCGGTGGGGATCGAGCCGAGGGGCGAGGGGACCCTGGTCCGGACCCGGGGCGGCTCCGAGATCGTCGCCGACGTCGTGGTAGCCGGGCTGGGAATCGTCCCCGACGTCGACCTCGCCCGGGGCGCCGGGATCCTCTGCCAGAACGGCATCGTGGTGAGCGAGCGGCTCGAGACGAGCGCTCCCGGGGTGTTCGCCGCTGGCGACGTGGCCTGCTTCCTGAGCGAGGCATTGGGCGGCCCCGTCCGAGTCGAGCACGAGGACGCAGCCCTCACGACGGGCCGCTGCGCGGGCAGGAACATGGCCGGGGTGGCCGAACCCTACGCCCACCTCCCCTTCTTCTACTCGGACCTCTTCGACCTGGGCTACGAGGCGGTGGGGCGCCTCGACTCCCGGCTCGAGACGGTCTGCTCCTGGAAGAAGCCCTACCGCGAGGGGATCGTCTACTACCTCGAGGGCGACCGCGTCCGCGGCGTCCTATTGTGGGGAACCTTCGGTCAGGTGGACGCGGCCCGTGCACTCCTCGGGGGTGGGGGGCCCGTCTCCCGGGACGCTCTCCAGGACGCGATCCGCACCTAGCGCGGGCTAGGAGGGAGCGGACGCGAGAAAACCCCTCCCGCCCTTGTTCTGCTTGCCTCTCGCCTCCCTCGAGCCCGATCCTCCCCACGCAAAGCGACTTCCCCAGAGCACCGCGGGAGATGAGCGCTTACAATCGCCCGGTGCGCGATCGGCGCTGGGACTTTCTCTACGACCGCCGGCCAGTGCCGGTGAAGGAATACGTGCTCGACCGCTTCGGCGCCCAGCTCGCCTTCGAGCTCAGGGCTTGGCCGCCGGCCGACCTCGCCTTCGCGAGCGAGGCGGAGCGGGTGCGCTTTCTTTCGGGGGCGGCCTCTCCCCCCCGGGACGACGTCCTGCGGCTGGCCCTCGAGATCGCGCGCCTCGACCTCGGACGCGAGTTCGAGCGCATCGACGCCCACCTCGTCCAGGAGGGCCACCGCCTTCACTCGAAGGCGGAGGAGACCTCCCTGCACCTCGTCGCCCGGCTCGTGACCGAGGCGTGCCTGGAGCTCAAGGAGCGAGCCGACGGTCTGCGCCTCACCCGCGCCGACCTCGTCTCGGCGATCGACCGGGCGGAGCGTCACCTGTTCCGGGTGACGCTCGCCTGAAGTCTCGCTTCGCCCTCCCCTCGCCTCAGGGAGGGAGGCGGGCGCGGCCTCGCTGCGAGGCTCTTCGAGTCGACCGGGGGGCGGCCCAAAGCGCGGCGCCCCAGGGCGAGCTACAGGGGGTAGAGCCCGACCGCCACCACCTCGTCGGGCGGCGCCCGGGCGAGGAGCTCGGCCACGCTCCTCCCCGTGCCGGGGACCACGAGCTCCGGGCAGAGCTCGGCGAGCGGAGCGAGCACGAACCGGCGAACCGTGAGCTCCGGGTGCGGCACCCGCAGCCGCTCGTCCAGGATCACTTCCTCCCCGTAGAGGAGCAGGTCGAGGTCGAGCGTGCGGGCCAGGTAGCGGCGGCCGGAGCGTCGCCTCCCGGCCGCGTTCTCGGCCATCTGGAGGACGCCGTGGAGGGCCCGGGGGGGGAGAGCGGTGTCGAGCTCCAGGGCGGCGTTGAGGTAGCGCGGCTGCGGTGGCCCGATGGGGACGGTGTCGTAGACGCGCGAGGCGCGCAAGACCGAGACCCGCGGCGACCGGCGCAGGATGGCCGCAGCCGTGGCCAGGTGGGCCCACCGGTCCCCGAGGTTCGACCCGACGCCGACGTAGGCGCGCACCCGCGCCCCTTGCTAACGCGAGCTCGGTCCCGCCGCCAAGGGCCCGCGGGGGGGGAGACCGTCCACGCGCAAGCCGAGCACGTCGGCCATGTCGTAGCGACCCGCCGGCTTGCCCACGACCCAGGCGGCGGCCCGGATCGCCCCGGCCGCGAACTGGCTCCGCGCCGTGGCGCGATGGGCGAGCTCCAGTCGCTCGCCCTCTCCGCAGAACAGGACCGTGTGCTCGCCCACCACGTCCCCGCCCCTGAGCGCCTGCACCCCGATCTGCCAGGGCGGCCGCTCGCCGGTGATGCCCTGGCGAGCGAAGCAGAGCGCCTCCGCCGGGGCCCGCCCCAGCGCCTGGGCCGCCACTTCCGCGAGCCGCACCGCGGTGCCCGAGGGCGCGTCGCGCTTGTGCTTGTGGTGCAACTCGACCACCTCGACGTCGTAGGCGGGCCCGAGCGCCCGCGCCGCCTGGCGCACCAGCTCGAACAGGACGTTCACCCCCACGCTCATGTTGGGGGAGAGGACGATGGGGATCCTCCCCGCGGCCGCCTCCACCCGCGCTCTCGACTGCGGCGTGAAACCGGTCGCCCCGATCACCATCGCCACCCCGCGCTCCCCGCACAGCTCGGCGTGATCCGCCGAGGCCTCGGGGCCGGTGAAGTCGATGACCACGTCCGCGCCGGCGAGCATCGCGGCCAGAGAGCCCTGGACCTTCACTCCCACGCTCTCCCCCAGTCCGGCCAAGAGCCCCGCATCCTGCCCCAGAGAGGGACCCGGTTGCTCCACCGCCCCGTGAAGCGAGAGCCCGGTCGCCTCGCGGAGGTACCGCACGATCTCCCGCCCCATGCGACCGGCCGCGCCGGCGACGACCACCTTCGTCATGGAAGGACCCCGTACCGGACCATGGCCTCGCGCAAGCGGGTCAGGCTCGCCTCCGAGAGGGGGGCGAGCGGCAGGCGGACCTCCGCGCTCGCCCGGCCCATGAGGCCGAGAGCGGCCTTGACCGGCGCCGGGCTCGTCTCGATGAACATGGCGCGGTTCAGCTCCGCCATCCGCACCTGCCGGTCGACCGCCAGGGCCGCCTCCCCGCGCCGGCCAGCCAAGACGAGCTCCTTCATGGCGCGGGGAACGACGTTTGCCACCACCGAGATGACACCGTGCCCCCCGAGCAATAGGTAGGCCGCCGCGCTGGCGTCGTCGCCGGAGAGGTAGACCATCCCCTCCCGCCCGATCCGCTCCAAAAGCTGGATCTGCCGGTCCATGCTGGCGGTCGCGTCCTTCAGCCCGACGATCGCGCCCGCCTTTAGGAGCCGGGCGGTGGTCTCGGGGAGAAGGTCGACCGAGGTGCGCGAGGGGACGTTGTAGGCGATGATCGGGAAGCGGGTGGCCTCGGCGATGGCCGCGTAGTGGCGGAACAATCCCTCCTGGGTGGGCTTGTTGTAGGGGGGCGTGACCACGAGAGCTCCGTCGACGTGGAGCTCCTTCGCGAGCCGGACCGCCTCGATGGCCTCGCGGGTCGAACTCGAGCCCGCCCCCGCAACCACCGGGACCCGCCCGTGGACTCCCTCGACGGTGGCCCGTAGAACGTCGGTCCGCTCGGCCGGCGAGAGCGTCACGCCCTCGCCGGTGGTCCCGCAGGGAACGATACAGTCGGTCCCCTCCGAAACCTGCCACTCCACGAGCTCCCGGTAGCGGGCGAGGTCCACTTCCCCGCTCTTCATGGGCGTGACGATCGCCACCATCGAGCCTTCGAACCGGGCCATGGACGCGCTCCCTTGGGGGAATTTGGACTCTAGCTCATCCTTTGCGGCTGCGCTCGGGCAGGGTGGCGAAGGCGCCGCCGCCTCGGAGGCGGTCTCAAGGCTTTTCCTTCTTCTCCGCGGGCTCGTCCGTCGGGGCGGGGCAGCCGGGGCAGGGCGGAGCCTCGGGCGCGCTCCCCGCCGCGGGAGGCGGGGCGGAAGGAGTCTTCGGGCTCTCCGGCAAGGGAGGGCGGGGGGGAGCCTTGATCCCGCAGCTGAGGCACAAGAGAAGGAGGACGCTGGCGAGCGGGCGCCCCCCGGGCCGGCCGCCTACCCTCACTTCCGTCGCCCTCCCCGGTCGAGAAGCCTCCCCCAGCGGTCGAGCTCGGCGCGGACCTGACGCGGGCCGGGAGCGCCGGGAAGCTCGCGCCTCCTGAGGCTCCGCCGCACGTCGAAGCAGGCGGCCACGTCCCCTCCGAACCGGCGGTGGAAGCTCCGCCATTCCCTCGCTGTCAACTCGCGCAGGGGGCGTCCCGCCCGCGCGGCGAAGGCGGCCGCCTTCCCCACCGCCTCGTGGGCCTCCCGGAAGGGCACGCCCCGCTCGACCAGGTACTCGGCCACGTCGGTGGCCATCGCCTCGCCCGAGCCAAGCGCTTCCTCCATCCGCTCCCGGTGAAAGGTGGCGGTCGCGACCGCGCCGGCCAGAGCCTCGGCGGTGAGGGAAAGGGCCGCAGGGGCGCCGAGCAGCGGCCGCTTGTCCTCCTGCAGGTCGCGGTTGTAGGAGAGCGGCAGCCCCTTCAGCACGGTGAGGAGCGCGACCAGGTCGCCGATGGCCCGGCCCGCCCGGCCGCGCGCCAGCTCCCCCACATCGGCGTTCTTCTTCTGGGGCATGAGTGAGGAACCGGTGGCGAAGGCGTCGGAGAGGCTCATGAAGCCGAACTCGCGAGAGGTCCAGAGAACGAGCTCCTCCCCCAGCCGAGAGAGGTGGACCGCGGCGAGCGCGCAGGCGAACACGAGCTCCACGGCCGAGTCGCGGTCGGAGACCGCGTCGAGCGAGTTCCGCGTCACCCGGGGAAAGCCGAGCGCGCGCGCCACGCGGCGCCGGTCGAGGGGGAGGGTCGTGCCGGCCAAGGCCCCCGCCCCGAGCGGAGAGACGGCGGCCCGGCGCCGCACCTCGAGGAGCCGCTCCCGGTCCCGCCCCAGCATCTCGAGGTAGGCGAGCAGGTGATGCGAAAGCGAGACCGGCTGGGCCCGCTGCAGGTGGGTGTAGCCCGGCAGGACCGTGTCTTCGTGGCGGCGCGCCTGCCCGTGGAGCGCTCGCATGAGTTCGGTCAGGGCCCCCTCCACCCGGTCGCAGGCCGAGAGGATGAAGAGCCGCTCGTCGAGCGCCACCTGGTCGTTCCGGCTCCGCCCGGCGTGCAGGTAGCCGGCGTCCTTCCCCACGAGCTCCGAGAGCCGCCGTTCGACGTGGGTGTGGACGTCCTCCAGCTTCGGGTCGAGCCGGATCTTCCCCTCTGCGAACTCGGCCCGGACCTCTTCGAGCGCCGCCAGGATCCGCTGCGCGACCACTCCCGGGATGATCCCCTGCGCCGCCAGCATCGAGACGTGGGCCTCGCTCCCGCGGATGTCTTCCGCGTAGAGAGCCCCGTCGTCCTGTATCGAGGCCGAGAGGGCCACGAGCCGCGGGTCGGCCTCGCCCGAAAGGGCGGCGCGGGAGACCGGTTTTCGGCGCGCTCGGGCCATGGCCTCTAGAACCTTGCCGCGAGCCCTACCTCCATGAGAAACGCGACATGCGTCCCGCCGCCCATGCCGGCGAGGGGATCGAGAAGGCCGAGGGAGACCCAGCCGGTGAAGGCGCGGGTGGGGCTGATGGTGGTCGTCGAATCGAGCTCCAGGGCGAGTGGCTTCTTGCCATGGTTGGAGAGCGGGCTGTTGATGATGGCCGGGTCCTGCGAGGTCGAGCTGGGGGTCGAGGAGGGGCACACCGCCTGCGCGTAGAGGACGGAGACGTCCTCGTGGATGCCCGGGAAGATGTCGATGTGCGCGCTCGGGCGGAGGTACACCGAGTCGGTGATCTGGCCGATGATGTGCCGGTAGAAGATGAGGTCGACGGTGTAGTCGGGGTTGAAGCGGAAGTTGTTGATGGTGTTGTCCCCCGGCCGGCCCCACTGCGGCCCCTCGATGGCGCCGTAGTTCGGGGGCAGGTTCGGGTCGACCGCGGTCCCGCGGTTGGGGATGTTCCCGAAGCCGGGGGCGCCGTCGCCGCTCGCCGTCCCCAGCTCGAGCCCGAACGAGAAATGGCCGGTCGCCTTGTACTCGCTCTGGATCGCGGCCCCGTACTGATGCATGTAGATGGCTTCCGGGGCGAGCGGGGCCGTCGATCCGGCGTTGGCGTTGCCCGCCTTTCCGGACACGCCCACCACCTCGGCCTCGATCCGGAGCTTCGGGGAGAGCCAGCGCGCCCACAGGGAGACGTACTGGGCCCAGGCGTCCCGCCGAGCCCAGGGCGTGGTGTTCGAGGCCGTCGCCTGAGAGTAGGTGCCCGCGTAGCCCTGGTCGAGCCATTCGGGGTAGACCCACACCTGCTGCCGCCAGTTCCAGTAGAGGCCGAAGTTCATGGAGTTCTCACCGCGATCGAGCTTGCGGTGGATCTCGTTCTCGGTGTCGAGCCGGACGAGCTTCAAGGCCAGGGTCCTTGCGTCGGCGCCGTTGTCCAGGTCGAGGGGCTGGCCGACACTCGCCTCGCCGTGCGGGTCGTACATGAGCGGGCCGGTTGCGTCGAAATCCCAGATGGGAATGAGCCCGAGGTCGCCTATGGGCGTGGGAATGGGCGGGAGGGCGAACTGGATCCGGTCCACGGTGTCGCCGTAATCCGAGTCGAGGCGATCCCCGGGGCTCGTGAGGATGCCGAGGCCCCAGCCCGACGGCATCCGGCCGAAGCTGAGCAGGCCCACCGGCGTCTGGAGCTCCGCCCAGACGCGTTTCGGGACGATGGGGGCCCGGTCGGCGGTCGGGTCGTTCGGGTAGTACACGCGGGAGTCAGAGGAGAAGGGGACGGGGTACGGGCTCCCGGGCGCGTTCGTGAGCACGCTCGTGTTGGACCCGAGCACGTAGTTGTCGAGCACGTCGATCTGGGCCTTGACCCTCACCGTCTCGCTGGCGTTGATGGTCGGCTCGAGCCTCAGCCGCATGTTCGTCTCGTAGAGGTTGTTGCCTCCCCTGAGCGGCTTGGGGAAGGAGTAGAAGCCGGCGCTGTCGGTGTTGGGGGTGAGGTTCAGGTTGTGCATGATGTCCCCGCGCAACCGGAAGTAGCCGGTGAGCTCGAACACCTGGAGCTTGGGCTGCAGGGCCACCGTCCCCATGAACTCGGCGGCGGACTGCGCTCCTTGCAGCTCGGCCCGGATCTCGTCCCGCAGCTCCTCCTTGGCCTTCTCCACCGCCTTGTCGATCGCCGCCTGGACGGCGGGATCGGTCTCGGGCGACGCCGGCCTCGCCGCCTGGGGGAAGGCGGGCGCGACCGGGGCCGGGACCGTCGCCTCCTCGGCGCGTGCCTTCCCGAGGGCGAGGAGCGCCACGAGGGCGACGAAGATGCGGATCATGCGTGTGACCCTTTGAACACGAGGGAACGGCTCGATAAAACACGCGCCCCCCGGCCGGTCAACTGTTACCGAGAGGCTCGCTGGGCGGCGCGTCCAGGGGCGGCCGCCCCAAGGTAACCTCGGGGAGAGCCGAGAGGCTCTTCGCCGCCCCCTAGCGTACCCGGGTCTCCCGCGGCTTTGGGCCGGGGCGAGCGGCGGGCTCCCTCACCTCCACGTCGGAGATCGCGAGCCCCCCGAGCAGGCCCACCGTGTCCACCCGGTTCCCGCCGCCCAGGGCGATGTGGCTCGCGTCCGCCACCGCCTGCCCGAACGTCGGGTCGAGGGCGATCCACTCCCCCGCGCTCCTCACCTCGACCCAGGCGTGCCAGTAGAGCGCGTCCTGGCCGTCGGCGTATCGGGCGTAGACGAGCCCGTGGACGGTGCGCGCCGGGATGCGCAGCGCGCGGGCCAGGGCCACGGTGAGGATGGCGTGCTCGGTGCAATCGCCCTTCTTGACCTCGAGCACCTCGCTGGCCCGGTCGTGGCTCGCCCCGTACGCCTTCTCCAGGAGCCGGTAGACGTGGTCGGAGAGCTTCTTCGCCGCCGCGTAGGCCCCGGGAGCGCCGCCCGCCACCTCCCGCGCCAGGGCCGCCACGGCCGGTGCGTCGCCGTCAGCCTCCACCGTGGGGTCCACGTCCTCGCGGTCGGCACCCTCCGCGGCCCGGGAGAGCGGCGTGTCGCGCGCCGGGTCGGCCGCGGCGGGCGGGCGGACCGTGACCGTGAGAACCACCGTGCCCCCCGGCCCCTTCTCGAACTTCTGCCGCCCATCGTTCTTCCAGAAGTTCTGGGGAAGCCCCGAGACCCGGTACATGACGGACTCGGGAATGTCCCGGGGGATGGGCCGGGGCAGGACGACGCGGCCGAGTGCCAGGAGGTCGACCGAGTCGAGCGACTTCGCCTCTTTCTCCGACTCCGGGCGTAGGGAGATGGCCTTCCCCTGGCTGAACTCGACGATGCGGCCGTCGTCGGCGATCCGGATCTCCATCGCCATCCGGTCGCCCACCTCCGACTCCTCCACCACCGAGACCTCCTCCTGGACCCCTCCCCCGGCGACCCGGTCCCGCCCCTGGTACACGTCCTCGCGCTCCGCCACCCGGACCTTCATGGTGTCGAGCTGGCGCCCGCGGACCGTCAAGCGCCTCGCGGCGGCCAGCCGAGCCGGATCCACCTGCTCCACCGTCTCGGTGACGCCCTCGACGGTCCGCTGCTCGTCCGGTTCCCCCGGGGTCCGGATCCGGACCGCGCACTTGTCGCGGGCGCAGGTTCCCGAGACCTCGCGCTCCCCCCCGTCGCCGTGGAACTGGGCGTCGAAGGACAAGAGCCTTCCGCCCGGCCGGGCCTCGTAGATGCGCTCCTCCACCTGCCCGCGCTCCACCTCGTTTCCGCCCACCCGCACCTTGAGGAGCTGCTGCGACCGGCCCACCACCACCTCGCGGCCGTCGCGGATCTGCCGCTCCACGCTCGTCTGCATCCAGCCGGCCTTCTTCCCCGCCAGGTAGATGCCGAACCACTCCGCCCCACCCGGCCGGCGCAGGGTCAAGACGTCGGGGACTGCGCCCACCCCGGCCGAGAGGGTCGCCTGAGGCGGGTGCTGCTCGCCCCGGGGCTCGGCCCGCTGCTCTGGACAGGCCAAGAGGACCGCGGAGAGCGCAGGGACGATGGCATGCAGGACGTTCATTCGGGTCCTCTTCCGCGGCGGGAAGCCTCCGCCAGAGGCGAACCGGCCGCCCTTACCGCTTCTACCAAAAACTCGCGTTCGGGGTGCGGCAGTCCACAATCGCCCGCCATGGGCGCGATCCTCGCCGTCCTCATGGCGCTTTCGGTCGTGGTGGCCGCCCTCAAAGGCAGGCTTCCCGAGCTCACCGCCGCTGCGCTCGATGCGGCCGGCAAGGCCTCGGGATTCGCCTTGAGCCTCGTGGGCGTCCTTTCCCTCTGGATGGGCCTCATGGGGGTGGCGGAGGAGGCAGGGCTCGTCCGCTTCATCGCTCGCCTCGCCGCGCCCGTTCTGCGCCGGCTCTTCCCCGAGGTGCCCGCCCACCACCCCGCCATGGGCGCGATCGTGATGAACGTCGCGGCCAACGTCCTCGGGCTGGGCAACGCCGCTACCCCCTTCGGCATCCGAGCGATGCAGGAGCTCGAATCCTTGAACCCGCACCCCGGAACCGCCAGCGACGCCCAGGCCATGCTCTGCGCGATCAATACCGCCTCGGTGCAGCTCGTGCCGGCCACGGTGATCGCCTTGCGGGCTGCGGCCGGCTCCCGGGCACCGGCCGAGGTCATCGGGCCCACCCTGCTCGCCTCGCTCTGCGGGGTCCTGGCCGCGGTGGCGGGGGCCCGCCTCCTCGGCCGGCTGTACCGGCCTCCCCGGACGGTGTGACCATGTTCCGGACCCTCGTCGACGCCCTCTCCACCTACACCCTCCCCCTCCTCCTCGCCGGCGTGCCCCTCGCCGCCCTCGTTCGCCGGGTGAAGCTCTACCCCGCCTTCCTCAGGGGCGCCAAGAAGGGCTTCTCGACCGCGGTCCGGATCATCCCCGCGCTCGTGGCCGTCTTCGTCCTGCTCGCCATGCTGCGCGCCTCGGGCGCGCTGGAGGCGGCGGCGGGCGCGCTCCTTCCCCTGACGCGCGTCCTCGGCATCCCGCCGAGCGTGCTCCCGGTCGCTCTCGTGCGACCGCTCTCCGGCGGTGCCGCCCAGGGGGTCCTGGCCGACGTCCTCCACACCGAGGGACCGGACTCCTTTGCGGGACGCCTCGCCTCGGTCATGGCCGGCTCGACTGAGACCACCTTCTACGTCCTGGCGGTGTACATGGGGGCGGCCGGGATCTCGCGGTATCGCCAGGCTCTCCCCGCGGGACTCCTCGCCGACCTGGCCGGCTTCGCCGCAGCGGTAGTGGTTTGCCGCTTCGCCTTCGCCTCCTAGACCTCAACCGTCCCGGGGAGACCAGCTCGTGGCGAGCCGGGCCAGTTCCTTCCCGTCCTCCTCGCGCACGATGCCGTGCCGGTGGGTCCCGTCGCTTCCGAGCTTGAGACGGGAGAGGACCGCGCTCCCCAGCGTGCACTCGGCCCGGTACTGCACCTCGAGCGTTTCCACGCGCGAGGACTGCCACACCTCGCGGGGCATGGCCTCGGCCGCCCAGGCGAGATAGCTGCCGTTGTTCACGTGCAGGTTGCGGTCGATGTCCGCGTAGCGGACCTGGAACCGCTTCTCGCGCTCCCAGCTCGAGAGCGCGGCGAGCGCGCCGTCCCTGAAGGACGTCGCCCGGGGGCCCTCCCTGAGGCGGCCCGGGTCGAGAACGGAGAGCGGCGGGTGGGGCCGCCGGGTCTCGAGATCGAGGACGTACCAATGGCTCGTGGCCCGGACGAGCTCCTCCCCGTCCGCCGCCCGCACCCGAAAATCTCGCACCGCGGCCAGGCGGTCCAGGCCCGAGGGCCAGGTCTCGACCTCGATCACCTCGTAGAGCCGCGGGGTGCGGGCGATCTCGACCCTTTGCCGGGCCAGCACCCAGGTGAGCCCCCGCGCCATCAGCGCTTCGAGGCCCACGCCGAGCGCAGTGGCGTGCGCACCCGCCGCCTCGCCGAGGAAGCCGGCGAGCGCCGTGATCGAGAGCTGCCCGAACGCATCCACCTCGTAGGTGTGGATCGCAAACTGCGATCGGTGGACTTCCATGGGGGACGATCCGTATCACGGGAGGGGGGCGGGTGCAGTCCTCCGGCGCGTCGGGCCTCCCTCCCCGCGTACCATGGCGACGCTTTGTCTCGGCGCACCGCCCCTGCCGCCCTGAGGAACCGCGAGCCCATCGCCGCCGCCCTGGACGAGTTCTTGCCCGAGCGCGGTACCGTGCTCGAGCTGGGAAGCGGCACCGGGGAGCACGCCGTCTTCTTGGCACGGCGGTTCCCGGCGCTCGATTGGCAACCGTCGGACCCGGACCTGGCCGCCCGCGAGAGCATCGAGGCCTGGGCCGCCCTGGCGCAGCTGCCCAACTTGCGGCCGCCCTTGAACCTCGACCTCACCGTGCAAACCTGGCAACTGCGGCAGGCCGATGCTTTGCTATGCGTGAACGTCCTTCAGGTCGTTCCCCCGGACCGCGCCGAGGCCCTCTTCGCCGGGGCGGCCCGGGTGCTCGCCCGCGGCGGTCCGCTCTTCGTCTACGGTCCCTTGGGACGGAGGGGCACGCCGCTCGCGGGGAGGCTGGCGCGGCTGGACCGGGAGCTCAGGAACGCCGACCCGGCCCTGGGCGTTCGCGAGCTCGAGACGCTCCTCGAGGCCGCCTCCCGACACGGCCTCGCGCAGGAGGCCCTGCTCACGATGCCGGAGGAGGGGGACCTCCTCATGGTCCTCCGGCCGGGTTGACCCTCGTTGGGACAAGGTCCGGCACCGAAGGCCCATGCGCTTTGGCCTCTACCGCGGCCAGCGAGCGTTGTGACCTTGGACCCGGGCGCGCAGGTCGTCGATCTCCAGGGGATCGAGTAGGCCCCGTTCGACGAAATAGGTGCCGATGCGCCTCTGCATCCTGAGCTGCCGACCCAGGACCGCAAGAAGCTGGAACGAGGTCAGGTACCCGAGGCGAACCGCGAACTCCCCGAACGGGATGGCCTGGGCACAGCGGACCCTCCGCTCTTCCATGATCCGGCCCACGTCGTCCGGCTCGAGGAACCCCCACTCCACCGCGATCCGGCCCACCGGGGGACGCTGCCGGCGTTGCCAGGCGATCGACTCGACGAAAGCGGTAAAGGGCACGCGCCCGGAGTAGTAGAGGTACTCCGCGAGCTTCAGCCTGCGCCGCGGCAGGGTTTCGGGGCTCACCGGATACCGGACCCGGTGGCCCGGGGGCTCGGTCCGTTTCGTTGAGCGCGCCCTGGGCTCGACCCTCCCGCCGCCCTTTCCAGGTCCCTTGAACGGCGCCGCGGAGGCCTCGCGGCCGGCGCGCCTCCCTGCGGGCGGCGGAGAGGGGCTTCTGCGAGATGGGGGAGGCGGCCCGGCCCGCAGCTGAGAGAGTACCCGGTAGGCCTCGGTCACGCGCCTGAACTCGGCGGAGAGGTCGCTCTCTGACCGGCCCACGGCGCGGGCGCGGTCGGGGTGGGTCTCGAGAGCGCGGCGCCGGTAGGTGGTCTTGAGATCGGCCCGCCAGGCCTGCCCGTCAGCGCGGAAGGTCGGACCGAAGAGCACCCTCCCCGCCGCCAAGAGGTCCTCGAGGCTCACCTCGCGTACGTCGGCCACGCGCACCCCGCCGCCATCGTCCGATACCTGCCTAGCGCGGTCCTCTTGGGGGGGCCAGTTTTTCTCCCGCCCCGGGGGCCCCCAAAAAAAACGTCGCTGCGCCGGGCGGGCGAATGGGCCGGCCCCGCGCGAGCGTCCACCTTCTCCTTCGGCATGGACATCGGCGTGCGATAAGACGGGCGCGGGCGCTCGGCCAGAGCCGCGGCACATCGCCGCCGTGGACGTACCGATGGGGAGGAGAGGGAAGGGTGGCCTTGGCCCGAATCTACCTCTTCGCGCTCGAGGAGCTGCGCCGGCGCTTCGCCGGGGTCACGCCGAAGGGCGCCGACCCCCGCCACGACACCGCCGCCTTCCGCGCCTTCCGGGCCGCGCTCCTCGACGCCGCCGCGAGGGCGGCCCTTGGCCCCGCCTCGCTCTCGATGTGGTGGGAGGGCACCTACAACGGCTACGCCCTCGCGGTCGCGGCCGAGCCCTCCGAGGCGTTCGCGGCCCTCGATCTCTCCCCCGTTTGCCCCCTCGAGGCGGAGCGGTTCGCCTCACCGCGGGCGGATCGCTACCCTCTAGGCCAGGTCGAGCCCGGCCAGGCCCGGCTAGCACTCGATGAGGGGGGGAGCCACTGGGAAGCGCCGTTCGGGGCGCCGGCTGGTCACTTCGGAGCCCCGGGGATGAGGAGGATGCGATGAGGGCGGTTGTGTTCAGGGGAAAGGGAGGGCCGGAGGTGATCGGCGTGGAGAACGTGCCCGACCCCGTTCCCGCGAGGCACGAGGTCCTGGTGCGGGTACGGGCGGCGGCGCTGAACCGGGCCGACCTCCTCCAGCGACGCGGGCTCTACCCGCCGCCGCCGGGAGTCCGGCCCGACGTGCCCGGCCTCGAGCTCGCCGGCGAGGTGAGCGCCCTGGGCGAAGGGGTGACCGGCTGGCGCCCCGGCGACCGGGTCATGGCCATCACCGCGGGCGAGGCCCAGGCCGAGCTGTGCGTGGTGCACGAGCGGATGCTCCTGCGCGTTCCGGAACGCCTCCCCTTCGAGGAGGCGGGCGCGCTGCCCGAGGCCGGCATCACCTCGCACGATGCCCTCTTCACCCTGGGCGGACTTCGGCCCGGGACGGTGGTGCTCTTGCACGCCGTGGGCTCGGGCGTCGCTACCCTCGCCCTGCAGCTCGCGCGCGCCGCCGGGGCCACCGTCGTCGGGACCTCGCGCACCGCCCAGAAGCTCGACCGGGCGCGGGCCCTCGGCCTCGATCACGGGATCCTGGTCGAGAAGGACCCCCCCCGTTTCGCCGAAGAGGTCCGGGCCATCACCCTGGGGGAAGGCACACCCCTCGTGCTCGAGCTCGTCGGCGGACCGTACCTCTCCGAGGACCTCGCGGCCCTGGCGCCGGGAGGACGGATCGTCGTGATCGGCACCATGGGGGGCTCGCGCGCACCGCTCGACCTGGGCCTCCTCCTTCAGGCACGCGCTACCCTCATCGGCACAACCCTCCGTCAACGCCCGCTGGAGGAGAAGATGCGGGCCACCCAGGCCTTCGGCCGCGAAGCCCTCCCGCTCGTCCTCGCTGGAAAGGTGCGCCCGATCGTGGAGACCGTATTGCCCCTCGCGTCGGCGCGCGAGGCGCACGAGCGGATGGAGCGTAACGAGAGCTTCGGGAAGATCGTCCTTCGGACCTCTTGACCCTCGGCGGGAAGCGGCGCCGCGCAGAACCGGCAGGACTCCTCGCGAACGTCCCAGAACGAAGGCGTGAGGGCTCTACCCCGGCGCGGGGGAGCGCGCCCGGGATGCGCCCGTCGAACGAGCGCCTACCTCACGAACTCGACGTGGGGGCTCATGTGGCGCGCCAGCGGAGAGCGCGTGAGCAGCGTGAGCGCCCTCTCCAGCTTCTTGTCGCCGAAACCGGGAACGGCGTCGTACGCTGCAGAGATCACGTCGCCGACCGTGGTGACAAACCGCCTCTTGCCCTTGCCAACCCTCGTCACGCTACGGTACCTCATGGGTCCTCCGGTCTGGGCTCCTGCCTATCGTCCTTAGCAAACGGCTTGCCTTTGTCGGTTCGGCGGGGTTACAGGGGCTTGGGTCGCTCGACGGTCGCAAGGCCTGTAATTCGTTCAGCCTCATGGGCGAAAAGGCGACAGCACCCGATCGGGCAACTGGTCGAGGCAAACCGCCAGAAAGAACCCCCGAAAGAGATGCCCACCAAGCCTTCGCGCGAGCTCGAGACATTTCCGAACCCCAAGCTCGGGCGCCCGTTCGAGATCTCGATGGAGTGCCCGGAGTTCACCTGCGTGTGCCCGATGACCGGGCAACCGGACTTCGCCACCATCCGCATCCGCTACGTCCCCTTCGAGAGGTGCGTCGAACTCAAGAGCCTGAAGCTCTACCTGTGGAGCTTCCGCGACGAGGGCGCCTTTCACGAGGCAGTCACGAACCGGATCTGCGACGACCTCGTCGCCGCGCTCGCGCCCCGATGGATCGAGGTGATCGGCGACTTCTCGGTGCGGGGCGGGATCCACACGGTCGTCACCGCCCGGCACGGCGTGCGTCCGGAGCCGTGAGCGAACCTTCGGGCTCCGCGCTCCGCCTCGAAGTGCCCAAAGCGGCGGTCCGGGTTTCGCCCGGCCTCCTTTCCTTTCCGTCTCACAAAACCTCACCCGAGCCTTGCTCTCGCGCGCCCCTCGGGCGAAATCGGGAGGACCGCCGGTCGCCTCTCTGCCGAGGCCCGGGCCTCCCCCCGAGGCGATTTCGGTCCTGGCCGTGCCCATCGCAGGGGACGGGCCCGGCCCCTTGCGAAGGCCCCTCACCTTGATCCTCTCCTCGGCCCCCGAGGTCGACTGGGTCGGGAAGGGTGGGCGAGGGTCGTTCTCAGGGACGCGAACGGGAGGTCGAGCGACGGCGCGGTAGAATCGCGAGCGGTGTCGAGCCCCGCCAAGGCCCCCCGTTCCTTCGACCCTGCCTCGCTCGTCGGGACCGTTCTCGACGGCCGCTACGAGCTCGTCGCTCACCTCGCTTCCGGGGGCATGGGCGCCGTCTTCCGCGCCCGCCACGTCCACCTCCGCAAGGACTTCGCCGTGAAGGTGCTCCGCCCGGAGCTCTCGGCGGCGGCGGAGCTGGTGGAGCGATTTCGGCGCGAGGCGGAGATCGCGAGCGCGCTCGAGCACGACAACCTCGTCCGGGTCACCGACTTCGGCAAGAGCGAGCGGGGCCTGCTCTTCCTCGTCATGGACCTCCTCACCGGCGAGAACCTGTTCGAACTCCTGCGCCGAGAGTGCGTGCTCCCCCCGGCGCGCGCCGTGGGCCTCCTGTGGCAGATCTGCGCCGGCCTCGAGGCCGCCCATGAGCTCGGCGTGGTCCACCGCGACCTCAAGCCCGAGAACGTCTTCCTCGCCCGGACCGCGAGCGGACGGGAGGTCGTGAAGCTCCTCGATTTCGGGATCGCCAAGTTCGCGCGCGGGGTGGGGGATTCGGGTACCCAGAGCGGGATCGTGGTGGGGACCCCCGAATACCTGTCCCCCGAGCAGGCCCTGGGCCTCCCCGTGGATGCCCGCGCCGACCTGTACGCGGTGGGGATCATCGCCTTTCGGCTCTTGACCGGCTGCCACCCGTTCCGCGCCGACGATGCCCGGGGTCTCCTCCTCAAGCAGGCGAGCGCGCCGGTCCCGCCGCTCGCGGAGGTGAACCCCGAGCTCGCGGCCTTTCCTCTTCTCTGCGCCGCCGTGGCGGGAGCCTGCGAGAAGGACCGGAACCGGCGGCCCGCCTCGGCAGCGGCTCTGGCCGAGAAACTGGCGGCGGCCCTGGGACCCACCTTCGTCCTCCCGCCCGGTGCCACCCCGGCCGGCCCTCCGGCGGCGATCGAGACGGTGTCGCTAAGGTCCACCCTCAAGACCCCGCTCGCCGCCCGCCGCCCAAGGCGACGGGCGGTCCTTCTCTTTGGCGGGGGAATCGCGCTCGCCGCCGCGCTCGGCCTTTGCGCCCTGGCGGTGATGCACGCCCGGCGCGGCGGCCCCCTTCACCGGGCGGAGGCCTTGCTCGCCGCGGGGAAGCCCGAGGAGGCCCTCGCGTCGATCGATGCCGCTCGCTCGCTCCACCCCGACGAGCCGCGGCTGGCCTGCCTCCGCGCCCGGGCCCTGCGCAAGATCCCGGGCAAGCGAGGCGAGGCCCTCGACGCCTACGCCTCCGCCCAGGCGAGCCACTCCCTCGAGGCCGAGGACTACGCGGAGCTGGCCGGATACCTGGGCGACGAGCGGTCCCTGGCCGACCGCGCCGCGCGAGTGCTCCGCCAGTCCTCGCTCGCGGTCCCGGCGGTGGCCGCCGCCGCCCGCTCGGGCACTTCCGCCCAGCGGATGCGCGCCCTGGCTGTCCTCCGCGACCTCGGCGCGGAGGACGCGGTCGATCGGGTCGCGATCTACTCGGCCCTGCTCGGCGACGCCGACTGCGAGGTCCGCCGGGCCGCCGCCCGCCGCCTGGGCGAGCTCCTCGATCCCGCCGCCCTGCCCGCCCTGAAGACCGCGGCGGGCGCCACCCGGAACGAGAAGCGCTGGTTCATCTCGGTGAAGGTCCCGGCCTGCGGCTCGGCCGAGGCAGCCGAGGCTCTGCGCCGGATCCAGATCGCACACTAGGTCGGCTAACGCAGGGAACGCGAGAGCTGGCCGAGCGCGATGGGCGCCGCCACCAAGTCAGGGACGGTTGAGCACGGCAGGCGGGCCGAACGTCGGGCGACCCGTCGTCGAATTTCCCGACACGCTGTAGCTAGGGGCCATGCCCCGGGCCGGTCCTCGCTCCCCGCCGCCCTTTAGGGGATAGATGGGCGCATGTTCATCGGCCACTACGGTGTCGCCTTCGCCGCCAAGCGGTTCGCCCCGCGGACCTCGCTCGCGGTGCTGTTCGCAGCGAGCCTCCTCTGCGATCTCCTCTGGCCGGTGCTCCTCCTGTGCGGGGTGGAGTCGGTGCGGATCGACCCGGGGAACACCGCCATGACCCCCCTCGACTTCGAGCGCTATCCCTGGTCCCACTCGGCGGCCATGACCGTGCTCTATTCGGTCGTCTTCGCCCTCCTCCTCCTCGCGAGCACCAAAGACCGGCGAGCGGCCCTCGTCGTCGGGCTGCTCGTCATGAGCCACTGGGTGCTCGACTTCGTGTCCCATCGCCCCGACCTGCCGCTCTGGCCCGGGGGGCCCAGGGTGGGGATGGGGCTCTGGAACTCCGTCGCCGCCACCGTCCTTCTGGAGGGGACCCTCTTCGCGGCGGGGGTCCTCCTCTACCTCGCCGCCACGCGACCGCGCGACCGAACGGGACTCTGGCTCACCGTGAGCCTTGTGGCGGTGCTCGCGGCTCTGTATGGGGCGAACGCCTTTGGCGGCGCGCCCCCGCCGAGCGCCGCCGCCGTGGCATGGGTAGACCTCGCGCTCGCGGCGATCGTCCTGCCCTGGGCAGCGCTCGCCGATCGTCACCGCGCACCGCTCTCGCCGGCTGCCCTCGCGGGCCGGCCGTGATAAACGGGCCCGCGCCCCCGCGGGGCCGGGGAGGAGAGATGCCCACCAGATCCATCGCGGTGAAGGTCACCCCGTCGCCCGCCGCGCGGGTTTCGGCCGATGCGCTTGCCCTCCTCGTCACGGAGGAGGACCTCGAGGGCGAAGGGGCCGGTGCGCTCGGGACCGTGGACCTTGCGCTTCACGGGCACCTCAGGGCGGCGGCGCGGGCAGAGCGATTCACGGGGAAGCCCGGGCAGGAGCTCGAGCTCGCCACCCTGGGGAGGCTGCCCGCCCGCCGCGTGCACCTCCTCGGCCTGGGGACCCTCGAGCATGCGGCCGAGGAGTCGCGGCAGAACGGTCACGAGCCGGTCCGGGTCGCCCTCGGCCGGGCGGCTCGGGCGGCCGTGCAGGCCGGGGCGAGAAGCCTTTCGGTCGCCCTTCCCGAGCTCGTCCGAGACGACGTCCCGGGAGCCGCCCGCGCCGCCGTCGAGGGGGCGCTCCTCGGGGCCTACACTTTCCTCCGCTACAAGAAAGCCGACCCGGCCCGCCCCCCCGGCCTAAGCTCCCTCCTCCTCGCTCTCCCGGCCAAGGCCGACCGCTCCGAGACGCTTCACCGGGAAGTAGCCCTCGCCCGCGAGGTGTCGAGCGCGGTGGCCTGGGCCCGGGACCTCGTGAACCTCGGGCCGGCCGACTGCACCCCCACGAGGCTCGCAAAGGCCGCTTCCGAGCTCGGGCGCGACAGGAGGCTCAAGGTCCGGATCCGCGGCCCGCGAGAGATCGCGGCGCTGGGCATGGGCCTCTTTCTGGGCGTCTCCCGGGGCTCGGCGGAACCCCCTCGCCTGGTAGAGGTCGGCTACCGGCCCAAAGGCGCCGGCGCGCGCCTTCCGCCCCTCGTGCTCGTGGGAAAGGCCATCACCTTCGACGCGGGCGGCCTCTCCCTCAAGCCGACCGAATCCATGGTCAGCATGCACACCGACATGGCCGGCAGCGCGGCGGTCCTCGGGGCCATGCGAGTGGTGGCGGCGCTGTCGCCGCCCTTCCCGGTGCACGCGGTCCTCGGCGCCTGCGAGAACATGCCCGGAGGGCACGCCTACAAGCCCTCCGACGTGCTCCGCGCCTTCGACGGGCAAACGGTCGAGGTCACGAACACCGACGCCGAGGGACGGCTCGTGCTCGGCGACCTCCTCGCCTGGGCCAAAGAGGCGCTCCGCCCCGCGGCCATGGTGGACCTCGCCACCCTCACCGGCGCCTGCATGGTGGCGCTCGGGACGACCACCGCGGGCCTCTTCGGCCCGGACGGCAAGCTTCTCGAGGCGATCCTCTCCGCCGCGCGCACCGCGGGCGAGGATGTGTGGCGGATGCCCCTCACCCCCGCCCTCGAGGAACAGCTGAAGAGCGAGCGCGCCGACATGAAGAACACGGGAGAGCGATGGGGCAGCGCCATCACCGCCGCTCACTTTCTCCACCGGTTCTCGGGCGACCTCCCCTGGGCCCACCTCGACATCGCCGGCCCGGCTCACGCCCAGAAGGATCACGACTACGTGGCGAGCGGCGGAACGGGGTTCGGCGTCCGGACCCTGGTGGAGCTCGTCCGCGGGTGGCCCGAAAATCGAGAGCGCTCTAAGCCCTCTCCCCGTCCGGCTCGAACGGCGGCTCCTCGGCGGAGTCCGGCCTCCGCAACACCTCGCGCGCCCTCTCGACCTCGTCCTCGGCCACGAGCAAGGTGAGACCGCCGTTGGCAAGGGCCACCGGCGGGAGCAGCGAGGCGAGGGGCTCGTCCCGGATCACCACCGCGATCCCCTCGGCGGCGAGCACGCTCTTCGCGACCTCGGCTTCGGAGAGGTTCTCGAACGATGCAACTGGCACGAGATCCTTGTACTCGAGCATGTGCCTCTTCCTCCATGGACCCAAACCGGCTCGCCCGGGAGGCTTCATGCCAGGCGGCCATGGGCCCATACCCGATCGTACGTCGCCCGGCCCACCGGGGCATCCCAGGGACGACCCCCCAGGCGAGGGTTTCGGTCCCGGGCCCCTTTGGGGTCTACGGCGCCCGATCCAGCTCCCTCAAGAGCGACAGGCCGAGCGGCCAGGTGCCGAGCCGACTGTCGCTGTTTAGGTGGCCCTTCCCGGAGAGAAGGACGAGACGGCTCCCCCACGCCGCCGCGAACGCCCGGGCGCGCTCCGGGGTGACCAGGGGATCGTCGTCGCTCGCCACGACGATCGACGAGAAGGAGAGCCGGTCGAGCGGCATGGGCTCGAACCCGACCGGGCCCAGAGGATACGAGGGGGCGTCCACATCCGAGGGGGCGACGAGGAGAGCCCCGCGAATGGGCGAATGCGGCCCCCGCGCCCAGTGGCAGACGAGCGCACACGAGAGGCTGTGGGCCGCGAGCAGCGTTCGCGGGCCCGCCGACGCGACCGCCGACTCGAGCGCTTCCACCCAGTCCTCCCGGCGAGGAGCGTCCCAGTCGCGCTGGCTCACCCGGCGAAAGGTGGACGGCGCGAGCTCTTCCCAGTGACTCTGCCAGTGCTCCTTGCCGGAATTCCAAAGACCCGGGACCGTGAGCACCAGGCCTTCGGGAAGCTCGATCGACGCGGGGGACACGGCCCCCTCTGTATTCGCCTCGGGGCCCCGAGGCTCGTGCCGGTGGGAAAGGACCCCGGAGGGGCCCAGGCCGGGAACCGTTGCTCTGGGTCTAGACTCGCGCCATGGGCTCTGCATGTGTGATCTGGCCCGCATCCCACCTCGCGATCCCCAGGGGGCTGTCCGCGTGGTCGTCGAGTCACCCCGCGGGGCCACCGTGAAACTCAAGTATGACGCCGCGCTCGGCGTCATGAGCATCTCCCGTCCCTTACCCCTCGGCCTCGCCTACCCGTACGATTGGGGCTTCGTCCCGGGCACTCGCGCGGCCGATCAGGACCCGGTGGACGCCCTCCTTTACTGGGACGTCCCGAGCTACCCGGGTGTGGTGGTCCCCTGCCGCGCCATCGCGGTGGTCAAGCTGGAACAGGACTCGAAGTCCAACGGGCGCGTCCGGAACGACCGGATCCTGGCGGTCCCGGTGAAGCACTCGCGGGGGGACGCCATCTCCTCCCCGGACGACCTCCCAGCCCGGGTGAAGGACGAGATCGCCCAGTTCTTTCTCTCGGCGATCTTCTTCGAGCCCAAGAATCCCCGGATCCTCGGCTGGGGGGGGCCGGAGGAAGCCGATCGGCTGGTGGACGGGAGTACCGCCCGGTGAGAGCGGACTAGCGCCCCATCAAGAACTCCTCGTGGTCGAGGTGAAATGCTGTAGAGCGTACACCCGTGGTGCTGGAGGGACGCCGATGATCAAATGGACTCCCGACCTGGCCCTCGGCATCGAGGAGATCGACGCTCAGCACCAGGAGCTCTACCGTCGGGCGGATCGCTTCGTGAGCGGGCTCTCCGGGTCCACCCGGCAGGACGTGGGGATCCTGCTCTCGTACCTGCGCCTCTACTGCGTCACCCACTTCGGGGCAGAGGAGTCGTGGATGCGGAAGGTGAGCTACCCCGGGTACGAACAGCACAAGGCGGAGCACGACGGGTTCATCGAGAGAATCCTCGAGCTCTCCCGGGAGCACGAGCGCCGGGGCGCGCCCGGCCTCGAGGCGGGGCGGGTCGCCTCCTGGCTCGAGCGCTGGCTCGAAGAGCACGTCTCCGGCACCGACAGGGCCTTCGCGACCTTCGTGCTCTCGCGCGGCGCTTAGCCCTGCCGCAAGACCCTTCCGCCGACATCAGAGGAGGGCGGCCGAGAGACGGAGAGGGCGTAGGAAATCGCGGACGCTCTCGTGGTCGATTCCAAGCACGATGGCTGAAGGTCCTTCCCCATCTCCTCGTCGCGCAAGGGCCGGAGCGCGCTCGGCCCGCGCTTCTCGCTCGCCCACCTCGCGGAAGGAAAGGCGAGGAGCGTGACATCGACCGAGACCCTCGCCCTCCTCCTGCGGCCGGCCGGCGGCGGCGTCCATCACGTCTCGAGCGGGCTAGAGGCAGAGCGGGCGCTCGAGAGGCGGCTCTACGACGCCCGCTCCGATACCGAGGTCGTGGAAAGGTGGCGGGGGGACCTTGAAAGGGCTCGAAGCGCCCGGGCCGTCCTCCTGGGGATCCCCTCCGACGTCGGCGGAGGGCTGCAGCGGGGCGCGAGCCTCGCCCCCGCCGCGGTCCGCGCCCGCTTGCTCCAGGACCACGGCCCGAGGCTCGAGCGCGCCCGCGCCGCAGGGCTCGTCGACCTGGGCGACGTCTTCTCTGTTCCGCAGTTGCTCGAGGACGAGATGCTCTCCGACCGGCAGCTCGAGGCCACGCGGCGGGCGCTCTACCCCGACCTCGCCGAGGAGGCCCGCAAGGACCTCCCCGTCTCGCCCCTCACCATCGCGGAGCGGGCCCTCTCGCTCGTTCTGGCCGAGAACCCCGGGGCGGCGGTCGTGGCCCTGGGGGGCGATCACTCGACCGCGCTCCCCGTGGTCCGGGCGCTCTCTCGGGTCCGGCCGACGATGGGGATCGTCCAGGTGGACGCCCACACCGACCTCTTGCCGGCTCGGCTCGGCGTGCGGCACTGCTTCGGAACCTGGGCCTATCACGCGAACGAGCTTCTGGGCCGGGGCGGGCGGCTCGTCCAGGTCGGCATCCGCGCCTCGGCTCACGGCCGGGAGCACTGGGAGGCGGAAGAGGGCGTCTCTCAGCTGTGGGCCGACGAGGTCCGGCGCGATCCGGCCGCCGCGCTCGACGCGGTGGTGGCACGGCTCCGGGCCGCGAAGGTGACAGGGGCCTACTTCTCGAACGACATCGACGGCACGGACCCGGCCTACGCCGACGCCACCGGCACCCCCGAGCCGGGGGGCCTCGAGCCGGGCTTCGTAAGGGCCCTCCTCTCCCGCGTGCGCGAGGAAGTCGGCCTGTGCGGCGGGGACGTCATGGAGGTCGCACCCCTCGTCGAAAGAAGCCCGGGCGCCGGGGACCGGACGGTGGCCCTCTCGGCCACCTACCTCCTCGAGACGATCGAGGCCGCGCTGGCCTGACGGCGGCGAGCGTCGAGACGGCCCCCGTCCTCGAGGGCCGGGCGAAGCGCGGCGAGGCTGTGCTAGGTTCCTTGGCGTGGACGCGTTCAAGCCGCACCTCGCCTCGCCGGTCGAGTATCCCTACGCCCGCTCCGACGCGCGGGTGAAGCTCGACCAGAACGAGAGCCCAGACGATCTCCCACCCGAGCTCAAGGCCCGGGCGCTCGAGCGCCTCTCGAAGATCCCCTGGAACCGCTACCCGGAGCTCCACGCCGAGGATGTTCGGGCGGCGCTCGCCCGCCACGAGGGCTGGGACGAACGGGGCGTCGTGCTCGCGCCCGGCAGTAACGTCCTCATCCTCGGCCTCGCCACCGCCGCCCGGGCGGTGCTCGATACCGTGCCGTCCTTCCCCTACTACCGAGGGGGGGCCGACGCGTCGGGCACGCCCTGGCGCGGGATCCCGCTCGGCCCGGAGTTCGAACTGCCGCTGGAGCCGCTCCTCGAGGCCATGGAGGGCCCTCCCGGCGTCCTCTTCCTCCCCGACCCCCACGCCCCCACCGGCCGCCTGTTCGAGAAGGACGAGGTGGAGGCGCTGGCGCGCCGGGCCGGGGAGAGAGGCTGGCTCCTCGTCGTGGACGAGGCCTACCACGCCTTCGCCGGCACCGACTTCCGCCCCCTCGCCCGGGGAAACGAGCACGTGGCGGTCTTGCGCACCTTCTCGAAGTCGTGGTGCCTGGGCGGCATCCGGGCAGGATACCTGCTCGCCTCGCCAAAGGTGGCGGCCGTGGCCCGCGCCTGCGTCCCGCCCTTCTGCCTCCCCGCCCACACCTCGGCCATCCTGAAGACCGTGCTCGAGTCCCCCGGCTACGTCGGACCGCTCGTCGAGCGGGTGTGCCGGGAACGCGAGCGGCTGCGGGCGGCCCTCGAGGGCGCGACCCGCTGGCGGGTCTACCCGTCGTCCACGAACTTCCTCCTCGTGCGGACGAGCGACGCCGCCCTCGCCCAGGCGAGGCTCCTCGAGCGAGGGGTCCTGGTGCGGCGGCAGGACCGGTCTCCCGCCATGAAGGGATGTCTCCGCTTGACCGTCGGCTCCCGGGCCGAGAACGACGCCCTCGTCGAGGCGGCCCGGGGCATGGGCTGACCCCGTCCTTCGGGCCCGCCCCCTCAGGCCCAGTAGAGCCGCTCGGCGTGGATGTCCTCCACCGGCACCTCGAGCTCGCAGAGCGCCGGCTCGGCGAGGTCCATCATCGCGTCCGGCCCGCACACGAAGCAGGCCCGCCGCCCGCTCCGGGGCAGGTGACGCTCCAAGACCTCGAGACCGATCGTTCCCGTCTCGCCCAGCCACCCCAAGGGCGGCCGCTCGAGGACGTGCACCACCCGGAGGTCGATCCGGCTCGCCAGCTCGGCCAGCTCCTCCCGGAACGCCGCCGAATCCCAGTCGGCGCTGCCGTAGACGAGCGTGTGGGGACGCCGGTCGCCCCGATCGGCCAGGGTCCTGAGCATCGAGATGCAGGGGGCGATCCCGATCTCCCCGGCGACGTAGAAGTAGCGGTCCGCGTCCGGGAAAGCGTCGAGGGAGGTGTGGCCGAACGGGCCGTCCACGTAAGCGAGCGCCCCGGGCCTCACCTCTTGCACCTTGCGGGTGAAGCCTCCCACCGCCTTCACCGTCACCTCGAGCCGTGGGGCCCGCTGGGCGCTGCCGGAGAAGAAGAAGGGGTGCTCTCGCGCCAGGAAGGGGGACCCCTCGAGCGTCAGGAAGGCGAACTGCCCGGCCCGGAACGAGAGGCCGTCGTGGTGGTCCGGGTCGAGCACGAGGGTCACCGCACCTCCGTGCTCGGGGCGAACCCCGATCACGCGGTAGGGGCGACGCAAGAGGAGCACGGGTTTCGCCACCCGCACCCAGGCGAGGAGCAAGACGAGGCAGAGCGTCCACACCAAGACTCCGCCGCGCGTCACCGGATCGCCTCGCAGCGAGGGGGAGGAGAGGGAGTGGAGGAGCCCGACGATGACCGCCGCCGCCGCCAACGGGCCGTGAAGCCAGCGCCAGGGGACGTACGAAAGGTGAAACAGCCGGCGCCCCAACGAGAGCGCCACGAGGGCGAGGACGAGATAGAGAGCCACCGCTCCCAGCCCGTGCCCGCCGGAGGGGTCGAGCGCGCCCAAGAGCTGGTCGAGCGGCAGGACCAAGAGGGGGTGGGCGAGGCAGAAGAGGAGCGCCACGACCGCCATTCCCCGGTGGAAGGCGTAGACGACGTCCGTGCCGAACGGCGGGGCGAGCGCGCGGAACCGGGCCGTGAGCACGAACTCCAGGGCGAGGACGGACAGCGCCACCTGGCCCAGGGCAGCGCCGAGGCGCTCCAAGAACGGGCCGCCCGCCCCGGCGGCGAACGCCACCCAGGGGACGGGGAAGAGAGCGAGGAGCAGGTAGAGACCGATCCAGAGTGCGCAGCGCACAAGCCCCCGGATCGTGAGCGTCATCTAAAGGCTCCGCGCCAGGGTCAAGAGGGCGGCGGCGGCGAGGAGGACAAGCCCGGTCGCGGTCGCCGCCACGAAGGCGAGCTTGCGACGCACGGCCGGCTTGTACCACGCGCCGCCCCGGTGAACGCTGCGCCCAGGCGTCGCACGGAACCCCTTAGCGACCGGCTGTCCGCCCGCGCGGGGAGGGCGGACCGACTCGCCCTCCGGCGCGCGCGAAGGGCCACCTCACTCGAGGAGCACCGAGACCTGGGCCCCGTCGAGCCGCGAGGCGGCGCGGGGAACAGCCTCGAGCGAGAAGCCCGCCACGAGGTCCCTCGGGTGAAGCCGGGTCCCCGGGGGCGCAAGGCCGGAGAGCCCCGCGAGGAGCCCGGCCACCCCTCGCGGATCGGCCCCCCGCTCCCTGAGCGCCGACAAGGTGGGCGCGCCGTGGCGCTTCGCGAGCCGGGCCCCGTCCTCGCCGAGAAGGAGCGGAACGTGGGCGAAGCGCGGCGCCTCGAGCCCCAGGGCCCGGTAAAGGAGGAGCTGGCGCGCGGTGGAGCCGAGGAGGTCGTCGCCCCGGACCACCTCCGTCACGCCCATGGCCGCGTCGTCCACCACCACCGCGAGCTGGTAGGCCGGGACCCCATCGGCGCGGGCAATGACGAAGTCCCCCGTCTCCTCCGCCACGTTCCGTCGCTGCGGACCGTGCACGAGGTCTTGGAAGACCACCTCGCCCTCCGGAACCCGTAGGCGCCACGCCGGCGGCCGGCTCTCTGCCCGCCTTCGCACCTCCGCGGGCTCCAGGTCCCGGCACGTCCCCGGATACCGGGGTCCTTCGTCCCCGGGTCCGTGGGGAGCCTGGGCCGCTGCCAAAACCTCCGCCCGCGAGCAGAAGCAGGGGTAGGCGAGCTTCCCCTCCCTGAGGCGTGCGAGCGCAAGGGCGTAAAGGTCCATCCGCTCCGACTGCCGGTACGGACCAAAGGGCCCGCCCACGTCGGGCCCCTCGTCCCAGTCGAGCCCGAGCCACAAGAGGTCCGCGAGGATCCCTTCCTCGGCGCCGGGCCTTACCCGGGGAAGGTCGAGGTCCTCGAGGCGCATGACGTAGGTACCGCCACATGCCCGGGCGGCGAGCCACGACAAGAGCGCCGTCCGGGCGTTCCCGAGGTGGAGCGGTCCGGTGGGAGACGGCGCGAAGCGCCCTCGGGTCTTCACCGTTCTCTCCGGCCGCAGGGGTTTCGAAGCGTCGAAGGCCTCCCCGAAAGACGGGTGCCGGGAAGCCATCAGTCTGATATCCGGGGGGCCGCCGTCCCTCAAGGGCCGATCGCAGAGGCAGGTGAAAAAGCCCATGTCCTCCCGCCAGGCAGGCGTCCTCATCCCCCTCTTCTCCCTCCGCTCCGGCTCGGACTTCGGGGTGGGAGAAATCCCGGACCTCGTGCCCTTCTCGCGCTGGGCCTCCGATGCTGGGCTCCGGGTGGTGCTGCTCCTCCCCGCGAACGAGGGCGCCCGCGGGCAGAATAGCCCCTACTTCGCCCTCTCCGCCTTCGCCATCGATCCGGTCTACGTGGCCCCCGAGGCCCTCACCGACTTCGAGCTCGCCGGGGGGGTTGCGGCGCTCAAGGGGGAGGACCGGGACCTCCTTTCCGCCCTGCGCCTTTCTCCCCGGGTCCGCTGGGACGAGGTAAGGCGGCTGAAGCGGCGCGCCTTCGAGCTCGCGTTCCACCGGTTCGTGCGCGAGGAGTGGGACCGGAAGACCGAGCGGGCCCGCGCCCTCGAGGGGTTCGCCCGGGCGGAACGGGTCTGGCTCGAGGACTACGCGCTGTTCGTGGCCCTGCACGATTTCGAGTTCGAGGGCAGGGCCTGGATGGACTGGCCCAAGGAGCTGCGGGAGCGCGACCCGGCCGCGCTCGCCGCCTCCCGGGAGAAGCACGGCCGGGAGGTGCTCTTCCAAGAGTGGATGCAGTGGGTGGCCGACGAGCAGTGGCGGGCGGCGCGGTCGGCCGCCAACCGCGGGGGGGTCCTTCTCGGTGGGGACCTCCCGTTCATGGTGGCGAGCGACGCCGCCGACGTGTGGGCCCGCCGGGAGGACT
The DNA here is from genome assembly GCA_035686075.1 of Anaeromyxobacter sp. GTDB lineage: Bacteria > Myxococcota > Myxococcia > Myxococcales > Anaeromyxobacteraceae > Anaeromyxobacter. Next base: position 50,252 of record DASRZU010000009.1, read on the forward strand.
TCCGCACCGACGCCCGGGTGGGCGTGCCTCCCGACGCGTTCAGCCCCACCGGCCAGGACTGGGGGTTCCCGGTCTACCGCTGGCCGGAGATGAGAGCCGCCGACTACCCCTGGATAAGGGAGCGCGCCCGCCGGATGGCCGACCTCTACGACCTGTACCGGGTCGACCACGTGGTCGGACTCTACCGGACCTACTTCTTCCCGAGCGACGGCACCGAGCCCTCGTTCGTGCCCGCCGAGGAGGAGGAGCAGATCGAGAACGGAGAGGCGGTCCTGCGCATCTGCAGCGAGGGGGCGCAGGTGGTGGCCGAGGACCTGGGGGTGGTCCCGGACTTCGTCCGCGAGTCGCTCACCTCGCTCTCGATCCCTGGCTACCGCGTCCAGCGCTGGGAGAAGAACTGGAAGGAGGGGGGCGACACCTTCATCGACCCTTCCGACTGGCCGAAGCTCTCCCTCGCCACCACCGGCACCCACGACACCGAGTCCCTGGCCGACTGGTACGACGCCCTCGAAGAAGCGGAGCGCGCACAGCTCTTCCTTCTCCCCTCGCTCAAGACCCTGGGCGAGCGCGCCAAGGAGCGCTTCGACGACGAGGTGCGCGACGCACTGCTCGGCATGATCTACGCCGCCGGATCGGACCTCACCCTCGTCCCCTTCCAGGATCTGCTCGGGACCCGCGAGCGAATCAACCTCCCCGGCACGGTCGGCGACCACAACTGGACCTACCGCATGGCCATGGACATGGTGGCCCTGGCGGCGGACCGGGTCACGCGGGATCGGCTGCGAGAGCTGGCGGTCCGGGCGGGACGGGCGCCGGGGTGAGGCCGCCTTCCCACGGCTCTCGGGAGAGGAGAGGCTGTCTTTCGTGCCCGGCGAGGACCACGCAACGCCGCAACGACCGGATCCGTCGGTGCTCGTGGGCCCCTGGTCGGAGAGCGACGAGATCGAGTTCTCGTCAGCCCCCGAGCGCCGGGGTCTCTTCTTCATCCGCCGAGGAGGCCAACGGCCTGCCTGGGTCTCTCTGGCGGCCCGTCGGCGCCGCTAGGGTCGCGTCCCCGATCGCCTTCCCGGCGATGCGGCGGCGGTGCTCCCCGCCCCGTACCATCGCATCGTGCACCTCGAGCGCCTCACGAGGCCCTTCGCCATCTTCTGCATCGAGATGGTCTGATACCACCCCACGAGGTCTCGCGGCGCCCGTGCAATCAGATGGACGGCCAGGTGAGCAGCTACTTCACACTCCGCCGCCCGGTTCGAGTCAATCGTCACGGGACAACGAACAATCCAGGAGCTTTGCTCGCCTGGCCGTCAAAGTTGGTCACGATGAAGGTGTAGCTGCCCGGGTTGAGCTCCCCGCTGGGAATGGAGACCACAAGCGACGTCGGCGAGGGACTCACCAAGCCGGCGGTGCAGAAGGGGTCGGCGGAGTTGGGACAATTCCGGACCGGGAGGATGGCGAAGCTTGGTCCGGACAAGACGACCTGCAAGCCGCTGCGTGCCCCGCTGGCCTCGGACGAGAACCCGGTCCCCGTGAGCGTCACGTCGAGCCCTCGGCCAGTTGTGGGGCTGAAGCCTTCGACGACCGGCGGCGGGCCGTAGTGGAAGTTCGCCGGCCACTGTGTCCCGTCCGGAGAGACGGTTGGCACTGGGGTATCCGACTGGCCGTCAGGAGCTCGCAGCACCACGCTCACGAAGCCATCGCCCGAGCCGGGCGGCAACGGGCTCGGCGGCACGATCACCGTCAGCTCGTCCCCTCCGACCGGAACACCAGGCGTGAACCCGACCACCGCGGCCGGGAGCCCGTCAAAGGTCACCGTGCTGCCCGCTTGCAAGCTCAGCCCCTTCATGGTGAGGGTACCGCCCCCTGAGGGCGGCGAGCCCCGAATGTCGAACGAGACCACGTGGGGCGCGGGCGAGAGGAAGGTGAAACCGCGAGCGAGCGTACCCGCGAGCCCGGTCCCGGGCAGCGCCACGGTGACGTCAACAGGGCCGGCCAGCTCAGCGACCGGCGTCGTTGCGACGAGGGTGGTGGTCGAGACGAAGACCACGTTCGTGGCCAGGGTGGCACCGAAGGCGACCGTCGCCTCGGGGGCGAAGTTCGTGCCCGTGATGGAGATTGGCTCATCCCCCGCCACCGACCCAGAAGGGAGCCCGGTGGCTTCATTGCTGACGCTCTCCACCGTGGGTGCATTGGGGCCCGGCGACTTGTAGGAGAAGGCATTTGCGAGCGTGGAAGCTTGCCCGTCCCCGTTTGTCAGCGTAACGTCCACGACCCCTTCTCCATGGACGGGGGCGAGGACGATCATGGTCGTCGGGGTAAGGCTCGCCGCGATGGCAGGCGTGCCACCGAAGGTCACCTCGGGGGGGGGGGGTCGAGTCGAAGGACATCCCGGTGAGCTCTATCCGCTCCCCGCCGCTGGTCGAGCCCGAGTCGGGCGAGACCGAGAGCAGCACGGGCGCGGCCAGGTAGTTGAAGGCGGAAGGCAGTGTCCCGGCGAGCGTGTCAGGGTTCGTGACCGTGACCGCGACCACACCGGGGGAGTGGGCCGGAAGGGTGGCGACGATGAGCGTTTCAGAGGCGATCAGCACCTCGGCGAACTGATCGCCAAACTTGACCCTGGGGTTCGAAGGGGAGGCGGAGAAGTTCGAGCCGGCGATGCTCACCGTGAGGCCCCCAAGGCTCGAGCCGCTCACCGGACTGACCGTAGACACCGACGGCGCCAGCGGGCCGGCCTGGTAGGTGTAGGCGAGGCTGTTCGAGACCTGGCCGTCCGAGTTCGTAACGGTGACCGCGACCGGACCGACTGCTGCGGGCGGGCTTGTCACGGTCACGGAAGTCGTGGACTGAGTGAGCACCGGGGCCTGAATCGCTCCAAACTTCACCAAGAGAGGCGGGGAGAAGTTGGTGCCGGTCAGGGTGACGGAATTGCCTCCGGCGGTGGGACCGACCGAAATAGAGAGCTGGGCGAGCGCGGGCGATGAGCGGCCCTGGGGAGGGAGTGAGGTTCCACCCCCGCCCCCGCCACAGGCTGCCAGCACGAACGCTGCAAACACCTCGATACGAGCGAGCGAGGACCGGAGGACGGACGCGGTCACGCGACCGCCGGTGTAGATCTGGTTCACGTGGGGTTCCTTGCCATCCAAAGTTGGGGTGACGCCGGGGTCAGTCTCCGGTACTCGCGCCCTTCCGGTAGAAGCAGTAGACGGCGTGGTACGGCACGCGGGCGACCGCTCCCGCATGGGCGAGGTCGCATCCGTCGCTCGGGGCGTTTCCGCCCCGTGTCTCGATGCGCTGCACGAACGTGACCTCCTCCATCCGCCCGGCGCCCGCGTACGATGCGGCACGGAGGAGTAGCCAGGGGATCGCGGCGGGGTCAGGCGTCACCGCCTCGACCTTCTCCCCGACCACCTTGCTCCCGTCGGTCAACTCCCAGGTCGGGCCGGCGTAGTGCCTCCCCGCTCCTTGACCGCGCGGGGTGGAGAGCCTCGCCTCCGGTGCCTGGAACTCCCAGCCGTACGACGCGTCTCTCGCCTTGCATGAGTAGATCTGAACTCCTTCGGCCTCGAGTGCGAAGGCAAGATCGTTTCCCGGGGGAACGGCGAGAGACGGTGGCAGCTCCCTGCCGCACGAAGAGCCCTCATCATCGGGCTCCGCGACAGCGCTCAGGAGCAACAAGGTGGCGGCGACAACCGACAAGCTCATGAAGCGCATCGTGGTCTCCCTTCGGCGCCGCGCCTCGTTCCACGGCCGGCCGCCTCGCAGTGGATACAAGGCAGCCGACCACCGGTTACAAGGCACGGCCGGCGGGGCTGGACTGACACACCCTGGCAAACTGCTCCGTGCTCTCTGTGGCAGGGCAGCCCCGAGGCCTCGGCAAACCGGACGGGTCACGTAAAGGGATGCGAAGAGCCCGACGGCGTGCGCGGCTCCTCTAGTCACCCCCGTGGTCCAGTCCCTCACCCCTCGCTTCGTTCGCGCGGCCGGTAGAACCGGGTGAATGACCTGGTAGTACGTTCGCGGCTCGAGGCCCCGGTCGGACGCCCCCGCGCGGGGGCAGCGCCGGAAAGAACACCTTCGAGGCCAACGATGACGCGCGTGGCTTCGTCGACGTTTCACCCCAGGCAGGTGTCCTGCCCACTCGAAACCGCAAGAAAGCTAGAGTCGTTCCCTGCCTGTAACCAGCGGGACCCGACTTCGTATTGCCTGCAGCGAGGACTTCATGCAGGCAGCGTTGGGCCAGGTTGCGATCATGGTCGCCCGCAACAGCGACGCCGACGCCGTGGGCCGGTCGCGTGCCGACCGCGCCATGGAGCGGTATGCCCGTGGTGACGACTCGGAGTTCGCCCATCTCTACGACGAGCTGGCACCGCGGCTGTACCGCTTCGCCCTTCGATGGACTCGCAGCCGAAGCGCCGCGGAAGATACCGTGCAACAGACGCTCCTGCAGATCCACGCCGCCCGCGATCGGTTCCTGAAGGACAGCGCGGTCCTGCCCTGGGCCTACGCCATCGCCCGGCGACTGCTCGTCGACCACACCCGCCGCGGGGAGCGCGAGGAGCTGCGAGCCGAAGACATCCATGATCCCACGGAGCCGACCACGGCCTTGTCGCCGGACGAGGCACTTCACCAAAGACGCGTCGAGGCAGAGGCGCGCCGCGACCTCGCCGAGCTGCCGACCTCCTGGCGTGAGGCCTTCGATCTCGTCAAGTTCGAGGGGCTTTCCGTCGCCGAGGCGGCCGAGGTGCTCGGCATCACCCGGGGGATGGTGAAGATCCGCACCTACCGGGCCACCGCGGCCCTGCGCAAAGCCACCGAGTGGCGCCTCCGCGATCGTTCGGAGCGCCCAGCCCTTCGCCACCCCGGGCCCGACGACCCTAGCGAGGAGGCAATGCCGCCATGACGCACCTCGAGTCTTTGAAGCTTCGGGTCCTGCAGGCTGTCGCCGAGCGCCCCGTGCCACCCCGGTCCGGCAGGCTCCCGTCCACCGTGTTGCTCGTGGTCCTCTCCGCCACGGTCATGTTCGCGGTGATCGAGTGGGTCCCGCGCCTCTTCGGCGGTGTCGGGGGTCTCGCTCACGCGGTCGGACGCCCAGCGTCGATCGAGGTCGGGCTCGTCATGGGGATCGTCGTCCTGGCCCTCGTTTCCACCTGGATCTCGTCCTTTCTCCGACGCTCGATGCTCTCGCCGCCGCGTGGTCTGCTCCTCTGCGTGGCCATTGGCGTCCCGCTGTGCGTCGGAGCCTGGATCACTCTCTGGCATGGCAGTTACAGCGACCCCTTCGTACCTGGCGGGCTGCGCTGCTTCGAATTGACGCTCCTCACCGCACCCTGGCCCTTCGTAACCCTCGTGTACGCAAGCCGTCGCTTCGAGCCGCGGCACCCGGGGACGGTGGGAGCCGCCTTCGGGGCGGTGGCCGGCGCCTGGGCCGCGGTGATGGTCGAACTGTGGTGTCCGGTGGCGGAGCCGAAGCACGTCCTCGTCGGGCACGTGCTGCCCCTCCTCGTCCTGGTCGTGGCGGGTTCCGCCATCGGCCGGCGGCTGCTCCGGCTGCGAAGGATGTAGCAAGCCCGCTCGCCGCACGGGTGATCGGTCGGGCGCGGCGAGGAGCGGACGATCGCGCTCCTCGTCCGACGAGTCTCGCGTTCCAATTTGGAGGCGTTCGCGCGGCGTTGCCCGCGAAGGGACGAACCGAGCGTCGTCACCATTCGTGAGAGAAACGCTTCACTTCGCCGGATGGTTTCCACCAAAGCCTCGGCTCGCCCCGGGAAGAGGTCGCAGGGCGCGAATGGGAATAACACCGTCGCGGGCGTGGATGGGACAGCCCGGCCGCGACGTCACCCGTGGTCATTCGGGGACTCACTGGCTCTCTAGTGCAGGCGCGGGGCCGAGGTTCTCGCTTCGGGGTGCACCTGTAACCGGCGCGGGCCCTGTTCGTACCTCCTGCATCCGCCCACCGAAGCGACCGATTCCCGGCCCCCGGGGCGGGGAGGAATACCGAGATGGCTCGTAGAGACTACCTGAGGATCTTTCGAACGGCGCCCATGGCTCTCGTCGCCTTGACCGCGGCCTGCGGGGGAGGTGGCGGTGGCTACTCCGGTCAAAGCAGTCCCCCAGCCGCGTCGGCCACACTCCTGGTTGCGACGGATGCAAGGCTGGGTGACCACCTCGTCGACGGGAACGGCCGCTCCCTCTACTACTTCGCGAAGGACTTCCCCGCGGACGGCAGCCATGCCGCGGTCTCGAACTGCAATGCCGGCTGCCTCCCGATCTGGCCCATCTTCAATCCGGGCAACGTCGTCGTGCAGGGAGTGAACGCGGCCGACGTCGGTCGGATTACCCGCTCCGACGGGAGCATGCAGGCCACCTACAAGGGATTCCCGCTCTACTACTACGCCGGCGACACGGCGGCGGGCCAAACCAACGGAGAGGGCGTGGGCGGTATCTGGTACGTCGTGCACGACCCGAACTACTCGATCACGCTGCTCAGCAAGGCGAACGAGGCCGCGACCTACCTGACCGACGCTCTCGGGCGAGCCCTGTACTTCTTCGACCAGGACACCGTGGGCACGAGCACGACGGTTGCGGTCTCTGCCTGCACCAGTGCAGAGTGCATCGCGAACTGGCCGGTCTTCTCGACCGACCCAGTCACGGTCCCGAGCGCCCTCGCCGAAGCAGACTTCACCGTCTTCACGCGCACGGACGGCACTCGGCAGATGGCGTACAAGGGACACCCCCTCTACTACTACGCCGGCGACTCCGCCCCGGGTGACACCAACGGTCGGGCCGTGCCCGACTGGCAGACGGTCAATCCAGCTTCGCTGTAGTCGCGCGAGCCGCTCGGCGGTGGAGAGTCCCGCCGCCGAGGGCTCGGGCAGGAGGAGGGGCTTTCCCCCGATCCCGGTGGGTTCGGGGGCTTGTTCACGGCCTCATCCCCCGCCCTCGTTGGCTGTTCCCCAATCTCACCCAAGGAGATTTCCCATGCCGTTTGTCACGAAGTGTGCGCTGTCCGTGTTCGCCCTTGCCCTCGTGGCCTGGCCACGCCTTTCGCCTTGCGCTCCGCTCAGGGTCGATACCTCGGCGAGCGAGCTCGTCGTCCGCGCCGGCCGGGTTGGCCTCTTGTCCGGCCTCGCCCACGATCACCAGTTCACACCGGCAACTTGGCGGGCCGAAGTGGAGTTCGACCCGCATCGCCGGCAAGAGATCCGTGTCGACGTGCGGATCGACGCGAGCACGCTGCACGACCATGTCGCCCGCCTTTCCCAGAAGATGCGAGAGTACGTGGATCGGGAGACCACCGGACCGGAAGTTCTCGACGTGATGCACTACCGTGAGATCCGATTTCACAGCGAATCGGCCAGCGCCGAGACCGAGGCCGATGGCGACGATTTCGATGGAGTCCTGCACGGAGAGCTTTCACTCCACGGCGCGACCCGGCCGCTCGACGTCCCTTTTCACGCGCATCCGGACGCGATGAGCTACCGAGTCCATGGAAGCGTTCGCTTCCGGCAAACCGACTTCGGAATGAAGCCGTTCTCCACCGCCGGCGGGAGCATCGGTGTCGACGATGAGATCGAGGTGGACTTCGAACTCGTTCTCTTCCCCGAGTCTGGGGCGACGGTTAGCCTGGGTCTTCCGTCCCCGCGATGAGGGCCGCGCAGGCCTCGCGGCTCCTTCTGGGTGGCGAGCTCTCTTTCGGCCGGGGCCGCGTCCCGGTGGGAAGTCAACGGGTCTTGCCGATCCGCCATTCCACAGAAGCCCTGGGGCCCCGACCCGCAGAGCAGGGGCGCGGAGGTAGGCCGCTGACTTCGCGCCTGCAACTTGATCGGACCTTGCGTCTGCTCTGGCTCTGGCGGGGTGGCTCGTTCTCGCGCTCACGCCCTCGTCGGGCGGATGGTGGGGGGCTCCTCGGACTCGCGCCCGCCCTGGCCATTCAGGAGTGCCAGGAGGACCTCTTGAATGCCATTCAAGTGCGCTCCCGGGTAGCGGACCTAGAGCCGCACGGTTCGGGCCCGCGGGAGAGGACCCCGATGGCCCGTGGCCGGGTGCCAGGTCGTTGGCGGTGCCGGACCACCAAACCCGTCCGCCCGGGGGTATGCTGACCTCGGTCGCGCGGCTCCTTCTCTCACCTCATCCCCCGGAGCCCCCATGCCGCACAAACGCGTCTTTCTCGTCCGCCACGCCAAGGCGGAGGCTCACTCCCAGGACGACGGCTCCCGCCGGCTCACCGCCAAGGGCCGCTCGCGCTTCTCGGCCCTCGTCGCCCTTCTCGGCGATCGACTCGAGGTCGCCCGCGTCGTCACCTCGCCCCTCGTCAGAGCCCGCGAGACCGCCGAGATCCTGGCCCGCGCCAAGGGGTGCCCCGTCCGTGAGGACCCGCGCCTCCTCGCCGGCCGCTCCTCCCCGGAGGAGCTCCTCGCCCTGGCGCGCCGGGCGGCGTCCGGAACCGCGCTCGTGGGCCACAACCCGGAGATCGCCGAGGCCCTCGCAGAGGTGACCGGCGAGGACCTCGAGGTGAAGCCGGGAGCCATCGCCGCAATCGAGGTTCGGGGCGAAGACCTCTCCCTCGTCTTCATCGAGACGCCCGGTAAGGAGTGAGGCCTCGTCGGTGCAGGGCGGAACGCTCGCGTCAGGCCGGATGGGGTCCGGCCTAAGACCCGACATTCACCACAAGTGACGTTAGGCCAGCTCCACGAGGTACTTGCGCTCCAGGTAGGCGCGAAAGTCTCCGTCGGAGAGCCCCGTGCAGGCAGCGTCGCGCACGATCTCCTCGGCGGTAAGGCGGCGCCCGATCTCGTGCACGTTGCGGCGCAGCCAATCCCGGAGGGGGAGAAGCCTCCCCTCCGCGATGGCCTCCTCGAGGCCGGGGAGGGCCCGCCCGGCGGCGGCGAAGAGCGAGGCCGCGTAGAGGTTTCCCAGGGTGTAGGTGGGGAAGTAGCCGAAGAGACCATAGGACCAGTGGATGTCCTGGAGAACCCCCAGAAGGTCGCTCTTTGGCCGCACTCCGAGGAGCCGCTCCGAGCGCTCGTCGAAGGCGGAGGCCAGGTCGGCGACGGAGAGGGACCCCCGGAAGAGCGAAAGCTCGAGCTCGAACCGCAGGACGATGTGCAGGTTGTAGGAGACCTCGTCCGCATCCACCCGGACGGGCGACCGCTCCACCCGGTTCACCGCCCGGAAGAAACGCTCCGGAGACACGTCCCCGAGTGCGGGGAAGTGGCGCGAGAGCCGGGGCAACGCCCCCCGCCAGAACGCCAGCGAACGGCCGACCTGGTTCTCCCACAGCCGCGACTGCGACTCGTGCAGACCGAAGGAAGCGGCCGCGCCGAGGACGCTCAACCTCTCTTCGGCCGGCAGCCCCTGCTCGTAGAGCCCGTGGCCGCCCTCGTGGAGGGTGGAGAAGATGGCGGAAAGGGGGCGGTCCTCGTAGATGCGGGTCGTCACCCGCACGTCGCCGGGGTCGAGACCGGAGGTGAAGGGGTGGACGGACCGGTCCTGCCGACCGGCCTTTGCATCGAAGCCGATGAGCTCGAGGAGCTCCAGGGTGAACCGCCACTGGGCGGCGTCCTCGAACCGCCCCTTCAAGAACCCGTCCTCCGGGGGCGGCCGGGCGACGATCCGGTCGAGGAGCGGCACGAGCCACCCCTGCAGGTTCTCGAACAGCGGTTCGAGCCGGGCCACCCGCATCCCCGGCTCGGAGAGGTCGAGCAGCGCGTCGTAGGGCTCGACCGGCTCGCCTCTCCCCCCTCGCGAGAGGACCGGGCCGAGCGCCGCGGCCTGCTCTTTGCGGAGGGAGAGGAGCCGGTCGAGGGCGGGTGCGAAGCGCGAGTACCGCCCCTCCTCCCGGGCCGCCGTCCAGGCCACGTGCCCCTCCGCCTGGGCCCGGGCGATGGCCCGGACCAGTTCGCCCGGCACCGCGACCGCCCGGGCCACGTCGCGCCGCAACTCTCGCAGGGCGAGGGCACGGTCCGGTTCCCCGCCCGGCGCACCCTCGAGCGCCGAGAGGGATTCCTCGAGGAGGGGCGAGGTGAGCCGATCGTGAATGGCCCCCTCGACGGCCGCGAGCTGCTCGCCCCGGCCCGCCGCCCCCCGGGGCGGCATGTAGGTCTCCTGGTCCCAGCTCAGGAGGTTTAAAACACCGTTCAGGGCCCGGACCTCGGCCATCGCCCGGGCGACGGTCTCAAGCGGGCCTTCCCCAGCCAAAGCTGCCGTAGACATGGTCCCACGTTCCTACCCACACGCCCGCCCCGGCACAAGGTCCTCCCGCCTCGCCCTCTCCTCCGCTTTAGCTCCCCCGCGAGCCCCTGCTAGACTGGAGTGCCCGTGCAGGCTGCCGCGCCACCCCCCGAAGCGCGTCGCCCCACCCCGCGCTTCGTCCAAGAGCTCGACACGCTCATCCGGGCGCGGTACCCGCTCGTCTACCTCGTGACCCCCGAGGAGCAGCGGCTCGAGGCCATCCTTTCGGAGCTCGCCCAGGGCCATGGAAAGGCGCTCCTCGGCTGGTCGGTGACGCGCGGGTTCCGTCGACTCGACGGGGAGAGGGACCTCCCCGAGGACTCCAAGGAGCCGGTGCGGGATCCCATCGCCGCCCTCGCTCACGTGGAGAAGCTCTCCGACCCGTCGCTCGTGGTGCTGAAGGACTTCCACCCCTTCCTGCAGGATCCGGCGGTGGTGCGGGCGGTCCGTGAGCTCTCCCACGCCCTCAAGTCCACCTACACGACGGTCATCCTGCTCTCGCCCACCCTGGTCATCCCGCCCGAGATCGAGAAGGAGGTCTCGGTGCTGGACGTGCCGCTTCCCACCTACCGGGACCTCCTCGACCTTTTGAAGGAGATCGTCGAGGTGGTCCGCCGGAACCACCGCGCCACCGTGGAGCTCACGCGCGAGGAGGCCGACGAGCTCATCCGGGCGGCGCTCGGCCTCACCCTGGCCGAGGCGGAGAACGCCTTCGCGAAGGCCATCGCCAACGACGGGCGGCTCTCCAAGGAGGACATCCCTCTCGTCCTCGAGGAGAAGAGGCAGGTGATCCGCAAGAGCGGGCTGCTCGAGTACTTCTCCGCCGAGCAGACCCTCTCGGGCGTGGGGGGCCTCGAGTCCCTCAAGACCTGGCTCGATCGCCGGGGGGCCGCCTTCTCCGAGGCGGCTCGCCGGTTCGGGCTCCCCGAGCCCAGGGGGCTCCTCCTGCTCGGGGTCCAGGGCTGCGGGAAGAGCCTCACCGCCAAGGCGGTGGCGGGCCAGTGGCGGTTGCCGCTCCTTCGCCTGGACATGGGACGCATCTTCAGCGGGCTCATCGGCTCCTCGGAGGAGAACCTGCGGCGCGCCATCCGGGTGGCGGAGAGCGTGGCCCCGGTCGTCCTGTGGGTGGACGAGATCGAGAAGGGGCTCTCCGGGTCCCAGTCCTCGGGCATCTCCGACGCGGGCGTCTCGGCCCGGGTCTTCGGCTCCCTCCTCACCTGGCTCCAGGAGAAGACCGCCCCGGTGTTCGTGGTGGCGACCGCGAACCGCATCGACATGCTTCCCCCCGAGCTGCTCCGGAAGGGGCGGTTCGACGAGATCTTCTTCATCGACCTGCCCTCGGCCGCCGAGCGGCGCGAGATCCTCGACATCCACCTCACGAAGCGCCGCCGCGATCCCGCCGGCTTCGACCTGCCGGAGCTCGCGGCGCGGACCGAGGGGTTCAGCGGGGCGGAACTCGAGGCGGCCATCATCTCGGCGCTGTACGACGCCTTCGCGGAGAGGACGGAGCTCGCGCAGCGCCACCTCGACCGGGCGGTGGCCGAGTCCCTTCCTCTCTCGGTCACCATGCGCGAGGACATCGAGCAGCTCCGGGAGTGGGCCGCGGCCCGGACCCGCCCCGCCTCGGGCGCCGCCCCCGCCGCGGAGATCCTTCCCCCCGACGTGGTGCGCCCCATCCCCGGACCCTGACGTGAGCCAAGACGGCCGCATGCGCCGATTCCTCCATCTGGAACGGGCCCGGCCGGCCGGGCCCATGGCGGAGCCCGCCCCAAAGCTCCCCGATCCCACCGAGGAGCGCATCGCCGGACTCGAGGAGCCAAAGAAGGACCCCGCACCCTCCCCTCCCCACCGGACCGGCGCGGAGCTCGAGCGCTTCGGCCCGGAGCCGGAGCCCTCCCTGGAGCTCGTCCCGGACAGCGGGAAGAGGCCCTTCTCCCGCTGCCGCTCGTGCGGCCAGGACAACAGCGCCTTCGCCACCCTGTGCCAGGGTTGCGGCGAGCGCCTCGACACGCCCGAGCAGAAGGAGTTCGACGAGCGCTTCTTTCTCGCTCGAGAGGCCGAGGAGAAGCGGGAGGCGCGCGCCCAGGCCGCCCGGCAGGAAGAGAGGACCCGGGCCGAGGCGGAGGAGGGGAGCGCCCGCCGGGCCATGGGGGAGGCCATCGCGCGCGAGGTGGGCGAGAGCGAGGGGCGGCGGCTCGACCCCGGACTTTCCCGGGGCGGGCCGGGACAGGAATGGTCCTCCCTCGGCATGCGGGCCGTGCAGAAGATCCCCGACAGCCGGTGGCACGTCCCGGTGTTCGCCGCGGCGGTCGGGCTCGCCACCGTCCTCGCCGGATGGGGCATCCATGCCGACCACTGGGCCGCGACCGTGGCCGGCGGAGCGGCGCTCCTCCTCCTCCTCGTGCACCTGCCCCGCTAGCCGCGCTTTCTTGAACCCTCCCTGCGGCCCTATGCCGCCCACTCGCGGCTGGGTCTTTCGGCCGGGCTGCGTACCCAAGCGCTGCCCGATTCCGCTAGACTCGCGAAAACTCCAAACCGCCTGTGAGGTCCCGCGTGTTCAGCCCGAATCGAGAGCTCGTGGAAAAGGCCGTGAACACCATCCGCATGCTGGCCGCCGACGGCGTCCAGAAGGCGAACAGCGGCCACCCCGGCATGCCCATGGGCGCGGCCGACATGGCCTTCGTGCTCTGGACCCGCCACTTGCGCTTCGACCCGCGCGAGCCGCGCTGGCTGGGGAGGGACCGGTTCATCCTCTCCGGGGGCCACGGCTCGATGCTGCTCTACTCGCTCCTCCATCTGGCCGGCTTCGATTGCACCCTCGACGACCTGAAGTCCTTCCGCCAGCTCCACTCCCGCACTCCCGGGCACCCGGAGTTCGGGCTCTTGCCCGGGGTGGAGTGCACCACCGGCCCCTTGGGCCAGGGCATCGGCAACGCGGTGGGGTTCGCCCTCGGCCAGGCCATGCTCTCGGCCCGCCTCGGCCCCGAAAACCCGGTCGAGGACCACTTCGTCTACGCCATGTGCGGCGACGGGGACATGATGGAGGGCGTGGCCTCGGAGGCGGCCAGCTTCGCCGGCCACAACAAGCTCGGACGCCTCATCTGCCTGTACGATGACAACGGCATCACCATCGACGGCAAGACCACGGTGACCTTCTCGCGCGAGGACGTCACCCGCCGCTTCGAGGCCTACGGCTGGCAGGTCCAGGCGGTGGACGGCCGCGACCTGGATGGCATCGACCGCGCCATCGCCGCGGCCAAGGCCGAGCTCTCGCGGCCGAGCCTCATCCGGGTGAAGACCGTCATCGGCTTCGGCTCGCCGAAGAAGGCCGGGACCGCCGCGGCGCACGGGGCGCCGCTCGGGGAAGAGGAGCTCGCCGCCACGAAGAAGGCCCTGGGCTGGCCCGAGTCCCCCCGCTTCCTCGTGCCGGACGATGTCCGGGCGCTCTGGGGAGAGGTGCTGAAGGAGAAGGCCGCCCAGAAGGAGGCCCTGTCCGCGCGCGAGAAGGCCTGGCGGCTCGAACACCCCGATCTCTCGAAGCTCCTCGACGCGCACGCCGGGCGCGCGGTCCCCGCGGACCTTCCCGCCCGGCTCCTCGCCGAGCTCCCTCCTCCCGACTCCACCCGGAAGGTGAGCGGCGCCCTGGTGCAGAAGATCGCCGCGCTCGTCCCGAGCTTCGTCTCGGGCTCGGCCGATCTCTTCGAGTCGAACAACAACGACGTGAAGGGGGGCGGCGCGGTCTCGCCGGAGAACCTCGTCGGGCGAAACCTCTTCTTCGGCGTCCGCGAGCACGCCATGGGCGCCATCGCCAACGGGCTCGCCTACGACGGCCTGTTCCTCCCGGTGGTGGCCACCTTCCTGCAGTTCCTCGACTACATGCGGTCGCCGGTGCGGCTCGCCTCGCTCTCCCGGATCCCGGTGGTCTTCCTCTACTCCCACGACTCGATCTTCCTCGGCGAGGACGGCCCCACCCACCAGCCGGTCGAGCATCTCACCGGCCTGCGCGCCGTCCCCAACCTCGAGGTGTGGCGGCCGTCCGATCCCGCCGAGGTGGCGGTGGCCTGGGCGGCGGCCGTCACCCGACGGGAAGGGCCGACCTCGCTCATCCTCACCCGCCAGAAGCTCGCGGCGGTGAAGCGGGACGGCCCGCTCGACCCCGAGGCCCTGGGGCGAGGCGGCTACGCGGTGAGCTCCCCCCCGGGCGCGACCTTCGCCGTCGTGGCCACCGGCTCCGAGGTCCCGCTCGCCCAGGCGGCCCTCGAGCTCCTCTCGAAGAAGGGGATCGTCGGGCGGCTCGTGTCGGTCCCCTGCCTGGAGCGCTTCCTCGCCCAGCCCAAGGCCTACCGGGACGCGGTCCTTCCGAGAGGCCAGAGGGTGGCGGCGGTCGAGGCGGCTCGCGGCCTCGAGTGGTGGAGGCTACTGGGCCGCGACGGGCTCGTCATCGGGATCGACCGCTACGGCGAGAGCGCGCCGGAGAAGGCGCTCGCCGAGGCCTTCGGCTTCACCCCGGCCAAGGTGGCGGAACGGCTCGAGAGCTGGCTCGCGACCGTGTAGAGGACCGCGGCGCGGCAAGCGCCCCTCGCCGGGCCGATTTGGCCGGCGAGGGAGCCGCCCCGGCGACCCTTCCCGCCGGGACCTCTAGTGTGACGCTACCGCGCGGCGACCGCGGGCTGGGCAACGGGCTGCGGCGTCGGCTGCACCGGACGCGGCTCGATCCGCTCGCCCTTCGCGAGCATCTTGAGCGAAAGCGCGAGCAGGCTTGCGAGCAACTCCCCCGAGCCCGGCACGTCCAGCTTCCGGTAGATCCGCTTGCGGCGAGCGCGGATCGTCTCCGGCGATACGCCGGCGGCGGCAGCGGAATCCTTGCACGCGAAGCCCTGCGCGATCCGAAGAACTTCGGCGCGCTCGGCGGGCGTAAGGCTCGTGCCTTCCATGAACTTGGCGGCGAACGGCGTCAGCACTTCGATATCCATCTGGGCCATTTTTCTTCCCCGTGCGCCCCCACCGGGGGCAAGTTTGCCGATACGGAGAACACGCAATCGGGCTCTGACTTCCCAACCACGCCCCTGCTTGGTAGGCCGTACCCGGCGATGGGACCATAATAACGCCCCGTCCGGTTGCCACCCCCTGTTGCAAAAAAATTGGCAAGTTGCCTTACTGACAAAGCTTTTCCGTCTAGATCCCCTAGGGGGTGCGAAATACCTACCCTATTGGGTTACTAGATAGCGCTTTCTCGGGGTGGGGTGCGGCCGGCTCGCCCCGTCCGGTGTGGCCTCCAGAGGCGGGGTCAGCCCATCACCACACGGTTCCGCTTCGGAGGGGGATCGGCCGGCTCGGCGCGATCGCCGCCCTTTGCCCGGGCCCGGGTGAGCGCCTCGGCCGCCCGCTTCACCAGGCTCCCGAACGACACCGTGCCACCCCCCGCGTGCCCTGCCACCCCCGCACTGACGGTCACCGGGGCCTTCGGGTCGCGATCGCGGATCCGGGCCACGAGGCGCACCGCCACCTTGAGGGCGCCCTCGGGCTTCGTGTGGGGCATGAGGACGAGGAGCCGGTCCTCGCCGAAGGGGACCGAGAGGTCGATGTCCCGGACCGAGGAGGTGAGGAGGGCCAAGAGATCGGCGAGGAGCGCCGCCCGAGCTTGCGGCGCGAGCCTCGTCTTCTGCTCCGCCCAGCGGTCGACCGCGAAGAGGGCGAGCGAGACCGGGTAGCCGTAGCGCTTCGACCGGTTCACCTCGAGGAGGAGCGCGCGTTTCAAGAAGGCGAGCTCCTGGGCGCTGTCCACCCGCCGCGCCGCCACCGCCGCGAGCTGCGCTGCCCGGCGGTTGACCCGGCCGAGCCGCTCCGCGAGCCGCACCGTGCCTACCACCGCGGTGGGGTTGAGCGGGCCCACGAGCACCCCCTCCGCCTCCATCTCGGCCATCCCCTGAGCCGCCTCCTCCTCGTCGAGGAGGAGCCCGACCACGGGCAGGTGGGGATCGAGGTCGTGCAGGGCCCGGCGCAGCTCGGCCCCCAGCGCGCCCTGGTGGACGATCGCCGCGGCGTAGGCCGCGGGGGGAACCTCGGGCATGCCGGCGGACAAGGCCACCGCGTCCACCGCGTACCCCGCGCGCTCCAGGGCGCGGCGAAGCGCCGCCACCATGGGAGCCGAGTCCTCGGCCACCAGGATCCGCCACGGGGCACTGCGCGGCGACATGACCCGAGTAATGTAGCATCCTCCGATGGCGCCCCCCCAGACCCGCATCGCCCTCGCCCAGGTGAACCCCACCGTGGGGGACTTCGCCGGGAACGCCGCTCGGATCCGCCTCGCGACCGAGCGCGCCCGATCCCAGGGCGCCTCACTCGTCGTCTTCCCCGAGCTCTGCCTCTCCGGTTATCCCCCTCGCGACTTCTTGGACCTGCCCGAGTTCGTGGGCAAATGCCGGGCCCTCCTCGCCGAGCTCTCCGCGCCGGCCGAGTGGTCCCGGGACATCGCCCTGGCGGTGGGGTTTCCGGAGGCGGCGGAGGGGGCGCCGCCCCCGGGGCTCTACAACGCGGTGGCGCTCATCGCCGGGGGCCGGGTCCGGGCGGTGGGGCGCAAGTCCCTCCTCCCCACCTACGACGTGTTCGATGAGACCCGCTACTTCCTCCCCTCTGATCGATCGACCACCGCCCCCGCGGGAGAGGGGATCCCGCTCACCCTCGGCCTCTCGGTGTGCGAGGACGTCTGGAACGATAAGCGCTTCTGGGTCCGCCCCCGCTACGCGCGCGACCCGATCGCCGAGCTGGTCCTTTCCGGCGCATCCCTCGTCGCGAACCTCTCCGCCTCGCCCTACGCCATCGGCAAGCCGGCCCTGCGCGAGCGCATGCTCTCTTCCAGCGCCAGGGCCCACGGCGCCCCCATCGCCTACGTAAACCAGGTGGGGGGAAACGACGCCCTCGTCTTCGACGGGGGCTCCTTGCTCCTCGCGAAGGACGGGACCGTCCTCGCCCGCGCCCCGCTCTTCGAGGAGGTGCTCCTCGTGGGCGACCTCGAAACGGGGCGGGCCGAGGTGGTGGCGCTGGGCGATTCGCCCCCGCCCCCGGCACATGAGCCCGTGGACCCCGAGGCCGACGAGGTGTTTCGGGCCCTCTTGCTCGGCCTGCGCGACTACGCGCGCAAGTGCGGGTTCCGGACCTCGGTGGTGGGGCTCTCGGGCGGCATCGACTCGGCCCTCACCGCCTGCCTCGCCGCCGCCGCCCTCGGAGCCGAGGCCGTCCTGGGCGTGGCCATGCCCTCCCGCTACAGCTCCGACCACTCCCGCGAGGACGCCGCCGCCCTGGCCGAGAATCTCGGCATCCGGTTCCTCTCGATCCCCATCGAGCCCATGCACGCTGCCTTCATGGCCCAGCTCGAGCGGACCACGGACCGTGCCCTGGGCGATCTGGCCGAGCAGAACGTCCAGGCCCGCATCCGCGGCCAGATCCTCATGGCCCTCTCCAACGACACCGGGGGCCTGGTCCTGTCCACCGGCAACAAGAGCGAGCTGGCCGTCGGCTACTGCACCCTCTACGGCGACATGGCCGGCGGACTGGCGGTGATCGGCGACCTTCCCAAGACGCTCGTCTACCGCGTGGCTCGGGCGGCCAACGCCCGCGCCGGCCGGGAGCTCGTCCCGGAACGGACCTTCACGAAGCCCCCCTCCGCCGAGCTCAAGCCCGGCCAGGTGGACCAGGACTCGCTCCCGCCCTACGAGGTCCTGGACGACATCCTCAAGGCCTACGTGGAGGAGCGGCTCCCCACCGAGGCGATCATCGCTCGCGGGCACGATCCGGACACCGTCCGGCGGGTGCTGCGCATGGTCGTGGCGAGCGAGTACAAGCGGCGACAGGCCGCCCCGGTGCTCAAGGTGAGCGAGAAGTCCTTCGGGGAGGGACGCCGGTTCCCCATCGCCCACGGGTACCGCTACTAGCGGCCCGGCTTCCTTCCGCCTCCGCTGCGCCCTTGGGACGAGGGAGAGGCCCCCCGCTCGAGCGCCGGAGGCGATCCCGCTTGGTGCTCCCTCGCCACGGGACCGCACGGTGCGCGCTCCGCCGTCCGCCCCCTTCTTTGTCCAGGCAGCGCCGGGGCCCTCCCCCAGTCGACGATTGCGGCCTGCGGGGTCGAATCGCCGGGCAATAGCTCACCCGAGTCCCGGCTGCGCCGGTGCAAGCTGCCGAGATACTTCAGACATCCTTGGCACCTTCCTTGCCCCCTCGGCCATCATGGACTTCACGAAGGAGCTCGAACTCGGGCACCCCGACCTCGATGAGCAGCATCGCGAGCTCAACGGTCTCCATGCCCTCCTTGCCGCGGCCGTCCGGGCGGGTGAAGCGCCGGCGGTCCGCGGATCGCTCGGGAAGCTCGCCGAGCTGACGCGCCGGCCTTTCGCTTTCGAGGAGCGGCTCATGGCGGAGGCGGCCTACCCGGACCGGGAGAGCCACGCGGCCGGCCACGCGGCCTTTCTCAAAGATCTCGATCTCCTCGAGGCTCATGCCGCGAAGGCCCCCTGCTCGCCCCTCGTCCGACTCTGCCTGGAATCCCGGTACGCCTCCTGGTGGTTACTCCATCTGCGCTCTCACGATGCCCGGCTCGCCTCACGCCTTTCCGCTTCTGCCCTTCTTCCCGGCGCCGGGTACTTCCCCCGCGGCGGCCAGCCGGCAGGACTTGCCCCGCGGATGACCGATCGGGGACGGGTGGGCCACCATCCGGGGTGCTAGGCTCGGGCGTCCCACTGTCCCGGAGCCCACCCCTTGACCCCTCTCCACGCCGTTCTCTTCCTCCACGTCCTCGCGGCTGCCACCTGGCTCGGCGCCGCACTCTGGACCGCGGGCGACGTCCGCAAGACGCTCGCCCTCGGCAAGCCCTACACCGACGCGCTCCCGCGGCGGGTCCGGCCCGCCCTCTACCTTGACCTCTGGATGGGCGTCGCGACCCTCCTCACCGGCATCGCCGCGATCGGGCTGGAGGGGGGCGTACCCCGGACCGGTGTCTTGGTCGGGTTCGTCGCTGTGCTGGTGCGGATCGCCGTGCTCGTCCTCGGCGTGCGCCCGGCCTACCGGAGCGTGGAGGCGGCGCTCGGCCAGTCCGACCTTTCGGCGGCGGGAGCCCCGGCCCGGCGCCTGGGCATGCTGGCCGGCATCGCCCACCTGCTCTGGGTCGTGGCCCTCGCCGGGATGGTGTTCCCCTTCTAGCGGGAGGAGGGCCTACTAGACCTGCATCACTTCCTTCTCCTTGCCGGCCACGATCTCGTCGATCTTCTTCACCCCGTCGTCGGTCTCCTTCTGCATCTTGTCGAGCGCCTTCTTGGCCTCGTCCTCGGAGATGTCGCCGTCCTTCTTGGCGACCTCGATGAGCTCCTTTGCGTCTCGACGCTCGTTCCGGATGGCGATCTTGTGCTCTTCCCCCTTGTGCTTCACCTGCTTCACGATCTCCCGGCGGCGCTCCTCGGTGAGGGCCGGGACGGGAACGCGGACGAGGTCCTTGTCGCTCATCGGGTTCACGCCCAGGTTGGCGTCCCGGATCGCCTTCTCGATGACCGGGATCATGCTCTTCTCCCACGGCTTCACCATGATGAGCCGCGCCTCCGGGACGGAGAGCGTGGCCACCTGGTTGAGCGGCGTGGCGGTGCCGTAGTAGTCGACCTTCACCCCGTCGAGCAGGTGCAGGGAGGCCCGCCCGGTCCGCACGGCGGTCAGGTCGTGGCGGAGCTGATCCAGGGTCTTCTGAATGCGGTCGTGCAGGTCCTTGAGGATGTCGTCGCCGACGCTCATGGGGTCTCCCGAAGGGTCACGTCTCCGCCCGCCCGTTCCGCCCCACGGTGGTGCCGATCTCCTCCCCCAGCACCACCCGGCGGACGTTCCCGCGCTGGGTGAGATCGAACACGATGATGGGCAGCTCGTTGTCCATGCACAAGCTGATGGCGGTCGAGTCCATCACCTTGAGGTTCCGCTTCAGGACGTCGATGTAGCTCAGGTCCTTGAGCTTCGTCGCGCCCGGGTTCTTCTTGGGGTCGTCGGTGTACACCCCGTCCACCTTGGTCGCCTTGAGGAGGACGTCGGCGTGGATCTCCATGGCCCGGAGGGAGGCGGCGGTGTCGGTGGTGAAGTAGGGGTTCCCGGTCCCGGCCGCGAAGATCACCACCCGCCCCTTCTCCAGGTGACGGATGGCCCGCCTTCGGATGTAGGGCTCGGCCACCTGGTGCATCTCGATGGCCGACTGGACGCGTGTGGGGACACCGATCTTCTCGAGCGCGTCCTGAAGCGCCATGGAGTTGATGACCGTGGCGAGCATCCCCATGTAGTCCGCCGAGGAGCGGTCCATGCCCTCGGTGGCGCCCGAGACGCCCCGGAAGATGTTCCCCCCGCCGATGGTCATCGCCACCTCGACCCCGAGATCGACCACTTCCTTCACGTCCTGGGCGATGGCGGCGAGCGTCCGGGGCGAGATCCCGTACTTCCCGTCGCCCATGAGAGCCTCGCCCGAGAGCTTCAGGAGGATCCGCCGGTAGCGAGCCTTCGGGGCTGCGCCTTTGTCGTGGGCCATGGTTCGGCGGTTTGTACCGAGCGCCGTCGGGTCGGTCAAGGCAGGCGCTCGAGGCGGGAGCTTGCCCGAGGCCCTTCAGGACCCGCCGTCCTGGGAGCCGCCCCGGGGCCCTCTCTCCCGCCCCGGCGCCGGCGGCGGCGCCCGCCCCGGCGGCGCCGGCGGCGCCGTCCCGGGGCGGCCGGCTCGACCGAGCCCTCCTTCCCGGGCCCGGCAGCCGGCGCGAGCCGGGCCGGCTCGGGGCCGGTCCCGAAGGCCTCCTCCCGCTCGGGCCCGCTCGGCGCCTGGGAGCGCGGGTGCCCTCCCCGCTTCTCCCCTGGGGCGTCCGCCGCCAGCAGGCGCCACTGCGCCAGGAGGTCTCCCCCCCGCCCGGAAGCCTCGGCCGAGATCTGGAGGAGCAAGAGCGCGTCCCCGAAGTAGGAGTGGGCGACCATCTTCCTCGCCCGCCTTCCCCGGGGCGGCTCGCGGAAATGGCGCTGGGCGGAAAGGGCGAGGCGGACGCGCTCCGCCACCCGCCGGGGCAGCCGGGAGGTCGAGGCGAGCGCCGCGAGCAACTCGTCCCCCGCCCGTCCCGCAGTGCGGGAGGGGACCTCGCCGCCGGGCGACGCCTCTCCTCCCGACCCCGGGCCGAGGTGCAAGACCAGGGTGGCGAGCAGCACCGCCTCGGACACCTGGGCGCCGGACCGGACCAGCCGGTCGAGGGCGGCGAGGTGCGCGAAGAAGGAGCGCCGCCCTTCCTCGCTCGCGGTCTCGAGCGCGGTTCCCAGCGCCGGGAGGATGACCGGCAAGGCGCCGCAGGCCCGCAAGAGCTGGAACGCCCGGGCCGACCCGCCACACCTCAGGATCTTGAAGGTCTCCTCCAAGACGCGCGCCGGGGCGCAGCGGGAGAGCTCGGCGGCGTGCCGACGCATGGCCTCGAAGGTGTCGGGCGCGATGGAGAAGCCGAGACGGGCCGCGAAGCGAACGGCCCGCAGGGTGCGGACCGGATCCTCGCGAATGCGGATCTCCGGGTCGCCGATGGTGTGGATGCGGTGCGCGTTGAGGTCGGCCCGGCCCCCCACGTAGTCGATCACCTCTCCGGCGGCCACGTCGTAGAAGAGTCCGTTCACCGTGAAGTCGCGCCGGCGGGCATCCTCCTCGGCGGTGCCGAAGACGTTGTCCCGGGTGATGAGCAGGTCCCCCTCCGCCAAGAAGTCCTCGCCCACGCCCACGGGGTTCTTGCGGAAGGTGGCGACCTCGACGACCTTGCCGCCCCGGAAGTACACGTGGGCGAGCCGGAAACGGCGGCCGATGAGCCGGCTGTTCCGGAAGATGGCGCGCACCTCGCCCGGGTGGGCGTCGGTGGCCACGTCGAAATCCTTGGGCGGGTGGCCGAGGAGCAGGTCCCGCACGCAGCCGCCCACGAGGTATGCCTGGTGGTGCATGTGGCGCAGCCGCCCGATCACCTTGAGCGCCTCCGGGTCGAGCCGCTCGGGCGCGATCTCCGGCGGATGGGAGGGCGGGGGGGCCTCGGGAGGGTCGAGCGCCAGGCCGGGAATGGCTCCGCCTGAGCTCAGGTCCTCGTTGGCATCGTCTGGGGAGGGGTACGGGTGTGTGAGGGCAGCGTTGCGCGATCGGTCGGGCATTCGGTGGCCGGATCGGGGGGCGCCCTGGCCCGAGAGGGATTCCCAGGCGAGGGATCGCGCCAGCACCGTCGGGCTCGTCCTCGGAGCCTCTTCTAGCGGTCCGACGCCCGTGCGTCAAATCCGCGGTCCGACGCGCGCCTTCGCGGGAGGGGCGAAGAGATCGCCCTGGACCGGCTCGAGACCGAGCGCCTGCCGCACCGGCGCGAACGATCGCCGGTGGATGGGGCACGCTCCGAGCCGCCCCAGAGCCTCGAAGTGCTCCGAAGTGGGATAGCCCTTGTGGCGCGCGAACCCGTAGCCCGGGTGGACGGTGTCGAGCTCGCACATGAGCGCGTCCCGGGTGGTCTTGGCCAGGATGCTGGCGGCGGCGATGGTGAGGGACAGGGCGTCTCCGTGGACGATGGCGGTGTGCGGGATCCGGAGCGCGGGAAGCTTGCGCGCGTCCACGAGGACGTGTTCCGGGGTCGTCTCGAGCGCCTTCACCGCCCGGGTCAGGGCCAGGATGCCGGCGTGGTAGATGTTCAGGGAATCGATCTCCTCCACCTCGGCGCGGGCGGTCGCCCAGGCCACCGCGTGGAGGCGGATGTCCTCGGCGAGGCGCTCCCGCTCGGCGCGGTCGAGCTGCTTGGAATCGTCGATCCCGCGGGGCCGGTAGTCCTGGGGAAGGATGCAGGCCCCCGCCACCACCGGCCCGGCGAGCGGCGCCATGCCCGCCTCGTCCACGCCGGCCACGCGCAAGAGCCCTCGCTCCCAGAGGTCCACCTCGTAGTGGAGCAGGTGGCGGAGCCGCTGGCCCTCGCACCGGTTGGCGCGGCGACGCCTCAGGACCTGCCGGAGCACCTCGCGGGCTCCGGAGCGGGGATCGCACGAGAGCGCCTCCTCGCAGTCCTCCGGGAGGGGCTGACCTCGCTCCAGAAACTTCTCGCGGAGCTCCGGGACCGCGAGCCGCGCGATGTCCTCGGGGGTCATCGGAGGCCCTAGTCTACGACGGCGAGGGCCGCGGCGGCCACGGCCGAATGCAAGCGGCCCGAGGAAGGCCGTCACCGCTGGCACCTTGGGCAGTAGAAAGTGGAGCGCCCGGACTGGACGAGGCGCCGGATTCTTCCCTTCCGGCAGCGCGGGCACCTCTCCCCCTCCCTCCCGTAGACCTTGAACGGATTTCGGCCCCCTTCTTCCACGTAGGTGATCCGGGGCCCGCGCTCCGCCGCGAGGGTCATGTGGAACGAGGCCAGGACCGAGCGGGCGAGCCTGCGAACCTCGGCGGCCGACAGGGTCCGCGCCGCCCGGCGGGGATCGATCCGCGCTCGGAAGCACGCCTCCCCGGCGTGGATGTTCCCCACCCCGGGGAGAAGCCGCTGGTCGAGGAGCTTCACCTTCACCGGGAGGCGGGTCCGCTCGAGCGCCGCCCCGAGCCGGCCCGGATCGATGCCCTGCTCGATGGGGTCGGGGCCCAGGGCCAAGAGCTCCTTCACCTCCTCGAACCGGGCGCCCGGCACGAGCCGCAGCCGCCCAAAGAGGCGCAGGTCCTCGTAGTGGAGCACGCGCCCGTCGGAAAGCCGAAGCCGGGCCCGGGAGTGCCGGAGCGTTGGTTCGCCCGCTTCTTCCCGGACCCACTTGCCGGTCATGCCCAGGTGGGAGAGGAGCCCCAGGGCGGCCCCCTCCCTATCGAGCGTGACGAGCAGGTGCTTGCCCTTTCGCCGGACCCCCACCACCCGGGCACCCGTGACCGCCCGGGCGAAGTCCGCCGGGCCGGCCGGACGGACGATCCGGCGCCCCCGCCGGTCGATCTCCGCCGCCTCGATGCGGCGGCCAACGGCCCAGCGGCGGAGAGAGCGGGCGGCGAACTCGACCTCGGGGAGCTCGGGCATGGCGGCGAGAAGAGTACCTGACAAGGCCGCTCCAGAGGCCTTCAAGCGACAAGGGCTAAGCCGAGCTCGAGCTGGGACCTTCGGATGTCAGGCGGCGTTCGAGCGAATGGCCAGGCGGCGGAATGTCGCCAAGGCTGGGCCGCCCCTAGAGAGGCTTTTGAAACGCGGCGAAGAAGAAGCCGTCGGTCCCGTGGCGATGGGGGAAGAGCTCGACCCGGTTCGAGCGGGCCCCGAGCGCCCTGGCCCGCTCCGCGCCGAGGAGCTCTCCGAGCGGAGCGGGAGAAAGGCCGAGCGTCCCCTCCGCCTCGTCGGCCACGTCGCCGTTCTCGGTCCTTCCCATGGCGCAGGTGGCGTACACAAGCCGCCCACCCGGCGCGAGTAGCGAGGCGAAGCGCGAGAGGAGCTCCTTCTGGAGGGCGGCGAAGCGACCGGGGTCCTCGGGCTTCATTCGCCACCGGGCATCCGGCTTCCGGCGCAAGGTTCCGAGCCCGCTGCAGGGCGCGTCAACGAGGACCACCGCCGCCCGGCCGCGCAGGTCCGTGAGCGCCTCCTCGGCCCCCTCGTCCGCCGGGATGGCGCGGGTGCGGAGGTTGTCGACGCGCGCCCGGGTGGCGCGTCGCCGCGCCTCTTTGAGCCGGTCGGGGTCGGCGTCGAGGGCGAAGAGCGAGCCCTTGTTGTGCATCTCGGCGGCGAGCGCCAGGGACTTCCCTCCCGCTCCCGCACAGGCGTCCACCACAACCTTGCCCGGCCGCGCCCCGCAGGCGAGCGCGATGAGCTGGCTCCCCTCGTCCTGGATCTCGAACCACCCCTCCCGGAACGACGAAAGGGCGAAGGCATTCTCGCGGCCGTCGAGGACGAGCCCCCAGGGAGAGTAGCGCGTCCGCTCGGCCCGAACGCCCTCGCTCCCGAGGCGCGTCATGAGCGACTCGCGATCCCCGAGGAGGAGGTTCGCCCGCACGGTGAGCGGAGCGCGCTCGTTCAGCACCCGAACGAGCTCGCGCGCCTCCTCCTCGCCGAGCTCGGCGAGGAAGCGCTCCACGATGAAGCGCGGAAGAGAGCCCTCCACCGCCAGCCGCAGGGGGGCGTCACCTATGGCGGCGATCCGCGCCTCGGCGCCCCGGAGGTCGGCGAGCGCACCGGGCGGCACCGCCAGGCGAGCGTGGGCCTCCGTCGGCTCCACCCCCCCGAAGCGGACGAGCCAGGCCGCGTAGCGCACCGGAAGGGAGAGCCCGGCGCCGACCCTGCCGGGCTCGACTCCCGAGAGGAGGAACTCGAGCTGCCCCTGCATGCGGAGGAGGCCATACAGCGACTCGGCCGCGATCCGGCGTTCGCTCGCCCACATCCTCCTCTCCCGACGTAGCACCCGCTCCAGGGCGCGGTCGGCGAGCCAGCCCCCCTCGCGCACCAGGCCGTAGACCTCGAGCACCACCGCGTCCACGAGGTCGAGGCGGGGCGGGCGCGGGCTCGCGGGGCGGCGCTTTGTCATGTGGCCTGGCGGCCTCCCCGGCCGCCAGAGGGAGCCTACAGGCTCCCCAGCACCTTCGCCACGTGACCGTCCACCTTCACCTTCGGGAAAACCTGCAAGACCTTCCCGTCAGGGCCGACCACGACCGTGGTCCTGATCGTCCCCACCACCTTCTTGCCGTACATGTTCTTCGCCCCGAAGGCGCCGTAGGCTCGCAAGACCAGGGTGCCCTCGTCGGAGAGGAGCGGGAAGGGGAGCTGATACTTCTCCTTGAACCTGAGCTGGGCGGCGGGGGGATCCTTGGAGATCCCCAAGACCACCGCGTCCTTCCCCTTGAACGCGTCCGCCTCGTCGCGGAAGTCGCACGCCTCCCGCGTGCACCCCGAGGTCATCGCCTTGGGGTAGAAGAACACCACGACGCGCTTGCCCCGAAAGTCGGAGAGCTTCACCTTCTTGCCGTTCTCGTCTTGCAGCGTGAAGTCCGGCGCCTTCTTGCCCACCTCGAGGGGCATCTGGTCCTCTCCTTCTCGCGCCCGTTTCGCTCCGACCGCGGGCCTTTTGGAATGAGTCTGCCGACAGGTACACGGGGCGATGGCCGAAGGGCAGGTCCCGTGCGGGGAGAGCGAAGAAGTAGACTCTCGGGAGATGGGCCACAAAACCCGCGAAAGGATCGCCCTCACGGGCCCGCGTCGACCGGGAGACCGCGGAGTGCGGCTCGCCTGGGCCCGGGACCGCGACGGCCAGAAGGTGAGGGCCAGCCGCCTCGCCTCGAAGGACCGCCATCTCCGGGCGCCCTTCTCGTGTCTGGGCTGCGGCGAGGAGCTCGTGCCTCATCTGGGGCGCATCCGCTCCCCGCACTTCGCTCACCGGCCCGGCTCGAATTGCCCGTTCACCGCCCCCGAGACCGCTCTCCACCAGGACGCCAAGCAGCGGATCCTCTCCCTCTGCGAGGACGCGCTCGCCGGCCGGCGGCGGGTCCGCGTCCTCTCCCGCTGTCCGACCTGCCGGCGCCCGGACCCCTTGGATCTCGGGGCGGCGGGCGACGCCGCCTTCGCCGAGGCAAAGGTGGGCTCGCTCCGCGCCGACGTGCTCCTCTGCCGCGAGAGACGGCCGGTGCTCGCCTTCGAGGTCCGGGTGACCCACGCGGTGGAGAAGGAGAAGGAGACCCTTCTCCTCTCGGCAGGGGTGAGGGCGGTGGAGGTGGATGCCCGGGAGGAGTGGGAGCGAGAGGACGACGGCGGAGCGGACATCGTCTGCGCCCGGAGCTTCGGGTTCGAGCCGTGCGCCGCCTGCCGGGTGGCAGCACGCGCCGAGAGAGAACTCGAAAAGGGCGGCGAGGCGGCCGAGATCGCCGAGCTCGAGGCCTACCGGGCGAGGGGTCTTCTCCCCTGCCGGAAGGAGAAGGCGGGCTCGGACCCGGACGACCCGTTTTCGCCCGCCGAGAGGCAGAACCTTTCCCGAAGGTTCCTTTGCCCGGAGTGCGGCGGGAAGGGACTCGACCTCGGAGTGCGGATCGCCCGCCACGAGTGCCCTGTGGGGACTGGCTTTGCGGTGGCGCGCCCGGTGGCCTGGCGGGGGTACGATGGTTCGCTCGTCACTCTGCGTTCGCTCGGCGAGCCCTTGCCCGGGCCGCCTTAGAGATCCGTGGGTCCGGCTTCCTCCGGCAGGCGAAAAGGGACGTGATCTTCGCGGGTTCTATTCCCGTCCGGCCCCAGAACCACCCCTTGCTCCCACGCATCCGTTGTGTTAGATGACCGTCCCCTCGAAGGCCCCTCGGGGTTTTTCAAGGCCCGCGCCCGCCCGGGCGGGAATAGCAGCAAATTCACACACTCCCGAGCACGGCGCGCTCCGGTGCTCTCCGGTGGAACGGCCCCCACGGCGTTCGCACGGTTTGCGGCGCGCCGGTCCGAAAGGGAGTGGCGGACCAACCGGAGAAAACATGGAGACGCAGCAGGAGACCCCAGAGAACAGCGCACTTCCCCCGGTCCCGGCCCCAGAAGCCGCCTCGGCTCAGGCGGAGGCGATGGCCGCCGCGCTCGGGCAGGGCGGCACCGCCATCACCATGAAGCAGCTCCTCGAGGCGGGCGTCCACTTCGGGCACCAGACCAAGCGCTGGAACCCGAAGATGAAGCCTTACATCTTCGGGGCGCGGAACGGCATCTACATCATCGACCTGCAGAAGACGGTCGGTCTGGCCCGGAACGCGCTCCGCTTCGTATCGGACGCGGTGGCGAAGGGCGGTTCGGTCCTCTTCGTCGGGACGAAGAAGCAGGCGCAGGACGCCATCCGCGAGGAGGCGGTGCGCAGCGGGATGTTCTTCGTGACCAACCGCTGGCTCGGCGGCACCCTCACCAACTTCAAGACCGTGAAGCAAGGCATCGACCGCCTGAAGGCCATCGAGAAGATGGCCGGCGACGGCACCTACGAGCGGCTTCCGAAGAAGGAGGTGGCCGCCCTGGAGCGGGAGCGGGAGAAGCTCGAGAAGAACCTGGGCGGCATCAAGGAGCTCTCCCGCCTCCCCGTCGCGGTCTTCGTCATCGACACGAAGAAGGAGCACATCGCCGTCCACGAGGCCAACCGCCTGGGGATCCCGGTGGTGGCGGTGGTGGACACGAACTGCGACCCGGAGGGGATCGATTACGTCATCCCCGGCAACGACGACGCCATCCGCTCGATCCGGCTCTTCACCGGCAAGATCGCCGAGGCGTGCATCGAGGGGCGGACCCGCTACTCGGCCTGGGTGGCGGAGCACGGCGGGCGCGACGAGAGGCGCGAGGGCGAGGAGGACCGGGACCAGGCGAGCGAGCGGGGCCTGAAGGACCGCCGCGAGCGCCGGGACCGGCGCGGTGGCCCGCGCCGCAGCGACCGGGATCGCGAGCGACCCGACCGTGGGTCCGCGAGCGCGGATGTCGAGGTCGTGCGCAAGGGGGAGGTCACCCCGGCCGAGGTGGCGAGCGCGGCGGAAGGGAAGCAGTGAGGGATCCCCGCCGCCCTTTGGGGGCGAGCGGGTGATGGACCTGCACTTCGAAGAGGGCGGGCTCGGTTGCCCGCCCTCGGATTTTGACGGGCGAAGGGGAACTACCGGAAGGAGAAGGCCGTGGCCGAGGTGAGCGCGACGCTGGTGAAGGAGCTCCGCGAGAAGACCGGGGCGGGGATGATGGACTGCAAGAGGGCGCTGACGGAGACCGCCGGCGACTCCGCCAAGGCGGAGGAGCTGCTCCGGAAGAAGGGGCTCGCGGCCGCCGCCAACAAGGCGACCCGCGTCGCCAGCGAGGGGGCGGTGGCGAGCTACATCCACATGGGCGGCAAGATCGGCGTCCTCGTGGAGGTGAACTGCGAGACCGACTTCGTGGCCCGCACCGAGGCCTTCAAGTCGCTCGTGAAGGACATCTCCATGCAGATCGCCGCCTCGAACCCGCTGTGGGTGAGGCGCGAGGAGGTCCCCCCCGAGATCGTCGCCAAGGAGATCGAGATCGCGAAGGCGCAGGTCAAGGACGGCAAGAAGCCCGAGGCCATCCTCGAGAAGATCGCGAAGGGAAAGCTGGAGAAGTTCTACGAGCAGTTCTGCCTTCTGGACCAGCCGTTCGTGAAGGACGACAAGAAGAAGGTCTCCGAGATGCTCACCGACGCGGTCGCCAAGATCGGCGAGAACATCCAGGTCCGACGCTTCGCCCGCTTCGTTTTGGGCGAGGGGCTCGAGAAGCGCAAGGACAACCTGGCCGAGGAAGTGGCCAAGATGGCAGAGTAGGGCCGCGCCGACCGGTCGCCGCCCTCGAGTCGGGTACCCCGGGCCTTGCTGGCCCCCAAAGGCCGGGGGCCAATGCCGCTACCGGAACGGGTTCACGATCCGGACCCCGTCGATCTCCCTCCGATCCTGGAAGGACTCGGAGTAGAGGACCCTGCACCTCGACTCTTTGGCGGCGTGCAAGACGAGGGCGTCCCAGAACGAGAAACCGTGCAGGCGGTGGAGATCGATCGCGGCGAGGCCTTGGACCACGACGTCGAACTCGGCGAGGAGCTCGACCTTCCTCCGAGCGATCCCCGCTTCCACACCCAGCTTCCTCGTGGCCGCGACGAAGTATTCCTCTAGAGTACCTGGAACGAGAGAACGCCGGTGCTCGCGCGGCGATGAACGGCCAAGAGCTCCATGGCCGCGCTTTGCTTGGCGGGCGAGCTCTTGTCGTCGGTGTAGACGAGAACGTTCGTGTCGAAAAAGCTACGGGTGGTCATGGAGCTCGTCGCGATCGAAGCGCCAGCCGCGGGAGTTCCCGCGACCGGACGGCCGCTTGAACTCCTCGACGCTCTGTCCGGGCTCCCCACCGCCCGCGAGCTTCCTTGAGGTAGTCGCGACGGTGGGGCGTCTCCCTGAGGCGTTCGGAGTTCCCTCACTTCGTCTTCTTCTGGGGGGCGGCTTCTGCGTGGCCGTCGGCTTTGCCGCGTACGGTGTGCGGGGAGTCGCGACGATTGAACGTGACGTACACCGCGTTCTTGCCGAGCACGGGGTGATCGCCCTGGGTCATCCCCAGGCCCATGGTGGTGCAGGGAGAGAGCGCCGTCTGGTCCTCGGCGAAGTCGAGGGGATTCGCCTTCGCGCCATCGATGAGGTCGATGCCCTTGTAGGCGATCCGGATCCCCCGGGTGATCTCGCTGGCCTCGTCCTGCAAGAGCTTGCTGGCGGATTCGGCCAGGGACTCCGCGTACTCCCCGTCACGGCGCGTTCGGCGGCACCGGCCGGCCCTGCCCCACCTGCCCCCAGGTCTCCGGGTGCTCCGCCTTCCAGCGCATGGCGGTCTCGATTCGGGTCCGCCCGCTGGGGTGGTCGTAGAAGACCAACTCCTCGAGCCATTTTGGCTCCAGCTTGCGGTACTCGGACACCTGGAGGGCGGCCCGGGCGAGGCCGTCCGGCTGCTGGGCGGCGTTCAGGCCGTACCAGTCGGCCGCCTGCTCTTCGGTCCGTTGGATGGTGTTGGTCACCGGCGTGGCGAGAAGCATCACCGCCGAGAACAGTAGCGCCAGCAGCGGCAGGCCGGCGGGGTCGTCGATGCCTCGCACCCGCCAGCGAGCGCCAAACCTGCGGCGGACGCGCTCGAAGAGAGCGCTCACCACCGCCAGGCCGGCCGCGATCTCGAGGCCGTACTCCGTCACCAGGGTGACGGCGTGGTTCATCACGTAGTGCCCGATCTCGTGCCCCATCACCGCCTCGATCTCGGGGAGCGAGGCGCGCCTCAGCAGGTTGTCGGTGAGCGTGATCCGCTCTGTTCCGAGCAGCCCGCTCACGTTGGCGCTGATGCGGTTGCTTTGCCGCGAGGCATCGATCTCCCAGACCTGGCCGGCCGTAATCCCGTTAGCTCTGGCCAGCGAGAGAACGGGGCCGGCCACGCGTTCGTCGCGAAGCGGCTTCTGGTCGTTGAAGATCGGGACCAGCAGCACCGGCGCGACGAGTTCGACCCCCATCCCCAGCGCTGCGGCGGCGGCCGCCCCCCATAGCCACCAGGTCCGGGGCGCGCGCGCCAGTATCCGGTAGAGCACGGCCACGGCGGGAGCGAACACCGCAAGCGTCACCGCCAGCCCTTTGCCCCACTCGCCCAGCCAGCCGCCCAGCGTGAGATTGGAGAGGCCGTAGGCGTGCTCGCGCACGAACCCAGCATAGAGTGCGAACGGTAGGGAGAGAACGGCGGTCGCGATCAGGTACTGCAACGCGTACGCGCCACCGCGCAGGAACGCCGGCCGCGTCCAGCGCTCGGCCCGGTCGCGCATGGCCGCGGACCAGCCAGCGGCGAGCAGCAGTAGCGACACGCCAGCACCCCACAGGAAGTCCCACAGAAGCAGCCAATAGCCGCCCTCGAAGTAGGCGTCGGAGCGCGCCCGCGTCGGGCCGGACACCTCGGCCAGGTAGGCGCGGGTGGCGGCCTGGACGTCGAGGCGACCGTCGGAGCCGGCGGCTGCCTCCGGCACGGGTGCCGCCTGCACGAGCACCGGCCTCGGCGGCTCCGCGGCGGCGCCTCGGAACGGATGGGCGAGCAGTGCAGGTGCGGTCGCGAGAGCGATTGCAAGAGCTGTGGGGGTGCGCATGCCCCCACGAGAGCACGCTCGAGCGGGCGTGTCACCCATCGTCACCGCAGCTTCATGCCGGGGTTGTCTCGCCGGTGCCCGGCGTCGCGTTCAAGGGAACAAGCCGATGCGCAAGCGCTATATCAACGGGGACCCGTCGGGCGCTGCTCCTGCGGCGGGGCGTCTCCCTGACGCGCCGTTCGGATCGTCGTCACTTCGTCGTCTTCTTGGGCGAGGGCTTCTGCGCCGCCGCCGGCTTCGCCGCCTCCGGCGTGCGGGGGGTGGCGACGATGAACGTGACGTACACGGCGTTCTTGCCAAGCACGGGGTGATCGCCCTGGGCGATCCCCAGGCCCATCGAGGTCCCGGGCGAGAGCACCGTCTGGTCGGCAGCGAAGTCGAGAGGGTTCGCCTTGGCGCCGTCGAGGAGGTCGATGCTCTTGTAAGCGATCCGGATCCCCTGGGTGATCTCGCCGGCCTCGTCCTGCGAGAGCTTGCCGGCGGACTCCGCCAGGGACTCCGCGTACTCCTGTGCTGTCTTCTCGAGTTTGGGGTCCACCTCGGCGTGCGTAGCTCCGGCTTCGGCCCGCCGCTTCTCGATGGCCGCGTAGATGTCGCGCTTCACGGCCTCCGGGTCCACCTTCGCGAGGGCCTTGGTGAAGAGCTCGACCACGATGACGGTTGACCCTTGGCCCCCGCCCACTGGTGCGATGCCCACGCCCACCCGGTTCACCTCGGGGTTTAGGATGTTCTGCCTATTGGTGGGGCTGGCCGTGAACCTTTGCTCGGCATCCTCGGCGTTTTTCGCCTGAGCGGGGTTCTGGAGCACGAGCCCGGAGGCCACGCCGGCCTTTCCCAGCATCTGTGCCAGCTCCACCTCCGGCTTCTCGCCGCGGGCTAGCTGGTCTCTCACCGCCTCTGCTGCCTCCCGGGCCACACCAGCGAGCTTCTCGTCCCATTCCACCGGGCCGATCCCGATGGCCTCGCGTTGTGCGTTGATGTTATCGGCGAGCCGCCGCTCTTGCCCGGGGAGGTCCGACGGCCAGGCGGGAGCGGAGAGCGCCACCCAGGCGGGGAGGTCTTTCCCGCACGCCACCGAGAAGGCCGCAGCGGGTGCGGTCCGGCCGGAACGGTCGGCCTGGATCTCGACCCACAGGTCGCCGGGGCCGGAGCCGCAGCGGAGCTCGCCTTTGAAGGCGTCGCCCGGGACGGCCTCGGCCTTCACGATCTGGCCACGCTCGTCGCTCACCGCGAGCCTCGGATTCGTGTAGGGGGGGAGGATCCTCCCCGAGAGCGGGGCCGATTGCCCAGCGGCGAGCTTGCGCGGCAAGGGGTCGAGCTCCAGGACCCGGTCGTCCATCACCACCGCCACCTTGACGAGGCCCTTCCTCACCCGCTGAGTGGCCATGCCCCATCGCGGCTCGTCGTAGCCGAGCAGGATCTCGGCCACCGGCTGGATCAGCGCCTGGGCCACGGCAATGTTCTCGTCGGTCTGGGCCGTGTGACCCTCCTGGCTCACGATTTTGAGCTCGAGGTTCTTCACGAGGGCCCGCTTCACGGGGACGGGCAGGCCGACGTTCGCAGAGACGAACACCAACACCGGGGCCGGCGGTCCTTCGCCGTTCGCGGGATCCCAGGCGAGCAGGGCCTGGGCCGCAGCGCATAGCCGGCCGTCCTCCTTCGCCTCGGGCCGCTTGTTCTTCTCGGCCATCTTCTTCAAGTCGTCGGCGAGCAGGCTCGCCACCCCGGATCGCGGGCACGCGAGGTTCGGGTTCGGGCCGAACGCATCGGTCCCGGGCGCGCCGGCCGAGAAACGCTTGCCGGCGTCGTCCGCCAGAGGCGACGGTCCGAGGGCGAAGAGGAGGGTGAGGAGGGCCGCAATGCGAGCGCAGCCGGCCGGGGCGAGAGCGGAAGGCATGTGCGATGTCCTATTTGGCCCGCCCCAAGAACGGCGGGAAAGAAAGCGGGTGGACGGGAAAGCCCCGTTCACCCGCTCGATTACACCTTCACGACGCTTCGTCTAATTTAGAACTTCTGCAGGAGCTGGAAGTAGTAGTCGCGCCCCACGTAGTCGTAGGTGTAGGGATCCGAGTTCGTCTGCGCAAGCGTGTTGTAGACCGGCGCCGGGTTCTGATTGAAGACGTTCCGGATGCCGAGCGTGAGGGCCGTCGTGCCCCAGCCGTAAGCGAACGTGTAGCCGATGTTTGCGTCGTAGGTCTGGTAGAACGGTACGTGGTGGACGGGGTAGGGGGTCCCGTCGGGCTGGAGATTGTTCTTGTAGCAGAGGCCCGAGCCCGAGGATATCCCGTCGGGATCGGCGCACTCGATGTAGCCCGCGATGTAGTGACCATAGACGTTGGCCGCAAAGCCCTTGTTCGCGTAGGTCACTCCCAGGTTGAACTTGTAGTCGGGGAGTGCGCCGTTGACGATGCTGCTCGCGCCCAGGTCGAAGTTGCCCTTGCCGTGGACCAACGTGCCGTCCGGCAACCTCTGGTCATAGAGGAGGAGGAAGTTCACGTCGGCCAAGAACCCCCACTCGCCGATGCCGCTGTGCAGGTTGTAGCGGCCGGCCACGTCGATGCCGTTCGTGGTCGTGGTGCCGACGTTCTGGAGGGTATCGATCACGCCATCGTTACCTGAGATCTGGCCGTTCGCGCCACGCTTGATGAGGTCGCAGTAGGCTTGGTTCTGGACGCCGCCCGGGCCCGGGTAGCAACCAGCAAGGATCGTCGGGGTTCCGATGTAGCCGATGTCCTGCGTGATCCCGATGTTGTAGAAGTCCGCCGTGAGCGACAGGCCTGGCACGAACCTCGGCTCCAAGACCACGCCGGCCGTGTAGATGGTGGCCTTCTCGGGCTGGAGCTTGGGATTCCCTCCGGCCTTCGACAGGATCTGGTTGTCGGTGTTGCCGTTGTTCACGGCCACTGCGCCGCCGCCGCCGCGCGTGAGCTGGGCCGCGCACTGCCTCCCCAGGTCCGAGTTGGGGTCGATGGTCGGGCCAAGGGGGGGGCCAGCGCATGGGTCGGTGGCCGCCTCGGCGTTGGGGATGGTCCCGCCGTAGAGCGACGTGATGCCAGGTGCGCGGAAGCCGGTCGAGGCCGTACCGCGGAACGTGATGTCGCGGATGGGCGAGTAGCGCGCCCCGAACTTGTAGGTGGTATCGCCACCGAAGGAGCTGTAGTCCGAGTAGCGGATGGCCGCGACGGCCTCGAGCGAGTCGACGAGCGGCTTGTTGCTCAGGATGGGGATACTGAGCTCGCCGTAGACCTCGCCCACCGAGTAGGAGCCGTGCGTGTTTTCGCCGTTGTAGTCGGAGTCAATTCCCTGCACGGCGATGGGGTTGTAGGTGAAGAAGCCGGTTTCGTAGCGGTGCTCGAAGCCGACCGCCAGGGCCGTGGGGTTATCGGCCCAGAGCTTGAAGAGCTCGCCGGAGAGGCTCGCCCCGAGCGAGAACATACTGTTGCCACCGGAGTTGATCCCGGTGAAGGCGCCCAGTGAGGTCACCATCGCCGGGGTCATGGGTGAATTGCCCGAGTTGAACCAGTTGGCCGGAGTGCAGTTCGGGATCACCGCTCCGCCTACTCCGGTGAGGCACTGGGTGCCGTCTGCGCTCGAGGGTCCGATGGCATTGCCGGTGAGCTGGGTGTTGACGCTTCCGTTCGTGGTCTCCTTGCTGTCGTTGCGCGCGTAGCCGAGGTACAGGTCGTAGGACCAGTTGGCGAGGGGGCCGAGCTCCTTGGGGAGGGTACCGTCGAAGCCGAAGAAGGTGTGGAGGGTCCCGATGTTGAACGCCTGCGACCGGCCGCTGGCCTCGACGAACCGGCGGCGGGCATCGAGCAGGTCGACGCCGAACGGGTTGTAGAAGTTGTTCGCGCTGTAGACGATGCTGAAGGAGCCGGTGTCGAGCGGCACCGGGGCGAGCAGGTTGCTCGACTGCCGGTTCACGTAGGTGCCGTGGAAGTAGGCGCGCACGTAATCGTTGATCTGGTAGTCTCCGTTGGCGTAGAGGGAGTACCGCTCCGAGGGGGTGATGAGGTAGTTCACCGCCTGGAAGTTGTAGGCGTCGGCGTTCGTGTACTGGCGCCAGCTCTGGTTCCCGACCGTCACCACTGGGTCATTCACCGGGTCGGCCGTAGTCGTGGCCGGCATGAACTGCTTCTTCCCGGGGCCGTAGGCAGCGGCGAGCGCCTGGCAGAGGGGCGTCGAGCACGTCGAGGGGTCGACCTGGGCGCGGCCGCTCGGGATGCGGGAGCTGCCGCCAGGAGACGCCTCTTGAGCGGCGTAGTCGTAGGTGAGGGCGTTTGCGGCCCAGCTGCGGTCCGCGGCGAAGACTGAACCCTGGTGGTAGTAGCCCCCCCCGATCATGAAGCCGCCCTTGTCGCTGGACGCGCCAGCGAGGACGTTGAAGTCGACCACGCCGGCGTCACCCTCGCTCGACTGGCTCCCGTTCAAGCGGAACTCGACGCCGTTCATGCGCTTGCGGGTGATGATGTTGACGACGCCCGCGATGGCGTCGGAGCCGTACACGGCCGAGGCGCCGTCCTTCAGGATCTCGATCCGCTCGACGGCCCCGGGTGGAATGGAGTTCAGGTCGACGCCAGGGTCGCCCAGGTTTCCGCCTCCCGGCACGGCAGTGATGAAGCGCTTCCCATCGACGAGCACCAGGGTGCGCTGGGAGCCGAGGTAGCGGAGGCTGATCTGGGTGGAACCGTCGCCGCCGTTGTTCACGGTGGTGTTGAGGCCGCCGCCTTGCTCGGGGAGGGACTGGAGGAAATCGCCGAGGTTCATCTTCCCGCTGGCCTGGATCTGCTGCTCGCTGACAACCGTGACGGGCGCCGGCGTGTTCAAGTCCTTGCGCTTGATGCGGGTGCCGGTGACCACCACCTCCTCCATCTGCACCGACTCGGGCACGACCGCAGCGTTGGCGCGGAGCGTCGTCGCCTCCTTCAGCTTCAGGTCGGCCCGCTCGAACGGCTTGTAGCCGTCCATCTGCACCGCGAGCTTGTAGTCGCCCGGGGGAAGGTTCGGGACGGTGAACTTGCCACCGGCCTCGGTCACGGCCGTCTGCTCGCCGGCCTCCGCGGGACCAGTGACCACCACGACAGCGCCCACGACGGGCTTCCCGTTCGAGGCATCCGTCACCACTCCGGTGATCGAGCTCGTGCCCTGCGCGATCGCCGTGCCCACGAACAGGAGCCCGAGCAGAACGAGCCGCACGAGCCGCCGCAACATCATCGCCATGACTTCCTCCGGGGAGAGAGGACCTCTGCCGACCGACCGATCGCAGGGGGGTGCGCCTACTAGGCGCACCCACGGTCGACCGGCAAGTCAATTAGCACCCCACTTAGGACCACCCGGGCGGGAATGTCAAGCTACGGCCGGCTGTTACACACTCTCGCCGCCACGAGCTCTGCCCGGTCTCATGTCATCGTCACAAAAACCGACTGTTTGTCGCGGATTTTGCCCACACCCGCGCGTCCCTCGAGCGGGGGTCTGCGGCGTGCTCCGAGGGAGCCCTGATGGAGAACCTACCCGAACGAACCATGCGTCGGTTTACAGGGCCCTCGCGGTGTGCTCGCCAGGCTTCGTGGGACGCTTCTCCCGCGATCGCGGAGGCAGAGCGCCCCGCCACGCGGAGTGTGACGTATTGACAACGCCGCAGCGTGCCAGTACGAAGCGGTGCTTTCTTTCGGCCGATTCTCCCGTCAGGCGAGAGAGAACAGCGTGTTCGACGAGGTGATGAAACGTGAGGGCGGCAAGAACGCGGCCAAAAAGGCCGGGTTCGTCTTTGGCTCCACGGTGTTCCAGACGCTGCTCATCGCGGGCATCATCACCGCCTCGGCAGCCATCAAGGCGAACGTCGTCGACCAGCCGCAGGTCGAGGTGAAGTTCGTCAAGACGGCCGCACCGCCGCCCCCGCCCGCACCGCCGCCCCCGCCCGCACCGCCGCCGCCCGCCCGAAAGCCCCCGCCGGAGAAGAAGCTCACCACCCTCCCCAAGCCCCCGCCTCCCCAGGCCCTCATCCAGCCACAAGAGGTGAAGCAAGAGATCAAGATCGACCCCAACGAGCCCAAGGAGCCTGAGTACGATTACTCGGGGAGCGGTGAGGGGGTCGTCGGGGGCGTAGTGGGCGGGACCGCGGTCGCCGAGGTCGCTCCCGCACCCCCGCCGCCTCCTCCTCCGCCGCCGCCGCCGCCCAAGCCGTCGGTCGAGGACGCCCCCGTCTACGCCTCGGCTGGGTTCAAGAAGCCGCAGATAGCCGAGCGTGGGTGCGTCGAGCGCTCGGTACGCATCCCGGACGAGCTTTTTGACCGTATCTCGGGCGGCGTGATCACCGTCAAGTTCGCCGTCAACCGCGAAGGCACCCCCAGCCATTTCCAGGCGATGACAGCGGGGCTTCCAGACCGGGTCACGAGCGGGATCTGGGCCGCCATCCAGGCCTGTAAGTGGGTCCCCGGCGCAGACGCGCAGGGGAACCCTATCTCGATCTGGGTCGTCTTGCCGCTCCGCTTCACGCAGGAATGACCCGTGGGGCAAAGGCCCCTGGGCCCAAAGGGTTTACGAGGAGACACACTTCATGCAGCTCCACGTGCTCGACACCGTCAATGCGCTCTTGCTGGGCCAGACCACCGAGGGGACCGTCTCGTTCGACCTCGTCTCGATGTGGCACAGCATGGGGCCCTTCGCGAAACTCATCGCGGGCGTCCTCGCCCTCATGAGCGTCTACTCCCTGGGCGTCATGGCCGAGCGGCTCATCACCTACTGGCGCGCCCAGCGGGCCTCTCGCTCCTTCGCCGAGGCGCTCCGCACGCTCCTTCCCTCGAGCAAGTTCGTCGAGGCGGTCGATCTCTCTCGCAAGCTCCGGCGCGGCCACCTGCCCAAGGTGCTCGGGCTCGCCATCGACGAGTACCGGCACGGCACCGAGGCCCTTAG
This sequence comes from Anaeromyxobacter sp., assembly GCA_035686075.1. Classification (GTDB taxonomy): domain Bacteria; phylum Myxococcota; class Myxococcia; order Myxococcales; family Anaeromyxobacteraceae; genus Anaeromyxobacter. The sequence goes on from DASRZU010000009.1 coordinate 88,961, forward strand.
GACCCACGGACCGCGCGACGTCGGCACGTTCGACGTCATCGCGGCGGTGAACCGCGCGGTCGATCGCAGCTCGCTTCGCACCGTGAACGACCTGCGCCGCGGCCTGGGAGCCCTCGCCACCGTCGGCTCCACTGCCCCCTTCGTGGGCCTCCTCGGCACCGTGGCGGGCATCATCACCGCCTTCCAGCAGATGGCGGCCACCGGCTCCGGCGGCCTCGGCACCGTCTCGAAGGGCATCGCCGAGGCGCTCGTCACCACCGCCTTCGGCCTTCTCGTCGCCATCCCGGCGGTGATGATGTTCAACTACCTCACCAACCGCGTCGAGGACATGCAGGTCGACATCACCGATTCGGCCACCGAGCTCGTCGACTTCTTCATGAAGGAAGGGCGCACCGAGTAGTCGAAAGGCCCCTTTCCCTTCGCGGGGAGACGACCCGATGTCGATGGACATTGGCAGCAAGTCGGTGCGGAGCGACATCAACGTGACGCCGCTCGTCGACGTCGTCCTGGTGCTGCTCATCATCTTCATGGTCATCACCCCCCTGCTCCAGCGCGGGAAGCCTGTGGTCCTGCCCCAGGCAAGGGAGCTCTCGGCGCTCAAGAGCGGGGGCGACCCGATCATGGTCTCGGTCACCCGGGACGGGAAGATCTGGGTAGACAAGTCGGAGGTGGAGAAGGACGCGATCGCCGAGGCCTTGACCGCGCAGATGGCCCTCCATGCCGGATCGCCCGTCCTGGTGAAGGGGGACAAGGACACCGACTATAAGTACATCCGGGAGCTCATCTTCGAGATCTCGAAGACCCACCTCATGGGCGTGTCCCTGGCCGGCACCAAGATCAAGGAGAAGGAGTAGCGCCATGGCGATGGGGCTGGGCACGAAGAAGCCCGTCACCGACATCAACGTGACGCCGCTCATCGACGTGGTGCTGGTCTTGCTCATCATCTTCATGGTGCTGACGCCCCTCGCCGAGAGGCAGAAGTTCCTGCGCGTCCCCGAGTACCAGCCCGACCTGCAGGCCGTCCCACCGGACCAGGTCCCCCCCGACCAGACCATCCTCACCGTCTTGAAGAACGGCCGGGTGCTCCTCAACAAGCAAGAGCTCGAGGTGAAGGAGGCGATGGAGAAGCTCCACCTCGCTTACGACGGCCGCCCCTCGAAGCCCCTCTTCTTCAACGCCGAGGACGAGGTCAAGTACGACCAGGCCTTCCAGGTGCTCGACGCCGCCCACACCGCCGGCGTGAACACCATCGGCATGATGACCGACCCGCCCATCACGGCGGCGCAGTAGGGAGCGTCCGGAGCACCGCCTCGAGATCCGCCGGGAGCGGGCTCACTGCCTCGATCCGCTCGTCCCCGGGACCGAGAAGGGCGAGGTGGGCCGCGTGCAGGAAGTGGCGGCCGAGCAAGGGAACCCTCGCCGCCTCCCCGCCGTAGAGGAGATCGCCCGCCACCGGGTGGCCGAGGTAGGCGAGGTGGGCCCGGATCTGGTGCATCACCCCGGTCACGAGCTCCACCTCGACGAGGGTGTGGTCGCGAAAGCGGCGCGCGACCTCGTACCGGGTCTCGGCGGGCCTTGGGCGAAAGCCCTTCCCCTCGAGCCGGTCGACGGCCAGCCCGTCTTTCGCGGGGAAAACCCGCCCCCCCCGCTGCGCCAGGGGGACGAGGCAGGAGCCGCCGCTCTCGAGCCGCCCCACCGCCAAGGCCAGGTATCGTTTCTTCGCCCCTTTCCCCTTGAGCTCGCCCCGGAGCTCTTCCCAGGCCTCGCGATCGCGGGCGAAGGCCACGCACCCGCTCGTCTCGAGGTCGAGCCGGTGCACCGCCCCGCCCTCGCGCGAGGCGGGCGAGGCGTCTCTACACTCCGGGTACCGCGCCGCCACCGCGTTCGCCAAGGTCCCCGTCTCGCCCAGCGTGAGCGGGTGGACTGCCACGCCCGCGGGCTTGTCCACGATGAGAGCCCGCGCCGTCTCGGCGAGGACCACTAGCGGCATCTCCCCCTGGGGCAGGGGCGGGCCTTGGGGCCCATCCACCTCGACCGTGAGGGAAAGGCCCGGCAGAGCCTGGTCGGAAGCCCGGGCGCGCCGTCCAAGGACCCGCACCTTCCCCTCCGCGAAGGCCCGCTTCACCGCTGCCCGGCCCAGCCCGAGAAGGTCGGCGAGCGCCCGGTCGAGACGACCGGAGGCGTCCTTCGGGAGCTCGACCTCTTGGCGCACCGCGAGGGAGATAGACCCCGGGCGGCGGCGGGCGCAAGAGCGAAACGGCTCCCGCGAACGGGACGACCGAGACGCCTCTACCGCTCGCGCCCTCCCCTCGCCCCGCCTCGATCGGGCGAACCTTCGGCTCGCCCTCGCATGGCTTTGCCGGCAGAGGGGAAGGCCCCCTTGCAAAGGGTTGCCCCCGGGGCGAACGGGGGCGGGCGTGCCAGGGGCAGGCCCTAGGACAAAGTCCCGCGCCTCCCCCTACCTCCTCCGCCCCGCCTCGCGGGCCGGGCCCCGCGCATCACCGCGAGCCCGTAGTAGAGCTGCTGCTCGGTGTAGACCTTCCTCCCGCCGTACTCCTCCTCGTGGAACGACCCCGGCCCCTCGAGCCACATCCGAACCCGGACCTCGCCCTGGTAGGCGAACGGGGCGAGCACCTCCGGCGAGGCCTGCGATAGGTAGCGGTCGAGGAGCTTGCCCACCCGTCGGTTGTACTTGCGCAGGGGCAGGCGCGAATGGCGGCGGCCGCCGTGGAGCGTGCCGTCGAAGCGGTTCGAGGCGTGGTACAGCTCGTGGAGCACGGTCGCGAGCCGCTCCTTCTGGCTCGAGCCCACGAACCAGAGGGGGCGGAGGGTGATGATGTAGAGGATCTTCCGCCCCTTGATGCGGACGAGCGGCTTCACCGCCCCACCCGCGCTCGCGATGCGACGGCGGGTGATGCCGAAATGGGCGGGCCGGATGGTCGCCCGCGACGCGCGCCGGGCCTCGCCCGCCACCACCAAGACCCGCGAGGCCTTGATGTGGGAGAACTCCGGCACCCGCCCCGCCACGTCACGCACCAGCCTTTTCACCGCAAGCGTCAGATTGGGACGGTCCTTCACGACATCGGAGCATATCGGTCCCCCCTGCCCAGACAAGCACCGACCACCCTGCGACGTAGGGCCTCCGGGCGCCTTGAACGCCCCGGGCGGGGTCAGTAGCATGACCTCCGATGTCCTTCGCGATCGTCCTCTCCGCCGCCGTCGCCGCGGTCGCGGCCGGCTGGACGCGCATGCGCCGACGCGAGCGCCACTTCTTGAGCCAGATGAGCGGTCTCTCCGACCAGCTCCGCGAGCTCTCGGCGCGCGTCGAGGCCGCCGAGGCGGACGTCGCCCACGCCGTGACCCAGACGGAGATCACCGAGACCCTCCTGCTCGACAAGGGCATCGCGGACGAGGAAGACATCGAGGCCGCTCGCCGCCGCTTCGACGGGGGAGAGCCGTCCGCCCACTCCTCGCGCTACGAGCCGGGGCGAGACGGCGAGCTGCACTAGCCGCGGGCCGCCAAAGGCCGGCTCATCGCCAAAGGAACGGGACCCTCCCCCGACGGCGAATCGTTCACCGCCACCTAGCCGCCGGGCTTGGGGGGGTTCGTTCCTCGCGGTTGGGTCAGTTCCCGCTCCGTCTGCGCCCGGTCGGCATCGGCCTGGTCGGCGCGCCTGCACCTGCGGGTCGGGATGTGCGAACCGGTGGGGGTCTCGTTCTCGCAGATGAGCTTCGCAGCGGTCGCCCCGGGGGTCGGCTCCCCCGCTGCCTCTTCCAGAGGCGCCGCGCTCGCCTCCGGATGCTCGGCGCTCGAGGTGGCACAACCGCCCATGACGAAGAGTGCGATGGAACCGAGGAGGAGGTGTCGGAAGAGGCCCGCTCGCATTGGGGAGACACCTACCATAGAGCGAAAGGGAGAGGTGTCCCGAAGACGGTCGGCGGAGGACCCATCGCCTCGAACCCCTCGGAGGTCGGGATGTTCGCGCGCGCCCCCGCCGTCCCCTCGAGGGCGGACGCTCTTCTCGCCCGTTCCCCTCCCCGGCATTCGGGATCGAAGGAGGCTTTCGCTCTAGCGGCGCAGGTACTTGAGCTCGCGGGCCAGGTCGGGATGGTCGGGAACGGCCGCGAGCCCGCGCTTCAGGTGCTTCTCGGCCAGGGCGAGGTCGTTCACGAGCTTGGCCATCTGGCCGAGGAACAGATACCCCGGGGCGCACTTCGGGTTCTTCTTCAGCGCCGCCTCGATGGTGGCGGCGCTCGTCCCCTGCTGCCGTTTCTTGTCCCCGGCGAGGAGGAACTCGCACCACGCCTTCCAGATCCCGAACTCCGCCTCCTCCGAGTTGAGCTGCGTCGCCTCGACGAGCTTCGAGAGGGCATCGTCGTAGCGACGGGACTTCACGAGGGCGGTGGCCTCGCCGAACAGGCTCTCGGCGTGGAGGATCCTCATGACGTCCACGTCCGCGGCGCCGCCCGACTCGATCTCCTCGAGGTACTTCGAGCGGCGACCCTCCTCGCCCAGGACCGCCCAGGCCTCGGAGAGCCTGGCGAACACGTCGGCGCAGAGCTTTCGAACCTCGCTCGAGGCGTCCGCAGGCACCGCGTCGGGGTGGTAGTTCTTCGCCGCCTGGAAGTAGGCGGCCTTGACGGTGGCCGGGGAGGCGTCTCGCTTCACCCCCAACACCTGGAAGTGGTCCGCCGTCTTCTGCTTCTCGACCAGGGCCTCGAGCGCGGAGCGCTCGAGCGGACCGAGGGCGGGCGCTCGCGCGGGAGTGTGGGCGGGCGGCGGACCGGGGGGGGGAGTGCGCGCGGGCGGCGGCGCCTGCGGCCGACTGGCCGCCGGCGGGGCCGCGGACTTCGCTGGCGGCGGAGGAGCGAGCGGACGGGCCGGCGGCGGGGGCGGCGAAGGCGGGGCCTCGGGGGGCGGGGCCCTGGGCGCGGCCACCGGCGCGGGCGGAGGGCTCGGAGGCGACGCCCCCGCGGCCTGCGGCTCCCGCGCCGCTCCGAACGTCAAGAGGTCCAGCTCGCCCAAGAGCAGGGCCAGACGGAGCACCGCGCCGGCGTCCCCCGGCTGGGCGGCCGCGATCTCGGCCGCGCTCCTCGCGCCGTCGAAGAGGGCCATCGCCCGGGCCTCTTGCGGTGTGAGCCGCAGGTCCTCGGGCTTCACCCGCCCCACCACCCGGTTCGCCACCCCCCGGGCCCGCTCCCCTAGCCGGCGCTGCACCGAGGTGACGTCGAGGGCCCGAACCGCGCCACAGAGGGCGGCGAACGGGGACCCGAGCGGGAACGACGAAGGGGGGGGCTTCACCCCGGGATCCCAGGCAAAGCTCCCCGCCTCGCAGCCGAGCGCGCGGGCCACGATTCCCGTGCCGCGCTCGAGGAGCCACCCGGCCACATCGCCGGGGTTCACGAGCCGGGAGGCGATGAGGGCACCAACGAGGTCGCCGCCCGCTGCGGGCCGGGCGGCCTCCGCCTCCACGAGCTTCTCGGGGGCGAGGACGCCCTTCCTGAGGAGGAAGCGGCCGAGCTCGTCCGCCGGGTCGGACGAACCGGCGTGCTCGACCGTGCCGCGCCGGAAGAAGAGCGTGTAGGTGATCGCCCGGCCCTCGATGGAGATCGACAGCTCGCCGGTCGCCTGGGACGCCGCGGCGAGCCCGAAGAGCCTGAGGGTGGAGGCCTGGGCCAATTGGCCCGTGAGCGGCAGGCCGGCGGTGATCGCCGCCTCCGGGCTCACCTCGCGCGCCGCCATCCCGTAGGTGGCGACGGGAACGGGGCGGGGCGGCGGAGGCGGGGCGGCAGCGGGTCGTGGGCCCCCCGGAGGAGCGCTCGGCCCGGCCGCGCCGGCGGGAGAGGAGGAGGGCGGGGAGCGACCCTCCGGGGCGGGTGCGCCCTCCGGACTCGCGCGCTCGAGACGCGGGGGCGGCATCGCCGGGGCGACGGGCCGTTGACGGGGCGGGCTACCGGGTGGCTTCGCGTCGTCGCTCACGATGATCGTCACAGCCTACCAAAATCCGTGGGGCCGAGGCGCCCCCTGCACGCACCAAGCGTGTACCTACAGGCGACCCCCCCGCCCCCCCTTCTCCCACCAGGAAAGGCCGGGCCTCTTGCGAGCCCTCACTCCACCGCGCACAGCTTCGCGTTCCCCTCCACGGTCTGCCCCTCCTTCACGTACAGCTCGACCACCTTTCCGTCCTTGGGGCTCTTGAGCTCATTCTCCATCTTCATGGCCTCGATCACCAAAAGCCCCTGGCCTTCCTTCACCGGAGCCCCGATCCCCGCCAGAACCTTCACCACCTTGCCCGGCATGGGCGCGGTCACCGTCTGCTTCCCCTCGACCGTGAACCCGCCGGCGGCGCGGCGGAGCCTGAGCCTGCGCTCGTCGAGGATCTCCACCGGGAACAAGGACCCCTTGAGACGAACGTGGACGACCGAGCCGCGCTCGTCGAGGGTGGCGCTGTGGCTCGTCCCGTCGACGAGCAAGGAGAGGGTCCCGAAGTCGTGCCGGTAGGCATCGATCCGGTGAACCGCATCCCCGATGCGAACCTCGAAGAGGCCGAGGCCGAGCGGGGTCACCTTCACGGTCCGCTCGCGCTTCCCCCCCTCGAGGAGGGCCACGTACGAGACCGGCGCGGTCATCGGATCCCTCCCCGCAGGGCCCGGGCCCTCCCCTGCCGAAGCCATTGCGACCGCGAGAGTGTGGCCTCCCCGCCGCGCGCCGCGAACGCCTCCGCCTCCTCCGTGTCGCGCTTGTGCGCGGAGAGCGCCGCCGCGATGAGGGCCACGTCCTCGAGTGCGGGGTCGGGTCCCCGGAGGAGGTCTTTCGCGTAGCGGGTGCAGAACCCGGTGTCGTACTCGCCCGAACGAAAGGCCGGATGGCGAAGTACCTCGGCGAGGTAGGAGAGGTTCGTGGTGATGCCGTGGACGGTGTACTCGTCGAGCGCGCGCAGGAGGCGGGCGACGGCCTGGTCCCGGGTCGGGGCCCAGGCCACGAGCTTCGAGAGCAGGGGGTCGTAGTGCTGCGGCACCACCCAGCCGCTGTACACGCCCGAGTCGTCGCGGACGCCCGGCCCGGCCGGCACCCGGAGGTAGGTGATCTTGCCCGGGCTGGGCATGAAGTTCCGGGCCGGGTCCTCGGCGTACACTCGCGCCTCGATGGCATGTCCCCGGCGGACCACCTCCTCCTGCGCCGGGATGCGCCCGCCTTGCGCCACCTCGATCTGCAGCCGCACGAGGTCGAGCCCCGTGACCATCTCGGTGACCGGGTGCTCCACCTGGAGCCGGGTGTTCATCTCCAGGAAGTAGAAGTTCCTCTCTGCGTCGACCAAGAACTCGACCGTCCCGGCCCCCCGGTAGTCCACGGCCCGGGCCGCCCGCACCGCCAACTCTCCCATCGCCTCCCGCATCCGCGCGTCGACCACGCAGCTCGGGGTCTCCTCGATCACCTTCTGCTGCCGGCGCTGGACCGAGCACTCCCGCTCTCCCACCCAGATCGAGCTGCCGCGCTCGTCGGCGAAGACTTGGATCTCGACGTGGCGAGGCCGCTCCAGGTACTTCTCCAGGTAGAGCCGGTCGTCTCCGAAGGCCCCCCCGGCCTCGCGCCTCGCCGACTGCCAGAGCCTCCCGAAGCCCTCCGGCCCGTCACAGCGCTTCATCCCCTTTCCGCCACCCCCGGCCGCGGCCTTGATCATCACCGGGAACCCGATCCGCTCTGCGAACGCCCGCGCCTCCGCCTCCTCCCCGATGGGGGTGGGCGATCCCGGGACGGTGGGCACGCCCGCCTCGGCCATGCGCTGCCGGGCGGTGGTCTTCACCCCCATGGCCTCGATCGACTCGGGGCGGGGGCCGATGAAGACGATCCCGGCGCGGTCCAGGGCCCGGGCAAACTCGGCGTTTTCGGAGAGAAAGCCATACCCGGGGTGCACCGCGTCCGCCCCGGTCAGGCGGGCAGCGTCCACGATCCGGCCGATGTCGAGGTAGCTCTGGCGGGCGGGCGAAGGGCCCAGGTGGATCGCCTGGTCGGCGTTCCGGACGTGGAACGAGCCTCGGTCGGCGTCCGAGTAGATCGCCACGGTGGCGATGCCCATCTCGCGGCAGGTCCGGATGACGCGCACCGCGATCTCCCCGCGGTTCGCCACGAGCACCTTCGAGATCCTGTTTTGGGTCATGGGCCGGCCCACCATAATGGCCGGTCCAGGGGCTTTCCACCCCGGCCGATCTGCTCCCCGCGGGGCCAGGACCCGTCGCCCCTGCCGGGGAGGCAACCTTCGAAGGGCAGCCCCTTCAGCTCGCGCCCAAGGACGGGAGCTCCGGGGCTTCGGCGGGCCTGTGCCTCTCCGGAAGCGCCGCAGCGATGGCGGCGCGTGCGGCATCACGCAGCGCGTCGGCGCTCGCAAACGCCGCCGCGTCGAGCGGCTCGAGCACCTCCACCCGGGCCTCCATTCGCCCCCGCATGACGAGGCCGTGCTTGGGGAGCGCCTCGAACGTCCCGCTGAGCGCGACCGGGACCACCGGGACCTTGGCCTCGAACGCGAGCCGGAAGGCTCCGTCCTTGAAGCGCTGCAGCCGGCCGTCCAAGGCCCGCGTCCCCTCGGGGAAGAACAGCAGGGGCGTGCCTCGAGCGAGGTGCGCCCGGGCGTGGGCCATCATCTGCTTCACCGACTCCCGATCGCCGCGCCAGATGCGGACGTAGTCGTTGATCACCATGTTCCAGCCGACCACCGGCACCTTGAAGAGCTCCCCCTTGGCCACCCACTTGAACGGGCGGAAGAGGCCGTAGAGCACGAGGATGTCGAGCATCGAGAGGTGGTTCGCCACGATGACCGCCGGTCCCCGCCAGGGGAGCCGGCCGCGGCCGTGCACCCGCGCGCGCCAGAGGGGATTGGAGAGGATGTACAAGGTCGCCCAGGCGCAGGAGTAGACGTGCAAGAGCATCCGGCGCCTGTCGAACGGGAACGTCACGAGGAAGACGAGGAGCGCCCCGGCGAAGAGCACGGGCATGGAGACGACGATGTACGCCCAGTACAGACCTGAGAGGAGGCGGAGCACCGGTCGATACTCTACTTTTGCCCGCGCGGCGGGCAAGGGCGGGCTGCGGTACATTGAGGCGTGGCCTCCGGCCGCTTCGCCATGGCGGCGCACGCTCTGGCGCTCCTCGCGGGCGCGGAGGAGGGTCGGCCCTCCGCCCTCCTGGCCTCCTCGGTCAACACCCATGCGGTGTTCCTCCGACGCATCCTGCGCGATCTCGTCGCCGCGGGCCTCCTCGAGGCGCGCGAGGGCCGCAGCGGTGGGTACCGCCTCACCCGACCGGCGCGAGAGATCACCCTCGCCCAGGTCTACCGGGCGATCGAGCCGGAGGGGCCGCTCGCGGCCTCGTCATCGGAGCCGAGCTATCGCTGTCCGGTGGGAGCGGGGATGCGGGCCGCCTTCGCCGAGGCCGCGAGGGCCGCCGAACGCGGGCTCTTGTCGGCGCTCGAGCACCGGACCGTCGCCGATCTGGCGCGCGCGGCCGTGCGCCTCGGGAAGGGTCGTCGGCCTAGGAAGAGGGGCCGATCGGCGGCCGGCCCGGGCCTTTGCCTCTAGGGCTTCTTCCGCAGCGCCCGGATGATCTTCTCCTTCTTCCGGGACGGTCTCGGGGGAACCTCACGGACGGCCGCACGGCCCAAAAGGTGCTCTCGATAGCGCAGGTGGGCCTCGATCTCGGCGGCGAGGAGCTCGATCTCGAGGTCCTCCTCCCCCTCGGCGATCCGCTCGAGCGGCGCGGGGGGAAGAGGCGCGGCCCCGAGCCGCATCCGCATGACGCGCTCCTCCTCGGGGGTGAGCTCCCGGGTGGGGCCGCGCCGGAGGGCCGCCTGGGCCACCGCCTCGCTCAAGACCGCGGTGGCCGTCTTCTTCGTCTGCATGGCGTCCATGCTAGGGGGGACGGCTGACGTGTCCACTTTTCGCTTCCGCTGCGGGCGGAGGCGACCGGCCTGCCAAGTGCCCGTCCGGACTGGGCTTCGCGCCCGCTCGCCCGGGGGCTGAGCCGGAGAGGGCCTTCCCGCAAGACGGTCCTGGAGCCGAGAATGGACCCATGTGGACGGACAACCTCCTCTGTGAGGACGAGTCCATCCGCGCGCTCCTCTCGGGCGTCCGGAGGGTGGCCGTGCTCGGCATGAAGACGGAGGCGCAGAGCGACGCGCCCGCGTTCTACGTCCCCGCGTACCTCGCTTCTTCGGGGGTCGAGATCGTCCCGGTGCCGGTCTACTACCCCGAGGTCACGACCATCCTCGGCCGCCCGGTGTTCCGGAGGCTCGCGGACGTCCCCGGGGAGCTCGACCTCGTCGACGTGTTCCGAAGGCCGGCCGACCTTCCCGCCCACCTGCCCGACCTCCTCAAAAAGCGCCCCCGGGCGGTGTGGCTGCAGCTCGGGATCCGGAACGACGAGGTCGCCGAGGCGCTCGCGCGAGAGGGGATCCGGGTCGTCCAGGACCGTTGCCTCAAGGTCGAGTGGGCGAGGCTCGGGCCGGGGGAGAGCCGGGCCCCCTAGGCAGGGGCCGCTGCCCGGCCCCTTTGCTCCTCCTCTTGCGCCGGGGCACCCGAGAGCGCCGCCGCGGAGAGCAGGACGAGCGCGATCCAGGTCAGATCCGCGAGCCCCAGGTGAACGAGCTGGAGGGGGACGGGGGCGAGGAGCGCGAGGTCGAGCGCCCCGGCGAGGAGCTGGAGCCCGACGAAGACGAGGAGCGTGAGGGCGAGCCCCTTGAGCCGCGGATCGCGGGCCTTGAGCACCGCCCGGGCGATCACCACCGACACGAGCGCCGCCGCGAGCGAGGCAAACGGGTGCACGAGCCGTAGCCGCAAGAGGAACGGCGGCTGGTCGCCCAGGTCCTTTGCGATCCCCTCGGCGAGGCTGGCCGCCGGGTAGAGCGTGTCCCCGAGCGCCGCCACCGCCCCGGTCGCACCAGCCACGAGGAGGGTGGCGAGACCGAGGCCCAGCGCGGCCGCGAGGGGTGCCCGGCCCCGGAGGGTGATGGGCCCGGGGTTGTCGACCAGCGCGGAGGTGAGGGCGATCGACCCGAAGAGGAGGAAGGTGTTGAGGAGGTGGACGACCATCGCCCCGCCCCGGCCCGCGGACGCGTCCTTCGCCACCCAGCCGAACAGCACCAGGGCCGCCCCCACGAGCGCCTCCAGCACCACGAAGACCCCGGCGGCAGCCGCCGCCTTGCGCCCCTGGTGCCCGCGGGGCCGGGCCCGGAAGGTGAAGACGATGAGCGCGGCGACGAGCAGCACCGCTCCCCCGCTCATCGCCCGGTGGATGAACTCGATGAGCGTCTCGATCGCGGGGGACCTGGGGAGGACGGTCCCGTTGCAGAGCGGCCAGTGGGCCCCGCAGCCCGCCCCGGAGCCCGTGGCCCGCACCAGGGCGCCCCAGAGGGCCACGGCGAGGTGGTACCCGAGCACCCAGAGCGCGAAGCGTCGCAGCGGGCTCATCCCCGCCTGTGAGAGAGCACGGTCGGCTCGGGAACGCAACCGCCACCTCCGGTCCCGTCGGATCGAGACCCGCTCCTAGTCTCCCTCGTCGCTCGGCTCCGCCGCCGGCCGCTCCTCTCCGCGCTTCTTCAGCCCGGCGGCCTCGAGGGCGGTGGACGGACCGGCGGGCTTTCGTTCGTCGGGGCGCACGCCGGGCGGGGCCACGATCGCCTTCACCTCTCCCCCGAGCGCCTCCACCCGGGCCGACACCACCACCGAAACCCGGGGCCCCGCCTCCCGGCCGGCCGGGGCGTCGAAGGCGGCCGAGAGCCGCGCCTTGAGCGGCGCACCGGTCCGAGCATCGAGGGCGAGCTCCCCATCGGCCGATCGGGGAGTCGCACCGCGGAGAAATCCCTGGCGCAGCGCCGTGTCCGGGTCGTCGGCCTGGTACCCGGGCGGCGGGGACGACGGTCCGGGGCGGGCGAGGCTCGAAAGCGACATCCGGTAGCGGAACGCCTGCCGCCCCTCGACCACCTCGCTCCCCTCCCGCTCGATCCTGAGCCCCGGGCCCACGAGGTCCGCCACCGAGCGGACCAGGCGAAAGCTGTCGTCGCGGAAGCGGTGCGCATCGCGGCCCCGATCGGTGGGCCGCTCGCGGAAAGGGGCGGGCAAGGCCCGGGCGTAGGTCATCCCGTTCAGATAGACGAGCTGCTTCCCCTCCACCGCCGAGGGCCCGAGCCCGGGGTCCAGGTCGGCGCGCACCTCGAACTCCCCGGTGGACGCCTGCCGGACCCGGTGCTGCTCGGTGACGTGCAGGGGCGAGCCCGAGGAGGGAGTGACCGACCACTCCACCGCCGCCGTCCACTCGAAGGACCCGAGCCGGCTCGCCACCTCGTCGGCGGTGAGGGCGAGCGAGGCCTCGGGGTGGGCCGGATCGAAGGCCTCTCCGGCGCGGCGGTCCTGCTCGCGCGCGAACAGGCGGTGCTTGGCCGCCGGGTCCCCGCGCGAGCAGGCGAACAGGAGGACGGCGGTGGCGAAGAGGGCCCTGCGCATGCCGGAGGGCATCATCTCACGAGACCCGCCGGACCGCTGCCGGAAGGAGGCGGGGTTGAGCCTTTGACTCGGGTGCGCCGCTCGCCCCCACTTCGGGTTCCGGGGCGGCCGGGGGCGAGGGCTCCGGCCCGGGCGCGGGGCGCGGAAGGGTCTTCCCGTCGGCCGCGACGTCCCCGAGGGACACCCGGCCCTCCGCCCAGAGCAGCCGCTCGCATCGCGAGAGGAGCTCGGGGAAGCCGTCCCTGGTCTTGGACGAGATCGCCACCGCCTCGCGGTGGGCGGCGGCGAGGCCCGCCGCCTCACCCGGCCCGAGCCGGTCGGCCTTGTTGTAGACGAGGACCCGCCGTTTCCCGGAGAGGCCGAGCCTCCCCAGGATCTCCTCCACCGCGGCGATCTGCTCCCCCTGCCGCGGGTCCGCGGCGTCGACCAGGTGGAGCAAGAGATCGGCGTCGGAGAGCTCCTCGAGCGTGGCCCGGAAGGCGTTCACGAGGTCGGGAGGGAGATCGCGGATGAACCCGACCGTGTCGGTGACGATCACCTCGCGGTCCCTGGGGAAGCGCAGGCGGCGGCTGGTGGGATCGAGGGTGGCGAAGAGCTTGTCCTCGGTGAGCACCTCGGAGTCGGTGAGGGCGTTGAGCAGGGTGGACTTGCCGGCATTCGTGTAGCCCACGATGGAAAGGACCGGGAGCCCGCGGGCGTTCCGCTGCTTGCGCCGTAACGACCGGCTCGCCCCGAGCGCCTCGATGCGCCGCTCCAGGGCGGTGATCCGGTCGCGGACCCGGCGGCGGTCGACCTCGAGCTTCGTCTCCCCCGGCCCCCGACCCCCGATCCCCCCGGCGAGGCGCGAGAGCGAGTCGTCCCGGCCGACGAGCCGGGGGTAGAGATACTTGAGCTGGGCCAGCTCCACCTGCAGCTTCCCGTCGGCGCTCTGCGCCCTCTGGGCGAAGATGTCGAGGATGAGCTGGGTCCGGTCGAGGATCTTGAGGCTGGTGGCCTCGGCGATGTGGCGAGCCTGCGAGGGCGAGAGCTCGGCGTCGAAGACGATCAGGGTCGCCATGAGCTGCATCGAGCGCAGGACGATGTCCTCGAGCTTGCCCTTGCCGATGAGGTAGCGGGGGTCGGGGTCGCGGCGCAGCTGGACGCTCTCGTCCATGACCTCGACCCCGGCGGTGCGGGAGAGCTCCTTGAGCTCCTGGAGCGAGGCCTCGGCCTGCACCCGCCCCCGCCCCGGTCCCCCGAACCCCACCAGGATGGCCCGCTCCCGACCGCCGGTCCGGCGCAGGGCTCCCAAGCGGGCGAACTCCTCCTCGAGCGCCAGGGCCCCCGAAAGCGCATCGTGGTCGAGGGCGTGGACGCTCTCCGCCACCTCGTCCTTCCATAGGACGCCCTGGGGATTCTCGGGCAACAGGTGCGCCCAGTGGATCCGGCCCGGGAACCCTCCCTCGAGCACCTCCACCGCCGCCACCAGGTCGAGCCGGAGGAGGGCGAGATCGGTGTGATCGTCGCGGGTGAGGGGCTCGCCGTTCAGGTGGGTGTGGACGAGGCGCAGGCCGCGGAGCCGGCTCTCCCCGGCGCGGGCACGGCCGACGTCGGGGAGGGTGAGCTTGCGGGCGTCGCCCACCATCACCGCCTGCACGTCCCCCTTGCGGTCGAGGAAGACGCCGATCTGCCTGTTCGTCTCCTGCGAGATCTCGGCCAGGTGGCGGGCCAGCTCGGGCGAGACGATGGTCCGGGCGTCGACGCGACGGCGGTAGGTGCGGCGGAGGGCGTGGAGCTGGGAGGGCTTTAGGCCGAGGGTGTTTCCGAGGACGTCCTGCATCCGTTCCCGGAAAAGTTTAGCTCGAGGACGGCCGGGGGGCGACGCGATTTCGCTCTCTCCCTCCCCGACCGGCCGGGGGCCTCACCCCGAAGGGCCCACCGTCATCCCCCCTGGCCCAAGAGCCGCTTCCGCTCCAGCACCGCGTCGGCCGCCTGGGCGATGAGATCCGGCCCGAGCGCCTTGTCCAGGACCGCGTCCGCACCGGCCCGCTCCAGGCGTTGCTCCAGGCCCTCGCCCAGGGCCTGCCCGGTCACGCACACGATGGCGAGGTCGATCTCCCCGCCGGTCTTGCGGATGAGGCGCACGAACTCCTCGCCGCTCATGCCCGGCATGACGACGTCGGTGAGGAGGAGGTCCAGGGCGAGGAGCTCCTCCGACAGCGTCGCGACCCCGTCCGAGGCGTTCGAGGCAATGAGCACCTCGAAGCCGCGATCGCGCAGGGCCTCGGCCATGAGGCGGCAGACGAGCTCGTCGTCGTCCACCACGAGCGCCCGGCGCGGCCGGGCGGAGATGTGGGCGATGGCGCTCGAAAGGACCGCCTCCGCCTCGGGATCGAGCTCGAACCGGACTCCCATGCCATTGGCGTTGGCGAAGGCCACCACCGCCTTGGTGTGGAGCTCGGCCCCGTTCGGCAGCTTGAGCTCGAGCTCCAGCGTCGCCCCCAAGGGCTGGGGAGAGGAGCTCCGCACGAACGCGCCGCCCTGGGAGAGATTCTCCACGAAGTCGGCGGCCAGCTCCTGCTCGGTCGCGTACTCGATCTTGGCGCGGGTGGGGGCCTGGGCCGGGCCGACCGGGCCCTGGGCCGCCGGCGGGGCCGGGGTGATGCGGACGGGCGCATTCACCTGGAACCTTGGAGCGGCGCGGGAGTCGTGGCCCGGCTCGGGCGCGGCCCGGGCCAGAGCCTCGAGGAGAGCGGGGGGCGGATTCTCGAGCCTCAAGGTGTAGCCGGCCGGAGCGCCCGGGGCCGCGGCGGAAACCGTTCGCACCGCCGCGACCGTGGCCCGAACCCCGAGGGGCTTCTCGGCGCCGGGCACGCGGACGAGCAGCGGGATCTCGTCGCCCACCGGTGGAGCGAGTGGCGCCCCCACGAAGAGGCGGCTCTCGGGAGCGGACCAGCGCACCCCGTCCCAGCCCGGCCCGCCCACGTCCATGACGAGCAGCGGACGCTCCGTGGGCGAGCGGCGCCGTTCCGCGGGCGCTCCCAGGGAGGTGAAGAATCGACCCACCTCCTCGAACAGATCGGGCGCCGGCACGCCGGAGAGCGCGCGGCTGGGGCTGCGCAGGACCGCCTCGACCCCGGCCTCTTCCTCCGGGGACGGGTTCTCGAGGCTCACGGCCCGGCCTCCGGCACGCGCCGTCCAGAACACGAGCCGGTCGCGCTTCGCCTGGGCGAGGCCCTCTCCCCGGAGGTGGACGTAGACCCCGAGCACCTTGGCCTCCCCTTGGTAGCGGAGCTCGCAGTCGATGAGCGATCGCTCGAGCAGGTGGGGGAGGGCGAGGACGAGCCGCTCGGCCGCGCGGAGGCGGTCCCCGGAGGCGCGGACGAAAACGCAGAGGTACTCGACGGTGTTCATGCGGTCTCTAGACCCCGCGACCGTTCACGGTGCAACGCGGGGGCCCAGGAGCCCTGCGCAACACCTCGGCTTTCCTCCCCGAAGGACGAACCCGGGGTCCCTCGCCACCCGTCCTCGGGACCCAGGTTGCGAGGAGGGCTGCTCCTCGGCCTCCCTGGACGCTCGAAGAACCGATGGCTCACTCGCCCGGCCGGTCGCCCGAGTCCTCACGCTCGCCGTGCGCCGGAAGTGCCGTGAGCGCGAGCAGCCCCTTCGCTCCGCGCGAACCCGCGGGGCGAGGCTCTCGCCCCCTCTCTCGCCCCGCGCGGGGGATGCACTCGCGGCGGAGGCGCCCTTTCTCCAAGGGACCGAAGCGCTCGCCCCTTCGCCCCCACCCGCCATGTGGTGTGGGCCCGGGCCTTTCGGTAGAGTGTTCCCCTCCGAAAAAGGGGCCTTCAGGAGGCTTCGCCATGGGACGACTATCGCTCGCGCTCTGCGCCCTCGTCGTCGCTCAAACCGGCCTCGCCGCCCCGGCGCAGAAGGTCCGGATCGCCCTCATCGTCGAGTCCACGGTCGACGACAAGGGCTGGTGCCAGGCCATGCACGACGCCATCAAGGCGGTGCAGAAGAAGCGGGGTCCCGATCTCGTCGAGTACAGCTACAGCGAGAAGATGAAGCCGGTGGATGCCGGGGCCGCGGCCCGGCAGTACGCGAGCGCCGGGTTCGACATCGTCATCGCCCACGGCGCCCAGTACAAGAACCTCGTCCTCGAGATGGCGGACGAATTCCCCAAGACGACCTTCGCCTTCGGGACGAGTGCCGAGATCGGGCCGAAGAACGTCTTCACCTATATGCCGGAGAGCGAGCAGACCGGGTACTTGAACGGCCTCATCGCCGGGATGGTGACGAAGTCCGGCATCATCGGCCTCGTCGGCCCGGTGGATGGCGGCGACGCGGCCCGGTACGACCGCGGCTTCGTCCTCGGGGTGAAGGCGGTGAACCCGAGGGCTTCGGTCAAGGTCGCCCACACCGGGAGCTTCGGCGACTTCGTGAAGGCGGGGGAGCTCGCCCAGACCCACATCAAGGCGGGCGCCGACGTGCTCACCGGCTCCTCGCAGCAGGCCCTGGGAGCGCTCCAGGCGGTGGCGACCTACCGGGACCGGCCGCTCTGGTGGGTGGGCCAGGACACCGCCCAGCTCGCCATCCCCGAGAGCGCCCGGGTGATCGCCGCCTCGAGCTACGACTACAGCGCGGTCATCGAGCAGCTCATCGAGAAGCGCCAGGCCGGGGTCCTGGGGGGCGAGAACCTCCCCCTCACCTTCGATAACGGCGGCTTCGTCTTCAAGTACAACGAGGCCGTCGGGCCGGTGCTCACCCGGGAGATCCGCGCCCGGGTGGACGAGGCCCTGGCCGGCCTCTCGGCCGGGAAGGTCGCCCTCGACTGGAAGAGCGTGAAGTTCTAGGGAAAGAGGGCTTGTCCTCGGCCGAGCCCATCCGCGAGCTCGCGCTCTGCGACATCACCAAGCGCTTCCCCGGCGTCGTGGCCTGCGATCGCGTCTCGCTCCGCGTGCGGCAGGGCGAGATCCACGCGCTCGTGGGCGAGAACGGAGCGGGGAAGTCCACGCTCATGAACGTCCTCGCCGGGCTGTACCAGCCGGACGAGGGGCAGATCCTGGTGAACGGCGCGCCGGTCCACTTCCGCACCCCCGCCGACGCCTGCGCCCGCGGGGTGGGGATGGTACACCAGCACTTCATGCTCGTGCCCAGCATGACCGTGGCCGAGAACGTGGCCCTCGGGCTCCGGACCCTCCACCGCCCTCTTCGGCTCGACCTGGAGAAGGCGCGGCAGCTCGTCTTTCGGGTCTCCGACCGCTACCACCTGCCCGCCGAGCCCGACGCCCCGGTGTGGCAGCTCTCGGTGGGCGAGCAGCAGCGGGTCGAGCTCGTGAAGACCCTGTGCCTCGGGGCGAGGCTCCTCGTGCTCGACGAGCCCACCTCGGCCCTCACCCCCCAGGAGACCGACGACCTCCTGAAGCGCCTCGAGCTCTTGGCCGGGGAGCTCCCGGTGGTGTTCATCAGCCACAAGCTGAACGAGGTGAAGGCCCTCTCCCACCGGGTCACCATCCTGCGCCGCGGCCGGGTGGTGTTCACGGGCGACACCTCGGGGACCTCGACCGCCGAGCTGGGGGCCCTCCTCACCGGGCACGAGGTGAAGCCGGCCCGCAACGAGGCCGCAGAGGGGGCGGGGGCGGTGGTCCTCGCGGTCAAGGGGCTCAAGGTCCGCGCCGACCGCGGGCACCTGGCGGTCGACGGACTCTCGCTCGAGGTGCGGGCCGGCGAGATCCTGGGGCTGGCCGGCGTCTCCGGAAACGGCCAGCGGGAGCTCTCGGACGCACTCGCCGGGCTCCGCCCGGTCGAGGGCGGATCCATCCGGCTCGGGGGGGAGGAGCTGGCGGGCGCCCCTCCTCGGCGCGTCATCGACCGGGGAATGGGCTACGTCCCCGAGGACCGACACCACGAGGGCATCGTCCCCTCCTTCTCCGTGACGGAGAACCTGGTCCTGAAGGACGTGGCCGCGCCCCCCTTCAGCCGAGGCCCCTTCCTTCGGCTCCGGGCCATCGAGGAGCATGCCGCGCTCCTCCGCGACCGCTTCGACATCCGCTGCCCCTCGACGAAGGTCAAGGCCGGGGCGCTCTCGGGCGGGAACATCCAGAAGGTGATCCTGGCGCGCGAGCTGGCGCGCCGCCCTCGGGCCCTCTTGGCCGTCTACCCGACCCGGGGAGTGGACCTGGGGGCGACCGAGTTCATCCACGGACAGCTCCTCGCCCTCCGGGCCTCGGGCGCCGCCGTCCTGCTCGTCTCCGAGGAGCTCGAGGAGCTCATCGCCCTCTCCGACCGGATCGCGGTCGTGTACCGGGGGCGGATTCTCGACATCGTGCCGGGCCGGGAAGCGACGCGCGAGCGGCTCGGGCGGCTCATGGCCGGGGTGGCGGCGTGACCAGGGGCTTCCGCGTGCTCTTCGTGGTCTCGGTGGCGGCCCTCTCCGCCCTGGCCGCGGGCGCGCTCTCTTCCCTCGTGCTCCTCGCCATCGGAGCGAGCCCGTGGGCCACCTTCGTCACCATCTTCACCGGCCCCCTCTCTGACCCGTTCACCGCCTCGGAAATCGGGGTCCGGGCGGTGCCGCTCATCCTCGTCGCCCTGGGCACCGCCGTCTCCTTCCGGAGCGGCGTTCTCAACATCGGCGCCGAGGGGCAGATGCTCGTCGGCATCCTCGCCTGCACCGGGGTGGCGCTCAACATCCCGGGCCTTCCCGGCCCCGCCCTCCTCCCCCTCGCGCTCATCGCCGGGGCGCTCTCCGGGGCGGCCTGGGGCGCCCTGGCCGGCTGGCTCCGCGCCCGGCTGGAGGTGAACGAGATCCTCTCCACCGTCATGCTCAACTACATCGCCGCTCAGCTCTACACCTTCCTCCTCCGCGGCCCCATGATCGATCCCGACGAGCTCATGACCGGCTCGGGCACGCCCCAGTCGATGCGGCTCCCCCGGGCGGTCTGGCTCTCGCGGCTCTTCCCGGGGACCCGTCTCCATACCGGCCTCCTCATTGCGCTCTTCCTCTCCTTCTCGGTCTGGGTGCTCCTGTGGCGGACGACCCTCGGGTACCGACTGAGGGCCGCGGGGGCGGAGGCGAGGGCGGCGCGCTACGCCGGCATCCGGGTGGAACGCTCCCTCGTTTCGGCCATGCTCCTCGCCGGGGGGCTCTCCGGGCTGGCCGGGGCGGTCGAGGTGGTCGGCGTCCACCACCGGGCCATCGAGGCCATCTCCGCCGGCTACGGGTTCGCCGGCATCGTGGTGGCGCTCTTCGGCGGCCTCCACCCGGCCGGCATCGTGCCGGCGGCGGCCTTCTTCGGACTCTTGCTCGTGGGCGCAGACATGACCCAGCGCTCGGCGGGCGTCCCGGCCAACATGGTGCTCGTGCTCGAGGGGGTCATCATCCTCGCCATCGTCTCGGCCGGCATGTTCCTCCGAAACCCCTACGCCGAGGAACGAGCGGCGAGGCTCTTGCGGCGCCTGTTCAAGGGCCGGCCGGCCCGGATCGCCGTCCCCGGCCCTTCCGGCGAGGGGGACCCTTGATCGCCCTCCGCATGATCCACGACGTCCTCGCCCTGGGCCTCCCCTTCTCGGTGGGGCTGCTCCTCGCCGCCCTGGGCGAGAACGTGAACCAGCGGGCCGGCGTCTTCAACCTCGGGTGCGAGGGGGTGATGAGCGTGGGCGCCTTCCTCGGCTTCTTGCCCTCCTACCTCTTCGCGAGCTCGGCCCTCCTCCCCTTCGCCCCTGCCCTGGGCTTTGCCCTGGCCGCCCTCGCCGGCCTTCTCCTCGGGCTCTTCTTCGCCCTGGTGACCGTCACCTTTCGCGCCCCCCAGGGGATCGCGGGCATCGGGCTCCAGATGCTGGGCGTGGGCGTCGCTGGCACCATCTTCCGCCACTTCATCGGCGGAGTGATCGGGATCCCCGGCGTCGCCGCCTGGCCCATCCCGGTCCTCTCCCGGATCCCCTTCTTGGGCGACGTGCTCTTTCACCAGGACCCCTTGGTCTACCTCTCCTTCCTCTGCGTTCCCTTGAGCGCATTTCTCCTCTACCGCACTCCCTGGGGCCTGCGGGTCCGCGCCGTGGGAACCCACCCGCGGGCCGCGGACACGATGGGGATCGACGTGGCCCGGGTCCGGACCGAGGCGCTCGCCCTGGGCGGCGCCCTGGCCGGGCTGGGCGGTGCCTACCTCTCCATCTGCCAGGCGAGGATGTTCGCCGACGACCTCGTCGCCGGGCGGGGCTTCGTGGCGGTCGCCCTCGTGTACTTCGGGCGGTGGACGCCGCTCGGAATCATGGGCGGGGCGCTGCTCTTCAGCCTGGCGCAGGCACTGCAGCTCGCCCTCCAGGTGGCCGGCATCCGCTTCCCCTACGAGTTCGCCGTGATGCTGCCCTACGCCCTGGTCGTCCTGGTGCTCGCCCTGGCGCGGCGCTCTCGCATGCTCGGTCCCGCGGCCCTGGGAAAGCCATACGACCGGGAGATGCGGGTGTGACTCCCGGTGGGACCGCTACATTCCCCCACAGAGCGCCGCGCTCACCCAGTTGACCGCGCCCGGGGCGGCCACCGCGTCCCTGAGCCGTTCCATGATCCGGAGGTAGGCGAGGTCCACGGGCCCCTGCGCCCGGCCCCGGGCCGTTCCCGCCGGATCGGCGGGATCGAACTCCACCTCGAACCCCTCGCCCCGGTAACGGACCCGTGCGCCCATCCCTTCGAGGAGGTAGGCCTTGCCGCCGAACCGGCCGTGCACCCGGAGCCCGCCCCCCAAAGCCTCCAGGGCGAAGCCGTCGAGCCCCTTGGACAGCTCAAAGCGGCCGACGCTCCCGAAGAATCGGGGCTTCACGAGATAGGGGCCGCCGTCCTCGGGGCACATCACGTCGCAGTTTCCACAGTCGTTGCAGGCGTCGGCGAAGTTGGCGATCTGCCTCTCCCGCGCGAGGCGGAGCGTGCCGGTCCGCTCGAGAGTGAACCGCCCATCCCCCGAGGGAACGAGCTTCTCGAGGGCGATCTCCCCGGGGGGCAGATCGAGCGAGAAGTTGGCGTCGTTGGGGCAGACGGGGATGCACTTGTCGCAGGTGAGACAGTCGAAGAGGGAGAGCCTCGAGCCCACCTTCCGGGGCGGGGTCCGGTTTCGCTCCCGGGCGTAGCGGGGATCGGCGAGCACCCGGTCGGCGTACCACTCGGTGTTCCTCAGGACCGCCGCGGAGCACCAGACCTCGAACTTTTCCTTTGCGGCCGCCCGGAGGTCGCCGCCCGAGGAGAGGGCGGCGCGGCAGGACGCCTCGCGCTCCGGGGAGAGCCCGAGGTCCTTGAGCGCCGCATCGGCATGGCCGTGAGCGCGGATCGCGAAGCTCTCGATGTCCGTCGCCCCCGCCTCCGCCATCCGCCTTGCGAGCTCGGCGAAGTAGCGGCGACCCCGGCCGTACCCGCCGGCCCGCAAGAGGTCGGTGCAGACGGTGATGGGCCGAAGGCAAAGGGCAGCGAGGTCGGGGAAGTTCGTGGCGTCCACCCCGGCCGAGAAGGAGATGGGGACCCGGTCGGCGAAGACCCTCCGGAAGCGGCGGACGAGCTCGGTCGCAAGGACGTGCAGGGGCGGGCCGGAGAGGTACATGATGCGCTCCGAGGCCGGGAAGAAGGACCGGTGGTTCTCGACCACGAGAGTGTTCGTGAGCTTCACCCCGAAGCCTCGGCCCCGCGCGGCGGCCAGCTCCTGGAGCCGGCCCACGAGTTCGGTCGCCTCCCGAAAGCTGGGGTCTCCCTCGAAGGCTCTCTGCGGGACCAGGAGCTCCTCGTACCCCAGCCGCTCGTGAAGGATGGCTCCCAGGTCTCTTTGCCCGAGCAGGGTGGGGTTCAGCTTCACCGTGACGTGCAGCCCCTCCTCCTCGAGCAGATGGGCCGCGATCCGCTCCACCTCGCCGGAGGGGCAGCCGTGGAAGGTCGAGAGCGTGAGGGTGTCCGAGATCCGGGTGGGGAAGGGGAGGTCGCGGAGGTGCGCCCAGCGGGACGGGATCTCCCGCCGCAGCCGGTCGATGAGAAGGGACGCGTCGCGCATTCCGGCGAGGAAGGCGCGCACCCGCCCCGAGCGGATCCCCTCGAGGTCGTAGCCCACGCTCATGTCGAGAACGGTGTCCTCGAGCCCGGGCGCGACGGCGCAGGCCTTCAGCACCTCCACGAGCATCGCCGCCTTCACGTACTCCTCGAGAGACTCCTCGAGGGACAGCTCCTGCGACCACTCGACGTTGAACCCGATCGTCTGCATGTCGATGCAGGGGCGGGGGATCGCGAGGTCGTCCTTCACCTGGATGGTCTTGAGCTCCAAGAACCGCCCCCCGGCGAGCCAGGAGGGCACGATGTTCTGGGCGAGCTGGGTGTGCGGTCCGGCCGCCGGCCCAAAGGGCGTCGAGGCCCCGTGGCCGTGGATCGACACCGACCAGCTCCTGCCGGGGTCCCCCCGCACGAAGGCGCGCGAGGGCAGGTCGAAGACCGAGCCCCGCTCCTCCAGCTCCCGCATGAGTCGCGTCACGAGGACGCCGAAGGGGAGGGGGACGAGCGCGGCCACGGGCTCCTTCAAGCGCGAGAACGCGTGCGGTGCGGCCGCACGCCGGGCGGGACGGGATATGGTCGGCCCTCCCCGGCGCGCGCAAGCGGATGTGGAGCTTCCGTTTACGGTCGCGAGAGCGGCGCCGGCCCGGCCCTCCGGCTACGTGATAATGGGGAGGCGGCAGTAGGATGAGTTCGATGACGACGCGCGTCACCTTTCACCTGAACGGGGCCCAGGTCGCCGCCGAGGTCGAAGCGGGAGAGTCCGCCCTCGACCTCCTTCGGGAGCGGTTCCGGCTCATCTCGCTGAAGGACGCCTGCCAGCCGCAGGGCCAGTGCGGCTGCTGCCTCGCCCTCATCGACGGCGCCCCCAAGACCACCTGCGCCATCGCCGCCGAGAGGCTCGAGGGACGGAGCGTCGTCACCCTCGAGGGCTTGCCCGAGGCGGAGAGGCGGCTCTTCGCCGACGCGTTTCAGGCGGCGGCGGGGCTCCAGTGCGGGTTCTGCACCCCGGGGCTCGCCCTCCGCATCAAGTGGCTCACCGATCAGGATCGGACCCTCACCCGGCCCGAGATCTCCCGGGCGCTCGACGGCCATCTCTGTCGTTGTACCGGATACGTGAAGATCGTCGACGCGGTCGAGCTCATCCACCGGGCGAAGCGCGGAGGACCCCCGCCTTTGGTGGCGCCGGACGGCGGCGTCGGCGCGGACGTGGCCCGGCACCGAGGCGACGAGCTCGCCCTGGGCACGCGCCCCTTCATCGCCGACCTGGAGGCGCCCTCTCTCCTCCACGGCGCGGTGGTCCTCTCCCCCCACGCCCGGGCCCGGGTCGTCCGGATCGACACGCGCCGGGCGCGAGCGCTGTCCGGCGTTCTCGCGGTCGCGACGGCCAGGGACGTCCCCGGCGACCGCTTCGTGGGGATCCTCTATTCCGACTGGCCGGTGCTCGTCGCCGAGGGCGAGGAGGTCCGTTGCGTGGGCGACGTCCTCGCCGCGGTCGCGGCGGAGAGCCCGCGCATCGCCCGAAGGGCCGCGGAGCTCGTGGAGGTCCTGTACGAGCCGATGAGGCCGGTGCTCGATCCGGCCGAGGCTGTCCGGCCCGGCGCCCCCCGGGTGAACCCGAAACACGAGAACGTCCTCTCCCACACGAGGTTCAAGAGAGGGGACGTCGACGCCGCCCTGGCCGCCTCGGCCCAGGTGGTCACGGGCACCTGGGAGACGCAGCGCATCGAGCACCTCTTCCTCGAGCCCGAGGCCGCGCTGGCCGTGCCCCTCAAGGACGGGCGGCTCCACCTCTACACCCAGGGACAGGGGGTCTTCGACGACCGCCGCCAGGTCGCGTCGGTCCTGGGCGTCCCGGAGGACCGGGTGCTCGCCGAGCTGGTCCCGAACGGCGGGGCCTTCGGGGGCAAGGAGGACATGGCCATCCAGGCCCAGACCGCGCTCCTCGCTCGCTTGACCGGCCGGCCGGTCCGGCTCGTCCTCTCCCGGGAGGAGTCGATCCGGATCCACCCGAAGCGCCATCCCATGAAGATGACCTACACCGTGGGCGCGGACGCACAGGGACGGCTCACCGCGGTGCGGGCGCGGATCCTCGGGGATTCGGGGGCCTACGCCTCGGTGGGGGGCAAGGTGCTGGAGCGCGCCGCCGGCCACGCCTGCGGGCCCTACCGCGTGCCAGCCGTGGACGTGGAGGCGGTCGCCGCCTACACCAACAACCCGCCCTGCGGGGCGATGCGCGGGTTCGGGGTCAACCAGACGAGCTTCGCCATGGAGGGGTGCATCGACCTCCTCGCGAGGAAGGTGGGGATCGACGGCTGGGAGATGCGCTTCCGCAACGCCCTGCGCGTGGGCGACACCTTCACCACCGGTCAGGTGCTGACGAAGTCGGTCGGGCTGGAGCGCACCCTTTTCGCGGTCAAGGACGCCTACCGAGAGGCCCGGGCCCAGGGACGGGCGGTGGGGATCGCCTGCGGCATCAAGAACTCGGGGATCGGCAACGGCGCGCTCGAGGAGGGGAAGGCGCGGCTCGTGGTCCGGCCCGACGGCCGGATCGACCTCCACCTCGGGTTCACGGAGATGGGCCAGGGCCTGCACACCGTCGCCGCCCAGTTCGCGGCCGAGGTGACCGGGCTCCCCTCCTTGAGGTTCGTGCCGCGCACGGACACCGTCTTCGAGCTGGGCGCGGGCCAGACCACCGGCTCCCGCGGCACCCTCCTCGCGGGGCGGGCGGTCCTCGACGCCGGGAAGAAGCTCCGCAACGACCTCGACCGGGGGCTCACCCTCGGCGACCTCGTCGGCCGCGAGTACGAGGGCAAGACCGTCATCGACGACACCACCGCCCCGGGCCAGGTGGGCAAGGACGGGAAGGTGAAGACCCACACCGCCTTCGGCTACGCCACCCAGGTGGTGGTGCTCGATCGCGAGGGCAAGCTCCTTCGCGTCATCGCCGCGCACGACGTGGGGCGAGCGGTGAACCCGCAGCAATGCGCCGCGCAGATCGAGGGCTCGGTGCACATGGGGCTCGGGTACGCGCTCACCGAGGAACTCCCCTGCAAGGACGGGATGCCGGTCACCTTCAGGCTCCGCGACCTCGGCGTCCTTCGGGCCCAGCACATGCCCGAGGTGGAGGTGATCCTGGTGGAGGACCCCGAGCCGGAGGGCCCCCTCGGCGCCAAGGGAGTGGGCGAGATCGGCCTCGTCCCCACCGCCGGGGCGGTGGCGGGCGCGCTCGAGGCCTTCGACGGCGTGCGGCGCATGCGCCTTCCCATGAAGGACTCGCCGGCGGCGCGGGCCGTGAACGTCGGGCGGATCCCGGAGCGGGACCGCGAGAGCTGGCGCTAGAGAGGCCGCCCGACGGCGACCGCTGCGGTGAACCGAATGACCGACATCCTGGTGCGGGGTGGGACGGTGGTGGGGGCGACGGGGCGCCGCCGCGCCGACGTCCTGTGCGCGGACGGGCGGGTGGCGGCGGTGGAGGAAGGGCTCGAGCCACCCCCCGGGGCCACAGTGATCGACGCGGGCGGGTGCTTCGTTTTGCCGGGTGGCGTCGACCCCCACACCCACATGCAGCTCCCGATGATGGATACCGTGGTCGCCGACGACTTCCTCTCCGGCACCGCCGCCGCCGCGGCCGGGGGCACGACCACGATCCTCGACTTCGCCGGGCCCGACCGCGGCGAGCCGCCCCTCGACGCCTTGGCCCGCTGGCAGGCGTGGGCCTCCCGCTCCACCATCGACTACGGGCTCCACATGACCGTCTCCTGGTGGGGAGAGCGGTTCGCGGCGGAGATGGAGGCGCTCGTCAAGGAACGCGGGGTCACGAGCTTCAAGTTCTTCACCGCCTACAAGGGCCGCCTGCAGCTCTCCGACGAGGACCTCATCAGGGGCTTTGCCCGCTGCCGCGAGCTCGGGGCGCTCCCCCAGGTCCACGCCGAGAACGGCGACGTCATCGCCTACCTGCAGAAGAAGCTCGTGGCCGAGGGTGTCACCGGGCCGCGCGGTCACGTGCTCTCGCGCCCCCCCTCCTGCGAGGCGGAGGCCACCCTGCGGTGCATCACCATCGCCGAGGCGGTGGGCGTCCCCCTGTACGTCGTCCACGTGTCCGCCGCCGAGGCGGCCCTTTCGATCGCCCGCGCCCGCCGGCGCGGACAGAGGGTCGTGGGCGAGACCCTGCCCAACTTCCTCGCCATCGACGCATCGGTGTACGAGGACCCGGACTTCGACTTCGCCGCCGGTCACGTCATGAGCCCGCCCTACCGGCCCCGGGAGCACCAGGCGGCGCTCTGGAAGGCTCTCGCCCTGGGGGACCTCAGCACCACCGGCACGGACCACTGCTGTTTCACCAAGGACCAGAAGCGCGTCGGGCGGGGGGACTTCAGGAACATCCCGAACGGCTGCGGCGGGGTGGAAGACCGGCTCACTGCCCTGTGGCACCTCGGAGTGAACGTGGGGCGGCTCAGCCCCGAGCGCCTCGTCGCCCTCACCTCCACGAACGCCGCGAAGGCCTTCAACCTCTGGCCCAGGAAGGGGTCGCTCGAGGTGGGGGCCGACGCCGACCTCGCGGTCCTCGACCCCTCGCGCACCCGACGCCTCTCGGCGGAGAGCCAGAAGCAGCGCACCGACTTCTCGGTCTGGGAGGGACTCCTCGTGAAGGGGGCGGTGGTGCACACCGTGGCCCGCGGCCGCCACCTCTTCGCGGACGGGGACCTCCGGGCCGAGCCCGGAACGGGCCAGTTCTTGAGCCGCCGCCCGTTCGGGCCGGTCTACGAGGGCGTGCTCGGCTAAAGATGTCCCCTCCGGCGCCCGCTCGCAAGAGGCGAGCCGCCGTGAACAGCCGGGAGAATTGCACCTCGACCGCTCGGCGGTAGCCGCACGAGGAAGGCGAGGACGAGGGACTCGCGGCTCACCCCGTGCTCTTGGCGAGCTCCGTCGAAGGGCGGGGTGCGCTTCCGCCAGGGACGCGCACCCCGCTCGCAACAACGCCGAGCGGCGCTAGTCCTTGTAGTCTCTGGACCAGACGGCCGGCATGGCGGCGGTGTTCTGGGGTGTGAACAGGCGCCCGGGGACGAGGTGCGTCCCCTGAACCTTCTGACCGGCGAGGAGCTCCGCGATCACCGTGACGAGCGCATCCGCCTGGGCGTAGGCCTCGTAGGACGCGGCCACGTCGATGTAGCCCTTGGTCAGCGGCTCGAGCGCTTGCGGCTGGACGTCGCAGGTGAACATCCACACGTGCCGGGGGTCGCCGGCGGGCGCCAGCCGGTTCGCTTCCTTGAGGGCCTTGAGGACCCCGTCGAACGCGAAGTCACTGGCGGCGAAGATGACGTTCGCCTCGGGGTGGGCCGCCAGGGCGTTGGCAGTGCCGGTGTAGAAGTTCTCGGGCTTCCAGTCGGTGGGGACCTGGGCGACGGTGGTCCAGGCCTTCGAGGCAGCCTCGACCTGGTGCCAGGCCTGGCTGCGAAGGACGGCGTTCATGTCCTTGAGGTCGCCGAGCAGCTCGATGGCCTTTCCCTGCACGCCGTTCTTCTTGAGGAGCTCGACTGCGGCATTGGCGGCGGTGATCCCCTGGGCGAAGCTGTCCCCGCCGACGTGGACGTCAGGCTGGACGGTGGAGGACTGCCGGTCGAAGGTGATGAAAGGGATGTGGGCCTTGTGCGCCGCGTCGATGGAGGCGCCGATGGCGGCGGCGTCTTCCGCGCGCGCCACGATCACGTCCACGTGCTGGTTGATGAGATCCTGGATGTTGGACGCCTGGGTGGAGGGATCCCCGTTCGCCACGTTGACGATCCACTTGAACGAGACGTTGTGCTGTTGCCCGTAGGCCTTGCCGAACTTCTCCATCTCGTCGGTCCAGGCCTGGATCTGGGAGTGGATCTTCTCGTTGTAGGACACCCCCACCCGGATCACCTTGGGCTTCGGGGCGGCGAGGGCCTGCCCCGCGGTGAGCATGAGGACGGCGCTGACGACGGAACACAGAATCCTGAGCTTGGGCATGTTTGTTGCTCTCCTCTTCAGGGCGCTTGAAGGACGGGAATCGACCTTCGGCCACCTTCCTCGTGACAGATAGAACTGCGACACCTCTCTTTCCCCTCTACTCCGGGATGAGCCGCACCTTCCTCGCCACCGCGTTCTTGAGGGAGTCGGCGTACATGGCGACGAAGATGATTCCGCCGCGGACCAGCGGGTAGACGAAGGGTGAAGCACCGACGAAGTTGAGGCCGCTCTGGATGATGGTGAGGGTCAGGGCCCCGAGCACGATCCCGGGCAGGATCGTCCCCTCGCCGCCGAACAGGCTCACCCCTCCGATCACGAGGAGGGCGATGGCCGTGAACTCATAGCCCTGGCCGAGGGAGGGCGAGATCGAGCCCACCTGCGCCATGGTGAGCACTCCCCCGACGCTGGCCATGAGGCCGGCCAGGACGAAGGTGAGAAACGTGGTCCGGTCCACCGGGACACCGACCTTCTGGGCGACGTCGACCCCGTTGCCCACCGCCATGACGTACCTGCCGAAAACCGTCCGGGTGTGGACCAGGTGGTAGGCGGCCAGCACCACGCCGGCGATCAGGGTGTCGAGGAAGAAGGGGCCGACCCGGATGCTCCCGAACTCGCCGAGGTCGGAGGGGATGGAGATGGTCAGGGAGTTCGTGATCTGCAGCGCCAGGCCCCGGAAGGTGAAGAAGGTCCCGAGGGTGGTGATGAGGGGATTCACCCTCAGCACCACCACGATGAAGCCGTTGACCGCCCCCAGCAGGGCCCCGATGGCGAAGATGATGAGGCACGCGGGGAGGGGGCTCATGTGGGCGTGCACCATGAGCATGATCCCCACCCCGGCCGAGAGGTAGGCGGTCGATCCGATGGAGATGTCCATCTTGCCGGTCATGAGGACGAACGCCACCCCGGTCGCCAGGATCATCGTGGGGGCGGAGGCGTGCAAGATGAAGAGGGCGTTCTTGAAGGTGAAGAAGGCGGGCGAGGCGATCGAGCAGAGGACCACGATCGCGATGAGCGTGAGGACGAAGCCGTAGGAGAGGAGGAACCTCCCCAACGTGAACCGCTCCTTGGCGGCCATCACCCCACCCCCTCGGCCTGCGCGGAGATGCCGGAGGCGGTGGCGAGCAGCTCGTGCTTCGTCGCCAGAGCGGAGTACTCCTTGACGATCCGCCCCCGGACCATCACCAGGTATCGGTCGCTGAGGCTCATGATCTCGTCGAGGTCGGAGGAGACGATCACCACCGCCGCCCCGGCGTCGGCCATGTTCGCGACGATGGCGTGCAGCTCGGCCTTGGCCTCCACGTCGAGGCCGCGGGTGGGCTCGTCCAGGAGGAAGATGAGCGGCTTGGTCTGGAGCCAGCGACCGACCACCACCTTCTGCTGGTTCCCCCCGCTCAAGGTGGCCACCCTCTGCTCGATGGAGGTGCTCTTGATGTTGAGCTTCTTGACGTACTCCCGGGTCACGCTCTCCTCGCGGGCCCGGTAGACGAAGGGCCAGCCGCGGTAGAGCAGGTTCTTGAGGTTGGCGATCGACATGTTGAGGCGGATGGACATGGGGAGCAAGAGGCCGTCGGTCCGCCGGTCCTCGGTGAGCATCCCCATCACGCTGTGCGCCCGCTGGGGACTGAGATCGACGACCTCGCTCCCGGGCTTGTGAAGCCGAATGCGACCGCGGTGGATGGGATCGAGGCCCATGAGGGCGCGGAAGAGCTCGGTGCGGCCCGATCCCAAGAGCCCCCAGAGCCCCACCACCTCGCCGCTGCGCAGCGTGAAGCTGACGTCGTCGAGGAAGCCCTCGCGATTCAGGTGCTCAACGGTGAGCAGCACCTCGCCCGGCCTCCGCTCGTGGTGCTGGAAGTAGGCCACCGCCTCCTGCGAGCCGATCATCTTCTCCACGATCTGGCCGCGGGTCAGGTCGGCGATGCGACTCTCCGCGACCTTGGCGCCGTTCCGCATGATCACCGCTCGCTCGCAGACGGTGAACACCTCGTCGAGGAGGTGGGTGATGTAGATGATGGCCGTGCCCCGCGACTTCATGATCCTGATGATCTCGAAGAGCCGCTCCTTCTCCCGCGACGTCAGGGAGGAGGTCGGCTCGTCGAAGATGACGATCCGGCTCTTGCCCAGGAGCGTGCGCGCGATCTCCACGATCTGCTGATCGCCCGGGCTGAGATCGCGAACCCGGGTGCGGAGGGGGAAGTCGTAGCCGAGCTGCTTCAGGGCGTTGCGGCACAGCTCCTCCCCGGCGCGGTAGTCGATGAGGCCCTTCCGCCGAGGAAAGGAGGTGATGAGCATGTTGTCCAGGATGTTGAGCGTCGGCATCAGCGCCAGCTCCTGGTGGACGAACGCGACCCCGTCCCTCGACGCCTCCGCCGGCGTGCGGAAGGCGGCGCGCTTGCCGTCGATCTCGATGTACCCGCCGTCGGGCGCGATCACCCCGCCGAGCACGTTCATCAAGGTGCTCTTGCCCGCCCCGTTCGCGCCGATGAGAGCCACCGCCTCTCCGGCGTAGGCCTCGAGCGTGACGCTCTTCAGGGCGTCGACGCCCGGGAACCTCTTCCGCACATCCACCATCCGCAGAAAGGGATCGCTCACTCGTTCGCCTCCAAAGCTCACGACTTCCTGCGGAACAGCGAATCGACCGCCACGAAGGCCACGATCACGACTCCCTTGGTGACCAGCACCAGGTAGTATGAGGCCTGCAGGAAGTTCAGGCTGTTGCTGATGAGCTTGATGAGGATGGTGCCCACGAACGCTCCCACCGCGGTCCCGGCCCCCCCGTAGATGCTGACGCCCCCGAGCACGGCCGAGCTGACGACGTCCAGCACCACCCCCTCGGAGCCGATCGTCCCCCCGGCCGTCCCCAGCCAAGCGGTGGTGATGATGGCCGCCAGACCGGCCGCGAGGCCGGAGAAGACGTAGGCCCCGAACAGCACCCGCTGGGTCGGGATGCCCGAGACCCGGGCCGCCCGGATGTTGGTGCCGACCGCATACAGCCACCGGCCGTACAGGCTGCGCGTCAACAGGAGCTGCATGAGAAGGGTCATCACCACGAACACGATGACCGGGATCGGGATCACGCCGACGTCTGCCATCACGGTGGTGATGAACCTGCGGGGGATACCGGTTACGCTGACGGCGTTGGTGATCCAGATCGAGGCACCGCTGAACACCGCCATGGTCGAGAGCGTGACCACGAAAGGGATCATCTTGAGCCACGCGACGGCCAGGCCGTTCACGCAACCTCCCGCCAGCGCCACCGCCAGCATGAGGAAGCTGGCCACCACCGGCGAGCCGCCCGCCTTCATGTACATCGCCCCGAGGACCGCGCTGAACGACATCAGCGAGGGAATGGAGAGATCGATGCCCCCGGTGATGAGCACGGCCGTGAGGCCCAGCGCCATGAGGCCCAGCGCCGCCGACTGCATCAGGATGCTGATGAAGTTGTTGAGCGAGAGGAAGTACGGGACTACCGCGCTCAGAACGCCCAGGATCACGATCAGCAGGGCCACCGGGATGAGCCGGAAGGCTCGGCCCTTCAGGTCTCTTTGCGGCGCCGCGAGTACCTCGCTCGCTTCAGTCGGCAACGAATGAATCGCCATCTCTGTTGACCTCGTGCGGCGGATTCTCGAAGAGCGAGGGCGGCGGGCCGTGTTTCCTTGGATCTCGCGACCTTCTCCGCTGCGCCGTCCGGTTCGTGCGGGAGCGGATGTCTTCGCGGGCGCAGCTGCGCTCCCTGGCCTGCAGCATCCGGATGGAGGGCGAGCTTCCCCCCATTCGATGAAATCCGTCAACGGGGTCGTTGATTTACTGGCGTTTAGGTGTCGCAGCCTGGCGCTCGGTGGGAGCCCCGGTTTCCCGCGATCGGCTGTGGAGGCGTGCGGGGCGTCGCGCGCCGGCTCCGCGCGTCCACGAAAGCCCCATGTGACGAGAAGAAACGGACCCTACCGACGGCTTCCACGGGCGCGCTCCCTCAAAGAGAGAAGAGGCCAACGCCCGCACCTTCCCCGCCGCCGACAAGGATCCGCTCACCCCGCCGGCGAACCTCTAGCTCCCGGAACTGCTCCTCTTCGCTCCCTCGCCTGTTGCGCTTCTAGAGCCCGTGAAGTTCGCAAGGCTCGCTGCGCTCCCGCGTCCCTCCGCCTCACGGGTGACGTCTAGCGAACGAAGCGCGTACCGGCCTCTCCGGCGAGGGCTGCCGCGAGGTGAGCGGGGTCGGTGATGATCCCCTCGCTCCCACCCGCCTCGACGAAGCTCACCAGGGCCTCGACCTTGGGCAACATGCTGCCCGGCTTGAAATGGCCTTCCCCGATGTACCGCCTCGCCTCGGCGACCGTCAGGACCGAGAGGGCGCGCTCGGTCGGCTTCCCGTAGTCGAGCGAGACGTGCTCGACGCCGGTGGAGATGACGAGGAGGTCGGCCCCGAGTTGCCGCGCGAGGAGGCTCGAGGCGAAGTCCTTGTCCACCACCGCCGCCGCCCCCGAGAGGTCGCCGTTCCCCTCGTCGACGACGGCGATCCCGCCGCCCCCGGCCGCGATCACGACAAAGCCCCTGTCGAGAAGCGACCGGATCGCGTCGATCTCCAGGATCTCCCTGGGCTTGGGCGAGCTCACCACCCGCCGATACCCGCGCCCCGCGTCCTCCATGATCTCCCAGCCGTCCTTCAGGCGGTGCTCTTCGGCCCGCTCGCGAGTGAGGAAGGAGCCGATGGGCTTCGAGGGCTTCCCAAAGGCGGGGTCCCGCGCGTCGACCAGCACCTGGGTCACCACCGTCACCGCCTGCCTCCGGATCCCCGCCCGGCGAAAGGCGTTTCCGAGGGCGCGTTGCAGCTGGTAGCCGAGCGCTCCCTGGGTGTCGGCCACGCAGGAGTCGAGCGGGACCTGGTGGAGGGTCGCCGAGGCGATCTCCGAGCGCTGGAGGATGAACCCGACCTGGGGACCGTTGCCGTGCGTCACTACCAGCCGGATGTCGCCCTGCTCGAGCAGCCGGAGGAGGTGAGCGCAGGTCTGTTCCACCGCGTGGTACTGGTCGGGCACGGACTGGTGCTGCGGGTCGGTGATGAGGGAGTTCCCGCCGATGGCGACGACGACGGTCCTTGGCATGACTAGCCCCCCGAGACCTTCAGAACCTCTTCCAGAGTTCCCGCGCCCTCTCCCGGGCGCGAAGGGCCACCTCCGCCTCCCCGAGCGCCGGATCGAGCCGCTTCCCCTCCATCAGGATTCGCCCCCCGCAGATGGTCGTGTCGACCACCGCCTGGGAGATGCCGAACACCAGGTGGCCGAGCACCGTCGTCTCGTCGAGCGGCGTGGGGGGATCGTAGTCGACGAGGATGAGGTCGGCGGCCCCGCCCTCCTTGAGCGTCCCCAAGGGAAGGCCGAAGAGACGGCTGGCCAGCTCCGGGTTTCGCTCGAAGAGGGCGGAGGTGAGCTCGGCGAAGGCACAGCTCGGGTCCTTCTGCCGGAGGTGCTGGGCGAAGAGGCCCACCCGCAACTCCTCCAGCATCGAGACGGTCATGGCATCCGTCCCGAGGCCCACCCGAACGCCCCGGCCGGCGAGGGAGAGCACGTCGGCGATGCCCACGGCGTTGTTCAGGTTCGACTGCGGGTTGTGGGCGACGAAGGTGTTCGTCCGGGCGAGCATCCCGGCGTCGTCCTCGTCGACGTGAACCGCGTGGGCGGCGATGCT
Source organism: Anaeromyxobacter sp. (assembly GCA_035686075.1). Taxonomy (GTDB): domain Bacteria; phylum Myxococcota; class Myxococcia; order Myxococcales; family Anaeromyxobacteraceae; genus Anaeromyxobacter. The sequence goes on from DASRZU010000009.1 coordinate 123,120, forward strand.
TCCTTCTCCGAGGAGGCCGTGCTCGAGGAGCCGCGCCACGGGGGTGCGGCCGTGGCGGGAGAGGTTCTCCCGGACGTCCAGGGCGTCCTCGGCCACGTGGACGTGGAACCCCACGCCGAGCGCGCGCCCCAGCTCTGCGGCGCGGTCGAGGGTCTTGTCCGAGAGGGTGAAGGCCGCGTGGAGCCCGAACAGGGCACGCAGCTGCGGATCCTTTCCCCCGGCGTAGCCCGAGGCGAACTCGGCGTTCTCCTCCAGCCCTTCCCGCGCCACGTTCTCCCCGTCCCGGTCCGAGACCTCGTAGCAGAGACAGGCGCGAAGGCCGGTGCGTCGCACCGCCCGGGCGATCCGGTCGAGCGATCCACGCACGGCGCCGGGGCTGGCGTGGTGGTCGACGAGGGTGGTGGTCCCCCTGCGGATGGCGTCCAGGAGAGCCACCTCGGCGGAGAGCTCGACGTCGTCGAGGAGGAGCTTCTTGTCGAGGCGCCACCAGAGGTTCTTGAGCACCGCCTCGAAGTCGCGGCTCTTCTCCGCCTTCCAAAGGCCCCGGGCCAGGGTGGAGTAGAAGTGCATGTGCGCGTTCACGAGGCCGGGCAGGACCACCTTGCCCCGGGCGTCGATCTCCCGCCCGGCCGCCTCCCCGAGGGCACCGGAGGGCCCGATCCGCCCGATCCGGTCTCCCTCGACGAGGAGGTCGTGCCGGAAAAGCACCTGGCAGGGGGAGCCCAGGGTGACGAGCGTCCCCCCCCGGATGAGCGTCTTCGCGAGCACGGGCCTCTAGGCGGGCGAAAGCCCGACCTCCCGGTTGAAGTCCCCTATGATGCGCTCGAACCGATCCGCCTCGTCCTCGAAGAGGGCGCGCCAGTACTCCGGGCTCCACTGCCGGACGAGCTCCTCCGCGGTCTTCCCCTGCTGCTCCACCCAGGTGAAGTACTTGAGGTTGTGGATGGCCTTGCGATCGGGGTAGGTGAGCTCCTTGAAGTGGCCGACCGACTGGCGCTCCAGGCTCCCGCTGAAGGCGGTGGCCGCCTCCAATTCGCCGAACGGACCGCGCGCGGCGGTGAGCTCGCCGAGCCGGGAGCGATACAGCTCCACGCTGTCGGTGAAGACGGTGAAGACGAGGTCGTCCTCGGTGAGCTCGAAGTACCGCGCCGCCTTCACCGCGGCGATGAGGTTGCAGATCCCGCTGATCCCGAGGAGCCCGAGCCGATCGACCTCTCCCTGTTCGGCCCCGAGGGAGAGGAGGAACCTCCGCCCCTGCGGCTCGTTGAAGAGCCGGAGGAGGCGCATGCAGTCCTCGTCGTCCACCGCCGCCACCGCGTCGGTGTTGCGAACGTTGTGGACCCAGGGGACGTGCTTGTCCCCGATCCCCTCGATCCGGTGCTCGCCGAACCCGTTCCAAAGCAGGGTGGGGCACTGCAGGGCCTCGCTCGCCACCACCTTCACCCCGGGGAAGACCTTCTTCAAGTAGTCGCCCGCGGCGATGGTCCCGGCGCTCCCGGTGGCGGAGACGAAGCCGGCGAGGCGGGTCCTCGCGGTGGCGATCCCGCGGAAGGCCTCCTCCACCGCCGGCCCGGTGACCGAGTAGTGCCAGATGGGGTTCCCGAACTCCTCGAACTGGTTGAAGACGAAGTGCACCGGATCCTTCTTCAGCCGCCAGCACTCGTCGTAGATCTCCTTCACGTTCGACTCGGAGCCTTTGGTGGCGATGATCTCCGCCCCTATCTCCTTGAGCCAGGCGAAGCGCTCCTTGGACATGTTCTCGGGCAGGACCGCGACCGCGGTGCAGCCCAGGATGGCGGAGTCGAATGCCCCGCCCCGGCAGTAATTGCCGGTGCTGGGCCAGACCGCCTTGTGCCGCTCCGGGTCGAACTCCCCGCTCGCGAGCCGCGGCACGAGGCAGCCGAACGCCGCCCCCACCTTGTGGGCGCCGGTGGGGAAGTGCTTGCCGACCATGCCCACGATACGCGCCCTCACCCCGGTCAGGGCCCGCGGGATCTCGAGAGCGTTGGGCGGGCCGAAGAGGCCTTTCAAAGGGTCGTTCTTCCAGCTGATGCGGAAGAGGTTCACGGGATCGACCGCGTTCGAGCCGACCCCGGGCAGCCGCGCCAGGATCGCGGCCGGGATCCGGGACGGGTCGCGCATCTGCGCGAAGGTGGGGACGACGATCCCCCGCTCCCGGCAGCGCTTCGCCGTCCTCTTCAAGACCTCTTCGTTCCGCGACGGTGGGGAGAGCGACATCGCCTTCTCTCCAGAGCCCTAGCCGAGCGAGCCCAACAGGGCCGCCACCTTGGCGATCGGGTCCTTCACCCGACAGAGGTACATGATCGCGCTGATCACGAAGGGCTTGTAACTCGCCTCCCGGTAGGTCGGGATCCGGTACTCCTCGAAGACCTCGGCGCTCACCTCGCCCCGCTCGCAGGAGACCCCGCTGATGTCGGCGGGCAGGCAGTGCATGTAGAGCGCCTTCTTGGCCGCGGTGAGGTCCATCTTCGCCCGGTCACACTGCCAGTCGATGAAGCGCGCGTTGTTCTTGAGGCATTCCTTCTCCAGGGCGGCGAGGCCCGCCTTGTCGCCCTTCTTGAGAAGCTCCGTGCGCTGCACCATCACCCCGAAGGGCGCCCAGGACTTGGGGTAGACGACCTCCGCCCCCCGGAAGGCCTCCTCCATCGAGCCCACCACCCGGAAGGAGCCGCCCGACTCGGCGGCGTTCTTCCTCGCCACCTCCAGCACCTCCGGGATGAGGCCGTAGCCCTCGGGGTGGGCGAGGGTCACCTCCATGCCGAAGCGGGTCATGAGCCCGATCACCCCCTGGGGCACGGAGAGCGGTTTGCCGTAGCTCGGGCTGTACGCCCAGCTCATCGCGAGCCGCTTCCCCTTGAGCCGGTCGAGCCCTCCGAAGTGATCCTTGAGCCAGGCCAGGTCGGCGAGGCTCTGGGTGGGGTGGTCGATGTCGCACTGGAGGTTCACGATGCTCGGGCGCCGGTGGAGAACCCCCGCCCGTGCCCCCTCGGAGAGGGCGGCGCCCACCTCCCGCATGTACCGATTGCCCTCGCCCAGGAAGATGTCGTCCCGGATGCCGATCATCTCGGCGAGGAAGCTGATCATGTTGGCGGTCTCGCGGACCGTCTCCCCGTGGGCGATCTGGCTCTTCTCCTCGTCGAGCTCGGCGAGCCCGAGCCCGAGGGCGCTCGCAGCGGAGGCGAAGGAGAACCGGGTCCGGGTGGAGTGGTCCCGGAAGATGGAGATGGCGAGTCCGCCCTCCAGGGCGCGGTAGGAGACGCCCTGCCGGTGGAGCTCCTTCAGGGCCACCGCCAGGGAGAGGATCGCCTCGATCTCCGGACGCGAATGCTCCCAGGTGAGCAAGAAGTCCTTGTGAAACAGGTCGGTCTTCACGCTCCGCACCGCGTCGAGCTGCTTCAGAATCGGATGAGCCACGTCTCTTCGTCCTTTCTTGCCCGCTTTGCCTGTGGTGACCCGGCTACTCCTTCACCGCCTCGAGAACCGGCTCCACCGGGGAGGGCAGGGCCATCCCCGAGAGAGCGGCGTCCACGTCCTTCAGGCCGTGCCCGGTCGCGAGCACGACCACTTCTTTCTCCCGCCCGATCCGGCCCTCGCCCCCCTGGAGCTTCCTGAGACCGGCCACCGCCGCGGCCGCCGCCGGCTCGGCGAAGATCCCGGTGGTCCTGGCGAGGAGCCGCTGCCCCTCCCTTATCTCGGCGTCGGAGACGAGGAGCGAGAGGCCCCCGCTCTCCAGCACCGCTCGCCGCGCCCAGCGGGCGTTGCTCGGGCAGGACACGGAGATGGAGTCGGCACAGGTGGAGGGAGCGATCGCGTCGGAGTACCGCCCGGTCAAGACGTACCGGTGGATGGCGTCGGAGGACTCGGCCTGCACGCATACGAGCCGCGGCAACCGCTCGGCGAGGCCGGAGCGCACGAGGTCCAGGAAGGCCTTGTGCACCCCCGCCAGGATCACGCCGTCTCCCACGGGCACGAGCACCGCCTCGGGCACCCGGAAGCCGAGCTGCTGCCAGATCTCCAGCCCCACGGTCTTCTTCCCCTCGATGGTGAGGGGGTGGTAGGCCGTGTTCCGGCACAGGCCTCCGCGCCTCTCCGTGTACTCGAGCGACAGGCGAAAGGCGTCGTCGTACGACCCGCGCACCGGCACGACCCGCGCGCCGTGGACGAGCATCTGGGCGAGCTTCGCCCGGGGAGCCCTCTCGGGGACGAAGATGAGCGCCTCCCGGTCGGTCGTGGAACACACCGCGGCGAGCGCCGAAGCCGCATTCCCGGTGGAGGCGGTCACGACCCGCTTCTCCGAGAGCCGGCGGGCCTCGGCCACCATGAGGAAGGAGGCCCGGTCCTTCAGGCTCCCGCTCGGGTTCTGGCCGTCATTCTTCACCCACAGGGAACCGAGACCGAGCTCTTCCCCGAGCCTTTCCGCCCGGAAGAGAGGCGTGTTCCCCACCGGAAAGGGCGGATGGAACTCCGGCTCCACCGCACAGAAGAGGCCGAAGTCGGGGCGCGACCGGTCGAAGGCCCGGCCGATGACGGCGCCGTCGAACACCGCCTCGAGAACGCCCACGAGAGGCACACCGGGCCGGTAGCCTCTCCCGCACTCGGGACAGAGGTACCGGACCTCCTCTCGTTCGAAGAAGCGGTGGCAGTCGGTGCAGCGATACTTGAACGGGGTCAAAGGGGGTGCTCCGGTCTTTCCACCGCCCGGACCGCCTTTCGAGCATCGCCGCCCCCGGGGAGCACGGGCTCGGCCGCGAGGAGCGCGATGAGCGTGGCACAGGTCCCGAGGTCGAGGCGATCGCCTTCCCGAAGGGGACCTAACGGCTCGCACTCGACGACCGCCCAGGGGAGGGCGGAGAGGGACGCCCTCACCCTGTCCGAGCGGTACTCGGCCCGTCCGCCGCGGACGAGGAGGCGGTGGCTCTGCCCAGCCACCCGCGCCGAAAGAGCGACAAGGTCGCCGTCGCGCTCCAGGCGAAAGGCGTCCCCCTTGGCGTTGGAGAAGCCCTCGTCGGTGAGCCAGAAGGTGGGCTTCTCCCGATAGGGAGCTCCCGCGGTAGGGCAGAAGGTGTCGCAGTTCCCGCATTCGTTGCAGAAATCGCCGATGGTGAGGACCTGGACCGCCTGGGACAGTGCGAAGGGGGCCGCCGCCGTGGCCTCGAGCCGGCCCCCCCGGACGAGGAAGGCGGGGAACTCGAGCGAGATGGGCGCGGTGAGGTAAGCCTGATTGGCCCGGTTCGGGCAGACGGTGACGCACAGGCTGCAGAGGTCGTCGCAATCGAGGCAGCGGGCCGCCTCCGCCTCCGCCGCCTCGGCGCCGTAGCCGCCGATGACCTCCGCGAACCCTTTCCGATCCGCGACCGGAAGGACCGGGACCGTCTTGGGAAACACCTTGGAGGCCTTGCGCGCGAGGAGCTCGGAAGCTCGGGTGCCCTTCTCGAGCCTTGGCTCCTCGGGGAGGGCCACGCCCAATCGCGCGCCCATCTCCTCGGCCACCGCTCGACCGTCCGCGATCGCCTGGATCACCGAGGAGGGACCGCGGACCGCGTCGCCCCCCGCGAAGAGGCCGGAAACGGAGGTCTCGCCCGTCCTCGGGTCGACGAGGATGGTCCCATCGCGGCTCCGCGCGACGGCGAGACCGGAGAGCACACCCTCCTCGAGCTCCTGCCCGACGGCGACGATCACCGCGTCGGCGGGGAGGATCACCTCGGGGGCACCCGAGGCCACGGGCCGCGGCCGACCCGAGCCATCCCGTTCCCCCGGCTTCATGGGCGTGCAGGAGAGCCCCACCGCCTTCCCCGCCTCGCAGACGACGCGTGCGGGAGCGAGCAGGGTTCGGACACCCACGCCCTCGAGCTCGCACTCGTGCACCTCGGCGGGGTCGGCCGGCATGTCCCCACGCGAACGCCGGTAGACGATGGTGACGGTCCCACCCTCGCCCACCACCCGGCGGGCGGTGCGGGCCGCGTCCATGGCGGTGTTTCCCCCGCCGATGACGAGGACGCGGCCGCCGATCCCGGGATCCGTCCCGCCCTGTACCCCTCGCAGGAAGGCGAGGGCATCGACCACTCCCAGGCACTCCTCGCCCGGCACCCCGAGCTTCTTGCCACGCTGCGCGCCGGCGGCGAGAAAGACGAATCGGTGTTCCCGGCGGAGCTGTCCGAGGGAGAGGTCACGCCCGACCTCCCTCCCCAGCTCCATGCGGACGCCGAGATCCCCCAGCCTCGCGAGGTCGAAGGCGACGGACGAGCGGCCGAGCCGGTATCCGGGGATGGCTCCGGTCACCATCCCTCCCGGCTCTCGCCGGCTCTCGTAGAGCACGGGCGTTACCCCCATGCGCGCCAAGAAGTAGGCTGCCGAGAGCCCCGCCGGACCCGCGCCCACCACGGCCACCGTGACGCCCAGCGGTGCGGCCGGCCGTTCGGAGAAGACCTCGCCCCGCTCGGACGCGAAGCGCTTCACCTCCCTGATGGAGAGCGGCGCATCGTAGTAGTTCCGGACGCAGCGCTCGGTGCACGGGTGCTCGCAGACGCTGCCCGTCACCCCCGGCTGGGGGTTCGTGCGGAGAATGACGTCCAGGGCCTCCGAGGCGCGCCCGTGGGCGACGAGCCACAGGTAGTCGGGGATGTTCTGGTGGGCGGGGCAGGCCTCCTGGCAGGGGGCGGCGATGCAGTCGAACAGGCGAAGCGGCCTTTCGCCCTTCAAGGAGAGCGGGCGCTCGCGCCTCTGGAAACGGGCCGAGCCCCTCTCTTCCCGCGCGTGCCGGAAGAGGTTCGCCGGGGCGCCTCTGCCCAGGGAGGTTGCCTTGATGTAGCCCGCGAGGTCCTGAGCGCCGGCCGCGGCCATGGCCGTCTCGAGGTTCTCGAGGTATTGCCCGAGGCGCGCGTACCCTCCCGGCCGAAGGAGATCGGTGCAGACCGTCACCGGCGAGAGCCCGTCCGCCACGAGCTTCGGGAAGCTCAAGGCGTCGGCGCCGCCCGCAAAGGAGAGCGGAACGAGGCCGTCCAGGGCCTCGGTGACCTTGGCCGAAAGGGCGAGGGTCAGCGGGTAGAGGGCCCGACCGGACAGGTACATGGTCCGCTCGGTCCGGGGGAAGACGGATCGGTGGTTCACCACCTCGAGCGTGTTTCCGAGCTTCAGGCCAAACGACTGCGGACGCCCCTTGGCGGCGCGGGCGAGGCGCTTCGCCATCGCCATGGCCTCGGGGAAGGTGGGGTCGTGCTCGAAGGCGGCGTCGGGCACCTCGATGCCGAACCCGCCCTCCTCGTTCAAGAGGCGCCGCAAGAACTCGGGCCCGAGGAGCGTGGGGTTGAGCTTCACCCAGGTGTGCACCCCGAGGTCGCCCATGAGGTACCGCGCGATCCGCTCGATCTCCGACGGCGGGCAGCCGTGCATGGTCGAGAGGGTCACGTGATCGGAAACGCCGGCCGGGATCTCGAGATCGCGCACCGGCGGGTAGGCCTTCGCCACCGCTTCGACCGCCGCCGGGAGCGCCCCGCTCGCGTCCCGCATCGAGGCGATGAACCTCTGGACCCCGGGGCTCAGGATCCCGGAGAGGTCGTACCCCACGCTCATGGCGAAGAGCGCCCCGGGGCCCTTCTGGCCGAGGGCGTGCGCGAGGGCGTGGAGGAGCACCCAGGCGCCCAGGTACTCGGTGAACGACTCCCCGAGCCGCAGCTCCTGCGACCACTCGCAGTTGTAGGTCTCGTCAGCGGCGTCGATGCAGGGGCGGGGGACCTCGAGCTCGTCCTTCACCTGGACGGTCTTGAGCTCGATGAAGCGGGCGCCGCAGAGCCAGCTCGCCACGATGTTCTGCGCGAGCTGCGTGTGCGGGCCGGCGGCCACGCCCAAGGGCGCGCCCAGGGCCCGGCCGAGGAGCGTCGTCGCAAGCCGCGGCCCCGGAATGGCGAAGTTCCGCCGGGGGACCCCGAGGACGGTCTCCCCGACCTTTAGGTCCCGGAAGATCCAGCGCGACAGCGACTCGAGTGGAAGAGGGCGAAACGGCCGCTCCATGTTAAGCCTCGGGCCTCCTCACACCTCGCTCCCCGCAAACACGCTGGGGAAGCGGGCCAGGAACGCCGCGCAGTGCTCTAGCTCGCGCTCGTCCAGGCACTCTCCGATCTTGTGGGTGTTCTGCTCGATCCCCGGGCCGAACCCGAACATGGCCGGGTGCTTGTAGACCTTGCCCACCACCCAACCCTTTCCCGCGCTCCCCGGAATGGACGCATCCTTGGGTACCGGGAACCCCACGCCGTCGGTCGAGAAGACCCAGCGCTCCACCCGCGGCTCCTTGGTGAGCACCCCCCCGGTCCCGATCTTGCCGGCGACATGCGGGCTCACGACCCCGCGGTAGGTGCTCACCGCAGCCAGGATGGCCGGATGCTCGGCGGGCGTCACCCACCCGAGGTAGATCTGCGGGTTGTCGAGCTTGAACCCCTTCCAGCTCGGGTCGGCGTAGATGGGCACCGTCACCTCCACCTTCAGCCCCGCCGCCCGCGCCGCCTGCACCGCGGCGAGCCCCTCGACGTCCGCCAAGGCTTCCTCGGGGGTCTCGCCGATGGTGAGCCGGCGGTCGAACCGGAAGACGAACCGTTCGGGAACCGCGCAGTCGCTCGGGGTGTCGAGCCTCGACCAGGAGGCCGTCCGGGTCCCGTGACCGAGGAACGGATCGTCCTTGAAACCCTCGCGCCGTTCGTACTTCTCCGCTGCCTCCTTGATGATCGCCCCTCCGTGCTCGAGCGGATTCAGGCCCTCCCACGGCATCGAGCCGTGGCAGGACTTGCCGGTGACCGTGACCTCGATCTGCATCCGCCCGCGCTGGCCGCGGTAGATGCCGAGGGCCCCCCGGCTGGAGGACCCGGTCCCGTCGGTGAGGATGACGACGTCCGGGATAATCTCGGGCGCCGCGGTGGGGAAGACCTTGCGGACGAGGTACATCGGGCCGGCCCCGTCGTTGTCCTCCTCGCAGACCGTGCCGTAGGAGCGGACGATGACACCCCGGAGCGCACCCTCGCTCGCGAGCTCGAGGAGGATCTTCGTGGCGATGATGGCCGAGACGACCCCACCCAGCTGGTCGGCCGAGCCCCGGCCGAAGATGAGGTGCTTCCACTCCGGCTCGGGAGGCACCCAGCCCAGCTCCTTCTTCAAAAACCCCCTGTCGATCCTCGAAGCGTCGACCACGCCGTCGTAGCAGTCCACCCCCCCGACCCTCTCGCGCCATTGGGCGCGGAGCGCCCGGACCGTATCGGTGTGGCCATCGATGTACACCACCTTCTTCTTCTCGGGCGGGATGCCATCCTTCGGATCGCCCACCCACCAGACCAGGTTTCCGAAATCGTCGAACGACGCGTCCTCGGGCTGACGCACCGCCTTGAGCTCGACGATCTTCCTCCTCAGGTACTCGAGTCGCGGGCGCTCGTGGTTCGACAGGCCGCAGAGTGGGTCCCCGCCCTCGCTTGGGGCCTTGTCGACGTAGTCGGCCGGGATCCGGACGGCTTCCCGCAAGATCCCCGTCGCCACGGGGAGGTACCTCGCGGCTAGCTCCGCCACGCGCGCGTCGAGGTGGGACATTGGTCGCCTTCTCCTTGCCCAGAGAGCCGCAGGTTCTTGCCCCCGAGGGAGGAGGGCAAGGTAGCTCTAAAAGAATCTTCCACACAACGGTTCTCGGCCATGGAAGGCCTTTGCGAGATCCGAGGGGAGCGCCCTCGCGAGCGCGGGCGCCCCCGCCCCCGCCCCATGAACAGAGGCGGCGCACCGGTCTTGGCGATCCTCGATTCCTCGTCTCCCCTCTTCGTCCCTTCGAGCACGTTAGTCCCTGCCCGTGAACGCCCTCGGGGCGAGCACGACCGCGGCCGGCCGGACCGACATCTCGCGTGGTCCTGTGCTACAGAAGGCCGAGCGTGCCTCTCCCGGGTATCGATGACCGTTACCTGCGCCGCTCGTTCGAGGTGGCGCGCCGGGCGCAAGCACACGGGAACCATCCGTTCGGAGCCCTTCTCGTCGGTCCCGACGGCGAGGTGCTACTCGAGCGCGAGAACGGCTACCTGCCCGATCGCGACATGACCGGGCATGCCGAGCGCCTGCTCGCCGGCGACGCCTGCCGGTCCCACCCGCCCGAGGTCCTTTTGCGCTCTACCCTCTACTCCTCGGCGGAGCCGTGCGCGATGTGCGCCGGGGCCATCTACTGGGCGGGCATCGGCCGCGTGGTCTACGGCCTCTCCGAGAGGCGCCTACGGTCGATCACCAAGGATCACCCCGAGAATCCGACCCTCGACCTGCCCTGCCGGACGGTGTTCGCGTCCGGACAGCGCAAGACCGAGGTCGTAGGTCCCCTCCTCGAGGACGAGGCGGCGGCTTTGCACGAGTCGTTCTGGGCGAGGAGGTGAGGGCCGCGAGGAGCGCTCTCTAGACCGCCTCCTCCACCGCCGCCGGGGAGTGGAGCGGCCGGCGGACGCCCTCGATCCGGAGGAGCTCTGCCGCCACCGCGATGGCGATGACGGCGGGCTCCTTGCCCACGATCCCCTCGATCCCGATGGGACAGACGAGCCCGGCGAGCTGTTCCTTGGTCCGGCCCCGCGCCTCGAGCCGCTTTTCGAACTGGGCCCGCTTCGTCCGCGAGCCGATGAGGCCGAGGTAGCGGTGGGTGCCCCGCTTCATCGCCGCGTCGACGATCTCGAGGTCGAGGGCGTGGCTATGGGTCAAAACCACGAGGTCCGCCCCCGCCTTGAGCTCGGCCACCTCGTCGGCGGGCGCCTCGGAGACGACGCAGCGCACCCGCTCTGGCGGAGCGGTGGGGAGCTCCTCGGGGCGGGGGTCGATCCAGGTCACGGCGCAGGGCATCTCGGCGAGGAGCTTCACGAGGGCCTTCCCCACGTGCCCCGCCCCGAACACCGCCACCTGCCAAGGGACCGGGACGATGGTCTCGAGGAGGATGGTGGTGCGCCCGCCGCAGCACTGGCCCAGGCTCGGCCCCAGCAAGAGCTCCCGGACCACCGGCGCCGACACGTCCTCGCCGGCCGCGGCCCGGGCGAGGAGCGCCCGCGCCTGCGTCAAGACCTCGAGCTCGAGGTGGCCGCCCCCGATGGAGCCGAACAGTCCCAGGGCGGTGACCACCATCTTCGCTCCCACCCCGCGGGGGGTCGATCCCGCGACGGAGACGACCGTGGCCAGCACCGCGGGCTGCCCCGCCGCCTCGAGCTCGGCTAGCGCCGCGATCCAGCCGGCCGTCATGCAGTGGCCTCGGGTGCCGGCTCGGCCGCGAGCCGGGCCTTCAGGTCCTCCACCGCGAGGAGGACGCGCTCCGGCGTGGCCGGCGCGTCGAGCCGCGGCGCGAGCCGGTGATCGGCCACCGCCGCCACCGCGTCCCGCAAGGCGTGGAAGACCGAGATGGCGAGCATGAGGGGCGGCTCCCCCACCGCCTTCGAGCGGTGGATGGTGGCCTCGCGGTTCTTCCTCTCTCGGAGCACCACCCGGAAGTCCTCCGGGACGTCCGAGGCGGTGGGGATCTTGTAGGTGGAGGGCGCGTGGGTCAGAAGCCGTCCCTCCCTGTCCCACCACAGCTCCTCGGTCGTGAGCCAGCCCATCCCCTGCACGAACCCGCCCTCCACCTGGCCCCGGTCGACCGCCGGGTTCAAGGAGGCACCGATGTCGTGGAGGATGTCGACCCGCCGGACCCGGTGCTCCCCGGTGAGCAGATCGATCTCCACTTCCGAGACCGCCGCTCCGAAGGAGAAGTAGAGGAACGGCCGACCCTGGAAGCGAGCCTGGTCCCAGTGGATGCGGGGCGTGCGGTAGAAGCCGGCGGCGGAGAGCGGGATGCGCTCGCGGTGGGCCAGCTCCGCGAGCTCGGCGAGCGACATCGAGCGCTTGCCCGAACTCACCCGTCCGCCCTCGAAGATGAGGCCCGCCGCCTTCCCCTTGAGCCGCTCAGCCGCGAGCCTTCTCAGCCGTCCCTTGATGGCCCGGGCGGCGACCTGGGCGGCCTTGCCGTTCAGGTCGGCGCCCGAGGAGGCCGCCGTCGCCGAGGTGTTGGGCACCTTGTCGGTCGTGGTCGGGGTGATGATCACTCGCTCGAGCGGAACGCCCAGCTCGTCGGCCACCACCTGGGCCACCTTCGAGAGGACCCCTTGCCCCATCTCCACCCCGCCGTGGTTCAGGTGGACGCTGCCATCCGTGTACAGGTGGACGACGGCCCCCGCCTGGTTGAGGAAAGTGGTGGTGAAGGCGATCCCGAACTTGACCGGCGTCATGGCGATGCCACGCTTCACCCAAAGGCTCCCCTTGTTGAAGGCGCGGATCGCCTCGCGGCGGGCGGCGTACTCGCTCGACCGCTCCAGCTCGGCCACGATCCCTGGGAGGACGCCCCGCTCCACCTCCATCCCGTAGGGAGTCACATCGCGCCCCGGACCCCCGTATAGGTTCCGCTTGCGGACCTCGAGTGGGTCCTTCCCCAGCGAGCGGGCGACGGAGTCGAGCACGTGCTCCACCGCCATCATTCCCTGCGGCCCGCCGAAGCCTCGGAAGGCGGTGTTGGACGCGGTGTTGGTACGGCACCGATGCGAGGTCACCTCCACGTGCGGCAGGAAGTAGGCGTTGTCGCAGTGGAGCACGGCCCGGTCGTTGACCGCGCCGGAAAGGTCGGGGCTCACCCCGCAGCGCGAGGCGAGCGTGAGCTTCAGCGCCGTGACCCGCCCCTCGTCGTCGAACCCCGCCTCCCACTCGACCAAGAAGTCGTGTCGTTTGCCGGTGAAGAGGATGTCGTCGTCCCGATCGAGCCGGAGCTTCACCGGTCGCCCCGTGCGCTGCGCCAGGATCGCCGCCACGCAGGCCACCGGAGCCGCCTGCGTCTCCTTCCCCCCGAAGCCGCCCCCCACCCGCCGGACCTCCACCGTCACCGACCCCTGTGCCACCCCGAGCACCTTGGCCACGAGGTGCTGCACCTCGCTCGGATGCTGGGTGGACGAATGAACCAGCATTCCGCCGCCTTCTCGCGGCAGGGCGAGGGCCACCTGGCCCTCCAGGTAGAAGTGCTCCTGGCCGCCGATGGCGATCCGGCCGGAGAGCCGGTGCGGGGCGCGCTTCAGAGCGGCCGAGGGGTGGCCCCGGCGCATCACCTGGGTGGGCAGGACGAACGAGCCCTTCTCGAGCGCCTCCTCCACCGTCACCACCGCGGGCAGATCCCGGTACTCGATCACCGCGAGGTGGGCGGCTCGCCGGGCCAGTTCGAGCGTCTCGGCCGCCACCGCCAGGACCGACTGGCCGCAGTATTCCACCGTTCCATCGGCCAGCAGGAGGTCGCCCGGCAGGACCGGCCCGATGTCGTTTTCGGCGGGGAGGTCTTGGGCGGTGAGGACCGCTGCCACCCCGGGGGCGGCCCGGGCGGGCTCGGCGTCGAGCTTCTCGATGCGAGCGTGAGCTCGGTCGGAGAGCCGGACGTAGGCGTGAAGCATCCCCCGCGGCTCGGGGAGGTCGTCCACGTAACGAGCCTCGCCGGTGACGTGAAGGACGGCGCTGTCGTGCGGGACCGGCGCGTGGACCACCCCGGAGGCCTTCACCCCGTCCCTTGCCCGTCGCCCCTTCATGCCGAGCCCTCCGCCAAGACCCGCGACTGGCCGGGTGACCCGGCCGCCTCGTGAACGAACCGCCGGAGGAGATTCCCGGCCACGAGCCGCCGGTACCCGGCGCTGGCCCGCATGTCGCTCAAGGGGGAGAGTTCGGCCGTGAGCGCCGCGGCGGCGGCAAGGGCCGCCCCCTCGCCGAGGGGCCTTCCCACGAGGGCGGCCTCGGCGGAAAGGGCCCGGAGCGGGACCGCGGCCATGCCCCCGAAGGCCACGCGGGCGGCGCGAATCCGCCCCCCGTCGACCTCGACCGCAAACGCCCCGCACACCGACGAGATGTCCTGGTCGAAGCGCTTCGAGACCTTGTAGACCCGAAAGAGCCGATGGGCCGCGGCGCGCGGGATCCGGACCTGTTCCAAGAGCTCCCCGGGCTCCCGAGCGGTCCTCCGGTAGCCCTGGAAGAACGAGGAGAGAGGCAGCTCGCGCCTCCTCTTCCCGCGGCGCAGGACCACGCTCGCCTCGAGCGCGAGGAGCGCGGGGGCCATGTCGCCCACGGGCGAGGCATTCGCGAGGTTCCCGCAGACCGTGGCCACGTTGCGGATCTGAGTGGACCCGATCCGCCGGACGAGCTCCCCCAGCGTCGGCTCGAGGGCGGCGAGCGGTTCGAGGGCGTCGGTGTACGTCACCGCCGCACCGATCTCGAGGTGGCTCTCGGTCTCGCGGATGGCGCAGAGCTCGGGAACCGATCCGACCGAGACGACGAGTTCGAGGTCCCGGTGCTCCTTCGTCAGGAGGAGGCCGAGGTCGGTAGCCCCGGCCACGACGTGCGCGCCGGGGTGGTCCTCGAGGAAAGAGGCGAGCGCATCGAGCGACCGGGGAGCGAGGTACCGCTTCCCGCCGTACGAGAGATCGAGCTCCTCTTCCCCCGAGAGACCGCGGAGCGCCTTTGCGAGGGCCCCGCGGGCGTCTTCTCCCTCGCGGCGGCCCAGAAGGTAGGCCGCCCGCACCGCCTCGACGATGGGCCGGTACCCGGTACACCGGCACAGGTTTCCGGAGAGGACCTCGTCGATCCGGCGGCGCGTCGGGGCCTCGCGCTCGCTCTCGTAGAACGCGAAGATGGACATCACGAAGCCGGGGGTGCAGAAGCCGCACTGCGAACCGTGACACTCGACCAGGGCGCGCTGGACCGGGTGAAGGACGCCCTTTCGGGCGAGGCTCTCCACCGTGAAGAGCGCCTTCCCGTCGAGCGCGGGGAGGAGGAGGAGGCAGGCATTCACCGCTCGCAGGCGCACTTCCCCGCTCCGGAGCTCGCCCAGGACCACCGTGCACGCGCCGCAGTCGCCCTCGGCGCAGCCCTCCTTCGTCCCGAAGCGGCCCTCCGACCCCCTGAGCCACTGGAGCACCGTGGTGGTCGGATCGAGATCCGAAACCGACCTTTCGCGGCCGTCGAGGATGAACCGCACCGCCCTGCGCACGAGTCGAGGTTACCGCAGGCCTCCCTGAGGCGCACGCGGAGGGCGGACCGCCAAGGCTCGAGGCGAGCGGGCTAGGCACGACCCGAAGGGGTCCGGCCGCCCCGCGATCCTTCTAGGGCTCCCGCGCCGCGACCTCCCGGCTCGCCGCCGCTCCCCCCAGGACCTCGAGGCTCCCGCCCACCGGGAGCACCTTCACGCGATCGGCGGGGATACCGAGCCGCTCGCGTTCCGCGAATAGCCGGCGAGGCGGCTCGTCGAGCGGCTCGTCGGTGAGCTTGAAGGTGCCGAAGTGCATGGCCACGAACGTCCTCGCCCCGAGGATCTGGAAGGCGCGGAGCGCCTGCTCCGGATTCAAGTGCTGGCGCTCCATGAACCAGGCTGGATCGTAGGCGCCGATGGGAAGCAGCGCCGCGTCGAGCCCGGCAAAGGCGGCCCCGATCTCTTGGAACCCATCGAACAGGGCGGTGTCGCCGGCGTGGTAGACGGACGCGCCCCTGCCCTCCACCACGAATCCGCCCCACAGCGCCGCGTTCGGGTCGAACGGGCCGCGCCGGTTCCAGTGCTGGGCCGGGACGAAGCTCACGCGGACCCTGCCCACCTCCAACGAGCTCCACCAGGAGAGCTCGGACACGGCGGGAACGCGTCCGCCGAGGTATCGACCCACCCCCAGACCCGCGACCACCGGAGCTCCCACCCGGGCGAGCGTGGGCAGGTC
The DNA here is from genome assembly GCA_035686075.1 of Anaeromyxobacter sp. Classification (GTDB taxonomy): domain Bacteria; phylum Myxococcota; class Myxococcia; order Myxococcales; family Anaeromyxobacteraceae; genus Anaeromyxobacter. Next base: position 138,881 of record DASRZU010000009.1, read on the forward strand.
GAGATGGTCGTAATGGACGTGCGTCACGAGGACGGCGTCGATCGGGGGAAGCGACTCGATCGGAAGGCCGGGGCCAACGTTCCTTTGAATCCCGCCGACGATCGTGTCGCGGAGCACCGGGTCGACGAGCAGGGAGACCCGGTCGAGCTGGAGGAGGAAGCTCGCGTGTCCGAGCCAGGTGATTCTCGCCGGCTCCCCCGCCGCGGGCGGCGTCGCGAGCCGCGCGACGTCCGGCTCGACGCGGGCGATCGGGGCCCGGTCGGGGGACCTCCGGCGGCGCCCGGCGAGGCGGTCCACGACCGCCCAGCGGAACACCGCCGACCAGGGCGGGGGCCCCGACCCGTCGAGGTTCACGAAGCGGCCCGACGCGCCGCGCGGCTGGGTGAAGGGTTCTCGGGGCAAGGGCCCGCCAGGATCACAGAGCGAGGAGGATCTTCGTCATGTCATAGCGGAAGTCCCCCCGCTCCGCGACAGGCAGGGGAGAAGCGGGCAAGCGCAGCCGCTCCACGATGCGGTTGTAGCCGAGGTCCATGAGGGGCCTCAGGTCGACGGCATCGTACAGGTTGTACTCGGCCAGGAGCCTCAGGGCCGCGAGGTCCCCGTCCCGCGCCGCCCGCCACAGCCGCACCGCGTCCCCCCCGCTCATGCCGTCGAGGTGCGGCGGACGGGAGAGCCCGGTCTCCCGTTCGAGGAGCTTCAGCCCCCCGGCGTGGCCGAGCCTGCCCCAGAGGTGGCGAAGGTCCACGTGCGCCCGGGGCGGGCGGAAGCGAGGGAAGGCGCGCCGCAGCACCCCGAGGTCGAAGGCCTCCCCGTTGAAGGTGACGAGGAGCTTGGATCGGGAGAGAGCCGCGGGGACGAGATCGAGGTCCCGGTCCCTCATGAAGAACCGGGGGCCCAGAGAGTCGAGGAGCCCCACGCAGACGAGCTCGTCGCCGTCGGTCTCGACGTCGAGGAAGACCGTCTCCGCAAAGAAGGCGCCGTAGAGCCGCCAGCGCTCTCGTCGCGGCAGCATGGCCGCGAGCCCCTCCGCGTCCCCGGAGGAAAGAAACGCCTCGGCCATCCCGATGGCTCGCCGGATGCGCGCGTCCACCGGTCGCGAGATCGCCACCGCCGAGGGGTCGGGAAAGTCCGCCCAGCGAGTGATGCCCGCTTCCCAGAGCCTCGCCTCGAGGTGGGGCCCGAGCCCCGGCGCGAGGCGAAAGGTGCTGCGGATCATGAGGGCATCGAATCTAGCCGAGGAGACCGACGGCTCCACGGGGCGCTCGAGGACTCCCCCTCAAAGCTCCCCAAGGACCCGCGGCCGGCGGGGAGAGCCCGGGCCCTGGGCCAACGAGCCCGCTTCACCTTCAGGACTCCCAGGCGCTGCGCCAGGCCCCCGTCTCCTGGGCGTGGCGCAGGAAGGCGTCGTAGAAGGGGTGGCGCGACACCGTGGCGCCGTCCCCGATCACCACGAGCTTCATCCGGGCGCGGGTCATGGCCACGTTCATGCGCCGCACGTCCGAGAGGAATCCCACCTCGCCCTCCTCGTTCGAGCGGACCAGGGAGACGATGACCACGTCCTTCTCGCGCCCCTGGAAACCGTCGACCGTGTCCACCTCGAGCCCGAGCTCGAGCTTGTCGCCGAAGGCGTCCCTGAGCCTCTGGACCTGGGCATCGTACGGGGAGATGACCGCGATCTCCTTTGGGGACACCCCCAGGGCGAGGACCCGCTCGACCTCGGCCAGCGCGAGCCGGGCCTCCCCGACGTTCTGCCGCGAGTCCGAGCCGTCCGGGATCTCCTCCTCGAAGCCTCGCCCGGCCGTGTCCACGACCTCGAGCGGCATCTCGTCGATGGCCCGGGCCGCGACGGTGGGGTGAGCCCGCAGCTTCCCCTCGTAGAGCGCCCTCGAGGGGAAGCTCATGATGCGCTCGTTCATCCGGTGCTGCTCGGCGAGGGTGACCCGCGCCGGACCCACACCCTCGGCGAGGCGCTCGAAGAGCGAGACCCCGAGTCCTCCCTCCCGCCCCGCGGCGGACAACACCGTGGGTGGGAGCTGAAGGTGATCGCCGGCGAGGACCGCCCGGTCGGCGCGGAGGAGCGCCAGGTAAGCTGCCGGCTCGAGCGCCTGGGTGGCCTCGTCGATGACCGCAAGCCCGAAGCGTCGGCCGGAAAGGGCCGGTGCGTCGAGGGAGGTGAGCGTGGCGAGGACGACTTGTACCCTTCCCAGCACCTCGGCCTCGGCCCGCGCCTCCAGGGAGCGGGCTTCCGCGAGGAGCGCCCTCGCCTCCCGCTCCTGCTCTCGCGAGGTGCTGAAGCGCCCCGGTCCGCGCCTCGCCCTGCGCGTGGTCGCCCGCCGAAGGAGCGCGAGCGCCTCGCGCACGAGCCCCTCGGCGATCCGCGCAGCCTCGTGGGCCGCGGCCTTGGCCTCCAGGGTGTGCTCGAAGAGTCCGGGCAGGACGCGCGCGGGGTGGCCGATCCGGACGCAGGAGAGCCCCGAGAGGACGAGCCGCTCGAGAAGGTTGTCCACGGCCAGGTTCGAGGGGGCGGTGGCGAGCACCTGTTCCCCCCGGGCGGCGGCCCGGCGCACCACCTCCACGAGCACGGTCGTCTTCCCGGTCCCGGGCGGCCCATGGACGAGCGCGAGGTCCAGGGCGCGGTCGCCGAGGTCGAGGGCGGCGGCCTGCTCGGGGTTGAGCGACGCGAGGGGAGAGGGTGGGGCGGAGGCCCTCGCTTCTTGGAACCGCGGCATCGCCCCCTCGAGCACCGCGTGCCAGCGCTTCCCCTCCTTCGTCTCCCTGAGCCTCGAGAGGCCGGCCTCGAGCCGTTCCCAGGTGACCGGGGAGGGCTCGAGCTCGAGGACCACCCTCCCCTCCGTCACCCAGTCCGGCGGCGGCTCGTCGAAGGCCACCCCGACCTGCGTCCGCGTCCTCCGCGCCACCACTCCCCGGGGCAGGTCCGGGCGATCGACCCGCCGCGGCGAGACCTGGACCGGGCTGCCCACGCCGATGCGCCCCCCAGGGAGCGGCGCCCCTCCCCGCCCGAAGGTGAGGAGGGTGCGGTCGCCCAGCGCCGCCTCCTCCAAGACGAGGAGGTCGGCGATGGCGAGGCCCCGCGCCTCGCGCTCCTCGAGCGGGAGACGGCCCCGCGCCTCCGAGAATCGGGCCCGTTCCTCGTCCCGTTCCGCTTCGAGAAGGCCCGAAAGCCGGTCCAGATGGTGCGCGATCTCCAAGGCTCTTCTATATTCGGCCGGGCCATGGCCGGCGAGTACGTCCTCTGGTTCGACGCCCGCTCCTCCGCCTGCCGGCGCGCCCTGGAGATCCTCCGGGCGCGCGGCATCGAGCCCACCCTGCGCCGTTACCTGGAAGAGCGCCCAACGCCGGAGGAGGTTCGCGCCCTGCTCAAGAAGCTCTGCCGCTCGGCGCACGAGGTGATCCGCCCGGACGAGGACGAGGTAAGAGCGCTCCGCCTGTCGGACCGCACCCCCGAGGCCGAATTGGTCGACGCCATCGCCACCCACCCGCGCATCCTCGAGCGGCCCATCCTCGCTACCGCCCACCGGGCGGTGGTCGCGAGGCCACCCGAGGAGCTCTTCGCCCTCCTCTCCCCTCCCCCCGAGGCGGAAAGTCCCCCCGAAGGTCCCGAGGCGGTCGCCAAAGGGCTGCCCGAGGGCCCCGCGCCGGACCCCTTCCCGGAACCCGTCGCCCTCCCCCTCGACGGAACGCTCGACCTCCACGCCTTCTCTCCCAAAGACGTGACCTCCCTCGTCCCCGAGTGGATCGGCGCGTGCGCCGCGGCCGGGCTCCGCGAGGTTCGAGTCGTCCACGGGAAGGGTATCGGCGCCCTCCGGCAGACCGTCCACGCCCTGCTCGCTCGGGACGGGCGGGTCGAGTCGTTCCGCCTGGCAGGGGAAGGCGCCGGAGGCTGGGGAGCGACACTCGTCACCCTGAAGCCCGGCTCCCCCTGAAGGCACCCCAGAGGAGGCCATTGCCCCCTCGAGAAGCCCTGGGGCGCAAGGTCACCGGCCTCTAGGGGGCGAGCGCCTTCTCCGCCTCCCGGAGCGCTTCCTCCACCCGCGCCGCGTCCGGGCCACTGCCCTGGGCGAAGTCGGCCGAACCGCCGCCCTTCCCCCCGAGGAGGGCGACGGCGGCGCGGAGCCGTTCGCCCAGATGCGGGCCCGGGCCCCGCGGGCGCGCGAAGGCGAGGTGGGCCCGTCCTTCCTCGACCGCTCCGAGGAGCGCCACCCGCCCCCGGGCCGCCAAGGCCTGCGCCACCGCTCGAGCCCAGGCCGCGGCGCCCGCCACGGGAGGCGCGAGCACCGCTCGCACGAGGCCACTGGATCCGGAGAGCCGGTCCGCCTCGGCCTGGGCCGCCGCCGCGAACAGCCGCTCGAGCTCCTTTCGGCGGACCGCCGACTCCTCGACCGCGCGCGACACCGCGGCGGACAGTTCCGCGGGCGCGCAGCGAAGGGCCGCCGCCGCCTCGCGCAAGTTCCGAAGAGCTTCGGACAGCGCGGCGACGACGCGCCCACCGCACGCGAACTCCACCCTCGTCCCCTCACCCCATCTCTGGGCCCGGAGCACCGCGATCGCACCGACCGCGCCCGTGCGCGGGGGGTGGGTTCCGCCGCAGGGAGAGGCGTCCACGACCTCGGCCGGGTCGAAGGCCTCGGAAAGAGGCCCCTCGGAGACCACCACCACCCGGCAGCCTCGGGCGGGCTCCTTGCGCAGGGGAAGCCGCGCCAGCTCCGCCTCCGAGAACTCCCGCACCGTGACCGGGAGGTCCCGGTAGACGAGCTCGTTGGCAGCCGCCTCGACGGCCCGGAGCCGCTCCGGCCCGAGCGCCTCGGGACCCTTGTCGAGGTCGATGGTCGAGACCTCCTCGCCCAGGTGGAAGGAGAGGGTGCTCGCACCCGCCACCCTCTCGAAGACGGCGGAGAGGAGGTGCTGGCCGTGATGCTGCTGGACGTGATCTCGCCGCCGTACCGGGTCGACCTCGCCCAGGACCCGCCCCGCGGGCGGCGCTCCCGCGAGGACGTGGAGCACCTCGCCGTCTCTCTCCTGCACGTCCACCACCGGAACACCCCCGAGAAGGCCGCGATCGGCGGGCTGCCCACCGCCCTCGGGGTAGAACGCGGTCCGGTCCAGCACCACTGCCGGCCGGCCGCCCTGCGAGCGAACCGACACCACCTCCGCCTCGAAGCGGAGGAGATCGGGCCTTGCGAGATCGAGACGGATGGTCACGAGGAGGAGTCTATTGCGTCCCTCGGGCGAGCGCCCTCGTCACCTTCGTCGCGAGCTCCTCCTTCTCCGCTCTCCAAGGATCCCTCCCCGGAGAGCACCCCTTCTTGAAAAACCCGACCCTCGAGAACCTCGCCGCACCCTGCGGCCCGACTCTCCACCCGACGGGATTGTCCGGAAGGGCCTTGTGTGTCGTCGCCACTGCCGGGCCTGCGCACACTCGCCGTCAAACACATACAGGGCTTCGATCTTTAGGTCGGTGCTCTCGGCCTTCCAAGGGATGCGAGCGACGGACACCGACCTCGGGTCATCCGGACCGATCCTTTTCGAGCGGGGGCGCGAAGGGACGCTTGCTCGCGGACCCTTCCCCGACCTGCTAGGGTCATTTCTCGAGGAGGCGCGCATGCGAAGAGCACTCGCGGCCGCCGCCGTGCTCGCGGCGGTGGGATGCAAGCAGGAGCCGGTCGCGCCGGCCCCCACCCCGGTCGCCGAATGGGCGGAGCAGTCGCCCGACGGGCGGTTCGAGGTCCGGCAACGCCGGGAGGCCGGCGGTTGCCAGGTGCAGGCGGTCGCGAAGTCGGGCGACGGAGAGAAGACCCTCTGGGCGAGCCAGCTCTGCCTCCCCACCGCCTCGGGCCTCGTCTTCCTCTCTCCGAACGGCGAGAGGCTCCTCGTCCTCGATCTCTTCCCCGCGTCGCAGGCCGCCCAATCGCCCGACTGGTCGCATATTCCCCTCATCTCCCTCTGGGGCCGCGGGGCGGTGATCCGGGAGTACACGGGCGCCGAGGTCCTCCTGCCCGCGCGCGTGACCGACATGCGGAAGGTGCTCTCCTGGGTCCGCGGGGACACCTTCGACGACGCCCGGCGCGCCGTCCGCCCCGCGACCGATGGCTCGGAGGTGGCGATCGATCTCGTCGACGGGCGCACCCTCTCGGTCGGGTTCGAGGGGGACCCGCTGCCCACGCCCGCCGCCGAGCCGGCCCGGCCCACCCGAGGGGCCGTCACCTCCGACTCGGCGCCCTTGCCCGCAAGGGTCTCTGCCGAGACAGCGCCGAAGGCGAAGAGCCCGGACCCGATCGCCGCCGACGAGCGCGGCCTCTATCGCTGGGAAGACGACGAGGGCGAACTGCACTTCGGCGCCGGTTCGCAGATCCCCGCCAAGTACCTCAAGCGGGCAAGGCCCGTCGACGCCTCGGTGGGCATCGTCCCGATGGATAGCCCCCTCCCCGTGGCGGCTCCGCCTCCTCCCCCTCCGGGCGCACCGGGGGTCGCGGGAGCGGCGCCCGGCGCGCCCGCGGCGCCTTTGGCCTCCCCCCCGCGCCCGGCGGGGAGTCCGGCCGGCACCGCTCCGCCCGCCCCCAATGCCTTCGGCGGCGGGGAACCCGCCGCCGAGCCGAGGCAGTAAAGGCGGGTCAGGCGCTCGCCCGGGGGGGACCGAGGAGCCGGCGCAGGTGGCCGAGCAGGGCCTCGCCGCTGAAGGGCTTGTGGATGAGCTCGACGTCGCCGTCCACGAGCCTATCCCTCACCTGCGCGTCGTCGGTGTGGCCGGTCATGAACAGGACCTTGAGCCCGGGGTTTGTCCGCGACAGCTCCTCCGCCAGCTCGGCCCCGTTCATCCGCGGCATGACGAGATCGGCGAGCAACAGGTCCACCCGGCCGCCTCGCGAGCGCGCGGCCTCGAGGGCCTCCTCCCCGTTCCGGGCGGACACCACCTGGTAGCCACTGCCGGAGAGCATCCGCCCGAGGAGCGTCCGGAGCCCGTCCTCGTCCTCGGCCACCACCACCGTCTCGCCCAGGCCCCGGGGGGCCGCCGCGGAGACCGGAAGGACCACCCGCTGCACCTTGGGCTCGGCCGCCGGCAAAAACACCGTGAAGGTCGTGCCCCGGCCGCGGCGAGTCTCCACCCGGATGGCCCCCCCGGCCTGACGGACGATTCCGTACACGGTGGCGAGGCCGAGACCCGTCCCGGTCTCCTTGGTGGAGAAGAAGGGCTCGAAGATCCGCGCCCGCACCTCCTCCGTCATGCCCATCCCCTCGTCTCGAACGGCGAGGGTGACGTAGCGCCCGGCGGGCAGATCCAGGTCCCGGGCCGGCGTGGAGAGGACGGCGTTGGCGGTGGAGATGGAGAGGGCTCCCCCCTCGGGCATCGCGTCCCGGGCGTTCACCGACAGGTTCAGGAGCACCTGGGCCAGCTGGTCGGCGTCGGCCAGGACCTCGAAGAGCCCGGGCTCGAGCGAGGTGGTCACCTCGATGCGCTCGCCGATCGCCCGGGTGAGGAGCTTCCCGAGGTCCTTCACCACCTTGTTCAGGGAGAGCACCTCGGGGCGAAGAAGCTTCTTCCGGGAGAGGGTGAGGAGCTGCCGGGTGACGCCCACCGCCCGGTTGGCGGCCTCCACGATCCCCTCGGCACTCTCCTTCAGGCGGACGTCGCCCGGGGAGAGGTCCCGCATGAGGAGCTCCGAGTACCCGAGCACCACCGCGAGGACGTTGGAGAAGTCATGGGCCACCCCCCCGGCCAGGCGCCCCACCGCCTCCATCTTCTGCGCCTGCCGTAGGCTCTGCTCCAGCTCGCGCCGCTCGCGCTCCGCCGCCTCGCGCTCCGAGACGTCGCGGATCGAGAGCACCCGCAGCCCCCGCTCGTCCCTCCTAAGTTCCCCCACCGTGATCTCCACCGGGAAGGTGGCCCCGTCGAGGCGGCGGTGGCGGGAGGGGGCCGCCCGGTCGCCCGGAGCAAGGGCGCTGGGCTCGAGCTCGGGGTCGAGGAGCTCGGCGTAGCGCTGCCTCCGCAGGGCGTCTCGGTTGCGACCATAGAGCCGCTCGGCGGCCGGGTTCGCGTCCTCGATGAGCCCGCTCTCCCTGTCCACGAGGAGGATGGCGTCGGAGGAGGTCTCGAACACCCCCCGGTGGAGCGCCTCGCTCTCCATGAGCCGCGCCACGAGCTCGCGCTGGGCCCTCTTCATCCGGACCTTTTCCACCGCGTTCTCCACCTTGAGGTTCAACGCCTCGTAGTCGGAGACGGGCTTGGTGACGTAGTCATACGCCCCGATCTGGACGGCCTGGATGGCCGAGTCGAGGGAGGCGTAGCCGGTCACCAGGATCACCTCGATGTCGGGCTTCGCGGCCTTGAGCCGCCTCGCCACCTCGAGCCCCGAGCCGTCGCCCAGGTTCTTGTCGACCAGGGCGACGTCGATGTCCCCGGCCTCGGCCGCCCGGGAAAGCGCCTCGCGCGCCGAGCCGGCGAGCAGGAGGGTCCGCCCCTCGCCCTCCAAAAACCGGCGGAAGACGTCCAGGATCACCGGCTCGTCGTCGACGATGAGCAAGGTGGCCACGCGCCTAGTCTCCTCGTTCACTCCCGACCTCGCGAAAGAGGTCGAATCGTACCCCGACCGAGAGGGTGAGGGCGCTCACGCCCCCCCCCGGTCCGCCCGCGGCGAGGTAGCCCAGCTCCAGGAACGGCGCCGTGGACTTCAACGGGGCCGAAAGGCCGGCGGCGAGCCGCAACGCGAGCCCGGCGCCCGAGCTCGAGGCCCGGTTCGGGCCCTGTGCCGTCCCGAGGAAGAAGCCGGCGGTCGCGCTCGCGAAATACCGGCCGGGCCTCATCACCCCCTTCAGCACGGGACCGACCAGGACCGCTGCGCCGTTCAGCGTCTCAGAGCCGCCGGAGACATCCCGCGAGCTTATCATCCCGGCCGCCTCCAGGCGCAAGGCCAACGCTCGCTCGGGCGGCAGGGCGACGACGTCGCCGAGCGGCAGCTCCGCCCCGAGGAGAAGCTGTCCTCCCGAGCTCCCCTTCGCGAAACCGATCTGGCCGCCGCCGCTCGCGAACAGGGCGAGCTCGGTCGAGGACGGAGGGAGGAGCCACCGCTCGGCCTCGCTCCGCGCCACCCCGAGCTCGGCGGAGAGCTTCACGTCGGTGGGCTCCCGGACGGGCTCGACGCGGTAGCGAACCTGCCAGCGCCCCGGGCCCTCGGGCTCGACCACCGGCGCCGGACCTTGGCTCGCGGCGGCGCGAGGGGCGCCCGCAGCCGGGTTGTCGAAGTCGTCCCACGCCTCGAAGGAGAGGACCTCCTCGCCCCGGCCGTCCGCGCGCACCGTGCCGCGGTCCGGGGTGAGCCGGGCGCGCACCGGGGTTCCGGGCAAGAGCGCCACCGCCTCGACCGCCGAGGCCTGCGTGCCGGGGACATTCGCGGAGAGGAGCACCCGGTCGCGACCGCCGAAGCGAGGCTCGAGGTGCAGCCGGGCCCGCGCCATCCCCGGACCCCCCTCCTCGGGAACGAGCGAACCCGCGTCGGCCCAGAGGACGGGCGGATTCGCCGAAGGGTTACCGGCGCCATCCAGGGCCCGCGCCGTCACCCGGAGGTCCTCCGCATCGCCCGCCCGCAAGAACGACCGGTCGACCGACAGCGCCAGCGAGGCGGCCGGGCCGGGCAGCGTGGTCACCCGGACCAAAACCCGCGACGCCGGGGACCCCTCGAGCCGGACCAGCGCCCGCTCTTCCCCCGCCGGGCCGGGGGGGATCGTCCAGGTCCCCTCGTAGGCTCCCGGCTCGCGGGGGCGGAACACGAGCGTGCCGTGGCTCGTCTCGGCGAGCGGTGGCTCTCCCTTGCGCGCTGCCCCGTGAGGGGCCACCGCGTAGGCGAAGACCCGGACCGTCTCGGGACGATCCGCCTCGACCGTCTTCCGGTCGGCGACGGCGGCGAGGAGTGTCGTCTCCGGCAGGCGCAACTCCACCGCGGAAAACCCGCGATACGCCTGGCGCACGCCCGGCGGCACGACGACCGGGATGACGGCGATCCCGTCCTCCCCGACGGGCTCCGGCCCGAAGCCTCGGTCCCCGATGCGCAAGGAGACCCGAGAGCCGGGCTCCCCCGGGACCCGGGCTTCGCCCTGGCCCGAGAGCGGCACGGCCACCCAGCCGTCCAAAGAGAGGGCTCCCGCCCTTCCCACGGCCGCGATGATGGCCACCTGCGGGAACCGTTCCGGAGGCGGGCGATAACGGGCCGTGAACCCACCCGTCGACCTCCGCACCGCCTCCACCTTCCCCACGTTCGCGGTGACCGTGATCTCCTCCACCTCCGGGGGAGCTGCGATCCTGAGCTCCGCCGCCCCATCCCGGCCCAGGACGAGCGCCGGGGGGTCGGCGGACAAGGAGAGGGCTCCTCCCCCAACGGGCGCGAGGACCTCGTCGGCGCCGCCCGCCCGGGCGAGCCCCCCTGCGCACAACAACGCCGCGGAGAGGAGCTCAAGAGCCCGGCGCATGCCAGATGATCTCGATGACCGGGGGCGGATCGCTCGCCGGGGAGGGCTTCCGCCCGGCGGCGCGGAGGACCGCCTCGGCGGGGGCATTCGCGGGCGGCCGCGCCGCCGAGCGCCACACGCCCGACCGAGCCGGGGCAGGCAGCGCCGGGGCGGTCGGGGGGGACCCCGACACGGCCTTCTCCGCCCCCGGCCCGGGCGTCGCGTGCAGCGCGGCCGGCACCTCCGCCGAGGCGGGCCCCTCTGCCCGGACCGGAAGAGCCGACGCGAAGAAGGCAAGCGCGGCCAGACTGCGTGCTGCCCGGTCGACCCTGGGACCAAATCCGAGGGAGGTCATGGCGGCCCCCCGCCCGGAGGCGGTGGAACCTCGATGCAGAACTCGGTCACGGCCCAGGGCAGCCGACCCGGATCATCCGCCCCGACGAGGAAGACCTCGCCGCCGTATCGCGAGATGAGCCGCTTCGAGAGGTGCAGCCCGAGACCGCTCCCCCGCCTCTGGCTCTTCGTGCTGACGAGCGGCTCGAAGAGGTGCGCGCGGACGGATTCGGGGATCCCCAACCCCTCGTCGGAGATGCGCACCTGCGCCCCACCCTCGGCGGCGAGGACCCGGACCTCCACCCGGGCCTGCGGCCCAGCCGACTCGACCGCGTCGATCGCGTTCCCGAGGAGGTTCGTGGCGGCGTGCACCAGCGCCGACAAGGATCCGTAGGCGGGCAACGGCTCCTTCGAGGGCACGAGCGCGAACCGGCGGGAGAGGGGGCGGATCCGGTGCGCCAAGAGCTCCACCGCCCGGGACACCGCCGCCCCCACCTCGAAGGTGCCCAGGGAGCCCGGCGCCGCCTCGAACAGCTCTTCGTAGCCGCTCATCACCTCGCCCAGCCGGGTCACCTGCTGCCGCAGGAGCTGCCACTCCTCCCGCCCGGTCAGAGGGCCTCCCAGGACCCGCTCGATGAGAGCGATGGCCGCCTCCGCACCGGTGAGCGGCTGCTTCAGCTCGTGGAGGAGCGCGGGCACGAGCAGCTCGGCGTCGAGGACACTTCCCAAGCCGATCGACCCCGGCGGGCTTGCTCGAGCCATTCCTTCCCTCCTCACGCGAGGTGAGCGGCCGCTGCCGCCGGCAACAGGATCGTCACGGCCGCCCCGGCACCCTCGGCGCTGTCCACCACGATCTTCCCGTGGTGAGCCTCGACGATGCTGTGGGAGACCGAGAGGCCCAGCCCGATGCGCTCGGGGTGGTCCTTGGTGGTGAAGAACGGGTCGAAGATTCGCTCCCGGATCGTGACCGGGATGCCCTTGCCCGTGTCGGAGATCCGTAGCCTTAGGGCATCGCCCCCGACCGCGCCCAGGGTGACTTCCAGCGCCCCTCCCCCCGGCATGGCGTTGATGGCGTTGTCGAGCAGGTGGGTCACCACCTGTTGGATCTGGACGGGGTCCCCCTGGGCGTCGGGGATCTTCTCCTCGAATCGGGTCGTGACCTGGATCCCGGCGGCGCGGAAGCGGTGCTCGTGGAGCGCGAGCGCGTCCCGGACCGGCTTTTGGAGCGGGAAGCGCTGGCCCTGGGCCGATCGCTCCTGGTCGGTGAAGCTGCGCAGCTCCTCGACCACCCGCGTCACCCGGGCGGCCTGCTCCTGGGCGGCGGCGATCATCTCGGCTTGCGGGCTTTGAGGGGGAGCCTGCTTGCGCAGGATGGCGAGGTAGCCGACCACGGCGGTCATGGGGTTGTTGAGCTCGTGGGCGAGCCCCGCTCCCAGGGAACCGAGGGCCGCGAGCCTTCGGGTGCGCAGGATCTGGTCCTCGGCGGCGGCGAGCTCCCGGGTGCGCTCGTCGACCCGCAGCTGCAGCTCCCGGTTCCAGCCGCGGATCTCCTCGTCCCTCCGGCGGATCTCCCCCGCCATCCGGGAGAAGGCGCGCGCCAGGTCGGCGAGCTCGTCCCCGCCCTTCCTCGGGGCGGTGAGCTCGTGATCGTGGCGCCCCTCGGCGAGCGCCGCGGCGGCCCGGGAGAGCCGCGCCACCGGCCGGGTCACGGTCCGCTCCAGCGCCGCTCCGATCACCAGGGCCACCGCGAGGGCCCCGAGCGCAGCCCAGACCGTGTAGATCCGTAGCCGCTCCGCAGCTCGGAAGGCGACCGCCGTGGGCTCGGCCACCACCGCTCCCCAGCGGACCCGGGGTACGGGCGAGAAGGCGGCGAGCCAGGGCTGCCCGTCCCCCCGGCGGAGGAGCCGCGAATAGGAGAGGTCCCGGGAAAAGCCAACCTCGGCGAGCTCTTGTTCGTCCGGGGCGAGGCTCCCCTTCATCCCGGCGATCGGCTCCCGGCGCGAGTCGACGAGGTAGGCCACCCCGCTCGCCGACGACAGCTCGGCGAGCCGTGCCTCCACCTCCCTCAGCGAGAGCTCCGCCGCCACCGCCCGGTGTGCCCCGATCCGCAGGGCCACCGCGAGCTTCACGGGGCCGTTGCGGCGGTAGGGCTCGGAAAGGGCGGCCTCGCCCTTCTCCGCGGGCGCCTTGGGGAGATGAGCCACGAAGAGGTCGAGGTCCGCCGGAGAGGTGGCCTCCCGCTCGGCCTCCGCCTCCTCGGGGCGCTCCACCAGGATGGGTCCCGCCACCGGGGCGCTCTCCTCGTCGACCACCGCCAGGATCGAGATGAAGGGCAGCTGCCGATAGGGGATGGAGAGCACCGCCGAGAGCTCTCCCGGGCTGTAGTCCTCGAAGAGGATGGGGGCGACCGCGAGGCGCAGCCGGTCGACCGCGGTGGAGACGAAGCGATCGGTGAAGAGGGCGAGGTCTTCGGCCGTTTGGGTCTGCATGCGCCCCACCGTCCGCTCGAACTCGTCGCGGCTCACCGTCCAGGAGGCGAACCCGAGCAGCGCGACCGGCAAGACGCCGACGGCGAGGAGCACGAGCCCGATCTTCACGCGGAAGCGCATGCGCACTACGGCCTCTACCCCCGCGACGGGTCGCCCATCCCCGAGGAGGCTTAAGGGCGAGCCCGGAGTGGCGATTATGGCCTCTGCCGGTGTTCGCCAAGGGTTACAGCGGAGGCCGGCTCTTGCAAGTGCACGCATGTAAGGGAAACGACTGAGCTACCCCGCGTCTACCCTTAAAGGGGTAGGCCAGGGGCAATGTCCGCGGTCTTTCACCCGTTTGCGGCGCACGCCGGACACGGTAAGGTGCCCGCCGCGTCACAGGGAGAAGGGGGCGCGATGACCCTGCTCGAAAGGCTCATGCCGAAGTCGGAGGATTTCTTCTCGGACTTCGAGGCCCAGGCGGACGCGGTCGTGGAAGGGGCGAAGCTCCTCAAGGACCTCCTCGATGACTTCAAGGACGTCCCCCAGAAGGTCGCAGCCATCAAGGCGGTCGAGCACCGGGCCGACGACATCACCCATCGCGCCTTCTCGAGATTGCATACCCAGTTCATCACCCCGTTCGACCGGGCCGAGATCCACAGGCTGCTCTCCCGGATCGACGACGTGCTCGACCTGGCCGATTCGGCCGCCCAACGCCTCGGGCTCTACGACATCGATCAGGTTCTGCCCGAGGCCCGGGAACTCGCCGGCGTGCTCCTCGCCCAGACCGAGAAGATGGCCGAGGTGGTCCGCGGGCTGCGCACCTTCCGCCGAGACCCCGGGGCGGTGCTCGAGGGTTGCCGGGAGATCAACGCCCTCGAGAACCAGGCCGACTCGCTCACCCGCCGCACCACCGCGAAGCTCTTCCGGGGCGGCAGCGACCCCCTCACCGTCGTGAAGTGGAAGGAGATCGTCGACCTCATCGAGTCCGCGACCGATCGCGCCGAGGACGTGGCGAACGTGATCGAGGGCGTGGTGCTCGAACACGCCTGACGGCACCTCTCCCCCGCCCATGCTCTTCGTCGTCGTCATCGCGCTCGTTCTGACCGCGCTCCTCTTCGACTTCATCAACGGTTTCCACGACGCGGCGAACTCGATCGCCACGGTGGTCTCCACCCGGGTCCTCTCGCCCCTGGTGGCGGTGGGCTGGGCCGCCTTCTTCAACTTCGTGGCGGCGATGCCGGTCCTGTGGGGGGCGGAGCTCAGGGTCGCCGCCACCATGGGCCACGGGATCGTCGAGTTCCCGAGCCTTCAGGCCCGGGGCCCCGGATTCGTCCTCGTCTTCATCTTCGCCGCGCTCGTCGGCGCCATCCTCTGGAACCTCTTCACCTGGTGGTGGGGCCTCCCCTCCTCCTCCTCCCATGCCCTCGCGGGCGGCATGATCGGCGCCTGCCTCGTGTCCCTCGGGCCGGGCGGGCTCATCGCCACCGGGATCTGGAAGATCGTCCTCTTCATCGCCCTCTCGCCGATCATCGGCTTAGTCCTCGGCTCGACCGCGATGGTCCTCACCACCTGGGTGGTACGAAGGCAGTCGCCGGTCCGGGTCGACCGCTGGTTCCGGCGGCTGCAGCTCCTCTCCGCGGCCGTCTTCAGCTTCAGCCACGGCACGAACGACGCCCAGAAGGTCATGGGGATCATCACCGTGATCCTCTACGGCACGGTCTGGTCCCACCGGGTCCCCCTGGCCCGGGACCACCTCCCCGTCCCGTTCTGGGTGGTCCTCGCCTGCCACGCGGCCATCGGTCTCGGGACCTTGTTCGGGGGCTGGCGCATCGTGAAGACGATGGGACACCGGCTCACCCGACTCCAGCCCATCGGTGGCTTCTGCGCCGAGACCGGGGGGGGAGTCACGATCCTCGCCCTCGCCCAGGCGGGCATCCCGATCTCCACCACCCACACCCTCACCGGAGCCATCGTGGGCGTGGGGGCGACGAGAGGCACGCGCGCCGTCCGCTGGGGCGTGGCGGGACGGATCATCTGGGCCTGGATCCTCACCCTCCCGGCGGCGGGGGCCCTCTCCGCCCTCACCTTCCTCGCCGCCCGGTGCGCCCTGACCGTTCTCGCGAGGAGCTAACCGCCCTTCCCGACTGGAGATCCGGGCGGCTGTCGCCCAGGATGCGCAAGGCTGCGCAACCTTTGGGGGCGCGGTGGTGTTCCAGATCAAAGAATGGGACCGGATCCCGACGCGGCGCTGATGCTGGCGTTCCAGCAGGGCGACGAGGGGGCCTTCCGGACCCTCTACGAGAGGTATGCGCGTCCGATGTTCGCCTTCTGCCACCACCTGGTCCGGGACGCCGCGCGCGCCGAGGAACTCGCCCAGGACGTGTTCGTGAACCTCTACCGCGCCCGGGACCGCTACCGCCCCAAGGCGCGCTTTCGGACTTTCCTCTACCGCGTGGCCTCGAACCACTGCCTGAACGAGCTCCGCCGCCCGGGCCCCTCTTCTTCACGCGCCCTCGGGCAGGACGAGGGAGCCGCGGACCCGGACTCGCTCCCCTCGGATGCCGCCGGTCCCGAGGAGCAGGCGCGGGGGAAGGCACTCGAGAGCGCCGTGCGAAAGCTGCTCGCCCGCCTGCCGGAGAAGCAGCGGGCCGCCCTGGTCCTGTGCCGGTTCGAGGGCCTGTCGTACGAGGAGATCGCGGAGGTCCTCCACACGACCCTCCCCGCGGTGAAGTCGCTCGTCCATCGCGCCACCGTGGCCGCGGCCGAGGCGCTCGCCCCCTTCGAGGCGGGGTCGTTCGAGGAGGCGCTGCCATGAAGCACCCTCGCGAAGACCTGACCGCCCTCCTCGACGGAGCCCTCCCCGCCTCCCGGGTCTCCGAGGTGCGGGAGCATCTGGCCCGCTGCCCGTCGTGCCGGGAAGAGGCAGAAGGGCTGCGCGCCGCCGTGGCCGCCCTGGCCGCGCTCCCCCCCGCTCCGGAGCTGCCGCCGTTCTTCGCCACCCGGCTCGAGGCCAGGCTCCGCGAGGAGCGGCCAAGCCGCCCCGCTCTCTCGGCGGCCTCCCTCCTCTCCCGGCTCGGGACGGCGATCCCCTACCCCCGCCTCTTCGCGCTCGCGGCGGGGGCGGCCGCCCTCTCCCTGGCCGTCGGGATCCCGATGCGTTCCTGGCTCGACACCCGGGCGATGGTGAGGGACCTCGACCTCCTCCAAGACTACGAGACCGCGAGCGCCCTCGGGGTGGACTCGCCCGAGGACGCCCTCATCGTGGCCCAGCTCGATCGGCTGGAGCCCGGGGAGGGCAGGCGATGATGCGCCGTCTCGCCAAGGCCACCCTCCTCTCCCTCGCCCTCTTCGCGGGCCGGGCCCACGCCGAGGGACCGCCTCCGCCCCCCGCCGCGCCCGCCACTCCCCCGGCCCGGGAACAGTGGGAGCGAATGAGCCCCGAGGAGAAACAGGCGCTGCGTGAGCGGTGGCGCGCCTTCCAGGCGCTTCCCCCGGGACGCCAGGAGGAGCTGCGCGAGTCCTTGAGCCGCTTCCGGGCGCTGCCGCCCGAGCGCCAGGAGGAGATCCGCCGGAACTGGGAGGCGTTCCAGAAGCTGCCCCCGCCCGAGCGGGCCGCGATCCGCGATCGGTTCCGCCGGTTTCGCGAGATGTCTCCCGAGCGACGCGCCCAGCTCCGCGAGGCCATCCGGGAGCTGCTCCGGGCGCCACCCCAGGAGCGGGAGCGGCTGTGGGAGAACCTGCGCCGCTGGCGGGAGATGACGCCCGAGCAGAGAGACCGGCTCCGGGAGGAGTGGCGACGGCGGAGAGGAGGATAGGATTCGCCGGTGTCTCCTGCCCGCCTGCTCGCGATCCTGATCCTCCTGTGGTCGGCGCGAGCGGATCCGGACGACGGGGTGTCGTTCCGGGGCTCCCTCCACCTCAGCCTCCGCTCCGATCGCAACGTGCCGGACGAGACGGTCCGCTACGACCCCGCCGCGAATGAGCTCACCTTCGCGAGCTACCTCGCCCCCGGCCCGCAAGACTCGTTCGGATCCCTACTCGCCTCGATGACGCTCGTGGGGCGAGCGCTGGACGGCGACCTCCTCGGGGTGCTCACCGCCGACACCGGGGAGGTCCGGAGAGAGCGCCTCCACGTCGTGGGACAGGTGTGCTGGTCGGAGAGGACCCCGTCCGGCCTCGCCGTCCCCGGGAGCGGCCTGTGCGACCTGTACCGGCTCTCCACCCAGACCTACGGGCGGGTCATCGTCCCGGTGGAGGAGACCACTCTCGAGAGCCAGCCCCAGGTGACCTCGAACGGACAGCCGTTCAAGCAAGAGGTGGACGAAACCCTCCTCCTCCGCGAGGCGTACGTCCGGTACCGGTTCGGCCACGCCGGGTTCGCCTCGATCGCGGTCGGGAGCGAACGTCGGGTGGTGGCCGACGGCTACGTCCACGACGACTACGGCTGGGGAGTGCGGCTCTCGGCGGACCTCGGGGCGCTCGGTCCGCCCATGGACCTCTCGGCCTCCCTCTTCCTCCCCACCCGCGACCTGCCCCGCGCCTCGAACCTCTCCGCTCCGATGGTCCTCGTCACCGCCGACTTCCTCCCCTCCCTCTACGACCGCGCCGGCCTCTTCTTTGCCGGCCTGCGGGAGAACGGGGACAACCTCTCGGGCGCCTCCCAGGGGGCGCTCGAGGAACGGCTCGTCCAGGTGGCGGACGCGAGCGCCCCCGGGATGCCCGCGTACCGACGCGCGAGCCAGGTCCTGGCCGCGTTCTCGCAAGCGCCGTTCTCAGGCGAGGGGACGGTCGGCTGGCTCGGGACGAGCGGGCGGGTCAGGGTGGGGAGGAACCAGTGGATCTCCTGGACGGCAGCTCTCGAGGGCGGGCAGATCGACAAGGTGACCGCGGGCCAGAACCCGGTCGTGCTGGCGGAGCGGATCTCCCTGGAAGGGGAGCTCGTCGCCCTTCATTACCAGGCCGACCTGACCCGCGGCCTCGGCGCGAGGGCCTCCTTCCTCTACCTCTCGGGAGACGAGCTCCCCAGGGCGCGCCTCGACGCGACCGGGATCGTTCCCGCCACCGGGACCTACCGGACGTTCCTCGGCGTCTCGCCCTACCTCACCGAGACCAACATCTTCTTCGACGGCGGCCTGTCCGAGAGCTACGCCGACCGCGAGGCTCGCCCCCCCGGCGTGAACGGCCGGGGCGTCATCTCTCCCGGCCTGTCGCTTCGATGGACCCCCGCGGACGCCCTGTCGCTCGGCGCGAAGGGCGCGTGGCTTCGGGCGGTCACGGAGGGCCCGTTCGGCGGGCTCGTCTACGGGACCGAGCTCGACTCCGATCTCACCTTCGAAGCGACCGGCTGGCTCAGCCTGGGCGTCGAGGCCGACGTGCTCTTCCCGGGGGACTTCTTCCCCTCGCGAAAGCCCATCACCCGGGGAATCCTCGCCCTCGACCTCATGACGCCGTGATCGCCCTTCTCGCCACCCTCCTCGCCCTCTCCGCCGACCCACCGGCGAAGGCGCTTGCCCCCTCCGGCAAAGACGCCGCGGCATCGCAGAACCTGCCCCCGCTGTCCGAGGAGGACCGGGCCATCGTCGAACACCTCGAGCTCCTCGAGCGGCTCGAGCTCCTCGAGCACCTCGACCTTCTCGACACCTCCGACGAGGAGAAGAGGGATGGGGGCGGGAAGGGGAAGGAAGGGGACAAGGGGGGGAAGTAAACCCTCTCCCGGACGTGCCGACGAAAGGGAGCCGTTACCGTCGCCGCGAGGCGAGCATCCCGCACGCCGCCCTCCGGTCCTGGCCCCCGGAGTAGCGGCGCACGATGGGCTGACCGGGGAGCGCCCGGCCGAGGAGATCCCGGAACGCGTTCCACTCCGCCTCGGTGGGCGGGCGGTAATGGCCGCTCGAGTCGTTCACGGCGATGGGGTTCAGGCGCACCGGGATCCCGCACAGGATCCGCCCGAGGGCGGCGGCGTCCTCGGCTCCCGTGTTGATGCCCGCGATCATCACGTACTCGACCGTGACCCGGCCGGCGCGGGCCGCGTGCTCGCGGATCGCCTCCACCAGCTCGTCGAGGGGGAAGCCCCCCTCCACCACCGGCATGAGCGCGGCACGCTTCCAGGGAATGGCGGCGTTCAGCGAGACGCAGAGCCGGAACTTGTGCCCCTCGGCGGTGTAGCGCCGGATCATGGGGACGATCCCCGCCGTGGAGATCGAGATCCGGCGGGCGTCGATCCGCGCGCCGGACGGATCGCAGAGCGCATAGGCCGCGGCGATCACCTCGTCGTAGTTCAAGAAGGGCTCGCCCTGACCCATGAACACCACCCCGGTGACCGGCAGGCGCGAGTCGGCCCGCACCTGCAGAAGCTGCGAGACGATCTCCCAGCTCTTCAAGGAGCGGGCGAGCCCGAGGTCACCGGTGGCGCAGAACACGCACCCGAGCCCGCACCCCGCCTGGGAGGAGACGCAGACCACGTAGTGGGTGTCGTGGAGCGGGATGCGGACCGACTCCACCCGAACACCTTCGGGGAGGGCGAAGAGGTACTTGCGAAACCCGTCGCGCGCGTCCACCGCCTCGAGCAGCCGCAAGGTCCCCGGCGTCGCCAGGGCGGCCACCCGGTCGAGCACCTCTCGCCTCACGTTGCGCGCGTCCCGAAGACCCTGGCCCCGACCGATCACCGCCCCGGTGATGCGGCGCGCATCCTCGAGCGCGATCCCCGCCTTGCGGGCAAGCGTTCGGCTGTCCTGCCCGGAGAGATGGAGCACGGGGGCGAGATAGCATAAGTTCGGCTCCGTGAGACAAAGCGCCCTTTGGGCCCTCCTCCTCCTGGCCGGGTGCGTCGTGTACGAGCGTCGCCCCTACGAGCCCCCACCCGAACCGGAGAGGCGGATCATGACCGAGGAGGAGGCGGTCGATCAGGCCTTCCGCCTCTGCGGCGAGCGCGCTCTCCAGGTGGACCGCGTGGAGCGGGCCTCGCTCGACCCGGATGGGCGGTGGCACGTGACCTTGGTCGGCTACGTCGATCGCGCGCAGATGATGCTGGACGGCCGAGACGGAAAGCTGCTTCGGGGCCGTTTCTACCGGTCGGAGCCTCCCCCTTCCTCTCCGCCCCCGTCGTTTCCCTACCCCGGCTACCCCGCCCAGCCTCAAAGGCCCCCACCCCCGAGCGAGCCGGACGAAACCGAATGAGGAGGCCCGTTCCCTTTCCCCAAGGCTCGCCCGTCTAAGGCCGGCTCGTCGCCCTCGTGCCGGGCAATGGCCTCGAGACCCACTCGCTGCCGGCGAGAGCGTATCGCCACCGTCGAGCTGCCCATGCGCCGGCATAATGAACGTTTACCCGCGGCCCAGACACGATCGTGCCGGGCGCAGGGGCGTCGAGCAGATACAGCTCGTCGCCCGTGAGGTCCCGTCCGTTGTCGTGGGAACGTCGGATCGCGAGGGCGCGGCAGAGGTTCCCTGGGCCCCGAGTGGAGTGGAGGCAGCCTTCCACGGGCTCGCCCGCCCGCAGGAGCACCGCCGCCGGGAACCCTTCCGCCCCGGTGACCACGTTCATGCAGTGGCTCTGCCCGTAGACGATGTAGACGTAGGCGATCCCGGGCGGGCCGAACATGACCTCCGTCCGCGCCGTCCTCCCAAACCGGGCGTGGGACGCGCGGTCGTTGGGCCCGTGGTACGCCTCGGTCTCGACAATGCGGGCGGCGCGGAGGCTCTGCCCGTCGCGATGGACGAGCAGCTTGCCGATGAGGTCCCGCGCCACCGCCCGGGTGTCGCGGGCGTAGAAGGCGCGCGAAAGCTTCGCCGTCATCCGTCGAGGGTACCAGCTTCCCGCACCCTGGGCGGGCGCGGGCCGCCCAGGCGGGCCATGAAACTCGCCGGAGAGGCCCCTCGCCCCCAGTCAAACCGACTCCCAGTCCAGGATCACCTTGCCCGACTGGCCGCTCCGCATGATGTCGAAGCCCCGCTGGAACTCGGCCGCCTTGAACCGGTGGGTGATGACCGGGGCGAGGTCGAGCCCGCCCTGCACCATGGCGATCATCTTGTACCAGGTCTCGTACATCTCCCGTCCGTAGATGCCCTTCAGGACGAGGCCCTTGAAGACCACCTGACCCCAGTCGATCGCCTCCTCGCCCGGCATGATCCCGAGGAGAGCCACCTTCCCGCCGTGGTTCATCACCTCGAGGAGCTGGCGGAACGCCTTTCCGTTCCCGCTCATCTCCATCCCCACGTCGAACCCCTCGCGCATGCCGAGCTCGCCCATCACCGCGCGCAGGTCCTCCCGGGCCACGTTCACGACCCGCGAGGCGCCGAGCCTCTTCGCCAAGTCGAGCCGGTAGTCGTTCACGTCCGTCACCACCACGTGGCGCGCGCCCACGTGTCGGGCGATGGCGGCGGCCATGATCCCGATGGGTCCCGCGCCGGTCACGAGAACGTCCTCCCCCACGAGGTCGAAGGAGAGGGCGGTGTGGGCGGCGTTGCCGAAGGGATCGAGCACCGCCGCCACGTCGTCCGGGATGTCGTCCGGGATCCTGTAGACGTTGTCGGCGGGGATGGAGAGGAGCTCGGCGAAGGCGCCCGGGCGGTTCACGCCCACGCCGATGGCGTGGCGGCAGAGGTGGCGCCGGCCGGCCCGGCAGTTCCGGCAGAACCCGCAGGTCACGTGCCCTTCCCCGCTCACCCGCTCGCCGGGCGAGAAGGCCTCCACCTCCGCTCCCACCCGCTCCACCCGTCCCAAGTACTCGTGCCCGATCACCATGGGCACCGGGATGGTCCTCTGGCTCCAGGCGTCCCAGTTGTAGATATGCACGTCGGTGCCGCAGATGGCGGTCCGCGCGATCCGGATGAGCACGTCGTGGACGCCCACCTCGGGCTCGGGCACGTCGTCCACGAAGGAGATTCCCTCGGCCCGCCTCGACTTCAGGAGCGCCTTCATCGGCACCCTCCCGCGACGTTCCGCGCGGCCCTCCTTGGCCTGCGCCGCTCTCTAGATGACGCCCAGCTCCTTCCCCACCCTCTCGAAGGCGGACACCGCCAGGACCAGGTCCTCCCGGTCGTGCGCCGCGCTCATCTGCGTCCGGATGCGCGCCTGTCCCCGCGGAACGACGGGGTAGAAGAACCCGACCGCATACACCCCGTGGTCGAAGAGCCGACGCGCGAACTCCTGGGCCAAGGACGCCTCGCCCAGCAAAACCGGGATGATGGGATGCTCCCCGGGAAGGAGCCGGAAGGCGAGGCGAGTGAGCTCTTCCCGGAAGAAGCGGGCGTTCTCCTTGAGCCTCGCCCGCAGGGCGTCGCTCGACTCGAGGAGGTCCAGGACCGCGAGGCTCGCCCCGGCGATCACCGGCGGCAAGGTATTGGAGAAGAGATAGGGACGGGCCCTCTGCCTTAGCCAGGCGACCACCGCTCGGGACGCCGCCACGTAACCGCCCGCCGCTCCCCCCAGCGCCTTGCCCAGGGTGCCGGTGACGATGTCCACCCGGCCCTGTACGCCGTGGTGCTCGGGTGTCCCTCGCCCCTTCTCGCCCAAGACCCCCACTGCGTGGCTGTCGTCCACGAGCAAAAGGGCCCCGTGCCGCCCGGCCAGGTCGCAGATCCTCGGCAGGTTCGCGAGGTAACCGTCCATCGAGAAGACCCCGTCGGTGGCCACGAGCCGAAAGCGCGCCTCGGCGGCGAGAGAGAGCTGACGGTCCAGGTCCTCCATGTCGCCGTTTGCGTACCGATATCGCTTTGCCTTGCTGAGCCGGATCCCGTCGATGATCGAGGCGTGGTTGAGCGCGT
Source organism: Anaeromyxobacter sp. (assembly GCA_035686075.1). Classification (GTDB taxonomy): domain Bacteria; phylum Myxococcota; class Myxococcia; order Myxococcales; family Anaeromyxobacteraceae; genus Anaeromyxobacter. The sequence goes on from DASRZU010000009.1 coordinate 161,902, forward strand.
CCGACACGATCGCGTCCTCCTCCCCGAGGAGCGCCTCGAACACCCCGGCGTTCGCGTCGAAGCAGGAGGAGAAGAGGATGGCGTCCTCGAAGCCGAGGAAGCGGGCCAGCCGCTCCTCGAGGGCCTTGTGCACCTCTTGGGTCCCGCAGATGAACCGGACCGAGGAGAGGCCGAACCCGTAACGGCGCAGGGCGGCGCAGCCCGCCTCCACGAGCTCCGGCCGGCCGGAGAGGCCGAGGTAGTTGTTGGCGCAGAGGTTCACCACCCGGCGGCCGTCCACCTCCACCCGGGCACCCTGGGGGCTCGTGAGGACCCGCTCGCCCTTCAAGAGCCCTTCCCCGAGGAGACCCGCGAGCTGCGATTCGAGGTATCGGGTGAACGCGTCCCGCACGCTAGAACCTCCTCAAGGCCCGAAACTATAGCGCCCTCCGCTCCTTCGGGCCCTCTCCCGGCGCGCCGGGCCGCTCCCCGGGCCCCTCGCCCCCTCCGGTTCCCCCCGCCCCGCCGAGGTTCGCGCGCTATAAGCCAGAGATGGACATCCCGGCCCTCAAGGCGGCGCTCGGCGAGGCGGAACTCGACGGCTGGCTCCTCTGCGATTTCCACGGCCAGAACCCCACCGCGGTGAGCGCCCTGGGCCTGGAAGGGCACCTCCTCTCGCGCCGCTGGTTCTACCTCGTCCCCCGAAGCGGAGAACCCCAGCTCCTCACCCACGCCATCGAAGCCGGCTCGTTCCCGGGAGCGGTCCCGGGCCGGCGCCGCACCTACGCCTCCTGGGCGGCGCAGGAGGAGGAGCTTCGAGCGCTCCTCGGCTCGCTCCGCCGGGGCGCGCGCATCGCCATGGAGTACTGCCCGCTGGGCGCCATCCCCACCCTCTCCCGCGTGGACGCGGGCACCCTCGAGCTCGTGCGCTCGTTCGGGGTCGAGGTGGTCTCCTCGGGCGATCTGGTCCAGCGCTTCTTGTGCCGCTTCGACGAGGAGCAGGTCTCGAGCCACCGCCGCGCCCTCCTCGCCATCGACGCCGCCAAGGACGCCGCCTTCGCCCGCATCTTCGAGGCCCACGGGCGCGGGACCGAGCCCCTCGAGACCGACATCCAGCGCTTCCTCCTCGAGCGCTTAGAGGGCGCCGACCTCGAGACCGACCACCCTCCCATCGTGGCGGTGAACCGGCACGCCGCCCTTCCCCACTACGAGCCCTCGGAGAAGACGCCCACCCCCATCCGCCGCGGGGACACGGTCCTCATCGACCTGTGGGCGCGCGGACGGGGACCGCGCCACGTGTTCGCCGACATCACCTGGGTCGGGTTCTGCGGACGGGACCCGCCCCAGAGGCTCAGGGAGATCTTCGAGATCACGATCGAGGCGCGAGACCTGGGCCTTTCCGCCCTGGAACGGGCCTTCCGCGAGGGGAGGACCCTCTGCGGGTACGAGGTGGACCGCGCGGTGCGGGACCGCATCGCCGCCGCGGGTTTCGGCGACCGGTTCGTGCACCGCACCGGCCACTCCATCGGCACGCGCGTCCACGGCGACGGCGCGAACCTCGATGACCTCGAAACCCACGACACCCGCCCCCTCGTCCCCGGGCTTTGCTTCTCCATCGAGCCGGGCATCTACCTGCCGGAGGAGAACCTCGGGGTCCGCAGCGAGATCGACGTGTTCCTTTCCTCGGATGGGCCGAGGGTGTTCGGCCCGGTACAGCGGGAGCTCGTCCACCCCTAGGCAGCCCGTGAGCGCAGCCTTTCCCGGCCTTTTCGCCCCGCCCCCCAAGGACCCCGTCGACGCGGCGGCGGTGGTGCTCTTTCGGGAGGGCAGGGAGGGCCGCGAGACCGTCCTGGTCCGCCGCAGCCCCTCCCTCTCCTTCGCCGGCGGGTGGCATGCCTTCCCCGGCGGACGGCTGTCCCCCGCCGACCGGGCGACCGCGGTGCCGGGGCTCGCCGGCGACGACGCTGCGCTCTTCGCCTGCGCGGTGCGAGAGGTGTTCGAGGAGACGGGAATCCTCCTCGCGGTCGGTGCCTCGGGCCTCCCCCAAGGCACGCTCCCCGCCGCCCGCCGCGCCCTCCTCGACGGGAAAGTCGCCTTCCCCCGCTTCCTCCTCTACCACGGGCTCTCCCTAGACCCGGACCGGCTCACCCCCGCCGGCCGCTGGCTCACACCCGAACACTTTCCCCTGCGGTACGACGCGCGCCTCTTCCTCGCAGAGGTGGAGGATTCGGCCCGGGCCGAGATCTGGCCCGGCGAGCTCACCGCGGGGAGCTTCGTCCCGGCGGTGCGGGCCCTCGAGGCCTGGCGCATGGGCGAGATGCTCCTCCACCCCCCGAACCTGAACGCCTTGAAGGTCCTGGCGCGGCCGGGAACGTTGGACCTCGCCCTCCTCCGCTCCCCGGCCCACCGCGACGGGCTCCTCGCCCGCCGCATCGAGTTCCAGGAGGGCTTCTTCCTGGCCGCCCTCCGCACCCCCACCCTCCCGCCCGCCACCCATACCAACGCCTGGCTCGTGCCGGAGGAGAAGGGTGGCCTCGCCGTCGTCGATCCCGGCGCCACCGATCCGGCCGAGCAGGCCCGGCTTCTTGCCCTCCTAGAGGAGCTCGCCGAAGAGGGCCGTCCCCCGCGGGCCGTCTGGCTCACCCACGCCCACCCCGACCACGTCGGCGGGGTCGCGGCGGTCTGCGAGCGCTTTCAGATCCCGGTGCGAGCCCACCCGCTCGCCGCCGACCGAGTGAGGGTGCCCATCGAGCCCGCCCTCGAGGGCGACCGGCTCGGGCGCTTCCGCGTGCTCGCGACCCCGGGCCATGCCCGGGAACACCTCGCCTTCCTCGACGAGGCGACCGGGGCCCTCCTCTGCGGCGACATGATGAGCACCCTCTCCACCATCGTCATCGACCCCCCCGAGGGCGACATGGCGGAGTACCTGCGGCAGCTCTCGCGGCTCCTCGACCTCGCCCCCCGCACCCTGTACCCGGCTCACGGCCCGCCGGTCCCGGACGGCGTCGCGCAGCTCGGCGAGGTCATCCGTCACCGAAAGGCGCGCGAGGAGATGGTCCTCGCCGCCCTCCTCGATCCCGGCCCGCTCGAAGCGATCACCGCCCGGGCATACAGCGACACGCCGGAAGCGTTCCACCCCATCGCCTCGCGGAGCTGCCTCGCGTCCCTCCAGAAGCTCTTGCGCGAGGGCAGGGCAAAGGAAGAGGACGGAGTCTGGTCGAGGCTCTAACGCCCAGCCAGTCTTGAAGGCCGGACAAACTTCCCCGCTAAAGGCGACGGAGTGCCCCACCGCCCACGGATTTCCATGCGCGTCCACGAAAATGCACGCACCCTCGAGCCTTCCAGCATCGTAACCACCGGATATTCCCGGTGCCTCAAGAGGGTACGGAGATTGCACCAACCATGACACATGAAGGTGCGACTCCTTCGAGTGGGGCGGGTGGCTGCCGTACTGTCGAGCGCATTCCTCGTCGGCGGCGCCTCGGCAGAGGTCCTGGTCCGGACCCGCGCCGCAGTGAACGCGGTCCGGCACGAGCGGGAGCTCGGCACCGCGGGCGACCTGGTCGCGCTTCAGCTCACCACCACTGACGGCTTCGTCGTGGCACGCCCGCGGCTCATCGCCCCCGCCGGAAGGCCCGCACGGCTCGTGCTTCACGCACCGGGGCGGCCCCGGGATGTGGTCATCTCCTTCAGGGTTGAGGTGGCCCGGCAGGAGAGCGGGGTCATTGCCCTCCGGTACGAACTCTCCCTCCCGGACCGGTCGTTGTTCGCGGTCGGGGATCTCCACCTCGCGCCGGGGGTGAAGCAGGCCATCCCGCTCCCCGAGGGGAACCTCGTCGCCACCTGGCTCGCCGTCCCTGTCCCCTCCGACCAGTTCGACGACTACCTCGAGGCGGAGCGAGCGGCGAGAAGCTGAAGCCGCCCCCCGGCCACGCGGGCCCGAAGGGACATCACTCCGCACCGGCCCGCTCGAGGGCGTCGGCGGCTGCGTCCAGAAGGGCCGCTTCGGCGAGGAGGGCGAGGATCCTCGCCTGCAAGAGCCGGCGCTCGTTCACGAGGGAGGCGATGGCATCGCGGGAGAGAACAGGCGACGAAATCGGCCCTCCGGAGAGGGCCACGGTCGGCCGGGCGCCCGGGAGCCCGGAAGGCGACTCGGGGTCTTCCCGCCGTGCGGAGGGGGGCTGGGCGATGCTCTTCAGCGCCGCGGCAATCGTTATCTCCAGGGCGGAGAGGTTCCCGCTCAGCCGATCCGCCTCCCGGCGAAGGAAGCTCGCCCGTCCGCGCAACTCGTCCAGCCGAGCGCGGACGGGTGGGGGGACCGTCGCGCTCGGGGAAGGTGCCGGAGCCGGCTCTCCCTGCTCGAGCTCCGCGGCGAGTTCCTGGGAACGCACGAGGAGGGGCTCCAGCTCCCCCTCGACCGCCTCCCCCGCGAGCCGTCGGGCCTTCAGCTCTTCGATGCGCGCCGCGACGGCGTCGAGCTCCTCATGGAGCGCTTGCACGCTCTCGGGGGGGCCGCTCAGGAGGGCAATGAGGACCAGATGGCTCGCCGTCATGCGACCGTACCGCAAGGGAAGCAACGGGCGTGCCGGCCCGCCGCTCTCCGGATTCCGAGAGGTTGGGGCGGACGCGCCATCCGCCGTCACCGACTGGACTCTAGTTCCCTCTCGAAAATCCGTCGAACGGAAGGTCCGCTACGGCTCGTCCCGCGGCACCGCGAACTCCACGGAGGAGATCTGTCGGCCCGACTCGTCGAACGATCGCCAACGCCCGCATTGGATTCCGAGGCAGTGGCGACCTTCGTTCTTGACCCTCCCGCTCGGCCAGTACTGGACGAACGGGCCATCGAGGAGGTCTTCCTTGAAGCTGGAGGTCTCGAGGAGGGTCCCATCCTCCGCATAGAAGGCCCAGCGCCCAACCCGCTTGCCCTCCTCGTAGAAACCCTCCCTCGCCTTGCCGCCCCCCCGGAAGAGCTCCAGGAAGTGGCCGCTCAACCGTCCCCGGGCGTAGCTCGACTCGATCCACACCTGCCCGTCCTCGTAGTAGCGGAGGGCCGGCCCCTCGCGGCGGCCCGCGTCCGCGGGCGAGTCCAGGTCGGGCGCCTCGCACCACTCCTCCTCGCCCAAAGGCGGCCGGGCGCCGCGGACCAATGATCCGGGCGGGCAGGAGAGCGGCGGCGGCGCCCAGAGGGCGAGGGACAAGAGCAACGGGATCACCGCGATCCCTCCGGCTCGTCGCGGGCGATGCCGTACTTCTCCAGCTTGTAGTAGAGGGCCGAGGGCTTGATCCCGAGGAGCCGGGCCGCCTCCGCCTTCACGCCCCGCGCCCTCTCGAGAGCGGAGAGGACGAGCTCTTTCTCCAGATCCTCAAGGACGTCGGGGAGGCTCTTGTCGCCGGCGGGCACGGGTAGGCCCGACCGCGTCGGGGCCCGGATCCCTTCCGGCAGGTCCTGGACCGTGACGAGGGGGCCGTCCGCGAACACCAGCGCCTGCTCGACGAGGTTCTCGAGCTCCCGCACGTTTCCGGGCCAGCGGTGCCGCCGCAACAGCTCCATCGCCTCCGAGCTGAACCCGCTCACCCTGCGGCCGAGCCTTGGGGCGGCCCGGGCGAGGAAGACCTGGGCCAACTCCTCGACGTCGCCCGGTCTCTCCCGCAGGGGCGGGAGCCTCATGGGCACCACGTCGAGCCGATAGTAGAGATCCTCGCGGAAGCGCCCCTCGGCCACCATCCGGGGGAGATCCCGGTTCGTGGCCGAGACGAGCCGCACGTCGACGTCGATCGAGACCTCCCCCCCTACCCGTTCGATCCTCTTCTCCTCCAGGACCCGGAGGAGCTTCACCTGGAGCGACGGGGGGATCTCGCCCACCTCGTCCAGGAACAGCGTGCCGCCGTCCGCCAGCTCGAACCGGCCCAGCCGCCGCCTCACCGCGCCGGTGAAGGCACCGCGCTCGTGGCCGAAGAGCTCCGACTCGAGCAGGCCCTCCGGGATGGCGGCGCACGAAACCGTGACGAACGGCCCACTCCGGCGCGGCCCTCCATCGTGGATCGCCCGGGCCACGAGCTCCTTGCCGGTCCCGGACTCCCCCACGACGAGCACCGTCGCGTCGGTGACCGCCACCTTGCGGATCTGCTCCAGCACCCGGCGCATGGGCTCGGAGCGGCCCACCAGGCCGTGCGGGTCGTGCTCCCTCTGCCGGTCCTCGTCCAGGGCCAAGGCCCGCTCCCGAGCAGCCCGCGCTCCCCGCCGCTCGCGCGAAATCTCCACCGCCTTTTCCACCCGGGCCCGCAGCACCTCCGGCGGGAAGGGCTTCTCCAAGAAGTCGATCGCCCCGCTCGCCATCGCCGAGACCGCGGTGGCGATGGTCCCGTGGGCGGAGATGACGAGCACGGTCGCATCGGGGTCCTCGGTCCTGAGCGCCCGGACGAGCTCGATGCCGTCGACCGGGGTCATCCGCAGGTCGGTGACCACCACATCGAAGGGCCGCTTGCGGTAGGCGGCGAAGGCCTCCGCCCCCCCCTTGACCCCCTGGACGTCGTGTCCCAGGCGGGTCAGGACGAGGACCATCCCCTCGCGCATGGCATCGTGGTCGTCTGCCACCAGGATGCGGGCCATCCGGTCGAGTCTACTAGAGACCGGGGTTGTCCTGCCGCACGGCGCCCGTTCCGCTCCCGCCCTCTCGCGGCCTTTGGGGAGACGAGCCTTCGCCATTGCGAGAGGCCGGTTCGTTACCCGAGAGACGACGGTCGGCTCCTTTTGGGGATCGAATGGACAAGAGACGGCTCAACATCGGCTTCCTCGTTCTCGCACTCACAAGCAGGAGGCCCGGGCTCGCTCGCAGGTGGTGGCCATCCCCTACAGCGAGTTCCAGAAGCTGGTGCGGGAGGACAAGGTCGCCGAGGTGGTGGTCTCGCCGGACCAGCTCCAAGGAGAGCTATAGGAGCCGAGGCCCGACGGCAAGAAGCGCTTCGTGACCGTGCGCGTGGACGCGGAGATGGCGAAGGAGCTCGACGCCCACAAGGTGGAGTACGCCGGTCGGTTCAAGAGCGACCTCCTGCCCATGATCCTGTCGTGGGTGGTTCCCACCCTCATCTTCTTCGGGATCTGGATGCTCCTCTCCCGGAGCCTGTCGAAGTAGCTCGGCGGGGGCGGGGGTCTTCTGTCGATCGGCAAGTCGAAGGCCAAGGTCTACGTGGAGAGGGACACCAAGGTCACCTTCGCCGACGTGGCGGGGGTCGAGGAGGCCAAGGAAGAGCTCGAGGAGGTGGTCTCCTTCCTCAAGGACCCGAGGCGGCATGGCCGCCTGGGCGCCCGGTTGCCCAAGGGCGTCCTGCTCGTGGGGCCGCCCGGGACCGGCAAGACCCTGCTTGCCAAGGCGGTGGCCGGCGAGGCGGGAGTGCCCTTCTTCTCCATCTCCGGCTCCGAGTTCGTGGAGATGTTCGTGGGGGTGGGCGCCGCCCGGGTACGCGACCTGTTCGAGCAGGCCCGCGCCAGGGCCCCGGCCATCATCTTCATCGACGAGCTCGACGCCCTGGGGCGCACCCGCCAGAGCGCGGCAGCCTGGGCGGGCACGACGAAAAGGAGCAGACCCTGAACGCCCGCGCCATCCTGGAAGGGAACCGGGAGCTCCTCGAGGAGGGCGCCAAAGGCCTCCTCTCGCGCGAGACCCTCGCCGGCGAAGAGCTCGATCTCCTCCTCGGCCGGCTCCGGGCCGAGGCAGAGCGGGCGGCGGCCTAGGCTCGCCCCTCCTCGGGAGGAGGCGAGTTCCCCGAAGGATTCCCGCGAGGGAGGAGCCGGTGCACGGCCGCGTGGCCTTTTCCCCCTCTTCTGAAGGGCGAGGGACCTTTGGCCCGGCCTGGGAAAGAGTCCCTTTTCTCGCCCTGTCCTCCCTTCTCTGGTTCGATCTTCAAAGGGTGCTCGCCGAATCCTGGAAGGTCGTCGCCTCGGTGGTCGCAGGGCTAGTGGCCCTCCTCGCGGCGGGCCACGTGGTCCTCCACAAGCGCGACGTCCGGGCGGCGCTCGGCTGGGTGGGCCTCATCGCCTTCGCCCCCGTCATCGGGACCGTCGCCTACCTCGTCTTCGGGGTGAACCGGATCCGCCGGCGCGCCCAGGCCCTCCGCCTCCCGGAGGTGCGGGCCCGTCCGGAGGACCGGCCGCCGGCCCCACCCCTCCCCCCCGAGGCCGAGCACCTCTCGCCCCTCATCCGGCTCTCGGACGCCGTCGTGCGCCGCCCGCTCGTGGCCGGGAACGCCATCTCCCTGCTCCAGGGCGGCGCCCTTGCCTACCCCGCCATGCTCTCTGCCATCGGCGCCGCCGAGCGCTCGGTGACCCTCTGCACCTACATCTTCGACCCCGGCCTCGTGGGCGACGCGTTCGTCGAGGCGCTCGCTGCCGCGAAGGAGAGAGGGGTCCAGGTTCGGGTCCTCATCGACGCGATCGGGGTCCGCTACCGTTGGCCGCCCATCCATCGGCGGCTCAGGGAGCGCGGCGTGCGGACCGCGCTCTTCTTGCCCCGGCTCACCCCGGTCTGGCTCCCCTTCGTGAACCTGCGCAACCATAGGAAGATCCTGGTCGTCGACGGACGGATCGGGTTCACCGGAGGGATGAACATCCGCGACACGTTCATGCCCAGCGAGCGCCGGCCCGAGCCCTTCGTCGACCTGCAGGCGCGGGTGGAGGGGCCCGTCGTGGCCCAGCTCCAGTCCGCCTTCGCCGAGGACTGGCTCTTCACGACGCGCGAGACCCTCGACGGGCCCGCCTTCTTCCCGCCGGCCGTGTCCGCCGGGCCGGTCGTGGCCCGCGGCATCCCCGACGGTCCCGACGAGGACTTCGAGACCATCCGCTTCGTGCTCCTCGGCGCCATCGCCGCCGCCCGAGAGCGGATCCGGATCGTGACTCCCTACTTCCTCCCCGATCAGTCCCTCATCACCGCCCTCGACGTCGCCGCATTGCGCGGGGTCGAGGTGGACGTGGTCCTTCCCGAGAAGGGAAACCTCCCCATCGTGGAGTGGGCCCAGAACGCGCAGCTCTGGCAGGTGCTCGACCACGGATGCCGGGTCTACACCACCCCCCGGCCGTTCGATCACACCAAGGCCATGACGGTGGACGGAGCCTGGACGCTCCTCGGCTCGTCCAACTGGGACCCCCGGAGCCTTCGGCTCAACTTCGAGCTCGACGTCGAGGCCTTCGGGAAGGGCGTCGCGAACGACCTCGACGCGCTCATCGACGCCCGCCTCGCCGCGGCCCGCCCGGTCACCCTAGACGACGTCGACCGGCGGCCGCTCCCGCTCAGGCTAAGGGACGGGGTGGCACGGCTATTCACCCCCTACCTGTAAGGGCGTCCGCCCCCACACCGTAAGCGAGCCCGGCGAGCATCTCGGCCGTCCGCCAGCTCCGCACCGTGCTCCTCGTCTTGAGCGTTCGGTCCAGGTAGTCGTTCGTGATCCGGGTCCAGGCCATGCCGTTCGGAAGGGACAGGTACACCTCCCTTCCCCGAACGGCGAAGGCATCCGGGGGAGCACGCCCAGTGCGTCCATGAGGAAGGCGACGTAGAGCTGGCCCGGATCTTCGCCCCGCTCGAGGAAGGGGTTCCTCCTCGCCACCCCCTTCAGCTCCGCCGCGGTGCGGAGGATCGCCGGGACCAAGAGCATGGGAAGCACGTTCTTGCCGCCCACGTTAGAGCCCACGCAGGAGCGCCACGCAGCTCGAAGCCTCTCCTCCTCGAGCCCTCAATCTCCCGACACCAGGGCCGGCACGGCCACCGCCCCGCCCGGGGAGTCGTTTCCCAGCTGCCCTCGATCGTTTGCTCCCCAACACAGGACGCTCCCGTCGGTCAGCAGGGCGCAGTTGTGCTGATAGCCAGCCGCCACCACTTGCACCGCCATGAGCCCGAGCGAGTTCGACCCGCGCGGCGTGGCCGGAAGACCCAGCTCGCTCGACGCGTTGCTGCCGAAGCAGAGGGGGCCGATTCCACCCTGGGCAAAGGCGCAGGTGTGCGCGTTCCCCGCGGCCGCCCCGGTAGGGTGGAAGGTGCCGAGGCCGACGGCCACCGGCGTCCGCAGGACGGCCGGCGAGTCCACCCCGTTGGCCGCCTGCCCGCTCGAGTTGGCCCCCCAGCAGGAGAGGGCCTCGGCGCCGGCCGCGCCGGTCACGGCGCAGCTGTGCGCCGACCCCGTGGCCACCGCCGTGGCCCCGCTCCCGATCGCGGTCAGGGGCACGGCGCTGTTCTGGCTCCCCCCGTCGCCCAGCTGGCCGGCCGCGTCAGCCCCCCAGCACAGGACCGCCTGGGCGACGACCGCGCAGGTGTGCCGGTCCCCGGCGGCGACGGCGGTGGCGCCCGAGCCGAGCCCGTCGACCGGGGCGGGCGCCGCACGCGAAACCTGGAACTGGCCGTCCCCCAGCTGTCCGGACTCATCCGCGCCAAAGCACCACACCGTTCCCGCAGTGAGGGCACAGGTGTGCCCGTAATAGCTCCCGTTCGGCCCGCCGTTCTCCCCGCCCCCGGCGGCCACCGCCACGACTCCGGAGAGGCCGGGGACGAGTCCCGGCCGGCTCGTGTCCGTGCGCGTCGGATCGCCGAGCTCACCCACGGTGTTATCGCCCCAGCAATACAGCTCTCCGGCGACCACCGCACAGGTGTGGACGTACCCGGCACAAAGAGCGGTGGCGGCTCCGGGTAACGCCGCCACGACCGGCGTGGCGCGGTCGGCGGTGGTGCCGTCGCCGAGCTGCCCGTGTTCGTTCGCCCCCCAGCAGACCACCGCACCATCGGCGAGGAGCGCGCAGCTATGGGCGAAGCCGGCCGAGACAGCGGTGGCCCGCTCGCAGCTCTCTCCGCTCCGCAAGAAGCCCGGCCGGCACGCCATCCCGCAAGCGTGCGCCACGCAGGCGGGCGTGGCGTTCGGGTCGGGCAGGGTCTCCCCCGAGCAGTCGGCGCAGGACGGACCGCAGTGCGTAGCGTCCTCCGTCGTGCAGACGCCGGCGCAGACGGCCTCAGCCGCGCTGCAGGAGGGGTTCAGGAGGGACGCGGGCGCTCCCCCGTCCACGAGCGTGTCCTCGCAGCCTGCGACGAGAAGGAGGAAGAGAAGAAGCGCGCCGCGAAGAAGGGGCATGTCAGAACCCCCACAGGGCGAGCAGGGCAACCGAGGCGGCGGGGTGCGCCGTGGCCCGGCCGTTGAGCCGGAACGCCTGCAGGCCCAGCCCGGCGTCGGCCCCGAGCCTCAGGGGGCCCACCGGGGCGGTCACCATTCCCGCGGCACCCGCCCAGAGCACGCTCGAGCCGAACCCGCGCCCGTTCGCCGAAAGGCGCTGGGTGGCGTAGCCGTAGCCGAGCTCGGGACCGGCCTCGACGAGCACCCTCGCGGCGTTCAGCGGGTAGAGCGCCGCGAGCGCCCCCCCCGCGTAGTTGAGGTCGTACTTCCCCAAGGTGGGGTCGGTCCCGGTCTTGCCCCCGAAGTCGAGGCGCAGCCGCAGGCCGATCGACCCGAACTCCTTGCGAACCCCGAGCCGAGCCGCCGGCGCCGCCCCGAACCCGGGTAGGTCGAGGGTGAACACCCCCGCCCCGGCAAACACCAGCCCGGGCTTCGGCCCTCCCTTGCTCCGGGCCAGCTCGTAGCGCGTCGGGGCGAGCGGCGGAAGCGACTCGGTGTCGCCCCGTTCCAGGATGAGCTCCGTCCCGGCAAGTCCGCTCGGCGACCGTCGCTCGACCCGGTAGTGGCCTGCGGGAAGCGCCAGGGTCACGGGCTTCACCCCGCCGGGGATCTCGGCAAGAAGGTTTTCCGGGCCCCGAAGGACGTACGACACGTCCGGATCACGCGGCAGGACGAGGCGCGCGTCGGCCCGCCGGAGATCCGTCAGCACCACGTCCCCACGGCCCGACATCCGGAAGTCATAGGTCGCGTGCTGGCCACCCGCCTCGGTGGCGAGCGTGCCGGAGAGCGTCCTGGCAGCCGTGTACCGGAACGCCTCCCCCAGCGTCACGACGCCGTCGCCGTCCGCATCGGCCGCCCCCCGTAAGCCGATCTCCAGGTTGTGCGTGAAGAAGGATCCTCCGAGGACGGCCGACTCCTGCGCCGCCTCGCCCACCGCGGTGGAGGCGACGAACGCGGTCCCCTGCACACCGTCGTCGGAGGGCAGCGGGAAGTCGAGCCCCGGAGCGGCCTTCGCCCCCTTCACCTGGGTGAGCAGCCCGGCCTCGCAGGCGTCCACGATGGCGACCCGGGCCTCGGCGGAGGAGGTGGAGACGAGCTGCCTTAGCTCGACGAAGGAGATTCGCTCCGGCCCGAGCTCCATCCCCTGCGCATCGGCGTGCCCGGAGAAGTAGAAGAGGAGAAGCGGGTGCTCCCCCCGGGCCCGGGCCGCCGCCACCCGCCCCTCGGTCGTGGCGAGCGCCTCGCGCACCCGCGCCGGCGAAGCCCCCCGCAAGAGAACGACGTCGGCCTCGTCGAAGTCACCGAGCTCGACGAGCGTCCGGGCGAACCGCTCCGCGTCCCGCTCCGCGAACCAGAGCGCCGGCTGGCCGGTCGCCCCGTGGTTCGTTCCCACCACCACCGCGAATCGGGCCGAGCCCCACCCGGAGGTGGGCGCCAGCGCCAAGAGCGCCACGGCAAGCGCCAGCGATCTCTTCACGGACGCTTCTCGACGAGCAGCGTGGCCTGCAGCGCGTCGGGTGGGATCTCCGGGAGCCTCCGGGCGGCGCGGACCCGGTCCTCCCCGGGGCCCACCGACCGGGCCGCCCGATCCACCGCGGCGAGGTCCGTGGGAACGCCCGGGGGAGCGCACACGGCGAAGAAGCGCTCCGGGCCGGACCGGCCATCGAGCACCGCGCCTCCGGGGAGCGCCATGGGCTTTCCCGCCGGGACCGCGGCGCCGTTCGGGTCGGCGGGCGGATAGATGACGGAGACCTGCCCGGAGGAATCGGCCGACACGATCCACAGGTGGCAGGCGCGAGCCGCCCGGATCTCGAACCGCAGCCCGGCACCGGCCTCGACCGCTTCCCCCTCGGCGAGGGGGCGAGCCCCGCCCGCCGTCCGCACGTACGCCTCGAGCGAGAGGGGCGGTCCCTTCACGCCGAGGTAGCTCCCCGGCGGAACGACCCCTCGCGACCAAAACAGGACGAGGGCGGCGGCCATCGCCGCGAGGGGGGCGGCCCAGACGAAGGGGCGCCAAAGGCGCCGGCGCGCTGCCCCGGCGATCACCGCTTCCACCGTCCGGGGGAAGACATCACGCTCGAACTCCTCGCCGAGCCGCCTCATCTCCGAAAGCCGTGCGGCACAGGCTGCGCATACGCGCACGTGCCCCGCGATGGGCGCTGCGCCCACGAGCATCGCCTCGAGCTCGAGGTCCGACGGACAGCGCGTCATGGCTCCTCCCCACCGACGAGCTTCCTCGCTCGCGCCAAGAACCGCGCCAGCTTCCGGTGCACGGTCCGGCGCGACAGCCCCAGGACCCCCGCGACCTCCTCGCGCTCCATGCCGTCCACCAAGACGCCGACGGCCACCGCCTGGGTCGTCCGATCGAATCGCCCCAGGATCTGCTCGGCCAGCCTGCGCTCTGGATAGGCGACGCTCGAGTGGTCCACCACCTCCAAGGCCTCGTCCGATCCCTCACCCACCGGGGTGCCCCGGCGCCTACGCTCCCGGCGGAGATTCAAACAGTGGTGCGTCGTAACCCGGTAGATGAAGCGCAGGGAACGCTCGCCTTCGTCGAGACGGGAGCCCTGCCGAAGCAGCTTCACGAATACCTCCTGGGTGGCGTCCCGTGCGGCGTCCCTGTCCCCGAGCAGGCGCACGCAGCGGCGATACACGACCGGCCCGAGCTCGCGATAGAGCCCCGCGATACGTTCACTCTGGCTCTGCCGGTCGCTCATCTCGCGGCGGGCAGGCCCTGCGAGCTCGAACATCACCCAGAACGCAGTGCCTCCCGCGAAGAGGACCCGATATGGGCGGCGTGGTGCGGCGCAAGAGCGAGGCGGGGCGTTCCTTTAAGGATCACCCTCCCCACCTGACTGACCTTTTGCCGCAGCGCGGCTCGAGCGCGGTGAACCCGGACCTTCACTGCACCCGCCCGGATGCCGAGCCGCTCCGCGATTTCCTCGTGCGAGAGCCCATCCACGACGAGGCTCAGCACCTCCCGATGGCGCGCGGGCAGACGGTCGAGAGCGACCCGGACCCGCTCGACCGTCTCGCGCCGTCCCGCCTTCTGCTCGGGCGTGTCGGCGACCGACTCGGACGACTGAGAAAGCTCGACCATCGAGCGCTCCGTCCTCCGCCACCGCCTGGCACGCAATCGGGCCTCGTTCACGGCGATCCGCGTGAGCCAGGTCGAGAACGGCCCCGTGCCCGCGAAGCGGTCGAGGGCGACGAATGCCTGGACAAAGGTCTGCTGGACGACGTCCTCGACCTCCTCCCGGTCCCACAGGAGGTGACGCGCGAGGGAGCGGAGGCGCCGCTCGTGACGGTGGACGAGTAGACCGAATCGAGAGGGAGACCCCGCCAAAACCTCTCCGACGAGAGCTTCGTCCGTGCCTTGGAAAGTCGTCCTCGCGAGAGCGGCTCCGTTCACCATCTCGACCTCCGCCCGCTTCACACCGGAGCGGACGAGGACGAGACGTCACGATCGGGGATGCCCCGTGGGGGACGGGGGGCCACTCGCTCGGCAGTTCCCCGTTCTTGAATCCAACTTCGGCTTTGGACCGCCCGTCCCGAAGCCCTTTCGGCTCCGCCGCGAAGAGGACTGGCCCGTCGCCCGAGGTCTTCCTCGCTCCCGGGGTCGAAAGCTTGGGCGCCCGCGGGCTCTCTTCCTCTCTAGATCCCAGGCTCCCGTACGCCGTCGACTCGCCCCGGGCCCCGACCTCAAGAATCTCGAGCGGTGGCGCTCGTCACTCGAGAAAGCGCCCCAGGGGATTCGATAGGTCCTTCGCTCTTCCTCGGCTTTGAAACCAAAAGCCTTTACGCGCGGAGAGGGCGACCGGCGGTGGAGCGCTCACGGAGCTGGCCACGCGGTGCGGCGGAGGAAGGGGCGCCGCTCGCTCGGAAGCGGGGCGCGCTCCACGGGAGGCCGTCGCCTTGGACCGGTCCTTTGGGCACGCGCCTTGGGCCCCTGCCCGTTCACCGTGTAAGTCCGGTACAGTTCGCCCATGTCCCCGGTCATCTCGGTCGCCCTCGTCGTCGCCTACGTCCTCGTCATGCTCTCGGTCGGCTGGTTCTCGATGCGCAAGACCCACGACGTGAAGGACTTCTTCATCGGGGGCCGCTCCCTCGGGCCGTGGATGAGCGCCTTCGCCTACGGCACGACCTACTTCTCGGCCGTGCTCTTCATCGGGTACGCGGGGAAGCTGGGCTGGGGCTTTGGCATCCACACGATGTGGATCGTCCTTGGCAACACGCTCGTGGGGAGCTTCCTCGCCTGGCGGATCCTGGCCGGCCGGACCCGGGAGATGACCGGCCGCCTCTCCGCCATCACCATGCCCGAATTCCTGCGGGCGCGGTTCAAGAGCCCGGGCCTCCAGGTCTTCGCCGCCCTGGTGATGTTCGCCTTCCTTGTCCCCTATTCGGCCTCCGTGCTCATGGGCCTCTCCTACCTGTTCGAGATGACCCTGCACATCCCCTACGAGACGGCCCTCTACTTCCTCACCGCGCTCACCGCCGTGTACCTCGTCATGGGCGGCTACTTCGCGGTGGCCATCTCCGACTTCATCCGGGGCATCGTCGAGTTCGGGGGCGTCATGATCATGGTGTGGCTACTCGCGCACCGACCGGGCATCGGGGGCTTCGGGGCAGCCACGGCGAGGCTCCTCTCGGACCCGGGGGTGATGGCTCCCGGACTGGGGGTCGTGAAGGAGGTGGGGGCGGGCGTGCTCGCGGTGACCTTGCCCGGGTGGATGACCCTGCTTGCCCTCGTGCTCATCACGAGCTTCGGCCCCTGGGCCCTCCCCCAGATGGTGCAGAAGTTCTACTCGATCCGCAGCCCCAAGGACGTGACTCGGGCCATGGTCATCGCCGGAGTCTTCGCCCTCTTCATGGCTTTCGGCGCCTACTACTCGGGCGCCCTCACCCACCTCTTCTACGGACCGAAGCTGCCTCCGGACCTCATCGGGCCGAAGGGCCCGATCTTCGACAAGATCATGCCCCACTTCATCACCACCTCGGGCCTGCCGGGCGCGCTCGTCCTCGTGATCGTGCTCATGGTCTTCTCGGCGTCGATGTCGAGCCTCTCCTCGCTCGTGCTCGTCTCGAGCTCGGCCGTGGCCATCGATTTCTACGGCGCCTTCGTCGACCACAAGCGCAACCCGGGCCGCACCATGGCGCTCATGCGCGTTCTCTGCGCCCTGTTCGTCGGTTTGTCGCTCTTCATCGCCCTCGCCCGGCCGGCGGTGATCGTGAACCTCATGGTCATGAGCTGGGGCACCCTCTCCGGCGTCTTCCTCGCTCCCTACCTCTACGGCCTCTTCTGGCGTGGCGCGACCCGGGCCGGAGTGTGGGCGGCCATGCTCGTGGGGCTCACGACCGCGCTCGTTCTCTTCCTCGCCTGGGGCGCCGACGGCGTCCCCCTCGCGGGCGCCGTGGCCATGCTCCTGCCCCTCGCCGTCTTGCCCGCGGTCTCCCTGGTCACGAGGGCGCCGGAGCGCGAGGTGCTCGTCGCCGCCTTCGGGGAGGAGGAACGCCCGGCGCCGCACCTCGCAGCCTAGAGAAGCACGGGCGCCCGGGATGCGCGCCCGATCGAGGGTCCTAAAGCCGGGGAGATCGGCCCCCGCCCCAAAGGGCCCTAGGTCCCGGTCGAAACACGGCACACACGAACGGGAGCCCATTCCCGCTACGGGAGAGGTCGGCAACTAGGGTACCGTTCCCTTCCATGGAGACCGCACCGAACCCGAGGTCCCTTCCCAAAACCCGGCTTCGTGGCCCGGCGCCGGGGAGGGGGCGGGCCTTCGCGAGGAGGATTCTCGTCATCGACGTGGGGGGCTCCCACGTGAAGCTGCACGTCACCGGACACGAGGACACGGTGAAGCTCCCCTCCGGCAAGAGCCTCACCCCGGGCCGCATGCTAAGGGACGCGATCCGGGCGGTCGCGGAGAAGGGTTGGCGCTTCGACGCCATCACCATCGGCATCCCCGCGCCCATCGTGGCCGGCCGGGTGGCCCTCGAGCCCGCCAACCTGGGCCGCGGCTGGACCCGCTTCGACTTCGCCGGCGCAGCCAAGAAGCCGGTGCGGCTCATCAACGACGCCGCCATGCAGGCCCTCGGGAGCTACCGGGGAAGGGGAACCATGCTCTTCCTCGGCCTGGGCACGGGGCTCGGGGCGGCTATGGTGGTCGACGGGACGGTCGTGCCGCTCGAGCTGGCACGCTTGCCGTACCGGCGGGGCGAGCTCGAGGACTACGTGGGCGAGCGGGCCCTCCTGCGGCTGGGAAAGACCCCCTGGCGCAGGAGCGTCGACGAGGTGGTCCGCTCGGTCGCGGCCGCGTTCGTCGTGGACGAGGTCGTCCTCGGGGGCGGGAACGCCCGGCGCCTCAAGGACCTGCCTCCCCACAGCCGCCTCGGCTCGAACGCGCTCGCGATCGTCGGCGGGGTGAGGCTCTGGCAAGAGCAGCCCCGCGCCGGCCAGAGTCGGTTCGCGGCCGCCCGCCGCGGGCGGGGGAGAAGCCTTCTCTAGGCCGACCGGCTCGCCATGGCCCGCTGCGGCGAGCGGTCCCCCGCCAGCCGGGGGGGGCGGAGAGGCCCTCCGCCACTTTGGCGGATGATCTCGCTCCGCCCGTTCCGGTACGATGAGCGGCCCTGCGGCGCTCGCCTTCGGAAGTGGGTGAGACCCTTCCCTTCAGGAGCGCGCGCGGCGGCGGCCCTCGCGAGAGAGCCGGCCATTTTCCGAAGGAGAAGAGCCTTGAGAGAAGGCAAGGAACGGCGGCTTGTTTCCGGCGACGAGGCGGTGGCGGCTGCGGCGCGCGATGCGGGAGTCCACCTCGGGACCGGCTACCCGGGCACCCCCTCGACGGAGATCCTCCAGGTCTTCTCCGAACTCGGGGGACGCGCCCAGTGGGCACCCAACGAGAAGGTGGCCCTGGAGGTGGGCCTGGGCGCCGCCTTCGGCGGGGCCCGCGCCCTCGTGACCATGAAGCACGTGGGCGTGAACGTGGCCGCCGACCCGCTCTTCACCGCCGCTTACACCGGGGTCTCGGGGGGACTCGTCGTGGTCTCCGCCGACGACCCGGGGATGGCCTCCTCCCAGAACGAGCAGGACAACCGTCACTACGCCGTGGCCGCCGGCCTTCCCCTTCTCGAGCCCTCCGACTCCCAGGAGGCCTACGACCTCACCCTCCAGGCCTTCGACCTCTCCGAGCGGTGGCAGATCCCCGTCCTCCTCAGGATGACGACCCGGGTCTGTCACTCGAAGAGCATCGTGACGCGCCGCCCCGGCCTCCTCGCGGCCAAAGAGCCGCACTTCGAACGGGACATCGAGAAGCGGGTGATGATCCCCGCCTACGCGCGTCCGGCCCACCTTCGCCTGCGGAGGAAGCTCGCCGGCATCCAGGCGTTCGCCGAGACCGGGGCCCTCATCGTGGAGCGCCGGGGCGACCCCGCCCTGGGGATCGTCACCTCGGGCGTCACCGCTCGCCACGTGCAGGAGGCGGCGCCCGAGGCGAGCCTGCTCGAGCTGAAGATCCTCCACCCCCTCCCCCTCGAGCGGATCCGCGCCTTCGCGGAGCGGGTCGGGAAGTGCCTGGTGATCGAGGAGGGCGATCCCTACCTCGCCGACGCGCTCCTCGCGGCGGGGATCCCGATCTCGGGGAAGGACCCGGCCTTCCGCTTCGGCGAGCTGAACGTCGGCCGGGTGCGGCGCATCCTCGCCGGGGACTTCTCCCCCGAGCCCGAGCCGCCCCGCGGGAAGCCACCCCAGCTCTGCGAGGCCTGCCCCTATCACCCGGTCTACGCCACCCTTCGCAAGCTCGACTGCATCGTGGCCGGTGACATCGGTTGCTACACCCTGGGCGTCTTGCCGCCGTACCAGGGCATGGACACCTGCGTGGCCATGGGCGCCTCGGTGGGGGTGGGGCTCGGGTTACGGCACGTGCTTCCCGAGGCACAGGCGCGACGGGTGGTCTCCCTCATCGGCGACTCGACCTTCGTCCACTCGGGGGTGAGCGGCCTCATCGAGATGGTCTACAACCCCCCCAAGACCGGGCACGTCCTCGTGGTGCTCGACAACGGAACCACCGCCATGACCGGCCAGCAGGAGCACCCGGGCACCGGTCGCACCCTCGCGCACGAGCCGACCCAGAAGCTGTCCATCGAGGGGCTGGCGCGGGCCCTGGGGGTCGACCACGTCGACGTGGTGGACCCCATTCCCGACCCGGGGGCCTTCGAGAAGATCCTCCGGGAGCGCCTTTCGACCCCCAAGCTCTCCGTCATCGTGGCCCGGCGGCCCTGCATCCTCGCCGCCGCCGACATCCGCAGGTACGAGAAGGCCGCGGCCGAGAAGCGGGAAAAGGCCTGCACCCTGGTCGCGGAGGCCGAGTGATGCCCCAAAAGAAGGTGATGAACGTGGTGGTGGCTGGCCTCGGGGGCCAAGGGGTCATCAAGGCCTCGGACATCCTCGCCGACGCCGCCTTCCGGGCCGGCCTCGACGTCAAGAAGGCCGAGATCCACGGGATGAGCCAGCGAGGGGGGAGCGTCACCTCGGACGTGCGCTTCGGCGAGGTCGTGCTCTCGCCCATGATCCCTCCCGGCGAGGCCGACTTCCTCCTCGTCCTCGAGCCCTCCGAGGTCCCCGTCACCCGGCCGCTCCTCGCCCCGAACGGCGTCCTCATCCCTCCCGACGCCATCCCGGAGGATAGGCTTCCCAACAAGCGCAGCTTGAACGTGGCGCTCCTCGGAGTCCTCTCCGCCCGGCTCGAGATCCCCGAGGAGCACTTTCGGGAGGCGATCCGGGCCGCCCTGCCCGAGCGGCTCCACGCCGTGAACGAGGCGGCGTTCCGGCTCGGTCGAGAGTTGCCCCTCCCACCCCCCGGCGCCTGACGCCGAGGAGGAGAGACCTTTGAAGACGCTCTGGAACGACCCCGACGGCGGCTTCCACCCGGCCAGCGCTCCCGACTTCTTGCCCCGGCGGGAGCTCGAGCTCCTCCAGCTCGGACGGCTCCGCTCGGTGGTGCGGCGGGCCTACGAGCGGGTGCCCCTCTTCCGGCAGCGGATGGAGGGGCGCGGCCTCTCCCCCGAGGCGATCCGCGGCCTGCCTGACCTGGGACGGCTCCCCTTCACGGTGAAGAACGACCTGCGCGACACCTACCCGTTCGGCCTGTTCGCCTCCCCGATGAGCGAGGTGGTCCGTCTCCATGCCAGCTCGGGCACGACCGGCAAGCCCATCGTCGTCGCCTACACCGACGCCGACGTCGAGGTCTGGTCGAGCGTGATGGTCCGCTCCTTCGCGGCCTGCGGGCTCCACAAGGGCGACGTCATCCAGAACGCTTACGGGTACGGCCTCTTCACCGGCGGCCTGGGGGCGCACTACGGCGCCGAGGCGCTCGGGGCCACCGTCATCCCCATCTCGGGCGGCAACACCGAGCGGCAACTCATGGTTCTCGCCGACTTCGGGGTGACGGCCATCTGCTGCACCCCCTCGTACTTCGTCCACCTCGTGGAGCGGGCCAAGGAGGCGAAGATCGGCTTCGGGAAGCTCAAGGTGGGCGTGTTCGGCGCCGAGCCCTGGTCGGAGTCGATGCGCGAGTACATCCAGGCGGAGACCGGGATCCGGGCCCACGACATCTACGGGCTCTCC
Source organism: Anaeromyxobacter sp. (assembly GCA_035686075.1). Classification (GTDB taxonomy): domain Bacteria; phylum Myxococcota; class Myxococcia; order Myxococcales; family Anaeromyxobacteraceae; genus Anaeromyxobacter. Next base: position 182,642 of record DASRZU010000009.1, read on the forward strand.
GAGATCATCGGACCGGGCGTGGGGATCGAGTGCCTCGAGCGCCGGGGCCTGCACGTCTTCGAGGACCACTTCTACCCGGAGATCGTGGACCCGCAGAGCGGCGAGGTCCTCCCCGAGGGGGTCGAGGGAGAGCTGGTCCTCACCACCCTCTCCAAGGAGGCGATGCCCATGATCCGGTACCGGACCCGGGACATCACCGCCCTCGACCCCGAGCGGTGCCCCTGCGGCCGCACCTTGCGCCGCATCCGGCGGATCGGACGGCGCTCCGACGACATGTTCATCATCCGCGGGGTGAACGTGTTCCCCTCCCAGGTCGAGACGGCGCTCCTCGCCGTGGAGGGGACGCTCCCCCACTACCAGATCGTCCTCACCCGCGAGAAGGGGCTCGACGAGATGGAGGTCCAAGTGGAGGTCACCTCCGAGGTCTTCTCCGACGAGATCCGCGGCCTGCAGACGCTCCAGGAGAAGCTGGCCCGGGCCATCGAGCACGTGCTCGGCCTTCGGGTTCAGGTGACCCTGGTCGCTCCCCGCACCCTGGCCCGGAGCGAGGGCAAGGCCCGGCGGGTCTTGGACCAGCGGAAGGTGTGAGGGCTCTTCGCCCCTCGTCCCCGTGGTCGCGGCCTTTTTCTTAGGAGTGATGCCATGAAGATCCGCCAGCTGTCGCTCTTCCTCGAGAACCGTCCCGGCCAGCTCCGCATCCCCTGCAAGATCCTGGGCGAGGCGGGCATCGATGTCCTCACCATGTCGCTCGCCGACACCCAGCAGTTCGGCATCCTCCGCCTCGTGGTGAAGGACTGGGAGAAGGCCAAGGCCGCCCTCGAGGCCCAGGGGGTGGTGGTGAACGTGACCGAGGTCCTCGCGGTCGACGTCCCGGACCGGCCCGGCGGCCTGGCCCAGGTGCTCGAGGGCTTCGAGAAGGCCAACCTGGGGGTGGAGTACATGTACCCCTTCGCCCGGGGCCCGTACGCCACCCTCCTCTTCCGGGTCGAGGACCCCGACCGGGCGGAGCGGATCCTGGCCGAGCACGGAGTCCCCCTCGTCCCCGCGGCCGAGCTCCTCGCCCGCACCGCACGGTGAAGAGAGCCCCGTGAAGCTCCTCTTCGAGAACCGCCTCTTCGAGCCGGCGGAGGCGCTCCCCAGAGACACCCTCCGGGCCCTGCAGGCGGAGCGCCTCGCGGCCACCGTGGACCGGGTCCTGAAGGTCCCGCTCTACCGGGACGCCCTCCGGTCGGGGGGCGTGTCCTCCCGGTCGATCCGCTCGGTCGACGACCTGCGCCGCCTCCCCTTCACCGCCAAGGAGGACCTGCGCCAGCACTACCCCCTAGGCCTCCTCGCGGTTCCCCGCGCAGAGGTGGCCCGCATCCACGGCTCCTCCGGGACCACCGGCCGGCCCACCTTCGTCGCCTACACGAGACGAGACCTCGACACCTGGGCCTCTCTCGTGGCGCGCTTTCTCACCGCCGGCGGCCTCATGCCCGAGCACACCGTCCACGTGGCCTTCGGATACGGCCTCTTCACCGGCGGCTTCGGCCTGCACTACGGCATCGAGAAGGTGGGGGCGGCGGTGGTGCCGGCGGCGGGGGGGAACACCCCGCGCCAGGTGCAGCTCATCCAGGACCTGGGGGCCCAGGTCCTCGTCTGCACGCCCTCCTACGCCCTCCACATCGGCGAGGTGGCCCGGGCCCAGGGCCTCTCCCCGGAAGAGATCACTCTTCGCTTCGGCCACTTCGGGGCCGAGCCCTGGACCGAGGAGCTGCGGGACGAGATCGAGCGGACCCTGGGCATCATGGCCTTCAACAACTACGGCCTCTCGGAGATCATCGGCCCGGGGGTGTCGGGCGAGTGCCTCCATCGGAACGGCATGCACGTGGCCGAGGACCACTTCCTCGTCGAGTGCGTGGACCCCGAGACCCTTGAGCCCCTCAAGGACGGCGAGGTGGGCGAGCTCGTCTTCACCACCCTCACCAAGGAAGCGATGCCGCTCCTTCGGTACCGGACCCGCGACCTCGCCTCGCTCGACCGGAGCCCCTGCCCCTGCGGGCGGACCGGTGCGCGGATGAGCCGGGTGCGGGGCCGGTCGGACGACATGCTCATCGTCCGGGGAGTGAACGTCTTCCCCTCGCAGATCGAGGAGGCCCTCCTCCGGGCCGAGGGGACCGCCCCCCATTACCTCATCGAGGTCTCGCGGCCCGGCGCGCTCGACGAGGCGGTGGTCAAGGTCGAGGTGAGGCCCGGCGACTTCAGGGACGAGATGCGGCAGATGGTGGAGCTCCGCGATCGCATCGACCGGGAGATCCACGCGGTCACCGGCATCCGGATGACGGTGGAGCTCGTCGCCCCGAACACCCTGGAGCGCTCCACCGGCAAGGCGAAACGCGTCCTCGACCACCGGAAGCTCTCGGGCTAACTCGCCTCGCGGTCCGCCGCCCGGCCGCCCTCGGGCGACCGTCCCTCCCGGGCGGGCGGGTCCTCCCCGAAGGAGGCTGGGACCTCGAGGGCCGGAAGCTCGAGGCGGGCGACCGTGCCCCCCCCCTCGCGGTCGAAGAGGGCGAGCGTCCCGCCGTGCGCGTCGGCCACCTTCTTGGCGAGCGCCAGGCCGAGCCCCGTCCCCCGATCCTTGGTCGTGAAGAACGGCCGGAAGAGATTCCCGCGGGCCTCGGCCGAGAGGCCCGGTCCCTTGTCCGCGACCTCGAGCCTCGCCACCCGCCCCTCCCGGTGCGCCGAGAGATGCACCTCGCTCTTCGCGGGGGCCGCCTCGATGGCGTTCCGCGCGAGGTTCATGAGCGCCCGGCGCACCTGCTCCCGGTCGGCCCCGACCCATCCCTCCCCCTCCGCCACGCAGGACACCGCCCGCGACGCGGCCAAGGGTCCGCACAGATCGGCCACCTCCTTCGCGAGCGAAGAGAGGTCCACCTCGTCTCGGTGTTTGGGCCGGGCCCGGGCGAAGTCCAAGAACTCCCCCACCACCTTCTCCAGCGCCGCGAGCTCGCTCCGAAGCCGTTCGACGTGGAGCGCCTCGGGGCGCCCCGCGAGCTCCTCGGCGAGGAGCCCGGCGAACAGATCGAGCGCTCCGAGGGGGTTGCGGACCTCGTGCGCGATGCCGGCGAGGAGCATCTCGCGCTCCTCGTCGCGCGCGAAGAGCGCCCTGCGCATCTCCTCCAGGGTATCGCGCAGCGTGCCCACCTGGTCCCCGCGAGGCCGTTCCCAGAGCGGGGTGGCGAGGTCCCCGTGGCCGATCCGCCGGGCGGCGCTCGTGAGCCTCGTGAGGGGCCGCGTCACGGAGAGCGAGGCCGCGGCCGCCACCAGGGCCGCCAGAACCGCCCCGGACACGGCAAAGAGCGCGAACAGCCGCCGGAAGCGGCGGTAGGTCGCGAACGAGGGGGCGGTGCCGTCCGCCCCGACCACCGCCACCACCCGGCCGGTGGCATCGCGCAGGGGGGCGTAGCCGGTCTTGTAGAGGAGCCCGTCCGACCCCTCGAAGAGGACCTGGCTCGTCCCCGCATGGCCCTCTGCGGCGTAGGCGATCTCCAGCCGGTCCCGCTCGAGCGCGGGCACCGGCTCGCCGATCGTGATCCGTCCGGCCGAGTCGGCGAGGGCGGTCCGGTCCGGCCGGACCACCACGATGCGGGTGGCCGTCGCGCTCGCGAGGGACTCGAGCCGCCCGCGGAGGTAGGCGTATCCCCGGGTCGTCTCGTCGCCGGGGGAGAGTCGGGCCAGCCGCTCCGCGGGAAGCGAGGCGGCGGCCGCCTGCGCGGCGACGAGGAGCCGCGCGCCGAGCTCGTCCTCCAGCGCTCGGCGGATGAGCCGGTCCGCGAAGAGCGCCATCGCCGCGAGCGAGACGAGCGCCGGCAGGGCGGCGGCGAGGGCAAACCGGCGACGCACGGCGCCCCATGCTACCGCCGGACCCGCTTCTCACCCATCGCTCTTCTTGGAAAGCTTGCCCTCGCTCGCCGAGCACGCGAGATCGCCCCCTCTCCCCTTTAGGCCCCAGGACCCGCCGCCTGCTCCTCCAAGAACCTCCGCACCTCCGGATACACCACCTCGGGCGCATCGCGGCCGACGAGGAGGTCCGCGTGCCCGAAGTCGCGTTCGAGGACGTAGCGCTTCGGCCCGCCCCAGGACTCGTAGGTCGCCCGAACCACCGAAGGCGGGGCGAGCCCGTCCTTCTCCGCGGCCAAGAACAGCGCCGGCTGCCGGCAGCCGGGGAGCATGGCCCGGTAGTCCACCTCCCCGTCCATCGAGCGAAACGAGTCCTCGCGGACGAAGGTCTCGAACTGCTCGAGGACGCCCGGGGCCACGTTCTCGACGGCGCTCGCGAGGAGCCGGCGCAAGACCGCCGGCTCGACGTTGCGAAGGTTCAGGGCGAGGTCTGCCGGAGCGGGGTGCCAGTACCCCGAGAAGGGAGCGACCATGCGTGCGATCGTCCGGGTGAGCCTGCCGCGCAGGGGATACCGCCAGCTCAGGACGACCTTCAGATCTCCCTGCACGTCGAAGTGCGCGGGCGCGGCCAGCGCCGCCAGGGCCGCGATCCGCGGCCCGTAACGGGCGGCGGCAGCGAGCCCCAAGAGCGCACCCTGGCTGTGGCCCACGTAGAGGACCCGCGGCGCGCCGGTCTCTCGGCGGATCCTCTCGAACGCGGCGGGGAGGTCCAGGTCGAGGTAGGTGTCGAGGTTCCAGGACCGCGGCGCGCCCGGCCCGAGGCGGTGCGAGGCCCCGTGGCCGCGCAGATCGAGCGAGAAGCAGTCGAAGCCGGCCACCGCGAGGTGGGCCGCGAGCGCGTAGCGGCTAAGCCCGAACTCGAATGCCTGCCGGTTCATGGCGACGCCGGGCACGAGCAGGACGGGAAGGGCGCGGGCCCTCCCCTTGGGCCGACAGCGGCCCAGGGCGAGCTCCCACCCGTCCCTCGTCCGCGCGAAGAGAAGCTCGTCTTCTCGCGCCGGAACCCGTAGCCAGAGGCTAGAGAGCGCGTAGTGGAGGAGGAGGAGCGCCGAGAGCGCCGCTGCCACTGCGGCGACCGAGAGGACCGACATCAAGGGCCCAAACTACCGCCGGCGGAAGGCACAGGCGAGGCTTTGGGGAGATGGCGCGGGCGTTGCAACTTCTTCCCTCACCCCCTCGTACCCGCCTCGAGGTGCCTTGCTGGCCAGGGGGAAGTCGAGAAGCCAGGGAGCGACTGATTGAATCCTGGGCAGGGCGAGCACAGAATTCGGGCACGCAGGCCAACATCCACCCACCGCAGGGGTGCACCGTGAAGAAGGTCGAGGCCATCATCAAGCCGTTCAAGCTGGACGAGGTGAAGCAGGCCCTAACCGAGGTCGGGGTCGCGGGCCTGACCGCCACCGAGGTTAAAGGCTTCGGCCGGCAAAAGGGGCATACGGAGCTCTACCGGGGGGCCGAGTACGTCGTGGACTTCCTCCCCAAGGTCAAGATCGAGGTGGTCGTCGCCGACGGGATGGTGGGGCGGGTCGTCGAGGTGATCGAGCGCGCCGCCAAGACGGGCCGCATCGGAGACGGGAAGATCTTCGTGGTCCCGGTCGAGGAGGTCATCCGCATCCGCACCGGCGAGCGCGGGGACGAGGCGCTGTAGGCCTCGGACATCGCCCGTGTCCCGCAGCGGCAAGGCGGCTCCGCTCCCGGCGGTGATCGCGCGCGCGACCATCGACTCGCTCACGGACGCGGTGCTCCTCGTGGGAGCCGACGGCGGGATCCTGCACCTGAACCCCGCCGCGGAAGAGCTGTTCGGTGGGTCTAGGGAACGCTTCGTCGAGCTGCCGGCCCGGGCGCTGCCCGGGGGAACGCCCCTCGCGGTTCTCGCCGAGCGCGCCCGGCTCTCCCAGGAGACCCAGGCCATCGAGCTGCCCAGCCCCACCGGACCGGGCAATCTGCCGGTCGAGGCCATGCCGCTCTGGGACGGGGCCACTTGCCTCGGCACGGTGGTGATCCTGCGCCGCCCCCTCTCCCGGGAGCAGGCCCTCGATTTCGAGGCCCTGGCCGCGGGCCTGGCCCACGAGATCAAGAACCCCCTGGCAGGCCTGCAGGGCTCGGCCGAGCTCTTGGCCCGAGAGGCGGAGGGGGCGACGCGAGAGTACGCACAGGTCATCGCCCGGGAGGCGAAACGCGTCGACGGCCTCGTGCGCGAACTGCTCGACCTGGCCCGTCCCACCGCCCTCCAGACCGAGAGGGTGAGCATCCACGACGTCCTGGGGGACGTGCTCGTCCTGGTCCGGGGCCTCCCCGGAGCCGACCGGATCACCTTCGCGGAGCGCTACGATCCCTCCCTGCCGCCCGTCCAGGGCGACGAGGAGAAGCTCACCCAGGTGATCCTGAACCTCGTAAGGAACGCGGTCGAGGCCACCTCCGAGCTGGATCGGCCCAGCATCGGCCTCGAGACGGGTGTGGCGGGCCTGCGCCTCCGGTCCGCCAGCGGGCGCACCCGGCCCCTCGCCCGCATCGCCGTCGTCGACAACGGTCCAGGGATCGCCGAACCCATGGTCGGCCGGCTCTTCACCCCCTTCGCCACCTCGAAGCCCCATGGGACCGGGCTCGGGCTCGCGATCTCCCGGCGGATCGTGGAGGCCCATGGCGGGCGCATCGAGGTGAAGAACCGGATCGGGGGCGGCGCCGAGGCCGCGATCTACCTTCCCCTCGACCTTCCGTAGGGATCCATCCGGGCCGGGGATTCTCCCCCTCGTGCCCTGCCCGGCGACCGTTCACAGAGGTGCCCGGGAACCCGGCTCCTGGCAAAGTACTTGCTTCGGGAGGCTAGAAAGCCCTCCGGAGGCCCACCTTGCGCAAGGTCCTCATCGTCGACGACGAACCCTCCGTCCGATTCGTGCTGGCCCGGACCTGCGAGCGGGCCCAGGTGCCCTTCGAGGAAGCGGGCAGCGCCGAGGAAGCCCGGGAGAAGCTTCGGCTCGAGGGCAGCGGCCGCAACGGCATCGGGCTCGTCCTGCTCGACGTGCGCCTCCCCGGCGACGACGGGTTCAAGCTCCTCGGAGAGATCGGCGGTCGGGCGGACTCGCCCTTCGTCGTGGTGATGACCGCCGAGGACACCATGCGCTCCGCCGTGGAAGCCATGAAGCGCGGGGCGGCCGACTACCTGGGGAAGCCCTTCGACCTCGGCCGGGTGGAGCGGCTCGTCCGCGACCTGGCGGCGGCCCCGGAGCACGCCGAACCGGTGCTCGAGCACGAGCACGGCTCGCGGGCCCTCGCCGAGGGCGGGGAGGAGACCGCCCGCCGGCGCGAGGCCTCCTTGCTCGACACCCTCATCGGCCGCTCCACCGCCATGGTGGAGGTCTACAAGGAGATCGGGCGGGTGGCCCGCACCGAGATGACCGTCCTCCTCACCGGCGAGTCGGGAACCGGCAAGGAACTCGTGGCCCGCGCCATCCACGGCAACTCCGCCCGGGGCCGCGGTCCCTTCATCACCGTGAACATGGCCGCCATCCCCAAGGACCTCATCGAGAGCGAGCTCTACGGCCACGAGAAGGGATCCTTCACGGGCGCAGTGGAGCGGCGACCGGGCAAGTTCGAGCTGGCGAGCGGCGGGACCTTGTTCCTCGACGAGATCGGGGAGATGCCCATCGAGCTGCAGGCCAAGCTCCTCCGGGTTCTCCAGGAACGAGAGGTGGACCGGGTGGGCGGCTCGAGGCCCATGCCCGTCGACGTCCGCATCGTGGCCGCGACGAACGCAGACCTGGCTCGATCGGTCGAGGACGGCCGCTTCCGGCGCGACCTGTACTACCGCCTGGCGGTGGTGCCCATCCGGCTCCCACCCCTTCGGGAGCGCGAGGGGGACGTGGTCCTCCTCGCCCGCCACTTCGTCTCGAAGTACGGCGAGCAGCTCCGGGGCCGCCCCATCGCGCTCGCCCGGGACGCGGAGCCCTTGCTCCTCGCTCACGCCTGGCCGGGCAACGTGCGGGAGCTGCAGAACGTGGTGCAGCGCGCGCTCCTCAAGCTCGCGGGACCGAGGCTCGCGGCCAAGGACCTCTCCGGCCTCCTCCCGAGCGGCACCGGGGCCGAGCGAGGGGTCTCGGGCCTCGTCGAGGCGATGCTCGACGCGCCCGTTCCCGAGGGCGGCCGCTACCAGGCGGTCCTGGCGGCCGTCGAGGCTCCACTCATCTCCGCCGCCCTCACCCGCACCAAGGGAAACCAGCTACGGGCCGCCGAGCTCCTAGGCATGAACCGGAACACGCTCCGAGAACGGATGCGGGCGCTCGGCATGAAGCGGAGGTGAATCGACACCGCGAGGCCTTCGAACCGGACAATCGTGCCCGCGGGCGAGGCACACGCTGCACCGTTTCCGGGCAAGGGAGCCTCGGAGGAGCGGAGGTGGAGCTCCCATCGGGGTGCGCGGACCAGCACGGGGAAGCATCTTGGCCCCCACCGAGGTACATGCGCCTGCCCCACAGGCCTCTTCGGCTCTCCCGAACACCCTGGATCGCCGCGAGTTCTTCGGGCCCGTGTGGAAGAAGGGGGGAGCGAGACCTGCTCGCCCCCCGGGCAGCCGAGGCCCGCCGTTTTGCACTTCTCTCCGCGAGAGGTTCGCTCACACTCCTGGCATGCACCGTGCTATCTGGTTCGCCCGCTAACCCCGCAACCTCGGAGACCCTACCGCGATGGCGAATCTGACCCCGAAGCAGGTCCTCGATCTGGCCAAGGAGAAGAAGGCCACCTACGTGGACCTGAAGTTCATGGATTTCATCGGCATCTGGCAGCACTTCTCGATCCCGATCTACGAGCTCTCGGAGGACGTCTTCGAGGAGGGCCTTGGGTTCGATGGCTCTTCGATCCGCGGCTGGCAGGCGATCCACGCCTCCGACATGCTGGTCCTGCCGGACGCCTCGACCGCCGTGATCGACCCCTTCATGGCGGAGCCGACCCTTTCGCTCATCTGCAACATCACCGACCCCATCACCAAGGAGCCGTACTCCCGCGACCCGCGCAACATCGCCATCAAGGCCGAGAAGTACCTGAAGTCGACCGGCATCGGCGACACCGCCTACTTCGGGCCGGAGCCCGAGTTCTTCATCTTCGACGAGGTCCGCTACGACGCCGGGGTGAACCACGCCTTCTACAAGGTCGACTCGGTCGAGGGCCAGTGGAACACCGGCCGGGAGGAGCCCGGCGGGAACCTCGGGTACAAGCCGCGCTACAAGGAGGGCTACTTCCCCGCTCCCCCCATCGACAGCCTGCAGGACATCCGCACCGAGATGTGCCGGGTGATGGAGTCGGTCGGGATCCTGATCGAGAAGCAGCACCACGAGGTGGCCACCGCCGGTCAGGCCGAGATCGATCTCCGCTTCGACTCCCTCCTCCGCATGGCCGACATGCTCCAGTGGTACAAGTACGTCCTGAAGAACGTCGCCCGGCGCCACGGGAAGACCGTGACCTTCATGCCGAAGCCTCTCTACGGGGACAACGGCTCGGGGATGCACACCCACCAGTCGATCTGGAAGGGCAACAAGCCTCTCTTCGCGGGGGAGGGCTACGCCGGCCTCTCCGAGCTGGCCATGCACTACATCGGGGGGATCCTCCGCCACGGCCCCGCCCTGGCCGCGCTCTGCTGCCCCACCACGAACTCCTACAAGAGGCTCGTGCCGGGGTTCGAGGCGCCCATCAACCTCGCCTACTCGGCCCGGAACCGCTCCGCCTCGATCCGCATCCCCATGTACTCGCCCAGCCCCAAGGCCAAGCGCATCGAGTTCCGCTCCCCCGACCCGGCCTGCAACGGCTACCTCGCCTTCGCCGCCATGCTCATGGCGGGCCTCGACGGGATCGAGAACAAGACGAGCCCCGGCCAGCCACTCGACAAGGACATCTACGGGATGTCGCCCGAGGAGCTGAAGGACATCCCCAAGATGCCGGGCTCGCTCGACGAGGCGCTCGAGTGCCTCCGCAAGGACCACAAGTTCCTCCTGAAGGGCGACGTCTTCACCGAGGACGTGATCGAGACCTGGATCCAGTACAAGTACGACAAGGAAGTGAACCCGGTGCGGATGCGCCCCTCGGCGGTCGAGTTCTCGCTCTACTTCGACATCTGATCCGGATCCGATCCGGGCCCTTGCCGGAGAAGGACGGCCGCCCCGCGGGGCGGCCGTTTCCGTTTCCCCGGGAGCAGTGCTAAGAACCCACCCCCATGCTCCGGGCGCGCCTCCGCACTTCTTCTGTCGGCCTGCCCCCCGCCTTCTGGGTGCTGTGGTGGGGCGTGCTCCTGAACCGGGCCGCCTCCTTCGTGGTCGGGTTCTTGGCGCTCTACCTCGTCGAGGAGCGCGGGTTCGGCGCCGCAGCGGCGGGACGCCTGGTCGCGCTCTACGGCGCGGGCGGGGTGGTCGCCTCCCTCCTGGGCGGCGCCCTGGCCGATCGCATGGGCCGGCGGATCACCATGCTCGTCTCCCTCGCCGGGAGCGCCGCCGCGGTGGCGGCGCTCGCGCTCGCGCGCTCTCCCGTCCTCCTCTCTCTCCTCACGCTCTCCGCGGGCGCCGCCGGCCAGATGTACCCCCCGGCGCTCAATGCCGCGGTGGCCGACCTCGTCCCGTTCTCGGAACGCCCGCGCGCCTTCGGCCTCGTCTACTGGGCGGCCAACGTGGGCTTCGGCCTCGGCTACGCCACGGCGGGCGTGGTCGGCGTGCGGAGCCTGCCGGCCCTCTTCCTCCTCGACGCGGCCACCACCGCAGGCTTCGCCGTGCTGGTGGCGCTCCGCGTGCCGGAGACCCGCCCCAGGGCTTCTTCGCACGACCCGGTCCCGCACGGGCTCCGCCACGCCCTTCGCGATCGGCCCTTCGTCACCTTCCTCGGCCTCCACCTCGTGGCCCTCATCGTGTTCGCGCAATGGGAACTCATGCTGGGCGTCGACGTGACGGCGCATGGCGTCGGACGCGGCGGGTACGCTTTCTTGCTTTGGCTCAACTGCGCGGGGGCCATCGTCTTCCAGCCATTGATCGGCCCCAGGCTCCGCGCCCGGGACCCTTCCGGAGCCCTCGCCGCCTCGGCGCTTCTCTTGGGCTTGGGCTACGGTCTGAACGCCTTCGCCTCCTCGCTGCCGCTCTATGCCCTGGGGGTCCTCCTCTGGACCCTGGGGGAAGTATTGGGCCTCCCGGTGGCGTCGGCCCTGGCCGCAAACCTTGCTCCGACCTCCTTGCGGGGCCGCTACCAGGGGTTCTACGGCACCACCACCTCGCTCGCGTTCGCGCTCTCACCGCTACTGTCCGGTGAGCTTGCTGCCCGGGCGGGAGCGCGCGCCGTCTGGCTCGCCTGCCTCGTGGCCGGCCTCCTCGTCGCGGCCGGCCACCTCGCCGCCGCCGGCCCGCGCCGACGGCAGCTCGAGGAACGGGCCAGGGACTCTCGCGATCCTTGCGCCGCGCCCGCGCCGCAGCCCGCCTAGCCGCCCTTTCCCCCTCACCGGGACCCGCCCCTCTCTTCCCCCCGCTTTACAGGCACACCCGGGGTGGGTTACTCCCACCGCCCCATGGTCCCTCAGAGCGAAGGACCCGCTCCGGCCGTTCCCTTCTGGAAGGAGCCAACAAGGGCCCAGTGGACGAACGCCCTCGCCGCATGGGCCGGGTGGGTGCTCGACGGGTTCGACTTCTGCATCTTCCTCTTCGCCATGAAGGACATCGCCGTCGAGTTCGGCGTCACCTACGTCGCCACGGCGCTCAGCGTGACGCTCACCCTCCTCCTCCGGCTCGCGGGTGGGCTCGCCGCGGGGTGGCTCTCCGACCGGCGCGGTCGGCGGCTGCCGCTCATTGTCTCCATCCTCTGGTTCGCCGCCTGCGACGGCGCCGTGGCGTTCGCGCCGACCTTCGGCTGGGTCCTCTTCCTGAGGACGCTCTTCGGGTTCGGAATGGGGGCCGAGTGGACGAGCGGCGCGGCGCTCGCGATGGAGAGCTGGCCGGCGCGTTCGCGCGGCCTCTTTTCCGGGATCCTCCAGGGGAGCTTCGGCATCGGGTACGTCCTCGCCGCCTTCGCCTACGCGGCGGTCGGGCCACAGCACTGGCGGTCCTTGTTCCTCATCGCCGCCCTTCCCGCCCTCCTCGTCGTTCCCATCCGCCTCCTCGTCCGGGAGGATGGCCCCCCACGGCGACCCCCGGCGTCGGTAGGGAACGGATGGAGCGCCGGGCCGGGGCTCATGACCCGCATCGGTTGGGCCTGCCTCCTCTACGGCGCGAGCTTCGGGGTCTACTACGCGCTCACCGGCCTTTGGCCCACGCTCCTCATGACCGAGCTCGGACTCCCTCCGACCGCGCTCCGCCTCCCGGCCCTCCTCTTCAACCTCGGGATGCTCTGCGGCTCGGTCGCCGTCGGGGCGGCCGCCGGGCGCTTCGGCGTCGTCCGGGCCCAGGTCGTGCCCCTCGCCCTGCTCCTCTTCGTCCTGCCCCTCTACGTGGGCGCGGTCCCCGGAGGGCTTTGGCTGGGCGCCCTCCTCGCCGGCTCGCTCGGTCCGGGGATCTCGGGCGTGACGCCCTACCTCTTCGCGGCGCTGTTCCCGCCCCAGGTCCGGGCCCGGGGATTCGGGGTCGTCTACCACGTCGGCGCGCTCCTCTCGGCACAGACCCCTCTGCTCGTCGCCACCCTGAACCGGGCGGGGGGGATACCGCTCTCGCGGGCGCTCGGAGGCACGGCCGCAGCCGCGGCCCTGCTCACCATGGCCCTCCTCGCCTTCCGGCCGCGCGGCGTCTTGCCCGACGAGGTGCTCGGTCGACGACCGACCACCCACACCGCCCCCCCCGCGACCGGGCGCCGCGGCTAAAGAGCCCTTCGCCCGAGGGGCCCTGTGGCGAGAGGTGGCGTCGACAAGCGCACGGGGACGTGGTCTTCATAAGGGAATGGGTTGCGCCGCCTCTCTGGCCCGCGCACTCATCCCGAGAGACACCGTGACCGATCCCGTCTTCCTCGTCACCGGCGCGTCGAGCGGCCTCGGCCAGGCCCTGGTCAGCCGTCTCGCCGCCCTCGGCCACCGGATCGTCGCGGCCGACGGCTGCACCCACCGCCTCGAGGAGACCGCGCGCCGCGCCGCCTGGCCGTTGGGGCAGGTCCGGCTCGTCCCCCTCGACGTCCGCGAGCCGGCTCAATGGAACTCGGCCTTCGGGCTCGGGGAGCGGGCCTTCGGCGGGGTCGACGTCCTCCTCCACGCCGCCACCCACCAGAAGGCCGGCGAGGCGTACGCGGCCGCGGTGGCCGAGGTGCACCGGCACCTCGACGTGAACGCCAAGGGCACCGCCTTCGCCCTACAGGCGGCCGCGGCGCACATGCTCGCTCGGGGCGGCGGGCACGCGGTGGTGTTCCCCTCGCTCGACGCCTTCGCCCCCCGGCCCGGCCAGGGGCTCTACGCTGCTGCCGCGGCCGCGGCCCGTTCCCTCTCCCTGGCGAGCGACCTCGAGCTCCGTCCCCGGGGCCTGTCGGTCACGGTGGTCTTGACCGCCGCGGTGGGCTCGCCCGCGGATGCCGCGGCTTTGGGGACGGCCGCTCCCGAGGCGGGGGAGGACCTCTCCTCGAAGGAGCCCGTGGTGGACGCGGTGCTCGAGCGCGTCCTCCCCGCCTTTCCGCGCGAGCTCGTCCTGCCGCTGTCGCAGGGACTCGCCGCCCGGCTCGCCTGCCTCTCCGCCTCGATCTGCGCCTTCTTCTGGAACCGGAGCGAGCGGCGCCTTCCCGGCCGGCAGTCGAGAGGCGTGAGAGCGGGCGCGGCCTGACCCCGCCTTCTTTCCTCTCCCGCTACTCGCCCAGGTAGGCCCGGCGGACCTCTGGGGAGGCGAGGAGCTCGCGCCCGGTGCCCTGCATCACCACGTTCCCGGTCTCGAGGACGTAGGCGCGGTGGGCCAGCTGGAGAGCCTTGTGCGCGTTCTGCTCCACGAGGAGGAGCGCCACCCCGCCCTCGTTCACCTCGCGGAGCACGCCGAAGATCCGCTCCACCACCTGGGGGGCGAGGCCCAGCGAAGGCTCGTCGAGGAGCATGAGCCTCGGCCGGCTCATGAGGGCCCGGGCCACCGAGAGCATCTGCTGCTCGCCGCCGGAGAGCGTGCCGGCCACCTGGGACTTCCGCTCCTCCAGGACCGGGAACAGCTTGAAGGCGCTCCGGGCGTCCTCCACGATCGCCTCCCGGTCGCGGCGCAGGTAGGCCCCGAGGTCCAGGTTCTCCTTGACCGTGAGATTCAGGAAGATGCCTCTCCCCTCGGGCGCGTGGGCCATTCCCCGGGCCACCAGGGCGTGGGAGGGGAGGCGGCTCACCTCCTCCCCCTCGAAGCGGATGGTGCCCCCGCTCGCCCGGATCATGCGGGAGACGGCCCGCAGGGTGGTGGTCTTCCCCGCCCCGTTGGCCCCGATGAGGGCCACCACCTCGCCGCTCGGGACCGCGATGGAGATGCCGCGCAAGGCCTGGATCGCCCCGTAGTGGACTGACAGGTCCAGGACCTCGAGGATGGACGCGCTCACGTGCTCGCTCCCGGACCGCCCACCGGCACGGCGATGTGCTTCTCCTCGAGGTAGGCGTCCCCCAGGTAGGCCTCGATGACCTTGGGGTCCTTGCGGATGGCCTCCGGTCGACCCTTGGCGATGGTCAGCCCGTGGTCGAGCACGATCATCCGTTCCGAGACCCCCATCGCCACCCTCATGTCGTGCTCGATGAGCAGGACGGCGAGCCCGAATCGGTCGCGGACCGAGCGGATGAGGGCCATGAGCTCGATCTTCTCGGCCGCGTTCATGCCCGCCGCCGGCTCGTCCAGGCAGAGCACCTTGGGGCCGGTGGCCAGGGCTCGAGCGATCTCGAGCCGCCGCTGCTCGCCGTAGGGCAGGTTTCGCGCCAGCTCGTCCCGGCGGTGGGCGAGACCCATCACCTTTAGGTACTCCTCGCCCCGCTCCAGGATCCGCTGCTCCTCGGCCCGGTGATTCCGGGTGAGGAAGAGCGAGTCCACGAACCCGCTCTGCGCCCCGGCGTGGCAAGCCACCCGCACGTTGTCGAGGGCGGTGAGCTGGCGGAAGAGGCGGATGTTCTGGAACGTCCGGGCGACGCCGCGGGTGCAGATGGCGTGGGGCCTTAGCCCGTTGACCCGCTCGCCCGCCACCTTCACCTCGCCCTCGGTGGGAGCGTACACCCCGGTGACGGCATTGAAGGCGGTGGTCTTCCCCGCACCGTTCGGACCGATCATGCCCACGAGCTCGCCGGGGTAGAGCGAGAGGCTGAAGTCGACGAGCGCCCGGAGGCCGCCGAAGCGCATGGTGACGTGGGAGAGGTCGAGGGCGGGCTCGCTCACGGCGGTCCTCCCGGTTCGCCCTCGCCCGCCTCGGTGGGAGCCACTCCGGCCGGGCCGGGCGTGGTGGCCACCCCGAGCTTCTTCCAGGGGAACCGCCGGAAGAGCGAGAGGTCCCAGATCTCCCGCGTGCCGAAGAGCCCCTGGGGCCGCAAGAGCATGAGGGCGATGAGGAGGAAGGCGTAGACCACCATCCGATACTGCTGGACCTCCCGCAGGAGCTCTAGCCCCACCGTGAGACCCACCGCCGCCACGATCGACCCGGTGATCGAGCCGAGGCCGCCCAAGGTCACCATCACCACCACCTCGATGGAGCGGATGAAGGTGAAGCTGCGCGGGGTGGAGAGCTGGAGGACGTGAACCACGAGGCCCCCCGCCAGGCCCGCGAAGGCGGCCGAGATGACGAAGGCGCGGACCTTGTAGCCGGTGGTATCGACCCCCATCGCCTCGGCCGCGACCTCGTCCTCCCGGATGGCGAAGAGGGCCCGGCCCTGGGTGGAGACCGCTAGCCGCCGCGCCATGATCACCGTGGCGAGCGCCCCTACCCCCGCCCAGGTCACGCTGGTGAGGCGGGGGAGGCCGGAGAGCCCGGTGGAGGCGCCGAGCGTCTTCAGGTTCTCGATGACGGACCGGATGATCTCGCCGAACCCCAGGGTCACGATGGCGAGGTAGTCCCCGCGGAGCCTGAGCGAGGGCATGCCCACGAGGAACCCGGCGATGGCCGCGTTGAACATCGCCGCGAGGAGCGCCAGGAAGAAGACCACCTGGCCCGAAAGATCCTCGGGGAGCCCGAGCATCTGCGAGCCGCGGAAGGCCAGGGTGATCTTGGCAGCGGTGTAGGCCCCCACCGCCATGAACCCTGCGTGGCCCAAGGAGAACTGGCCGGTGAAACCATTCACCACGTTGAGCGACACCGCCAAGACGACGTTGATGGCGGCGAAGATGGCGATGAGCGACAGGTCCTGACGCCCGGCCTCGTCCAGGACCGCCTGCAGGACGAGCAGGATCGGGATCCCGATGAGGAAGGGGAGAGTGGAGCGGAGCACTCCGCGTAGAAAGCCCACTAGACCTTCTCCACGGTGACCCTCCCGAAGATCCCGGTGGGCCTGAAGAGGAGCACGACGATGAGAACCGTGAAGGCGATGGCGTCGCGGTAGGAGGAGAGCGCGTACCCGGCCACGTACTCCTCGGCCAGCCCGAGCACCAGCCCCCCCACCATCGCCCCGGGCACGCTGCCGATCCCCCCCAAGACCGCCGCCACGAACGCCTTGAGCCCGGGAATGAGACCGAAGAGCGGCTCGATCCGGGGATGGGTACTGGCGTTGATGACCCCGGCCGCCGCCGCCAGGACGCTCCCCAGGACGAACGTCCCGGAGATGATCCGGTTCACCGGAATCCCCATGAGCCCGGCCACCTGGGCGTCGAACGAGACCGCTCGCATGGCGGTCCCGAACCGGGTCCGGTAGACGATCCACTGCAGCCCCACCATGAGCGCGATCGCCACGCAGAAGGCGATCACATCGTAGTTCGACAGGCTCACCCCGAACCGGGTCGGCCATTCGAGCGTGAACCGGGGCAAGAGCTCGGGGAAGAAGCGGGGGGTCGGGCCGGGAGGGAACCAGGAACCCGGGAACTGGAGCTGGAAGCCGTACTCGAGCAGGAAGGACACGCCGATGGCGGTGATGAGCGCGGTGAGCCTGGGCCTCTGCCGCAGCGGCCGGTAGGCGAAGCGCTCGATCGCCCACCCGAGGAGGCCGCAGATCACCATCGACCCGAGGGTGATGAGCACCGCCCGCATGAAGGTCGGCTGCTGTTTCGCCGTCGCCGTGGCGAAGTAGAACCCGGCGAACGCGCCCACCATGTAGACGTCCCCGTGGGCGAAGTTGATGAGCTTCAGGACCCCGTAGACCATCGTGTAGCCCAGGGCGATGAGGGCGTAGATGGTCCCGAGCGAGATCCCGTTCACGAGGTGCTGGAGGAACTCGGTCACGAGGAGAATTCCGGCGCGCGGCGGGTAACACCCGCCCCGCGCCCACTAGGCCAGGGGGCCTACGGGTTGACCGTGGCCGAGTAGTGACCTTCGTTGTTCTTGATGGCGATGACCACCGCCGACTTCACCGCATCGTGGTGATCGTTCAGCGTGATCTCTCCGGAAACGGCCCGGAACCCCTTCGTCTGCTCGAGCGCGTCGCGGACCGCGGGGCCGGTGAGGTCCTTGGCCCGCATCATCGCGTCGATCCCCACCTTGGCGGCGTCGTAGCCCAGGACGGCGAGGGCGTCGGGCACCGCGCCGTACTTGTCCTTGTACTTCTTCACGAAGTCCTGAATGATCGGATCGGGGCTCTCCTGCGTGTAGTGGTTCGAGAAGAACGAGCCGTCGAGCGCCCCGCCGGCGATCTCGTACAGCTTCGCGGAGTCCCAGCCGTCGCCGCCCATGAGGGGCTGCTTCATCCCCAGCTCGCGCGCCTGCCGCGCGATGAGGCCCACGTCGGTGTAGTACCCAGGCACGTAGATGGCCTCCGGGTTCAGCTCCCGGATGGCGGTGAGCTGGGCCTTAAAGTCCTGATCGCCAGCCTTGTAGCTCTGATCGGTGACGATCTCCCCGCCGAGCTTCTTGAACGTGTCCTCGAAGAAGTTGGCGAGGCCCACCGAGTAGTCGTTCCCCACGTCGCGCAACACCGCGACCTTCTTCACCTTCATGGTCTCGGTGGCGTACTTCGCCATCACGGTCCCCTGGAAGGGATCGATGAAACAGACGCGGAACACGTACGGACGCACCTTGTCGCCGTCCATCGTGACCCGCGGGTTCGTCGAGGTGGGAGTGATCTGCGGAATCTTGTTGGCGTCCGCGATCGGGGCGATCGCCAGCGAGCGGCTGCTCGCCACCTCGCCGATGATCATGTTGACCTTGTCGTTCACGATGAGGTTCGTGGCGGCCTGGGCAGCCTCTTCGGGCTTGCCCTGGTCGTCCAGGGTCTTCACCTGGATCTGCTTGCCCTTCACCCCGCCGGCCTTGTTCTGCTCCTCAACGGCCATCTTGATGCCCTTGTCGGTGGAATCACCGAAGGTGGCCTCGGAGCCGGTGAGCGAGGCCACGTGGCCGATCAGGATGACGTCTGAACCCTTCTTGCTGCAGCCGACGGCTAGGAGCACGAGCGCCGCCGCTGCCGTTCGCAGCATTCTCATCGGAAGCCTCCTAAGGAAAATCCGGGTCAACGGTCCTTACTTGCCTTCGAAGCACCTTGTCAACGCGTTGCCGACCGTGCGCCCGCTTTACGAGCAGGAGCCCGAAAACTGGGCAAATCCCCCCGGCCCGGCGCGCCCGAAGGGACCTCCTTGACGCGCCGGGCCACACCCCGATCGCCACCCCGGCTCTAGTAGAAGTCGTAGTGCGCGGCGAGGTTGATGCGGTTCTCTTTGCCGAGGTTATTGAACCAGGTGGTGCGCCGACCGTAGACGTACTCGGCCCCGAGCCAGAAGGTCTTCGTGAGCCCGTAGAAGGTGTTCACGAAGGCCTGGTCGATCCGCTTGTTGGGCACGAACGTCCCGGCGCCCGCGTCGTCCGCGGTCGGGAAGGTGGCGGTGTCGAGCCCGTTCCGGTCGAAGAAGGTCTGGCTCCAGATGAGGTTCGAGCGGAGCTGGTCGTTCCAGACGTGGGTGTAGCCCACGTGGTAGGCGAGCTCCCGCCAGAGGATGACGTCGCCGTTGGGGTTGACCCCGGTGAACTGTCCCGCGAGGTCGTTGAAGATGTACCGGCCGATGCCCTCGCCGAAGGCCATGTAGCCGACGAGAGTGTC
Source organism: Anaeromyxobacter sp. (assembly GCA_035686075.1). Lineage (GTDB taxonomy): Bacteria > Myxococcota > Myxococcia > Myxococcales > Anaeromyxobacteraceae > Anaeromyxobacter. The sequence goes on from DASRZU010000009.1 coordinate 201,681, forward strand.
CTTCTGGAGCAGCTTGTAGCTCCCCGCGACGAGGAGGCCGTAGCCCTGCTTGCTCGAGCCGATCGGGTTCGTGCTCGTGCCCGTGCCCGAGGGGTAGTGGTACTGGTTCGTCTCGAAGCCGAGCCCGACGCTCCCCCACTTCGGAGTGTAGGAGAACTTGGCGGTGATGTCGGGCAGGGTGCCCACCCCACCGTTGTGCGAGTTCTCGAGGGCGAACGACAGGGCCATCGCCGGATTGAGATCGGCGGTGTAGCGGATCTGCGGCTGGCGGATGAGGGCGATCGAGCCCGGACCGTTGAAGTCCACGGTGTCGGCCATGGAGGGGAAGTCGATGAAGTTCGTCCAGGTCTGACCGACGAGGAAGCCGTGCACGTTGCCGTACGCCTGGCGGAGCCGGAAGAGCACCGAGTTCGTGAAGGTCTGCCCCTGGAAGCCGTTCGGCCCGTTGAAGTCGCCCTCGAGCTTCACCTCGAGAGGCCCGATGGGCGTGGGGCTCTTCGTCTGGATCCCGAAGCGGGAGGTCCGGGCGGTGAGGTAGGTCTGCCCCGTGGCATTGGCCGCGGGCGTCCCGTCAAGGGGCTGCACGGGCACGATCGAGGCCCAGTCGTAGTTCTCGATGTCCCCGATACGCCCACTCAGGTCCCAGGTTCCGTCGAGCTCGGCGTACCCGTAGAGCCTAAGGGTCGAGTCGGTGCCCGGGATCTTGAAAACTCCCGGTGCGTCCTGCGACAACGCGGCGGCGGGCAGGAGCAGCGCCCACGCGAGCGCGGCCAGCTGCAGCTTTCGTGTCATGATAGCTCCCTCTCGTTCGTTCCTTGACTACACGTCAATAGCCTGTGAGTCGAGGTGAGCGTGAAGTCTTCCACGAACCCCGGCCTCGCTCAATAGGGGGGTATGCCGCACGCCTCCACGTGTGCGCTCCGGTAGGCACGTCCCTTGCCAAAGCGGCGTTGATCCTTGGTCTTTCGCCCGGTATCGTCGACCTCCGTGTCGTCGAAGATCCTCATCGTGGACGACAACCAGGAACTCCTCGCGCTCCTCGCTCGGCTCGTGGAGGCGGAAGGCTGGGTCGCGGTCCAGGCGAACAACGGCCGGGTGGCGATGGAGAAGCTCAAGGCGGAAAAGCCCACCGCCGCGATCGTGGACGTCCTCCTCCCCGACATGATGGGGTACGACGTCGCTCACGGCCTGAAGAACGCCGGCGTGCCGTTCGTCTTCATGACCGGGGTGTTCAAGGGAGGCCGGGCCGCCTCCGACGCCCGGGCCTTGCACGGGGCGGCGGGGTATTTCGAGAAGCCCTTCGAGGCGAGGAAGCTGCTCGAGACCATCCGGGGCCTCCTCCCCGCCCCCCCTCCCTCGAGAAAGCCCCCGCCCGTGCCCCGGCGGCCGGTCACCGAGCTCACCGACTTCGACGTGGAGGTGGCCGTCGAGCCGGACGAGCCGGTCGAGGCCATGGAGCTGACCGGGAGGGTGGTGCTCACCGAGAACGGAAAGGTCTCGGCGGTGCTCCGGGGCGAGACGGTCACCGCCGCCCCCATGGGCGCCCCCGCCCGCCCGCCCGCCCCGCCCACCCCTCCGAAGAGCGCCGCCTCGGTGCACGAGGAGGCCGCGAGAAAGAGCGCGCTCGAGCGGACCGAGGGGAGGCTCGAGGACAACCTCCCCGAGCTCATCACCGCCTTCTACCTGGCGCAGCAGACCGGGGAGCTCACCCTCCAGAAGGGGAAGGTGAAGAAGACCATCTTCTTCGAGAGGGGCCAGCCCTGCTTCGCCATCTCGAACCTCATCGCCGACCGGTTCGGCCCGTTCCTCGTGCGGGTGGGAAAGCTGAGCACCGCCCAGCTCGAGCTGTGCCAGGCGGCCGCTGAGAAGACCGGCCGCCGCACCGGGGATGTGCTCGGGGAAATGGGCCTCCTCAAGGAGACCGAGAAGCTCTACTACGTCGCACAGCAGGTGAAGGCGATCGTCTACTCCGTGTTCGGGTGGGAGACGGGCGAGTACCGGCTCCACTTCGCCGATCGGGCCGCCAAGGAGGCCATCAAGATCGACCTCCACCCGGCCAACCTCATCACCCGAGGGGTGAAGAAGCTCTACAAGCCCGAGCGCCTCTACCGGCTCCTCTCCCCCGAGGACCGGCTCATCCCTTCGCCGCAGCCGGCCTATGGGCTACACGAGGTGGAGCTGGAGCGCTGGGAGGCGGAGCTCTTGCCCCGGGTGGACGGAACGCGCACGCTCGCGGAGCTCATCCACATCGCCCAGCGGCCCGAGCACGCCGTCTACGGCTTCCTCTACGGGCTCGTGGCCCTCAAGATCCTGGATCGGTCGGGGCGGTAGCCCCGCCCGCCCTCATTCGTCTCTCGCCCTTTGAGTGGTGAGGTAGAGCGCGCGCCCGGCGTTTGGCCCGAGGAGCTTCAAGAGCTCCCGATCGGCCCGGCCCAGGGCGGCCTTGTGGGGCAAGAGGCGCCACACCGCCACCACCCGTCCGCAGGCGGTGAGCGGCACGCAGGCGTTGAGATCGCGGCCCTTCCTCCCTCCCTCCCCGGCCAAGAAGCCCCGCCCGTCCACCGCCGCCCGCGGAATGGGCCCCGCGCCCGCCCGGACCGCCGCGAGCCTCCCTCTTGCCACCCCGCGGGAGTGGACGAGGACGAGCCCCGTCCCCGCGGGCGAAGGCTCGAAGATCGCGAGCTCCTCGGAACCGATGAGGTTCACCACCACGTCCTCGATGGCCGAGAGGACCTCGGTGCGCTCCGTCGTGCCGTGGAGCCGCTCCAGGGCGACGAGCTTCGAAAGGGCGTCGTCGAGCCGCGCCGAGAGGTCCTCTGCGCGCTCGGTGCTCTTCCACCTCTCCCTCTCGGCCGCGGCGAGCTCTTTCTTGAGGAGGGCTCGCTCTCTACGGCAAGAGGGAGCCGGGCAGGGACGAGGAGGGGGTCTGGGCATGGGGGTCTCGCCGCGCCCGAGCGGTGCTCGCCCCGTGCCACCCTTTGGGCCGCGCTCTCTTTTGCAGCAGGAGCGCGCTCTTCCGCGGGGGTCGGCCCTTCCCGCTTTCACCGCATGGAAGCCGACGGGCTTCGGGGGCCCACCCAGGGTCGCGAGGACCCCGCGGCCACCACCCCCCGAAATCAGCCGAGCGAGGTCGGATCGCGACCTTCCGAGAGAGACGAGATCGAAAGAGCCAGGGAGAGGTGCTCGGGAGTGCGGAGGCGCTCGCGAACCCGGCGCGGGTCCGCGGGCGGGCCGGCGAAGGCCAAAAGCCGCGCCACCCGGGCTCGCGCCTCGTCGAGTCTCTGGCGAGGGATCCGCCCGTCCTCGACCGCCCGGCGCACGAGGTCGATGGACCGGTGCTGGAGCGAAGCGGTGTGGCAGATGAGCAGCGCGTCCACTCCCGAAAGGACGCACCCCGGGGCGACCTCCTCGGGCGGGTAGCTCTCCACCACCGCCTTCATCTCCAGGTCATCGGAGATGCAGCATCCTTCGAACCTCACCTCGTCGCGGAGGACCCGGAGGGCCCGGGCCGAGAGAGTCGCCGGACGGTCGGGGTCGAGGGCCTCGAACACCACGTGTCCGGTCATGACGGCGGGCACGCCCGCCCGGGCCAGCGCCTCGAACGGCAGGAGCTCGACCCGCCGGAGCCGCTCCAGGGAGTGCGGGAGGCGCGGCAGTTCCAGGTGGGAGTCCTGGCTCGTATCGCCGTGGCCGGGGAAGTGCTTGGCGCAGGCGGCCACGCCCTCCGACTCCAGGCCCCGGGCGAGGGCGGCGCCGAGCCGCCCCACCCGCTCCGGGTCGCTCGAGAGCGCCCGGTCGCCGATCACCGGGTTGGCCGGGTTCGTATCCACGTCCACGCAGGGTGCGTAGTCCTGGTCGATGCCCACCGCCCGCAGCTCCCGGCCGAGGAGCACACCCACCCGCCGGGCCAGCTCCACGTCGTCTGCCTGGCCCAGCGCCCGCATCGGGGGAAGCTCGGTGAAGCCGTGCGCGGCCCGTAGGCGCGCCACCCGCCCCCCTTCCTGGTCCACCGCCACGAGGAGCTTGCGGGAGCCCGCGGCCCGCTTCAGGTCCCCCACGAGCTCCGCCACCTGCTCCGCCTCCGAAACGTTCCGGGCGAACAACACGACGCCGTAAACCCCGCGGCGCACGAGGTCCAAGACCTCGAGGGAGGGCTTCGTACCGTGGAAACCGACGCAGAACAGCCCCGCGACGTCGCGATCGAGAGAGGTGGCCACCGCTCGACTCTACCGGAGGCAGAGGGCGCGCACGAGGGGCCCGCCTCTTCCCCCTCAGGAGATGAGGACGCCCTCGGCCAGGAAGGCGGCCAGGCCGAGGAGGAGCAGGACCGACCAGAGCGGCAGCTCTCGCCCGCCCGAGGGGCGGGCGTCGCTCGCCACCCGGGCGTGGCTCTCGCCGCCGAACCAGGCGGTGAGCTCCGCGGGGTCGAGCCGCCGGGTGTCGGATACGCGCGGATCGGGCCAGACGGCGAACGCGAGGCGCGGTTCGAGGCGCTCCTCGCCTTGCACCGAGACCTTGGCCTGCCAGAGCCCCGGCTCGGGCGGCGCCCAGCTCATCCCCTCGGCACCCCGGGTGAGCCCGGTCCGTTCTAGCTCCGCCAAGGGTCGCTCCCGGCCGTCGGGCCCGACGAGAGCGGCGAGCGTCTCCCCCTCCCGCGGAACGATGGAGCGCCGCTCGCCGACCACGGTGGCCACCCGCCGCTGGTGCTCGAGTCCCCCGGTGAGGTAGGCAGCGAACCGCTGCATGGCGGGCAAGAAACTGGTGCGGATGGGCCAGTCGGTCCAGTCGCGGTCCACGCTCGAGGTGAAGAGGAGCACCCGCCCCTTGCCGAGGCGACCTTCCAAGAGGGCGGGAGCGCCGTCGTCGAACGCCGCGAGGACCTGGGCCTGCGGCCCCTCCCGCCGAGGCCGCGCCAGAAGGTAGCGGAAGGTGCGGGTCCCGAGCAGGCCCTCGCGCGCCTCCCCGGTGAAGATTGAGAGGGCCGGGTGGTCGAAGTCCACCTCGGCGAAGCGGGCCGCCCCCACCCCTCCCGCCACCCGGGAGGTGGCCGTCTTCTCGACGTGGAGGGACATGGGGAGGAGCGGGCCCAGCTCGCGCGCATACAGGTCCGGATCGATCTCATCCCCCACAGAGATGAATAGCCCCCCACCGTTCTCCACGAACCGCTGCAGATCGGGGGCCTTCGTCCCCACCGACCGGACGTTCAGGAGGAAGACCACCTCGTAGCGGGACAGGTCCTCGCGGGCCAGGCCTTCGACGTCCACGAGGTGAGGCCGGACCGGAGAGGCCGGCGAGGTGAGCGCCGCCTCCAAAAAGTAGGCCTCGTCCCGGTACTTGACCGGCGAGGGCGAGCCGTCCACGACGAGGGCGGTCACGTCCCTTGGGACGTCGAGGACGAGGGCCCGAGCGTCGTCGAGGGCGAGGGCGTCGCCCGGGGTCACCACCTGGACCGCCGCCGTTCCTCCCGTGGGGAAGGCCTGGAGCAGGCTCTTGCGCGCCGCCCCGCCGGCGGGCAGCTCGGTGAAGGAGCGGATGGTGGTCTTCGGGTCCGGTCCCATCCCCACGAGGAGCGAGAGGGGGAGCTCGGCGAGCTTCTCGGAGCTGTGGTTCACGAGGGTGACGGTGAGCTTGAAGCCGCGCGGACCGGCCGCCGGGTCGGGCTCGGCCTCGAGCCCCACCACGGCGTGGTTGGGGAGCTTCTCTCCCCGGGCGGCGTCCAGGATCGACACCTCGGGGCGGACCGGCCCGCTCGGGGAATCGACCGTGGGGGCCGGGACGTCGAGCCGCCAGGCGCTCGCGGCGAGGTCGGTCGCGATCACGATCCGCTTCGGGAGCCCCTCCTGCGCCCGGGAGGCGGACAGGGCCTGCGCCGCCGCCTGCACGCAGGTGGTGAGGTCGGAGTGACCGGCCACGGCAAAGGCCCGGTCGAGGATCCGGCGGACCTGGGCCCGGTCGAAGGAGAGCGGCTCGGGGGCGGGCGGGTCCGCCCCGCACACGACCACCGTGGCCGGCTCCTCCGGGGTGAGGGAGAGGAGCTCCTCCCGCGCGTCCGAGACCGCGCGCTCGAAGAGGGTCTTCCCCCCCAGCTCGTAGCGCATCGAGCCCGAGGCGTCGAGGACGATGGCGGTGGCCCTCGGCCCGGCGAGGACGGCGGCGTGCGAGACGGCCTGCTCGATGCGGGGGCGGGCGAGGGCGGTGGCGATGGCCGCGAGGAGGAGGGTGCGGGCCGAGAAGAGCAGGATCTTCTTCAGCCGAAGCCGCCGCTCCGTCTCCCTGCGCGCCCGGAGGATGAACTCGATGGCCGGGAAGGGAACGGGTTTCGGGCGCCGCCGGAAGAAGAGGTGGATGGCGATGGGGATCGTCGCCGCCAGGACGCCGAAGAGGAGCGCCGGGTGAGCGAACCCCACCGTCATGCGGCGGTCCTCTCCCGCCGAGCCAGGAAGGGGAGGAGCACCTCGTCGACCGGGGTGTCGGTGCGGCAGAGGACGTAGTCCACGTCGGACTCGAGCGCGGCGCGGCGGACCTCTTCCAGCCAGCGCCGGAAGAGCTCCAGGTATCCCTTCCGCATGTCCCGGCCGTTGGCCTCGATCCGGCGCTCGTCCTCCATCGACAAGAACAGGGTGGGGTCCTCGAAGGGGAAGTCGAGCTCCGCCGGATCGAGCACGTGGAAGAGGGTGACCTCGTGCTTGCGCCGCCCCAGCTGGGCGAGCCGCCGCAGGACCCTCTCGTCCCGATCCATGAGGTCGGAGAAGACGACCACCGAGGAGCGGCGGGGCGCGTGCTCGATCACCCAGTCGACGGCCGCCCCCAGATCCGTCGGCCCCAAGGCGGTCACCCCGGCGAGGGCCTCCACGAGCGGGCCCAGGTGCCCGGCGGTGGCCCGGGGCGGCAGGGCGGAACGAACGCTCCCCGACACCACCACCAGCCCGGCCGCGTCCTGCTGGCGGACGAGCAGGTAGGCGAGCGAGGCGGAGAGCGCGCTCGCGTACTCGAGCTTGGTGAGGAGGCGGGGATCGCTCCGGTAGCCCATCGATCCGGACGAGTCGACCACGAGGTAGGCGCGGAGGTTCGTCTCCTGCTCGAACTTCTTCACGTAGTACTTGTCGAACTTCCCGTACGCCTTCCAGTCGATGAGGCGGATCTCGTCCCCCGGGGCGTATTCCTTGTGCTCGGCGAACTCGACCGACTGTCCATGGTGGGGCGACTTGTGGAGGCCGGTCAGGACCCCCTCGGTGATGGCCCGGACGCGCAGGTGGAGGGTGCCCAGCCGGGCGAGCACCTTCGGGTCGAGGAGGGAGGGGTGGGAGGGGTCGGGCTTCACGCCTTCATCGTCTCGACCAGCCGGTCCACGATCTGGGCCGACGAGACGCCCTCCGACTCGGCGCGGAAGTTGGTGATCACCCGGTGGACGAGGACGTTGCGGGCGAGCTCCCGCACGTCCTGCTCGCTCGCCGCCATGCGCCCGTCGAGGATGGCGCGGCTCTTCGCCCCGAGGATGAGGTACTGGCTGGCGCGAGGGCCGGCTCCCCAGGAGACGTTCTCCTTCACGAAGTCGGGAGCGGAGGGCTCGGCCGGCCGGGTGCGCCGCACGAGCTCCACCGCGTAGCGGATCACGTGGTCGGCGGCCGGGACGCGGAGCACGAGGTCCTGCAGGTCCCGGATCTTGTGGGGCGAGAGCACCCGGCGCAGGGCTGGCCGGGAGGAAACCGTGGTCGACCGGACGATCTCCAGCTCCTCCTGGGCGCTCGGGTAAGAGACGTTCACGTAGAACATGAAGCGGTCGAGCTGGGCCTCGGGAAGAGGGTAGGTCCCTTCCTGCTCGATGGGGTTCTGGGTGGCGAACACCAGGAAGGGCAGGTCGAGCGGGTAGGTCTCCCCCCCGGCCGTGACCCGGTACTCCTGCATCGCCTGGAGGAGCGCCGCCTGGGTCTTCGGGGGAGTGCGGTTGATCTCGTCCGCGAGGAGCAGGTTCGCGAAGATGGGGCCGCGCACGAAGCGGAAGGTGCGGCGCCCGGTGGTGTGGTCCTCCTCCAGGACGTCGGTGCCGGTGATGTCGGAGGGCATGAGGTCGGGCGTGAACTGGATGCGGTTGAAGGAGAGGTCCAGGACGTCGGCCACGGTGGAGATGAGCAGCGTCTTCGCGAGTCCCGGCACCCCCACGAACAGGCAGTGCCCCCGGGCGAAGAGGGCCACGAGGAGGGCCTCGACGACGTTCTTCTGTCCCACGATCCGCTTCTCGATCTCGGTGAGGAGCACGCGCCGGGCCTCGTGCAGCTCCTGCACCGCGTGCAGGTCGGCCTCGGGGCTCTGGATGCGCGGGGGGATCTCGCTCGTGGTGTCGGTCGAGGGGGTCATCGCGGCTGGGCCTCCTGGCCCATGAGGATCCGGGTGAAACGGGTCTCGCGCTCGGCGCCGCCCGGGTCTTTGAGGGCGGAGAAGACCTTGGCCAGAAAGGCGTGGATCTCGGGGTCGAACGGATCCTGCCGGTTCGCCGCGAGGAGGTGGTCCTTCGCCGCCTCGAGCTCGCCCTTGTCGAGGAGGAGCCGGGCCAGCTGCACGTTCAGGGCGGGGTAGTCGGGGCTAAAGTCGAGGGCCTCGGAGAGCACCCTCTCGGCCGCCGCCCTGTCGCCCGACAGCGCCGCGGCGAGGGCGTACCGGCCGGAGAGGATGGGAACGCGGGCGCCGACCTTCTCGTAGGCCTTCTCGTACTCGAGCTTGGCCGCCGCCCAGCGCCCGCGGGCCCGGAAGATCTCCCCCAGCCGAGCATGACCGCGGGAGTCCTCGTCCGGGATCTCCGACCACTCCGCATAGGCCGCCCCTCCCTTCGGATCGTCCTTGAAGCGGAGCTTCTTGAGCTCGCGATCGCCGCCCCGGGGCAGCGGCCGCTGGGCCATGTACCTGTCCCAGTCCTCGAGAAACCGGCGGAAGGGGACGCCCGCCGCCTGCGACACCGCCTCCTCGGTCGTCTTGCCCTCGCCGAGGAGCCCGGTCATGCGCGCCAGCGCCCCCGGCCCCCGCTGCTTCACCAGCCACTCGACGGCCATGGAGACCTGGGCGTAGGCCAGGGCGGCGCGCTCCTGGGTGGGGAGCTTCGCGAACGAGGGGTTCATCTCGTCGAAGCTGACGAGCTCCTTTTTCGCGATGGCGTCCTTCACGAGCGCCGCCGTGAAGGGCGTGATCGGCTCGTGGCGGCCGCGCCAGGCCTCCTCGAACCACTTGGCCAGCCCCTCCTGCATCCACAGGGGGGCGCGGTTCTTTGTCCTCGCCGTGATCACGTTGTGGGTGAACTCATGGGCGGCGGTGTCGAGCCAGTCATACCCCTTGAGGAGCGCCTTCGGAGACAACATCATGAGCTTGCCGAACTTGGAGACGGCCACCGTGCCGGTGGTGCGCACCTCCTCCTCGGTGAGGGTGGAGAGGTGCGCCAGCTCGGAGACGTCGTTCACGATCTCCACCGTGACCTTGGCCTCGGGAAACGTGCCGAGCCCCACTCCCAGGACGGCCCGCTGCCTCTCGAGCGTATCGACGAGGTAGGGCACGAGGACCTCGTCCTTGCCCTTCGGGTAGGAGATGACGAAGTGCTCGCCCTCGAAGCGGGCGTCCTTCCTCGTGATCTCTTGGGCGGCGCGGGCGAGAGGGAGGTAGCCGCCGAGGTTGCCCGCCCCCGATCCCTGGAGGAGGTCCACCGCCTCGCCGTAGCGTTGCTCGTAGAAGCGCAAGACCCCCCCCGCGAACCGGGCGGCGGGGGGGGCCGCCTCGAACGGCTCGAACGGCGCGAGCAGGGCCCGGGCCCTGCTCGCATTCTCCTGGCCGAGCGCGGTGATCGCCTGCATGGCGGCGAGCCCGTCCTTCCCGTGGAAGTCGGGCGGCCCGGCGAGGGGAAACTCGGGAAGGAGGACGGCGAGGGCGAGGACGAGCGGGACGAGGGGAGGGAAGACCCTCGCCGGCCCGAGCGGCCGGGGAAGCGGGGAGAGGGGACCCCCCTCTGGCCGAGCCTTCTCCATCACTTCACCAGCTCCTCGTAGTAATGCTCCACGTCCGGCTTGTAGCGCTCCGGCATCCCCTGCTTCATGGCCTCGAGCAGGTCCTTGCGAAATGCCTCCGGGACCTTGTGCTCCTCGGCCCCAGGGATCTTGACCTTCTCCCGCGAGGGGTCGAGGCCGTCGCCCGACCGCTCGTTGCCTCCGCCTTCCGCGAACGGGAAGGGGAATCCCATCCCCTGCGGGCCGCTCCCCTGCTGCTGCATGCTCTTGGCCGCGTCCTCCAGCCCCTTTCGGAAGCGGGCGAGAGCGTCGAGGGCGAGGTCCTGCTCTCCCCGGCCGCGCTGGGGGTTCCGGTTTCCGAGCTCAGAGGCGGCCTCGCCCATGTGCCCGCGGGACTCGCCCAGCTGTCCCTGGGCCGAGGGCGGGAAGACCGGCGCCTTCCGGGCCAGCTCCTCGAGCGCGGCCTCCAGCTGGGCGGCCTCCGACTCCAGCTCCCCCTGGCGCCGCGAAAGCTCGCCCAGCCGATCCTGATCGTTCCTCGACATCATGGAGCGCGGATCGGGGAAGAGCCGGGAGAGCTCGTCCCGGATCTCCCGCACCTTGGGGACCGCCCGGTCCACCCGACGGTGGGCGTCGTCGACCTGCGGCCGCTCCCGTCCCAGGGGCGGGGAGTCGAACGTCGAGGCGTCCTCCTCCAGGTAGCGGGAGAGCCGCTCCAGCGGGGGCTGGGCCCGGCGGACCGCGTCGTTGGCGCCCTCCAGCTCGCGCATGCCCAGGGCCCGCTCCAGGTCCTTGAGCGCGTCCTGGGCGGTCTCGTAGTCGGGCTGGGCCCGGAAGGTCACGCCCGGGCGAGCTCCCTCCACGTCTCTCTGGGCGCTCTGCGCCAGCTCGTGGAGGTGCTTCAGCGCCTCCTCCTCCTGCCGCATCCGCTCCGAAAGCTTCCGCCGGTACTCGGCCCTGAGCTTCTCGGTCTCGGCGGCGAGGTCCTTCTGTCCCTGCTCCAGCTTCTGGAGCCGCGCCTTGAACGCCAGCATCTCCTTCATGAGGGCCTGGGCCCTCTCGTCGGGCAGGCTGGCGGTGCGGGAGAGACCGGCCATCATCTGGTCCATCGCCCCTGCCATCTGGTCGAGCGCCTTCATGGCGCCCTCGACGTCGCCCTGGGCGAGCTTCTTCTCCACCTCGTCGAGCCCGCCCAGGAGATCCTGCGACTTGGCCAGCTCGGCGAGGGCCTCCTCGTTCATGTGCTCGTCGTTGAAGCCCTTGGAGAGCTCGGCCATGCGCGAGAGCAGGTCCCGCACCTGCTCCTTCATGCGCCGGACCTGGGCGAGGAGGTCCTCCTTGGCCCCTTCACTCGGCGCCTTCCGGTACCGCTCCATGAGATCGGCCAGGTCCCGCCTCCTCTGGGAGAGGTTCTTCGCCAGCCGGACGAGGTCCTCCGCCCGCCGCTTGTCGAGCAGCTGCTCGAGGTAGAGGACCCCCTTCTCCTCGACCCGCTCGACGGTGGCGTCGTCGCGGACCACGTCGGAAGCGATCTGGCGGAGGTCCTCGCGGGCCTGCTGCCTCCGTCCCCCGTCGGCCGCCTCGCGGGCCATCCGGTAGGAGATCGCGAGCCGGGTACGGCTTCCCATGGCCCCCTCCACCGCGAAGCGGACGTCCTGGGCGACGTTCTCGAGCGCCCGGGCCACCTCCCGCGGGCCGGCCGGGTCCTTCCGCAGTTCCCGGGCGGCGAGCCGCAGGTGCTCGGTCATGGCCCGGGTCCGTCCGTCCACCGCCTGCGCTTGGGGGAGCCGCTCCTCGGCCATCCCCGCCGCCGTCCCCTGGATGCGCAGGTCGAGCCGGTCGCCCAGGCTCGCGACCAGCTCCTCGTACGCCTGGCGCGCGCGCTCGAGCATCTGCCGGCGATGCTCGGACTCGGAGTAGATGCGGATCGTGCGCGTGTCCGAGGACGACGTCTTCGGCCCGGAGACGTCGTCCGTGTCCTGGGCCTCGACCCGGTAGGTGAGCCGTTCCCCCTCCCCGAGCCCGAGGGGGGCGATGGCGAGGGGGTAGGAGCCGGTGTCCCGCCGTACCGGTTCTCCGGATCGGAGGGGGATCCGCCTCTCCTCGCCCTGCGGGGGAGAGAGAACCAGGGCGACCTCGCCGATCCCCACGTCGTCCTCGGCCTGCCAGAGGATCTCGACCGAGGCGGACGGGTCGACCTCGAGGTCCTTGTCGGGCGCGAGGATCTGGACGGTGGGGTAGGCGTCGGGCTCGACGATGATGGGGATGGGCGGACCCTCGGCGAGGAGCTTCCCCTTCGCCCCCAAGAACCGGAAGCGGTAGTGGCCGCCCGCAAGGACCGGGAACTCGCCCGAGAGCTCCCTGCCGTCCCTCACCAGTAGAGCGTAGCGGCGCACGGCCGGGGCACCACCCGGAGCGAGGGACGCGGCCGGGGGAAGGGGCCGCTCCTCGGCCGGGGGAGCGGTGGAGGCTCCCTTCAAGGCCCCGGGAGCGGCCGGCCGCGACGAGGGATCGGCCTCCAAGTCGACGACGATCTCTGCCTGGGAAACGAGGCGGTCCGCCCGGGTCCTGAGCGCGACCTCGGTGCCCTTGGGCGCATGGATCTCACCCCCCGTTCCCGAGAGGGTCTTGGGTTCCCGCCGCATGTAGGCCGGGTAACGATAGGTGAGCTCGATGTCGCCGGTGATGGGATCGGTCTCCACCGCCGAGCCGGGCGGATCGCCGAGGAGCACGCGGTGGTAGGCATGGCGCAGCCGCTCGCCCCCGAACCCGAGGACGACGAGGCTGAGGGCGAGCATCCCCAAAAGGACTCCCGCTGCCTGGCGCGCGGCGCGATCCGGGATCGCCCGGGAGAGGTCGAAGGCCCTCGCCCGCGCAGCGGTGCGCTCGACGTGGGCGTCGAGGAGCGCCACCGAGAACCGGCCCACGGCGGCGATCTCCTCCCTCTCCCGGGAGAGCTCCACCGAGCTCTGGAGGGCGGAGCGGAGCGAGGGGTCGGCGGCGGCCAGGGTCCGGGCCGCGGCCTCCTCCCCGCCGACCTGCCGAAAGACGTCGAGCAGGGCCCGGGCGAGCGAGCCGAGGAGCACCAGGGCAAAGCCCCCGAGCGCGACGAAACGGAAGGGCAGGCGCGCCCCGGCGGCGAGCGCCAAGGCCCCGGAGAGGAGACAGGCGAGCCCGGCGGCGAGCCCGTTCCCGAGGGCCATGGCCAGCGAGAGCGTCGCCATTCGGCGGCGTGCGGCCCGGAGGAGACGCGCGATGTCGGCGTAGGCGCCGGTCATGACCTCGAGCCAGCCCCGGCGAAAGCCGATCCCGGCACGGCCCTCAAGGATAACGCGGCGGGCCCCCGCGGGCGACCTCACCACCGCTCCTCCACCGGGCGGCTTCGAGGCCAAAAGGGGGCCGCTCGCCGCCTCGACCGCACGCCCGGACCGTCCCCCGGGGACCGGACGGCCGTCCCATGATCCGCGCTCTGGCGGGGGGCGTAGCGCCGGTCATGCCCGGGCCGATCCTCGACGTGCCGGATGAGCGACTCGGGCTTGCCGAGGAGGGCGAGCACCTGCCGCGGTGACGACCACGGGGAGCGCGAGGTACGCGCGTACGAGAGCGCGAGGAGGTCGCTCGCCGCCTTTTCAAGCGGAGTAGGGCGAGGAGGGAGCGAGAAGGCTCTCCTCGGTGAAGAGGCCGCTGGCGCCGAGCGATCCGTACACCTCGTCGGTGAAGACCTTCAGGTAACACTTCGCCGCCCCCTCGCGCGCCACCTCGAGGAGGACCTCGGTCCCGCTGACGCTCGTCTCGATGAAGACCGAGGGGCGAGGAGGGAGCGGTCGACGTGGATGTCGGCCGCGAGTTCGCCGTCCGCAGCGTTCCACGAACCGCTAGCGCGGCCCCTCTTCGAATTCGGCCAGGCTCTGGGCATTGCCCGCGCAGGTCAGCTTGTCCAGGACTACGAGGCGCCAGTCCGGGCGTTCCCTCTTCATGAGCTGGATGAGGTTCGAGCCATGAAGCCTTTGCCGCCCGGTGACGAGCACGTTCACGGAAAAAGGATCGCCACTCTCCCAAGAGACGAACTACCTCGATACTGAGGGCGCAGGCCCGTTTCGGCGGACCGCTCCTCTTCGAGGATCGTGCAAGAGGAGCCCGATCCGGTGGCGGTGGGCCCGTTCCCCAGGGCAACGCCTCCCCCGCCCGGTGGGTATCCATTCGGGGTAACGTGTCCAAATTCCCCGTGATCACCCGGGGCCGCGAAGGCGGGCGAGGCGTGCTACCTTGGCGCACTGATTACGTGAATTTCAGGTACCGACAGCCCGTCCCCCCTGTGGATGGCGACGACCTCGCCCTCGTAGAGCGCGCAAAGAGCGGCGAGACGGACGCCTTTCGCGCCCTGGTCGTCCGCTACCAGAGGAAGGTCTACGCCGTGGCGCTCGGCATCGTGAAGGACCCCGACCTGGCCTGGGACGTAGCCCAGGACGTGTTCGTCCGGGCCCACCGCGGTCTCGAGGGGTTCAAGGGCGAGTCGTCGTTCTTCACCTGGCTCTTCCGCATCGCCACCCACGTCGCCATCGACAGCGTGCGCAAGGAGCGCGGAGCGCAGCGGGACGACGTGGACGAGGTGCGCGAATGCGACCTCGTCGATGCCGGCGAGGGGATCCTCGCCACCGGGCTCGGGAGCGATCCGTCCGACACGCTTCTGCGGCGCGAGCTGGGCCTCCGGATCGCCTCGGCGCTCGCCACTCTCCCCGAGAAGCACCGGACCATCCTCGTCCTGCGGGAGGTGGAGGGGCTCTCCTACGAGGAGCTCGCCGACCGGCTCGGCATCCACAAGGGAACGGTGATGAGCCGCCTGTTCCACGCGCGCCGGAAGATGCAGGCCGCGCTGCGGCCCTATGCCGGGACGAGGTCCGCCCGGCGGCGGGACGGAGGAGACGGGGAGTAGTCGATGCGTGCCTGCCTTCGATTTGCGCCAATGATCGGCTCCCGGGAAGGGGAGCTGCCCGCGGAGGAAGCCCGCTCCCTGGCGGCGCACCTGTCGGAGTGTCCCAGCTGCCGCGCGCTCTCCGCGGAGGCGGCGGTGCTCGAGGGGCTCGTCTCGGAGGCGCTCCTCGCCAAGGCGGCGGCGCGGGACTTCTCGCCCTTCGTGGACCTCGTCCTCTCGCGGGTGGAGAGGACCCCGGCCCGCAGGTCGCTGTGGCCCAGGGCCACCGCCTTGCCGCGGTCCACCCCCGCTCGCGGGAGGGGCCTCGCACGGCCCTTCCTCGCTCTCCTCGCTCGAAACTGGAAGCTCGCCACCGCCTTCGCGGTCGCCCTTGTGGCGGCCGCCTCGGTGTTCATGTACGTTCACCGCGACAACGGGGAACCTGAGGAGATCGCCTCCCTGGAGATCGATCTAGAGGGCGGCGACACCGTCCTGCAGACGTCCGATGGCCCCGTGGTGCTCTTCGCGCCCGACGAGAGCGGGTCTTAGGCGTTCGCCCCGGAGGCGACATGACGCGTCTTTTGGCCTGCGGCCTCGCCTTCGGACTCGCCGTCCTCGCCTCCGCCCCCGCCAGAGCGCGGGGCGACGTCCCCGTCCACATCCGCATCATCAAGGGGTCGAAGAAGGGGCCGGCCAAGATGGACGCCTCGCTCGAGCCCCTCAAGCGGCAGCTCTCCTCGCTCGCCTATGTTCGCTGGGAGTCGGCGAGCGACGAGGAGCGGACCATGGTGAGGGGAAAGCTCGAGTCGGTGAAGCTGCCCGACGGAGACGAGGTCACGATCGTCGTCCAGGACGAGGCGCCGGAGAAGGTCACCTTCGAGGTGACGGTCGTCTCCCGCAAGACCCAGAGCCGGCTCACCGTGGAGAAGGGCCAGCGGATCGTCCACCAGGTGAGCGGCGAGAAGAACGGGAGCGCCTTCTTCCTCACCCTCTACGCCACCCCGGAGAAGTAGGACTTTCGGCGCCCGGGCTTCATCCCGGCGCCTCACCGGGCGGGTTTTGCCCGGCCGGGGAGGCCTGGCGCAGGAACGCGCCCACGCTCCGGTAACCGTGGAGCTTGTTCGTGTGGGCCACGATCTGCACCTCTCCGCCCTCGCCCAGGGTGCGGGCCACGAGCGCCTCCCCGAGGTGCCCCACCGCGTTCAGGGCGCCGCCGCAGTAGGGGCACGCCTCCGCGCCCGACACCTTCGAGCCGAGCGCGTCGCAGTGGGTGCACCGCCAGCCGACGCGGGCGAAGTCCTCCTCCAAGACGAGCCGGTACACTCGCCCCTCGTTCAGGGCCATCACCACGTCCTCCGGCCCGAGCACGGCCAGGCCACCGCGCAAGGACTTTGCCACGACCGAGTCGACCACCCGGACCTCCACGGTCCGCTCGTGGGCGAGGAGGGCGGCGGCCGCGCCCTTCAAGACTCCCTCCCGCCGCGGGCCGTCCCCCGACTCCCAGGCGCGGGGCCGTGGGACCCGGGCGATCACCGCCGCCCGGAGGCGCTCCGGCAACTCGCGCTCGAAGGCGGCCAGGTTCTCCGCCGTTCCCACGAGGACGAGGCGAGACCGGGGCTCCCGCTGAAACAGCGAGAGGACCTCCTCGACCGCCCGACGGCGGGTCCGCTGCACGAGCGCCTCGACATGGCGGACGTCCTTCTCGAGCCGCTCGAACTGACGCCCGGGCCGGGCGGCGCCGGGGTTCCACTCGTCCCCGGGACGCCGGGGGACCTCGCCGTGCAGGCTCTCCTCCCCGGCGAGGTCCCCGAGCAACACCTGGTAGATGTCGGCGCCGCTCGAGTCCGTCACGACGACGAGGGCCGGCTCCTCCTCGTCCGCGAGCCGGGCGAGCTGCGAGAGATGGGGGATATTGTCCGTGGAGAGCTCGCTCGCGAACGAGCGCCGGAACAAGAGGGGACGAAAGAGGCTCAAGCCCTCGTTGGCGAAGAGGGCGAGACCGCTTTGACCCGGCTCGCGGGCCCGCGCGAAGAGCTCCCTCACGTAGGCCTGCACCCGGCCCAGGGTCCGGGCGAGACTCTCCCGCCCGGGGCTCCCCTCCGGGTACTGGGCCAGCACCCGGCGAACCCGATCGTGCACGAACAGGCGGATCTCATCGCTTCGCTTCTCGTCCAAGACGCGGACGCCGAGGTAGAGGCTCACGATGGGCTCGTCGCCGCTGCGCATGCGCGCCAGCTCGGCGAGAGTGCCGTAGAGCTTGGACATGTCGGCCTCCTTTTTCGTCCCTGCGCGCCCTAGACGAACCCTCTTTTGGCCCGGACGAGGGCGCGATTGTCCGGGGGCGAACTCCGAGCTATGACGCGCCGGTGGCTCTCCTCGACGCCGTTCGCGCACTCACCTCCTTTGACCCGCCACCCGAGCTGCCCCGGTGCGATCTCAAAGAGCTCCTCGAGGTGCTCTCGGCCCATGGCCTCGCTCCCCTCGCCTCGTACCAAGTGGAGCACACACGCCTCGGCGCAGGGCTGCCAGCCTCCTTCCGTGAGCCCTTGCTCGGGCAGTACCAAGGCGTCGTGAATGACAATGTCTTGAAGCTCATCGGGCTGCGTGGGTCCCTCCGGGCTGCCCCGGACGTACCTGTGGTGCTCCTCGAGGCGGCAGCCTACGTGGACTGGCTGTACCCTCACATGGCGTTCCGCCCCGTTGGGGACCTGCGCATCGCGCTGCGGGCTATGGACGGCCCGCGGTTCGCCACTGCCGTGGCAGAGCACCTGACCCTCGACAGGACCGAGCACCGCGGCCGCGTGGCGATCTTCACCGATGGCCGGATCACCCTCTCCGCCCAAGAGGGGCTCTGGCCAGGCGGGCCAGCGGACTCGCCCTTGTTCGACCGCCGGGTGCCATACGGGGCGTTCGGACCCTCTGCCGCTCGCCCATCCGCCGAGGACGCCGTGCTCGCCGCAGTGGGGGACGCAGCCGAAAGCGGCCTCCTCACTCCGCTCATCGCCTACGTGGATCTGCGCGAGCTCCTCCGGCTGCCGCTCGATCTGACCTACGTGCGGGAGCGGGCTTCGGCCGTGGGCCTCTCCCGGGCGCTCTACGGGAGCTGCCGCCTCCTCGCTCACTTCTTCCCCGAGGTGGCCGCGAAGGCGGCGGCCTTGAGCCCCCCCTTGCAAAGAGCCGAGCGACTCGCGGTGGACGCGGTGGTGGAGGCCGCCCGCGACCCGGCGCGGCTTCGCCACCTCCGCGGGACCGAGAAGGTGGCGCACCTCGTGGTCGCGCCCTGAGGGCATGCTAGGCTACCCGCCCTTGGCGCGCCGCCTTACCCTCGCGGGGGGGCGAGCGAACCTTCGATTCCTGCGGAGGATAAGTGAACATCACCGTCATCGGCACCGGCTACGTCGGCCTCGTCACCGGCACCTGCTTCGCGGAATCCGGTCACACGGTCACCTGCGTTGACGTCGACCCGGCCAAGATCGAGACCCTCCGCAACGGAGGCATCCCCATCTACGAGCCCGGGCTCGAGGAGCTCGTCCGTCGCAATGTCCGGGAGGGACGGCTCTCCTTCACCTTGTCGTACAGCGAGGGCATGAAGGCGGCCGAGGTCGTCTTCATCGCGGTCGGTACCCCTCCGGGCGAGACCGGCGAGGCGGACCTCTCTCACGTGCTCGAGGCCGCGACCGAGCTTTCGCGTCACATGACCCGCTACACGGTGGTCGTGAACAAGAGCACCGTGCCGGTGGGAAGCGCCGAAAGGGTGTCCGAGGTCGTGAGGCGCCACACCTCCGAGCCCTTCGACGTGGTCTCGAACCCCGAGTTCCTGAAGGAGGGAGCCGCCATCGACGACTTCATGCGGCCCGACCGGGTGGTGGTGGGGGTCTCCTCGGAGCGCGCCCGGGCCGTGATGGCCGAACTCTACGCCCCCTTCGTCCGGGCCGAGCAGCCGGTCTTGTTCATGGACGTCCGCTCCGCCGAGCTCACGAAGTACGCGGCCAACGCCATGCTCGCGACCCGCATCTCGTTCATGAACGAGATGGCTGCCCTGTGCGAGCGGTTGGGCGCCGACGTGGACCAGGTCCGCCGCGGAGTGGGCTCGGACCGACGCATCGGACACCCCTTCCTCTTCCCCGGGGTGGGCTTCGGCGGATCCTGCTTCCCCAAGGACGTGCGCGCCGTCATGGCCATGGCTCGCCACCACGGGCTCGACTTCGACCTCTTGAAGGCGGTCGAGAGGGTCAACGAGCGGCAGAAGCGCTGGCTCCTCGAGAAGGCCCAGAAGCACTTCGGGTCTCTCGCGGGCCTCACCTTCGCGGTCTGGGGCCTCGCGTTCAAGCCCAAGACCGACGACATGCGCGAGGCACCGTCCATCGCGGTCATCGAGGGGCTCCTCGGGAACGGGGCCACCGTCCGGGCCCACGATCCGGTGGCGGCCCAGATGGCGGAGCGGCTCTTCCGAGGGCGGCGGGTGGAGCTCCTCCCGAGCCCGTACGCGGCCGCCGAGGGGGCGGACGCGCTCCTCCTCGTCACCGAGTGGAACGAGTTCCGGCAGCTCGACCTGCCCCGCCTGAAGGAGATCATGAGGCGCCCGGTCCTCTTCGACGGTCGGAACGTGTGGGACGCGAGGAAAGTGCGCGACGCGGGCTTCACCTACTACGGGGTGGGCCGGTCGGGCACTTGACCGGGGGGGCTCTCCCCGGAGGAAAAAAGGTCCTCCCCCGGCTCCTTCGGCGAGCTCCACAGGAACGGCTGCGAGGGGACGCGACGCGGAGATTGAGCGCGGCCGCTTCCCCTTTCCCTCACGCCTGGGCGTTCTTCCCTCGGGTGAGGAGGAGCACCACCGCGGCCACCTCCGACACCACCCGCTCGATCCGCCGGGCGACGTCGAGCTCCTCGAGGACGGCCTGGCGTGCGTCGGGCTCGGACACGGCCGCCGCCGCCACCAGGTCGACCGCGGCGGACGGATCCTTAAGCTGCGCCACCGCCTCCGCCAGGGCGGGGGCGCCGGACTCGGGCGGGAGCCGCGTCGAGAGCTCGAGCACGAGCTGCCTCAGGGACTCCATCTCCGCCTGCAGCTTCGCCGGCCCCCCCGGTGGAAAGCGGTCGGGGGCCACCTCGGCCCGGAAGGTCCGGTACGCCGCCTCCGAGCTGAGCTCCTCGCCGAGGCGGACCCGCGACAGCCCGCGCAGCACGATGTCGAAACGACCGTCCTCGTGCTCGACGTGGTGCTCGATGTACCCGGCGCCGGCGATGGGCCGGAGCGGCGGGTGCAGTTCGCGGAGACCCTCGGCCCCGAGGAGCTGCGGGACGGCCACGATCCGGTCGCCCCGGAGGGCATCCCTCACGAGGGCCCGATAACGAGGCTCGAACACGTGCAGGGGCGTGGGCGTGCCCGGGAGAACCACCACACCGTAGAGGGGAAACACCTTGAGCGCCGAGCACGCCTTGCGGAGCACCTCCATGCGCTCGGACTCGACCGGGCTCTCAGCCATTCGGCCGATCCGCTCGAGGGCATCCCCTGCGGGGGGGCTCCTCCGTCCAGGGTGCCTCGGCCTTTGCCTGGGAGCGTGCTCGCATGGAACCCTCCCGCGACCGCAAATGCTCGCGCTGTGGCCGCGCCGAGGCGTTCCCTCGTCGCCG
Source organism: Anaeromyxobacter sp. (assembly GCA_035686075.1). Taxonomy (GTDB): domain Bacteria; phylum Myxococcota; class Myxococcia; order Myxococcales; family Anaeromyxobacteraceae; genus Anaeromyxobacter. Next base: position 222,210 of record DASRZU010000009.1, read on the forward strand.
CGCGCGAAGGGGCAAGAGATACGGCGGAGAGCGCGAGCCGGCAACCAAACGTGTAAGCGGGACCGCCTGGGAACGGCTCGGCACACGCGAGGGCCCGCATGTGACCCTCTGCCGAGAGGCGCTAAGGGAGAGGGGCCTTCACTTCCCGCTCGCCGGCTGCTCCTTGGCCGCCGTGGCCGCATAGGAGCCGGCGTCGAGCGTCGCGAGGTTCACGTTGAAGTAGCCGGCCACCCCGCAGGAGTACATGACGCGCTTCACGATCCGGAAGGGGACGTTCCTGTCCGCCTGGATGTTGACCGCTCCCTCCCACTTCTTGTCGGGGTCCTGCTGGTGGATGAAGTCCCAGCGCTTCTTCTCGTCGCGGAGCCTCTCCTCCAGCCCGGGGATGTTGAGGTAGCCCGTGTCGCTGTCGAGCTCCGAGACGTCGGCGACCTTGACGCCCACCACCGCGACCTCGGTGGGGCTGATGGCCACCACCGGCGCGACCTCGATGACCTGCCCGTGGTGCGCGTCGGGAAGCTTGATGTCCTTCTGCATGTACAGCACCTCGCCCGTGGCCGAGAACTGCTGCAGAAGGAAGATGACGAGCATCGTCATCATGTCGACCATCGGAACGACGTTCAGGTCGGCGTTGGTGGGCTTGCGGCCGCGCCTCATCTTCCCGCCCAGGATCTTGGACCTCTCGAAGCGCTTGGCGGGCCGCTTTCCGGGCGAGACGATGGGCATGGGGCGCTCGAAAGACCCTAGACTCCGGTCACGGACACGGACACGAGCCCTTGCCCGACACAGGTGTCGATCACCTGGACGAGGTCGCCGTAGAGCACCGTGTCCTCGGAGGAAACGGTCACCGAGGTGGCTTCGGGGTAGTCGGCCCGGATCTGCTTCAGCCGGTCCGACAAGGTCTTCAGGTCCTGGCGCGGCTTCTCCTCGCCCGGGGCGGACGAGTCCTCTGCCCCTCGGACGACGAGGGGGATGTCGACTGAGAGGCCCGCCGTGGTCTGCAGGTTCATGCCCCGCTCGCCCACCTGAAGGGTGACGAGCAATGCCTTCTGCTCCTCTCCGGCGGGCGGCTCCGGTGCGCCCGATCCGAACTGCTGCACCTGCAGGCGCGAGATCTGCGTCCAGACGGCGGTGTAGAGGAGAAAGGTGATGCAGCAGGAGAGCAGATCGATGGCGGGGACCACGTTGATGACGGCGTCGAGCGCCTTCTTGCCCCGTTTCCCGCCCTGCTCGGGCATCGCGGCGCCGGCCATCGCCTACCTCCCTCCTCCCCGGGGAACCCAAAGACGCTCCCGCGCCCGGGGGACCGCCCGCGGGGTCCGACCCCGCCACGGCCCCGGACGCGGTGCGAAGCCTTTCACCCCGCCGCTTCCTCTCCCAACGACGCGGGCATCTTCATCTTGTCGCGGTTGGCGATGATGAGGTTCAGGACCGAGACCGACGACTCATTGATGTCGTCGAGCATGTGCTGCGAGCGCCCTTGCAAGACCGAGTAGGCCACCAGGGCAGGGATGGCGGTGAGCAGCCCGAACGCGGTGCAGTTCATGGCCTCGGAGATCGAGCGGGAGAGGATGGTGGCCTTGTCGGACGGGCTCGCGGTGGCCACCGCCGCGAAGGCGCTGATGAGGCCGACGATGGTGCCGAGGAGCCCGAGGAGGGTCGCCACGTTGCCGAGCATGGCCAGGTAGCCGGTGCGCTTCTCGATCTTCGGCGACTCGCGCAGGGTGGCCTCGTCCATCGCCGCCTGCACGTCCGCCTCTCCCTTGGGGACGTTGATGAGGCCCGCCTTGATCACCGACACGAGCGGAGTCTTCTTCTGGGAGGCGCAGTAGCTGATGGCCCGATCGAGGTCTCCCCGGTAGATGTGCTCCTTGAGCCCTTTGAGGAACGTCTCCTTCGAGATGTTGGCCTGGAAGTAGAGCGTGATGAACCGGTCCACGACGAGGACCACGGTGAAGACCAGGGCGGCGAGGATGGGGTGCATCATCCACCCGCCGTCGTGGTAGTGCTTCGCCAGCGTTCCGAACATTTCGCCCATTGCCGAGCCGCCCTCCGAGGTGGGCCCGCGCGCCGGATGCGTCCCTTGGATTCGCGCGCTTGCCTGGGACTTTCGAACCCCTATCACGGGGTTTTCCAGTGCGTCAACGCGCCGAGGGTACTCTCGGCACGCACCTTCCCCCGCACCCTCGGTGTGCCCTTCCCACCGCCTCGAAAGGCCCCGGGCCGGCAATTGCCGGGCGGACCGGCGCCGACGTAGGCTCCTTGGGCTAGGTCGAAAAAGATGCCGATCGACTTCGCCTTCGCCCCCTACCGCCTCACACCCGGCGTGCTTCCCGAGGACGCTGCGCGGCTCGCGAGCGAGCTCGAGGCGGACCCTCTCTTGGCCGCCCTGGCCGACCCCTTGCCCGTGGGCCTGTTGAGCCGCGCCCTGGCAGATCTCCCCGCCGGGCGAGCGCCCTCCCAAGAGGACGCCTGCCGGGCAGCCGACGGATCGCCGTCGGGCCTGTCCGGCCTCCCGCGCGCCTGCCTGTCGTCCGCCCGCCACCGGGAACGCGTGTCCCAGGCCGCCCGCGAGGCCCTCTCCACCGGCTTCGGCGGTGTGTGCCTCGACCGCCCCGATAGCTCGCTCGCCCTCGGGCTCCTCGGGGCAGGGTTCTGCCCGGAATGCCAGGGCGCATTCAGCCGACATCTGTCCCGCGAGTACGGAGAGCACTTCCAGCCCGTCGACTACCTCGCCATGGCCCGCGAGGCGGTGACTGTGTCCTCGGGCGCGCTCACCTTCGCCGAGCTCCCGTTCGGCCGGGACTTCTGGCGGTTCCGGGTCGAAGCGCTCGACGAGGCGGTCCAAGTCTACGTCCGGGGGGCACGCGACGGGGCCCGGGGCCTCGATCGACCGTTCGAGGTCGTGGCCCAGTTCGAGGCGCTCGGGCCGGGCCAGGTCCGGGCGGCCCGCCATCTCGACGGCGCCGTCTTCCCCGGCCCGGAGACCGCCGGCACTGGCATCGGCCACTTTCGCCTCCTGCGCGCCGTCATGGGGCGCCGTCCGGTCGCCATCGCGCCACCCCCCGCTGCCTCCGCCACCCCCGCCCAGATCTCCCGCCTGTCGGCGGTGGCGGCCACCTGCGGCATCGAGCTCTCGGGGCTCGGGCCCACCGGGCCCTCGGGCGCCGTCTTCTCCCCGGTCCGCCGCCTGGCCCGGCAGCTGGCCCGCCAGGCGGGCCGCCCCCCGGCCCAGGCGACTCCCGTGGCCGAAGCCTGCATCCTCTACTCGCTCGAGGCCGACCTGTGGACCAACGGCCGTCACCACGCCTCGGTGGCCCGGGCCGGCGAGGCACTCGCCTCGGTCCACTTTCAGTCACCGGTCGTGACCCGGGTCCACGACGTTCCCCCCGAGGCGGCCCTCATCCTGGCCGACGCGGTCGCCCTCCCCGCCCACGAGGCCAAGGAGGTGAGGCGGCGGCTCGAGGCGGGGACGGCGGTCCTCTCCTTCGGCGAGCCCGGGCAGGTGGACGAGGGCGGCCGGCCCTTCGGCTCCTTCCTCCCGGGCGGGAAGGCGGGGGGGGTGAAGGTCGGGAGCGGCACCCTGGCGGAGCTCCCATCGCTCTCGCCCGAGAAGGGATCCCCCGAGGCCATCGAGCCCGCGGTCCTGGAGAAGGCCCTCGCGGCCCTCGTCGGCCGAGGGCGCCGGGCCGCCGGCGTGTCCGGTCGCTCCCCCCTCCTCGTGGTGCTCCAGCGAAGCGGCGAAGCGCTCGACGTGCACCTCGTCTCGCTCGGCCAGGAGCGCGCCCAAGGCGTGACCCTCTTCCTCAGCTCGCAGGTGGCCGGGGGGGTGCGGCGCGGACGGTTCGTCTCCTCGGACGGGACCGACGTCCGGATCCCGCTGAACCCGTCCGGCTACTCGCTCTCCACCGTCCTCCCGAGCTTCGAGGGGTACGCGGTGCTCTCCCTCGCCACCTGAACGGGCCTTCAGGGGCCCTGGGGCCTCTCCCCGGGGAAGGGCCCTCTTTGCCGAGAGCGCGCCCGGTGGGCGACGAGCGCGGCCGCCATCACCTCCCGGACCGGCACCCGGCTCTCGAGAGCCCGCGCGAGGCAGTCGTCGTACTCGGGGTGAGCGCCCACCTCCTCTTCGCCCCTGAGCGCCACCTTGACCCGGACCGTGCCGTAGTCCGTCTCCACCGTGTCGATCCTCCGCGCGAGGGACTCTCGCTCCACCCTGTGGCGGCGCACGCCCAAGGTGGTGGTCTCCCCGAGGAGGACCCGGGTCACGGCCGGCCGGCTCCCCTCGTCGCAGAGCGCGCCCAGAAGGACGCCGGGTCTCCCCTTCTTCATGGTGAGCGGCGCGGCCCAGCAATCGAGGGCGCCCGCCTCGAGCGCCGCCTCGATGGCGCGCGCCACGAGCTCTCCGGTACAGTCGTCGAGGTTCGCCTCGAGCACGAAGAGCGCGTCCTTCCCCGGCCGCTCCTCGAGGAGCTCACCGAGCGTCATCCGCAAGACGTTGGGCCGATCGGGCCAGCTCCTCGTGCCGATCCCGTACCCGATCCGTAGGGGCGTGAACCCGGGCAAGGGCCCCACCTCGCACAGCTCCGCGAGGAGGGCAGCCCCGGTGGGCGTCACCGCCTCGCCAGGCGGACCTCCAGGACGGACCGGCTTTCCGGTGAGGAGCTCCAGCACCGCCGGGGGCGGGATGGGCATGGGCCCGTGGGCCGTGCGCACGATCCCCGTGCCCAGCTCGGGAGGAGCGCTGTAGACGCGCGGCCAGCCCAGCAGATCCAGCGCCAGGGCCGCACCGCACAGGTCGACGATCGAGTCGACCGCTCCGATCTCGTGGAAGTGCACTTCCTCGAGGGGGATCCCGTGGACCTTGGCCTCCGCCCGACCGATGCGCTCGAAGAGGGCGCGAGCGGCGGCGCGCACCCGCGGGGGTAGACCGCTCTCTTCGACGAGCGCCAGGATCTCCCCGAGCCCCCGGGCCCCTTTGGGCTCTTCCCCCGGGACCACCTCGAGGTGGGTGCCCTTGATCCCGCTCTCGGACCGACACGAAAGCTCCAGCCGGAAGGGACCCAAAGGCAGGGTGGAAAGCGCCGCCTCGAGGGCCACCCGATCCACCCCCAGATCGAGCGCCGCGGCGAGAAACATGTCGCCGGCGATTCCCCCCACCGGCTCGAGCACAAGGACGCTCTCCATCTTCGACCCTTTGCTCTACCCCCGGGCGATGAGGCCCGCCACGAAGGCCGCACCGAACCCGTTGTCGATGTTCACCACCGTGACGTTGGGGGCGCAGGAGTTGAGCATGGTGAAGAGCGGCGCCAGCCCGCCGAGCGAGGCCCCGTAGCCGACCGAGGTGGGCACCGCGATGACGGGCTTGCCCACGAGCCCCCCGACCACCGAGGCGAGCGCCCCCTCCATTCCCGCCACCACGATCACCGCCCGCGCCTCCCAGAGCTCCCCGAGGCGCGAGAGGAGCCGGTGGATCCCCGCCACCCCCACGTCGTAGACCTTGACCGCCCGGACGCCCATCACCTCGAGCGTCACCCGGGCCTCCTCGCAGACCGGGATGTCGCTCGTCCCGGCGCAGCAGATTGCGATCGGCCCCCGCGCCGGGATCCGCATCCTCCCCCGGGAGAGAGTCCGGCTCACCGGATCGTAGCTCGAGCCCTTCACCGCCCGCCGGACCGGACCGGCCTTGTCCGGGGCGAGGCGGGTCACGAGCAAGGGGCCGCGCGCGGCCAGGCGCCGGGCGATGGCCGCCACCTGGGCCGCGGTCTTCGACTCGGCCAGGACCACCTCGGGAAGGCCCACCCGGAGGGTGCGGTGGTGGTCGATCATGGCGGTGTCGCCCAGGCGCTCGAACGGCGCGCGCTTCAGGGCCGCCACCGCATCCTCGAGGCTCGCCTCTCCCGCCCGGACACGCCGGAGCAGCCCCCGCAGCGCTCGCTCGTCCATGGGCGGGGGAGAGTAGCCTGTGACGCGCCCGGCGTCATGGGGGGGAGCCTTCCCGCCTTTATGGCCCGCGTCAGTCGCCCGGGCCGGAGAGGAGGTGACCGAGGAGAGAGGCGATCCCCTCGGGATCGGGCATCACCAGGATGAGGCCCTCCAGGTCGGGCGTGCCGTCCCGGCAGGAGAACCGGGTGGCGAGGGCCACCGAACCGGCGTGGGCCACGAGCGTCTCGACGCACCGTCGACCGCTGCCCCGGGCGAGGGAGGGGACGGAGAGGAGGAGCTTCTCCCGGACCAGGGCCGCCACCGCCGAGACGAAGGCGCTGCCCACGATGTTCCCCGACTCGAGGAGGGCGCTCTCCGCCATCGCCGTCCACTTTGCGGTCCCCCCCGTGACCGGGAAGCCCAGGACCGCGGCCAAGGCCTCGGCGTCGCGCTCCGGGAGGGCGAGGAGGAGGTCTCCCTGCAGCCTTCCGAGGAGCTTCACCCCGACCGCCACGATCTCCTGGCCGAGCGCCCCGAGGAACGCGGCGATCGCTCCGGTCTCGGCCCCCACCCAGGCCTCCGGCACGTCCATCTCCAGCCGGCGCCCGGCCAGGGTCCCGAGCGCGGTGATGGCCCGGCCGCAGCCGATCGAGGCCAGTTCCTGGAGCGCGTCCACCTCGCGCGGTCCGAAGGACTCGCCCCTCACGCCACACCCAGCCGCTGCACGTCGAGGATGAACACCGGCCGGCCGTTGCCGAGGACCGTCACCGCGGAGATGCCCGCCACCTTCTCCAGAGGCTGCCCGAGCGGCTTCAGGACCGCCTCCTGCTGGCCGATGAGCGTGTCCACCGCGAGTCCCACCCGCGCCCCCTCGCCCGCCTCGGCGATCACCACCGCCCGCTCGTCCCGCCCCTCTTCCTCGGGGAACCCGAGCAGCCTCGAGAGGTCATGCACCGGCACCATCTCCCCGTCGTAGGGGAGCACCGGGGACCCCCGGGTGCGGTCCAGGGCGGAGAGCGCCACCTGCGCCGCCCCGTGGACCTTGCCGATGGGGAGACCCACCACCTCCTCGCCCACCCGCACGAGGAGCACGGGCTGCACCGCCACGGTGAGGGGGAGCCGCAGGGTGAAGTGGGTCCCCTGCCCGGGGGTGCTGTCGATCTCCAGGGTCCCCCCCACCGCCTCGACGGTGCGCCTCACCGCGTCGAGCCCCACCCCTCGCCCGGACACGTCGGTCACCACCTCGGCGGTGGAGAGGCCGGGCAGACAGGCGAGCATCATCGCCTCTTTGTCGGAGAGGGCCGAGGCGGCTTCCTGGGTGAGCGCCCCCCGCGCCACCGCGGCCGCCCGGAGCCTTACCGGGTCCATCCCACGCCCGTCGTCCGAGACTTCCAGGATCACCCGGTCGCGTTCCCTCTTGGCCTGGAGGGTGACGTGGCCGGTGGCGCTCTTGCCCGAGAGGAGGCGCAGGTGGGGCGGCTCCACGCCGTGGTCGATGGCGTTTCGGACGAGGTGGAGGAGGGGGTCGGAGAGCTCCTCCAGGATGGCCCGGTCGAGCTCGATCTCGGCCCCCCGGACCTGCACCTCGACCTGCTTGTTCACCTTGCGTGCGACGTCGCGGGCGGCCCGGGGCAGCCGCTCGGTCACCAGGGCAAGGGGGGTCATGCGCACCGTCATGACCTTGTCGTGCAGGTCCTTCACGATCGCGTGCAGCCGGTCGACGCCCTCGAGGAGCCCGGGGCGGTTCGGGGCGGGAACGGTCTTGCCCAGCTCGCGGATGCGGGCCGTGGCCAGGATGAGCTCCCCCACCGCGTCCAGAAAGTCGTCCAGGATCTCGGTCCGGACCCGGACGGTGCGGAGCGCCTCCAGGTTGGCATCCGGCGCGGCCGGGGGCTTCTGCGGCGGCGGGGGCGCGGCCGGCTGGGTGGGGTCCACGAGGCGGACCGTCACGCTCGACAGGTCGGAGATCTGCGAGAGCGTGCGCTCCAGCACCGCCACCGGCTCGGGGGTGTCGAGCACCACCTCGAGCCGCTTCCCCGGGATCCGGCCGGCCTTGAGATCGTCCACCCCGGGCGAGGACCGCGCCACCGCGCCCAGCCCGGTCAGCTTCTTCACCACGAGGAAGGCGCGGACCGCGGGGACGGGGCAGCCGGGGGCGATGTCCACCTCCACCTGGACCCGCCGGTGGCGGGGGGCGGCCGCCTCCGGGGGCGACTCCGGGCGGCTCGCCAAGGCCGCGTTCGCCTCCCGGCGCGGGGGAGGGGGCTCCCCTTCCCGGCAGCGCCGGGCGGACTCGACCAGGCGCTCCAGCATGGCCGGGTCGGGTTCGGGCCGGCCTCCCCCAGCCGAGGCCTGGACCATGGCCGAGAGCGCGTCCCCGGCGGCGAGCAGGTCGTCGACCGCGGCCGCGTCGAGCCGGGAGGGATCCCTGCGGAAGACGTCCACCAGGTCCTCGGCCCGGTGGGCGAGGGCGGCTAACCCGCCGAGCTCCATGGCCGCGCTCATCCCCTTCACGCTGTGGGCGTGGCGGAAGAGGCTGTCGATCGTGGGCCTGACGTCGGCGCCCTCGGCCACGCCCTTCTCGATCCGGACGAGGTCCCGGGCGTAGGCGGCGAGGTGCTCGCCAGCCTCGGAAACGAACAGCGGAAGGTATTTCCTGAGATCCAAGCGCCCTCCGGGGAGGGCCTAGGCGTCGCCCAGCACCTTCTTCACAACCGAGAGTACGTCTTCCGACTTGAAGGGCTTGACGATGAAGTCGCTGGCCCCCGCCTCGATGGCCTCCATCACCAGGGACTCCTGGCCCAGCGCGCTGCACATCACGATCACCGCCTTCGCGTCCTGCTTGATGATCTCGCGCGTGGCCTCGATGCCGCTCTTGAACGGCATGACGATGTCCATGGTGGTGAGGTCGGGCTTCAACTCCTTGAACTTCTCCACCGCCTCGAGCCCGTTGGCGGCCTCACCCACGACCTCGAACCCGGACCCCGAGAAGATGTCCTTGATCATGTTGCGCATGAAGATCGCGTCGTCGACGATCAGGACTCGCTTCGGCATAGGGATTCCGGTTCCTCCCGGGCGGGGAAAAAGGTACCACCGGAGTCACTCCAGGGACAAGAAGGCGAACACCGACGCGACCACAGGGACTCACAGGCACCTCACCGCTCGCCGAAGAGTTCCACCATCGAGGTGAGGAGCGCCTCGGGGGAGAGCACCGTCACCGCCCCGGCGCCCGAGGCCACCACCCCGCGCACCAGCGCTTCTCCTTCCCCCGCGGGAGGCTCGACCTCCTCCACCCCCTGCACCCCGGCGATGAGGACCCCGACCGCCCTCTTCCCCTGGTCGAGGACCAGGACCTGGCCGCTCCCCTCGCGCAGGGTCTGGGAGGGGAGGCCCACCAGCGCCGCCAGGTCCACCACCGCCAGCACCCGGCCCCGCAGGTTCATGACCCCCGGGACGGCCTCCGAGACGCGCGGGACCCGGGCGAAGGGCGGCTGGGGCAGGACCACCTCCCGGACCGCCTCGAGCGGCAAGGCGTAGCGCTCGGAGCCGACCCGGAAGACGACGTGGCGCATGGGCGCGGCGCTCCTCACAAGGGCCCGGGACCCGGGCCGAAGGACGCTCTCCCCAGGTCCCTCTTCTCTCCCACCCACTTCCCCCTTCTCACCCGAGCCGGAACCGGGAGACCACGGTCTGCAGCTCGATGGAGAGGTTGGTGAGTTCCTGGGCGGCGCTCGCCATCTGCGACACCGCCGCGGTCTGCTCCCCGATCACCTTGCGGACCTGCTCGGTGGAGCTGGCGTTCGAACTGGCGACGTCCGAGATGTGGTCCATCGCCTGGACCATGTCGGCTGACCCCTTGAGCTGCTCCCTCGCCGCCTGGGAGATGACTCCCACCTTGGCCGCCCCGGTGGCGGCGATCGTGGCGATGTCGGCCAGGGTCCGGATGATGGCGTTCAGGTCCTCCCGCCCCTCCCCCAGCTCGGCCACCGATTCCTGCATGGTCTCCACCACCTTCGTGGCCCGGCCCGAGATGTCGGTGGCGAGCGAGGAGATCTGCTCGGCGGACCGCCCGGCCGACTCGGCCAGCTTCCGCACCTCCTCGGCCACCACCGCGAACCCCCGGCCGTACTCCCCCGCCCGGGCGGCCTCGATGGTCGCGTTCAGGGCGAGCAGGTTCGTCTGGTTGGCCACCTGGGTGATGGCCTCGACGATCTTGGAGATCTCCTTGGTCCGCTCGCCGAAGGCGAAGACCTGCTCGCTGGCAGCCTCGATCCGGGCGAACACCTTCTTCACCTTCTCCCCCGCCAGTCGGGCCGCCTCGCCGCCGCTGGCCGCCGACGAGCTGGTCTCGGCCGAGGCCCGGGCCGCCTCCTCGGCGCTCTTGGCGGTGCGCTCGATCGAGCCCGCGATCTCGCCGATCACCTTCGAGGTCCGTTCCACGAGCCCCGACTGCTGGACCGCACCGTCGGCGATCCGCTCCATCGAGCTCGCCACCTCGTCGGTGGAGGCGTTCACCTCCTCGGCCGAGTTCTGCAGCTCGCTCGCGCTCTCCGAGACCGACTGGGCGGTGCGCTGGATGCGGGAGACGAGGTCCCGCAGGTTCTCCTGCATGGTGCGGATCGCCTCGGTCAGGTCGTCGATCTCGTCGTGGAACTGGACCTGCTCCTCCGAAAGCACCGCCCGGGAGAGGTCGCCGCGGCTGATCTCCACCGCGCTCCCCTTGAGCCGGCCGAGCCGCGAGACCCGGGCCACACCCAGGGTCAGGACGTACCCGAGGACGAGGGTGATGGGCAGGACGATGGCGCCCGCCGCCACCGGGCTCTCGATCCAGCGATCGATGAGGGGCACGGCCACGAGCAGGACCAATCCCACGATGAGGTAGCCACCCAGGATCTTGGTCTGCAGGGAGAACTCGAGGCCGCTCGTGGGCGGCGCGGGCCGCAGGGCCGGCTCGGCGGCCCGGCCGCGCAACGCCACGAGGTGGGGAGCGTCCCCGAGCCGGGCGCTGGGGCGCGTCGACGGCCGCTCATCGCTTCGGCTTCGCGTCAAAGGTCCCTCGCACTTTCGCGGGGCGTGCCCGAGCGCCCGCCACCGGCCCGGATCCTAGACGCCGGGAGGGGGATGTCAAAACCGGGCCGGGTGCGCGAAGGTGGTCGTGGCCCGCGGGCGCCCGGCGGAGCCGGCCGTCCGGACCGACGAGCCGTAGGCCGCGCCCCCTCTCAAACCGCCCGAGCACGGCGAGGGGCGTGCTCGCCCGCCGTCCGGCGGAGAGGGCCGCACCGAGCCGCCCGGGAGGGACCGCGAGGAGGAGTTCGTAGTCCTCCCCCCCGGAGAGAGCCGCCGCCAAAGGGTCGGGACGCCCGGCCGTCCGGCGGCGGTAGGCCGGAGAGGTGGGCACGCGCGGGACCTCCAGCACCGCCGACACCCCCGAGGCCTCGGCGAGGTGAGCGAGGTCCTGGGCCAGCCCGTCGGAGACGTCGATGGCCGCGTGGGCGATGCCGGCGAGGGCCCGACCCAGCGAAAGGCGGGGGACGGGCCGCCGCTGCCGTCGCGCCAGGGAGGGCCCCGCCCCCTCCTCGATCCCGAGCGCGGCGTCGCCGAAGGTCCCGGAGCCGAGGAGGACATCCCCCGGACGCGCCCCGGCCCGCGTCAAGAACCGCCCCCGGCGCACCGCTCCCACGGCGGTGATGCAGAGCGACAAGGCCGTGGCCCGGGAGACGTTCCCCCCCACCACCGCGATGCCGTGGCGGCGGGCGCAGGCGGCCACCCCCCTCACCACTCCCAGGATCCGCCCGGCCCGCTCCTCGCGCGGGACGCAGAGCGCCACGAGCGCCCAGAGGGGCCGCGCCCCCATGGCGGCGAGGTCCGAGAGGTTCACCGCCATGGCCTTCCAGCCGATATCGCCCGGGGAGAACCGGCCGTCGAAGTGGACCCCCTCCACCACCTCGTCCACGGTGAGGACCAGAACCTCGCCCGCCGGAGGGGACACCACCGCCGCGTCGTCCCCCACCGACAAGAGGACGCCCTCCCCCCAGAGCGGGAGGACCCGCTCCATCCGCTCGATGAGCTCGAACTCCCCCAAGGGCCCCGCCACGGCGTCCCCGGGCTACTTCCCCACCGCGGCCACGGAGGCGCCGACCGCCGGGGCGCTCGCGGGCCGTAAGGGGAGCACGAGGGTGAAGACCGAGCCGTTGTTCGGCGCTGAGCGCACCTTCACCTCGCCCCCGTGCGCCTCGACGAAGCTCTTCACGATGGCGAGACCGAGGCCGGCGCCGCCGTACTCCCGGGTGGAGGAGCCGTCCACCTGGTAGAACACCTCGAACACCTTCCCGATGTGCTCCTCGCCGATCCCGATACCGGTATCGGCCACGTGCATGGCCAGCCGGTCGCCCCCCAAAACCTCGCCGCGCACGGTGATGGTCCCTCCCGCGGGGGTGAACTTCACCGCGTTGGAGCACAGGTTCACGAGGCACTGGCGGAGCTTGTCCCGGTCGGCGAGGAGCCGGGGCAAGGAGCCCGGCTCGCAAGCCACCTTGAGCCCCTTCTTGCGGGCCAGGGGGAGGAGCGTCGCCACCGCGTCCCGCATGAGCTGGGCCGGCTCCACCTCGGAGATCACGAGCCGCACCCTTCCGGCCTCGATCTTGGAGATGTCGAGGATCGAGGTGATGAGCTGGAGCAGGTTCTCGCCCTTCTCCATGATGATGGAGAGGTACTCGCGCTGCTCCGCGGTGAGAGGACCCCCCAGCCCCTCGAGCATCATCTCCGAGTAGCCGATGACGCTCGTCAAGGGGGTGCGGAGCTCGTGGCTCATGGTGGCGAGGAAGTTCGACTTGAGCCGGTCGAGCTCCTTCAGCTTCGCGTAGCTGTCCTCGAGCTTCAGGTTCTTGTCCTGCAACTCGCGGTAGCTCTCCTGCACGGCCTCGATGTGGAGCTTCGCGGCGATGAGGTTCTTGTGGCCGGTGAACACCATCACGTCGAGGAGATCCATGAAGTGCTTCAGGATCTTCTCGGCGGTTCCCATGGGGACCTGGCGGATCTTTCCCTGGAACCCCCGGGCGGCCTTCTCGTCGAAGTCCTCGGCGATGGACTTGAGCGTCACGGGAAGCTCGGGCGCGTCCTCCGGGACGAAGGGGCCGAACACCACCCGGCCCATGACGTCCCCCTCGTAGAGGATCGGCTGCACCACGTAGCGACACCCGGAGAAGCACTGGACCGTCGTCGGCTGGGGCTCCTCCCCGATGGGATCGGACTTCACCCGGCCCACCGTGGCGATGCAGCCCTCCCGGCCGACCGCCTTCGACCAGATGTACCCGCAGAAGTCGGCGTTCCCCACCTTCACGTCGACGAGCTTGTTGCCCGCCTCGTCGAAGACCTTGAGCCCGACGCGGTACAGCTCGGCGAAGGAGTGGCACACCTCGGCAAACGACCGGAGATCGAGAAGGTCCGCCAGCGCCTGGCGCTGGTTCAGGAACGAACCGGGGAGGCTCATCGCGCCTCCGCCTCCGGGGGCAGCCGCGTCCCGCGCAGGTCCACGTGCGAGAAGATCTGCCCCAGAAACTCGCGCTCCGGGATCTGCCAGTTGGCCTCGAGCCCGAAGGTCCGGTCCAGGCTCCGGTAGCACACCTGGAGGAGCGTGTGCAGCGTCTCGACTACGCCCTCGCCCCGGATGGCCACCGCCGGCACTACCGGGCCCACGATCTCGCCCAAGAGATCGGAGAACTCCGTCACCTCGCAGGCGTCGGGAAGGTCGCGCTTGTTCATCTGCACGACGATGGGGAGCGTCTTCGGGTCGAGCCCGTTCGCCTCCAGGTTGGCGAGCATGTTCTTCCAGTACGCCTGGGTCGAGGCCGCCTCGCTCCGCCGCGAGTCCGCCACGAAGGCCACCGCGTCCGACCCCTGGAGCACGATGCGCCGCGTCGACTCGTGCATCACTTGCCCGGGGACGGTGTACAGCTTCAGCTTCACCTTCACCCCCGCCCGCGTCTTGAAGAAGACGGGCATCATGTCGAAGAAGAGGGTGCGGTCGTCCTTGGTGTCGAGCGTCATGAGCCGCCCGCGCACCTTGCCGTCGATCTTCTGGAAGAGGGCCTGGAGGTTCGTCGTCTTCCCGGAGAGCGCAGGGCCGTAGTAGACGACCTTGACGGCGATCTCCCGCGTCTCTTCGCTGAATTGCACCATGTCGGGCGGTCCTCGGTGGAAAGTGTATCCGCGGCCGCGCCCGCTAATCTAGCCGATCCAAGGGTGGATAGGCCGCTTTCCCCCCTTCCCTTTCCCGCCCGACCTCGCGCCCTCGTTCCAAGAGACCGCGCGGGGGAGAGTGCCTCCTCGTACGTCTCCAAAGCTCCTCCGGCGTGCGCGTTCGGCCCACAGGACCCTTTGGGTCGGGCCGCTCCGCGCTCCAAGGCTATCCGCCCTCCCCCCACCACCTGCGCGCCTCCTCCACGGTCCTCAGCAGGGGGCACCGCGGGAGCGTGGAGAGGAAGGCACGCCCGTAGCTCCGGGTGAGCAGCCGCCTGTCCAGGACCGCCACGAGACCGCGGTCCTGCCGGTGGCGGATGAGCCGGCCGAAGCCCTGCCGCAGGGAAAGCGCCGCGGCCGGGACGGAGAGCTCGGAGAAGCCGTCCCGCCCCTGCTCCTCCAGGGCCCGCAGCCGTGCCGCCACGACCGGATCCCCCGGAGGCGCGAAGGGGAGGCGATCGATGATCACGAGGGAGAGCGCCTCACCCGGAACGTCCACCCCCTCCCAGAAACTCTGGGTCGCGAAGAGCACGGAGGGCTCCGCCCGGAACTCCTCCAAGAGCCTCGACTTGGGCTTCTCGCCCTGGAGCAGGATCCGATAGGGGAGCGACCTCGAGGCCCGGTGGAAGGCGAGCATGTTCCGGTTCGAGGTGCAGAGCACGAACGCCCGACCGAAGGTCACGGCGGTCAAGGCCTCGATGGCGCGGGCGGCCGCCTCGGCGAAGCCGGGGTGGTTCGGCTCGGGCAACCCTTCCGGAGCGACCAGGGCCGCCTGCCTTGAGAAGTCGAACGGCCCCGGGAAGCGCGCCTCGAGGACCTCGAACTCCGGGGCGAGCCCCACCTGCCGGCGGAAGTAGTCGAAGCGGCCCTGGGCGGCCAGGGTGGCGCTCGTGAAGATCACCGTGTCCGAGTGCCGGTACAGCCGCTCCTGGAGCTCCTCCGCCACGTCGATGGGCGCGGCCCGCAAGAACACACCCCGCCCCCGCACCTCGCCGTAGTAGATGCGCGACCGCTCCTTCATGGCCGTGACCGCCGAGAGCTCCACCCGCAGCTCGCCGGCCCGGCGCGCGACCTGGGCGAGCGCCGGCGAGGACGCCTCGGCGAACAGGTCGCGGAGAGCACCCAGGGCCCCGTCGAGCCGGGAGAGCGAGCGGGAGGCGGGTTCGAAGAGCTCGGGGGAGAGCTCGGCCCGCACCCCCTCCTCCGGCTCGGGCCGGCTCGCTCGGCCGAAGGCCGGGCGCGTGACCCGCCCCGCGGTGCGGACCACCACCCTTCCGGTATCGGAACGGCGCAGGGCGTCGGCCACCTCCTGGAACAGCCGCTCCCCCGCCTTGCGCAACTCGCTCGTCGCCTCCTTCATCATCGACGCGAGATCGGGCCGGTCGGCCACCGCCCGGAGCGCGTCCCGGACGAGCTCCTCGAGGCGGAAGGAGGAGACCTGCAGGCCGAAGTACTCGGTGGCCACGTCCTCGAGGGCGTGCGCCTCGTCGAAGACCACCACGTCGGGGTCGGGCAGGATCTCCACCCCCGCCCGCGAGGTCCGCATGGCGAGGTCGGCGAAGAACAGGTGGTGGTTCACGAGGAGCACGTCGGCCTGCGCCGCCAGCGCCCGGGCACGGGTCACGAAGCATTCCTCGTAACGCTGGCACTCGCGGCCCAGGCAGTTCTCGCTCGTGGCGGAGAGATCGCGCCAAGCCTGCAGCTGGTCGGGGAGGTCGATCTCGCTCCGGTCGCCGGTCTCGGTCTGCACCGCCCAGGCCTCGATCCGCGGCCACAGGGCCGCCTCCTCCCGGACCGCGAAGGTCGGTGCCCGCGCGAACTCCGCACCTCGCTCCAGGCAGTAGTAGTTGGAGCGCCCCTTCAGATAGGCGGCCGAGAAATCGAGCCCGCACGCGTCGCGCAGGAGGGGGATGTCCTTGCCCCAGATCTGCTCCTGAAGGGTCTTGGTCGCGGTGGAGACGATGACCCGCCGCCCGGAAAGAACCGCCGGCACGAGATAGGCGAGCGTCTTGCCCGTCCCCGTCCCCACCTCCGCCACGAGGTAGTTCCGCCGTTCGATGGCGCGTTCCACCGCCTCGGCCATCGCCACCTGGTCGGCCCGATACTCGAACGTGGGGAGGACCGCCGCCAGAGGGCCCCTCGGGCCCAGCAGCTCGGCGGCGCCCATGCGGGGAGGCGAGGCGCTCAGGACGGGGCCCCCACGAGCCCGACCAGCTTCGCGAGGGCCCAGAAAAGCGCGAGCCCCAGGGCCACCGCGCCCGCCATCGCCACCCGGCGAGCGGCCCGGGGCATCGCCGGCGGCGGCTTCGTCCGAGGGAGCCCGGCGAGTCCGGTCACCGCCGCCTTCTTCAGGACCTCGTTCCGCATCCGGATCGCCATGGCGTCCCCCGGCCGCTCGAGAAGCGCCGCCTGGTAGCGGGAGCCGGCCACCGCCAGCCCGGCGAGATCCCCGAAGCGCCGAACGTAGGCGCGGTGCGCCTCCACGTCCTCCCAGGCCAACCGAAGCCTCGCCCAGGCCTCCTCTTCGGACGGTGCGCTCGAGCCGGGCGGGGTGGGATCCACCGGGTCGGACATCCGGCTCTTTAGTCTAGCCGAAGGGCGCAGCGCCCGGCAGGGCGCTAGCGGATGGGGATGGGGGTGAAGGTGACGATGAAGAGGACGAACCCGAGCAGGGCCAGCGCCCTTCGGCCCCGGTCCAAGGACCCCTCCTCGATCGCGGGCGGGTGGCGGTTCCCCACGAGGACGCGGGTCACGGCCCACCAGGCGAGCCAGGTCCAGGATACGAGCGCCCCGAACAGGAAGAGCGCAAAGGAAAAGAGGCGGGAAGCCCTGAAGGCCCGTTCCCGGCCGAGCAGCGCGTAGAGGACGTGGCCTCCGTCGAGCTGGCCGATGGGGAGGAGATTCAGGGTCGTGACGTAGAGCCCGAACCAGGCGGCGATGGCCACCGGATGCTCGGTCACCTCGGTGCCGGGGGCGAGCGCGGGGTGGGTGACCGAGAGGGCCAGGTGGGCGAGGAGGCTCCGCCCGAAGATGATCTCTTCCCCGTCGGACAGGGGGGGGAGGAGGCCGAGCCAGTGGCGGACCATGTTCAGGGCCGAGGGGAGTGGGGCGGGGACCGGCTGCAGGGAGGCCACCGGCGAGTGCGCGTACCCCCAGAAGAGAAGCGGCACCGCCACCAGGAACCCGGCGATGGGGCCGGCCACGCCGATGTCCAGGACCGCCCGCCGCGAGGGCATGAGGGAGCGGATGCGGATGACCGCCCCGAGCGTCCCCACGCCGAAGGGGAAGGGCAAGAACGGGATGAAGAAGGGGAGCGTGGCGTCCACCCGGTGGCGACGGGCGAACAGGTAGTGGCCCATCTCGTGGGCGAGGAGGACGGCCACGAGCGACCCGGCGAAGGGGAGCCCGGCCCGAGCCGCGGCGAGGAGCGAGAAGGCGGCCTCCGGCACCGCCCCCCCGAGCGCCGCCGCCTGCGCGCTCGACAGGTAAAACCCGGTCCAGAGCGTGGTCAAGACCGTGGCGAGGAACAGGATCAGGTTGAGAGCGGGGAAGCGGGTGCGCGCCGGCGCGCGCACGTAGACCTCGTCCATCCGGCAAACCTAATGCGAGTCGGCGGGACAGGCCAGCGGCCCGTCGCCCCTAGTTCGCTCCCGTGGGCGGGCCCTGCCCGGTGAGCTCCTCGCGCGAGAGCTCCCGCAGGCCTCCCTGTCCGATCGTGAGGAAGAAGAGGTCCTTGCGCAGGGTCCGGTCCGGTCCCATGGTGATGTCGCCGGTCGCGCCCGGAAATCCCCTCAGCGAAGAAAGCGCCTGGCGGAGCTCCTCCCGGGTCTGAGCCCTCTTCGGCCCCATCGCCTCGCGGGCCATCCGGGCGGCGTCGTGGGCGCTCGCCTCGAGGATGGTCGGTGTCTGCCCGGCGTACTTCTTCTCGAACGCCTCGACGAAGGCGCGGGTGGCGGGACGCGAGGAGCCGGCGAAGAAGCCGTCCACGAAGATGGCGCAGCGGACGTACCTCCCCGGCGCCCCGGGGGAGGTGTCGAACAGGGTGGGGTCTCCCCCCCAGCCGTTGGCCCCGAGGAGCTGCACCGGCGCGAGGTCGGGCCGGCCGGTGGCCTTGGCGATCCGCTTCACCTCCTCTGGCAGGCAGGTCTGGGTGACGACGTCCTCGACCGCCAGGGCGGGGGTGAGGAGCTTCAGGTTCCTGGGAAAGTCCGGGATGAAGATCGCGTCGAAGTCGGTGATGGGGTCGAGCTTGTCCCGGATCTTCTCGAGCGCCTTGCGACGCCGGTACGGGTCCTTCTCCTTCTGGACCAGGTCCTTCACCTGGTCCTGGTAGTCGGTCCTCTCCTCGAGGTAGAGCTTGCCCACGAGGTCCTTCACGAGCGGCGTGAAGGTGGTGCGATCGTTGGCGTACGTCTCCGCCCCGCGGATCTCCCCCCCCCGGGCCTCGACCTCGTCCCAGAAGGCGTTGGCGAGCTCGGTTCCGTAGGGGATCGAGGGGTAGAGGATCGCGAAGCGCCTCATGCCTCGGAGATTCATGGCGAACTCGACGAGCGCCCTCGCCTGGGCGCTCGCGGTCAGCATGGTCTGGAAGACGTGGGGGCCCGCTTCGGTGAGCCCCTCCTGCTTGGAGAGCGAGAGGAAGGGGATGGAGAGGTCCTCGGCCGCGGCCGCGGCGCGTTCCGCCTCCGCGTTGGTGACGCCGCCGATCACCACGATCGCCCCTTCCTCGAGGGCCAAAGCCTCGATGGCCTGGGCCGCCCCGTCCGGCTCGCCACGCGTATCCCGGATCGCGAGCTTCACCCCGCCCCCGTCGGATAGCGCCAGGCCCACCCCCTCGAGGATGGCCTCGCCCCAGCGCTTGTAGGTCCCGGACAAGGGCACCGCCACCCCGATGACGTTGGGCCGAACGAGGGTGAGCTTCTGGATCCGGTCCACGATCGCCCGGGCGTCCGCCGCGTACGGACCGTCGGGCCAGCGCAGGAACACCTCTCGGGCCTCCTCCTGCGCCTTTGGGTAGTCGCGCAGGTGCAGGTGGATCCGGGCCGCCTTCATGGCCAGAGCCTCCTGCACCGCCGCGTCCTTGGGCAGGGTCTCGCGCAGGCGGGCCACCTCGGCGAAGGTGAGCTGGTCGACGAGCTGCGCCGCGCGCGCCACCGCGGCGCGGCGCGCCTCGCCCGCGGCGTGCGAGGCCACCTCCGCCTGCCAGCGGACCGCGCTCGAGAGGTCCCCGGTCGTCTCGGCGGCCAGCTCGGCTCGCCGGGCCGCCTCCGGCTGGACCTCGGGGGAGAGCTGCGCGTAGATCGAGTCGAGCGTGGCGAGCCCGTCCCGCACCCGGTTGCCCTCGATCTGCGAGAGGGCGAGGGCATACTTCGCCTCGAGGGCCCGGGGATACAAGGGGTAGTCGGTCACGAGCGCCGAATAGACCGCCGCCGCCCGGTCGCTCCGCCCCGCCGCCCGAAACAGGTCGCCCGCCTGGTGGAGCGCCTCGGCGGCCGCGCTCGTCCCCCGGTACTTCTCGGCGAACGCGGCGAGCCTCTCCCCGGCCTCGCCCGCCGAGACCCCCTTCAGCTCGCGGCGCACCGCCTCCAGCTCCGCCTGGCCCTCCTCCTCCGCCTCGGCGGCGGGCATCTCCTGGCCGTTCACCACCACCACCCGGGCCGGGCAGGCGGCGAGCGCGAGCAAGAGCGAAGCGATGAGAGACCTTCGGCCGGCGCTGGGCATGTGCGCCCTCGGGATCTACAGCGGAAACGCGGGCGGCGGAAGCCGATTCCCGAACCGCGCCCCTTCGCTCACTTCTGCAAAAGGTCCGAGACCTTCTGCCAGAAGGACCGGGCCTGCGGGTTCGTATCGGAGCCCGACAAGGCCTCGAACTTCTCGAGCAGATCTCGCTGCTCCCGGCTGAGACGGCTCGGGGTCTCGACGAAGACCCGCACGTGCTCGTCCCCCCGGCCGCCGCCCTGCAGGGAGGGCACCCCCTTGCCCTTCAGGTGGAAGATCTTCCCGGTCTGCGTGCCCGCCGGGATCTTGAGCTTCGCCGGGCCGTCCAAGGTCGGGACGTCGATGGTCGCCCCGAGCGCCGCCTGGACGAACGAGAGCGGCACCTCGCACAGGATCTCCGTCTCCTCCCGCTTGAAGATGGGGTGCTCCCGGACCTGGATGATGACGTACAGATCGCCGGCCGACCCCCCGCCCGGTGCGGACTCGCCTTCCCCGGAGAGCTTGAGGCGGGTTCCAGTGTCGACGCCGGCCGGGATCTTCACCTCGACGCTCGCCTGCTCCCGCACCGCCCCGACCCCGTTGCAGGTCTCGCAGCGGTCGACGATCACCCGACCGGTGCCGCCGCAGTGATGGCAGGTGCGGGCGATGGAAAAGAACCCCTGGGTGAGCCGGATCTCGCCGGACCCCCCACAGGTCGGGCACGCCCGCGGCCCAGTGCCCGGCTTCGCCCCGGTCCCCCGGCAAGTGCCGCAGGCTCGAGATCTCGGCACGGCGATGCGAGCCGCCGTCCCGAAGGCCGCCTCCTCGAAGCTCACCTCCACGTGGTAGCGGAGGTCCGCGCCCCGCGCCCGGGCTCGGGCCCGGCCCCGCCCCCCGCCGAACATCTCTCCGAAGATGTCCCCGAAGATGTCGTTGATGTTGCCGGCCCCGAAGGGGAAGTCGTCGCCGACCTGGCCGTTCACGTGCCCATAGCGGTCGTAGCGCGCCCGCTTCTCGGGGTCGCACAGGACCTGGTAGGCCTCCGATGCCTCCTTGAACCTCTCCTCGGCGTCCTTCGAACCCTGGTTCTTGTCCGGGTGGTATTGGTGAGCGAGCTTTCTGTAGGCGGTCTTGATCGCTTGCTCATCCGCGTCGCGGGTTACGCCGAGCACGTCGTAGTAGTCGCGTTTTTCCACCGTAATCCCGGGTACTTATCGGCTGGGCCTACCCCCGCAGGGCGCAATATAACGCAGCGATCACGCCTGACAAACGTGGGCCCAACTCTTTTTGGGGAAGAGGCGGTCCCGGCAGGGGTGGCGGCGCCCTCTAGGTCCCGCCCCCCTGCTGCGCGTAGATCGCGTCCGCGATCCGGTAGGCCGACCCCTCGAGGCGGGCGAGCGACTCCTTGATGGCTCCCGTGTCCGCCCCGCTGAGCGCCGCCTTCAGGGCGTCGAGGTCTTCCCGGATCTCGGCCAGGTCGTTGGGCTTCAGCGCCGAGGCGTACTCCTCGAGGCTCTTCTCCGTCGTGTAGATGAGCCCCTCGGCGTTGTTCTTTAGATCGGCGAGCTCCTTCTTCGCCTTGTCGTCCGTCTTGTGGGCCTCGGCATCCTTCACCATCCGCTGGATCTCCTCCTCGGAGAGGCCGGAGGAAGCGGTGATGCGGATCTGCTGCTGCTTGCCGGTGCCGAGGTCCTTGGCAGAGACGTGGACGATCCCGTTGGCATCGATGTCGAAGGTGACCTCGATCTGCGGAACGCCCCGCGGCGCGGGAGGGATCCCCACGAGCTCGAACCGGCCCAGGGTCTTGTTGTCGGCCGCCATCTCGCGCTCGCCCTGGAGGACGTGCACCGAGACGAGCGGCTGGTTGTCGACCGCGGTGGAGAAGACCTGCGACTTCTTGCAGGGGACGGTGGTGTTCTTCTCCAGGATCTTCGTGAAGACGCCCCCCGCCGTCTCCACTCCGAGCGAGAGCGGGGTGACGTCGAGGAGGAGGACGTTCTTCACCTCGCCCTTCAGGACTCCACCCTGGATGGCGGCCCCCACCGCCACCACCTCGTCGGGGTTCACGCCCCTGTGGGGTTCCTTCCCGAAGAACCGGCGGACCACCTCCTGCACCTTGGGCATGCGGGTCATGCCCCCCACCAGGATGACGGTGTCGAGCTCCTGCGCGGTCACCCCCGCGTCCCGCAGGGCGGTCTTGCAGGGGTTCACGGTCTTCTCGATGAGGTCGCCGCACATCTCCTCGAGCGTCGAGCGGTCGATGCTCTCGGCGAGGTGCTTGGGGCCGGTGGAGTCGGCGGTGATGAAGGGTAGGTTCACCTCCGTCTCGGCGGCGCTGGAGAGCTCGTGCTTGGCGCGCTCCGCCGCCTCCTTGAGCCGCTGCAGCGCCATCCGATCCTTCTTCAGGTCGATCCCGGTCTGCTCCTTGAAGCGCTTCGCCAGCCAGTCGATGATCCTCTGGTCGAAGTCCTCGCCCCCGAGGAAGGTGTCGCCGTTCGTGGCCTTGACCTCGAAGACGCCCTGGTTCAGTTCCAGGATGGTGATGTCGAAGGTGCCGCCCCCCAGATCGTAGACCGCCACCTTCTCGGAGACGCCGGCCTTCTGCTTGTCGATGCCGTAGGCCAGGGCGGCGGCGGTGGGCTCGTTGATGATGCGGAGCACGTTCAGGCCGGCGATGCGGCCCGCGTCCTTGGTGGCCTGCCGCTGGGCGTCGTTGAAGTACGCCGGGCAGGTAACGATCGCCTCGGCGACCGGCTCCCCCAGGTAGTCCTCGGCCGTCTGCTTCATCTTGGCGAGGACCATGGCGGAGAGCTCGGAGGGGGAGTACCGCTTCCCCTCGGTCTCCACCCAGGCGTCGCCGTTCTCGGCCGCGACGATGCGGTAGGGGACGAGCGACGCGGACCGCTTCACCTCGGGGTCCTCGAACTTGCGACCGATGAGCCGCTTCACCACGTAGATGGTCGACTCGGGGTTGGTGATGGCCTGCCGCTTGGCGATCTGGCCCACCAGCCGCTCGCCGCCCTCGGTGAAGGCCACCATGGAGGGCGTGGTGCGCGACCCCTCGCTGTTCGGGATCACCACCGCCTCGCCCCCCTCCATCACCGAGACGCAGCTGTTCGTCGTCCCGAGGTCGATCCCGATGACCTTGCTCATCCCTCGCCCCCCTCCTCCTGCTTCCCATCCCCGTCCGGCTCCGCCTTCTGGGCAGGCTCCGGGGCCTTGGCCACCCCCACCATGGCCGGACGGGCGAGCCGACCGTTCAGGAGGAAGCCGCGGGCATGCTCCACCACCACGGTGCCGGGCTCGTGCTCCGCGCTCGGCACCTGGAGCAAGGCCTCGTGCCGGCTCGGGTCGAAGGGCTGCCCTAGGGCGCTGAAGCTCGTGACCCCGTACCGGGAGAGGACCTGCTCGAAGCTCGACCGGACGAGCTCCACTCCCTTCACCAGCGGATCGTCGGGGGCGGCGGCGGAGAGAGCCCGGTCGAGCCCGTCCAGGACGGGGAAGAGATCCTTGAGCAGCTTCTCGTTCCCGTAGCGGAGCACCTCGTCCCGCTCCTTCTGCGCCCGCTTCTTGTAGTTCTCCAGGTCGGCGACCGCCCGCAGGTATCGGTCGTGCGTCTCCTTGAGCCGCTCCAGCGTCTCGCGAGCGAGTTCCTGCGAGAGCCTGAGCTGGGCGGCGAGGCTCCCTTCCCCCTCGCCCGGGCCCGCTTCGCTCCCCCCGGGCTCCCCCTCCCCTTTCCCGGGGGGGGCCGGCGGGCTGGGGTCCTTCTCACCCGCGATCCGCTCCACCGAGCGCAGGGCCTCCTCCACCGCATCGGCCGGGATGTCGGTCTGGAAGGTCCCCTTGGTCGTGTTGTCGGGCATGTGCGAACCTGCGATCGCTCGTCGCGGGGGCGACGGGGCGTCGAGGACGCCTGGCTTCAATCATCGCACACGGCCTCGGGCCGGAACAAGCCGAGACGGCGGGCATTTTCCTACCTTTTCGGCCTCCCTGCCTTCTCCCCTTTCGCTACTCGGAGAAGGCCGCGAGGGCGCGGGAGATCTGGCGGGCGGTGAGGTCCACGAGCGGGATCACCCGCGCGTAGTTCATGCGCGTGGGTCCGACCACCGCGAGGGAGCCGAGGACCCGACCCCCGCGGGCGTAGGGCGCCGCCACCACCGACACGTCCGGCACCGCCGCGAACTCGCTCTCCGACCCGATGAAGATCTGGACCTCGGCGGAGGTGAGCACCCGGTCGAGCACCCGGAGGATGCGGTCCTTCTCGGCGAAGGCGCGCAAGAGGGCCCGGGCCTTCTTCACGTCGGTGAACTCGGGGGCGTCGAGGAAGCTCTCCTCTCCGTCCACGAGCACCTTCCCCTCCGGGACCCGGGCGAAGGTCTGCTCCGCCAGGGCGAGCGCCTTCTGGAGGAGGTCGTGGAGGGCGCTCTGGTCGGCCCGCATCTCCTTCAGGATGTTCTCCCGCAGCGCCGGAATCTCCGCGCCCTCCCCCAGGGACTGCAGCTTCTCGGTGAGATAGGTCCCCGCCCGCAAGAGCTCCGCCGGCTCGAGGGGGAACTCGAGCTGGACGAGCTTGTTCGTGACGAGCCCCGCGGCCGAGACGAACACCGCCAGGACCCGGTTCTCGCGCAGCCGGACGAACTCGAGCTGGCGAACCGGGTCGGCCTTGGGCCTGGGGGTCGTCACCACGCCGGCGTGGTGGCTGAGCGCATGGAGCAGGTCCGCCGTTCCCTCGAGGAGGGAGCTCACGTCGGCGGCGTCATGGGCGAGCCGCTCGATGCGATCGCGATCCTGGGAGGAGGGGGGCCGCACCTTGAGGAGGGTGTCCACGTAGAGCCGGTACCCCTGGGCGGTCGGGATCCGGCCCGAGGAGGCGTGCGGCTTCTCCAAGAACCCGAGCGCCTCCAGGTCCGACATCACCCCCCGGATGGTGGCGGGGGAGCAGTCCAGCTCGTGCCGAGCGAGGAGCGGCTGGCTGGCCACCGGCTCGCCGGTCTGGATGTAGTCCTGCACCAGGACCCGCAGGATCTCTCGCTCTCGCCTGTCCAACTCGTCGCCCGGCCCCGGCATTGCGCCTATGACCTCGACTCGTTCACTCGCCCCCGAGGTGCCGCTCGGCCGCACCGACGAGCGGCGCGAAGCGCCCCTGGGAGAGCTCACGCCACTTGGCCACCGCCGAGCCCCTCTCGCCGGACTGCTCGGCGACCAGAGCCTCGAGGTGGATCTTCTCCTCCGGGTAAGCGTAAGCGAAGGCGGCCCGGGCCGCACCGCTGTCGTCCAGTCGGGTGGCGGTGCTCAAGGATCCCCGGGCCGACTGCAGGTCTCCCCGCGCGTCCGCGAGGAGGGCGAGCGCATACCAGGGCTCGGGGCGGGACTTGTCCAGGGCGCGCGCGGTCTCGAGGTAGGCACCGGCCGCGTCCAGGTACCCTTCGATGGCGTAGAGCTCCCCCAGGTTCAAGAGCGCGGTTTGCTGCTCCCGCGCGCTCCCCTTCGCCACCACCTCGTCGAGCAGGCGCCGAGCCGCCTCCCCGTGGCCTTCGATGAGGTAGGAGGCCCCGAGGTCGTTGAGCGCGGAGAGGTGGTCGGGATCGGCGGACAGGTCGGCCTCGAGAGCGGCCCGGCCCTGCGACGGCTCGCCGGCCCGGAGCCGATCCGCCCCCGGCCCGGACGAGTCCAGGGTCACCGCCAGCGGCGCGGCGTCGCCGCTCGGGCGCGGCTCGGCTCCCCCGCAACCGGCGACGAACGCCAAGAGCGCGGCGGGGAGGAGACGGCGGGCAAAGGGTCGCAACGGTCCCTCGTGGAGCATCGGAACGGCCTGTTCGAGTCTATTCGCCACCCGCGATCCCGATCAAGGAACGCGCCTCCCTGCGAGCGGAGACCTCTCGCCGCGACTAGACTTACTACGGTCCTGTCCCGAAGCACGAGCGTCGGAGAGGGGACACCCGCGTGTCGGACTCGCGCCACCCCGGCGGGTGGCCGGCGCAGCGCTCGCACAGCACCGCTGCACGCCCGCCGCGCCCGTGGTAACGGGGAGCAGGCAAGGGCGAGATGCCGTCCTCCTATCCTGTAGACCCATCCGCCACCTCCGCGGGCTCGGCCGCGGCGGCCACGCCTGCCTCCTTCCCGAGGGCCCGCCTGCGCCAGATCCTCTCCGAGCGCCCACTCGCCGAGGTGACCGGCGTCGTGGGGGCGGCGCGCGGGCTCCTCGTCCGGGAGCTCGTTTCCCTGGGCCCCGGGCGCACCCGCCTCGTCCTCTGCGTCGCCTCCGGCGAGGACGAGGCGGACGGGCTCCACCGCGACGTGGCCTTCTTCCTCGGCGAGGACGCCGTCCTGCGACTGCCGGCGGACGCCGTCCTCCCCTACGACGATCTGTCCCCGGACCGGGGGATCGAGATGGAACGGCTCTCCGCCCTGGCCCGGCTGCACCTCTGGCCCGAGGCGGTGCGGGCGGTGGTGGTCTCGGCCCGAGGCTTGTGCCGGCGGGTGGTCCCGCGTCGCATCTTCGAGGAGAACGGCGAGCTCATCGGCAAGGGCATCGAGCTCTCCCGGGAAGCCCTGTCCCAAAAGCTCGTCTCCCTCGGCTACGCCCGGACGCCCCTCGTCGAGGATGCCGGCACCTTCGCGGTCCGGGGCGGGATCGTCGATCTCTACAGCCCCGCCCACCCAAGGCCGGTCCGGCTCGAGTTCTTCGGGGACCTCGTGGAGAGCTGCCGGAGCTTCGATCCGCAGACCCAGCGGAGCGGGGCCGAGGTGGATTCGGTGCTTCTCTGTCCCGCCCGCGAGGTCCTCTTCTCGGAGGCCGGGAAATTCGCCGCCAAGGCGGCGGTGCGGGACGCCGCCGAGCGCGTGAACCGCCCCACCACCCAGGTCCGGGAGGTGCTCGAGGCCATCGAGGCGGGCCGGCCGTTCTTCGGGATGGAGGCCCTCCTCCCCGGGTTTCACGAGGGCGGCCTTTCGACCTTGTTCGACTACCTGCCTCGCGGCACCGCGGCCTACGTGGACGACGCGGCCGGGCTGGAGGAGGCCCTGCCGGCGCTCTGGGAGGAGCTAAATAGGGAGCACGCCGCGGCGCTCGGCCGCGAGGAGCTCTCCCTTCCCCCCGGGGCGCATTACCTCCCCGCCGAGGAGGCCCGCGCGCGCCTCGGGGAGCGCTCGCTCCTGCGGCGCCACCGGGTGTGGATGGGGACCGAGGAGCCGATCCGGCTCGAGCTCGAGGACACCGCCGGGATCCGGGGGGAGATCGAGGCGGCCCACGGGGACGAGGGGGCCCTCGCGCCGCTCACCCGAAGGCTCGAGGAGTGGCGCCGGCGGGGGGTTTCGGCCCTGGTGGTGTGCAGCTCGCCCTCCTCCTCGGAACGGCTCCGGCGCCTGCTCGAGGACCGGCGCCAGCACGCCCGCGTCCACTCCGGACCCCCGGGCCCGGCCGCCGACCTCTACGACCCCGCCGTGCATGCCCACGTCTTCTTTGGGGAGCTCTCCGGCGGCTTCGTCGACCCCCCCGGCCGGCTGGCGGTCGTCTCCGAGGAGGACGTCTTCGGGAGGCGAGTGCGCAAGCGGGCCCGCACCGCCCTCGACGAGAACGCCTTCGCCGCCGCCTTCCGGGAGCTGAACGAGGGCGACCTCGTGGTCCACGTCGAGCACGGGATCGCCCGCTACCTCGGCCTCACCAAGATGCAGATCCGCGGGGTGGACGGCGACTTCTTGGTCCTCGCCTACGAGGGCGCCGACCGGCTCTACCTCCCGGTCGCGAAGCTCCGCCAGGTCCAGAAGTTCACCGGGGCCTCGCCCGAGACGGTCCGGCTCGACCGGCTGGGGGGGACCTCCTTCGCCCTCCGCAAGGCTCGGGTCAAGGAACAGCTCCTCAAGATGGCGGCGGAGCTCCTCGCCGTCTACGCCGCGCGGGCCACCCACCCGGGCGTAGCCTTCCCCGAGCCGGAGGAGACGTTCCGCGAGTTCGAGGCCGAGTTTCCCTGGGAGGAGACGCCGGACCAGGCCAAGGCCATCGAGGACGTCTTGCGCGACATGCGCAAGGCGCGGACGGGCCCCGCCGCCCTCGCTCCCATGGACCGGCTCGTGTGCGGCGACGTCGGCTACGGCAAGACCGAGGTGGCCATGCGGGGAGCGATGCTCGCCATATTGGCCCGCCGGCAGGTGGCGGTCCTCGTCCCCACCACCGTGCTCGCCGCACAGCACGAGCGGACCTTCCGCGAACGGTTCAAGGGCTATCCGGTACGCATCGAGGCCATCTCCCGGATGAAGACCGCGGAGGAGGTGCGGAAGATCGTCCGGGACACCGCCCAGGGCCGGGTCGACGTGCTCATCGGCACACATCGGATCCTCGGGACCGACGTCTCCTTCAAGGACCTGGGGCTCGTGGTGATCGACGAGGAGCAGCGGTTCGGGGTGGCCCACAAGGAGCGGCTCAAGAGGCTCCGCCAGCTGGTGGACGTCCTCACCCTCACCGCCACCCCCATCCCCCGCACCCTGCACATGAGCCTCTCCGGGGTGCGCGACCTCTCCATCATCGCCACCCCGCCCGAGGACCGGCGTGCCATCCGCACCTTCGTCCTCAAGTTCGACCCGGCCGCGATCAAGGAGGCCATCGAGGGGGAGCTGAGGCGCGGGGGGCAGGTGTTCTACGTCCACAACCGGGTGCGCTCCATCGCAGCGATGGAGAAGTTCCTCCGGGAGCTGGTCCCGCAGGCCCGCCTGGGAGTGGCCCACGGGCAGATGGCCGAGAGAAAGCTCGAGGAGGTGATGAGCCGGTTCGTCAACCGCGAGCTGGACGTGCTCCTCGCCACGAGCATCATCGAGTCGGGCCTGGACATCCCCAGCGCCAACACCATCGTGGTCAACCGGGCCGACACCTTCGGGCTCTCGCAGCTGTACCAGATCCGCGGCCGGGTGGGCCGGAGCCGGGACCGCGCCTACGCCTACCTGCTCGTCCCGGCCCGGCGGCCCATGACCGCCGACGCCCGCAAGCGGCTGGAGGTGCTGCAGCGCTTCGGCGAGCTCGGGGCCGGGTTCCAGATCGCCAGCCACGACCTCGAGATCCGGGGCGCCGGGAACCTCCTCGGCAAGGACCAGTCCGGCCAGATCGAGGCGGTGGGCTTCGAGCTCTACTCCGAGCTCCTCGACGAGGCGGTCCGGGAGCTCAAGGGCGAGCCGCCCCGGGACGAGATCGACCCCGACGTCCAGCTCCCGGTCCCGGCCTTCCTCCCCGAGCCCTACCTGCCCGACGTCCACCAGCGGCTCTTCTTCTACAAGCGGCTGGCCCAGGCCTCGAGCGACGAGGAGCTCGAGCAGATCCGCGCCGAGCTCGTGGACCGCTGCGGCGACCCCCCCGACGAGGTCGACGCCCTGTGCGAGCTCATGGCAGTGAAGGTCCGACTCCGAGCCCTGCGCATCCGGGCGCTCGAGACCGGGCCCGGCCGCCTCGTCCTCACCTTGGGTGAGCGAGCGGCCCTCGACCCGCTCCGCCTCGCCGAGCACGTGCAAGCCTCGGGCGGCGCCCTGCGCCTCACCCCGGACATGAAGCTCGTCGTCCGGCTCGGCGACCCGAGGCCCTCCCCCGCCGCCCCTCCTTCCGCCCGAAGGGTAAGGAGCCGCTCGGCCCGCACCGCCCAGGCGGTCCGGGAGGCGGTGGCCGCGGCCATGCCCCCGCTCTCCACCCCTGCAAAGGAGGCGGCCGCGGGCCGGGAGCTCCTCAGGGCCGCCCGGGAGGCGCTCGAGGGCCTCGCCCGGCTCGAGCGTTCCTCGAGGTAGCCCTTCGAGCCCGATCCCCTCCCGGCCGGCCCCTCGCCCGGGCTACGGGTGCTTGATCCGTCCGGCATTCCGTGCTCTTTTCGGCCGTTCCGCGCGATCCAGGGGGCCGTTTTGGAAGGACGCCCTCGGGACCCCACGGACCCCGAAGACCCGCCCCGAAGACAAAGGAGCCAGGCCACCTATGTCGCGCCGTCTCGCCCTCGTCGGCCTCGCAGCCCTCGCCGCGATGAGCTGCAGCAAGAAGTCCGGACCCGCGCTCGCGAAGGGGGATGGCTTCACCATCACCGCCGACGACTTCAAGGCGCGGCTCGACGAGCAGTCCCCCTTCCTGCGCGCCCGCTACACCACTCTCGAGCGCAAGAAGGAGTTCCTCGACAACCTGATCCGCTTCGAGCTCCTCGCCCGCGAGGCGGACCGAGAGGGGCTCCGAAACGACCCGGACGTCCAGCAGACGCTCCGCAAGATCATGGTCCAGAAGCTCGTGCAGCGACGGTTCGGCGAGCCCACCGCGGGGGACGTGCCCGACGCCGACGTCCAGAAGTTCTACGACGACCACGCAAACGAGTTCCACCGCCCCAAGCGCGTCCGCGCCTCGATCGTGGTCTTCAAGGCGGCCGCCGACTCGCCCGACCGCCAGAAGAAGCTCGCCGCCGCGAAGAAGGCCCTCTCCTCGCTCGAGGCCGCCGAGAAGGAGAAGAAGGATCCGGCCGCGTTCACGAAGCTCGTGGCGGACTCCTCCGAGGATACCGCCACCAAGCAGAGCGGCGGGGACCTGGGCCTCAAGACCGCGGAGGAGATCGAGAAGGCTTACTCGAAAGAGCTGGCCCAGGCCATCTTCGCCCTGAAGCAAGGGGAGACCTCCGGGGTCGTCGAGACGCCCGAGGCGCTCTACCTAGCCCGCGCCACCCTCGTCCAGGAGGAGCAGAACCGCACCCTCGACCAGGTGAAGACCCAGATCGTGGCCCGGCTCTCGCGGGAGAAGAAGTCGAAGGAGTTCGACGAGTGGCTCTCGAAGCTCAGGGACTCGGCCCGGGTCAAGGTCGACGAGACTGCGCTCGACGCCATCGTGGTCGCACCGGCGGCGACCGTTCCCGGCCCCTCCCAGCCCGGAATGCACCCCCCGCCCATGTCTTCGGCCCCCCCGGCCGCCCCTCCCGCGGGCGATGAGGCGAAGCCCGGCGCCGCCCCCGCGCCGGCCCCCCAGAAGTAGTGCGCACCCGGCTCGAGATCCTCGCCCTGGCGGCGACCCTCGGCGCAGGCTGCGGCCGCTGCCAGGGCCCAAGGCCCCAGCAGGCCGCCCCTCCGCCCCGTTCCGTGGCCACCGTGAACGGCGAGATCATCCCCGCCGAGGCCCTGGAGCGCGAGCTGCGCGACGTCCAGGCGGGAACCGCCGGAGCGAGCTCCGGCGAGGAGCTCCTCAAGAGTCGCATCGTCGACGAGCTCGTCGACCGCACCCTGCTCCTCCAGCAGGCCAAGTCCCGCTCCATCGTCGTCGGCCAGGACCAGGTCGAACGGGCCTTCCTCCGGATCCGGGCCGAGTACCCGGGGTCGCACTTCGACGACCTCCTCGCTCAGGAACGGCTCTCCCAGACCGAGCTCAAGGCCCGCCTCCGGGAGCAGCTCATCCTGGAACGACTCTTCGAGACCGAGGTGTTCCCGCAGGTCCAGGTCTCCCAGGAGGAGGTCGAACGCTACTACGCCGACCACCCCAAGGACTTCGAGGACCCCGAGGCCGTTCACGTGTGGCAGATCGTGGTCGCCACCAAGGACGAGGCGGTGCAGATCCGCGACAAGCTCAAGAAGAGCCCCCAGAGCTTCGCGGAGATGGCGCGGAGGTCGTCGATCGGTCCGGAGGGGAAGAACGGCGGCGACCTCGGGCTCATCGGCCGCGGCTCGGGGTTCCCCGAGGTGTTCGACCTCTGCTTCACCCTCCCCCTGAACACCATCTCCGAGGTCACGCCCTCCCCCTACGGCTTTCACCTCTTCAAGGTCGTCGAACGCCGGGCGGCGCAGCGGCGGTCCCTGGAGAAGGCCGCGCCCGAGATCAAGGAGAAGCTCTCGCGCGACAAACGCGCCCGGGCGCAGGCCGAGTACGTGGCGGCCCTGCGAGGGCGCGCCCAGATCACCCTCGACGAGAAGGCCATCGCCTCGGTGACCCCGTGATCCCCATCCTCCCCGTCCTCTTGCTGGCCGGGGCCGGCGCCACCACCGCCGCGCCCGCTTCCTCGCCTCTGCGCTCCACCTTGGACCGGGTGGCCGCCACCGTGAACGGCGACGTCATCACCTTGCGGGAGCTGGAACGCGCCGGGGGATCGGCCCTCGCCGATGCCAACCTCTTGCCCCCCGGTCCGGATCGCGACCGCGCCCGCAAGGAGGCCCTCCGGAGCGCCTTCGACCTCCTCGTCGCCGACCATCTCTTCTCCCAGCAGGTGAAGAAGCTCGACCTGGCCGTGACCGATGCACAGGTGGACGCTCAGATCGAGGCCATCAAGGCGCAGAACCACTTCGACGATCAGCAGTTCCAGATGGCGCTCGCCGCTCAGGGGCTCACCCGGGAGACCTTCCGCGACCGCGTCCGCACCCAGCTGCAGAACTTCGCCGTGCTTCAGTTCAAGGTCGGCGGCCGGGTCAAGGTGAGCGACCAGGAGCTCGAGAACTACTACCGCTCCCATCCCCGGGAGTTCGAGGGCGAGGACGAGATCCACCTGCGCCACATCTTCCTCCCCCTCCCCGAGGGAGCGTCGCAGGTCGAGCTCACCCGGGTGGCGGAGGAAGGGAAGTCGATCCTCTCGCGGCTCAGGTCCGGCGAGGACTTCGCCGCCGTCGCGAAGGAGGTCTCGCGCGGGCCCTCGGCGGACGCGGGCGGGGACCTCGGATGGCTGAAGCGGGGCACCATCCAGAAGTCGCTCGAGGACGTGGCCTTCTCGCTCGCCGACGGGCAGGTCTCGGGACTCGTGCGGGTGGGGAACGGGGTGCACATCCTCCGCGTCGACCAGCGCCGGAGAGGTCCGGCCCGCTCCTTCGCCGAGGTGAAGGAGAGCATCCGGGATCGGCTGGTGGAGGAGCAGGCCGAGAGCTACCGCATCCAGTACGTGGCCGAGCTCCGTCGCGAGGCGCAGATCGAGACCCGCCTGCCCGAGCTGAAGTAGGCTCTCGAGAGGGCAGGGAGGAGAGCCTCTAGCATGGGTGGGCCGCGCATCGCCATCAGCCTCGGCGATCCCTCCGGCATCGGAGCGGAGGTGACCGGGCGCGCCCTCCTGCGGCTGCGCCGCGAGCTCGTCCCGCTCGTCTTCGGCGATCCTCGCCTCTTCGCTCGGGAGCTCTCCCTTCTCGACCTCCCCGTCCTCTCCCCGGCAGAGCCCATTCCCCGGGGCGGAGCCCTGGTAGCGGTGACGAGGCTCCGGGCGGCTGACGCCCGGCCGGGCCGCCCCGCCCCGGCTGGCGGGGCCGCCCAGCTCGCCTACCTCGAGGCGGCCTTCGAGGCGGTCCGGCGAGGCGAGGCGGCGGCGCTCTGCACCGCCCCCGTCTCCAAAGCCCAGGTGGCGAGGGCAAGCCCAGGCTTCGTCGGCCACACCGAGTGGCTCGAGGCCCGCTGCGGCGTGCGCCGCTCAGTCATGATGCTGGCCGGGAAACGGCTGCGGGTCGCCTTGGTCACGAACCACGTGGCCTTCGATCGGCTCCGCCGCGCGCTCAGCACCGAGCGGATCGCCGAGACCCTCATCCTCACCCATCGGGCGCTCAAGGACCTGCTCGGGATGAAGAGCCCCCGGCTCGCCCTCGCCGCCCTGAACCCCCATGGCGGCGAGCAGGGCGCGTTCGGGCGAGAGGAGGCCTCCCTGCTCGAGCCCGCCCTCGCCCGGGCCCGGGCCCTCGGGGTCCTGGCCGCCGGGCCCTTCCCCGCGGATTCGGTCTTCTTCCGCGCTGCCCTCGGCGAGTTCGACGCGGTGGTCGCCCTCTACCACGACCAGGGCCTAATCCCGGTGAAGCTCCTCGACGCCGTCGCCAAGGACCCCGCCGTGAACGTCACCCTCGGCCTTCCCATCGTACGGACGAGCCCGGACCACGGCGTGGCCTACGACATCGCCGGGCAGGGCCGGGCCAACCCCGCCTCGATGATCGCCGCGCTCCGGCTCGCGGCGAGGATGGCCACCCAGAAGGGCCGGCGCACCCCGCCCCGAGCCGTGATCTCAAGCGTCAGGTTGCGAACTTGAAGTGGATGACGTCGCCGTCCTCCACGACGTACTCCCGACCCTCGATCCGCAGCTTCCCGTGCTCCCGGGCGGCGGCCTCGCTTCCCAGCGCGAGGAAGTCGTCGATCCGGACCACCTCGGCCTTCACGAAGCCCCGCTCGAAGTCGGTGTGGATGGCGCCCGCCGCCTGGGCTGCGTGCGACCCCCGGCGCACGGTCCAGGCCCTGGCCTCGTTCTCGTTGAAGGTGAAGAAGGTGACGAGCCCCAGCACCCGGTACCCGGCGTGGACCAGCCGGTTGAGCCCGGGCTCGAGGAGCCCCAGGGTCTTGAGGTACTCGGTCCGCTCCTCCGGCGAGAGGGCCCCGAGCTCCGCCTCGACCTTGCCCGAGATCTCCACCCAGGGCGCGCCCTCCGCCTCGGCCAGCGCCCGGACCGCCACGAGGCGCGGATCGGTCGATTCCCGGCCGAGCTGGGACTCGTCCACGTTGGCCACGTAGACCACCGGCTTCTCGGTGAGGAGGAAGAGGTCCTTCACCGCGGCTCGGTCGTCCTCGGAGAGGGACAGCTTTCGTACCGGGGTCCCCGCCTCGAGACCGGCCTTCACCCGGTCCAAGGCGGCGAGCTCGTGCCGCGCCTGCTCGCCGGGCTTCCCCGGCGCCTTGGTCGCCTTCTGGACGCGCTCGCGCCGCTTCTCGAGCGACTCCAGGTCCTTCAGCATGAGCTCGGTCTCGACCACGTCGCGGTCGCTCGTCGGGTCGACCGCACCGGGGATGTGGACCACGTCCGGATCCTCGAAGCAGCGCAGGACGTGCGCCACCGCGTTCACCTCCCGGATGTGGGCCAAGAACTGGTTCCCCAGCCCCTCCCCCCTCGAGGCCCCGGCCACGAGCCCGGCGATGTCCACGAACTCGAGGGTGGTGGGGACCGTGCGCTTGGGCTTCACCGCCGCGGCGAGGGCCTCGAGCCTTTTGTCCGGGACCGGCACCACCCCCAGGTTCGGCTCGATGGTGCAGAAGGGGTAGTTCTCCGCTGCGGCTTGAGAAGTGCCGAGCAGGGCGTTGAAGAGGGTGGACTTCCCGACATTGGGGAGACCAACGATGCCGATCGCGAGACCCACGGTGTTCCTCCCTGCGAGCCACGCCGAGACGCTCCGGCGGGAAGGATCCCGCCGGAGCGCCCCCCGTCTTGGAGAGGCGGCCCTCCTAAGAGACGCGGTCGGCGCGAAGCTGGGAGAGGTACTCCTCGACCAGGGCGCGCTGGCCCTTCTCGTCCAGGGTGGCCTTGACGAGCTGCGCCGCCGCGTCGATGGCCAGGTCCACCACCTCGCCCTTCAGGTCGGCGCGCGCCCTCGCCACCTCCTCGCCGATCTGGCGCCGGGCATCGGTGAGCAGGCCCTCCGCCTCCTTGCGGGCGCGGTCGGTGAGCTCCTGGCGGAGCGCCTCGACCTCCTTCTGGTTCCGTTGGGCGAGCTCGGCCGCCTCCCGCTGGGCGCGGGCCAGCCCCTCCTTCTGCTCCGAGAGGAGCTTCTCCGCCTGCTCGCGCTCCCGCCGCGCCGCCTCGATCGCCTCCCGGATGGTCCGCTCCCGCTCGTCGAGCGTCCTCACGATGGGGCCCCAGGCGAACCGGCGGAGGACCCACAGGAGGACGAGGAAGGTGATGCCTGTCCAGATGGTGAGCCCCACGTTGATGTCGGTGATCCCACCGGCAGCGAGGACCGAGGGGAGGAGGGGGATGGCGGACATTTGCGAAGGACTCCCTTAGGTCTTCAGGGCGAGCAGAAGGCAGACCACGATGGCGAAGAGCGTGACCCCCTCGATGAGGGCGGCGGAGATGATCATTCCCGTGCGGATGTCTCCGGTCGCGGCCGGCTGCCGGGCGGTGCCCTCCATGGCCGCGGCCGCGAGGCGGCCGATCCCCATCGCTGCCCCGAGCACGGCAAGGCCGGCCCCGAAGCCGGCGGAGAGAAATGCTAAGGCGACGGCGTTCATCTTCAAGTCTCCTCGACGACGAT
Source organism: Anaeromyxobacter sp. (assembly GCA_035686075.1). Classification (GTDB taxonomy): domain Bacteria; phylum Myxococcota; class Myxococcia; order Myxococcales; family Anaeromyxobacteraceae; genus Anaeromyxobacter. The sequence continues at coordinate 258,030 of DASRZU010000009.1, forward strand.
GTCCGCGAGTGTGCCGGGCCGCGGGTTCCCGGGGCGCGTGCTGCGCTCGGCCTACCCGTGGCCGGGGACCTTCCCGGCCACGTGAGACTCCTTGTCCTCCTCCGCACCGGCGCCGGGCCCGGGAGGCGCATGCTCCCCGGTCCCGCCGTGGCCCGAAAGCCCGGCGCCGATGAAGAGCGCCGAGAGCATGGTGAAGATGTACGCCTGCACGAACGCCACGAAGATCTCGAGCAGGAAGATCCCCAGCGCCATGGGGACCACGCCGAACGCCACCCAGGGCGAGATGACGAAGATGAGCCCGAGGAGCGCCAGGATCACGAAGTGCCCGGCCAGCATGTTGGCGAAGAGCCGGACCGTGAGCGCGAAGGGCTTCGTGAAGAGCGACAAGAACTCCACCGGCACCATCACCACCCAGAGCGGCCAGAGCGACTTCGGGACGCCACCGGTGAGGTGGGAGAGGAACCCCAAGAACCCCATCGACCGGATGGCCACCGCCTGGGTGATGACGAAGGTGAAGGTCGCCATCATCATCGTCACCGAGAGGTTCGAGGTGGCGGTGGCCGACCAGGGGACCAGCCCCAGGAGGTTCATGAAGAGGATGAAGAAGAAGGCCGTGACCAGGTAGGGGACGTAGCGGTCGGCCTCTTCCGCCCCCATGTTCTTCACCGCGATCTCCTGGCGGACGAAGGCGAAGAGGACCTCGATGAAGTTGTAGAGCCCGTGGGGAACGATCCCTCGCCCCCGCACCGCGACCAGGCAGACCACGAGGAGGAGGAGGGCGGCGATCCACATCATCACCACGTGACGGGTGGGGGTGAGATCCACCGGCCCGAACCGGAGCGACTCCCCGAAGACCTCCCTCATGTCGACCCGGCAATCCCAGCGGAACTGGCCTCCGCAGTACCCGGGGAACTCGATCACGTGGCTGTCCAGGACGTGGTGGAGCATCACCCCGCCGATGTCGGGGGGCTCTCCCCCGGCCTCGGAACCCTCGCTCGCCTCGGCGCGGGCGAGCCCGGCGGCGAGGAGGCAGAGGACAACGACGGTGGGGGACTTCTTCTTCATGCTGAGGGCCCCGCGCTCTGGCCCTGGCGCCTCAGGTAGTCGCCCTCGACGCCGGCCAGGAGGAAGTAGACCACGAAAAACGCCGTCACGAACCCCCAGATGCTCTCTCCGCTCTTCACCACGAGGACGGTCCCGAGCGCAACGAGCACGATCCGGAGCAAAAACCCAATGGCCATGACGAGGAGGGCCCGCTGCAGCACCGGGGCTCCCCGGGACGCGACACGTCCCATGGCCTCGATCGAGACGAGCCCCGCCGCCCCGGAGAGCGCCGCCCCGACGAGCGCGGCGCGCCGGTGCGGCCCGGCGACGAGCGAGAGGGCGAGGGCGGCGAGCACCACCCCGAGGGCGAGCGCTTTTTGCCTCACCGGCCCGCCCCCTTCCCGAGAACCTGGCGGAAGAAGCTCACGAACCCCCCCACCATCCCGAGGAGCGCGCCGAGGAGCGTGAACCACGGGGTCTTGTTTCCCGCCTTGCCGTCGAGCCAGTAGCCGAGGAGCGTGAACCCGGCCACCGAGCCCACGAGGCTCGTGACCGCCCCCATGTACGGCGCGGCCTTCCGGTAGGCCTCTCCCAGGTTCGAGCTTTCCCCCTGCTGCCCGCCTCGGTCGCCATCGGGTCCTGTCACGCGCTCCTCCGGCCCGGACGCAGCACGTTCCTTGAAAAAAAGGCCCAGCCCACGGACACTTGAAAGCGAAGCGGCACGGTGCCCATACCAGGGCCTCGCCGGCCCGTCAACGGGCGCTCCCCGCGTTCCGAGGCCGTGTACCCGTTCGTGGCGGTCACTCCGCTGGCACCCGAGCCGCGGCGGCAAAGGCGGCCGGCGCGGCCTTGAGCGTAGCCTCCACCTCCCTGTCCCCGTGCGCCGTAGACAAGAACGCCGCCTCGTACTGGGAGGGCGGGAGGTAGATCCCGGCCTCGAGCATGCCGTGAAAGAAGGCGGCGAAGCGCCCCTTCGACGCCGCGCGCGCGGTCCGGGCGTCCATGACCGGCCTTTGGGCGAAGAAGACGGTGAGCATCGAGCCCACCCGATTCACCTGCACCGGGACCCTCGCCTCAAGGGCGAGGCGCAAAAGGCCCTCCTCGAGACGCGCCCCGGTCGACTCGAGCGACTCGTAGGCGGCGGGCGTGAGGAGCGAAAGGGTGGCGAGCCCGGCCGCCATCGCCATGGGGTTCCCGGAGAGGGTCCCCGCCTGGTAGATCGGCCCCTCGGGCGCCACCCGGTCCATGACGTCCGCCCGGCCGCCGAAGGCGCCCACCGGCAGCCCGCCGCCGATGACCTTGCCGAAGGTGACGAGGTCGGGCCTTAGCCCGAAGCGACCGCAGGCGCCGCCGGGCCCGAGCCGGAACCCCGTCATCACCTCGTCCACGATGAAGAGCGCGCCGTTTTGACGGCAAAGGGAGAGGAGGCCCTCGAGGTACCCCGGCCTGGGTACGAGGACCCCCATGTTTCCCACCACCGGCTCGATGATCGCCGCGGCGAGCGAGGCGCCCCTCGAGGCGAAGAGGGCCTCGGCCGCCTCGAGGTCGTTGAAGGGGAGGGTGAGGGTGTGTCTCGCGAGGTCGGCCGGGACGCCGGGAGAGTCGGGGAGCCCGAGCGTCTCCACCCCCGACCCCGCCTTGACGAGCAAGGAGTCGCCCGCCCCGTGGTAGCAGCCGTCGAACTTGAGGAGGTCGTCGCGCCCGGTGAAGCCGCGCGCCACCCGGATCGCGGCCGTGGTGGCCTCGGTGCCGGAGGAGCAGAACCGCATCCTCTCCAGCCACGGCATCCGCTCCTTCACCCGCTCGGCGAGGGCGATCTCGCGGGGCGAGGGCGCGCCGAACGAGGCGCCCTCCTTCATCGCTTCCTGCACCGCTCTCATCACCACCGGGTGGCAGTGGCCCACGATGAGGGGCCCCCAGGAGAGCACGTAGTCGACGTAGTCGTTCCCGTCGACGTCCACGAGGTGGCTGCCCCGCCCCCGGGCGAAGAAGCGCGGCGTTCCTCCCACGCCCTTGAAGGCCCGCACCGGGCTATTCACCCCCCCGGGGAAGAGCGTCCGGGCCCGCTCGAAGAGCTTCTGGGAGAGGTCTTTCTTCATTGCGTCTCCCGTGGGGTAGCCCGGACCTTGCCCGCGTCGAAGGCGGCCGCCCGGTCGCCGGGCCTGGCGGGCATGGCCTTGGCCCGGCGGTCGCGCACCGCGGCCAGGTTGGTCCGGATCGCGTCCGGGTTGGGATGAATGGGCAGGGCCCTCTCGTACAGCTCGATGGCGCGGTCGAACCGGCTGGCCTGGGCGTAGATGTGGGCCTGTCCCTCGAGGGCGCGGGCCAGGATCTCGTTGCGGGGTCGCCGGTCGACCAGGGCCTGGAAGGCGGAGAGGGCCTCCTGGTTACGCTTCTCCAGGACCCAGGCCTGGGCGTTCAAGAGCTGGGCGTCCTCGGCCAGGGGGTGGTCGGGCCAGCGGTCGAGGAGGATGCGCGCCTCGGTGCGCGCCTGCCGGTAGTTCTTGATCTCGAGGTAGGCCTTGGCCACCTCGAGCTGGTAGCGGGGCGCCTCCGGCGCGTTCGAGGCGGCCACGTCCGCGTACTGGGCGATGGCGGCCTCGAAGTCGTGGAAGCGCTCGCGGTAGATGTCGCCGATGGCCACCCGGGCCTCGCGGGCCTCCGCCGTGCCGGGGTAGAGGGAGATGATCCGCCGGTAGTAGGAGACCGCGCCGGTGTAGTCGCCGAGCTCGAGGTAGGAGACGTCCCCCGCTCCCTTGAGCGCCTTCCAGCGAATCACGGACCTGTCCAGGGAGAGCGGCTCGTCGCCCAGGTCGGCCAGGATCGCCTTGTAGCGCTCGAGCGCCCCCTTGGTGTCCCCGCGATGGCGAAGCGTGTTCGCCTCCTCGAGGCGGCCCGCCTGCGATTTGCAGGCGAGCGCCGCGGCCACGCCCAGCGAGAGGAGGAGGGGGCCGAGGCGACGGCGCGCTCTTCCCTTCACGCCTCTTCCTCCGGTCCTCCCCCGCCCTGGTCCTCGTCGGACGGCTCGGCGTCGATCGGCGCCTCGCCCTGGGGCGCCTCCCGCACCCCGGCGGCGTCCGCCTCGGCGGTGGTCTCGGCCACCCGGGCCACGGCGACGACCTGCTCGTCGTGGGACTCGACGGCGATGAGCCGGACGCCCTGGGTGTTCCGGCCGATGACGCTGATGCCCTGGGCGGGCAGGCGGATGAGCATGCCCTTGTTGGTGATGAGCATCACCTCCTCGGCGTCCGAGACGAGCGAGGCCGAGACCACCGGCCCGTTCCGCTCGGTGGTCTTGATGGTGATGATCCCCTTCCCGCCCCGGCTCTGCACCCGGTACTCGGCGAGCTCGGTTCGCTTGCCGTAGCCGTTCACGGTCACGGTGAGGACCGTCGGCGCCGGGCCCGCTTCGGGGACCTGGGGGGGGATGGTCTCCGCCGAGACCACCGCGTCCCCGGGCTCGAGGGTGATGCCCTTGACCCCGTAGGCGGCCCGGCCCATGGCCCGGACGTCGGACTCCTCGAAGCGGATGGCCATGCCCTGCGCGGTGGAGAGGAGGATGTGGCTCGCCCCCAGGGTGAGGCGCGCCGAGATGAGCTCGTCGCCGTCCTCGATGCCGAGGGCGATGATGCCCGCGGGCCTCGGCCGGGAGAACTCCTCGAGCCGGGTCTTCTTGATGACGCCGTTGCGGGTGGCCATGAAGACGTGCTGCGCTGGCCCGGCGCTCCCGGTCGGCCCGCCGGGCTCGCCCTCCGGCTCGGGCGGCTCCTCGCCGTTTGGGGGCGGCTCGGGGAGCCTTCGAACCGGGAGGATGGCGGCCACCTTTTCCCCCTGGCCCAGCTGGACCAGGTTCACGATGGGCTTTCCCCGCGCGGCGCGCCCAGCCTGGGGGATCTCGTGGACCTTCAGCCAGTAGACCCGGCCGCGGTTCGAGAAGACGAGCAGGTAGCTGTGCGTGCTCGCCACGAACAGGCTCTCCAGGAAGTCCTCGTCCCGGGTGGCCGCTCCCGTCCGACCGCGCCCACCCCGCTTCTGGGCGCGGTACTGGGCCACCGCGTTCCGCTTCACGTAGCCGGCGTGCGAGATGGTGACGACCATCTCCTCCTCGGCGATGAGGTCCTCGGTCTTCAGGTCGTCCACCTCGCCCTGGATCTGGGTGCGCCGTTCGTCGGCGAAGAGCTGCCGCACCTCCTTCAGCTCGTCCACGATCACCTCGAAGAGCACCTTCTCCGAGGCGAGGATCTCCTTGAGCCGCCCGATGAGCTCCTGGACCTCCAAGAGCTCGTCCTGGATCTTCTGCCGCTCCAGGCCGGTGAGCCGCTGCAGCTGCATCTCCAGGATGGCCTTGGCCTGGAGCTCGGAGAGCGCGAAGCGTTCGACCAGCTGGTCGCGGGCGGTCTCGCGATCCTTGGCCTTCTTGATGAGCTCGATGATCTCGTCGATGTGGTCGAGGGCGACCTGGTAACCGAGGAGGATGTGCTCCCGCTCGCGGGCCTGGCGCAGCTCGTGGCGGGTCCGCCGGGTGACCACGTCGCGGCGGTGGGCGAGGAACCGCTCCAGCATCTCCTTCAGGGTGAGGATGCGGGGCTGGCCGCCGTCCAGGGCGAGGAGGATTATCCCGAAGCCGGTCTGTAACTGGGTATGGGCGTAGAGGTTGTTCAAGACCACCTGCGCCACGGCATCGCGCTTCAGCTCGATGGCGATCCGCATGCCCTCCCGGGAGGACTCGTCGCGCAGGTCGGAGATCCCCTCCAGCCTCTTCTCGCGCACCAGCTCGGCGATGTGCTCGACGAGCTTCGCCTTGTTCACCTGGTAGGGGATCTGGTCGACGACGATGGTCTCCCGCTCGGTGCGGGGGTGAACCTCGATGGTGGCGCGAGCCCGCACCTGGATGGTCCCCCGCCCGGTCTCGTAGGCCGCCCGGATCCCGTCCCGCCCCAGGATGATGCCGGAGGTGGGGAAGTCCGGCCCCCGGATGTACTGCATGAGCTCGGGCAAGGAGGCCCTGGGGTTGTGGACGAGGTGGACGGCGGCGTCGATCACCTCGCCCATGTTGTGGGGAGGGATGTTCGTGGCCATGCCCACCGCGATCCCCGCCGAGCCGTTCACGAGCAGGTTGGGGAAACGGGTGGGAAGGACCTTCGGCTCCTGGGTGGAGTCGTCGAAGTTGGGCCCCCAGTCGACCGTCTCCTTGTCGATGTCGGCGAGGAGGAAGTCGGCGAGCCGGGCAAGCCGGGCCTCGGTGTAGCGGTAGGCAGCGGGCGGGTCGCCGTCGATGGAGCCGAAGTTTCCCTGCCCGTCGATGAGGGGGTAGCGCAGGTTCCAGTCCTGCGCCAGGCGGACCAGGGCGTCGTAGACCGCCGCGTCTCCGTGGGGGTGGTACTTCTTCAGGACCTCCCCCACCACCCCGGCGCACTTCGAGTGCTTGCGGTTGTAGAGAAGACCCTCCGACTGCATCGCGTACAGGATCCGCTTGTGGACCGGCTTCAGCCCGTCGCGCACGTCCGGGAGGGCACGGCCGATGATGACCGACATCGAGTAGTCGAGGTACGACTTGCGCAGCTCGGCCTCGATGTTCACCTGCGCCCGGTGCCCGTCTCCCGGCGGCGGCGAGCCCCCGGTCTCGGGGGGCGGGGGCGGAAGGGTCTCGTCTGACATGCGCCGGATCGCTCTCTTTGGAAGGGTTTCGAAGGGGCCGCGGGCGCGCCCGCGAAGTGGCCCTCGCCTACCAGAATCCCGTGAGAAATTCAAGGCTTTTGCGTTCCGATCCCGCGGTGCGCGGCCGGCCGCGCTTTCTGAAAAGGACTGCGAGGGCCGCCGCGCGGGGTCCTCGCCCACCCGTGCGAAGCCTTCGAAGGACCCCGCCCTCGCTTCCCGGCGCCTTCCTTGCTAGTTAGACCGCCTCGATCTCCCTGCGCCTTCCCTGAGAGAATGGACGCCGATGGAGTCGCGGTCCCGCTCTCCCGACCAGGCCCTCTCGTCCGTTTCCTCCGGCCGGGCGAGGGTCCTGTTCTGCGACGACAGCCCCTCGATGCGGGCGCTCTTCTCTACCATCCTCGCCCCCCACTACGAGGTCCACCCCACCTGCACCGCCGAGGAGGCGCTTGCCGACGCCCCTCGCTTCGGGCCCGACCTCATCCTCTCCGATCTCTTGCTCCCCTCGATGTCGGGGAGCGAGCTCTGCCGGGCGATCCGCGCCCTCCCCGCCTTGAACGGTGTCCCCTTCGTCCTCGTCACCACCCAGGGCGGGCCGGAGGCCCGGGCCGACGGTCTCGAGGCGGGCGCGGACGATTACCTCTTGAAACCCATCCGTCCGCGGGAGCTCCTCGCCCGGGTGGCGTCGCTCGTCCGCCTGCGCCGCGTCCTCCTCGCGCTCGAGGAGCGTTCCCGGGAGATCGAGCGGGCCAACCTGGCCCTGCTCGACACCCGCGACCAGCTGGCGCGAGCGGAGAAGCTGGCAGCGCTCGGCTCCCTCGCCGCCGGGCTCTCCCACGAGATCAATAACCCCCTTGCCTACATCAAGGCCGGGGCCCGCCAGCTCGAATGCCTGGTGGACGAGATGCGCCGGGTGGCCGAGGCCGCCCTTTCGCCGGGCTCGAGCGCCACCGAGGCGGCCGCCCTTCGCGCCCGGATGCGCGAGGCGCACGCGGAGGCGAGCGAGGTGGCGAAGTCTCTCGCCGACGGCAGCCGCCGGCTCGAACGGATCGCCGCGGACCTGCGAGTGGTATCGACGCCCCCGAGCGGGGCGGAAGAGATGGTCGAGCCCCAGGATGCCTTGGACGCGGCCTGGACCGCGGTCCGGGGCCGCTATCCATCCGTTCCCCGCCTCGAGGTCCGGGCGCGCCCCGGTCCGCCCATCCAGTCTTCGCACGCCCTCGTGACCCAGGCCCTCATCCCCGTCCTCGAGCGAGCGGTGGTGATGGCCGGCCCCGACGGGACCGTCGAGGTCGACCTGGACCAGATCCAGGGAGGGATCGAGCTCCGCGTCCGGGACTCCGGACCCGGCATCCCACCGGAGGTGGTCCCCCGCATCTTCGACCCTTTCTTCACGGCACGGCCCGGAACGGGCGGCGGTGGGTTGGGGCTCGCGGTGGCCTACGGGATCGCCCACGGACTCGGGGGGGACATCTCGCTCAGCTCTCCCCCGGGGGAAGGCCCGACCTTCCGCGTGCGGCTGCCGCGGATCCCCGGCGGCTTCGTCCCACCGGTCGGGGGTCGGGTCGCGGTCGTGTAGCGCTCCCGCGCTCGGGCGGGGGAAGAGAAGGCGCGAAGGCCCTCTCACTCGCCGCCGGCCACGCGGAGCCGGGCCACCTCTCGCTTCACTCGGGCCGCCTCCCGCTCGTAGTTCTCCTCCTGCTCGGTCATCTTGAGGAGCCGGTTCTGCGCCTCCGCGAAGGCGCGCCGGGCCCGCTCCACGTCGATGTCCCCAGCCGCCTCGGCGGTGTCGGCGAGCACCATGACCCGGTTGTCCGCCACCTGGAGGAACCCCCCGCCCACGGCATAGTGGTGCTCCCGACCGCCCTCGACGTAGGTGAGCCGGCCCGGCTCGAGGACGGTCATGAAGGGTTCGTGGTTGTACCGGACACCGAAGCCGCCCAGGACCCCGGGGGCCCGGACCTCGTCCACCGCCACCGACAGAACGCGCCGCTCCGGGGTGACGATCTCGAGGGAGAGCTGAGGCATGGGTCACCCGACGGCCAGGGTCTTGGCCTTGTGTACCGCCTCCTCGATCCCGCCCACCATGTAGAAGGCGCCCTCCGGCAGGTCGTCGTGCTTGCCCTCGACGATCTCCCTGAAGCCGCGGATCGTGTCGGGGAGCTTCACATACTTGCCCTCGTTGCCGGTGAACTGCTGGGCCACGAAGAACGGCTGCGAGAGGAAGCGCTGGATCTTCCGGGCCCGGGCGACGATGAGCTTGTCCTGCTCGGAGAGCTCGTCCATCCCCAGGATGGCGATGATGTCCTGCAGGTCCTTGTACCGCTGCAGGACCTCTTGCACCTGCCGCGCCACCCCGTAGTGTTCGGCCCCCACCACCAGGGGATCGAGGATGCGCGAGGTGGAGTCCAGGGGGTCGACTGCCGGGTAGATCCCGATCTCGGTCAGCTTGCGCGAGAGCACGGTGGTGGCGTCGAGGTGAGCGAAGGCGGTGGCCGGGGCGGGGTCGGTGAGGTCGTCGGCCGGCACGTAGATGGCCTGGACCGAGGTGATGGCGCCCTTCTGGGTGGAGGTGATCCGCTCCTGTAGCTCGCCCATCTCGGTGGACAGGGTCGGCTGGTACCCGACCGCGGAGGGGATTCGCCCGAGGAGCGCGGAGACCTCCGACCCGGCCTGGGTGAACCGGAAGATGTTGTCGATGAAGAGCAGCATGTCCCGGTGCTCCTCGTCGCGGAAGTACTCGGCGATGGCGAGGGCGGAGAGGCCGACCCGGGCTCTCGCTCCGGGCGGCTCGTTCATCTGTCCGTAGACGAGGACGCACTGGCTCTTCGACAGATCCTCCTTGTTGATGACGCCGGACTCGATCATCTCGTGGTAGAGGTCGTTGCCCTCACGGGTGCGTTCCCCGACGCCGGCGAACACCGAGAAGCCTCCGCGGGCCTTGGCCACGTTCCCGATGAGCTCCTGCAAGAGCACCGTCTTGCCCACCCCGGCGCCGCCGAAGAGGCCGATCTTCCCGCCGCGCAGGTAGGGAGCGAGCAGGTCGATCACCTTGATCCCCGTCTCGAAGGCCTCGATCTTGACGTTCTGCTCGGTGAGGGCGGGCGGGGGATGGTGGATGGGAAACCGCTTCAGGGCATGGACCGGTCCGCGCTCGTCCACCGGATCGCCCACCACGTTCAGGATGCGCCCCAGGACCTCCTTCCCCACCGGCACGGTGATTTGAGCGCCGAGGCTCTTCACCGCCATGCCGCGCACCAGCCCGTCGGTCGAGTCCATGGCGATGCAGCGGGCGGTGTTCTCCCCGAGGTGCTGGGCCACCTCGATGACGAGGTTGTCCGGGCGAGGGTCGATGCCGGGGTTCGAGAGGGCGAGGGCGGTGTAGATGTCGGGCAGCCCGCCGGGCGGGAACTCCACGTCGACCACCGGTCCGATGACCTGGGTGACCCTGCCGTTCTGGGCGCTGTGGGCCTTCTGCATGTCCATCCCTCCCCCTTCGGGCGGCCTACTTCAGGGCCTCCGCCCCGCTCACGATCTCCATGAGCTCCCGAGTGACGAACGCTTGCCGCGCTCGGTTGTACTGCAAGGTCAGGGTCCCGATCATCTCGTCGGCGTTCTTGGTCGCCGACTCCATCGCCGTCATCCGCGCCCCGTGCTCGGAGGCGGCGGACTCGAGCAGCGCCCGCCACACCTGCATGGCGACGTGCCGGGGCAAGAGCTCCCCGAGCAACGACTCTCGGGAGGGCTCGTACTTGAAGTCCACCGCGGCCGCGCTCGAGGTCCCGGCGGGGGCCGGCTCGATGGGGAGGAGCTGCACCACCACCGGCTTCTGCGAGATGGCGTTCTTGAACTCCGTGTAGCAGAGGAAGACCGCGTCCACCGCGCCGGAGAGGAAGCGCTCCTCGAGCTCGAGGGCGATCGTCTCGGCCTTCTCGTAGCGAAGGTCGGTGAGCACCCCGGGGAAGTCCTTGCGGATCTCCACCCGCCTCGACCGGGCGGCGTCGCGCCCCTTCCGCCCGATGGTGCAGATGTGGATCTTCTCGAAACGCTCCGCGTTCTCCACCTGGAACCGTTGCGTGCGGCGAGCGATGTTGGAGTTGAAGCCGCCGGCCAGGCCGCGGTCGCTCGTGATGGCGACGATCTCCGCCGCCCGGGGCTTGCGGGAAAGGAGCAGCGGATGGGCGGCGTTCTCGTCCTGGGAGGACCGGGCCGCCACCCGGGAGAGCATCTGCTCGAGAAGCTGCGCCGCCGCGCGGGCACGCAGGATCGCGTCCTGGGCCCGACGCAGCTTGGCGGCCGAGACCATCTTCATGGCCCGCGTGATCTGCCGGGTCGAGCGAACCGAGCTGATCCGGTTGCGGATGTCGCGTAGGGAGGGCACGGGGGCTCTCGGATCCTTTCTGTCTAGCGGGACTCCGTCCGGAACACGTTGCGGAACTCGCGCAGGGCCTCGTCGATCGACTTGCGCAGCCCATCGTCGAGGGCCTTCTTCTCGGCGATGACCTTGAGGAGCGGGGCGTGACGGGCCTCGAAAAACTCGGCGAGCTCCTTCATGTACCGGACCACCTCCGAGACGGGAACGGCCCGGATCCAGATCTGGCCGTTCTCGTCCTTCTGGGTGGCAGCGTAGACCTGCAGGACCTGCTCCTCGACCGGCATGGGCTGGTACTGTCCCTGCTTCAGCACCTCGGCGAGGCGCGCGCCCCGGGCCAGGGTCTCCTGGGTCGCCTTGTCGAGGTCGGAACCGAACTGGGCGAAGGCGGCGAGCTCCCGGTACTGGGCCAGCTCCAGCTTCAACATTCCCGCCACCTGCTTCATGGCCTTGATCTGCGCGGCCCCGCCCACCCGGGACACGGAGATCCCCACGTTGATGGCGGGCCGGACGCCCTGGAAGAACAGCCCGGTCTCGAGAAAGATCTGCCCGTCGGTGATGGAGATGACGTTCGTGGGGATGTAGGCCGACACGTCCCCCGCCTGCGTCTCGATGATGGGGAGGGCGGTGAGCGATCCGGCTCCCTCCTTGTCGGAGAGCTTGGCCGCGCGCTCCAGGAGGCGGCTGTGGAGGTAGAACACGTCGCCCGGGTAGGCCTCCCGCCCGGGCGGGCGACGGAGAAGCAAGGACAGCTGCCGGTAGGCCACCGCGTGCTTGGAGAGGTCGTCGTAGACGATGAGGGCATGCCGGCCGGTGTCGCGGAAGAACTCGGCCATGGTCACGCCGGTGTAGGGGGCGAGGTACTGCATGGGGGCGGGATCGGAGGCGTTGGCGGCGACCACGGTCGTGTACTCCATCGCCCCGAACTGCTTCAGCTTGTCGACCACTCGGGCCACGGTCGATTGCTTCTGCCCGACGGCCACGTAGAAGCAGTGCAGGTTCTGCCCCTTGTTGTTGATGATCGTGTCGATGGCCACGGCGGTCTTCCCGGTCTGCCGGTCGCCCAAGATGAGCTCCCGCTGGCCTCGACCGATGGGCACGAGGGCGTCGATGGCCTTGAGGCCTGTCTGCATGGGCTCGTGCACGCTCCGGCGCTTCACGATCCCGGGAGCCTTGATCTCGATCTTCCGGGTCTCCTCGGCCTCTACCGCCCCGCGCCCGTCGATGGGGTTGCCGAGGCCGTCGACCACCCGGCCCAGGAGCCCCTCGCCCACCGGCACCTCGGCGATCCGGCCGGTGCGTTTCACCGCGTCCCCCTCGCGGATGTGCTCGTAGGGGCCCATGATGGCGGCCCCGACGTTGTCCTCCTCGAGGTTCAGGACGAGGCCGCGCACCTCGCCGGGGAACTCGAGGAGCTCGCCCGCCGCCGCGCCGGCGAGGCCGTGGATCCGGGCCACCCCGTCGGCCTGGGAGAGCACCGAGCCGGTCTCGGCCACGTCCACCTTCTTGCCGTAGTCCTTGATCTGCTCCCGGATGATCCTGCTGATCTCGTCCGCGCGGATTTCCATCGTCCTGTTTCTCCGTGGCGTGCGCTGTCTTACGAAAAGGGAGCGGAGGGCCCTAGCTCTTGAGCGACCGCTTCAGGTCCTCGAGCTGGGTCCAGACCGAGCCGTCATAGACGAGGCTTCCCACCTGCGCCACCACGCCTCCGATCAGGGCCGGCTCCACCGCGCGCTCCACGAGGACCGTCGCGCGCGTGAGCTCGGACAGGCGGCTCTCGAGGGAAAGGACCGCCTCCGGAGCGAGCGGCGTGGCGCTCGCCACCCGCGCCCGGACCCGGCCGAGCTGGGCGTCGACGAGCTCGCCGAAGGCCTTCAGTACATCGCTCGTCCGGTCGAGCCGGTTGCGATCGGCGAGGAGGAGGAGCAGGTTCTTCGGCTCCTCCTCGAGCCCGAGCGCCCCGGCGATGGCGCGGGCCATCGCCCGCCGATCCTCCCGCGTGTAGACCGGATCGCCGAGCGACTCGGCGATGTCGGGAGCGTCCCTGAGCGCTTTTGCGAGGGCGGCGAGGGACTCGCCCCAGGCCTCCACCCGCCCCCTCTCGGTCGCCAGGTCGAAGAGCGCCCTGGCGTACCGCCGGGCGACCGAACCAGAATCCATATGGGACGCGCCTAGCATGCGACAGGGTTTTGGGTCAAGAACAAGTCCAAAAGACTTCGGATAGTTAGGGCCCATTTGGGATCGCATTCCCGTCCCGCCGGGGACGCCTAGACGTGCCTCCGCGAAAACTTATGTACCGGCTTGTTCAGGAGGTGGAAACATGACGAGATTCGAGCCCTTCAGGGAGTTCGCGCGGCTGCAGGACGAGATGAGCCACCTCTGGGATGACCGGGATCTCTATCGCTCTGGCGAGTCGGTCGGCTGGACGCCGGCCTGCGACATGTACGAGGACGAGGACGGGGTCACCTTGAGCTTCGACCTCGCCGGCGTCGAGGCGAAGGAAGTGGACGTCCGCTTCGAGAACGGCGTCCTCACGATCCGCGGCGAGCGCAGGCTCGAGCACCCGGACGCGAGAGGGAACTACCACCGCATCGAGCTGTCCTACGGGACCTTCACGCGGTCCTTTGCCCTCCCCGGGACGGTGGACGCGGAGCGGGCCCGCGCCGAGGCGAAGAACGGCGTGCTCGTGGTGAGCCTACCGAAGCGTGCCGAGGCGAAGCCCCGATCGATCGAGGTGAAGGTGAACTAGCCATTGAGCCCGGGTGAGCGGGCCCTTTCGAGGGGCCCGCTCGGCCGGGACAGAGGGACCACTGCGGCAAACCCTAGGACGGCTTCAGCGCCAGCGGCGCGACCGGGGGAGCGGGGGAAGCGAGGGGCTTCGACGACTTCTCCGGCTGGACGTCCATCTTGCACTGACCCTCGAACGCCACGCCCTTCTCGATCATGAGCGAGGGCGTCTCGATGTTGCCCTTCATCCGCGCGGGGTGGTGGAGCTCGACCGCGCTCTTCGCCTTGATGTCGCCGTGGACCTCCCCGTGGACGATGATCGTCCCACAGGTGATCTCGGCCTGGAGCTTCGCGCCCTCGCCCACCACGAGGACATCGTTCGTCACGATCGTGCCGGTGAACTTGCCGTCGATGCGGACGGTCCCCTCGAAGGTCAGCTTCCCCTCGAACTCCGAACCGCGGCCGAGGAGGGCGTTCAGGTCGCCCGTCGCCGCCGGGACAGAGGTCAGCTCATCGCGCTTCAGCATCGCCATGGATCTCAGCTCCTCGTTTCTCTCGGTCCGGGGTCCCCTGGGCTCGGCACACCGCGCCGCCCGTCGGCGAGGTGGCCTTCGCTAAACTTTGCTCCAGAAGGGCCCGCCTGTCTTCATCCCGGTCCGCCCCTCCCCAAGCGAGCGAACCCACTAGTTACGCACCGATTCGGGCAAGTATTCCGTCGAGTTCCTCTAGCGATGTGTACTCGATCTCGAGCTTTCCTGCGCTCTCGGACTTCGGAAGGACGCGGCACCTCGCCCCGAGCCTGCGCTCGAGGCGCCGGGTGAGGTCCCGAAGCCCTGGGGATCCCGCGTCTTCCTGGGCCCTGGAGCGCTTCGGGGGCCGTGTGGTCAACCTGCGCACCAGGGCCTCGGTCGCGCGGACGGACAGGCCCTCGCGCAGGACGCGCGCGGCTAGCTTCTCGAGCGCCTCGGCATCCTCGAGCCCGAGGAGCGCACGGGCGTGCCCCATGTCGAGCTCCCCGTCGCGGACGAGCTCACGCACCGCGAGGGGGAGCTTCAGGAGCCGCAGCGCGTTCGCGACGGTCGAGCGTTCCTTGCCCACCCTCCGTGCGATCTCCTCCTGGGTGAGGGAGTGGTCCTTGAGGAGGAGCTCGTACGCCTCGGCCTCCTCGATGGCGGTGAGGTCCTCGCGTTGCAAGTTCTCGACGAGCGCGAGCTCGAACGCCTCGCGGTCGGAGGCGTCGCGGACGATGGCGGGGATCTCGTGGAGCCCGGCCCGCTGGGCGGCTCGCCAGCGCCGCTCGCCGGCGAGGATCCGGTAGCCGTCCCCCTCGCGGCGGACCAGGATGGGCTCGATGACGCCGTGCTCGCGGATGGAGGCCGCGAGCTCGGCGAGCCGCGGCTCGTCGAAGCGCTTTCGAGGCTGGTCCGGGTTTCGCTCCACCGCCTCGACGGGCAAGGAGAGCACCGAGCGCGCCCCGTGGGCCGCGGGAGGGAGCGAGAGCACGCTCGCGGGAGGGGCAGCGTTCGAGAGGAGGGCGGCCATCCCCCGCCCGAGAGCCGGGCGGCGCTTGTCGGGCGGCGTCACGCGACCCCCAGGGCCGCACCGAAGCGGCTCGCCACTTCCCTCGCGAGCTCGAGATAGCTCTGGCAACCCTTGGAAGCGAGGTCGTAGAGCAAGACGGGCTTGCCGTGGCTCGGGGCCTCGGAGAGCCGCACGTTCCGGGGGATGACCGTCTCGAAGACCTGTTCCTTGAAGGTCCGGCGGATCTCGTCCACCACCTGGTTCGCGAGGTTGTTCGCCGAGTACATGGTGAGCAGGATCCCGTCCACCATCAGGGCCGGGTTCGCTTCTCCCTTCACGAGCTCGATGGTCTTGAGGACGTCGGCCAGTCCCTCGAGGGCGTAGTACTCGCACTGCAGGGGGATGAGGACCCCCTGGGCGGCAACGAGCCCGTTCACCGTGAGGAGCCCGAGGGAAGGCGGGCAGTCGATGAGCACGTACTCGTAGCTATGGGCCAGGGGATCCACGGCGCGCTTCAGGCGGAACTCGCGCCGGTCCTCCTGCGCGAGCTCGATCTCGGCACCGACGAGGTGGCGCGAGGCGGGGACGAGGTCCAGAAACTTGAGCTCGGTCTTCCTCACCGCCTCGTGTAGGGGGAGCCCGTCGAGAAGCACCTCGTAGATGGACCGGTCGGACTCGTCCCGGCGGATGCCCAGGGCGCTTCCAGCGTTCCCTTGAGGGTCCACGTCGATGAGGAGGGTGCGGCGCTCGGAGGCGGCGAGCGAGGCGGCGAGGTTCACCGCCGTGGTGGTCTTCCCGACGCCGCCCTTCTGGTTTGCGATGGTGAGGATCCGACTCATGACCTGGTCTTCGTTCAAGGCTTGGCCCCTCGCGCGTGGGCGCCCCCTTCGGGGCGGCAACTTCAAACGAGAGGATGCCGGACCCCCCTGACAGCCTGTTCCACGTGGAACAGGATCGCGGCCCCCGCCCGCTGTTCCACGTGGAACAGCGGGACAAGGCGGCGCCCTTCCCTCATCCTAAGTTCGCCCGGCCCCTTGCTCTTCCGACGGGAGGACCCACCGGGCGATCGCGCGGGACGACCGCGAGAAGGGGAGCTCGTACCTTCGGACCCCGGCCAAGAGGAGCCCGGCCGCCGCCCCGATCTCGCGGAGCTCCCCCTCGTCGCCCCGCCGCCCGAGCATGCCGAGCACCGCCCCGCCCGGCGCGAGATAGCACTTCCCCAGGGGAACAAAGACCTCCGGCTCGGCCAGGGCGCGCGATACGACCGCCTCCGCTCGCGGCAGGCCCTCCGCCTCGGGATCCCCGAGTGCCTTCCCCACGACCCCCCGAAGACCCAAAAGCCCGAGCTCGGCCGCCACCGCCTTCACGAAGGCGACCTTCTTCGCCACCTTGTCGCAGCACACGACGAGGAGGTCCGGCCGCGCGCAGGCGAGCGGGACGCCCGGAAGCCCGGCCCCGCTCCCGAGGTCGAGCACCGTCCTTGCCCCTTCCAGCGAACCGAGGACGAGCAGGCTGTCGAGGATGTGCTTCTCCGCCACCTCGGCAGGAGCGGTGATGGACGTGAGGTTCACCCTCTCGTTCCAGGCGAGGAGGCGATCCGCATACCGCTCGAGCAGGCCCGCTACTGCGGCTCCGAGAAAGAGACCCAACGCGCGAGCACCAGAGTCGAAGGTCTCGCGGAAGGCCTCGTTCATCGGGATGAAAGGCCGCGCCGCCTCGCGCCTTGCCGCCCGACGGCCGCCTCGACCTCCTCCCGGTGGGAGGCGAGGTACTCCTCCACCTCGCTGTCCAATAGCCCGAGGTCGCGCAGGACGCCCTCGTAGACGAACCGGAAGCCTTCCCGGTATTGCCCCTCCTGAAGCTCGAACGAGACACGCAGCACGGCCGCGGAGAACAGCCGCTCCGCCTTGGTCCGCTCCCGGCCCACTACGGCTTCCCTGGGGTCTTCGAGGGGAGGATGAGGAGCTGCCGGAAGATTCCTTCCCCCTCGCTGCGGGTCGAGACGTCCGGGGAGTCCACGAGGGCGAGGTGGATCTGGCGCCGCTCCCGGGCGCTGATGGGCGCGATGGCCAGCACCTTCCCGGTGCGCCGCGCCGCAGCCGCCAGCCGATCGGCCATGGCCTTCACGGCCGGGTCGCCATCCTCCCGGAAGCCGCCCAGGTCGAGGTTCACCCATTTCCGCCCCTCGGCGCGGGGGTTCACGACCCGGTTCACGAGGTGCTGCACCGCCTCGACGAGCGCCCCCGAGAGCTCGAGGGTGTTCCCCTCCTGCGCGGTCAGCGAGACGCCGATGGCCTCCGGCGTCTCCTTCACCTCGACCGTCACCCTGGCCCCGAGCCGCTTCAGGAGCTCCTCGCAGAAGGCCCGGGCCCGCTCGACCTTGTCCGCGGCCTTGATCGGCGGGGGCGCGCTCCTCTTGTCGTCCATCTCGGCCACTTAAGGCCTCCTTTCACTTGGCAGGAACGGCCAGGGGCGCCTGCTTCTTCATCATCACCTGCTGCTGGATGATGGAGAGGAGGTTATTCACGAAGATGTACAGGGTGAGGCCCGCGGGAACGTTCACCATGATGACCGTGAAGAAGATGGGGAAGAAATACAGCATCATCTTGGCCTGAGCGTTGTCCGCCGGCTGGGGCGACAGCTTCTGCATGAGGAAGCTCGTGATCCCCATGGCCGCCGGCAGAATGTAGTAGGGATCCTTGAGCGTCAGGTCCTGGATCCAGAGGAACTTCTCCCGGTACAGCTCGACCGAGGTCTGAAGAGCCGCGTAGAGCGCGAACCAGATGGGCATCTGCAGCACCATCGGAAGGCAGCCGCCGAGCGGGTTCACCTTGTGCTTTTGGTAGAGCTGCATGACCGCCATGTTCAGCTTCTCCCGGTCGTCGCCGAACTTGGCCTTGAGCTTCTCGATCTCCGGCTGCAGCTTCCGCATCTCGTTCATCGACTGCATCGACTTGTAGGTGAGCGGGAAGAGCACCGCCCGCACGAGCACCGTGAGGAGGATGATGGCTACCCCCCAGTTCCGCACGAACGCCTGCAGCCATCTCATGACGTAGAGGAGGCCGCGCGCGAAGAGCGCGAAGAACTTCGCCACCGAGCCGTAGTCGATCGCCGTGTCGAAGGACCGCCCGTACCCGCGGAGCGTGTCGAGCTCCTTCGGCCCCGCGTAGATCACAAACTCCGTCCGGCGCACCGCCTCGAGCGGAAGGGCGATCGCCGCGACGCCGCTCCCCCTCACCGGACCGTCCGCGAGGACACATGTCCCCTCCGCCTGCGGGGGAAAGATCGCCGACACAAAGTAGTGCTGATCCGTGCCCGCCCAGGCAGCGTCCCCCTCCACCCGGCTCGGCGCCTTGCCCTCCTTGGGCTCGAAGCGCTCGGTGGTCTGCCCCCCGCGACACATGGGGCGCACGTATTCGAGCGGCGGGCCGGAGAAGAAGCCCCCGCTCGAGGTGCTCGGCGGCATGTAGGAGGGGTAGAGAACGGAAACCGTTCCCCCTTCCCCGCCCGTCACCTCGAGCGCCATCGAGATCTCGAAGGGCTTCCCCGTGAGCCGGTAGACCTTGCGAACCTCCATCCCCTTCAGGGTTTCGGCAAAGGTCACCGAGCGCTCGTCCTTCGCCACGATGGCCATGGGGGCGCGCGCGCTCGCCATCGCCTCTTCCGCCTTCTCTCCCTCGCGCGTCACGATGAGGGAAAGGGGATAGGGTTGGCCCTCGGCGATGTGCACGAGATCGATCGGCACCGAGCCGTTCCCCTCCTTGCGCCGGAACTTCTCACCGTGGAGCTCGAGCGACTTGAGCGCCCCGCCCCAGGTCGAGAAGGTCGCCGAGAACCCGTTCCCGGAAAGGTTCACGGTCTCCTCCGCGGCCCCAGGCGACGGTGCGCTCGCCGCAGCGACCCCCACGGCGGCCGGCTCCGAGGGCTTCTCCGCAGGCTTCGCCACCTCAGCGGGGGCCGCCACGCGCTCGCGGCCCTGTCCGCTCTTCGGCGGCGGCTTCGGCGCGAAGAAGGTCGTCCAAAGGAACATCACGGCGATCGAGAGGACGAAGGCGATCAGGAATCGGCGGGAGTCGTTACCCAAGGGCTACCTCTTTGGCGTGATCTCCGGAACAGGATCGATCCCGCCGGGATGGAAGGGGTGGCAGCGGCCGAGCCGCCGCAGGGTGAGCCAGAGGCCTCTCGCCGCGCCGTGGCGCTCGAAGGCCAAGACCGCATAGGCCGAGCAGCTTGGGTAGAACCGGCACGCCGGCGGCAGGAGCGGAGAGACGAGCCCCTGATACAGCTTCACCAGGAGTGCCAGTAGGTGCCCCATCACTCCGCACTCCCGGTTGCGACGAGCGCCCTTCGAGCGCTCGAGAGGGCGCCCGCGACGCCCGAAAACCCCGCCTCGAGCACCGCCCGCCGAGCGACTATGACGAGGTCGAGGGCGGGGAAGCCGACGGCGACCGACCGCCAAGCTTCGCGGATCCAGCGCCGGGCGCGGTTGCGCTCGACGGCGTTACCGACCCTTTTCGACACCGTGATCCCGATCCGCGGGCGCCCCTTTCCCGTGTCGAGCGCGACGACGAGGAGCACTCCGGCATCGATGCGGCGTCCGCGCCCTTGCACCTCCAAGAACTCTCCTCGACGCCTGAGCCGCCCTTCCTTCCCGAGCCTCACTCCCGGCGCTACTTCCGCGGGGGGCTCGGGGCGAGTCGCTTCCGCCCCTTGGCGCGCCTCCTCCTCACGACCGCACGCCCTCCCGGGGTTTTCATCCGCTTGCGGAAGCCGTGCGTCCGGCTGAGCCGCCGCTTCTTGGGTTGGTAAGTCCGCTTCATGGCGCGGCAAACTCCCCGATCGCCCCATCCATGTCAAGGAATCACCGCTTTCCGTCGCCCGCGTGTCCACGCCCCGGAAATGCCTTCTGGGTGTCACGAGAAACGCTCGTCGTTACGCGTTCGATCCAACTCGGCCTTGATCCGCGGTGCCCTCTTTCGCTACCTTGCGCGCCAACGATTCACGGGCCCGCCCGAATCCTCGAAGCCCGAGCGATCGAACGGATGCTTTTCCCCCTCGCTGGGAAATAGCAGGCGGAGGGCGTTTTCGCGCCTTCGAACTGGGGATTTCAAGATGGAAGTGCCCGCGAGCGCAAACGCCCAGAACTTCCTCGAGGACGCGTGGTCAAGGGTCGATTCCTTCCTCCGCACCCGGCTTCGCCCCGACCTCTACGACCGCTGGTTCGCCCCGCTCCGCCCCATCTCGGTCGGGGAGGGGCGGCTCCAGATCGGGGCCCCCGACAAGTTCCACCGCGACTTCGTCGAGGACAACTATCGCGCCTGGTTCGAGGAGTTCGTCCCCGAGATCCTCGGCGAACGGCTCCGCATCGCCTTCGCCGTCGACGACACCCCGCGGCCCCCCCCAGCTCCGCCTGCGCCCCTGCCCGTCGCCCTCACCCCCTCGAGCCGCGAGCTCTTCACCCTCGAGGCCCGCGAGTCGCGCCCCAACCCGAGATACGTGTTCGACAGCTTCGTCGTGGGCGCGTCGAACCACTTCGCCTTCGCCGCCGCCCAGGCGGTCGCCCAGAACCCCGGACGGACCTGGAACCCGCTCTTCCTCCACGGGGACTCCGGCCTCGGCAAGACGCACCTCCTCCACGCCGTCGCCACCGCCATCCTCGACAAGCAACGCGGGGGCCGGGTCGCCATCGTCTCCTCCGAGCGCTACACCAACGACTTCGTGGCCGCTCTCTCCAAGGGGATGATGGAAGAGTTTCGCCAGAAGTACCGGCACTGCTCCGCTCTCCTCGTCGACGACGTGCAATTCCTCGCCGGCAAGGACAAGACCGCAGAGGAGTTCTTCCACACCTTCAACGAGCTCCACGAGCACCACGTCCAGATCGTCCTCTCGAGCGATCGGCCCCCCAAGGAGCTTAAGGGACTCGACGACCGGCTCTGCTCCCGGTTCGAGTGGGGCATGCGGGTCCAGATCGAGCCGCCGGAGTTCGAGACCCGCGCCGCCATCCTCCAGAAGAAGGCAGAGGTCGAGGGGATCGTCCTTCCCGACGACGTCACCCAACTCCTCGCCCAGCACATCCGGTCCAACGTCCGCGAACTCGAGGGCGCCCTGATGCGCGTGGGGGCATTCGCCTCGCTGAAGCACGAGCCCATCACCGTCCAGCTCACCCGCGACGTCCTCGGCGATGTCATCCCCCCGCTCGGTTACCGGCCCCCCATCGAGAAGATCCAAGAGGCCGTGGCCGCGCACTACGGACTCACCGTGGCGAAGCTCACGAGTGCCTCGCGCGAGCAGAAGATCGCCCTGCCCAGGCAGGTCGCGATGTACCTGTGCCGCGAAATGGCCAAGGAGAAGTTCCAGTCCATCGCCGAGAGGTTCAACAAGAAGGATCACACGACCGTCATCGCGGCGGTGGAGCGCATCCGATCCCTGAAGGAGACGGATCCATCCGTGAGCTCGGCCGTCGAGACCCTCACCGCCAAGCTCACCCCCTAAAGAACCGCCCGGACGGGCACGCGCCCTGCCCTGGATGGCCTTGGGGATCCCCGGTGGACAACGGCCGATTCCCCTGGGGACGGCTTGTGGACGGTTGTTGACACCTTTTCCCGCCCCGCGCTAGACACTCTCGACCGAGGGCGATCCAGGCCTCTTTCCAAGACGGAAAAACGAGGCACTCCGGAGTCCTAGGGCGGTTTTCCACACGGGTTCGCCCCCTACTTCTCCGACGACTGGTAAAGACGAGAGGATCCTTTTCCCATGGAACTCAAGATCGGCGTCCCGGACCTCGTCAAGGCGCTCGGCCGTTCCCAAGGCATCGTCGAGAAGAAGAGCACGATGCCGATCCTCTCCCATGTCCTCGTCGAAGCGCGGGAGGCCGGCCAGCTCATCGTGTCCGCGACCGATCTCGACCTCGCCGTATCGTCCGAGCACGGCTGCGAGGTCCTGAAGGAGGGCTCCCTGGCGGTCTCTGCACGCCACCTCTACGAGATCGTCCGCGCCCTGCCCGAGTCGAGCGTGAGCCTCAAGCGCGCCCAGAACAACTACCTTGAGGTGAGGAGCGGCTCGGCCGAGTTCCGGATCGTGGGCCTTCCGGCCGAGGACTTCCCTGCCTTGCCTCGCTTCGACAAGGTTCCGTTCGCCGACGTTGACGCCGCAACGCTCCTCGAGATGATCGAGCGGACCTTCTTCGCCGTATCCACCGATGAGACCCGGTACAACCTGAATGGCGTCTTCTTCGAGCCTGGACAGGGCACCCTCCGGCTCGTCGCTACCGATGGACACCGGCTCTCCCTCGCGGAGAAGCCCATCGATGCCACCTTCGGCCTGAAGCGCGGGGTCATTCTGCCCAAGAAGGGCCTCGCGGAGGTGAAGAAACTCCTCGCCGAGGCAACCGAGGGCGGCGAGGAACACCCGGAGACGAAGCTCGGCTTTCTGGAGAACAGCGCCATCTTCCGCCGCCCCGGGGTGGTCCTCGTGATGCGGCTCATCGAGGGGCTCTTCCCCGACTACAAGCAGGTCATTCCCAAGGCGGGCGAGAAGGTCGTGAGGCTCGGCCGTGGCCGGTTCTCCGAGACCTTGCGCCGCATCTCCTTGCTCTCCAGCGACAAAGCCCACGCCGTGAAGCTCGACCTCGGTAAGGGGATCCTGCGAGTGCTCTCTCAAAACCCGGATCTCGGTGAGGCCAAGGAGGACGTCCCGGTCGAGTACGACGGGGAGCCGCTAAAGATCGGCTTCAACGCGCGCTACCTCACCGACGTGCTCGCCGTCTTGCGGTCGAACGATGTCATCTTGGAGCTCGCCGACGACCTCTCGCCCGGAGTGCTTCGCGGCGCGGACGAGGGGGACCACGGCTTCACCGCGGTGGTGATGCCGATGCGCATCTGATGCCCTCCCGGGGCGGAGGAACGTGAAGCTCCTCTCCCTCGAAATCCGCGACTTCAGAAACCTCGCGGCCGTCGACCTCGAGCCGTCGCCTCGGGCGACGATCCTCGTCGGCTCAAACGGCCAGGGAAAGACGAACCTCCTCGAGGCCATCGCCTTTCTCACGACTCTGCGGGCGCTACGGGCGACTCGCCTGGAGGAGCTCGTCCGCTTCGGGGCCGGCCAGGCTCAGGTGGTGGGCCTCTTCCACGGTCCGGGAGGACCGCGGACCCTTGCCGTCCGCATCGCCGACGGCGCGCGGATGGCCTTCCTGGACGGAAAGGCGCTGGACCGGTTCGACGACTACTTCGAGGGGCTCGCGTCCGTCTCCTTCACCCCGGATGACCTCCTCCTCGTGAAGGGAGGCCCGCACGAGCGTCGTCGATTTACGGATCGGGCCGCGTTCAATCGCTGGCCGGCCGTGCTCTCGGAAGCACGAGAGTACCTCCGGTCCCTGCGGGCTCGGAACGCCGCCCTCCGCCGGGCGGATGCGGGGGTGGAGGAGAGCTTCCGGGCGCCCCTGGCCCGTGCCGGGGCGCGCCTGCTTCTCCGGCGGCGAGCCTTGCTCGCCGAGATCGCTCCGCGCGTCGAGGCCGCGTTCCGCGAGATCTGCGGAGGGGAGAGGCCGTCGGCCCGGCTCGAGTACCGGACCGCCGCCGGGGTTCACCTCGAGGGCGGTGAGGACGAGGTCGCGAACGGTCTTTCAGCGGTCCTCGCCGCGCGCCTGGAGCGAGACCGAGAGCGGGGCTTCACCTCCGCCGGTCCCCACGCCGACGACCTCGCTCTCCTCCTCGACGGAAGAGCGGCGCGCTTCTACGGGAGCCAGGGTCAGCAGCGCGCCCTCGTCCTCGCACTCAAGATCGCGGAGATCGAGAACCTGCGCAACGCGCTCGGCCGACCGCCGCTCCTCCTCCTCGACGACGTCTCGTCGGAGCTCGATCCGGCGAAGAACGGGTACCTGCTCGACTACCTCGCGAGCCTCCCGGGTCAGTCCTTCCTCACCACCACGGACGAGCGTTTGCTCGCGGCCGCGGCGGGTCCGGAGAGCGCCTTCTTCCGGGTCGAGAGGGGGGGGCTGTCACGGCTCGTTTCCTGAGCGCTTTCGCTGGGTTCAACCCTTTTCTTGGTCGTTGCCTGGGTGCCTTCGGCCTGCTATACCCTGAAATGGGCGTAACCCGCGAAAACCCCTCAGAGAAAGCGAATCGAGGCACCCCCTGGAAAATGCTGAGAGAAGCCCCCTCCCGTTCCTCAACGGGGACGACGAGTACGGGACCGACACGATCAAGGTGCTCGAGGGGCTCGAGGCGGTTCGCCGGCGGCCGAACATGTACATCGGCGACGTCGGCGAGCGGGGGCTCCACCACCTCGTCTACGAGGTGGTGGACAACTCCGTCGACGAGGCGATGGCGGGGCGCGCCAACGAGATCAACGTCTTCATCCACGCCGATAACTCCGTCACCGTCCTCGACAACGGTTCCGGCATCCCGGTCGGTCCGCACCCCAGCGTGCAGGGGATGGACACGCTCGACGTGGTGATGACGAAGCTCCACGCCGGCGGCAAGTTCGAGTCGAATGCCTACAAGGTCTCGGGCGGACTTCACGGAGTGGGGGTCACCTGCGTGAACGCTCTCTCCGAATGGCTCAAGGTCGAGGTCTATCGCGACGGAAAGGTCTGGGCGCAGCGGTACGAGCGCGGGAACCCGGTGGGCAAGGTGACGCCGGTCGGCGAGACGCAGCGGCGCGGGACCAAGGTCACCTTCAAGCCCGACCCGACCATCTTCGAGGTGACGGAGTTCTCCTTCGAGGCCCTGTCCGGCCGGCTCCGCGAGCTCGCCTTCCTGAACGCCGGGCTCCGCATCACCATCGAGGACGAGCGCAGCGGGAAGAGGCACGAGTTCCTCTTCAAGGACGGCATCCGCGAGTTCATCGCCTACCTGAACAAGAGCCGGGAGGCCCTATTCCAGCCGCCCATCGCGCTCCGCCAGGAGGTGGAGACCGAGCGGGGAATGGCGACGATCGAGATCGCCCTGCAGTGGAACGACGGCTACGACGAGAAGGTCTTCGCCTTCGCCAACAACATCCACAACCACGAGGGAGGGACCCACCTCATCGGCTTCAAGGCTGCGCTCACCCGGACCATCAACGCCCACGGGCAGAAGAACAACCTCTTCAAGGACCTGAAGGAGGAGCTCCCCTCCGGAGAGGACATGCGCGAGGGGCTCGCCGCGGTCATCTCCATCCGCCTGCCGGGCGCGAGCTTCGAGGGCCAGACCAAGACGAAGCTCTCCAACACCGAGGCGAAGAGCATGGTCGAGACCATGCTCAACGAGAGGCTCACCTCCTTTTTGGAGGAGAACCCGAACGTCGCGAAGCGGGTGTGCGCCAAGGTGGCCGAGGCGGCCCGGGCCCGCATCGCCGCCCGCAAGGCCCGGGAGACGGTCCGGCGCAAGGGGGCTCTCGACGGGGCGTCGCTCCCGGGCAAGCTCGCCGACTGCCAGTCCCGCGACCCGAGCGAGAGCGAGCTCTTCATCGTCGAGGGGGACTCGGCAGGCGGGTCCGCCAAGCAGGGGCGCGACCGCAGGGTCCAGGCCATCCTCCCCCTCCGGGGCAAGATCCTCAACGTGGAGAAGGCCCGCTTCGACAAGATGCTCTCCTCGGAGGCCATCGCCACCATGATCACCGCTCTCGGCACCGGCATCGGTCCCGAGGAATACGACGTCTCCCGGATCCGCTATCACCGCATCATCATCATGACCGACGCGGACGTGGACGGCAGCCACATCCGGACCTTGCTCCTCACCTTCTTCTTCCGTCAGATGCCGCAGGTGGTGGAGAAGGGATACCTCTACATCGCCCAGCCCCCTCTCTTCCGCGTGGCCAAGGGCAAGAAGGAGCGATACCTGAAGGACCAGGAGACCCTGGACGAGTTCCTGCTCGCGCTCGGCACCGAGAGGTCGAGGCTCGTCGCCGGCGAGGCCCTGATCGAGGGCGGAGACCTGGCCAAGCTGGCCCGGGAGGCCACCGCCTACCGCGTCATGCTGGCGCGGGTGGACCGCCGCCGGGACCGGCGGGTGGTGGACGCCGCCGTCCAACTCGGGGACCTCGACCTGGACCTCCTCCGCCACCACGACCAGGTGAAGGAGCAGGTCCAGAGGATCTTCGAGAAGGCCCAGCGGCTCCACCCCGACCTCGAGGTTCGCCACGCCAAGATCGAGCGCGACGAGGAGCACGGCTGCGACGCGCTCGTGTACCAGACCACCGTCTCGGGCGCCCCCCGGGAGACGCGGCTCGACTTCGACTACCTCTCGGGAGCGGAATGGGGCGAGCTCGCCGCCCTGCACGCCGCGCTGGCCGAGGTGGGCCCCGGGCCGTACCGGCTGGAGAGCCCCGAGGGCGTCCGGGAGGTGGCCGACGTCTTCGCGGCGGTGGAAGCCCTGAAGCAGTTCGCCAGCCAGGGGCAGAGCATCCAGCGCTACAAGGGCCTCGGGGAAATGAACCCGGAGCAGCTCTGGGAGACCACCATGGACCCCGCTCGCCGTACCCTGCTCCAGGTGAGGGTGGACGACGCGGTGGAGGCGGACGAGATCTTCTCGATCCTGATGGGAGACTCGGTGGATCCCCGCCGGGAGTTCATCGAGCGTCACGCCCTCGACGTGCAGAACCTCGACATCTAAGAGTCCTAGGCCGCCCGCTCGAACCCGAGGAGCCAAGATGCCCCGCACCGCCTTCGCCGCCCTGGGCACCTACACGCCGGAACGCGTCGTCACGAACGAGGAGCTCACCCGCTCCATGGAGACCTCCGACGAGTGGATCACCCAGCGGACCGGGGTGAAGGAGCGGCGGTGGGTGGCCCCAGGCGTTGGGAACAGCGACCTGGCCCTCGAGGCGACCAAGCGTGCCCTGGACGCGGCCGGCTGGAAGCCCACCGACATCGAGGCCATCGTCTACGCCACCCTGTCGACCGATCACATGTTCCCGGGCGACGGCTGCTTCTTGAACGCCAAGCTCGGGCTCCCGGGCGTGCCCGCCATCGACATCCGCAACCAGTGCACCGGGTTCATCTACGGGCTGTCGGTGGCGGACGCCTGGATCAGGACCGGAGTGTTCCGCCGGGTGCTCCTCATCGGTTCGGAGGTGCACTCGACCGGCCTCGACGTCACGACGCGCGGGCGCGACGTCGCCGTCATCTTCGGCGACGGGGCGGGGGCGGCACTGCTCGAGGCCACCGACGACCCCGACCGCGGGGTGCTCTCCTGTCACCTGCACGCCGACGGGCGGTTCGCCAGGGACCTCTGGACGGACGCGCCGGGAAGCGTCTACCACCCGCGGGTCACGAAGGAGATGCTCGACTCGGCCCGGGTCTACCCCCACATGGAGGGCCAGAAGGTCTTCAAGCACGCCATCGTGAGGATGCCCGAGGTCGTCCGGGAGGCGCTCGACGAGAACGGCCTCACCCCCGCGGACCTCAAGGTGCTCATCCCCCACCAGGCCAACCTCCGGATCTCGGAGGTGGTGCAAAGGGCGCTCGAGCTGCGCGACGACCAGGTGTTCAACAACATCCAGAAGTACGGCAACACCACCGCCGCCTCGATCCCCCTCTGCCTCGCGGAGGCGGTACAGGCGCGGGGGGTGAGGCGAGGAGACCTCGTGGGGCTCTGTGCGTTCGGGGCCGGCTTTACTTGGGCGAGCGCCCTGGTACGCTGGTGACTTGACCAGGATCACGCGGGCGGCTCTTCCTCGCCCGCCGCGAAGGCGCCGGGAGGCGCAGGTCGAATAGCGGGGCGAGCCGTGTCCCGAAAGGCTACTGAGGCGTCGTCTAATGGCAGGACCGCGGACTTTGGATCCGCTCATGAAGGTTCGAATCCTTCCGCCTCAGCCACGTCGACGCGGGCGGCCAACCTCGCCGACGAGGTCCGCCCGCGCGCTCTGCCCGCCCAGGTGATGGTCATCGGCCTGGGGACCCTCCCCCCTCGCCTGGTGGGCGAGGTGGGGGCGGGCCTGAAGCAGGCCCTCGGCATCGGCTTTCGGCTCGGCCCGGCGCTGGGCCGGCCCGCCTACGCCTTCAACGAGGCCAGAGGCCAGTACCACGCCCCCGCCATCCTTCGCCGGGTGGCCGCCCTGAAGGACGCCTCATGCGGTGCGGTGCTCGGCCTCGTCGACGGCGACCTGTTCCTCCCCGACGACGGCGAGTACGTCATCGGCGACGTCGACCGCGGCGCGGCCGCGGCCGTGGTCGGGGTGGCGAGGCTCGCCGGCGAGCCGGCCGCGCTCCGGCGCAGGGCGCAGGTCGAGGCCCTCCACGTCCTGGGCCACGTGCTCGGCCTCTCCGGCTGCCTCGACTACCGCTGCGCCATGTACGCGTCACGCGATGCCGTCGACATGGACCGCAAGAGCGTCGGGTACTGCCTCCACTGCCGAGCCGCGCTGGGGCTACCCTGAAGGGTGCCCCGCACCCGGTGTGACGTGCCGAGCCTCTGCCACAGAGAGGACGCGAGCTGCGGAGCCTGCTGCGGGCTCTACAACCGCGAGGACCTCTCACCGAACGCCGTCCGTGCCGAGTTGCGACGCACGACCGAGCTCCTCGCGCAAACGCCCCTGACCGAGGAGGCGTACCGGGCGGCGGGGGCACAGAGGGCTCGCGAGCTCCCCGTCCCCCTGTTCCCCTCGGTACGGATCTGCCCGATGCTCGGGTTCCTCGGCCCGACCGAGAGACGGGTGGGGTGCCTCGCCCACCCGCTCGTCACAGGCGGCGAGGACCTCCGCTCCTGCGGAGCCTATGGCCCCATGACGTGCCAGGCGTTCCTCTGCCCGAGCCATCGCTCCCTCTGCGAGGAAGAGGCGGCGCTCGTGGCCCAGGCGACCGGCGACTACTACCTGTACGGCCTCGTCGTGACCGACGCACCCTTCGTGCGGGCCGTCCTCGACGCCCTCGAGGCTCGAACCGGGGAGCGCCCGGCGCCCCCCCACCTCGCCCACCGGCCGTTCGGGCGCGCCTTCCGCTCCCTCCTCTCAGTCAAGGAGGAGCTCGCACCCGGGTCGGAGGGGGCCTTCGGAGCTTTCCGGCCCCTTGGCGAGGAGGAGCGGCCCGCCACATCCCCGGTCGAACGGATCCTGGAAGCGCTCGGAGGCGACCTCCGCTCCGGAAACGACGCGGAGAGGCTCGAGGCCGAGATCCACCGCCGCACCGACGAGGCTGCGGCGGCGCTCCGCGAAACGATCGGGGCGGGGCGCACCGCATAGGCCAGAAGGAGCCTCAAGCCTCGGCCGGCCCGGCGTGGAACCGCTGACAGCGCCCGGGGCCGCGGGCGATGAGGTCGGCGAACGCCTTTCGCTGCGCCGGGTCGAGGACGGCGTGGACGCGCGCGAGCGCCTCCGCGAGGCGCGTCTTCACCGCCTCGAGCTTCGAAAGGCGGGCGTCGAGGGCGCGGGAGACGGCCTCTGTGTCGAGGGCCGGGGCTCCATACAGGTCGGCCACCTCCGCCCGCAGAGCGAAGGCCTCCTCCCGGAACTGCCTGAACTCCAGGGCGAGCGCATCGGCCTCGGCGGAGACCACCCGCTCCTGCTCGGGGCGCGTTCCCAGCCGCCGGAACAGCCGCCTCAGAAACCAGGAACCGCCCCGGCCGCTCCGCCTGAAGCGTCGGTGATAGTGAGCCCGCCGGAGAATGCCGGCGAGGAGAAGAACGGTGCCGGCGCCGAGAGCGCCGGAGACGAACGGACTCATACCTTGCTCTCCCTTCCGTTGACGGTGTTACGCGTCGGGAGAAGTAGAGCGCCGTCCTTCCGGTCACCTTGCAGGACGGTGAAGAACCTTGAACCTCGCTAGGCGCCCCGGGCGGAGAGCCCCAGCGCCACCACCTCGGCCACATCCATCACCCGAATCGAGCCCTCCCGGCCGGTCTCGTTCACACCGTCGTTCAGCATCGTGAGGCAGAACGGGCACCCGGTGGCGACGACCCCGCCTCCTTCACCGAGGGTCTCGGCCGCCTCGGTGACCCGGTGCTGGTTGATGCGCGTGCCGAGCTTCTCCTCGAGCCAGAAACGCCCGCCGCCCGCTCCGCAGCAGAATCCCTGACGCCCCCGGCGGGGCATCTCGCGGAGGGGGGCCCCCACCGCCCGGAGGGCGAGACGCGGGGGCTCCACGATCCCGTTCAGGCGAGCCAAATAGCACGGGTCGTGGAACGTGACCGGGGGGAGCCCCTTCGCGGGACCGAGCGGCAACCGGCCGTCGGCGGCGAGCCGGGCCAGCATCTCGGCGTGGTGGACGACCTCGTACCGTCCGCCGAAGGCGGGGAGCTCGTTTCGCAAGGTGTTGAGGCAATGAGGGCACTGGACGAGGATCCTCTTCACCCGGCGAAGGTTCAGAGTCTCGACGAGCTTGCGCGCCTGGGCCTGGAACAGGTACTCGTTTCCGAGCCGCCTCGCGGCGTCCCCGGTGCACGTCTCCTCCTCGCCCAGGATGGCGAACGAGACCCCGGCGTGCCTGAGCAGGGAGACGAGGGCGCGGGAAACCTTCCGCTGCCTCTCGTCGAAGGCGCCGGCACAGCCGACGAAGAAGAGCCACTCGAAGGGCTGACCCGAGCCGGCCCGCGGCAGATCGAGGCCCTCGCACCACTCGGCCCGCCGGTTCGAGCCGATGCCCCAGGGGTTGCCCTGCGTCTCGAGGCCCCTGAAGATCCGCTGCGCCTCCTCCGGGAAGGTCGCCTCGACGAGCACCTGCTGACGCCGCAGGTCGACGAGGCGGGGGATGTTCTCGATGAGTACCGGGCAGGCGGTCTCGCACCAGCCGCAGGTGGTGCAGGCCCAGACCGTTTCCGGGGGGACCACCTCGGTCAAGGGCGAGAGCCGGGCCGCCGCCGCCTCGCGGGTGTCGCGATCCCGGGCCCTTACCAGGGCGAGGAGAGACGGTGCCGAAGCCCGCAGGTGGCGCCTCAGGGCTCGGTTCACCTCCTTGTGGCTGAGCGGCTTCCCCGTGACGTAAGTGGGGCAGTGCGTCTGACATCGCCCGCACTCCGTGCAGCTGTAGACGTCGATTGCCTCCTTCACGGAGAGATCCCGCACCGTGGCGGTGCCGAAGCGGGCGTCTTCGGCCTCGAGGTCGAGCGTCCGCAGCGCCGCGGCGGGCGGAAGCCGACCGAAGAAGACGTTGGGGAGGGCGGTGAGGACGTGGAAATGCTTCCCGTACGGGAGCAGGTTTCCGAAGACGAGGATGAGCGCCAGGTGGCTCCAGAAGGCTCCCGCCCCCAGGAGAGCGATCGCGCCCGGCGCCATCGGGCGGAGGACGGCCGCGGCCAAGGACCCGGCCGGCGCAAGCGGGGAGGCGGTCTCGCCGCGGGCCAAGAGCCCTGCGCCGTCGACGAGCATGTCGGTGACCATGAGCGCGCCGATGAGGAGGAGGATGGCGATTCCCTCGGCCGAGCGGGTGAGGCGATCGGGACGGGTCACGAGGCGCCTGAAGGCGAGGCCCGAGACCGCGGCCAGGGCGAGGAGGACGAAGATGTCCTTCGCGAACCCGTAGGCGCGCCCCAGGCCTCCCAGAGGGTCAAGGAAGGGCAGGTGGAAGCCGGGGGCGAACCCCTGGCCGAAGAGGGTGACCGTCCGGAGCGCCACCACGAGGAAGGCAACGAAGAGCAAAAGGTGCATCACCCCGGGATAGAACTCCTCCCGGTCGAGGAGCCGCCTCTGGCCGAGCCCGAATCGGAGGAGCAGGACCAGGCGCTCGCCGATCCTGTCCGTCCGCCGTTCCCGGCGGAGGGCGAACAGGGGGACGAGGCGCCAGAACATGGTGAGAGCGAACACCGCCGCCGCGGCGAGGAGCATCGAGAGCGTGAGGACGGGCCCCATGGGGAAACGACCCTAGACCCCGTCCCGGGACGGCGGCAAGCGGGCAAGCCCGTGGCCCCGCTCGGCCCGCTCCAGGGCGGGGCCGTCTCTAGTGCACCAGCCCGGCGCCGGGTCCGCCCAGGCGAGCGGACGCGTAGCGGCACAGGATCGATCGGTACTCCTCGACCTTCCGGGCGCCCACGACGAGCCACTCGTCGCCGATGACGAGCGCCGGTACCTCGCGGACCCCTCGCTCGAGAGCCGCCTGGAGCGATTGGGCGATCCTGGAGCCCGTGGCGGGCGAGGACAGGGCCGCGGCGAAGCGGGCCACGTCGAGGCCGGAGAGCTGGGCCAGCTCGAGGAGCACGTCGAGGCGGGCCACGTTGAGGCCGCGGTAGTGGGCCGCCTCGCGGATGGCGTTTCTGAGGGCCAGCTCGCGCGTCGCCCCTTGAAGCCGCGCGGCGTAGAGGGCGGTGAGCACCGGAAACGAGGAGAGAGGCGGGTCGGGCGACAGCCAGAGGTCGGGGACCGACCCCACCAGTTCCGGCTCGCGGCCGGCGCGCCGGGCAGCCCGGGCCATCGTGCAGCGCTCCGTCTTCGAGAGGGCGCGAGGGGTGACGCGGGTGGGAAAGGGCTCGAGCCGAAGGGGGAGGAAGGTGCTGGGCAAGGACGCCGCCGCAGCCTCGATCCGTTCCTCCGCGACGAGGCACCAGGGCGCGAGCGGGTCCTGATACAGGACCAGCGACACGAGGCTCGAGTGGCGAGGCGGGGGCGACACGCTCGAAGGCCGATTCTAGCGGGCGGGGCCGATGGGCCTGAAGGGGCGGTCGGGCGCCCGGACGGCTGGTTCAGGGGCGACCCGGCTCCGAGGGTGGGTCAGGCGATGTGGCGCCCCGCGTACCCGGAGTGGCGGGCGTGTGCGAACTCCACGGCGTGTTGAACATAAGGCGTGGCGATGTCCTTCCCGGTCGCAGCCTCGAGTCCCTCGAACCCGGGGGAGGAGTTCACCTCAATGATCTTCGGCCCGGTCCGCGCCTCGAGCATGTCTACCCCGGCGACCTCGAGCCCCATGACGCGGGCCGCCTTGACCGCCGCCTCGCCGAACTCGCGCGAGAGCTCCACCGCCTCGGCGCTGCCGCCGCGGTGGATGTTGGAGCGGAACTCGCCCTCCCGGGCCGTTCGCCGCATGGCTCCCACGACCCGGTCTCCCACCACCAGTGCACGCACGTCCTTCCCCCGCGACTCGGCCACGAGCTCCTGGAGCAGGATCTCCTGGCCGAGCGTCCAGAGCGCCTCGAGCATCCCCTGCACCTCGGCCATGGTGGTGGCGAGCATCACCCCCACCCCTTGCGTGCCCTGGATGAGCTTGATGATGCAGGGCAGGCCGCCGACCATCTCGACCGCCTGTGGGACCTCCTCGCGGAAGCGGCACATGACCGTGCGGGGGACGTCGATGCCGAACCGGGAGAGGAGCTGCAGGGCCCGGAGCTTGTCCCGGGAACGGGCGATGGGCGTTGCGGCGGCGAGCACCGGCACACCCATGAGCTCGAGCTGGTTCACGACGGCCGTCCCGTAGCCGGTGATCGAGGCACCGATCCGCGGGATGACCACGTGGATGTCCTGGGCGACGAGGTCCTCGCCCCCGTACAGGATCCGCGGCGCCTCCCGGGCGACCACCATGTCGCAGCGGAGGGTGTCGAGGACCCGCGTCGCGAGGCCCAGGTGGGCCGCGGCCTCCATCAGCCTCCGGGTGGAGTAGAGCCGCGGGTTGCGCGAGAGGATCGCGACGAGGAGAGCCCCCTCGCGCGGCGGCGGGGCCGCCGCCCGGGAAGCCCGCCGGGCCCGCGGGGCGCTCTTCTTCGGGGCGGGCATCGGCGCACGAAGGTTAGCCGCGCAGAGCGAGGGCCGCAACGCGCCCGAACGGAAGCCATGGGCGGCAAGAGGCTCGTTGATCACACCGCCGCCCGCTGCTAGAACCCTTGTCTTTCCGGGGGCGGAACGGACCGTGGACTACAAAGACACCATCAACCTGCCCAAGACCGACTTCCCGATGAAGGGAAACCTTCCCCAGCGGGAGCCCGAGATCCTGCGCCAGTGGGAAGAGCAGGCGATCTTTCAGCGGCTCGTCGCCCAGAACGCCGGCCGGAACGGCCCCCGGTTCGTGCTCCACGACGGGCCCCCCTACGCCAACGGGGACATCCACATCGGCCACGCCCTCAACAAGGTCCTGAAGGACATCGTGGTGAAGTACCGTAACCTTCGGGGTGACGTCGCGGACTACGTTCCCGGCTGGGACTGCCACGGCCTGCCCATCGAACTCAAGGTCGACAAGGAACTCGGCCCGAAGAAGCGGGACCTGAACAAGGCCCAGATCGTCGAGACCTGCCGGAAGTACGCCCAGAGGTGGATCGACAAGCAGCGCGAGTCGTTCAAGCGGCTCGGGGTGTTCGGGCGCTGGGAGACCCCCTACCTCACCATGTCCCGGGGGTACGAAGCCGAGATCGTCCGCACCTTCGCCCGAGCGGCGGAGCGGGGGTTCCTCTACCGCGGCAAGAAGCCGGTCTACTGGTGCACCACCGACCGGACCGCGCTCGCCGAGGCCGAGGTCGAGTACGAGGACCACACCTCCCCCTCGATCCACGTCGCCTTGGACCTCGTCTCTCCCCTCCCCGAGCCCAAGCTCGCCGGCCGCAAGGCGCGCCTCGTCATCTGGACCACGACGCCCTGGACCCTCCCCGCGAACCTCGCCGTCACCGCGCACCCAGAGTTCGCCTACGTGGCCTATGAGCTGGGCGGCGCGGTGGTGGTGGTGGCAAGGGACCTTCTCCCCCAGTTTCTCGAGGCGGTCGCGCCCCGCCACGCGGGGGGTCCCCCAAGGCATTCCCCCGCGGCGCACGAGGCGGCCACGGGAGGAGGGGGGTCAAGGCTCGTCGACCCCAGGAGGGTCCTGGCCACCTTCGAGGGGAAGGCGCTCGAGGGCCTCAAGTACCGGCACCCGTTTCTCGATCGCGAATGCCCCGTCATCCTCGGCGAGCACGTGACGCTCGACGCAGGCACCGGTCTCGTCCACACCGCCCCCGGACACGGCCAGGAGGACTACGAGGTCGGGCTCCGTTACGGGCTCGAGATCCTGAACCCGGTGGACGGTTCCGGCCGCTTTACCGCCGAGGCCGGGCCGTACGCCGGGAAGGAGATCTTCGCGGCCAACGCCGAGATCGTGAGGGACCTACAGGCCTCCGGCCACCTCTTGTCCGATCCCCGCGCCACCCTGAAGCACAGCTACCCCCATTGCTGGCGGTGCCACAACCCGGTGGTGTTTCGGGCCACCGACCAGTGGTTCCTCTCGCTCGAGCACCGCGGCCTGCGCGGGGCTGCGCTCTCCGAGATCGAAAAGGTCCGCTGGATCCCGCACTGGGGACGGGACCGGATCTACAACATGATCGAGTACCGTCCCGACTGGTGTCTCTCCCGCCAGCGGACCTGGGGTGTGCCCGTCCCGGTGTTCTACTGCCAGGGGTGCGAGAAACCTCTCGTCTCCCAGAGGGTCATGGAGCAGGTGGCTCGCACCTTCGAGGAGGAGGGGATCGAGGCCTGGCACAGGAGGACCGCGGCCGAGTTCACGCAGGGCGAGAGCTGTCCCGGCTGCGGCGGGAAAGACTTCCGCCGGGAGCAGGACATCCTGGACGTGTGGTGGGAGTCGGGGGTCTCCTGGGCGGCGGTGGCGGAGAAGGAGGGGATGGGCGTGCCGGTCGACCTGTACCTCGAAGGCTCGGACCAGCACCGCGGGTGGTTCCATTCCGCGCTCCTCACCGGTACCGCCCTCGAGGACAAGGCGCCCTACCGAGCGGTGCTCACCCACGGGTTCGTGCTCGACGGCCAGGGCAAGGCCATGTCGAAGAGCGCCGGGAACGGCATCGACCCCCAGGACGTCATCCGGAAGTCCGGGGCGGACATCCTGCGGCTCTGGGTCTCCGCGGCCGACTACCGGGACGACGTGCGGCTCTCCGACGAGATCCTGGCAGGTCTCTCCGAGGGGTACCGCAAGATCCGGAACACCATCCGGTTCGTGCTCGGGGCCCTGGAGGGCTACGACCCCAAGGCCCATGCCGTGCCGCTGGAGGAGCTCGGGCCCATCGACCGCTGGGCTCTTTCCCGCCTCGCGGCCTGGGACGAGAAGGTCACCCAGGCATACGAGGACTACGAGTTCCACGTCGCCTACCACGCCACCATTCAGTTCTGCGCGGTGGAGCTCTCGGCCCTGTACTTCGACATCATCAAGGACCGGCTCTATACCTTCAAGCGCTGGGGGAAGGCGCGCCGCTCCGCCCTGACGGTGCTCTACGCCGTGGCCGAGGACCTCATCCGGCTCCTTTCCCCGGTCCTGTCGTTCACCGCGAGCGAGGCCTGGAACCATCTCCCCGGCCGCCCGGCGGACAGCGTCTTCCTGGCCGGCCTCCCACGGAGAGGGCGGCCCGCCGACGCCGAGGCCCTCGAGTCCCGGTACGGGAGACTCTTCGAGGTCCGCACGGCGGTGCAGGGAAAACTCGAGGAGGCGCGCCGCGCCAAGCTCATCGGCTCGGGCCTCGAGGCGGAGGTGGTGGTCTACGCCGAGGGGGACACCCATCGTCTCCTCGTCGAGTCCCAGGACGAGCTCCCCACCCTCTTCATCGTCTCGGGGGTGGAGGTTCGCGAGGGTCCCTCCCGGGTGGAGGTGAAGAGGGCCAAGGGAACGAAGTGCGAGCGGTGTTGGATCTACCGCGAGGACGTGGGCGTTGACCCGGGTCACCCCACGGTGTGCGGCAAGTGCGCGGAGGCGCTCCGGTGAGCCGCCGGCCCGGGAAGTGGACGGTGCTCCTCGTCCTCTTCGCTACCCTGGTGGTCGTCGACCAGGTCACGAAGTTCCTGGCGGTCGACCGCCTCACCACCGCCTTCGAGAGAAACGGAGACGTGACCCTCTTCCAGAAGGTGCGCGGATTCTATGGCTACCGCCACCTCGAGCCGACCGCGAGGGCTCCCTACACGGTCTGGGCCCCCATGTGGCGGATGACCTACGTCGAGAACCCGGGCGCGGCCTGGGGGCTCTTCCGGGGGCTCTCGGAGCGGACCCGAAACGGGTTCTTCACGGTCATCTCGCTCGCCGCGGTGGTCTTGATCCTCGGCTACTACCGCAAGCTGCGCTACGACCAGTGGTACTACCAGGTGGCCCTCTCCCTGCTCCTCGCCGGGGCGGTGGGGAACTTCGTCGACCGGCTGGCCCGGCGCTACGTCATCGACTTCATCGACTGGTACGCCGGCAACTGGCACTGGCCCACCTTCAACGTGGCGGACTCGCTCATCGTGGTGGGCGTGGCCCTGCTCGTCCTCCGCCCGGGGCAGGGGAAGGCGAAGCCCACCCTGGCCCGGGCTGAGGGCCGGGGAGAAGCCCGCCCGCGGGGAGCGTGACCCTTGCTCCCGGTCCTCTTCACGATCGTCATCCCCAAGGGCTTTGGACTCCCCGTCGCCATCCTCGTCGCCGTCCTCGTGGCCCTGGCTCGCGCTGTGGCCGTCGCCCGCTCCGGCGGGCGGAGAATCTCGTTCGGGGGCGCCCTCCGGTCCGACGGGTGGTTCTTGGGGGCATTGGCCGTCGCGGTCGCGGCCCTCTATCGCCTGGGCCTCCTCTCCGGGGAGGTGAGGCTCCCCCTGCACAGCTACGGACTGCTCCTCGCCCTCGCCTTCCTCATGGGCGTCGTCCTGGCGCAGCGAGAGGCGCGGCGGCGCGGCCAGGATGCGGAGCGGATCGGGGACCTCGCCTTCTGGGTCTTGCTCGCGGCATGGCTCGGGAGCCAGGTGCTCTACGTCCTCCTCAACCTGGACGAGTTCTCGGGCGACCGGTTCTTCGGCGATCCGCCGTTTGCGGCGATCCCGCGCTTCCTGCTCGTGTGGCGGGTCGGGCTCGTCTTCTACGGCGGGTTCATCGGAGCGACGCTCACCGCCTTCGCCTACATGCGCCGCCACGGGATGCCCTTCCTCGCCTACGCCGACACCATCATCCCCTCGGTCGCCTTCGGCCACTTCCTCGGTCGCCTGGGCTGCTTCTGTGCCGGGTGCTGCTGGGGCAGCCGGGCCGATGCCCACCTCCCCTGGGCGGTGCGATTCCCCCAGGGTTCCAACGTGTACCAGGCATTCGCGAGCGGAGGCCCCTACTCGGCGAGCTTCCTCTCGGACGACCGCACGAGGACCGCTCTTCTCCACCCCGCCCAGCTCTACGAGGCGTTCGGGGAACTCGGCATCTTCCTCTTGCTCGTCCTCCTCGTCCGCCCTCGCAAGCGTTTCCACGGCGAGGTCCTCGCCACTTGGCTCGTGGCCTACGCGGTTCTCCGCGGGATGGTGGAGCTGTTCCGGGGCGACCTGGCGCGAGGGGTGGTCCTGGGACTCAATTCCGGCCAGTGGATCTCGGTGGCGATCCTCGCGGTCGGGGCCATGGTCTGGCTCTGGTCGCCGAGACCGGAGAGCCCGGAGGCTCCGGCGCCGGTGTAGGAGACCGCGGGGCGCCTCCTTGTTTGATCCCCGGCCCGCTCGGCCGCTAGACTGAGAGCACCGTGGCCCTCCCCCCCCGGATCCCCGGGCGCTCCGGCGGCCCGGTCCAGCCGCCGAAGCCCGGTACGCCCCCCTCCGTCGAGGACACGATCGCCGCCAAGCGGGCGAACGAGCTCCTCGCCGACGAGACCAAGGAGACGGAGGAGGACCTCGAGGCGCTGAAGGCCCGGTACGAGCAGTACTTCCTCGGCATCGAACGGCGCGAGCCAGCGCGGGAGCGCAGCGAGATGAAGCGCCGGGTGGAGCGTCTCAAGGAGGCCTTCACCAAGAACACCGGCCTCAAGTTCCGGCTCCAGACCCTGCACGCGCGCTACCTGGCCTACGAGCGGCTCTGGCTCCGCAGCGCGAGGGAAAAGGAGGCCGGGACCTACCGGCGCGACCTGTTCAAGGCACGCCTCCGCGCGAAGGGGGGGGCGCCCGGGACTGGTCCGGCGCCCGCGACCAAGGGCGAGGCCGCGGCGGAGGCGCCGGGGGCCTCGGCAGCGCCCCCGGAACCGACCCGAACCGCCTCCGCGCCGATCACGTTCTCGGGGACGAGCGAGCCACAGCTTCGCGCTCTGTACGAGGCGTACGTGGACGCGAAGAAACGATGCAACGAGGACGTCTCCCGACTCACCTACGAATGGCTGGCGAAGAGCGTGCAGAAGCAGGTGCCGGAACTCATGACCCGGTTCAAGGCGCGCAGCGTGGACTTCCGCGTCGAGGTCAAGGACGGGAAGGCGGTCCTGAAGGCGATCCCGCGGGTCTAAGAGCAGGACCGGCGTTCGTTGCGCTACACTCAAGGTGCGGGCAAGCGGACCCCTCACCGTTCCCCGGGTGAGTGCACAACCGTGTCCCGCAAGGTTGGGGCGCAATGTAGGACCTCGAGGGGTTAAGGGAGGTTCGACCAGCCGGGACCACCCGAGGATGGACCCCGCCGGAGCTTGCCTCGCATCCGAGAGTGAACAGGTTTCCCCATGAGGGTAGGCCCGACGTGGAGCCGCCCAGGGGGACCACGGGTGAAGGAGAGGATTCTCGGTATCGCCCTCGCCTGTTCCGCGGCCTGCGCCGGATCGACAGGCGATCGGGAGGTACGTCTCGAGCGGCTCTCGAGCGAGAACCGCGCCCTCTTGGCACAGCTTGAGGATCTGCAGGCCCGGCTCATCGTCGACCAAGGGCGAGTCCGCTTCTGGGAGGAGATGCGCGACCGGCACGCGAGCGTGTCAGCCATCGCATGCGCCTCGCAGGACGCCCACTCGGCCGGGATGGCGCAGACCTTTGAGCAGCAAGGGGAAGGCGACCGGCGGGATCTCAGGGCCCGGCCGGCCCGGGTGGCTGCCCTCCGCGCCGGGCCCACCATCGCGGGGCGACAGTAACGCTTCCGGGCCGAAGCGTCTCCCGGGCGCTTTCCCTTTGCATTTCGCGGCGATCGATCGTACAAGGCCACCCTCGCATCGGTCCCCGGCACCTGGGCCGGCGCGAGAGGCGGCAAGCCTGGGTAGCTCAGTCGGTAGAGCAGGGGACTGAAAATCCCCGTGTCGGTGGTTCGATTCCGCCCCCAGGCACTCTTCCGAGCTCGTTCATCGAAGCCCCGGCCTTGGCTAAAGCCAGCCGGGGCTCAGTGTTTCGGCCGTGGAGAGGTCTTCCGTGGCGGTCTCGGAGTTCAGGGTCTCGTCCCTGAACCGCCCGTACACGAGGTCCACGTTGAGGGAGAAAGGCAGCGTGACGTCGGACTCGTCACGCTCGGCGACGCAGACGTCTGTTGCCGCGGGGCGATCGTCTCTTGGGCGTGCTGAGGTAGTAGTGCCACAAGATCCTCGCCGCGACAGCGCGCCACGGACGCCACGCCTCGACGATCTCGAGCAGCCGAGAGCCTTTCGATGGACCATGCAGGTGCTTCGCCTCGCGCACCGCAACCTCGAGCGCGAGGTCGCGTCGCGGCCAGACATCGGGGCGACCGAGCGCCATGAGCAGGTAGATGTCAGCAGTCCAGGCGCCGATGCCGCGAAGGCTCGTCAGCTCGGCGCGTGCGCGGTCGTCGTCGAGCGTCTGCAGGCGCTGCACATCGAACTCGCCGCGAACGATGGCCTTTGCCAGACCGCGGATGTAGGCGCTCTTCTGGCGCGTGAGCCCGGAACGGCGGAGGGCGCGGTCACCGAGCTCCGCGACGCGTTCCGGCGACAACACCCTCGCGACCGAGAGAAGGCGCGCGTGGGCTGCCCGTCCCGAGGCGAGCGAGACCTGCTGCTCGAGGATAATCTGCACCAGCGTTGCGAAGCCGGGTTCACGACCCCAGAGGGGCGGCGGGCCGAATCGGGCCACGATGTCCGCGAGGTGCCGGTCGCGCCGGCAGAGCTCCCTAACGCCGCGAGCGAGGCGTCGCTCGGTCAGCGGCGCGAGCGGCCGTCTCATCAAGGGGCCCTACTCCCCACCGTGCCACCGCCCGCTCATCAGAGACCCACCATCGGCGAATGCCTGGTGGGGCCTAGAAGTTTCTGGACACGCTCGCGCTCAGATTAGCCTCCACCTAAGGCACACACTGGCCCGCTACAGGGAAGCGGATCGCCACGTTCTCGACCGGCAACGGTGAATCGGCCGGTGTCACGCTGGCTGTCGTGGCGGTGATGTCCACGGTGTCCAATCCCGTTGTCCCCCCCGCGCAGCTG
This sequence comes from Anaeromyxobacter sp., assembly GCA_035686075.1. GTDB lineage: Bacteria > Myxococcota > Myxococcia > Myxococcales > Anaeromyxobacteraceae > Anaeromyxobacter. Next base: position 299,307 of record DASRZU010000009.1, read on the forward strand.
ACTTCCACCGTACGCACGGTCTGCGCGTATCCGCCGCTGCCGACGTCGGGAACGACGTAGCACGGGCTCGTCTTGCAGGCCTGCCCCGCCGGCCCGTCCTCGCACCCCGCGGAGAGCTTTGGTTGCGGGCAGTAGAGGAGCCGGAAACTCATCCCGAGGCTGTCCATGTCCGCCGCTGGAACGTCGAGGGTTGCGGCGAGCTTCCCGGTCACGGTCGTGGCGGAGTAGGTTACGAACGCGCTCATCGGATTGAGGTGTTCGTCCGCGAACTGAACAGTTATAGGCTGCGTGGTTGCCGGGGGCCCCACGTGAACCGTGAGCGTGCCCGGTGCCCCGGAATAGGAGATGGTCGAGAGGAGGCCAGACGGAAAGCCGGTGTACAAGACCCGAGTCTGGGTCCAGATGATCGCGTCCGAATCCCACTTGCCGTTAGGCCCGTCATAGACGCCGTTTCCATTGACATCCGGGAACCACTCACCGGGATCCCACTGGCCGTTGTCGTTCGCGTCCACATAGGGTTCGCCGAGATCGATGAACGGTTCCCCTTCGTCATACATGCCATTTCCATTCAGGTCGACGTACCCCTCCTCCCCACGCACCCAAGCAATTACAGTGACAAGCCCGTCGCGGGGGTTGGTTGTCCGCACGCCGCAACCGAGATCCGCCACGGCATGGGGCTCGTTGTCGAATGGGTCAACGTCGTACGGCAGGGGCGCGTTGCACACCTCAAGATACCCGACCGCGTGGCCGAGCGATTCCTGGTCGGTAATCGGCTTCGTGGAATCGTATGCCGGCGATGTCGCGGAGGGCGAAATGTCGCCCGCTTCTGATTGGAAGCCAACGATCATGGCCCTCTTGACCACGACTCCATCGCGGTCGGCCAGCTTCATGGTACATGGCACGGTACCGGCGACGCCGCAGTAATGCGAGTAGAGGCAGTCACTGTTGGTATACGCGGGAATGTTGTACGGCCTACAATCGAGAGAGATGTGGGCTCCGTTGGGTGGTTGAACCGCCGAACCATATGGCAAGCTGACGTTGCTGCTGCCATCACATTGGCCGACTGTAGTGGCCACGCACTTGTCGCTTCCGCAGCTTGCGAGTATTGCGGACCCAAGCACGACCATGAACGCGATACCAACGTAGCGGGTAGACACGCGGGTCCGAACCTGCCCAGCGAGAGCAACCATGACCGCTCCTCCAGGCTAATCACGGCTAGTACGTGCAGTACTCGACGCATGCGAACCGCTCAAGTGACTCCCCAGCCTCTCGACTCCGGTTCACCGCGTGCGTCACGGGATCGCCGCGATCGGGACCGGTGTCGACCCTGTAGAGATGATCCGCGCAGAACCAACCACCAGCGACGACAGGAAGACAAGAACACAGCCACGGGACACGCTGCGAGGTTCCCTGCAACGGGCACCGCCGCAAGGGGCAAAGGACTCGAAGTCGCCGACACATAGTTCAACTCTGGCCCTTTCGTGCGAACACACTTTGCCAGACGGGTTGGGATGACCCACCGCCCACCGTGCAGCGGTAAGCGCGATCGCGGCCCGCGCCGCCGCGCCTCGGAGAAAGAGCGCGCGGCGAGCAGGGGAACCTCGCTGGGAAGGCGCAGCCACTCCTCTTTCTCTTGATGCCCCGGCCTGCTCGGCCCTGCCACGTTTTCGCGTTCCCATGAGCGAGCTCGCGAGCCGTGGCTTGCCGCAGGTCGTGAGTCCAAACGCCTGCCTAGGAGAAGGCGACGGGCGGACGCCGCTCGGGATCGTTCCAACGCATGCTCACGGAAGACACGAACCGCGCTCGACAATCGAGCCTAGCGGTAGCCTAGCGGCCGCGGCGTCAGGGACCAGCGCGAGGCGATCCGCTGCCGCGTAGCCGCGCCACGATCTCCTGGAACGCAGGCACCGACCGCAGCGCGTCGAACTGCGGCTCGACCCCGATGAACACGATCCAGTTGAACCGATCCTCGTACGCCGCGCGCAGCTCCGCGACGGCGCGCTCCGTGTCGCCAAGCGCGGCCGCGATCACGGCGAAGTGGTAGCGGGACACGTACGTCCCACCCTGCGCGCGGCGCTCGAGCTCGTCGGCGATTGCGCGCGCGCCGCGGGCATCCCCGACCGCGGCCCGCGCGCTCGCGAGCTCGGCGAGCGGCGCCGACGCGCGATCGGAGAGCGCCACCGCCCGCGTCAGCTCGACAACGGCGAGGTCGGGGAGGCCCTGCTGGCGGTACGCTCTCCCGAGCTCCTGGTGCGCGCGAGCGAAGGTCGGGTCGAGCTCGACGGCCGACCGCAGCTGTTCGATGGCGGCGGGGTACCGGCGCGCGTAGTAGAGGTGGCGCCCGACGTCGGTGGCGATGATCGGCGAGAGGGGGTCGGCTTCCGCCGCGCGCCGCGACGTCGCAATGGCGTCGTCGAGCCTCCCTTGCGCGGCGAAGCAGAGCGCGAGCCACTGGAGCGCGGTCGCGTACCCGGGCGCGAGCTCCAGCGCCCGCCGGTACTCGCGCTCGGCGCGTTCCCAGTTGTGGTCGTGATGGGCGATCGCGAACGCGAGGGACGCGTGGGCCTCCGCCACCGTCTCGTCAATCTCGAGCGCGGAGCGCGCTGCAGCCATCGCGCGCTCGAAGGAGGCGCGCGGTACACGCGACCCGTACGCGCCGAGCAGATTGTACGCGTCCGCCAACCCGGACGCCGCCAGGGCGTAGCGAGGGTCGAGGTCGAGCGCGCGCTGGAACTGGGCGACGCTCGCCTCCAGCGCCGACTCCGTCCGGCGGGACCAGAGGTATCGACCGCGGACGTAGGCGAGCCGCGCCTCGGGGATCGCCGTGTCGCGCCGAGCGAGGAGCTTCCGTTCGTCGCGCGAGAGCGACCGAAGGAGCGACGCCGCGGCCCGTTCGGCGATCGCGTCCTGGACCCGGAAGACGTCGGACGCCTCCACTTCGAAGCGGTCGCTCCAGAGCGCGGCACCCGTTTGGACCGCGATGAGCTGCGCCGTGACCCGCAGCGCCTGCCCGGAGCGCTGTAGGTGCCCCTCGAGGACGTAGTCAACCCCGAGGCGCCGGCCGGACGCGCGCGCCTCATCCCCGGGAGCGATTCGCACCACGGAGCTGGTCGGCCGCACGACGAGACGCGTGACCGCGGAGAGCTTCAGGATGAGCGCGTCGGCGATCCCCAGCCCCAGAATGGTGTCGTCCTCCGCCGCAGCGGCGAGCGGAAGGAAGGGGAGCACGGCGAGCGACCCGGGGCGCTCGGGAGCAGGCACGTGCAGCGCCTGCCACGCCGCGACCGTTGCTAGCGTCGCCGCGGCGATCGCGAGCGCTGTAGCCGGGATGGTCCATCGGCGCGCCGGCGCGCGCTCGCATGTGGTCACCTCCGCCGCCAGCAGGTACCCGCGCCGGGGCACGGTCCGGATTAGGCGCTGCGCAGGGTCGCCCAATGCCGCCCGGAGCTCGTGGATGCACTGCACGAGCGAATCGTCGGTGACACTGACCGATCGCCAGACGGAGGCGAAGAGCGCCTCCTTGCTCACGACCCGGTTGGGCGCCTGGGCGAGTATACCGAGGACGTCGAAGGTCTGCGGACGCAGCCGAATCTCGTCCTCCCCGCGGCGGAGCAGCCGCCGCGCGAGGTCGAGCGTGAATCCCTCGAACGACAGCAGGGGGAGCGGGGAGGGGTCCTGACGCTCCCCTGGCGGGAGCCCCTCGGTGGGACGGGCGCGGCCATCGCCCGCGATCCTTCGGGATTCTTCGTCCATTCTTCGTCGTCGCTCCCTGGATCGTTCGGTACCGCCGCCACCAAAACCTCCTCCAGCGAGATCGTACCCGCTCATGGGGCGATTCGCTTGGAGGTCCACGATGATTACCGCACGTACTCGTATCCTCGCAAAGGTCGCGATCGCCGTGGCCGCCCTCGCCGGCGCGCCGGCCGCCGCCGACGTCGTCACGGACTGGAACCAGGTCGCGATCCAGGCGACCGCCATTCCCCCGAACGCCATGCTGCAGGCGCGCGTGCTCGCCGCCGCGCACGTGGCGATGCTCGAAGCCCTCCAGGCGGGAAGCTCGCTCGAGCCTGGCGCGCGCGACGCGGCCGCCGCCGCGGCGGCGTACGGGGTCCTATCGCGCATGACGAGCGGGCAGGGTGACGCGCTCGACGTGGCGCTCAAGCGGACGGTCGACGCCGTGCCCGCCGGCGCCGCGAAGACAGACGGCCTCGCCGTCGGCACGCAGACCGCGGAGCGGATCGTGGCTCGGTGCCGGGCAGACGGTGCCGACGCGAAGGTCGCGTTCACGCCCACCCCCGGCAACGGCCGCTGGCAGCCGACCCCGCCGGCGAACGCACCCGCGATCCTTCCTCACTGGGGATCGGTGAAACCGTTCGTGCTCGACTCGGCCACCCGGTTCCCGCTCAAGGGGCCGCCCAAACTCGACGGCCCGGAGTTCGCGCGGGAGCTGGACGAGGTGAGGAGCGTTGGCGCAAGGCTCAGCGCGACGCGCACGGCGGACCAGACCGCGGCTGCCATCTTCTGGACAGTGCAGACGCCCGTCCCGTGGAACGCAGCGGCGCGGGCGGCCGCGGCAGCCCACGCCACGACGCGCGAGGAGAACGCGCGACTCCTCGCAGCGCTCAACGTGGCGTGCTCCGACGCGCACGTCGCGGCGTTCGAGGCGAAGTACCGCTTCCAGCACTGGCGGCCGGTCACCGCGATCCGCGCGCGGTCGGCGCCCGGCTCTAGGGACGAGACATGGGAGCCGCTCCTCGGCACTCCGGCGCACCCCGATTACCCCTCGACCCATGCGACCTGTTCGGGTGCGGCCGAGGCCGTGCTGAAGGGCTTCTTCGGGAGCGACGACGTTGCGGTGAGCGTGACGCACCCGCCAACGTTCGGCGTGACCCGCAGCTACACGAGCTTCTCGCAAATCGCGGACGAGGTGGAGGACGCGCGCGTATGGGGCGGGATCCACTTCCGGTCCGCAGACGTCGACGGACGCGAACTCGGCAGGCGCGTGGGGGAGTACGTGCTCTCGCGCTTCCCGGCTCCGCGGCGGGCATCGAGGTGAGCGGGGCCGACAGGCTCCTCGTGTTCGAGCTCGACCGCTCGACCCGCTCCGTCTGCGAGGGGCGACCTGCCTCTTTCGCGGATGCCTGTGGACGATCCTGGCGGCCGCCCTCAAGAACCCGGGCGGCGCATCGCTCGAGGCACGCTCCGCGCAGCACTCCGCGCGCGGGTAGTCCGCCTCCCTGCGACCCGGACGAACGGGCCCTTGTCGACCCGCGCTGGCACGATCCGCAGCTCCCCGCCGAGCGCCCGTGCTAGCGCCGCCAGCGTCGCGGCGGTGGG
>DASRZU010000010.1:0-45730 GCA_035686075.1 Anaeromyxobacter sp.
GTTTGCCACGGGAAGGTCATGTCCTTTGTCGAAGGTGGTCGTTTGGCAACTTCCACGATCGATGGGCTGACCTTCCCGTTCAACTTTCCTTCCGCGATCTCGGTACCTTCCCGTGATCGCGTTTCACGAACTGCCGTTTAGCCGGAGAAGGGGCCCTAGATCCGGATGGCGATCTTCCCGAAGTGCTCGCCCTGCTCCAGGCAGCGGTAGGCCTCCGGCGCCTCCTCGAAGGGGAAGACCCGGTCCACCACCGGCCGGACCTTGGCCCGGGTGAACGCCCCGAAGACCTCCTCCAGGTGGCGGGCGCTCCCCACGTAGACCGAGTCGACCCGGATCCCCCGGTCGTTGCGGGAAGCCGCCTCCGGGTCGGCCCGGCCCCCGGAGAGGAAACCGACGATGGAGAGGTGCCCGCCCTCGCGCAGGGCGGCGAGCGACTGGGGCAGGGTCTTCGCCCCACCCACCTCCAAGAGATGGTCGACCCCTCGCCCCCCGGTCTTGGCGCGGGCCCGCTCGCCCCAGTCCGGCGCGGTCCGGTAGTTGATGGTCTCGTCCGCCCCGATCGCTTTCCCCCGGGCGAGCTTGTCGTCTCGGCTCGAGGTGAGGACCACCCGGGCCCCGAGGAGCTTGGCGATCTGCAGGGCGAAGATGCTCACTCCCCCGGTCCCCATGCAGAGGACCGTCTCGCCCGCCCGGAGCTCGCCGTTCACTACCAGTACCACCCAGGCGGTGACCGCGGCACAGGGGAAGGCGGCCGCCTCCTCGAACGACATCGCCGAGGGGATCTTCACCGCCCCGCCCTCCTCGAGGACCACCTCCTCCCCCAAGACGCCGTCGATCGCTCCTCCCAGCGCCGACCGGCCCTTCTCCGGGTCGTAGGGGCCGTCCACCCAGCGCTGGAAGAAGGAACTCGCCACCCGGTCCCCGGGCGAAAGGCGGCGCACCCCCGGTCCCACCGCGGCGACGATGCCGGCGCCGTCCGAGAGCGGCACGAGCGGGCGCTTCAGCGGCCCCCGGCTATAGCGGCCCGTCGCGATCATGAGGTCCCGGTAGTTGAGGGTCGCCGCCCGCATCCGGACCAAGACCTCCCCCGGACCGGGGCGCGGGGAGGGACGCTCCACGAGCCGCAGCGCCTCGAGCCCGTCCCCGGAGAGTTCGTAGAGTCTCATCGGTCGCTCCTCCCGGCGCCCTCTCGGCCCGCGCCGGCCCCCGAGCCTAGCGCTCGCCGAGCCCCGCCGCCAAGGACCGGGGACGGGAGGGCGGCCCAAAGCCTCCCCTTTGCCCTCCCGAGACGGTGCGGGCCGGGCCCGGGCCGATTAGGCCCGGGCCATAAATGGAACTCGACTACCTCGTGGTGGGCTCCGGTTTCGGCGGCAGCGTCTGCGGCCTGAGGCTCGTCGAGAAGGGATACCGGGTCCTCATGCTGGAGAAGGGAACGCGCTTTCGCCCGGAGGACTTCCCCAAGAGTAACTGGGACCTGAGGCGCTGGCTGTGGATGCCCCGGCTCGGCTTCCGCGGCCTCTTCAAGATGACCTTCCTGCGCCATCTCACGGTCCTGAGCGGCGTGGGCGTGGGAGGAGGATCGCTCGTCTACGCCAACACCCTCCCCATGCCCCGGGACGAGTTCTTCGAGGCGAGGACCTGGGCGCACCTCGCGAACTGGCGCCGCGAGCTCTCCCCGCACTACGAGACGGCCCTGAGGATGCTGGGCGCGACCTTGAACCCAGCCCTCGGTCCGGCGGACGAGCTCCTCCGAGAGGTGGGCCGAGACATCGGCCGGATCGAGGGCTTCGAGCCGGTGCGGGTGGCAGTCTACTTCGGCAAGCCCGGAGAAACGGTCCCCGATCCCTACTTCGGCGGCGAGGGACCGGACCGGACCGGCTGCACCCTCTGCGGCGGCTGCATGATCGGTTGCCGCCACGGCGCCAAGAACACCCTCGATCGAAACTACCTCTGGCTGGCCGAACGGCGCGGCCTACAGATCGAGCCGGACACCGAGGTGACCTGGCTCAGCCCCCGCCCCGAGGGCGGGTACGAGGTGACCGCGCGCCAGGGCCGCTCGCGCCTCCGGCGCCGGACGGTGCGGTGGTCGGCCCGAAACGTGATCCTCGCCGGAGGGGTGCTCGGGACCGTCCCCCTCCTGCTCGCGCTGCGCGCCCGGGAGGGGGGGCTTCCCCTCCTCTCCCAAAGGGTGGGCGAGCGGGTGCGCACCAACTCCGAGGCGCTCATCGGCGTGACCACGCTCCGCCAAGACCTCGACGTCTCGCAGGGGGTCGCCATCACCAGCATCCTGCGCACCGACGCCCATTCCCACCTCGAGCCGGTCCGCTACCCCGCCGGCTCCGGGTTCTTCCGGCTCCTCATGGCTCCGCTCGTGGCGGGCGAGAGCGCGCCGGTACGCCTGCTCCGCGGCCTCGTTGCCCTCTGCCGCCGACCCATCCGTTCCCTCCGCGCCTACCTGGTCCGCGACTGGGCCCGCTCCACCATGATCCTGCTCTTCATGCGGACCATCGAGGGCACGCTCAGGCTGCGCCTCGGCGCCCGCGGCCGCCTCCGATCGGCGCACGGTCAAGGCCCCATGCCGACCGCGTCCATGCCCGAGGCGAATGACCTCGCCGGGAGGATGGCCCGGAAGATGGACGGCATGGCGTTCACCCTCATCACGGAGTCCTTGCTCGGGACGCCCACCACCGCCCACATCCTGGGGGGAGCGTGCATGGGGGCGACCCCGGAGGAAGGGGTGATCGATGCCCGCCACCGCGTCCACCGCTACCCCGGCCTCTACGTGGTGGACGGTTCGGCGGTGTCCGCGAACCCGGGCGTGAACCCGTCGCTCACCATCACCGCGCTCGCCGAGAGGGCGATGTCCTTCATCCCACCCGCAGGGGCCGCAGCCAGCCCAGAGGACGACGCGGACCGAGGGGAACGCGTTTCCCGGCCTGCCTAGAACCGCGCCGACGGAAGGTCGTCTCCCCCTCCTCTCCTTCAAAGGAAGCGCGGCCGCCCGTCGGGGCCGAGGGGTGGCCCACCCCTTGGGGGACCACAGGGGACGCGGCCACCGTCCCCCGGCGGAAAGGCCTCCTCCCGAAGGAGCTCTCGGAGGCTCGCCGCGGCGCTGCGCCGCCGTCTTCTGGCTTGCGCCCCGGACCGCCGCCTGATTGATCTCCTCCTCGGCGCGGGCCGAAATGCCCGATCCCAAGGAGAGGACCAGGGGCACGATGGCACTCAGGACGACCGGGGTCGGAAACGGAGCCTCGGAAAAGGCGCAGGGCGTCACCGAGCAGGCGGTCCTCCCGGTCCTCGGGGCGGTCTCCCTCTGCCACTTCCTGAACGACACGCTCCAGTCGGTCATCCCGGCGGTGTACCCCATCCTGAAGGCCGCCTATGCCCTCGACTTCGGGCAGATCGGGCTCATCACCCTCGCCTCCCAGCTCACCGCTTCGCTTCTGCAGCCCCTGGTGGGCCTCTACACCGATCGGCGGCCGCTCCCCTACTCCCTCGCCGCCGGGATGTGCTTCACCTTCCTGGGCCTCTTCCTGCTTTCCAGGGCGCCCGGCTTCTCCTTCGTCCTGTTGGCGGTCGGCTTCGTGGGGTTGGGCTCGGCCATCTTTCACCCCGAGTCTTCGCGGGTGGCCCGCATGGCGTCCGGCGGGCGCTACGGCCTCGCCCAGTCGGTCTTCCAGGTCGGGGGCAACGCCGGGGCGGCGCTCGGGCCGCTCCTCGCCGCGCTCGTCATCCTGCCCTTCGGACAGAGGAGCCTGGCCTGGTTCTCGCCCCTGGCGCTCGCCGCGGCCCTGGTGCTCTACCGCGTGGGGCGCTGGTACGGCGGGCGCCGGGGCGCGGGCGAGCCCTCCGCCCCGCGCGCGGTCCCGCTGCCCCGCCGGCGGGTCCTCACCGCGACCGCGGTGCTCGTGGCCCTCGTCATCTCCAAGTACCTCTACATGTCGAGCCTCACGAGCTACTACACCTTCTTCCTCATCGAGCGGTTCCACCTCCCGGTGAAGACCGCGCAGATGCTCCTCTTCCTCTTCCTCGGCGCCGTCGCCCTGGGGACCTTCGCCGGCGGCCCCATCGGCGACCGGGTCGGCCGCCGCGCCGTCATCTGGGTGTCGATCCTCGGGGTCTTGCCCTTCACCCTGCTCATGCCCTTCGCGAACCTCTTCTTCACCGCCGTGCTGAGCGTCGTCATCGGGCTCGTGCTCTCCTCGGCCTTCTCCGCCATCGTGGTCTACGCCCAGGAGCTCATGCCCGGGCGCATCGGGACGGTGGCGGGCCTGTTCTTCGGCCTGGCCTTCGGGGTGGGCGGCATCGGCGCCGCCCTGCTCGGCCGGGTCGCCGATCGCTCCGGGATCGAGGCCGTGTACCGCGCCTGCTCCCTCCTTCCCGCCATTGGCCTCTTGGCCGTGTTCCTCCCCTCCGTCGAGACGGGGCGGCGAGAAGCCTTGCGCACGGCGCCGAGCTGAGTGCGCACCCGCGAGTCGGCCGGGGCCTTTCCGAGCAAGACGCCGTCGCCCTCGGAGCCAGGAAAGACCTGGGCAGCGGGACCGACGATTCCGAGCCGGTTCCCCTCGGAGGGGCTCCCGGAGTGGGTACAATGCCCGCTGCGAGATGGACCTCCTCACCCGCGCCAAGATCCTCGCTCAACTCATTCTCTGGCGCCTCACCTGGGACCGGCGAGACACGCGGGCCCGCCACGGCGTGCCCGGGAACCCCAAGTTCGCCACCGCTCGCGAGGCCGTCGCCCGCATCCCGGACGGCGCGGTGCTCATGTCGTCGGGCCTCGGGGGGAACGCTCGCCCCTCGGTGCTCTACTGGGCCATCCGGGAATCCTTCGAGGAGACCGGGCATCCCCGCGATCTGACCGTCATGGGGATCGGCGGGATCGGCGGCCGCGGGCGCGTTCCGGGCACGCTCGAGGAGCTCGGGGTGGAGGGACTGTGCAGGCGGTTCTTCTCCGGGCACCTCGAGACCTTTCGAGCGATGCTCGACCTCGCCGAGCGGGGGAAGCTCGAGCTGCAATGCCTTCCCCAGGGGGTGATGGCGCTCCTCCTCGACGCCCAGGGGCGCGGCCAGGCCGCCCTCGAGACCCGGACCGGGGTGGGGACGTTCATGGATCCCCGCGTCGATCGTGGCTCCCCGGTCGCCCCCCCGGGCGGACCGCAGTTCGTCGCGGTCGAGGGAGACCGCCTGCGCTACACCATGCCGCTCGTCACCGTGGCGGTCTTCAACCTTCCCGCCGCGGACCGTGAGGGGAACCTCTACGCGGCGGGCGCCGCCATGATCGCCGAGAGCCGCGAGGCCGCCCGGGCGGCGCGCCACAACGGCGGGCTCGTGATCGCCAACGTGGGGCGCCTCTTGGACCGAGCAGAGGGCCCCATCTTCCTGTCCTCGGACGAGGTCGACCTGGTGGTGGTTGATCCCCGCACCGAGCAGGTGGGGACCGTGCCGCACCGGCGTCACTGGCCGCTCTTCACGCCCGAGAGCGACCTTTCCGTGGACGAGGGCATCGAACGGCTCCGCTTCATCAACCGCCTCCTGGGCCTCACGCCGCGGCGGGGCCCGGTGGAGGGAGCGCTGGCCCGGCTCGCCGCGAGCCTCCTCGCCTCGCGGGGGCGGCGGCGCATGTTCGTGAATGCCGGGGTGGGCCTGCCCGAGGAGGTCTGCCGGCTGCTCCACGAGGGAGGGCTGCTCGAAGAGGTCACCCTGTTCACCGAGAGCGGAGTTCTGGGAGGCCTGCCCGCTCCGGGGGTGTTCTTCGGCGCCTCGGTCTGCCCGCGGGAGCTCTTGAGCTCGGCGGAGGTGTTCAAGCGGTGCCAGGAACGACTCGACGCCACCATCCTGGGCGCGCTGGAGGTCGACGGCCTCGGGAACGTCAACGCCTCGAGGAGGGGGGAGCGGACAAGGGACATGGTCGGGCCGGGCGGCCTCATCGACCTCACCGCGGCCGCGAGCACCGTGCTCTTCGTGACGAGCTGGATGAAGGGGGGCGAGATACGCCTCGAGCAGGGCGCGCTCCGGATCGTCTCCCCCGGGCAGCCGAAGTTCGTCAGCCGGGTGAGGGAGATCACCTTCTGCGGAAAGGAGGCCCTCCGCGCCAACAAGGAGGTCTTCTACTGCACCAACGTGGGCGCCTTCCGGCTCTCCCCGGGAGGGGTCGAGCTCTCGTGCCTCATGCCGGGCATCGATCTGCGGCGCGACATCCTCGACGCTTGCCCCATGCCCATCGTCCTACCAGAGTCCGGAGAGGTCCCCCTCATCGAGACCTCGGTGGTCACCGGAGAGGGGTTCCGGCTCACGCTCCCGGCGTGAATCGCCTTCGCCGTTCCGCCGGCCACGAGCGGCTGCTTAAGCCCCGGCCAGGCCCATCCTCCGCTAGAGGCCCCGAATCGTAACCCTCCCGCAACGGAAGCTCGCCCCACGGCCGTTAGCTCCTCACCTTCACCCAACCACGAAAGAGGAATCCATGGACCGTGAGAAGCTGCTCTGGGCGGCCCTCGCCACCCTCCTCACCACGAGTGCGCAGGCACATTCCGGAGACCGCGAGAGGTCGCCGGTGAAGCACGTCCTCCTCGTGAGCGTCGACGGCCTCCACGAGGTCGACCTCGCGCGCTTCGTCGAAGGACATCCCCTCTCCACCCTGGCCGGGCTCTCCCGGACGGGAGTCCGGTATAGCGACGCTCACACCACGACTCCCTCGGACTCCTTTCCCGGCCTACTGGCTCTCGTGACGGGCGGGACGCCCAAGTCCACCGGCGTCTACTACGACGACAGCTACGACCGCACCCTCTACCCGCCCGGCAGCGACTGCACCGGCACGCCGGGAACGGAGTGCACCTATTTCGAGATCCTCGAGGAGGACTTCACCCAGCTCTTCAGCCCCATCAACCCCAACAACCTCCCCAGGGAGAAGGACCCGACCGGCGTCTGCCGGCCCGTCTACCCGCACGAGTTCATCAAGGTGAACACGGTATTCGAGGTGATCCGCGAGGCGGGGGGGAACACGGCCTGGTCCGACAAGCACCCCGCCTACGATCTCGTGAACGGCCCCTCGGGCAAGGGAGTCGAAGACCTCTACACCCCGGAGATCAACTCCCTCATCAAGAACGGCGGCACGAACGTGAACGGCGTGAACCTCACCGCGACGCTCGCCCTGTGCGACGGTAAGACGAACTCGCTCCCGCTCTCCAAGGTCTCGGACTACACCACCTGCGAGCCGGCGGTCATGGCCTACGACGACGTGAAGGTCCAGTCGGTGGTGAACGAGATCGAGGGCCGCACCGCGGACGGCACCAAGGAGGCGCCGGTGCCGACCATCCTGGGCATGAACTTCCAGCAGGTGAGCGTCGGCCAGAAGCTTCCCGTGGGCGGGTATCTCGACGCGAGCGGAACGCCCTCGCCCCTGCTCGCCGGAGCCCTCGCTCACGTCGATCTCTCCCTCGGACGGCTCGTGGACGCGCTCGAGAGCCACCACCTGCTCGACTCGACCCTCATCATCGTCACGGCCAAGCACGGGCAATCGCCCGTCGATCGGACGAAGCTCGCCATGGAGTCGGGGGGCCTGGGCAACGCCACGGTCACGGACCCCCTGGGCTTCGTCAATGCGGCCGATCCCCACGTGGACCAGGTCTTCGCCTCGTTCGTGAACCCGAATGACGGCAGCTCGCCCGCGATCCGGGGCCACCTCCAGACCGACGACGTGGGCCTTCTCTGGCTCCAGGACCAGTCTCCGACGAACATCGCCGGGGTGGTCGCAGAGCTGGAAGACCAGACGAACCGAACCGCCATGTTCGCGAACGTGCTCCCCCCGGGAACGATCTTCGACTCGAACATCAGCCACGGCCCCGAGCTCGCCGAGCTCTACGGCGATCCCACCTCGGACGATCCGGTGGCGGAGGCCCGGGCTCCCAACGTCGTGATCCAGCCGAACTGGGGCGTCATCTACTCCGGCAGCAGCAAGAAGATCGCCGAGCACGGGGGCGGAACCCTCGACGACACCCATGTCGCCCTCATCGTCTCGAACCCGCACCTCGAACCGGGGACGGTGACGCAAGAAGTGAGCACCACCCAGGTCGCTCCCAGCATCCTCAGGGAGCTCGGCCTCGACCCGCGCCTCTTGCGAGCGGTCCGCAAGGAGAAGACCCACGTCCTGCCGGGCCTCTCCCTCGAGGACTCCTCCGACGACTGAGGGTCGCTCGGCCGCTCCAGACACCCGCGGTCCCTTGCCTCCTTCGTCCCCCGCGGCCGGGCGGGGGGCGAAGGCCCGCTTCGGGCCGCCACCGTCTCCTCTAGAACGAGTCGAGGAGCAGGTCGAGCCGGGCGGAGAAGGCCACGATCCGCGGCCAGCCCCTGGGGATGATCTCCTGGCCGTGCGCCAGGTTGTTGCGGAGGTCCCGGAGCTCCTTCAGGGCGTGCACCGCCGCCTTGCGCGACATGTGCAGGAAACGCTCGGGATCGATGGAGGGGAGGCGGAGCGCCAGCTGGCCCTTGTCGGAGAACTGGAGGCAGTCGAGGAGGCGGGTCTCGACCCCCCGCCGCCGCCGCTCAGCCTGTAGCGCCTCGGCCTTGGCGAGCCGGCCGGCCGCCACCTTTGCCCGCCAGGCCTCCCCGGGAAAGGCCGCGTCGACGGCGCGAGTGAACACCATCTCCAGGAGGTTCACCATCCCGAAGAGGAACATCCTCACCGGCGGCTTTCCAGGTCGGTTCAAGGTCACGATCGCCGAGACCTCGTCGAGGACCGTGACGAAGCAGCGGCCGTTCACGAACAGCGACTGGATCACGTCCTGCAGGGAGGCGCTCTCCGGGACGCGGTCGTAGCGCGAAAACCGCCGCGCGTGATCCCCGCAGGCCCCGCCTCGGAGGCGATGGCGCTCGACGAAGCCCCGCACCAGGCCGTCCCGGCGGACCCCGACATGATCGAAGTCCCGAGCCTCCATGAAGGCCAGGACCTCCCCCGCCGGCCGATCCCAGTCGAAGGAGGCGAGAGGCTCCGCCACGTCGGTGGCCCGGAAGCCGTCCTGGAAGACGCGCCGAAGTCGGCGGCGCGTCGGATCCCCCCGGCTCGCCGCGGCCTCTAGGAGAGAAGGCCCGGGCGGAAATGGGATCGGCATGGGGGTGGGCGGCTCCTCGGCCGGGAAGGGCGAGCGAGCGTGCCGCGGCCCTCTTCTCGGGGCAAGCGGGACGGGACCCCGTCGGCACAAGGGGCCCGCTCATCCCCCCGGGGCCTCGAAGGCGCGGGCGATGAGGTCGATGAGCCGCTCGTGCAGCTCCTGGTAGAGGGCGATCCGCTCGGGCGCGATCCTGTCCTCGTGCACTCCGGCGGTGACGACGACGCTCTTCCCCAGAGCCCGGGAGAGTCGAAGGCTGCCCGCCCGCGCCAGGTCCTCCTCCTTGTGGCCGGGCACGCTCAAGAGATAGCTGCTGTTCGTGCGGTGTAAAGGCGGGGCGACGCTCTCGACGGAGAGGGCGAGGGCCACGGCCCCCACGTGATACCTCTCCCCTCCGCCCACGACCACGACGAGGTCCTCCCCGCAGGCGACGCAGACGGCCTCGAGCCGCGCCCGCGTCTCGGAGTCCTCCACCTCGAACCGCCGGACCTCGAGCACCCTATTCGACATTTTCTCGCTCCGTCCCGGGGGGCCCAACCGGCCCGTCGCCCTTCCCTGCGCCCTGGCGGCGAGACCTCTCCACCTCCCCGCCAGGATCGCTGGCATTGTAGCGGGGAGAGCCCGGGGCGAGGCCCCGGCGGCGCCATCCCGGGTCGACCGAAAGCCAGCCCTCCCGATGGCGCCGCCTTCCTTCCCGGCTAGGATCCCTTCATGGCCCCTTCGGGCCCTCGGGAGGTGACCCAATGGCGCGCGTCCTCGTGACTGGCTCCGCGGACGGCCTCGGCCGACTGGCTGCCGAACGGCTGACCGGCGGGGGACACGAGGTGACGCTCCACGCCCGGAACGAGGCGCGGGCGCAGGACGCCCGGCAGGCCCTACCGGGGGCGCGGGGGGTGCTCATCGGGGACCTGTCGAGCATCGCCGAGACCACCTCCCTCGCCGAGCAGGCCAGGGCCACCGGCCCCTTCGACGCGGTGATCCACAACGCCGGGGTGGGCTACCGGCCGCCCCGGCGCCAGACCATCGACAATCTCGACCAGATCTTCGCCGTCAACGTCCTCGCCCCGTACCTCCTCTCCGCCCTCGTCCCCGCCCGGCGGCTCGTGTACCTGAGCTCGGGGATGCACCGCGGCGGGAACCCCGACCTCGACGATCTCCAGTGGCGCCGCCGCCCCTTCAGCGGAACCCAGGCGTACGCCGACTCGAAGCTCTTCGACGTGGTGCTCGCGTTCGCGCTCGCACGCCGCTGGCCGTCCGTCCTCTCCAACGCCCTCGAGCCGGGCTGGGTCCCCACGAAGATGGGGGGCCCGGGTGCCCCCGACGACCTCGCAGAGGGCGCGGAGACGCAGGTGTGGCTCGCCGTGAGCGACGACCCCCGGGCCCGCGTCAGCGGCCGGTACTTCTACCACCTCGGACTCAAGGAAGCGCACCCCGCCGCCTCGGACAGGGGCGTACAGGAGGGCCTCCTGCGCGCCTGCCAGGAGCTCACGGGCGTCGAGCTCCCTCGGGAGCCGGCCCTCGGGAAGGGCGCCCCCTCCTAAAGGGCGGCGGGAGCTCTCCGGGGCTCATGCGCTAATGCACGGAGGGGAGGCCGCGATGGCGAGGATCGCACAGCTCGTGGTGATGGGGGTCTCCGGCTCGGGCAAGACCACGATCGCCACCCGCCTGGCCGGGCGGCTCGGGTGCGAGGAGAAGGACGCGGACGACTTTCACCCCCCGGCCAACATCGAAAAGATGTCGGCAGGGATCCCGCTGGATGACGCCGACCGAAAGCCCTGGCTGGCCGCCATCGCCGCGTGGCTGCGCGACCGCGACCGGGCCGGCCGCACGGCGGTGGTGACCTGCTCCGCCTTGAAGCGTTCCTACCGCGACGAACTCCGCGGTGCCTCGCCCCACGTCCTCTTCGTACACCTGAATGGTACGCCCGAGCTCGTGGCGGAACGGATGCGCGTCCGCCGCGGCCACTTCATGCCGCCCGCGCTCCTCGCTTCCCAGTTCGCTATCCTCGAGCCCCTCGGCCCGGGCGAGCCCGGCCTCACGGTGGACATCTCCACGCCCCCCGACCCCCTCGCCGACCAGATCCTTCGCTCCCTTGACCTTTGGCCCGAGACGCCCGGGGGTCGAGACCGCTCGACCTGAACGCGAACGCCGCCGCCAGGGCGAGAAGCCGAACGGGGAGAAGCTCGTACCGCGCCCTAGACCGATTCGAGCGTGTCCTTAGGGCTCCGCTCGCGCCAGGGGCGTTCCCCCACCCGGCGGCGAAGGCTCGCCGTCCGCGGTCGCGGCGAGGCCCTTGGGGACGAGGAGGAGGAGGGGCAGGATGAGCGCGTACACCGCGGTCGTCGCGATCACGCAGTAGACGAAGCCGTACTTGGGGGAGCTGTTGTAGATCGCCGAGCCGAGGAGATCGCCGCCGCGAGAAGAGAGCACGTACACGCCATCCACCAGCATCATCAGCGTTCCCTGGAGACCCGGGGGGCAGGAGCGCATCGCCAGGTCGTAGTATGCGGCGGTGGCGATCCCCCCCAGGAGCCCGATGGGCGCCGCCAGAACGAGGGCGAGCCTGCCGGAGTGGATGAAGGCGAGCGGGACGAGCTGGGGCACCGCCACGATCGTCCCCCAAAAGAGGAGCTTGGCGAGCGGCACCCTCCTGCACAGGTACCCGTAGAGAAGGAAGGTGGGGAGGAACGCGGCGACGAAGATCCCGTTGTAGTACGAGTACACCGCGTCGGAGGCGTGGAGCTCGTTCGTGAGATAGAACTGTAGCGGGGTGGAGGACCCGGGCGCGAAGTTCCAGAGGAAGCTGATGAGGACCGCGGGGTAGACCGCCCGGTGCCGGAGGAGCCGCCGCACGCTTTGGACGACGGCAGTGCCCTTCGCCTCGGGCGCCTGGTACGCGCGCCGGAACACCGAGGCGGGCTTTAAGAGCCCCATCGCCGCGACCAAGAGAGAAGCGGCCGCCACAAACAAGAAGCTCGTCTTCGGGTGGAGGTGATCGGAGACGTACCCGGAGGCGAATGCCCCCAGCACCACGGGAACGGAGGAGAGCACGTTCCACAGGGCGGAAAGCCGCCCCGACATGAGCTTCTCCTGTCCCACCAGGGCCATGAGCCCCGAGTAGGCCGCGAGGACGAACCGGGAGGACACCATGGCGACGAGCATCCCCGCGAGCAGGCGCCCGGAGGAGACCTCTGCGAAGGCCATGAAGAGAAAGGCCGCCGTGGTCAGCGGGGCGAAGAGGAGGAAGAAGCCGCGGTCCCTGAAGCCGAAGGGGTTCCACTGGTCCCGAGCGACCCCGAAGAGGAACCCGAGATAGATGGGCACCCCGGTGAGCACGCGGAACGAGGAGACCCCTGTCGCGCTCGCGTGCAGGCCATTCTTGAGCAGGTACGATGTCTGGATGTCGACGAGGTAGCCGGCCGGACTCGCGAGGAAGAGAAAGAGGGTCAGCCAGCCGAAGTAGTGGAGGGTCTCTCCCTCGTTCTCGGATCGAGGCTCGGAGGTGGACATCTTCGCTGCCACCGTTCTCGCAGGATCGGCGCGAGGAAGTCACCGTGAATCGGACGTTGACTACGAAGCCCGCGTTCGATAACGGGATGTCGACGCGCGTCCGCGGGAGGCCCCCTCGGTCTGCGGCCGTGTGATATGGAACGGACAGGTGAAATCCCCAAACGAGCCCGCCTCACGACTGTGGGAGCAAGGTCGATGAAGCCGTTTCGCGTGGCGGTGGTCTTCGCCTCGCTCACCTTCTTCGGGTGCGAGGGAGGCTGCCGCGGCAATAGCTCCACCCCCTTCGATCCCGCGGTCGGGTTCGAGCCGCTCGAGCCGGTCACCGACGTCTCCTACCCGCCCCCCGCGACAAGCGACCCGTACCCCGAGGCGCTCCAGACCACCCAGGGCTCCATCCCCGCCTACGACTGGGCCCACGGGGCCGCGTACGTGCACGCCCCCATCGCCGACGTCTACGCCGCCCTCCAAGACCCGACCGTCGACCGGATCCACGGGACCGACTGGGAGGTGAACGGAGCCACCGAGGCCGGCTTCCCCATCACCTTCGCCATCGACTACTCGGCCGGGCCGACCCTGCTCCAGGTGCACTGGACCATCGCCTACCGGGGCGGGGTGGCGGCGGGCACCGCCGACGCTCCCCAGGAGGTGGGGATGCGGTTCCAGAAGATCTCCGGGACGAACTACATCCCCATCCAGACCGGTTCGGTCGACGTCTTCGACGCCGGCGACGGCGTTTCCGAACTCTTGTTCGCCTGGCACCTGAGCGCGTACGGCGAGGGGCCGGACGCGGCCAGCGGGGGGATCAGCGACTGGTTCAACGGGATCGTCGCCAAGGTGCACGGCCAGCCCCTCCCCTGAAGAGCGGTCTGTCTGTCGCGCTTCTCCCCGGGGCGTTTCGACCCCGGCGCCCGCGGTGGGAAAGCTTCCTTCGGGTGCGCTAGAGGCCGGAGAGCCGCCGGATGTTGCGCTCGAGCTCCTCTCGCTCGAGGGGCTTCGCGAGCACCGGGATCTCCTCGGCGTTCTCGAGGGGCCTGACCGCGCCGCCGGTACAGAAGGCCATCCGCTCCGCGAGCGCCGGGTAGCGGGACCGCACGTGCGAGAGGACCTTTTGCCCGTCGGTGCCCGGCATGAGCAGATCGCAGATGATCGCGTCCCAGTCCTGGCGGCGATCGAGCGCCTCGATGGCCTCCCGGCCGCCGGCGGCGACGGTGAGGTCGTACCCGCTTCCCAAGATGCGCTCGTAGGCGGCGAGCAGGGCCGGCTCGTCATCCACCATGAGAACGCGGAGACGCCGTTCGAGGGGGGGGGCGCTCTTTGGCGAGGGCCTCGCCTCGAGGGACTCCAGACCCGTCTCCTCGGGAAGGACGACCTCGAAGGTCGAGCCCTGGCCGGGCACCGAGCTGAACCGGATCTCCCCCCCGTGGAGACGGACGATCTCGGCGGAGATCGGCAGGCCGAGGCCGGTGCCCACACCGCGCGGCTTGGTGGTGAAGAACGGCTCGAAGACCCGCGACTGCACTTCCACCGGGATCCCGCAGCCGGTGTCGCGCACGCGGAGGACGACCTTCGATCGCTCCAAGGCCGTCGAGACAAGGACCTCGTGCTCCTGGGGCGCGCCCTCGGGGATGGCCTGGGCCGCATTGAGAAGCAGGTTGGTCGCGACCTGGACGAGCTTCCCGTGGTCGGCGGCGATGGCCGGGACCGGCTCGAGCCGCCGGGTGAGGCGCGAGCGGCGCCGAATCTCCGCGCCCACCACCGTACAGGCCTCCTCGGCCACCCGATCGAGGCGGACCTTGGCGATCTGGTCGGAGTGCACGCCCGAGAACCCGAGCAAGGTGCGGGAGATCGCGGCGATGCGCCGAATTCCTTCCAGGTTCTCGAGGCAGATCCGACCCAGGTCCTCGAGCACCGTGTCCGCTTCCCCCTCGCGCAACTCCTTCTCCGCGTCCCCGCGGGCCGCGGGGTGCTTTCCCAGGGCACCCCGGACCCTCTCGAGGACGGCGGCGAGACGCTCCGCGTACTGCTGCGCCACGGTCAGGTTGGAGAGCAGAAAGCCGGCCGGGTTGTTGATCTCGTGGGCCACCCCGGCCGCCAGCTGACCGATGGCGGCGAGGCGCTCCGCCTCGATCAGCCGGCGCTGGTATTCCTGCTCCTTGGCGCGACGCTCGGCGATCTCGTCCGCCATCATGTTGAGCCCGGTGCCGATGCCGTCGAGGATCGACCCGTCGCCCACGATGATCGCCCGCGTCGGGGCCTCACCCGCTGCGAGCGCGATGATGATCTCCATGCACTCCGCCAGCCGATCGTCCTCGGTGGGCCGCTTCTTCTCGGGCGGCGTCACGGGAGCTTCTGCCCGCGGCAGGGCTCGAGGCTCTCCAGCCAGGCGCCGGCCTCCTCCTCGGAGGTGAAGAGGCGCGTGGGGGTCTCCGGCCGGTTGAACCGCAGGTAGAAGTTGCCGATGACCCGACTCAAGGGGGACCCGATGACGAGGGCCACCGCCCGGCTCACGCGGGCGGCCTCCGGCCCGGCGAGAAGCCCGCGAGCCTCGGAGCTCTGCGACCTCACCTGGCGCAGGTCCACCAAGACCGCGAGCCGCGACCCAGTCGACAACCGGGAGGTGGTCTCGAGGTTCTCCCGGGCGTCGGCGAGCTCGACGTTCGCCCCGGGGAGAAACCGGGCGGAGAGCCAGCCGTGCTCGAGCCAGAACTCGCAGGTCCGAGTCTTCGCGTCCGGTGCCCGACCCCTTTGGACCATGTCAACATCCGTTACTAGGGTGTGGGCAGAGCGGGAGCAACCTCAATCCTCTGGGTGACCGAAAGAGCTTCGCAGGTCTCGGGCCACCCCCGCCAGAGGGCCTACATCCGACCTCCGGAAAAGTGAAGTCCCCGCCCAAAGAGGAGCAAACCTTCTCCGTGGCTTCTCCAGGAGAGGAGACCCTCCCTCCCGAGGGATTCGGTGCGCCTACCCATTCAGGGCAGCGGCTGGAGGACCGTGTTCGTCAAGAACGGGCTCTCGAACTGCGTGGTCTCCCCCGCCGTTCGACCCGGGACGGGCAAGAGCCTCGCGGTCAGGGGCTTTTGCCACTTGGCAGCCAAGCTCGCGACGTCGCCGACGATCTTCGCCAGCTGATCGTCGGAGACCTCTCCCGGGAGAGGCAAGGTGTCGAGCCCGGTTCCACACACCGACGAGTACGACAGGAGGGAGTCGATCGAGAGCCTCCCCTCTCCAAAGCGCAGGGCGATGCGCGAGTCCTCGAGCACCGGGAGGAAGAGGCCCTCTAAACAGGATCCTACGGGGACGGATCCAAGAAATTGACTCGAGATTCTAGGAGGATCAGGCTGCCGCGATCTCTTCCGTTCAGGAGGTGATCGTGTCTCGTGCGAGAAAGGGCAGCAGTCGTTCTGGGAAGGGCGAAGCGATCAGTCAAGGCCGTCGAACGCGGGCGGCACAGCGAAAACTGTGGGCTCTGCGTGACGAAGCAAAGTCCAAGGGTGACTTGGCCACTTGGCGCCGAGCCAAGGCCATGCTCGGTTACATCAAAGGGAGGTCGGTCATCTCCTTGGCTGAGACGCTCGATGTCACCCGGGGCGCTATCAACAGGTGGCTTCAGTGGTACGAATTGGAGGGCGCCGACGGTCTTCGTACCTTGCCCGTACCCGGCGCTGCTCCGAGACTCAACCCTGGTCAGCAGCAGGCACTCATCACCCTGATCGAGGCGGGGCCCATGGCGGCTGGTTACAGCACCGGCATCTGGACCGGGCCCATGATCGGCGACCTCATCCATCACTACTTCGGCGTTCGCTACCACAACCATCATGTCCCCTGGGTCTTGCATCGCTTGGGGTTCTCCGTGCAGCGGCCACGCAAGCGGCTCGCTCGAGCCGACCTGGAGAAGCAGGAGTACTGGCTCCGCAAAGAGTTCCCTGCCATTAAAAAAAAGCCGCCCGCTGCCGCGGAGAGGTCCTCTTCGAGGACGAAGCCAGCTTCTGGCTCGATGGCACGCTCCACCGCACCTGGGCCCCGGTAGGCCAACAGCCTCGGGTCGACACCTTTGGGCTGCGCAAGACCGCTCACGTCTACGGTGCCGTGAGCATCGACGAGGCCCGTTTCACCTACCAGTTTGCCTCTGTCTTCAACGCCCAGACCTACCTCGACTTCCTCAAGCTCCTCGTCACCCGCTATCCCACCAGAAAGATCTTCCTCATTACCGACAACGGCCCTTGCCACAACCTCAGCGAGGAGGGGAAGCGTTGGCTGGGCGAGAACTCTCACCGGATTGAACTCCATCGCCTGCCTGCCTACTCGCCCGATTTCAACCCCATGGAGCCTATCTGGAAGGTCACCCGCAAGATCACCACCCACAACCGGTTCTATCGGACCGTCGAGGAACGCGACGCTGCGCTCCGGAAAACCTTCGGCGTGTTCCGCCAACGCCCCGATCTCATTGATGCACATGTGGCCCGCTTTCGATGATCGCCTCCCAATCCGATTCTGTTTAGACCCACTCGCTTTATCGGCAGGGAGCGGACCACCTGGGTGACCAGCGCGGCACCGGTGAGCGTCCCGCTCGTGCCAAGTGGACCGCCGGTGAACGACTCCAGCGCGGCTCCGATCGAGGCGACCTCGTCGAAGGGGGCGGGGGTCGTGTCGATGCCCAGATAACGATACCGGGTGCGGCTCTCCACGCCTCGGGCGATCCCCTCCACCGCCGCCGCGTGCGCGAAGAGCTCGGCCGCGAGCCGCGGCCCGGCCGAGGCGGGGTCGTAGCCCGTCGCGGCGAACACCTGGCCGATCACGCCCGCCGACTCGAGACCGATGGCGAACTGTCGCCCGGGCCCGTCGTGCCAGGAGGCGGGATAGAACGGAGAGTAGGGCGGGACCACGGCGGTGGCGGCGAAGTTGAAGTTGGCCTGCCCCTCGGGGCTGTTCTGGGAGAGGAATCGGATGACCTTCACCGCCTCGCGGACCACCCCCCACTGGATCTGCGGGACGCCGTTTTGGCTCGCGACCAGGTGGACGCTCGCGTTGGTGGTCTGGGCCACGGCCAAGAAGCGTTCGAGGAGCAAGAGCATCCCGCGGTCGTCCCCGTCGGCCCGCATCCCGGGACCGATGTCGAGCCCGTAGCCGCCCGCCACCGCCAGCGCGTCGAGGTCGAGGAGTAGGGAGAGGGCCGCGTCCGGAGAGAGCCCCGCCACGTACTCGGGGAAGGGCTGGGTCGTGATCCGCACGCTCTCCACCCCCCACCCCTGGGCGGCGAAGGCGGCGCGCGCCTCGGAGAGGAAGCCCTGCGCTTCGGCGAGCTCATCCCGGTAGTAAACGGGATCGATCCGGATGAACGCCGTGATGGTCCTTATGTTGGGCCGGCTCGTGGTGGGCGGGGCGGGGATCTCGTGGGCAGCCGAGCGGCCGGCAAAGAAGAGGAAGAGGACGGTGGCGATGCGTGCGCGCATACGGGTCTCCCGGTTGAGCGTGCGATACCCCTTTGAGCCCATCATCCGCCTCGGCCGAGCCAGATCAAGCTCGCCCGGTCACCCCTCGGTGGCGCTGTCGCAACGCCTCGGCGGCGAGGAAGGCGTTCCCCCCATTCCCCCCACCCTCCCACTCGGCCCGCCCGTTCGCGAGGCAGTGAAGGCGGGCGGGAGAAGGTCGCGCCCACTCCTATTGGCGCTCTAGCGGGGCTGCCTTGGCAGAGCCCTCTCGAGGGTGACAAAGTGATGACATGTCGGACGGCTCGGGTGAGCTCCATTCCAAGGGAGGCGAGCGCTCGGGGCCCGGATCGCAGCGCTGGCTCGAGTCGCTCCGGACGCTCGTCGAGGCGACCACCGAGACGGGAGAGCACTTCTTCCGGGAGTTGGTCGTCAACCTGACGCGGGCCCTCGGCGCCAAGCACGCGTTCGTGGGCGAGATCCGCTCTCCCTCGGACGATCACGCGCAGGTGCTGGCCGTCGCCTGGGATGGAGTCCTCGGTCCTCCTTTCACCTACAGTCTCGAAGGTACCCCCTGCGAGAAGGTGCTCGCCGCTCGGGAGCTGGCGTACTTCCCGGAGGGCGTCGCCCGGCGATTCCCCCGGGACCAGGCGCTCGCTGAGCGCCGGGTGGAGGCGTACATGGGGGCCCCTCTCCGGGCGCCCGACGGGAGCCTTCTGGGCCTCCTCGTCGTGCTCCACGACGCGGCCCTCGAGGAGGCGCTCGAGCCCAAGACCATTCTGCGGATCTTCGCCAACCGGGCCGCCGCCGAGCTCTCGCGCTCTCGCGCCGAGGCCCTGGTGCGGGATCGCGAGGAGGCGCTCCGCATCGCCCTCGATGCCGCCTCGATGGTCAGCTTCGACTGGGACCTGGA
This sequence comes from Anaeromyxobacter sp., assembly GCA_035686075.1. GTDB lineage: Bacteria > Myxococcota > Myxococcia > Myxococcales > Anaeromyxobacteraceae > Anaeromyxobacter. The sequence goes on from DASRZU010000010.1 coordinate 18,951, forward strand.
GGCGGGTCGGACCTCGTGGTCCCCGGGCGTCGACGCCCTCCTCGGGTTCCACCCCGGCGAGCTCGATCCCGTCCCGGCCGTCCTCGCCGCGGTGGCCCGGACCGAGGAGCAAGGCGCGCTCTCGGCCTTTTGCACCGAGATCGTCGAGGGCGTGAAGGCCGAGTTCGACCAGCGGTTCCGCGCCGGCGAGCGCCTTCTGCAGGTCCGGGGCCGGGCGCAACGGAACCCGAATGGCAGTCCCCGTCGAGTCTCGGGCGTGATCGCCGACGTGACGAGGCAACACGCACTAGAGCAGCACCTCCAACACGCCCAGCGACTCGAGATGGTGGGACAGCTGGCGGGGGGCGTCGCCCACGACTTCAATAACCTCCTCACCGCGGTGGGCGGGAACGCCGCCCTCTTGGGAGAGCACCCGGACCAGAAGGTCCGGGAGCTGGCCGGAGACATCGAGGACGCGAGCCGGCGAGGCTCGGCGCTGGTCCGTCAGCTTCTCGCCTTCGCACGGCGGGACGTCCGGCAGGTGGAGATCCTCGACCTCGGGGAAGCGTTGTCGGGCATGTCGCGGCTCTTGCAGCGGCTGCTCTTCGAGACGCACCGGCTGTCCTTCGCCTGCTCCGGGCCCTCGCTCGTGGCCGCCGACCGGGCCCAGCTCGAGCAGGTCGCCTTGAACCTCGTGACCAACGCCCGGGATGCCATGCCGGTCGGCGGCTCGATCGAGCTCGCCGTCCGCTCCCTCGGGGCGAAGGAGGCAGAGAGCCTCGGCTCCACCCTCATGGAGGAGAAGCAGGTCATGCTCGAGGTGAAGGACCACGGCCTGGGGATCTCCCCGGAGGTGCGAGACCGGATGTTCGAGCCCTTCTTCACGACCAAGCCGCGGGGCCACGGGACGGGCCTCGGCCTCGCCACGGTGCGGGGGATCGTCGCCGAAAGCGGCGGCCAGATCGCGGTCGAGAGCGCGATCGGCTCCGGATCCACCTTCCGCGTCTTTTTGCCCCGGGCGGAGGGCTGCGCCGCCCCGCGGGCAACGCCGCGCCGGAGCGCGGTCCACGGCAAGGGAGAGCGGATCCTGGTGGTCGAGGACGACCCCGAGGTCCGGGCCCTGGTGCGCCGGATCCTGGAGGGCGAGGGCTACGGCGTCGCCGAGGCGGCCGACGGAAACGACGCCCTGGCAAAGGCCGCCTCGCTCCCGGAGCAGAACGGGCTCGTCACCGACATGGGCATCCCGGGCCCGACCGGACCGGTGCTCGCCCAGCGCCTACGGGAGAAGTGGCCCCGCCTCAAGGTCCTCTTCATGACCGGGCACGGCAACGCCGGCGCGCGGGAGGCGACCACCGCCCCCCTCGAGGTCCTGAGGAAGCCGTTCGAGCGAGAGGAGCTACTTCGCCGCCTGCGGGCCGTTCTCGACGGGGAGCCAAAGCCGCAGGCAGGGTGAGAAGCGGCCATGCCCGGAGAGCACCGCTTTAGGTCTTTGGCTCTTCTGCCTCCCCTCGCTCGACGAACGAGACCCTCGCCCGAGCGGCCCTGGCCCAAAAAGAGCCGCCCCAAGCCCCGGGATGGAGCTTTCGTCGAGGACGGGCCTTAGCCCCGGGATGGGCCCGGGCCCGCCCTCTCTTTGGAAGACCCTCCGCCCCTCGCTCCCGCCGCTACGGCGGTGAGGCGCCGAGCCGCAGGCGGGCCAAGGCCGCGAAGTAGCGCGCCCCCGGGACGAGCAGGCGGTCGTTGAAGTCGAAGCCGGGGTTGTGCAAGGGAAGGCTATCTTCGCCGGTCCCGAGGAACATGAAGTTGCCGGGCAACAGGCGCAGGAAGGCCCCGAAGTCCTCCGAGGCCAGGACCGGCCGGCAGTCGCCTGCGACGTTGGCCGCTCCGGACACCTCGGCGGCGGCCGCGAGAACGGGCGCGATGCACTCCGGCGAATTCACGGTGGGCTCGAACTCGTGGGTGTACTCGAATTCGTGCCGGGCCCTGTGGCCCGCGCAGATGCCCGCGCCGAGCTCCGCCATGCGGCTCTCGAGCAGGGCCTGGACCGGCGGTGCATAGCTTCGGGTATCGCCTTTGATGGTCACGTTTCCCGGGATGATGTTGCGCGCCCCGTCGGTGAGGAACTCGGTCACGGAAACGACCGCCTGGTCGGTGGGATCGACGTTGCGGGAGACGACGGTCTGGAGAGCGAGGACCAGCTCGGCCCCCGCGACCAGGGGATCGACGACCATGTGGGGGCGTGCGGCATGGCCCCCCCTGCCGTGGATGTGGAAGACGAAGTTGTCCTCGGAAGCCATGATGCCGCCGGGCCGGGTCTCGAAGCGGCCCTCGGCAAGCCCCGGCATGCCGTGGAGACCGTAGATCTCGTCCATGGGGAAGCGGGCCAAGAGCCCATCGGCGATCATCGCCCTGGCCCCGCGACCATGCTCCTCGGCCGGCTGGAACACGAAGTGAACGGTTCCGTGAAGGCCCTCCATCCGGCTGAGGAGGCGCGCCGCCCCGAGCAGGATGGCCATGTGGCCGTCATGGCCACAGGCGTGCGTCCGGCCCTCGTGCTTCGAGGCGTAGGCCTGCGTTCCGGCGTCGGGGATGGCCAGGGCGTCCATGTCGGCTCGGAGCCCGATGGCGCGGCGGTCGGAACCCCGCCGCAAGGTCCCCACCACCCCCGTGCCGCCCACCCCTCGCACGACGCCGAGGCCGAAGGAGGCCAGCTTCTCCGCCACGTAGCTCGAGGTCTCTTGCTCCTCGAAACCGGTCTCGGGAGTCTCGTGCAGCCGTTGGCGCCAGTCTTTCAGCTCCTCTTCCAGCTCAAGGTCGTTCACGGTTCGGCTCCGCGCTTTCGAGGGTCCTCTTCGAGAGTGGTTTAACGGGGAAACGAGGGGACCAGGCGTGGAGAGAGAGCCGCCCCTCCCCGGCGCAAGACCTTCCCTCTTTTTCGGGCAGGGAGCCACGGGCCCTTCCCGATCCCTCTCCTCCCGAGGGTGCGCCCGCGCGGGGAAACCCTCTCCAGCGTGGCCCGCCTTTTGGGGAAGGAGAGAGGCGAGCCCATCGGACCGGTGGCGAGGTGGCCTTACCTCTTGACAACCGGACCTAAACTCCCCTAGCGTCTCGAGGGCGGAGCGACCAAACCGGAGTCTTTGGAGCGGTCCTCCCGGGACCTTGCCGGGCCAAGGGTCCCTCCTCGTCGGCAGAGGAGCAGCCGCGCCGGCGGGCGTCGAAGGGATCGGGCCAGGGGAGCGCCCCCAAGAGAATGGGAGGAGTCGCCATGACGAGGCCGCTCACGCTCCACGAGGACCGACTCCTCCCCGCCGAGCCATCCCAAAGGGCCGTCGCCCGGCGGCTCTACGCCGAGGTTCGCGGGCTCCCCCTCGTGAGCCCCCACGGGCACACCGACCCGCGCTGGTTCGCCGACGACCAGCCCTTCTCCGATCCGGCTTCCCTGCTCATCGTCCCCGACCACTACGTCTACCGGATGCTCTACAGCCAAGGCATCCCGCTCGAGGCGCTGGGCGTGCCGCGCCAGGACGGGGGGACGGTGGAGCGGGATGGGCGGAAGATCTGGCGGCTCTTCTGCGAGAACTGGCACCTCTTCCGCGGGACCCCGACGCGGATGTGGTTCACCCAGGAGCTCCACGAGGTGTTCGGGGTCCGGGAGGCCCCCTCGGCGGAAACCGCCGATCGCCTCTACGATCGGATCGCCGAGTGCCTGGGCCGACCGGAGTTTCGGCCGCGCGCCCTCTTCGAGCGCTTCAACCTCGAGGTCTTGGCCACCACCGAGTCGCCCCTCGATCCGCTCGCCCACCACGAGAAGCTGAGGGCCTCGGGCTGGAGGGGGCGCGTCATCACCACCTACCGCCCCGACCCGGTGGTCGACCCCGATTTCGAGGGCTTCCCGAGAAACGTCCGCAAGCTCGGGGCGATCGCCGGCGAGGACACGGCGAGCTTTACCGGGTACCTCCGCGCCCTCGAAAACCGGCGCGCCTACTTCGCCGCGCACGGGGCCACCGCCACCGACCACGGCCACCCCACCGCCGCCACCTCGGACCTCCCCCGCCCCGACTGCGAACGGCTCTTCGCCCGGGCCCTTACCGGCGAGGCGACCGCGGAGGAGCGCGAGCGGTTCCGGGGCCAGATGCTCACCGAGATGGCCCGGATGAGCGTCGAGGACGGGCTCGTCATGCAGATCCACCCCGGAGCCCTCCGGAACCACAACCCGCAGGTCATGGCGGCCTTCGGGCGCGACAAGGGTGCCGACATCCCCATGCGCACGGACTACGTACACGCGCTTCGGCCGCTGCTCGACCTGTTCGGCAACGAGCGCCGGCTGTCGATCATCCTCTTCACCCTGGACGAGTCGACCTACTCGCGCGAGCTCTCGACGCTGGCCGGACACTACCCGGTGCTGAAGCTCGGGCCCCCCTGGTGGTTCCACGACAGCCCCGAGGGGATGCGGCGCTTCCGCGAGTCCGTGACCGAGACCGCCGGGTTCTACAACACCGTGGGGTTCAACGACGATACCCGCGCCTTCCCCTCCATCCCCGCCCGCCACGACGTGGCGCGGCGGATCGACTGCGGGTTCTTGGCCCGTCTCGTGGTCGAGCACCGGCTGGACGAGGACGAGGCGCGCGAGGTCGCGATCGACCTCGCCTACCGGCTCGCCAAGCGAGCCTACAAGCTCTAGCGGTCGCGTTCGGGGGCCCTGGCCTGAAAAGCGCACCACATCCGGAGGAGGACACATGAATTCGCCCGTACCGCTGAGGAGCGAGGACGTCGCGCCGGGCGCGGAGCGGCCGTTCACCGTGAAGGGGCTGCGCTGGTGGATCGCCGGTCTGCTCACCCTCATCACCATCGTCAACTACGTCGACCGGACGGCCCTGGGGGTGGTGGGACCGGTGCTCAAGAAGGAGCTCTCCATCGACGAGGTCTCGTTCTCGTACGTGGTGATCGCCTTCCAGATCGTGTACGGCCTGACCCAGCCCTTCGCCGGCCGCATCATCGACTGGCTCAACATCCGGTTGGGCTACGCGGCCGCCCTGGCCTGGTGGTCGGTGGCCCAGGCCCTCACCGCCCTGGCGAGCGGCTGGCGCTCGCTGGCCTTCTTCCGCGGCGTGCTCGGCGTGGGCGAGGCGGAGAACTTCCCCGCCGCCGCCAAGACCGTCTCCCAGTGGTTCCCGCCGAAGGAGCGAACGGTGGCCATGGGCATCATCAACATCGGCTCGGGCGTGAGTTCGATGATCGCCCAGCCGCTGGTGGTGGTCCTGATCCTCTCCTTCAGCTGGCACGCCGCCTTCCTGTTCACCGGCATCGTCGGCTTCCTCGTCGTGGTGCTCTGGCTGGCCTTCTACCGCCAGCCCGAGAAGCACCCCTGGCTCTCCCCAGGGGAACGCGAGCTCATCGCCTCGGGCGAGCAGCCGGTGAAGGTCGCCGAGCCGGCGAAGGAGAAGGGCGTCTTCAAGCTCGTCCTCCCCCAGAAGGAACTTCTGGGCGCTGGCCATCGCCCGCTTCCTCTCCGAGCCGGCCTGGCAGCTCTTCACCTACTGGATCCCGTTCTACTTGGTCACCGAGCGCCACCTGAACATGAAGGAGGTGGCCCTGTTCGGCTGGGTCCCGTTCCTGGCCGCCGACCTCGGCTGCCTCTTCGGCGGTGTGCTCTCGCCCTTCTTCATGAAGCTGGGCGCCCGGGTGCTCACCACCCGCAAGCTCGCCATGACCGTCCCGGCGGTGCTCATGACCCTGGCCGCCCTGACCGGCAAGGCGCCGTCGCTCGGGCTCGCCATCCTCTTCTTCTCCATCGGCGGCTTCGCCCACCAGGCCATCTCCTCGACGCTCCTCACCCTCCCGGCGGACCTCTTCCCGAAGCGCACCGTCGCGACCGCCAACGGCGCGTCGGGCATGGCGGGGTACGCCGGCGGGATCCTCTTCACCTGGGTGGTCGGCCAGCTGGCCAAGGCCGGGAACTACGGCCCGGTCTTCCTGTGCGTCGGGATCTTCGACGTCATCGGAGCGGTGGTGCTGTGGAGCCTGCTCCGCGAGCCCAAGCTCACCGCGGCGGAGACGACCTGACGTGACGCCCGACCCGGCACGGCGTGCGAGCACCCTAAGGCTCCACCCGAACGATGATGTGCTCATCGCCAAGGAGGCGCTCCCGGCCGGGACGGTGGTGGAGACCGAGCGGGGTCCGGTCCGGCTCACCCAAGACGTGGGGGCCGGGCACAAGATCGCCTTCCGCTCGCGCGCCCCGGGCGAGCCCGTCCACCGCTACGGACAGGTGATCGGGGTGGCCTCCGCCCCGATCGCCCCCGGCGACCACGTCCACACCCACAACCTGGAGCGGGGCCAGCGCCGGCAGGACTACCAGCTGGGCCTCGAAGCCCCGCCGTTCCCCCGCCCCCCGCCCGGCGAGGTCCGGACCTTCCAGGGCTACCTGCGCCCCGACGGCCGGGTCGGCACGCGCAACTACATCGCCATCATCTCCACCGTCAACTGCTCCGCCAGCGTCAGCCGGCTCGTGAAGGACCGCTTCCGCGACGTGTCGCGCGACCACCCCGGCATCGACGGGGTCATCGCCCTCACCCACCGTGGAGGCTGCGGCCACGTGGCCGACGGCGACGACCACCTGCGGCTGGAGCGCGTCCTGGCCGGTTACGCCTCCCACCCCAACGTCGCCGGGTGCGCGCTGGTAGGGCTGGGGTGCGAGGTGGTGCAGCCGGCGCGGTTGTTGGAGCGCCAGGGCCTCGTCGGCGAGGGCGGCCGGCCTCCGCCGGTCGTCGTCATCCAGGACGCTGGCGGGGTGCGCCGCGCCGTGGAGGCCGCCTCCGCCGAGGTGGAGCGGCTCCTCCCCCGGGCGGCGGCGGCTCGCAGGACCCCCCAGCCCATCTCCCACCTCGTGCTGGGGACGAACTGCGGCGGTTCGGACGGCTACTCGGGGATCACCGCCAACCCGGCCCTGGGCTGGGCCGTCGACGAGCTCATCCGCCAGGGCGGGACCGCGGTTCTGGGGGAGACCCCGGAGATCTACGGCGCCGAGCAGCTCCTCGTGCGCCGGGCGGTGACGGCGTCCGTGGCGCAGAAGCTCCTCGACCGGATCGACTGGTGGCGCGGATACCTTCGCTCCTACCACGCCGACGTGGACCACAACCCATCCCCGGGGAACATCGCCGGCGGCATCACCACGGTCCTGGAGAAGGCTCTCGGGGGAGTGGCCAAGGGGGGCACCTCGCCGCTCGTGGACGTGGTCCGATACGCCGAGCCCGTAGCCACCCAGGGGCTGGTATTCATGGACACACCCGGATTCGATCCGGTGTCGGTCACCGGGATCGTGGCCGGCGGCGCCAACCTCCTCGCCTTCACCACTGGTCGAGGCTCGGTGTTCGGGTGCAAGCCCGTTCCCTCCCTCAAGCTGGCCAGTAACTCGGAGGTCTACCGCCGCATGGAGGAGGACATGGACCTCGACTGCGGGGTGATCCTCAACGGCGTCTCAATCGAGGAGACCGGGGGGCGCATCCTGGAGGCGCTCATCGCGGTGGCCTCGGGGGAGCGTACCAAGAGCGAGCTCTTGGGCATCGGCGAGGAGGAGTTCGATCCGTGGCTCTCCGGGCCGACGCTCTGAAGCGGGCGCCGGGGCCGCGGCGAGGGGGGAACGATCCGGCACCACCGAGCCGCTTTCAAAGCGTGGGGGACGAGCGACGGAGGGGCCCATTCGCCCCGGGCGACTATCCATCGCCGCGCTTTTGCCCCTCGAGCATCGCCAAGACGGCCCTCGCACCCTGCTCTTCGAGCAGGCGCAGGTTCCGCTCCACCGCCTCGACCAGGCCGGGCAGCGCGGCGAGGTCGGTCCCCCAGAGCTCCAGGTTCCCGAGGGCCCGGCCCACGGGGGAGCCGCCTGCCGCCCAGATCTCCCGCAATAGCGCAGCCCGATCGTCGTTGATGGGATACTCCCTCCCCGCGCTCCGGCCGACCTGGGCGCCGGGGGCGGCCTCGACGGACCGCATGAACAAGAGCCAGGCGGCGAGCCCGAGCGCCATGCGAGTGGGCACGGTGCCGAGCCTCTGGTAGTAGCGCTCGATCACCGGCACGTTCCGCACCCTCATCTTGTTGGTGTACTGGAGGGTGATGCTGAGCCACTGGTGGGCCAAGAAGGGGTTCCGGTAGCGGTTCAGGACGTCGGCCGCGAAGCCCCTCGCCTCCTCTGCCGTCACCGCGTCGCCGCTGATGGCGGGCACGATCTCGTCGAGCATGAGGCGGCCGATGAAGGCTCCGAGGGCGGGGTCCTGCATGGCCTCCTTCACCGTGGTGAAGCCGGCCAGCACCGCCAGCCCGCAGGTGAAGGTGTGCGAGCCGTTGAGCAGGCGCAGCTTCAGCTCCTTGAATTTCTCGATGTCGGGGGCCAGCACCACCCCGCGGTCGGTCCGGCTGAAGGAGAGGACGGCGCGGCTGCGGGCACGGGACGTCTCGATGGCCCAGAGCCGGTACACCTCGGCCATGATGAGGAGCTCGTCCTCGTACCCCAGCCGCGCCTTCAGGGCGGCGGCATCCGGCGGGGAGAGCCGGCCGGGCACGATGCGGTCCACGAGCGAGTTGCAGAAGTCGTTTTCGGTGTCCACCCAGCGGAGGAAGGGTTCGGACAGGTGGTTCTGACGTGCCAGCTCGAGCACGATGGCCTTGAGCGTGGTGCCGTTCTTCGGGATGAGCTCGGTGGGGACGACGACCAGCCCGGACTCGGTCCCACCCCCGAGCCGCCTGAAACGCTCCCAGAGGCAGCTGAGGAGCTTGCCGGGGAAGCTCGCCGGCGGCGCCCGGTCGACGTCGTCCGGCACCAGGGAAATGCCCACCTCGGTGGTGTTCGATACGACGAGCTCGAGGGCCGGGTCGGCGGCGCACCGAAGCACCGCCTTCCAGTCCTTCGCGGCCGAGACCACCCGGCTCACCGCGCCGTTGATCGCGGTCTCGTCCACCGTGGCCCCGCCGTCGAGGCCGCGCACACAGAGCGTGTAGAGGTTGTCCTGGCGGGCGAAGGCGTCGACGTCGCCGTGCGCGGTCGACTTCACCACCACGATCCGGCCGTTGAAGACACCGGCCTTGTTGGCCTTGTCGACGAAGTCGTCGACCAGCCCCCGCAACAGGACGCCGGTGCCGAACTGCAGCACCCTCTCGGGCAGGGCCAGCACCTCGTCGGACGGCACGCCGGATCTTCCCTCGGCACGAAGGACGGGCAGGGCGGTCCTTGACAGCTGCATGCCTCTCTCCTCGGGCCTTCGCGAGCGACGCGGCGGGCTCATCGCCGCTCGCCTTCGCAGGCTCTCGACCGGCCCCGCGCTCGAGCCGCAGACCGACTCATCGCACGGGCCGGCGGCAAAGGCGCGACCCCTCGCGGGCCGCGCCCGCGAGCGGACCTCCTGCCCGAGACCCCCTCGAGGCTCCGACTTGCGTTCCTCTCCCGGTCGAGCTTTCTCGATCGCCGGCCGGCACGGCGGGCGGGCGCGCCTCATCCCTAGGGGGAGAGAAGCCTACGAGCTCTTGGGCTTGGTCGTCAAGTGGCTAGGCCACCTGGCCCTAACGGTCGCGAAAAGGGGCCGCTCGCCGGCCTCAAGAAAGAGCACCGCCCGATTCGGGGGAGAGCTGCGGGGCGCGCTCCCAGAATTTGGCACGCCGAGTACGGCGCCCGCCTCGTTGGCGGGGTCATCGGTGCCTCGCCGTGCACCCGCGAACGCCCGGCCGACGGGCGCCGGGACGAGAACGGGTGGCGGTCGCGGGCCGTTTGGCTCACGGGCCCGCTCGAGAGGTCGCGCGGGCAAGGAGAGACGGGAGTCGAAAGCCGGAGCTAGGTCCTCGTCTTTCGCGCCGAGGGTGGTTTCCTCTGCTGCCCCTTCTGGCGTGCCTCGAAGCCGCGGGCGAACTCCTCGGCCACGCGGTCCAGGTGCCGGTGCATGGCGGTGCGCGCGGCGCGGGGGTCGTGAGCCTCGATGGCCTTGTAGACGGCCCGATGGTCCCGCACCGTGGCCGCCCGCAAGGCGGGGGTCTCGAAGTGCTTCTCCATCTGACGCCACAGCTCGCCGCGCCCCTGGTCCCAGAGCAGGTGCACCACCGAGACCAGCGGGCCGTTGTGAGTCGAGCGGGCGATGGCCAGGTGGAAGTCGCGGTCGGGCAGGTCGGAGCTGAGGTCGGTGGTGCTGCGTCGCTCCAGCTCGTCGACCGCGGCGCGGATCTCGGCGATCTCGCCCTCGGTCGCCCCCTTGGCCGCCCAGGCTGCGGTCTCCCCCTCGACCAGCCGGCGCGCCTCGAGGAGCTCGAACGGCCCCTCCCCTTCGCTCATGGGGGGGAGCATCGGCTGGGGCTTCGGCTGGGCCACGAACACGCCCGATCCGACCCGGACCTCGACCTTGCCCGCGATCTCCAAGGCGATGAGCGCCTCCCGCACCGAGGGGCGCGAGACGCCCAGCTGCCCGGCGAGCTCACGCTCCGCCGGCAGGCGCTGCCCGGGGGTGAACTCGCCCGCGGCGATGAGGTCCGAGAGCTGGCGGGCGATCTTCCGGTAAAGGCGGTCGGTGTCGACGGTCTGGATCGGCATCTGCATCCCCGCGGGCGCGGGCTCCGGCCCAACCGTATCGACCTTTGGCCTGACCATCAAGTAGCCGGTCCGTCAGGGCACGGACGAGCGGAGCTCGCGCCCGCCGCCTGCGGCTTCTGCTCGAGTCGAACGGCGGACGGAAGGCGATCGGGTCACCCCGTTTCCAGCGCCGTCCCGGCGACGTGCTCCCTTCCCGAGCAACCGGACCGGGTCCCCGACCTTCCTCGCCGAAACGCTCGAGCGGGGACTCCCGTTCGCGACACGGTCCTATCGAGGAGGACGCGGTGGCCCCCCCCATTCTCTTCCAGGGAAGCCCCGTTCACTTAGAGCCCTTGGTCACTCACGGGCGAGTTGAATGCACCGCTCGCCCCGATTGGTGAGGCAATCGTCGAGGTCATGCGTTTGTGAGCGCGCAGGGCACTCGCCCCGGCGCTGACAACTGACCAGCTCTGGGCGAGCCCTGTTGAGGGCGTGGGGCTTGCCGCTTCCCCTCCGGCCGGCGACTCTCTTTCAACCCGGCCCGGCGCGTCTTCGGTCCCGGGCGAGGGCCAGGCTCGTCACCGGGCGCGAACGAGGCAGGCATGGACACGCGAGAGACTACGGCGAGAAACGTGAGCCGCCCGATCGGACTGGCGATCCTGACGCTGGTCCTCGGCTCGGTGGGCTGCGGCGGCAAGAGCGGTGCCGACCCTGCGCCGGCCGGGGCTCGAGCCCTGGCCCCCGTCGCGGGGAGCCATGACTGGCTACAGTTCAACGGCGACGCGGGCCACAGCGGCAGCAATACCGCCGAGTCGCTCATCTCCGCCCAGAACGTCGGAACCCTGAAGCCGCTCTTCCGGGTGGCGCTTCCCGCCGTGGCCGATGGAGCGCCGGTTTTGGTGACCGGCGTCCCCACCGGCGCTGGGGCTCTGGACTTGGTCTTCGTCGAGACCACCGCGGGCCATATCCTCGCCCTCGACGCACGCACCGGGGTCACGATCTGGTCGCACCAGAACGGTCCGGGGAGTTGCGGAATCAACAACGGCGGTTCCCCGTGCTACACGACCTCCTCTCCGGCGATCGATCCGTCGCGCCAGTTCGTCTACTCCTACGGCCTCGAAGGGCGTGTTCACAAGTACGACGTCGCCACCGGAGCAGAGGTGACCACGGGGGGCTGGCCGGAACAGGTCACCCGGAAGCCCTTTGACGAGAAGGAGTCGTCCCCGCTGGTGTTCGCGACTGACTCCTCCGGGACGACCTACCTCTATGTCACGAACAGCGGCTACCCCGGCGACCAGGGCGACTACCAGGGACACGTCACCGCCATCAACCTCTCCGATGGCTCCCAGCGCGTGTTCAATGCGCTGTGCAGCGATCAGACGGTCCACTTCGTTGAGTCCCCCGGCACGCCCGATTGCGGAGCGGTCCAGGCGGGCATCTGGGCGCGCTCCGCCGTCGTGTTCGACGCCCGGATCGGCAAGGCCTTCGCCGCCACGGGCAACGGCAACTTCGACCCCACGAGTTTCGAGTGGGGGGACAGCGTCTTCGCGATGAACCCCGACGGGACCGGCGGGCCGAGCGGGAATCCGGTCGACAGCTATACCCCCCTAGACTTCCAGTCTCTGCAGAACGCGGATGCCGACCTCGGCAGCACCGCGCCGGCGATCCTGCCCGGGAGCGGCACCCTGTACCCGCACCTCGCTGCCCAGGGCGGAAAGGACGGGATGATCCGGCTGCTCGACCTCGACAACCTAAGCGGGAATGGCGGTCCCGGGCACACCGGTGGCGAGATCTTCGTCGCCTCCGTCCCTCAGGGGAACGAGGTCCTGACCGCGCCGGCGGTCTGGATCGACCCGGGGGGGAAGACCTGGATCTTCGTGGCGAACGACAGCGGGATCTCCGCCCTGACGCTGGTGCTCGACTCGACGGGGAGCCCCTCGCTCGTCACGCAGTGGCAGTCCTCACAGGGTGGGACATCGCCCCTCGTCGCGAACGGGGTGCTGTACTACGCCGGTTCGAACCATCTTTGGGCGCTCGACCCGAGCACGGGCGCGCTTCTTTTCGACGGGACCAGCATCGGAGGCATCCACTGGCAGAGTCCGATCGTCGCGAACGGTATCCTCTACCTGGAGGACCAGGACGCGAGGCTCAGCGCCTTTAGCCCTCCGTCGGCCGCCGACTTCTCGCTCTCGGCGACGCCGTCGACCCTCACCCTGGACGTTGGCGCGAGCGGGACGAGCGCCATCTCCGTCACGCCCGTCGCGGGCTTCACGGGCAGCGTCACACTGAGCGCGAGCGGCATGCCCCCCGAGGTCACCGCCCGCTTCGACCCCACTCGGACGACGGGAGCGAGCACGCTCACGCTCTCGGCCTCGAACACCGCGATGAGCGGCATCTCCAACTTGACGATCACCGGGACGAGCGGGAGCCTCGTTCGCACCACCACCTTGAGCCTGACGGTGTCCCGTTCGACATCGAGCACGGGATGCGGCGAGGGACCCGCAGGGCCAGCGGCCTTGCTCGGGCTCGCCCTCGCCCGCCTACTCCGACGGAAGAATGGTCCACGAAGGGTGCGCTAAGGCGGTGGAGGTACACGAAGAACAGGCTCTCCTTGTCCAGGGGAGGAGCGCGCGCGCAACAATCCCTCCGGGCTAAGGGTCCGGGAAGGGACTCGCCTTCCCGAACTGGCCCTCGGTCACCGCCCCTCTCCGTCGCCGCGGAGCTCCGGAAAGTCCTCCTCGCGGAACTCGAGCGGGCCGAGCGGGGCATCCGGGCCACGCTCCAGCTCGCGGCGGCGCAGTTCGACCCGCCGGATCTTGCCGGAGACAGTCTTGGGGAGGTCCGAGAACTCGAGCCGGCGGATGCGCTTGTAGGGGGCGAGTCGCCGGCGCAGGAACCGGAACAGCTCGGCCGCCAGCTCGCGGGAGGGGACCTGGCCGGGCTTCAGGATGACGACGGCCTTGGGGCGCACCCCCCGGAGCGGGTCGGGGGTGGGGATGACCGCCGCCTCGGCCACGGCCTCGTGCTCGATGAGGGCGCTCTCGAGCTCGAAGGGGCTCACCAGGTAATCCGAGCTCTTGAACACGTCGTCGGTGCGGCCCACGAAGGTCACGTACCCGTCGTCGTCCCGGGTGGCCATGTCGCCGGTGTGGTACCGGGCGCCCCGGGTGACGAAGGCGTTCAGGGAGGGATCGCCCTCGTACTCCGCCATGAGCCCGGTGGGGCGCGGATCGAGCCGAATGCACACCTCGCCCTCGCCGCGGGTCGGGTTTCCCTCCGCATCCACGAGCTCGATGCGAAACCCCGGGAGCGGGCGGCCCATCGAGCCCGGCTTCACCTTCTGTCCGGGTGTGTTGCCGATCTGGGCGGTGGTTTCCGTCTGGCCGTACCCGTCGCGGATCGTGACCCCCCAGGCACTCCTCACCTTCTCGATCACCTCGGGGTTGAGCGGCTCCCCGGCGCTGAGCGCCTCCCGGAGGGCGGGCCGCCGGGCCGACAGGTCCTCGAGGACGATCATCCGCCAGACGGTGGGCGGGGCGCAGAAGGTGGTCACGCCGTGCCGGATCATGGCATCGAGCAGCGCTCCGGCGTTGAAGCGGGCGTAGTTGTAGACGAAGGCCGTGGCCCCGGCGTTGAAGGGGGCGAAGAAGCTCGACCAGGCGTGCTTCCCCCAGCCCGGGGAAGAGACGTTCATGTGTACGTCTCCCTCCCGCAGGCCGATCCAGTACATGGTGGAGAGGTGGCCCGCCGGGTAGCTGGCCTGGGTGTGCACCACCAGCTTGGGCCGGGCCGTGGTCCCGCTCGTGAAGTAGAGCAGCACCGGATCGGTCGAGAGCGTCTCCGCGTGAGGGAGAAAGGCCGCCGTCTCGTCGGTGGCGTGCTCGAATGGGAGCCACCCGGGAACCCGCTCCCCCACCACGTGCCTGGTGAACTCTCCGGCGATGCCCCGGAAATTCTCGGTGCCGGCGGCGTCGGTCACCACGTGCGTGACCCGGCCACGCTCGATGCGATCGCGCAGGTCCTCAGGGGTGAGCAAGGTGCTCGCCGGGATCACCGCTGCGCCCAGCTTCATGGCGGCCAGCATCACCTCCCAGATGGGGACGCAGTTGGGGAGCATCATCAGGATGCGGTGGCCGCGCTCCACCCCGCGCCGACGGAAGTAGGTGGCCACCCGGTTCGAACGCTCGGCCAGCTCCGCGTAGCTGAGCCGCACTTCGCGGCCGCCCTCCTCGACGAGGTGCAGCGCGGTCCGGTCGTTCCCGTCGGCGAGGATGTCGAAGAAGTCCAGCGCCCAGTTGAACCGGTCCAGTACCGGCCAACGGAAGTCGCGGTAGGCGGTCTCGTAATCGTCGCGGTGGGCGAGGAGGAAGTCACGGGCACGGCGAAACGCGTCGGCGTCGGGCATAGGGGCCTCCGGAGCTGCCAAGTGTGCGCGCCCTGTCCCCCGGCGGGGAAGGTGCGGGCGGGGGGAGGCCCGTCCGGAGGTCCTGTTCCATCCGGGACCATGGGTCCCGGCGCGAAAGCGCAGACCACTACCCCAACGAGGCTAAAGGGCGCCCTCCGGCGAGCAGCCCCTCGCAGCGCGAGATTTCCGGACCGAGGGCCTCCGACAGGGGCCCCACCCGCGGTCCTCGCGCGCCGACTGCGGCGCTCCTCAACCGCGGACGGCTCGGTGTCTCACGCCGGAGACGGAAGGTACTGGTCGCCCGCCTACCAGGCGGCTCGCCTCCGCGGCCGAAGCCGCGTGCGCCGTCGTTAGGCGATGGTCACCTGCGCTGCCACGGTCGAGCCCGCGGCGTCCATGTTCCGGTAGACCAACGAAGAGGAGCTACGCATCTTCTGGTGCGAGGTGAAACGCGAAACCGGTGCCGCGACGGCAGTGCCATGCGCGACGCAGCCAACCGCATGACGCGCCCCGACCATCAGCGCCCCACCGCCCGGCGCCGGGCGCAGCGGCCCGGTGAGCGCGGGTCGGGACCCGATGTCTCCCGGGGCTGTGCGCACGGGCGGTGATGGGGCGTCCTGAGGGGACGGGTATCTTGTCGGCCACCCGGGATGACGTCTACCCGGAGGTGGTGGCGGTCGCCGTTGGGAACGCGGTATAGGCGAATCTCTGGCCACCCACGCTGGCCTCCGCCATCGCTCCACCCTTGGAGAGGGTGAAGATGCTCACGTCATCGACGTACTTCGCGTTCGCGGACGCCCCGCTCGCCGCGACCACGGCGCTCAACTCGGCAGCCACGGCGTACTCACCCTTCTTGAACTCTTTCAGCACCTTCTTCGACTTGAAGAAGATGACCTCGGTATACGCCTGTCCACCGAGCTGTAGACCGACCGTCAATTGAGTGATGCTGGCCTGGCCCGTGGGAACGCCATTCTCGTACAGAACGCCCGTGCCGTGCGCGCCGCCGATGCCGATGGCGCCCTTCCCAACGGTGGGGAACACGGCGTAGCCGGCCGCGTGGTCGAAGAATCGGTCGAGGCCAGGATCGGCTCGCTTGAGCTCCTCGATGGCCTGGCTGGCCTGCTTCACGGCCTGGTCCTCTGTGTCCCCTGGCTGCTTGGCCAGGGTCACCTCGTCGCCCGATCCCCTCATGCCGTCAGGGACCGTGTCGCTGGCCCAGGCGAGGGCCCTAGGGCCCAGAAGCGCGGCGACGAGTACGGGAGTCACGATTCTCTTCATGAGAAGCCTCCTTTGCTTGACGACTGCGTCCTCGCACCCGCTGGCTCAGCCCTCACGATCCTCATTGCACCTACGATCGGCGTGAGGCTCGAGGTGCGATCTGGTCGAAATGCCGTAAGAGCACCTCGCGCTATTCCGGAGGGTGGCCCTTGTCTCGGGGAGCATGGGCGACCGTTGGGGCGGTCGAGTGCCCGGCGCCCTCCGGCTGCGCCGGAGCCGCTCGCGCCTGGGCAACCTGCCGCGGGGCCTGCGGCGGCCGCGAAGAGCTCGGTTGCGGAGGCTGCGGATGCACGGACCGTTGCTGCAGAGCCTGGTGCTCAGGCGGCCCCGCCTGCGGGGCCGCCCTCGGCGGTTGGCCCATCGAGTGTCCAGAGCCCTCCGTGTGCCCCGGAGTGGCGCGCGCCTGGAAAACCTGCCGAGAGGCCTGCGGCGGCCGCGAGGAGCTCGGCTGCGAAGGCTGCGGATGTACGGACCCTGGCTGCCGAGTCTGGTGCTCGGGTGGCCCCGCCTGCGGGGCCACCCGAGACGGGTGGCCCATCGAGTGCCCGGCGCCCTCCGTGTGCCCCGGAGCGGCTCGCGCCTGGGAAACCTGCCGCGAGGAGCTCGGCTGCGGAGGTTGCGGATGCGCGGACCGTTGCTGTAGAGCCTGGTGCTCGGGCGGTCCCGCCTGCGGCTGCTCCCGTGGCGCGTGTCCCCCACCATTCTCGTGCCCCGATTGCGGCCGCCCCTGGGGGCGCGCTTCCGAGCGTTCCACCTTCGCGTGCGCCTCCTGCGCGACTTGGCGCTGCACTACCGCGTCATGCGGCTGGTAGTGGTAGTTCTGGGTGCGAATGGCGACCTGCTGGTCTGGCGCGCGAGGATAGCGGTCGCCTGAATATTGCCGCTGGTAAGTTGGCAAGGGTGCGGGAGGCGGAACGGACTGGCGGTCCCAGTGGTCCCATCCGCGCCGGCGCTCTTCCCAGCGGGGGCCCCAGTGCTCGCCCCAGCGCGGGGGCTCGTCGCGGCCCCAAGTGGAGAAGTACACCGGGGGGCGGCGATAATAGCGAACCGGGACGCGCAGGATGAAAAGCGGCACGTCCACGGGCTCGACCACCCACCACGGCCCATCGTACCAGCTGCTCGCGTACCACTCGTCTCCCTGGTACACGAAGTACAGTCCGTCATAGAAGAAGTAGTTCGAGTCAGCGCGAGGGTCGTAGTAGACGGGATAGCCTGGCACCGGGACGAGCTCTGGATATACCGGCATGTTGATGCCGATCTGAATGCCGGGGACCTCAATGCCGATTCCGACGCTGACCTGGGCCTTGACCGCGGGGGCGGCGAGGCAACACAGCATTGACAGCACGGCGAGCGGGTAGCGCATTCCCTATCCTCCCTTCCCTTCGACGAATGCCGACTGCTCCCTGGCCCTGATGGTGGTCCGGGGCTTCCCGTCCGCGCGCACCGCGCGACTTCGCCACCCAGGGGTCGATCGATGAGCCGCAGGCCCTTCATCAAGTGGACATGAACACCGCCACAACGTCGACGAGCAGGGCCTGGAGTAATTCACCCATCGCGCACAAGGCGACGAGGCGAGGGGCCAACGAGCTGCACAGCGGGTTGTCATCGCGAGCAGCATGCTCTCCTCAACCTTCTTGGACCCGTCGATAGGCGCGGGATCCATGGATCCCTCCTTGCCCACGATTACCCTGGCCATTGCGCGCCGAGGTCGCTAGCGCCCTTCGACGGTCGGTTCCCGCTCAGGGGACTCCGGCCATTTACCACGCGCCGCTCCTCGACTTTTCCCCCGAGCTGACGAGGGTGCCCTTTGTAGGTTTGTCCCCCTCCCGGTGATTGACGCTACCTATCCCGGGTGTGCCGAAAGCCGCCTCGCTTGCAACTCGGCCCCTGGGGGGCCTCGCCCGTGAGGGAGAGCTTTCCAACGCCATTGGCGACAACTCGCTGTCAATCGAGTCCTCGATCGTGACCACTCTCGATCGCCTCGCCGTCGCTCGAGCGGTCGACCGCCTATTGCAGCGTGACCCTCGCCATTAGTGCCGGCCCCGAGCGATACGCCCCTCGACACCGGATGATCGATTCCGCCCTCAGGGGTGAGGAGAGAAGAAGGCGAGGCGCCTGGCGAACCATGCATCGCCCGCTCAGGTGGTGGTCGGCCGGGCCGAGTGGACCTACGATCCGGGTGTGCGAGTTGCCATGGTGTCCACCCCTTTCGTCTCGGTCCCGCCGCTAGCATATGGGGGAACCGAGCTCGTGGTGGATGCGCTAACGCGGGCGTTGGAGCGGGCTGGGCACGAGGTCGTCGTCTTCACGACCGCCGACTCGCGGGTCCGGCAGCTGCGGGCGCTCTTCAAAAGGCCGGTCTGGCCGCCCGATCCCTACAGCGAGCTGCTCCACTGCCGATTCGCCGCGCGGGCCATCCCGGCGGGAGACTTCGACGTCGTCCACGCCCACGTTCCGGCGTTGCTGGCTTTCGCCGACGAGCTGGACCCGCCGGTGGTATACACCCTGCACCACGCGCTCGACCCGGCGCTCTATCGCTACTACCGATCCCTCCCGGGCGGTCGCCGCGTGGCCATCTCAGCGCGACAGGCCAGGCTCTCCGATCCCCCGGCCCGCGACGTCGTGCACCACGGGCTCGACCCCGGGCTGTATCCGGTGGCCGGGCCGGGCGGCGACGCCGCCTTCTTCCTGGGCCGGCTCTCGCACTGCAAGGCCCCCGACCTCACCGTGGAGGCCGCCCACCGCGCCGGGGTGCGGCTGGTGGTGCCGGGGAGGTTCCACTCGAGCGTGCCATTGAAGAGCACAATCCTTATATGATCGGGGATATCAGGGGCAGTCCGCCGTTCCTAAACGGCGCTGCCGCGGAGAGTGAACCTCGTCGTAGACTGGTTTATTTCAGGCGAGGTCCGCGTCGGCCACGACGACGAGTCCTCTCCCGCTGAGTGGCCGTGTCCGATAGTTCCCAGCCGCCATCCGCTTACGCCATGGCACGGCCAGAGGGTGGCGGGCGGCCTGCAACGGCGAGGAGCCAGCGTACCGTCGGCAGATCGGGACTCCGCACCTTCTCCGCCGCAACGGCATAGGGTGGTTGATGCCGCATCGGTCAACTGCCCTGCTCCGCAAGGGTTGAAGCGGACCACCTCCGCGGCCATCGTCAAGGCATGCGGGGCGACCCTCGGCCTTCTTCAAGCTTCGCGCCGAGGGAGAGCTCGCGCACGTCAGGATCTCTCTGCGGCGGAAGCGCTGCGCCCCTCGGGCTGCTCGCCGGTCCAAAGGCACGCCCTGAACGGCGAGGCGGTCGACCTAAGCCGTGCTCCGCTTTATGCCCCTGAGCCGCTGGCCGGCCTCCCTGAGCACCTGTTCGGTCTTGCAGAAGGCGAATCGGACCAGCCGGCGCCTCGGATCGGCCTTCGCATGGAAGCTGGACGCGGGCACGGTCGCCACGCCGTGGCGGGCGATCAACTCCCGGGCGAATGCGACGTCATCGAGGTCGGAGAGGTCGGAGTAGTCCGCCAGGACGTAGTATGCGCCCTCCGGAGGGCGGCAGCGAAACCCGGCCGAGCCAAGGGCGTCGATGAGCAGGTCGCGTCGGCGGAGGTAGGCGCCGGCCATGTCGGCGTAGTAGTCGCGGCCGAGTTGCTCGAGCCCGACCGCCACCGCCTCCTGGAGCGGCGCCGGCGCCCCGACGGTCAAGAAGTCGTGCACCTTGCGGATCGCGGCGGTCAGCGCCGGCGGGGCGACGATGGTCCCGATCCGCCAGCCGGTGATGGCAAAGGTCTTGGAGAAACCCGAGATGGTCACGGTCCGCTCGCGCATCCCCGGGAGCGTGGCGATAGGCACGTGTACACCGGCGTAGACGATGTGTTCGTATATCTCGTCGGTGATTGCGTAGGCGCCGTGGCGAAGGCATAGCGCCGCGATGCCGTCCAGCTCACTGCGGGTGAGCACACGGCCGGTCGGGTTGCTAGGCGTATTCACCACGACGGCGCGCGTTCGCGGTGAGAACGCCGCGGCGAGCCGATCGAGATCGAGGGGCCCTTCCGTTCCGAGCGGTACGTGGACCGGCGCGGCGCCACACAGGATGGCATCGGGTCCGTAGTTCTCGTAGAACGGCTCGAAGACGATCACCTCCTCGCCGGGATCGACCAGGGCAAGCAGGGCGGAGGCCATCGCCTCGGTCGCCCCACAGGTGATGGTCACCTCCTCCTCAGGGTCGATGGAGAGGCCGTACCACTCCGCATACTTCCGCGCCACCGCGCTGCGAAGGTGCTTCGAGCCCCAGGTGATCGCGTACTGGTTCAGGTTCTCGCGGATGGCCCGGGAGGCTGCCTCCTTCAGGACCTCTGGACAGGGGAAGTCGGGAAAGCCCTGCGCGAGGTTGATGGCATCCTTCGCTTTCGCGAGGCGGGTCATCCCCCGTATGACCGACTCCGTGAATCCATGAGTGCGGTGGGCGGTATGCATGGAGATCCTCGAGCCCCGGAGGGTCGGTTACCGGCGAGTGACCGCGCTGCTCCCAGTCGAACATGTTGCCATCGGGCGGGACGCCACCAGGGCCAACCCTCCTCGCCCGCCGGCCCGAGCGCCTTCGCCCAAGCAGCGGACGATTATCTTACGAAGCGGACGGACCCGACGTCCACCACAAACTCGCTGCTCCTGGGAGCGAATCTCGGGATAGCACGCGGCCCGAGGACGTCTTGTAAAACGGATGCCGACTCGGTAGAGCCTCCGAGTGACCGGATCCCATCCACCGCCCGTTGCGGACGGGGCCCTGTCGTTGATCGGCCGGACCCCGATGGTCCGCGTGCGCCGTCTCGACACCGGTCCCTGCGAGCTCTTCCTCAAGCTTGAGAGCACAAACCCCGGTGGCTCCATCAAGGACCGCATCGGGCTCTCGATGATCGAGGCGGCCGAGCGGGACGGGCTGCTCGGCGGAGAGCGGCGCCACCTCGTCGAGGCCACGGCGGGGAACACCGGGCTGGGCCTGGCGCTCGTGGCCGCGCGGCGCGGCTACCGCCTCACCCTGGTCATCCCCGACAAGATGAGCCGGGAGAAGGTCCTGCACCTGAAGGCGCTCGGGGCCGAGGTGGTGATGACCCGCTCCGACGTCGAGAAGGGCCACCCCGAGTACTACCAGGACCTGGCCCAGCGCATCGCCATCGAGGAGCGGGCGTTCTACGTCAACCAGTTCGGGAACCCTGCCAACCCGGCCGCGCACGAGACCACCACCGGACCGGAGATCGTCGAGCAACTCGGTCGAACGCTCGACACCATGGTTTGCGGAGTGGGCTCCGGGGGCACCATCACCGGCCTCTCGCGCTGCTTCTCGCGGGTCCTGCCGGGGTGCGAGATGGTCCTGGCCGATCCGGTCGGTTCGGTCCTCGCCGATCACGTCGAGAACGGGCAGATCGGTCGGGCGGGGACGTGGCTGGTGGAGGGGATCGCCGAGGACTTCGTCCCGCCCATCGCCGATCTCTCGCGGGTACGGAAGGCCTACCGAATCCCGGATCGCGAAAGCCTTGAGACCGCTCGGACTCTACTGCGCGCCGAGGGAATCTTGGCGGGCTCGTCCACCGGCACGCTGGTCGCGGCCGCGCTCCGATACTGCCGGGAGCAGGATCGGCCCAAGCGCGTCTGCACGCTCGTGTGCGATTCTGGTAGCAAGTACC
This sequence comes from Anaeromyxobacter sp., assembly GCA_035686075.1. Lineage (GTDB taxonomy): Bacteria > Myxococcota > Myxococcia > Myxococcales > Anaeromyxobacteraceae > Anaeromyxobacter. The sequence continues at coordinate 40,828 of DASRZU010000010.1, forward strand.
TCTCCAAGATGTTCGACGACTTGTGGATGCTGGAGCAGGGGTTCTCCGGGAGAGCGCAGGTGGGGGACCTCACCGATCTCGTCACTCGGCGGTTCGCGGATCGGTTGGTCGTTACCGTCGAGCCGAGCGCCCCGCTCCTCGTCGCCCTGAACCGGATGAAGGCGAACGACATCTCCCAACTCCCAGTGATGGAGGGAGAGCGCATCGTCGGGATCGTGGACGAGTCAGACCTCCTCCTGGCCGCCCTGGGAGACCCGGGGCGGCTCTCGCGGCCGGTGAGCGAGGTCATGACCACACGCCTCGAGACGGTCACCCCCACGACCCCGCTCGAGGAGCTGATGCCGCTGTTCGCCGCCGGCCTGGTTCCCATCGTGATGGACGAGAACCGCTTCGTGGGATTGGTGACCAGGATGGACGTCCTCGGCCACCTGCGCCGCGTGGCGCGGTGACAGAGGGTGCTTGCGCGGCAGGAAGGGCAGCGTGCCTGCCGCTGGCGAGGGAGTGCGGTAGCGGTCACTTGCGCGAACCCCGTCCGGACGGGCACAGGTACGACATGCGGCTCTTCGTAGAAGACGAGGTCCGAGCGCTGGGGATCGGCGCCGTCGCCGCCGTGTTCGAAGGCACGCGGGTTTCGAATCGGAGCAACCCGCTCGAGAAACGCAAGAAGGAGACGGTCGACGCCCTCCGTGCGATCGACATCTCGTCCGACCTGGTGCTCGCCGGCTACCGGGCCCTACACGCCCGAGTGGGCGTGACCGGGGTCGTCCCGCCCGCCCAGAGACTGCTGGAACTGGTCCAGGCCACCGGGCGACTGCCCAACATCAACACGGTTGTGGACGCCTACAACTTGGTCTCGGCCCTGACTCGGCTCTCCTTGGGCGCGCACGATCTGGCGCACGTCCGCGGTGATCTCCGCATCGGCATGACCCGTGGCGGGGAGCGTTACACCCCGCTCGGCGAGGCCGCGCCGATCCCGGTTGCCGCCGGCGAGTACGCCGGAATGGACGAGGAGAAGATCATCTGCAGGCTGGACATCCGTCAGTGCGCCGAGACCCGCATCACCAAGGAAACCGAGCGCTTCATGGTGTACGTGCAGGGGAATGCGGCAACGCTGGCCACCTCGCTCGAAGCCGCAATCCGGCAGGTGGGCGACTTGCTGGTCGACACCTGCGGTGGGCGATACGCACTCGTCTTGCCGGAGCGGTGAGGTCCAACCTAATTGTGGGCGGCGACTTTCGCGTCCCCGGGAGGAGATCGCATCTGTGCGTATTTGCACGTCCACGGGGTATCGTTTGTCGGAGTGCCCTGCGCGACCCGGAGCGGCTGGTCGCCATGAGCGGCGGCGGCACCGCATTCTCTCCGCTGCGACCTGTCGCGCCAGCGCGCCGGGCCCGAACCCCTGCGTCGAAGCCGGCAACTTCGGTCTCGATGCCGTCCTCCTGCCACAGGCCAGCGGGCACTACGCGACCGTAGGCTCGCTCGAAACGCCAACTCGTCCCTGTGCGTGTTCGTCCTCGACGAGCCACTCGGCCTCTCCTTCGCCGCCGGCGCGGTGTTGGCGTTCACCGGGATCGCGACTGTGAGCGCGCCGGGGCTCCGGAGAGCGCGCGAGGACTCTACCCGAACGATGACGCAGTCACAGGGACGGGTCGGCCCCGCCCAATGAGGCGCACTGGTGAAACGCCGCTGGAAGGGGCCTACTGGGCGGATTCTAAAGACCCGCGGCATGGGGGCGTTGGAATGGTGACGAGACCATTCTCCTAGACCGGCAACATCCTTGGATCGCTTGGAGAGGCTCTCGAACTTCCTTGCCGCAGTAGAATCCAACGGAGAAGACCGGCCGAGTCCGCACTCGACCCCGGTCGGCGAGGGGAGACGATCATGAGCAGCCAACCGTCGCAGATCGGCCTTCGTCTCGGCCTCTGGTCCGCGCTGCTCGCGTCGGTGTGCGCCATCAGCTACGACCTGGGGCAGATCGTCGAATGGCTCGGTTGGATGGGGTCGGGAGGCGGTCCGGAGCACAACAGCACGTGGTATGGACTCGTCGTCCTCCTCGTGCCCTCCCTGTTCCTCGGGATCTCCTTTGTCGTCTTGATGGTCTGCGTCCACCGGCAGACGCCGGCCGACAGTCGCGTCTGGAGTCAGCTCGGGCTCGTGTTCGCCACCATGTACGGCACGCTGATCTGCATGAACTACTACGTGCAGCTCACGTTCGTCGCCCCGCATCTCTACCGGGGAGACGTTGGCCCAAGCGCAGCCCCCTTCGTCTTCAACGTGTTCGAGTCGTTCACGTACTCCGTCGATCTGCTCGGCTACAGCTTCATGAGCATCGCCACGCTATTCGTCTCCTTCGCATTTCCGGGCGAAGGGCTCGAGAAGGTTGCCCGCAGGTTCCTGCTCACCAACGGCCTGATCGTGCCCTTCATCGCTTTGCAGACCTTCTATCACCCGCTGATCTGGGTCGCGTCCCTGTGGGGAGTCACCCTGCCGGGAGCGACCGTCTCACTCGTCCTGGTGTTCAGAAGGCGCCTCGGAGCGACCGCGAGCGTCGCGTCCCCCGCGATATCCTGACAGCGACGAAACTCACCAATCGTCCGTGGTCTTTGGACCCGTAGGAGACGGTGGCCAGGTTCCACGAAAGGCGGGCGGGCTGGAAGAGTTCTGAGACCGTCAACGGGCCTCTGGCAAGCCGACCCACCCGCGGGCTCCTTGGACAAGGCTGCTTCCCGCTGGGCTTCCCGCTCTTCGCGTGAGCCGGCTTCGGGAACGTTCTCGGTGGTTCGTACCCCAGATTGCAACGACACCTGGTCATCCGTCTCTCGGTCTCCGGGGGATCCAACGGGGCACTGTTCGCCGGTACTCGCTATAGGCCTCTCCGAACCTCCGGTACAGCGTCGGCTCCTCATAGCCGATCACAAACAGGTGGAAGAGGATCGCCATCGCGGCCGAGTACTTGAGCAGCTGCAACGAAAGGAACAACCAGGCCTCGCCGAGGACAACCGAGAGGGCGCCGAGGTAAATGGGATTGCGAACCCAGCGGTAGGGACCTACGGCGACGAAGTGGCGAGGAGCGTCCCAGGGCCCCGGTGTGCCTTTCCCGACGACGGCGAAGACCCAGACGCACGAGAGGTACAGGCCGGCTCCAGTTGCGATGAGGGCGACCGCCACCCATTCGACCGGCTTCGGTGACGTATGGCCACGCGTCAGGATCCACCACGGGACATAGACGGCACCCGAGCTCGGGACGACGACCGTGAAGAGCAGGTTCCGAAGGGCAAGGCTCACAGCGGTCCGCAAGACACGAAAGCCCAGCGCGTGGCGGGGGTGTCGAGCATCGGCCATGGAGGACCTCACCATCCGGCACGGAGGCGCACCACCAAGGGCGAGTGCGCCCAGAAGATAGAGTCCATCCGTAGGCTGCGATAGCCGGCCCTCTCGATCGCCGCCCCCTCGTTCGTTGACCGCCAGGCAGGCGCCAGCATCAACCGTGCCATAGGTTGCCTTCACTGCGGGCGGTAGGGGCCGCGTGCTTGTCGCGAGACGCGCCCGTTCGGAAGCCCGACGGTGATGTTCAGGAACCCGGTCGACCCTCTCGTGAAGTGATGTCGTCGAGTGCGTTGACCGCTTGGCAGTTCCACCAAGTTCTGCGTGCCTCGGGTTTCTCACCGCCCAATAGCAGGGCCCAGGTGGTCACATCCGAAACTACGCTTTGCGGTCGACGGAGTGCGCGCCCGCCTGCCGAGCCCAACCTTGCGGGCCGCCCATCAGGGATGCGTGGGTGCACGGGGCCTTGCTTCCCGCGCCCTTCTACAGCCTCCTCTTCTACAAGAAGACCTCGCCACGCATCACTACCACCCCACTCCCGCCAACGCGCACGTCGGTGATCCGGTCGGCGGCCCGAGAAGCGCGGACGAAGATGCGGGAGGGGCGCCCGGCCTCGAGCCCTTGCTCGATAAGGGCCCTCTCGTCAGGCTCGGCGACGCCGTTCGCGACCATCCAGGCCGCCGCGCATCCGGCGGCTGATCCGGTGGCCGGATCCTCGCCATTGTAGAAGGGCATCCGGGCGTGCAGTCGGGCCGCTGGGTCCACCGTCTCGCGGCACACGAAGTAGAAGAACTTCCCGCCCGTGTGCGCGAGGTACTCGCCGGCGCGCCCTTGGTCGACCTGGAGCTTTCGCATCACATCCAGAGATCGTATCGGGACGATCGTGAAGGCCAGCCCGGTCGAGACGGTCTGGATGGGCACGCCAGGATCTATGTCGTCGGAGCGCACCCCCGTGACCTTGGCCACAGCTTCCCGCTCATGGCGCGGACCGAACTGGGGATCGACCTGCGTCATCTCGGCGAAGGGCGGCTCGGCCTGGCGATCCTCGAACCGGACCGGGACCTTTCCTACGCCGAGCTCGAGCACGACCTCGGGCGCACTGCCCGCCCCGCGCAGTACCAGCGCCGTTCCCAGCGTGGGGTGGCCGGCGAATGGCAGCTCCTCGCGGACCGTGAAGATCCGGACCCGTACGCCCTCTCGCTGCTCCGTGGCGGGATCGCGGGGCAGGATGAACGTCGTCTCCGACAGATTCGTTTCCCGGGCGAGGGCCTGCATCTCACCGTCCGAGAGCCCACGGCCGTCCGTGAAGACGGCCAAGGGGTTGCCCTCAAGGGGACGCGAGGAGAAGACATCGACCTGTATCATCTGATGCTGCCGACGGCGCAGCGTGGAGATCTCTCTGCGGCTGTCGAATTCCAGGTGCCGTTCCATCCGTTCGCCCTCCCGCTGCGGTTCCGCAGACCGACCTTAGAGCCCGTCAACGCCCATGGGACTCAAGGAATCGCTTACTTAGTAGGCGATTCCATAAATACGATGACGTATAAGTAGTGGTGGAGGACCGGACTCCGTGGCATCATCA
>DASRZU010000011.1:0-112422 GCA_035686075.1 Anaeromyxobacter sp.
AGAATGCAGCGCCGAGACAGTTCGGAACCCAGCATGCACCGGGCCTCGAGCCAGGCCCACGAAGAGTGCGAATGGAAGCCGGCGGAGCGGGGTGGATTCAGAAAGCAGATGGCAATCGGTCACCACAGCGCTTGACACGGAGCGGCCTCCTCATGGAAGCCAGCACAGCGCGCCGCGCTCGAGACGATCCTCGCTTCCTCAGACGCCGCAGCCTTGCGGGCGCATGAGCAGCAGCTCGGCGAACATTGCTTGTACAGGGCGAGGTCCGGAGCCTAGACTTAACAATGGATCCCCGATTCCGCGTCTTGATCCTCTCCGTCAGTGCGGGCACGGGTCACGTGAGGGCGGCCGAGGCCCTGGAGAAGGTTTGCCGTGCGCGCCAGGAGATCGCCGACGTGGTCAACGTCGACGCCCTGCGCTTCACCAACAAGGTCTTCCGCGATTGTTACTCAAAGCTGTACATCGACCTGGTGCGCAACGCTCCGACCTTCCTCGGTTGGTGGTACCAGAAAAGCGATGAACCCTGGAAGACGGACCGAATGCGGCTGATGTTCGACCGCATGAACACGGGTCCGCTGGTCCGAATGGTCAGGAAGGTCCAGCCGGACATGACCATCTGCACCCACTTCCTGCCGGCTGAGATCATCTCCCACCTCATCAGTCGCGGTGACATCGAGGCCCGGCTGTCGATCGTGGTGACGGATCTCGATCTCCACGCTATGTGGCTATCACGCTTGTTTCATCACTACTTCGTCGCGCTCGACGAGACGAAAGAGCATCTAAAGCTGCTCGGCCTGCCGGAAGACCGCGTTACGGTCTCAGGCATCCCGGTCGATCCAGTCTTTGCCGAGAAGAAGGATCGGGTGGCCCTGGCCGCCAAGCTCGGGCTCGATCCGGCCAAACCGATGGTGCTGTTGAGCGCGGGGGCTTTCGGCGTGGGGCCGGCTGCGGAAGCGGTGCAAGTCCTGAAGCACCTGAAGACGCCGGCTCAGGTCGTGGTGATCTGCGGCAGGAACGACGAGCTGCTCGCGGAGGCCCGGCGGCAGGCGGTGGAGGTACCGGCGCACCTGCAGTTCCATCTGCTGGGGTTCACCGATATCATGGACGAGTGGATGACGGTGGCGGACGTGCTCATCGGCAAGCCCGGTGGCCTGACCACTGCGGAGGCCCTTTGTAAGGGATTGCCCATGGTGATCCTCTCGCCCATCCCGGGCCAGGAGGAGCGCAACAGCGATCACCTCCTGGAGGAGGGCGTGGCCATCAGGTGCAACGACATCATAACCATGGGCTACAAGATCGATCGGCTGCTACAGACGCCGGGCCGACTGGCGTCCATGCGTCAAGCCGCGCTGGGGATGTCTCGGCCTTTCGCCGCAGAGACCGTCGTGACCACGCTGCTGGAGCAGTTCCGCCGCCTGCCGCACAAGGTGGAGATGGTGAAGGCGTAGACGGTGTTGCGGATAGGGTACGTCGAGGATCTGGCTCGACCAGAACGCCTTGGAAGAAGGCGGGCCGCGCTGCGCGTAGGAGGGTGTCCCGCAACGTGAACGGACAAAGGACTTTGGCGTCGAGAACGACGCTGAACGGCGAGGGGAACACGTCGATAGCGAGGCCACTTCAGCTCCCCATAGCCGCCAGGCTCCTCGCTCAGGTTCGTGAGCTTGGTCAGCGCCTCGCCACTGGCCCTTCCCCAACTACCACCCCCCCGGCTGCGATGTCAGCCCCCGCTCCCCCGGTGCCAAGCCCGACATCTACGGGCTTCTGCCCCATCGGCTCCCCCACCCGCCCAGACCGCGACAAGACCCCCGAGGACAACGTCGACATCGAGGATCCCGTGATCCTGAGAATCGCCAACCGCCTCGGCCTTCACCCCGCCACCGTCTGCGTCAAGTGGGCCGTCCAACGCGGCCAGGGTCCCCATCCCCTTCTCCGTTCGCAAAAACGAGTACACAGTAACCACAAGGCCGCCCTCTTCCCTCCCCCACCCCGGACGATGACCGCCATCGCCGCCATCGACAAAAGCTGCCGTCTCATCAAGGGCCAGGTCTTCCTCTGGAAGGACGGCGAGTCCTGGGACGCCCTCTGGGACCCACGGCCACATCACTCCACCGTGAAAGTGAAGGGATCCGCCTTTCCCGTGCGATGCGCGGGGAAACCATCGCGTCCCCTTTTGCCGGTGATTTGGCCCGCGTGGCCGCGGCAATTGCGTTCTCCACACCAGGCTAACTGCCCGGGAATGAGCTCCTCGATCCGATCCTCGGCGGCTGGGGAGTGCGCGGGACCCGGCGTCTTGGGCCTAGTTGGACTGTGCGAGATCAATCGGATCTTCGACTGACAGGAAAATTGACGACGCGATCCCCTGTGATCTGCTGCCCAGAGGGAGGGCGGCGGGATGGGGAAATGGCGTGAGGAGGCGAGGGTTTCGGCGGCTGACGTGACGGGGTTGTCGGGGCGGGTGGCTGCTTTCCTAAAGCCCTATTTGAAGTTGTTCGAGCGGCGCGAGCAGCGGGCTCATGCCGAAGTGTACGTGGAGGGTCGTTGGCGCCAGCTTTCGCGCAGGACGCTGGAGCCGATCGCCACGGAACGCGGCCTGAGGCGACGCCCTCTCCAGCACTTCGTCGGTGCTGGCAAATGGGACGATGGCCTGTTGCGGGATGAACAGTGCCGGCAAGTAGCCGCCGAGATGGGGAGCTCTGATGGGGTCCTCATCATGGACGGGAGCGGGTTTCAGAAGGCGGGACCGGAGTCGGTGGGGACACAGCGGCAGTGGTTGGGGCGATTGGGCAAGGAAGAGCAGTGCCAGGTGGGGGAGTTCCTCGCTTACGCGGCCAAGGGATCGGTGGCCCTGGTGGACTGCGAGCTCTACCTGCCGGAGGCGAAGGAAAGGCGAATCCTGGTGGAACTTGAGCCCGGGAGTCAGGTTCCGTTGAGCCGACCCATCACATGGTCGATGCACTGTTCGAGCGAGAGTATGGAGGTGTCCAGTATCTCGCAGCCGGATCTTAAAGCCTCGTGTCGCAAGTGGCGCGCCCAATCCAGCATGTTCCCATTCGCGAGTTCAGGCTGCTTCCTTTCGAGCGAGAGGCGCGTTGACCTGGTTTCATCGTCGCAGTCGACGACGATCGGCAGATAATCAAAGCCACCGGCAGCCGCGGTTCCCTCTGCAAGGAAGGAAAGGCGGGTCTGACCTTCGAACAGCAGTCGGCGTCCAGACCTGCAAAGGGGCGCGAGCTTCGCCATCCACTCGATCGTCTTGGCGCGCTGCCACTCCTCGCCAGATCCGTACTCGGTGATCATCCGCTCCGGAGGCGGCACACCGATCCGATCGAAGTACAAGACCTCGATCTCCTCGGAGTAGCGCTCTTCGATCGCACGGGCGATCGTCGTCTTTCCAGATCCCGAGGCCCCAATCAAAACGACCAACGGCATGGCACGCCTTCACGCGAGGAGCTTGCTGGGTCGAACGACCTCGGCCTGCAAGAAATCGCCTCGCTCACTTTCGAGCCAAGAGCCCTGTCCGTATACCGCCAAGGATTCAAGCTGACCTAGAGCTGAGCTTCGATAGCCGCCTTATCTACGACCGACCATACCTCCGCAATCCCATCTCCCCGAAACCGATAGAAGACATTCTCGGTAAAGGAGACTCTCTTCCCGTTTACCTCTAGGCCAAGGAACCTCGCCCTGGGCGCACAGTCGAAGCGCAGTCGGCTCGCGATGAAGGGCGGATCGGAAATCAAGAGCTGAACGTCGAAGTGGAGGTCCGGGATCTCGAGAAAGTCTCTCTCGAGCATCTCCCGATAGCCCGATCCTCCGGTCCGCCGCCCATTGTAGTGCACCTCCTCGTCGACGAACTGTTCCAGCTTCGGCCAGTCCTGCGCATTCAAGCAAGCGATGTAGTCCCGGTAGACCTGGGAGAGGTCGGATCTATCCATGGCGATTGCTCCTGTGCTCCCAGAACCTCCTGCGGCAAGGAGGAGGTGTTGAAGTTCTATGTCTACCGCACCGGGGCGACGACTAACGGTGCGGGGTGCAGCGGACCACACTCGGATGGAGGACCTGCGCCCCGCCTACCAGGGCAGGACCGCGGGCTGGGCTTGATGCGAATCCGTAGACGACCAACTCTGCCTGGACTGCCCTCTCGTACTCGGCCGGGCTCCCGTAGCCCGTGGCCGAGTGGCGATGCTGCTTACTCTTGCCTGACTATATCGACCGAGATCTCCACCGCCGGAATCGTTCCTCTGTTCTCAAGCCAGTGGGTGGTGTTCCTATCCTCGGGCCAGCCTACTCCCGGCCCATAGTCCGTAGCGACTCCATTTCGATGGTCAGTGATCGTTCCTTGCAAAATGTAGACGGTGCCTGGTCTGTTCTTGTGGTCGTGAATCGGGCCGAAGACCCCACCAGGCTCGATCGTCACCATACGCATTCGAAGTTGGCGCCCCGCCATGCCCTCGATCTCAGGGCCAAGGTCCATCGCAGCAAGCAACTTCACCGCAACACCTTTCGTCTCGGGTGCCACCCGCGCGTCATTCATCGTGCCCTCGTCTCTGCACTCTTTCAGGGAATGTACTGGGCTTGATTCGATTCTGCAGACAGGTCAGTACGCGACCAACTCCGCCCGGGCTGCCCACTCATACTCGGCCGGGCTCTTGTAGCCCATGGCCGAGTGTCGACCCTTGCTGATAGTAGAAGACCTCGATGTAGTCGAGCACAGCCTCCCCTGCGGTGGCGTTCGTGACGGATCGCTCGCCGCACTCTGCCGAGGACGTCAGGTCGAGGTCGCGGGCGACCGCCGACACTGGCTTCACCGGCCGAACAGTGTTCGCCTTGAATTCGTCCGTGAAGCTCCTACGCTGTCCAGGCGGCTTCCTTGCCGTCGACTCCTGGTCCATGCGTGACACCGTAACTCCCCTTCGGTTGGTGTCTAGAAGACCGGATCAAGCCCAGGACCGTACCTCGAGGGACTCCGGTTGCGGCTCTTCGAGCGTCGTGGGCGGCGCCCCATGTCGGTCGCCAGAGCGACCCATTCTGCCGTCGGTGCCCCCGATCTCCCGCCACCAGAGAATGTCCAAGCCGTCTCGACGGGTCCCCTCGCGACCGAGGGTGGTCGCTTATATAGCGGCGGCATGCAACCCCTGTCGATGGAACTTGGAAGGCTTGGAGCAGTCGCGTGGTTCATCGGAGCCGCGGTACTCGAGGTCGCGGGTGACGCGCTCATCCGGAAGGGGATGCGCGGAGCCGCTGCCGTCCTCATGGCGCTCGGCTTCTGCCTGCTCGGCTCCTACGGAGTGGTGGTGAACCTGCTCGATATCGACTTCTCGAAGCTGCTCGGCGCCTACGTCGGGATCTTCGCGGTCGTGAGCGTGGCCATCGGCCGCATCGTGTTCAAGGACCAAGTGCCGACCTCCACCTGGGTGGGCCTGGCCGTCATCCTCGCTGGAAGTGTCATCATCCACGCGGGACGCTCGACGTAGTCTCCGCTGAGCCGGTGCTCTCGTTCATTGGGTTCTCGACGCTGCCGGCCAGGGCTCGAGCAAGCCTGCCCTTGCCGTCCTGGGGTGACCGGCCCGAGGATCGCCCGGCCCGGGTCTCGATGGCGCCTTGTTCTTCCGGGGCAGCTCGTCGATGCTCGAGGCCAGATGGCGTGGAGCGGGGCCGGACCTCAGGACTCGTTCTGCTCGGCACGTATCGCGACGACCTTGCCGCGTTCGAACTCCACGATGAGCCATCGTGAGACGTGCAGGGTGGTGCAGTCCCCTTGGCCCGCCTTTTTCTTGAGCCGCGTCACCTCGTCGGCGGTGGGGTGCAGTGCCTCCTCCGAGCAGAAGCCGAGCGACGCCTCCGCTCTGTCGCACGGGTTCCCCAGCAGCCGGAGGACCTCGGCGCTCGTCATCCCGAGCCGTAGTCCCCCGAGCGTGCGAGTCTTGTGTGACAACTTCGCTGACCGGGCGCATCGAGGTCGCTTGGCGAGCGGGACGACGTAATCGCCGCCGAAATCACCGCTGAAGTTGGCGAGGGCGACGCGCGCGACGAGCTGGTACATCGTGAGCCAGCCGCCCCGGAACCCTCCGGTTGAGATGAGCGCCAGGGTCGTGCCGTCCGGGCCGACGTAACAAGCGGCCCGGGCGCTGGCTGCCGCCTCCCCGCCGTTCTCCTTCACCTCCGCCGGGCCCAGCAGACGCTCTGCGTCGGCAAAGGTGTCCTCGGAGAGTCTCAGGTCGAGAATGGCCATGTGTGGCGCGAGCCGATCCGATGCAGGGGAGGCGGGCGGGGCAAGAAGGACGACCGAGACGACGGCGAACCCGAGGCGGGCCCCGAACCGACTAGGACCTGGTCCAAGCAAGCGACCCTCACGCGCCATCCCCGAAAGGTGGCCGCCCACGGCCTCGAAGCCTCGGGGCGCGGGTCGGGTGTCCGCCCTGTCGCGGAAGCCTTCGCTCTCGAGGCGAGGCTTGCACAGGTCCGTCGACGCCATCGGCCAAAGACTACCAGCCTCGCGGCTCGCGTTCCGAGCCGGAATCGCACCGGATTCGTCTACCGGGCTGCTCGCTCTTTTCCCACCCTTGGAACTACCTGTTCCGGCTCGTCCTTGTCGGCTTCCACAGGGATCGCGTGGTCGAGGTCCAAGAAGCGTCGCGAGACGAGTAAAGCCCAGGAGCAGAGGTGGCAAAGCACCGTCCCTCTCCATGGTCAGCTGGAACACCCTCGAGCCGGCGAGTCCCGAGCGCGAAGACGGAGGGATGGATCACCGTGATACGGTGAATTGTCCTCGGGTGAAGGACCGCCCGGGAGAGGGCCCAGGGGCAGGGGCGGCCGTCAGCGTTTCGCTCTGGCAAGCTCCCGCATCGACTCGTGGAGATCGCTCACCGCCTGCGCCCGCCCCATGTCGGTGGCCGCGAAATGACCCAGCTTTCGGGAGGCGAGGTCGACCGTGACGGAGTCGTCTGGGGTCTTCACATCGGGGCCGTCGCTCGCCGCGTGGTACTCGATCCGGAGCTGAGCCGCGGTGACGAGAATCCGCAGGTAACCGTAGTTCAAGTCGTCGTAGCTCTCGAAGGCGATTTCGTCTGTACCTCTCCCCGCCGCCTGGAGGACCTGTGGGGTCCGAAGCGGCGTGGCCCCCTTGCGGGTGAGCTTCTGGACGTTGTGGCCCCCGTTCCCGCAGGACACGTAGGGAATCTCTGTCCCGTCGGAGCGCGTCCTCGTGAAGCGTTGGTAGTTGTGGACGTGGCCGGCGAGGACGGCGTGCGGCCACACGCCCGCCTTCTGGCAGACGGCGTCCATGTCGGCCAGCATCTGCACGCTCCAGCCGTGGCGTGACCCGGCGGTGCTAGCGGTGTAGGGGGGATGGTGATGGGCGAAGAGGAGGGCCCCTTCGAACGCCTCCGCCTTCACGCGCCTGAGGGCCGCCTCGAGGAACTTGAGCTGCGAGTTGCCGACGTTCTGGTCGGCGATGACCCCCGGGTCCTCGAGCATGTTGCTGTACAGGCCGAGGATCCGGACGAAGGGCGCCTCGAAGGTGAAGAAGACGCCCGGCTGGATCTGCGCCGTGCGCGAGAGCCCTCCGGCCTCGGCGGTGACGGTGAAGTCCGTGGAGCAGAAGTTCCGGAGGAACGCCTCCAGGCTCTTCACGTGGACCTGGGGCGCCACCATGCCATCGTGGTTGCCCGGGACCGCGAAGATGGGGGCGGGATAGTCCCGGTAGGGCTCGTAGAACTGATCGTAGTAGTACTGCGCTTCCCCGAAGCTGTAGACGATGTCTCCGAGGAGGAGGTTGAACTGCGGCACCTCCTTCGAGTCGGTCTCCTGGAAGTCGCTCACCATCTTGTCGGCGACGAGGCTCTGGAAGTGCGGTCCCCGGGTGCTGCCGCAGTCCCCGGTCGCGTGGAACACGAGCTGGCCGCTCGCTTGGATGGCGTCGACGCGGGCGGTGTCGCCTCCGAGCGCCTCTTCCAGGGTGAGCCGCGGCTCGACCCCGCCCCGCGGCGCCGGGAACGGCAGGGGGTGGATCAGATGCTCGCGATTGAGCTCGTCGATCTCCTGGTAGGCGGCCGTATCGGATGCGTGCTTCACCCTGAAGACGGTCGGATCCGCGGTCGGCTCCGGCTGGGAGAACACCGGGTGTCCAATGGATCGATCTCCGCCGCTCGACCGAGCCCGCCCGGCCGGCCGGGTCCTCTTCCCGCGTGAACCGCTCCCGCGCGCCTGTGGCATGCGTCTCTCCTTGGCGCATCGGCGTAATGACCGCACCCAGAGTCAAGCAACCCCGTGCCGCTCCTCTCTTGGAGTGGTCCGGACGGGTGGCACGGACAAGGTGCAACGGGCGAAAACTCTCTCGGGGAGGGGCAGGGGCGGCGGGGAGAAGCGGGAGCGACCCCTTGGGCCGCGGGAGGGGGCGAACCGCCGGAGAGCCCCGAGCGAGTTTCTTGAAGAACCGAGGCGGAGCGGGGATCGTTTCGGGGGGGAGGGCTAGAGGGATGACGATGCCTACGCTCGAGAAATCGCCCATTCACAAGCTTCACCCCACTCAGCTCACCGTGGGCATGATCGAGGTGAAGGACAAGAAGCATCACCTGGCGAAGCTCACGCCCAAGGAGCAACAAGACTTCATGGAGGCGCATCCCATCCCGGCGGTCTTGGGTCCCGAGGGCCGGCTCTACATCACCGACCACCATCACCTCGGGCGGGCCGCGCTGGAGGCGGGCGTCGAAACCGGGTTCTTCAGCGTCCTTTCGGACCTGTCCTCAAAGGCCGCCGACGACTTCTGGAAGGAGATGGACAAGCACTGCTGGGTCCACCCGCTCGACGAGAACGGGGTTCGTCACCAGTACTCTTCCATCCCTCACCATCTCGAGGACCTCATCGACGACGTGTACCGCTCTCTCGCAGGGTATGCGCGAGACGCGGGAGCGTATGACAAGACCCCCACCGCGTTCGCCGAGTTCGTCTGGGCGGATTTCTTTCGTCGCCTGATCCCCATCGAGGACGTGCGGGGGGGGTTCGAGGCGGCGGTGAAGGTCGCCATCGAATTCGCCCGAAGCGAACGGGCGACGGGGATGCCGGGGGTTAAACCCACGGGAGCCGCGAGCGGACCGCCCTCGGGCGCGACCGTGCGACCCGGACGCTAAAGCGGCCGGTCGGCCGCGCCGCGCCCTCTGTGGACTTTGGTCCACCCGGATGCGCCGTCCCTCATGGGAGGAGCCGACGGCGGTCGGCGACGGAGGGGACCGTGCAGGCATCGAACCGGCCCAAGGCTCGATATCGCACACGCGCCACGAGGCGGTAGGCGGGGTCAAAGAACGCGGTGGGCAGGAACCTCAGCACGGACAGAAAGCTCCAGGGCGGGCGGAGGTAGCGCGCGGCCTCGAACAGGGCCCGGCTACGCTTCAGCACTCGATCTCCATCCACGAGGACGACACCCTCGAGCTCTCCGGGGATCTCTGGGTGGAGCGCTCGCAACCGCTTCGCCGTCAGCCCTTGCAGCGGCGCGAACCAGAGCTTCTCGTCCCGATCCCTCGCGAGGACCCATGCGACCGTGCGGTGGCAAAGTCCGCACAAGCCGTCGTAGAGGAGGATAGGCCCCGGTAGCGTATCGGGTGGGGTCTCGAGGAGTGGGTCCGGCACGGGGAGACCATGATGCTGGGCGAGCGCTGCCGCAGCATTGTCGGCGTGGGGTCCAGGACTCCCCAGGCGGGCCGCGCCTTGCGCTTGAGTCCGACGGGAGGACTTAGGGTGAGCGAGGGGGCGGTAGCGAATCTCGTCTCTAGTCGCCCGCCAGGATGGAGGCGGCTGCCTTCTCCCCGACCATGTACACGGCGCTCACGAGGAAGAAGCCGGGGATGTGGGGGAAGACGGAGGCGTCGGCCACCCTGAGCCTGGAGGTGCCGTGGACCCTGAGCCCGCCGTCGAGGACGCCCCCCCGCTCGGCGGGCCCGATGGCGCAGGTGCAGGAGGCGTGGTGTCCCCACGCCTGGCGGCGCACGAACTCGGCGAGCGCCTCGTCGCTCTCGAGCGCCGCTCCGGGCAACTCCTCCTCCTCGACCACCCCGTGCAAGGCGACCCGGGCGTTCATCCGTCGGGCAAGGCGGATGCCCTTTACCACCGCGGAAAGGTCCGCCCCGCCGTCGTCGGTGCCCTCCTCGAAGTACCGGAAGTTCACGATGGGGGGATCGCGCGGGTCGGGCGAGCGGAGACGGACCTCGCCCGCGGTGTTGTGGGTATGGGCCTTCAGGATCACCCAGGTGAGATAGTTGCGTCGCCGGGCGAAGTCGGCCGAGTAGCCCGGGTGATAGCCCTCGAACCGCCCCAGGAGGCCGAGGAGGAAGAGGTCGGGGACCTTGAGATCCGGGCTCGATCTCCGCCCCATCGCCAGTGCCACCCCGTTGGTCGAGTACACGCCGCCCCGCTCCTCTTCCCAGGTCCGGTAGGGGAGGTCGCCATGTCGAAAGCGCGCCCCCTCGAACGCGCTCCACTCGGCGAAGTTCATCCGGGAGACGACGCCGACCTCGTACCGGTCCTGCAGGTTTCGCCCCACCCCCGAGAGGTCCACCCGCACGGGAATGCCGTGCCGGCGGAGCTCCTCGGCCGGCCCGATGCCGGAGAGCATGAGGAGCTGGGGCGTGTTGAAGGCCCCGCCCGCGACGACGACCTCGCGCGAGGCGCGCGCCAGGCCGGGCTCTGCCGCCTCCCCCGGGCGGCGGTGGGCGCGATAGAGCCCTTCGCCCTTCAGGAACCGGACCCCGGTGGCCCTCCCGCGCTCGTCGAGCTCGATCCGGGTGGCGAGAGCGTCGAGCACGATCCGCAGGCGGTCGGGGTGGCGGGCCTGTACGTCGAGGAGCCGCTCTCGGGTCCCGGCCCGAGAATGGTTCCGGGTGGTGAGGGGCGTGTACCAGATCCCCTCCGCGCCGCGGGGCACCGACCGCCGGTCGTTGGGGTCGAGCTGTCCCCGCACGATCGAGAGCGCCTCCTCGGCCGGGTGCCCCATCTCGTCCAGCGCCTCGTGAGCCGCCTCGAGGACGAGGTGGGCCAGGTCGGCCCGGAAGGCCGAAATGGGGATTGCCTTCTCCGTCCGGAGCCACCCCCGCCAGCCGTGGCGGGTGGGATCGATGCCGAGCCGGGCGAGCCAGCGGTACGGTAGCCGATGGCGGCAGTCCTCGAGGCGGTTGAAGAGGCGCCGCATGGGCTCCGCCCCCCAGCTCGGGTCGCCGGTGAGCTCGGCGATGGCGTCCCAGTCCTCGTCGTGCGGGTAGACGAAGATGAGGGCGTTGTGTGCGGTGCAGCCGCCGAGCGTACCGGCCCGAGGGTAGAGGACGCCGTCCACCGGACGGCCCTCCCACTCGGCCCGGTACTTCGGGTCGAGCTTCTGGCGGGCGTCGTCGGCGTAGTGGCGGACGAAGTAGTGCCATCCGACGGCCTCGTTCTCCGAGGCGAAGGCGTGGAAGGCGGGGACGTCGTAGTCGTCGGGCAGCCGTTCGCCGGAAGGGTCCACCGGATCGCCCCCGCGCAGGGAGCGCGGGTCCCCGCCCGCCTCGAGGACGACCACGGTCCGTCCCCCCTCGGCGAGGCGGGCGGCGACGGTTCCGCCCCCGGCCCCGGAGCCGACGACCACGTACTCGGAATCGAACTCGAGGATGGGCACCTTGGGCCAAGAGGCCGGCTCCCCCGCGGGGAAGCGGGCCGGATCTCTTCAGAAGGTCTTCACGTACTCGATGAGGGCCCGCTTGTCGTCGTCCGACAGGGCGGGCTCCTCGGGGAAGTAGGAGGTCCCGAAGTAGTGGCCCCGGTTCACCTCGAGGTCGGGGCACCTGCTGAGCTCGAGCAAGCGGTCGACGACGTTGGCGAACACCTTCTCCGCCTCCTCGTCGGAGGCATTCTTGGGCAGGGCCTTGAGGTCGTGTTCGATCGTGACGAGGAGCTCCACCACCTTCTCTTGTCGGGCCCGCTCCTCCCCCGGGGGAGCGGCCTCGCCCAACAGGTCCAGGTTGGCGAGGAGCCCGATGGGCGTCCCCTTGGGGATGGGGCCGATCTCGATGCCCGTCTCGTTGAAGACCCAGGGGAAGAGGCGTTCGGCCGGGCGGCGCAGGTCCTTCAAGAGATCGGGCAGATAGCCCATGGGGATGCGCAGGTAGCTTTGTTCCGTGGTGCGATCGATCCATCCCACGAATCCATCGGAGACCTTCCCCGAGAGGACCGGGTCGTGGGGGCGTTTCTCCGGCCAGAGGAGCTGTTCCATGGCGTTCTCGAACGATCGGACCCGGGAGTCCACCGAGGGGCTCGGGTCGAACCGGCCCACGCTGTTGTTGAGCAAGAACGGGGCGGTCGACCACGCGCTGACCAGGGAGGCGGGCCGGGTGTACCCGCGCCCGCCCCCGGGCAGTGGGAAGGTGAAGGGCTGCCCGGTCACCGGGTGGCGCACGGTGATGGCGCCGACGGAGGGCAGGTCCTTGTAGGTTTGGGAGGAGAAGTTGTCCCAGATGTTGCCGGCGATGGCGTTGGTGGCGAGGGGGCTGCAGGCGTTCGTCTGCAAAAGGGTCGCCGGGATGCGGAGCTCGGTGGAGAGGTAGTTGCCAAGGAGGAAGTCGGGGCGCTTGACGAGGGCCAGCATCTGGCTCTTGAACGCGTCGGTCTTGGTCCAGTCCCAGTACTTGCCGAAGCATCGGAGGTAGTCCTTGCCGGCGCAGCCGCCGGGATCGACCCCGGGCGCCGGCTCCGGGATCTTGCTCGAGTGGCAGCGGGCGCAGCGGTCGGCGAAGACCTCCTTGCCGCGCTCGAGCTGGGCGGGGTCGTGGCTCAAGAGGTCCTCTCCGCCGGGTGCGTCGCGCAGGTGGTGGGCGCCGCTCGCCTTCAGGAGGAAGAGGGCCATGCCGGGAGTCTGCTGTTCGGTGGCGTTCCAGTAGGTGGAGTTCTTCCGGGCGGTGGCGATGGGGATGGGGGTGATGGGAGCGCCGCCCACGAGGGGCCGGAAGTGGAGCAGCCACTCCTCGCTGAAGAGGCCGATGTTCAGGTACACCCGGTTCAGCGCCCCCAGGGCCCCCACCGAGTCGGACCCGTCCTTGAGGACGCGCGGGGTGAAGACGGTGGCCGGTGCCTCGAAGAAGCTATCGAAGGGGCGGCCCGCCTCGAAGTCGTTGAACTGCTTGTTCTCTAGCCCCCCGCCCGCGAGCGTCTCCTTCCCGAAGCGCTTCGCGAGAGCCATCCGCTCGGGGAGGAGGTAGACGGCGTTCATGGTGCGCGGGTTGTTGATGTTGTCGCTGGAGATGAGCGAGGTATCGAGGGTGCCGGGCCGAGCGGTGTGGAAGAGCTGGAAGGCGAAGCTCGTGGGGTCGGCCTCCCAGGCGAAGATGCGATCGACCCAGAAGTACTGGGCGCCGACGGTCGAGGAGAGGTTCTCCCAGCGCGGGTTCTCGGGGTCCGCGGGGGGCCGAAGCGGGCTCGGGCCCACGTGGCAGAAGGCGCACGACATCCCCACCCGGTAGGGCCGGACCAGGTTCTTGTCGAGGTAGTAGGACTTGTCCTCGTAGTAGCGCTTCGGGTCCCAGCGCCGAAGGGCGGCCTCGTCGAAGTCCGGGTTCGGGAAGAGCCGTAGTCCCACGACGCCCGTGGCGTACCCGTAGTACGAGCCTACCGGCACCGTCTTTCCCCGGGCGCCGAGGACCACCCCCGGGTACTTCTCCGCGTTCTCGAAGGGGTCGGGGGGACAGTCGGGACCGGTGCGGCGTCGGTCGAGCCAGAGGCCGAAGCGTTCCGGGTCGGGTCCGGTCGGCTTCTCGAAGCAGGGTTCGTTCACGAGCCCGAGGTAATTCCAGCGGTTGTCGCGGCTCGCCTTCAGGCCCGGGAAGGAGGACAGGGTCTTCAGGAAATCGAGCGAGCCGACGCTGCCGGAGGTGAGGAGGTCCCACATCCGGTCGTTGCCGCCCGTCCAGACGAGCCAGGTGTTGCGCCCCTTCACCTCGTCGGGGGTGAGTGCCGCCCCGCCGTCCATGTCGTGGAAGTAGTCCTCGTCCGCGGCGGGGAAGGAGGCCGCCTGGCGGTGGGCCCGGAGGGCCTCGTCGAGGACCTGCCCGGGCCTGTCCCGGCGACAGGCGCCCGACAAGAGAAGCGGGGAGGCGAGGAGGGCGAGAAGCCATCTCGAGGGGGGCCGGTTCATGCCGATCCTTTCCGGAGCGAGGCGGGCGGCTCGCCTGCGTTTCCCGCGCTCAGGGGGGAGGCCGGGAACGTCTCTGATCCGTCGGGCTCTACGAGCGGCTCGCGGTTCATGGCTTGGCGCAGGCGCGAGAGCTCGGCGTAGAGGGTGCGCCGCGCCCGGTTCTGGTTCCCGAGGGGCCGGTGCGCCTCCACGCAGTGCCAGGGGTTGAAGGCGAGCCTGCGGGCGAAGGCCAGCTGCGCGGGCGAGGTGAAGCGTTGCTGGGGGATGGCGATCCGCGCCACCGGGACGAAGGGCGAGTGCCGCTCCGACCAGGCGATGGCGGCGTTCTCCACCGGCATCCGGCGCGGGTCCCCCTGGCGCTGCAGGGCGAGTTCCATCTCCACCCCGCGGCGCTCGAGCGTCGCGGCCATCGCCTGGCGCAGCCAGTCGTCGGGGATCCTCCAAGGGATCCGGGTTCGCTCCGGCTCCAGAGGGCGGATGGAGTACTTGACCGCCAGCCCCGGCCCGCAGAGGTAGGGCACGCAGCTGAAGTACCGGGTGAAGAGCGGATTCCGGTTCATCCGGGCGAAGAGCCCCTGCATGAGGGCGTCGAGGTAGTGGGGATCGCGGGGGTCGAAGAAGTAGAGGGTCGGGGTCCCGGCACCGATGTGGCGCTGGAGCTTCAGGTTCTCGACGATGTCCGGGGTGGTGAAGGTGGGGCAGCTGATCCCGAGGAAGTCCTGGGTGGCCCGCTCGTCGAGGAGCTTCGGGCCGGGCACGCCCATGAGCTTCACCCCGATGCTGAGGATGCCCGCGTCCTCGACGTCGGGGGGGGAGAGGGGGCCGGGGCCGCCGAAGCGGATCCAGGCGGGGAAGCGGGCGGGAGCGCCGAAGACGCCGCGCTTCAGGTCGGCGGGGACTTCGGACAAGACCTCCATCTCGCCCCGGACCACCCCGTAGGTCTTGGTGTTCCCGGCGCGCTCGGCGATCTTCCCCCGGTACTCCGTTTCCAGGAAGCGACCCATCTCGATGGCGATCTCGGCGGTGATGCGCTCCTCCTCGGGAACGGGGATCTCCTGGCAGGGCGAGGTCTCGCGGGAGGGGTGGCGGAGCCGGATGAGCGCCTGCACCAGCGAGACGAGCGGCCCCTGGAACAGAGCGTTGAAGCCGTCCCGGAAGAGCGGGTCCACCCGGTGCTCGAGGGCGATGAGCGCGAGGAGGAAATCGTTCAGGCGCTGGCCGAGGCTCTTCCCGCGGGCCGAGCCGCTCATGACTCGGTCCCTCCTCCGGCCGCCGCGATGTAGCGCAGGGCCCGTATCCCGGGGAGGAAGAAGTAGGCGCCGCCCCGGACGGTGACGAAGCGGGGCAGAGCGGCGAGGCGCGGGCGGACGCCTTGGACGGCGGCAAGCGAGAAGGCGTCGGTGGCGGGGCAGCCAAGGAGGGGAGCGCGGCTGCCGAGCAGGGGGTCGCCCTCCTCGGAGAGGCCGCCGAAGCTCGTGCTCATGATCCAGGCGTTCTGGACGAACTCGAACTGGCGGCCGAGGTTGGCGTTCAGGCAAAGGAAATAGAGCCCGCGCTCCGGATCGCCGGCCGGGGCGGGACGGACGGCCTCTTCGGGCGAGAGCCTCGGACCGTAGGGTCGGCCGCGCCGAACCATCCGGTGGAAGCGGGCGGAGGCAACGACATCCTCGCGCACGCCCTGGCCGCCAAAGAGCGCCAGCATGCGCGAGAGCCGGGAGAGAGGGCCGCGCGCTCCGGGCAGATCGGCGTTGCGCGGGTTGGCACGCCGGGCATGGGCGCCGAGCGGGCAGCGTTCCCCGAGGGGATCGCCCTCGTAGGTGAACTGGTTGTAGCGGACGTCCTCCGCATCGGGGCCGACGCCCGCGACCGTCGACCCGAGCGGAACGAGTGGGTCTCCGCCCAGGGTGCGGCCCACCATGGCCTCAGCCAAATGGCGACGCTCTTCGGGGCGATACCCTGCCTTCTGGTCCAAGAACTGCCAGAAACCGCGCACGTCCTGGCGGAGCTGGCGGAGAACGAGGTAGCTGCCGTTCCGCCCCAGGTCGAGCCGGTCGGCCGCGTCCTCGGCCGCAGGCAGGGCTCCGGCGAAGGGAGTGTCTCGAGGCAAGACCGGACGATCGGTGTACTTGCCGTACTCGTTGGGGTAACCGAGGAGCACTTCCCCCAGGGCGAGCCGGTTGGAGTAGGTCGCCCGGTCGGGGCCGCCCGGGGGAAGCCGGCGGGCGAAGTCGATGTCGGGCTGGCTGAGCCCGTCCTTGAATCCGAACGGCTCGACCCCGCTCAGGTTCGAGGCCTGTAACCGCGTCTCGAGTCGTAAGCCGGAGTGGGCGAGCTCGCGTTCCACCCGCTCGGCGAAGGCCGGTAGCTCGCCCGCCTGGGCGTAGAGCAACACGAGCAGGTCGGAACTTCTGCCAGGGCCGCCCCAGGCCCAGGCCTCCGGCCTGCTCTCGCCCACGTCCCCGAGCCGGCGCGAGCGGCTCTCCTCGCCCGCCATTCCAGAGAGGAACTCGGCGGAGAAGCCAGCCACCACCGCGGGTGGCACCCCCAGCCGGTCGAGGCCGGGCCGGGAGAGCGCGACATGGAGGGCCCGGGATGGCGGGGCCGGCCGGAGGACGGCGTCGGCGACGGGGGCCTCTGCGAGCCAGCGCCTGGCCGCGGCCGCGTTCTCCACGGAGAGGGTGAGGAAGACCGCCTCGGGGAACCGGCGATACCCGAACCGGGCCAGGCCCTGGGTGTCCCCGTCGTCGAAACGGAGGGTCATCGCGTTCACTAGATGAGGGCGAGCCAGGCGGCCGCGGCCGGGTCGGAGAGGGCTGCCGCGGCGAGGCCGGCCCGGACGGCCGCGTTGCGACGGAGTTCGACGGCGGTCAGGCCGGGGTGGGCGTCGTACCAGACCTCGGTGGGGAGTTCGTGCCGCCGGATGTAGTACTTGAACTTCTGCTCGTCCCGCGCACCGCCCAAGACGAGCCACCGGGTGGAGGGGTAGCCGACGCCGTTGGAGAAGACGAGGTTCAATCCGAAGGCGACCTTGTTGATGAAGTCGTCCATGTAGCTGTCGAGGCTGCCGTCGTAGTTACTGGCAAAGAGGAGTCGGCGGCGGCCGGGGAGGAAGGCCCAGCGGGCGAAGTGGATCGTGCCCACGCGAGCGAGGTGACCGCGGGCGTAGAGGTGACGGGTGGAGTAGTCGAGGACGAGGAGCGCAGCGTCGAGCAGGAGCCGGCGGAAGAGGCCGGGCTTGATGGTGCCCATGGCGCTGAACTGGTTCGTGAGGCTGTGGTCCTCGAGGACATCGAGTCGCTTCACGTGCTCTGGGTCGGGGCGAGGCGCGATCTCGGGGTCGTGGCTCTCGCGCCGGCGGAGCTCCAGGGCGAAGAAGGGGAGGTAGACGAGGAGGAGCGGGAGGAGGATCAGGCCGGCGAGGGGGACCCCCACGAGGTGGGCCACCTCGCGGAGGCGGTGGCCGAGCGGGGTGGGCTCCTCGGGTGTGAGCCGTAGCCGCCCCGCCCGGAGCTCGCCGTCCGCGAACGCCCGGAGAGCGCGGCGCGTGTCCTCCGGGGGGCCCAAGCTGTCGGCCTGTGCATCGAGGTAGCCGCGCAGCGCCCGGCGTAGGGCGGCCTCCTCCCGGATCTGGCGGGTGGTCCGTCCGATCCAGTTGACGTATGTCGCCGCCTCGGGGAGCCGGTGCGCCTTGAGGTAGCCGACGAGGTCGCCCTGGTCGTCGAACCCCTGGCAGTGTCCGAAGATCTGCCGCAGGCCGGCCCCGGCGCGGGCGGCCAGCTCTTCGAGCTGCGCCTCGGCCGGGCCGTCGCAGTCGAAGAGGAGGGCGAGGTAGGTGGGGGCCTCGACCAAGACCTGGCCGTACGCGGCGAGGTCGCCCAGGGTCTGGTCGTCGAGGACCAAGAGCCGCGCGAAGTGGAGGCGCTCGAAGTCGCCGAACGGGAGGAGTGGATTCGAGGGGTTTGCCCGCCCCGGGACGTCGTTCATGGTGGCGAGCAGCGCCCTCAGCTCGGGGACGCGTCCCGGGGCGAT
Organism: Anaeromyxobacter sp.; assembly: GCA_035686075.1. GTDB lineage: Bacteria > Myxococcota > Myxococcia > Myxococcales > Anaeromyxobacteraceae > Anaeromyxobacter. The sequence goes on from DASRZU010000011.1 coordinate 18,173, forward strand.
GGGAGCGGCCACGGTGATGGAGGACTGAGGGGTCATGGCTCCCGTGATCGGGCCGGGCGCGGGTTCTGTTCAGCTGAACTCCAGGCAGAAGTGAAGGATGGGGGTCTTGTCCCAATACACCCGCCCCAGGTAGAGGCCCGAGCCGAGATAGCGAATCTCGTCCCGGATCCAGTGCGCCACCGTCGAGGTCTTGGAGTAGTCGAGGACGATGCAGTCCTTCCCGTCGAGCCAGCTCGCCCCTCGGCTGACGGCGGCGATGATGGCCCGCAGTCCGAAGGGGAGGATCTCGTTGCGGAGCACGCCCTCCTTGGCGTCGAAGACCTTGCCTTGCCAGGCGAAGAAGTTCACCACTCGCGACAGCTCGTAGGAGTAGACGGTTCCGGGGGCGACGATGGCGGTTCCACGCCCCTCGCCGTTGGGGATGTCGCCCGGCGGGCTCTGGGAGAAGAGGTCGTCGAGTTGCTTCGCGGACATCTTCAAGAGCGCCCGAGCATCGAGAGCCATGGATTCCCCTTCGTCCGGCGCGGGCCCGCTATCGAGAGAAATCCATCACGCGGCCCTGACGCAGCGTGACGTGCCTGTCCGTGCACGGAACCTCGTTTCCCGTTTAACTTGAAGTCGATCGAAGGGCTCGCCCGTTCCTCTTGGGGGTTCTTCGAGGAACGACCGCTACCCTGCCGGCGAACAGCGAACGCGAACGAAGCGTTCGTTTTCAGCGGGCAGAGGCGCGTCGCCCGATACCGTAAGCGCGGCTCGCAGGTGGCCTCGGCTTCGGAGCCACGTTCACCGCGTGTTTGCTCGGGCGAGAGTCAAAGGCGCTGGCGATGTGAGACGCGCCGCTCCGCCTCGGGTAATCGCTGCGTCGTGGCCGCTTGCGCACGAGCCTCGGGACCCAAGTCGCCCGCAGAAAGGGACTAGCCCCGTCAGGGTCTCCTCGCCGCATCGACCGCCAGAGCTCGCCGCCACCCGTCGAGCTCGCGTACCGCTCGCGAAGCCGCGCTCACTCAGGGCAGGGAAACAAAGGTTCCGGCGCCGAAGAGGACGAACGGGGGAGATGGCCACTCTCTAGCGGAAAGCAGAGGCGCGCCGGGCGGCCGGCTCGCAGGCGATTCAAGACATCGAGGGGTATGGGTGAGGAGAAGTCAGTGCCCGGCGTGCAGCTCGCTCTCGCTCGCTCGGGAATCGGCGCGATGCGCCCAATCGCCCGTCTGCAGGTGGGCCTCGACCATCCACAGCCATTTGTCGGTTCCGCGAGAGACCTCGGTGAAGATGTCGGAGGTGTCCTGATCCCCCGCATCGGCCGCCTGGCTGATCGCCTGGCGCGCGGAGCGGCCGAACGAGGCGAGTGCCTCCGCCACCGCATGGACGTGGTCCCGCCCCCCCCCACCGGTGGCCGAGTACTCGTCCAGCGTGCTGCGCTCGGCGACCTGGCGAGCCGTGCCGTCGGCGAGGCCCCCGAGCTGCACGGCGCGCTCCGCGATGACGTCTACGTATTCGTCGGCGTCGTCCACGATCTTGTCGAAGAACTCGTGCAGGGCGATGAACTGCGGTCCCTTCACGTTCCAGTGGGCCACCTTCAGCTGCAGGCGGAGATCGATCGCATCCGCGAGGCGGGCGTTGAGCAGCTCGATCATGGGGCCGCGAACGGACGGTGGGAGATCGTTGTGCGTTTCGTACATGGCTGCCTCCTCCTCAAGAGAATGCGGCTTCCGCGGACCGGTGCATGCCAAAGCGCACCTCACGGTCGGGTGGTAAACGTTCGCGCTCGCTTGGTGCGCTCTGGGGCTGCTCGACCGTTGCCACGCCCCGGAGGGCGCTCCACCCAGAGGCGAGGGTCGAGCGGTCCGCAGATCGCTGCACTCGGGCTCCTTCGGATGGGCGTCCCCTTTGAAGGAGCATCCACCCGGGGGCACGCCGGGTCGTCTCTAGGCCGGTCCGAGGCGTCCGTCCCCGCCATTCTCCGCTGATAGGGGCGCCGAGCGCTCGGCGATCGGGAAGAGCGCCTCGACGATCGCGCGGGCATCGATGCCCGCGGCCCGCAGCTGCTCTTCGGGGGTGGCCGAGCCCGGCATGGTGCGAACGGCGAGGCGTCGCAAGAGCGGGGCCCGCATCCCGTCGAACGCCTCGGCGACCGCGTCGGCCAGCCCGCCCTCCGGATGGTGGTCCTCCACCACGAGGAGCCCGCCCGGGCACTCACGCGCCGCCTCGATGAGTGTCGGGCGATCGACCGGCTTCACCGAGTAGAGATCGATGACGCGGGTGGGGATTCCGCGCTCGCTGAGCTCGGCATGCGCCTTCAGCGCCTCGTGAACGGTGATGCCCGCGGCAACGATGGCGGCAAGGTCGTGTCCGGAGCGGCGGAGCACCTTGGAGCCGCCGATGGGGAACGGCTCGGTGGCGGAGTAGAGGACCGGCGTCTTCTCCCGGGTGGTGCGCAAGTAGGTAATGCCCTGCCGGTCAACCATCTGAGCGGTGAGCTTCACCGTTGCGTTGGCGCAGGAGGGGTAGAGCACCACGCTCCCGTGCACGGACCGCATCATGGCCAGGTCCTCGAGGCCCATCTGCGATGGTCCGTCCTCGCCGATCGAGACCCCGACGTGCGAGCCCACCAGATTCAAGGTGGCCCGGGAGAGCGAGCCCATGCGCACCTGGTCGAAGGCGCGCGTCAAGAACGCGGCGAAGGTGGCGGCGAATGGCTTGTAGCCCAGGACCTGCATTCCCACCGCCGCGGAGACCATCTGTTGCTCGGCGATGTACATCTCGAAGAAGCGCTCCGGGTGTGCCCGGGCAAATCGGTCGAGATAGGTCGAGTTCGCGACCTCTCCGTCGAGGGCGACGATGCGAAGGTCGGCCGCACCCAGGGCCGCAAGCGCGTCTCCAAAAGCTACCCGGGTCGCGACGCTGCTCTGGGGTGCGTACCCCGGCAATTCCAAGCCGGCGGGGGCTTCCCGGGGCTTTGAAACGCTCTTCTCGCGGGGCGAAGGCCTCACGACGAGAGAGGGGGCGCCGCTTGCGAAGCCGAGCTCGGCGAGCGCGCGAGCCGCCTCGTCTCGGGAGAGTGGCCTCCCGTGCCATCCCTCGTGGTCCTCGAGGAACGACACGCCCGCCCCCTTCTTGGTCCGGGCCACGATCAGCGTGGGTCGCGACCCGTTCTCCGCTGCGGTGTACGCACCGTCGATCGCGGCGAGGTCGTGGCCGTCGATCACCACCGCGTCCCAGCCGAAGGCGCGCGCCCGGGTCGCGTAGGCATCACCATCCCAGCCGAGCATCGTGAATCCGCGCTGTCCGAGCCGGTTCATGTCGAGGATGGCGGTGATGTTCTTGAGACCATGGAACCCGGCCGCCTCCAGGGACTCGTAGACGCTGCCCTCCGCGAGCTCGCTGTCCCCGAGCAGGACCCAGAGACGGTGGTCCACGCGGTCGAGACGCTGGGTGGCGAGCGCCATTCCGACCGCCAGGGCGAGCCCCTGTCCGAGCGAGCCGGTCGCCACCTCGACGTACGGGAAGACGGGCACCGGGTGGCCCTCGAGCGGGCTCCCCATCCGCCGCAGGGTCATGAGCTCCGCGTCCGAGACCGCGCCGGCGGCCTTGAGCATGGAGTACAGCAAGGGGGCGGCATGCCCCTTCGAGAAGATGAGCCGGTCGTTGGCGAGCGCGCGCGGCTCGGCGACGTCATAGCGCAGGTGCGAGACGAGCAGCACGGCCATGAGGTCGGCCGCCGAGAGACACGACGTGGGGTGTCCCGAGCCGGCCTTGGTGGTCGAGCGAATGCTATCTACCCGGAGCTGCTTTGCGACCTCGTTCCAGGAGTCCATCGGTTCTCTCTTCTTTCGGAGGCCATTGCGTCGACCCCGTCTGCCTCTTGCCTGGCCAAGAGCTCGCCGCATTTACCATGCGGGCCCTTTCCGTAAGAAACCTCCGCTCGCGTCGGGACGACTATCGAGGGGGCTAGCAGGCAGGCGCCAGGATCGGCGACTGGGTACATCGCGGGCGGGCACCACTCCTTGCTCATCGAGCCTTGGCGTGCCGGACCTTACGACTCGTGATGGGGCGTCGCGAGGACGACGAAGAGCGTGGCCGGGCTGAGCGGCTCGAAGCCCGGTGTGAAAGCATCGGCCGCCGGACGTGCCGGAGCTGTTCCAAGGAAGAAAACTCGAGACGCTGGAGGAGTCGCCCCTTCACGTCGACGACGGAGATCCCATTACCGAGTGCCTCAATGCGGCGCCGCCGTCGAGCCCCGACGAGCGAAGGGTGAGTTGCCTCGGCAGTACGAGTAGGTCCGGGTGGCGGCGACCACGCGGCGGCGCTACGTGCTTCCTGCGAGAGCCCGGGACGAGGCGGGCGCCACCCCTCCGGCCACACGGGCCACCGCGCGATCGTGCGTGAAGTCACGGAGGGAAACATGTGTAAGCATCTCGTCGTGTTCGAGCGGGAGCGAAAGGCTCCCGTGCACCCGAGCTCCCATGGGTGCCTGGAGTGCCTCGAAGCGGGAGGCGAATGGGTTCACCTCAGGCTGTGCATGGCCTGCGGTCATGTCGGATGCTGTGACGACTCTCCGAACCGCCATGCCACCCGCCATTACCATTCGACCAAGCACCCAGTGGTGAAGTCGTTCGAGCCCGGGGAGGACTGGGCCTGGTGCTATGCGGACGAGGAAATGGTCGAGGCCATCCCGACCTTCCCCGAGGAGGTACCGCACCGGCATTACGCCCCACCCGGAATGCGCCTGTGATCCTGAGGGTCCGGGCCGCTGCGCCGCGAGCGCCCATGACCTCCTGAAGGGGCACTCTTGTGCCCATCGGGAACACCGAACCCGATCGCGGGCGGTCCCTGGCCTGAGACCCAAACGAGGAGTGAGGGGGGATGGTCCTCGAGGCCGATACTCATGGGCAGCTTCACCCAACCGTGAGCGGCGGGCGCGAAGCGGAAGAGTCATGAGCGCCGACCGTTCTCACAGGAAGGTGGGGGGATCTGCGTGGCGAATGCTCAATCCAAGCTCACGGTGGACCAGTTGCAGCTCCTTAAGAGGAAGCTCGAGGGCGAGCGCAAGAGGATCCTAGGCCTGCTCGAAGACGCGGGGGTGATGCCCGCGTTGAGATCCCCCGAGGAGCTTAGCGAGTTCGAGGAGGCCGCCCAACGGACCGCCGAGGAGAATGATCAGCTCGAGATCGCCGAGCGCGAGCGTGCGCTCCTCGCGGAGGTCGAGCGGGCGCTCGAGAAGCTCCGCTCGGGGAACTACGGCGTGGACGAGGGGACGGGCGAGAGCATCCCCTACGAGCGACTCGTGGCCATCCCCTGGGCGCGCCGGCGCGTGGACGAGTGAGCGAGAGGGTGCCCGACGGGACGTCTGGGGCGCACCCATATCCTTCATGCGCAGATAGGGTGTGCCGGATCGCCCCGCGAAGCTTGGAGGTCGGGCGGGGCGCTCGGGACCGCGGCTCGCCGAACTTGCTCGAATCGAAGGATCGCTCGTCGCCCTCCAGGCATTGAGCCAGGCGACACTTCCGGCATGCGGCCTTGGCGCACGACGATTACGGAGACGCACGGATGTTGCTCAGAGGCACTGGCGTCTCCGCGGGGGTGGCCAAGGGAACTGCGCTCGTCATCACGTGCGGGTGCCGTTCCCCTGCGCCACGACGCAAGATCGAAGCCTCGGAGGTGGAAGGCGAGCGTGCTCGGTTCGAGGCGGCGCTGGCCCGAGCCGCTGCGGACCTCGTCGCGCTCCAGCGCGACGTGCGGGAGCGGCTCGGCCCGAGCCAGGCGGACGTCTTCGGTGCCCAGCTGCTCGCGCTCGAGGACCGGGACTTCCACGACCGGGTGGTGCGCGCCCTCGAGCAGGAACGAGTGAACGTGGAGGCGGCCCTCTCGGAGGTCATCGACGGGTACACCCGTAGGCTGGACGCGGTGTCGGACGGGTACCTGCGCGAACGGGCGGCCGACATCCGTGACGTGGGGCGTCGGGTGCTGTCGTCGCTCCTCGAAGGGGAACGCCCGGACGGCCTGGAACTCCCGGACGGCGCGATCGTGGTTGCGGACGAACTACTGCCCTCGGTGACTGCTCGCCTCCAGCTCGATCACGTGAGGGGGCTCGTGACGGAACGAGGGCACCGGTTCTCCCACAGCTCGATCCTCGCGCGCTCGCTCAGGACCCCCGCAGTCGTCGGCGTCCCGGGCGCTCCGGAGCGGATCAAGACCGGCGATCGGGTGGTGGTGGACGGAGTGGCGGGGGTGGTGTTCGTGAATCCCGAGGCGCGGGTGGAGCGGGAGTACGATCGCGTGGAAGAGGAGCTCAGGGCCCAGAAGGAGGAGCTGCGCAAATTCGTTTCGGTGCCCTCCGTCACCCGGGACGGCACGACCATCCCCTTGCTCGCCAACGTCAACAAGCTTGCGGACACCGAGGCTGCTCTCCTCCACGGCGCCGAAGGGATCGGGCTCTACCGGACCGAGTTCGCCTTCTCGATCCGTCCGCACGCCCCGACCGAGGAGGAGCAATACGAGTTCCTCGCTCGGGCGGCGGAGCGCTTCCATCCGCGCAGGGTGGTGTTCCGCTTGCTCGATCTCGGCGGCGACAAGGTCCTGCCCTATCTCCCCCTTCCCCCCTCGCGTAACCCGTCCCTGGCGGAGCGAGGAATCCGGCTCCTCCTCCGCCACCGGGATCTGCTCAAGACCCAACTACGGGCGTTCCTGCGGGTGAGCGCCGACCATCCCGTTTCCATCCTGCTCCCCGTGGTGGGAGGAGTGGAGGAGATCCGCGAGGCGCGCGAGGTGGTGCGGCAGGTGCAGGACGATCTCAAGGCAGCGGGTGAGCGGTTCGACCCAAAGGTACCGGTGGGGGCGATGATCGAGATCCCCTCGGCGGCGCTCCTGGCCCGAACGCTGGCCGAGGAAGTGGATTTCATGAGCCTGGGGACGAACGACCTCGTGCAGTACGTGCTCTCGGCCGATCGCGAGGACGAGAGCATGGCCTCGTACTACCAGCCCACTCATCCGGCCGTTCTGCACGTCATTCATTCCGTGGCCGAGGCGAGCGCGAGCGTGGGATGCCCCCTCACGATGTGCGGCGAGATGGCGGGGGATCCCCGCCTGACCGAGCTCTTGCTCGGCCTCGGGCTGCGGGAGCTGAGCGTCGCCCCGGGGGAGATGCTCGAGGTGAAGAAAACGATCCGCTCCATCCGGCTCGACGAGGCGCGAGACCTGGCGCGAAAGGCGCTGGACCAAAGGACCGTCGCGGAGATCGAGGCGCTATTGAACGGGCGTCCCGCCGCGGGGGAGACGGGGGCGCTCTAGGAACGCCGGGGCATGTCGGGGCCACGGCTCAAGAATGCCGCGCTGAAGAGGGCGGGCGCATGGGACCTCAGGTCCCTGGGAAACGGAGGGGTTGGTCCGCGTTCGAGGGGGCCTCCACCTGGCCGAGAGCCCCGGCTCGCCGGGGTCCGGGGCCTCAAAGCCGGGCCCATCCTTATTAAGGGGAGCCGCCGGGACGGCCCGGTAGGGTTCGACGTCGCCCTTGGGGCGCGAGTGTGGGTAAGTGCCTACGCCAGAGCCGAGGGTGAGACGGGGCCGCGCAACTGAACTTCCAGCCGTCCCAGGGCGGCCTCGAAGATCTCCGGAATCGGGAGCAGCGAGATGAGAAGAAACCCCTGGGGCGGGAAACCAGCGAGGTAAGCGGGCTCTACCGCCACCCCCTCTTCCAGGAGCGCGAGGCAGGTCTCGTCCTCGCTCTGGACGGGGTTCACCTGGAGCACGGCCCAAATACCTCCGCCCCACTGCAGGGTCCACGGCGCCTCGCGCAGCGACGCGGCCGCGAGGGTGGAGCGGTTCCTGGTGATCCTCGATCGCAGCCGCGAGAGGTAGGCCCCGCGCCGACCGAGAAGGGGAGGGGCGAGCCGGACGCCCGGCCGGGACCCTGCGACCTCGACTTCGAGGAGCGTGGCGAGCCGCGAAGCCGCCTGGGCCGATTGGGCCGCGGGACCGACCACTGCGATCCACGCCCCCTCGAGGGCCGGCAGCCCGCAGATCCCCGAAAGGCCGGAGAGATGGAAGGCCAGGCAACCGCTGACCCGGGCGACGCTCGTGCTCCGGTCGAGAGTCGAGTCCAGGTACGACTCGTCGCCGATGAGGGCGATCTCCCGGCTCTTGCACAGCCGCTCCAGGAACGAGAGCTCCTCCCGCGAGAGTTCGGCCCCGGTGGGATCGGCGGGGTTCCCCACGAGGATGGCGCGCGTGCGCGGCGAGAGAGCGCGCTCGATGGAGCGGCGATCGAGGCGCCATCTCCCCTCGAAGGCGAGTTCGTAGGGGCGGAGCCGAACCGTCGGGAGGGTCTCCAGGCCCGGCCGCTGCGGAGTGGGGACGAGCACCTCGTCGCCGCCCTGGCAGAGGAGCTTCTCGAGGGCGAGGAGCGCCTCGCCCCTCGTCCGGGCGGGGAGGATGCGATCGAGCGGCACGGAGGCGCCGTGCCCGGCGAGGTAGCTCGCGATCGCCTCCCGGGCTTCCGACAGCGCCACCCCCGCGCCCTCTCGGTGCTGCTCCTCGATCTCCCGGAGCTCGACCGGGTCCCACCCCAGGCCACAGCGGGTGGGGTCGCTCTCGGTGAGGTCGAGGAGGACCCGTCCCGATTTTCTCGCCTGTTCGATGGCCACCGAAAAGCGCGCCTCGGGCATCGGACTTCTTCCTCCGGATAGCGTTACCGCTATCCTACGCTCGGAGCGCGCTTTCGGTCGTCGGCCTGCGTGGGTTCAATCCGCGGGAGGGCTGAAGCGGTCTCGAAGGTCGAGGTTCACCTCGAGCACGTTCACGAGCTTCTCGCCGAAGAGGCCGCCCATGGGGGCAGAGGACCGCTGAGCGAGGATGCCCTCGATATCCCTCCTCACCGCGCCCGGGTCCCGGTTTAGGTCCTTGGCCCACTTCGCCGCCACGCGGTCGAGCTGGTAGCGCGCGCTCGCGAGGCTGATGTCGGGGTCGAGCCCCGAGCCCGAGGAGGTGACCATGTCGCCGGGCACGTCGAGGAGGGGGGCTTGGGCGTGCTCCTGCCGCCACATGTCGAAGAAGGTCGACTGGATGTCGGTCCCCTCCGTGACCGGCGCGATGGCGGTGACGGGCTTCCCGTCCGCGCCTTGGCTCGTGACCGCGGCGGGGAAGGCCCCGGGGTGATCGGCGGAGAAGTGCTCGAAGAAGACCACCGCCAGATCCGGCGCCTTGGGCTTCGGCGTGGCCGGGTTCTCTTTCACCCAGTCCGCCACCACCTCGGGATGGTCCTTCGCCCAGGCGTCGACGTAGGCCCCGTGGGTGGGATCGGCGGTCACCCAGGCCTGGGCGATGCCGTTGTGGGCGTCGGCCCACTGGGCCACGATGCCGGGCTTCCCGCCGTAGCGGTCGGCCCGGAACCACCCCTCCACGTCGGGGCCCACGGGCTCCCCTTTCTTGGGGCCGTCCGAGTACTGGGCGATGGGGCCGAGGGCCCTGGCGACGCGGTCGCGGAGCGCGTAGTTGCTGGGGGCGAGGGCGGAGGAGGCGGAGGCGGTGGCATCGTAGGAGGCCGCGGAGGGCCGGGGCTGGAAGTACTCGTCTTTGGTGAAGGGTTGGGCGACGAGGAGGGAGCCCACGGGCTTCCCGTCGGGCCCGGTCACGATGCTGCCGTTCGCCTGGAAGGGGAAGAAGGCCTGTCCGATCACCCAGAGGGCGGCGGGATAGAGGCCGCACACCAGGGCGAGGGCGAGGCCGAGGAGCAAGAGGCTCTTGGTGACGTGACGGGACATACTTCCTCCGACTAAGCCGCGAGGTTCAGGGCGACCATCACGACGTCGATGAGCTTGATTCCGATGAAGGGGACGATCACGCCGCCGAGCCCCCAGACGAGGAGGTTCCGGCGCAGGAGCGCCTCGGCGCCCACCGGCCGGTAGCGCACGCCCTTCAGGGCGATGGGGATGAGCAGGGGGATGATGAGGGCGTTGAAGATGACCGCCGAGAGGATGGCGGAGGTGGGCGAGTGGAGGTGCATGACGTCCATGGCCTTGAGCCAGGGCAGGGTCCCGGCGAAGAGCGCCGGGACGATGGCGAAGTACTTGGCCACGTCGTTGGCGATGGAGAAGGTGGTGAGCGCCCCGCGGGTCATGAGGAGCTCCTTGCCGATCTCGCAAGTCTCGATGAGCTTGGTCGGGTCGCTGTCGAGGTCGACCATGTTGCCGGCCTCCTTCGCGGCCTGGGTCCCCGAGAGCCGGCCGCACTTCCCCCTAGCCCCTGAGCAGTGGGGGGGAGGGCGTCCTTGCGCCCGAAGCCGGGCAAGCACCATCCAGAGCCGACTCGGCGACGCACTTCCCCGCCTCGCAGGTGGAGACGGGTCCACACGAAGCGTTCGAGGTGCAGGTGCCCCCGGCGCGAGGCGGGGTGGAGAGATGCTCCGTCAACCTGTTCGGCGTTCCGGGCGCGAGCCTTTCGCTCTCCGCGGCGGCTCGCATTGGCCCAACCTTCGGCCTAGCCCCCCTTCTCGCGCCGCGAACGGGTGTAGGAGTCGAGCGTGACGGCGAGCAGCAGGACCCCTCCGGTGATCATGAACCGGACCGATGATGCGAAGGCGAGGAGGTCCATCCCATTGGCGATCGCGCCGATGACCAGCGCTCCGAGGAACGCGGACCAGGTGCTCCCTCGCCCCCCGAAAAGGCTGGTCCCGCCGATGACCGCGGCAGCGATGGCGTTGAGGAGTACTTCGCCGCCGCCAGAGGACTGGTTCACAGCGTAAAGGCGCGAGGCGGCGAGGACGCCGCCCGCCGCCGAAAGCCCCGAACCGAGGGCAAACGCCGCGATGCGGACCCGCGTCACCGGGATCCCGGCCCGGCGCGCAGCCTCGGCGCTGCCGCCCACTGCGAAGACGTAGCGGCCGAACCGGGTTCGCCGGGTGACGAAGTCGAACGCGGCGATGAGGAGGAGCAGGATCGCGACGCCGGTCGGGACCCCGACGATGGGCGGGTCCCCCCGCGGGTTGCGATTCGTGCTCATCATCAACACCGCACCGAGCACCGCGGCGGAGGCGAGGGCGAGCAGGGCTGTTCTTGAGGAGGGCCCGGGCGGGAGACCGGCGCGCCGGCGGCGAGCGCCCCCCCACCACGCGCTGAGCCAAAGAACGGCCACGAGCGTCGCCGCAAGGGCCCACCCCACCCACACGGGCAGCCTCGAGTTGACGAGGCCGACGATGAGTGGGTCGGAGAGGTTGACGGTCCCGGTACTCCCCAGGATCCACAAGAGCGCGCCCTGCCAGCCCAGGTATCCCGCGAGCGTGACCACGAACGAAGGGACACGCAGAACGCTCGTCCAGACCCCCTGGAAGAGCCCGATGAGGAGGCCGGTGCCGATGCCGAGCGAGGCGGCGAGCCATCCCGGTACTCCGTGCCTCACCGAGAGGACAGCCATCACCGCGGCGCAGAAGCCGCTCACCGCACCGACGGACAGGTCGATTTCTCCGAGGAGCAGGACGAGCACGATTCCGATGGCGATCACGCCGATGGGCGTGATCTGGACGAGCAGGTTGGTGAGATTCCCCGGGGTGAGGAAGAAGGGGTTCGCGATCCGAAACACGATCGCGATGACCAGGAGCCCCAAGAGGACGGGGAGGGCGCCGATGTCCCCCTGAAGTCGCGGGGCAAAGCCGCGGGGTCGGCCGTCTCGCCTCCCGGGCGAGCCGGCCCGCGCCGGCGCCGCCTTCGCCCCCTCGCTTGCCGTCGGGGTGGCCACGACCGCCTTGACCTCCTCGCGGGCCGTCAGCCCGCGACGCTCTGGCCGAACTCCGCACCGGTAATGAAGGCCACCACGTCTTGCCTCGTCGCGTTTCCGGTCTCGAGGCTGGCGACGCGCCGCCCCTGGCGGAGCACCACGATGCGATCGGTGATGTCGAAGATGTCCGAGAGGTTGTGGCTGATGACCACCACCCCCAGCCCCCGCTTGCGCAGGTTCCGGACGAGCTCCTTCACCTGCAGCGTCTGCTCCACCCCCAGAGCGGCTGTGGGCTCGTCGAGGAGCACGATCTTCGAGTTCCACATCACCGCCCGTGCGACGGCCACCGCCTGCCGCTGGCCCCCCGAGAGGTCGGCCACGAGCGTGCGGAGCGATGGGATGTGGACGTGGAGCTCCCGCGCGAACCGCCAGGCCCGCTGTTCCATGGAGAGCTCGTCGAGCACCCGCACGACGCCGGGGACGACGGGTGTTAACTGCTCGCGGCCGAGGTGCAGGTTGGCGACCACGTCGAGGTTCTCGCACAGCGCCAGATCCTGGTAGACGGTCTGGATCCCGAGGTCGGTCGCGTCGCGGGGGCTGAGGAGCTGTACCCGGCGCCCCTCGAACCGGTACTCTCCCGCATCGGCGCGGTAGGTGCCGGCGATGACCTTCACCAGGGTGGACTTCCCCGCGCCGTTGTCGCCCACGAGCCCCACCACTTCCCCGCCGAACACCTCGAAGTCGACCCCGGAGAGCGCCTCCACCGCCCCGAAGCGCTTATGGATGCCCTTCAGCTCGAGCAGGGGGGTGGTGGGGGTGCCGGCGGTGGCCATGCTGCGACCCGCGGGAAAGGGTCTACTTCATGCTCATGCTCTTCTTCGCCATACCCGCGCTCTTCTTGAGCCCGATCTGGTCGGCGGTCCAGAACCCGTCCTTCACGATCGTTTGCTCGACGTTGTTCTTGGTCACGGCCACGGGGGTGAGGAGTTCGGCGGGAACGTTCGCCGCCCCGTTGTTGATGGTGTGCTTCCCGGCGCGGACCGATTGACCCTTGAGCAGCTCGAGCGTCATCTCCGCGGCCCGGTCGGCCTCCGGCCTGATGGGCTTGTAGACCGTCATGTACTGGGTGCCCGCCACGATGCGCTGAACGGCCGCGAGCTCGGCGTCCTGCCCGGTGATGGGGGGAATGGGGTGAACGTTCGCGGCCCGCATGGCGGCGATGGCGCCGCTCGCGGTCCCGTCATTGGCGCAGTACACACCGTCGACCTTGTCGCCCAGGGCGGTCAGGGCCTGCTCCATCTCCTGCTGGGCCTGGTCCGGGCTCCAGTCGGGCGTGTCGTATTCCTTGGCGATGGTGAGCTTGCCCTCCTTGACCAGGGGGTCGAACACGCTGTGCGCCCCCTCCTTGAAGAGCTTGGCGTTGTTGTCGGTGGGAGCCCCGTTGATCATGACGATCGTGGGCTTGGCGATGTGGAGGGCGAGGAGCCGATCCACCAGGCTCTTCGCCTGGAGGCGGCCCACCCGCTCGTTGTCGAAGGAGATGTAAGCGTCGACGCCGTGCGAGTTCAGGATCAGCCGGTCGTAGGCGATGACCGGCACGCCCTGGGCCTTGGCCTTGTCGGCGATGGAGGCGGCCCCGGCCGAGTCCACGGGGTCGAGAACCAACACCCGGGCGCCGTTGGTGAGCGCCGCCTCGGCCTGGGAGAGCTGACGCCCGGCGTCCTGATCGGCGTTGCTGTAGATGATCGTCACGTTCGGAGCGAGCTTCTTCATCTCGCTCTCGAAGTACGGGCGATCGGCCGTCTCGTAGCGGGTGGTCTTGGTCTCCGGCAAGAGGAGCGCCACCTTCCCGCTGAGGGAAGCCTCGCCGGAGGCCGGGCGGGCAGGCGTGGCCGCGAGCATAAGCACGCCCGATGCGGCGGCCAGGATGAACCGTGAAGAGTTGCGTAGCATAGGAGTCCTCCGATCGCAGTCCCTCTCTCAAGGGATCTCGATCCGGTGTGTCTCGAGCGCGGCGCGTGAGCGGCTGCGGAGACGTGTGACTACACGTAAAACTATGGTCGGCTCCCAGTGCGGACAAGCCTCGCCAGGCGGGTCCACGCTTTCGCGATACTCGCCGAACCGACGAGCGCCCGGTGGGAGGGCGTCTCGGCCGTGACCCCTCGGCCCGATCGGTGGGAACCGCGCTTCGCCCATCACCCCCTGGGGAGTGCGGGCAATCGAGGGCGAGGCGGCTAGGCGCATCGCCAGGACCCTGGTCGCCTGCCAAGCGCCCGCCGGCGGGGTTTCCGGCACCACGTACTCGACGAAGAGGGCGCACCCGGGGCACTGAAGAATGGGCTCGGGGTCGTCATCGTGGAGTTGATCCCGTTTTGTGGAGTCCTTCCCGCTGTGGGTGGAGGATTCCGCGATGCCCAGGTCGAAGCCCCCGTACCCTGCTGAGTTCCGCGCTCGGATGGTGGAGCTCGCTCGAGGGGGGAGGACAGTCCGAAGCTTGGCGAGGGAGTTCGGCGTCACCGACACGACGATCCGGTCGTGGGTCCGTCAGGCGGATCTCGATGCGGGTCGCCGCACCGATGGTCTGACGACCGACGAGAAGAAGGAGCTCGCGAAGCTCCGGCGCGAGAACGCGCGGTTGCGCGAGGAGCGCGACATCCTAAAAAAAGCCGCGGCGTGGTTCGCCCAGGAGGAAGAGGCCACGCGGACGCACAAGAAGCGTTCCGATTCATGAGGGCGAACCAGGCCGCGCACCCGGCAACCGTCATGTGCCATTGCCTGGGGGTCTCCGAGTCGGGCTTTCACGCCTGGCGCCGGCGCCCGCCATCCCAGCGCGACCACGACGACGACGCGCTCATCGCGCACGCCCTCTGCGAGTCGTTCTTCGCCAGCCTCGAGTGCGAGCTCATCGACCGGACCACGTTCGAGACGCACGCGCAGGCCAGGATGGCGGTCTTCGAGTACATCGAAGGCTGGTACAATCCGCGTCGCCGCCACTCGGCCCTCGACTACCACTCGCCGGTGAACTACGAAAGGAAGCACCTTGCAGCGGCTTAGCCCACGAAGCCGCTCAGACTCCACCGAACGGGATCAACTCCAATCGTGGGAATCCCTCGCAGCGTCGTCCCTAGAGAGGGTGAACACCCTGGTCGCTCTGAGCGGGCGATCGAGCGGGACTTGGTGCTGGATCTCTCGAGCGCCGACTACGCCTTATGCGAAGCTGCTCGCCGCCCTCCTTAAGGGGGCCATCTACAAGCATGGCGCTCTCAGGTGGGCGCCGAGCAGATCCGGGAAGGTCGGCGAGGTGGCTACCACCGGACGAACTCGTCCAGGTGACCGAAGGACCGGCTCCACCAATGACTCGCTACGTCGAATAGTCACTCGGCGCGTTCCTGGCAACCCCGGCCTCACGTCCTCGGCCTAGAGTCAACTTCGTCGCGGAGGCGCCGGTGATTCCAAGTCTTCCTGATCGGGATCGCTGATGTGCCGCGTCCCCCGACCCGGGCACGGGCCTGGCGTGCTGAGGCCGGATCAATCAACGATGATCCGTATCGGTCGCCGCTCACATCGACCCATACATTTCACGGAAAGTGGCCTGAGAGCGCGCGGGTCAGTTCCCATGAGGCCGGACCGCACCAACTGAAGCACGCCGTGACATCTTCGGCACCAACTCGTCGACGAGGAGGCAAGCCCCTCCGCTGTTACGCGGGACTGCGCCGTAGGCGTATCGCACGCGCTCCGTCGCCTACGCGGACTTGTCGACGATCTCTTTTGCTGCTTTGCCCGTCATGCGTTCGATAACGAGCTCTATCGCGCACACTCTCGTCCAGTCGCGCTCGATCTCAGAGCCCGCTGCTTCGAGGAAGTCAGGTGAGTACTTCCTCGCTAGGCATTCGAGGGCGTGTCTCTTCTCGCCATCCTCCGTGAGGATCCTCGCTCTTCCGAAGACGATGGCACTGCGGAAGTGCGTGGTGAATGTCTTCTGCACGATGTCGTCCGTTTCGATGACACAGAACGAGACCTTCGCATTCCGGTTGATGGCATCGATCTTGTGGCCAGCTGTCGCCGAATGAAAGAAGAGTTTGCCGTCCTCGTAAGCGAAACTCAGGGGGACCGCGTAGGGATAGTCGTCATCACCCTGCACCGCCAGGACTCCTGAGGTACAGGACTGAAGCATGGCGATTGCTTCCACCTCCGAGAGCAGCTGCCTCTTGCGCCTCAT
This sequence comes from Anaeromyxobacter sp., assembly GCA_035686075.1. GTDB lineage: Bacteria > Myxococcota > Myxococcia > Myxococcales > Anaeromyxobacteraceae > Anaeromyxobacter. The sequence goes on from DASRZU010000011.1 coordinate 34,095, forward strand.
CTCCCTGAACATGCCTCTTCTCCCCATCTTCACGGACCCAGGGCACAGCCGATCGGATTCCGAGGATCACGGCAAGCGAACCACGCTGTGACGAGCTCTTCACCGCCTGCACCCTCCAACGCGGAGTCACCGGAACCGCGAACGCGATCCTGCTCAACGCTGGCGACCTGATCTATCCGATGAGCCCGCGCTCCTCAACCTCGACCGCAGGTTCACTTGTGAGACTCGTCCGATGTCTCACTCGCCGCTGTCGAGCCGCCCGGTCGAGGAATCGAGAGTCCAGATCACTGAACCGTGTAGCCACCGTCGATGATCAGGTTCTCGCCAGTGATCATCCCGGCAACGCCGCTCACGAGGTAAAGCACCGCCGCCGCTATCTCTTCCGGCTGAGCAAAGCGCCCCGTCGGGATCCGTCGCTTCATCGCCTCCGCACGCTCACCCACCCAGTACACGCGAGCCAATTCCGTCTCGACCACGGTGGGGGAGATGGCGTTCACTGTGATCCCGTACTGGGCCCATTCACAGGCCAGCACCTTGGTCATCCCCACTAGGCCGGCCTTGCTGGTGCAATAGGCGAGGTGCTTGTCGAGGGCCACGACGCTCGCCTGCGAGGCGATGTTGACGATCCGGCCGTGCCTTTGCTGGATCATCGCTTTGCCCGCTGCCCTGGCCATCAGGAATGGGCCCTTGAGGTTCACGGCCATGGTACGGTCGAAGTTTGCCTCGGTCGTTTCCTCAGCCGGGGCAAGGGGCCCGATCCCGGCGTTGTTCACGAGGATGTCGAGCGCCTTGAATCGCGCCAGGGTGGCGGCGACGACGTCCTCGCAATCCTTGGCGCTTGTTACGTCGCCCTGCACACCCAGACGCTCGCCAACGGTGCCGGGGAGGCTCTTCGCCACCTGCGAGACCGTCGAACTGCTGTCGAGCATGACCAGGTTCGCACCTCTGGACGCAAAGAGTTGGCTGATAGCGAGCCCGATCCCGGCCGCACCACCGGTGACCAGTGCGGTCTTGCCCTGAAGGTCGAACGCAGCCTCGAATTCGTATGCCATCGCCCCCTCCTCGCTCCCTTGAGTCGCCCGGGTTGAACCTCGGGGTCGCCGGGTGCCGCGTCCGTCCTCTGCGGGTGATCACCTACTTGGCCGCTGCGGGGTCAGGAGCCCCTCTGCGCCCGCTCATGCGCGCGGTACGGGTTCTGGACCTTCAGCATCCCCCCATCAATGCCGATCACTTCACCCGTGATGTAGTCGGCCTGCGGTGAGCAAAGGTACCGGACCAGATTCGCGACGTCTTCGGGGGCTCCGAACTTGCCGGCGGGGATCTGCTTCACCTGGTCTTTCCCCCGTGTCTCGATCATCTCCCGCGTCATCTCGGTGAAGACGATCCCGGGTGCATAGGCGTTGACGGTAATGCCGAACGGGGCCAGCTCCGCCGAGGCCACGCGCGTAAGCATGTCGAGGCTGGCCTTCGAGCTTCCGTATGCGATGAGCCCCACGTCTGCAAGCCGGCCGGCGATCGAGCTCGCGTTCAGGATGCGCGGGTGGTCGGCTTTCTTGAGCCAGGGGAGCGCGCTCTTGATCATGCAGAACGCGCTCTTGAAGTTCGAGCGGAAGATGCTGTCGAGGAACCCCTCGTCCATCTCCTCTAGGAACGCGAACTGGAACACCCCGGCGTTGTTAACCAGGATATCGACCCTCCCCCACTCCGCCACGACGCAGTCCACCACCCGGGTTGCCTCTGGCATGTGCCCCACATCGGCGTTGATGAACAGGGTGCGCCCCTCCCATTCCTTGAGCTCGCCCTGGGCGCTTCTCGCCGCCTCTTGGTTCTGGCGATAGACCAGGGCAACCAAGAGACCGTCCTCGAGCAAGGCACGGGTGATCGCGAGCCCGATGCCGCGCGTGGCTCCGGTCACGACCGCGACGCGGACAGCGCTCCGCTCCTTCCCGGCATATTGCTGAGTCATCGCTACCTCCCGACCGGGCGGTCCGGTCAAGTCCTGGTCCAGCAGATGGGCTGCGGAAGCCTGACCCGATTGGCAGGCTTCCGCAGGACCTAAACACCGCTCGTTTCTACTTCGGGATCTTCTGGGCCACGTTCTGCGGGGTGGCGACGTCGCCTTCGAACCAGTTCACTTCCTTCGGGTTGGTGCCGGCGACCAGCTTGTTGAACGCTGCGATGATCGGAGCGTAACCCTGGTTGAAGGGGTCCTGGTCGAGGACCGCGGTGACCTCTCCGGAACGCACGTAGGCCACCGTTTCGGTCATCCAGTCGTGGCAGACGAGCTTCACCTTCCCCGTCAGCCCAGCGTCCTTGATGGCCTTGGCGGCGCCGAACGGCCCGCCCGCGGTCACGTAGATGCCGCTCAAGTCGGGGTTGGAGGTGAGGAGGTTCTGGGTGATGTTGTAAGCCTCCTCGGCCTTGTCCTGGTTCTCGAACTCGCCCACGAGCTTCATGTTCGGGTACTTGTCGAGCACCGAGTGTGCACCCTTACGCCTGAGTTCGTGACCGAGGACGTTGAAGGACCCGGTGATGATGGCGTACTTGCCCTTGTCCCCCATGGCGTCGGCAAGCAGTTGGCCGCACTTCGCACCACCCGCGAACCCGTCCTGGCCCCAATAGGCCTGGCGCTTCGACTTCATCCCAGGCTCGGTGTTAAACGTGTACACGAGGATGCCGGCGCTCACGGCCTTGTCGACGACCGGCTGCAGGGCCTCGGAGAGCCCGAACAGCGCCACCGCATTGTACTGGGCGGTGATCACGTTCTGCATGGCCGCCTCGAACTTCTGTGGATCGAAGTCGGGAACGGAGATCCAGTCCACGGTGGCGTTCCGGCCCTTGAGGATCTCCTTGGCGTAGTCCGCCCCCTCCTTGACGGCACGACCAAAGGGGTTGTTCTGGACCATGATCTCGGCGATGCGGATGGGCTTGCTCGCCTTCTGGTCGACGGGGAGGCCGTAGAGCGTCTTGCCCGGCGGCGGCTTAAGTTGGGCGGCCGGGGTGAAGTCCGCGGCCCGGACGCCAACGGGGATCGCAAAGAAGATGGCGAGGATGACGGCGACGGCTCTGCGCATTGGTGTTCCTCCTTTGGTTGCTCGGTGCAGCTACTTCCCCTAGGTGACGGGCTGTTCGGCTCTCCTACTCTCTTCTAGGGTGAGGCTCATGATGGCGACCGGGTCGGCGACATCGTGGGCGAGCACTCCCCGGATCTCGCCGCGGTGCATCACCATGATTCGATCGCAAAGGTTCAAGACCTCCGGGAGCTCCGACGACAGGAGGATGATGGAGACGCCCTGCTGCGAGAGCGCGTCGATGATCCGGTAGATCTCCGCCTTCGCCCCCACGTCGATCCCGTGTGTGGGCTCGTCAAGGAAGAGGATCCGCGGGCCGTGCATGAGCCAGCGGCCGATGATGGTCTTCTGCTGGTTCCCGCCGGAGAGGTTCTGCGCGACCTGGCCAAGGCTCGGAGTCTTGATGGACAGCTCGGACACGTACTTCGAGGCAGCCTCCCGGGCGCGCCGCCCCTTGAGGAAGAGAAGGGGGCCGGCGAGCCGGCGCAGGTGGACCATGGTCATGTTGTCGAGCACGCTGAGCCGCAGGAACATCCCCTGCTCCTTGCGGTTCTCCGGGACCATCCCGATCCCGAGGCGGATCGCGTCGGCTGGATGGCGGATGGCCACCCGCTTACCGTGGACCTTGATGGTGCCTGAGGTGGCTGGCTCCACTCCCAGGATTGCCTGGAGGAGCTCCGACCGGCCCGCGCCCACCAGCCCGGTGAGGCCGAGCACCTCGCCCCGGTACAACTGGAAGCTGGCGTCGCGGACGCGCGAGCCCACGCACAGCTTCTCCACCTCGAGCACTACCTCCCGTCCGGATGTGTCGGTGATGAACTGCCGGTGCGGCTTCCGCTCGAAGTCGCGGCCCACCATGAGCGAGACCAGTTTCTGGGCGGAGGCTTCCCGGGCAATGAGAGTGTCCACGTACCGGCCGTCCCGGAGGACCGTGACCCGGTCGGCTACCTCCAGGATCTCCTCCAGCTTGTGGGTGATGAAGAGAATCGACACCCCGTTGCTCCGCAGGCCGCGCATGATTTCGAGCAGCCGGGCGATCTCCGGGCTGGTCAGAGAAGAGGTCGGCTCGTCCATGATGAGCAACTTGGCATCGAGCGACACCGCCTTCACGATCTCGACCAACTGCATCTGCGAGGCACTCAGCTCCTTCACCAGTGTGCGGGGGTCGATGTTCTGGACCCCGAGCGCCTGGAGGTGCCTCCGGCTCTCCGCCACCATCCGCCGGCTGTCGACGAAGCCCAGCCTGCCGGTGAGCATGCGACCCTGGAAGATGTTGTCCGCAACGGTCATGGCCCGGGAGAGCGAGAGCTCCTGGTGAATCATGGCCACGCCCCGCCGCTGGGCGTCCCTGGGGTCGCGGAACCGCACCGGCGCCCCGTCGAACTCGATGACGCCGCGGTCGGGATGGAAGACGCCCCCCAGGACATTCATGAGGGTGGACTTGCCCGCGCCGTTCTCCCCCACGATCCCGTGGATCTCGCCCCGCTGGACCGAGAGGCTCACGTCGTTCAGGGCGACGACGCCCGAGAAAGTCTTGGTCACCCCGGTGATCTTGCAGATGCAGCTACCGTCCGCCATGATTGCACTCCGGCCTCTCGGCGGGGCCGCCCTGCGGCCCACCTGCCATCACTTGCGCTTCCTCAGACTGTCGATCGATACCGCACCGATGATGACGAGGCCCACGGCTACCGTCTGCCAGTAGCCCGGGACGGCGAGCAGCACGAAGGCGTTCTTGAGCACGCCCATGAGCGCCGCGCCCACCATGATCCCGAGCAGGTTGCCCTCGCCTCCCGCCAGGCTGATGCCGCCGATCACGGCTGCCGCGATCACGTCCAGCTCGTAACCGTTCCCGTAGAAGGCGTCTGCCCCCTCCAACTGGCCTACCAGGATGAGGCCGCACACCCCGGTGAGGAATCCGGTGATCGTGAAGACCACCGTCTTGGTGGTCCCAACCCGGATGCCCGAGAGCTTGGCTGCCTTCTCGCTGTTCCCGACTGCGTAGACGTTCTTGCCCAGCACCGTCCTCGTGGCAAAGACGGATCCCGCCGCCACGATCACCAGCATGACGATCACTGAAACCGGGACCACTCCGATATGGCCTCCCCCGAGCACCGAGATCCAAGTGCTCTCGTAGTGGATGGGCGAGCCGAGTGTGATGAGCAGGGAGATCCCCCGGGCGACGCTCATCATTCCGAGCGTTGCGATGAATGGAGCGATCCCCACGCGCGTGACCAGGAGCCCGTTCACTAGCCCGGCCAAGGTCCCCGACCCGAGGATGACGAGCAGGGTCAGGCCGGGGGGAGCGCCGGCCTGGGCCGCCCAGGCCCCCACGCAGGCGGTCATTCCCACCAAGGCGCCGACCGAGAGATCGATTCCCGCGGTGATGATGATGAGTCCCTCTCCCACGGCCAGGATGGCAATGAGCGAGAACTGCCTCAGGATATTCAGGATGTTTCGGACCGTCAGGAAGTACGGGCTCGCGGCGGTCATCACCACGCAGAGGGCGATGAGCGCCATGCCCACGCTCACCTCCGGTTTGGCGAACAGCGACCGCCAGGGCCCGGAGCGAGGGGCGGTCCAGTCCCTTCCTGGCGCGGTCTTCACCGGCAGCTCCTTCTGATCCGCGCGCTTCTCGAACATGGTCGTCATCTCCTGTCCGGACCGCTGCCTGGCCGCCGGGCCAGCGTCACCCGCCCTCGCCGTGAAGCAAGCACTGAAGGTCCGCCTGGTCGTCGGCGGCCTTTTTGAAGATCGGGACCAAGCGATCATAGTAGGCTGCGCTCTCGGGGACGGGATCGACGATCTCCTCGGTGCGGTGGAGTCCGTCGATCCGGTCGAAGCCCTCCCACAGCCCGGTGCCGACCGCGGCCACGGCGGCCGCGCCCAGGGCCGCCGCCTGCTGGTCCACGCTCGACTTGACGATGCGGAGTCCGTACGCGTCAGAGTAGATCTGCCGCCAGAGGGCGCTCTTGCTCCCGCCCCCCACGATCAGCATCTCGTCGCTCATCCTGGTGAGGCGCCGGAGCTCGTCCAGGCAGAGGCGCAGCCCGAGGGCGATACCCTCCATGGCCGCGCGGAAGAGGTCCGCCCGGCGGTGGCCAAGGTCCAGCCCCAGAAAGCCGCCGCGGATTCGAGCGCTCTTGTCCAAGGGCATCCCCCCTCCCAGGCTGGGGTTGAAGAGGAGCCCCCGGGCCCCCCGCGGAGACCGCGCCGCCTCCTCCACCATGAGGTCGTACGCGTCGATCCGCTCTCGCTCGGCGCGAGCGACGAGGTCCGGCGCCAGTTGATCGCGGATCCAGCGGAAGCTCGAGCCGGCGGCAGTGATGGCCAAGGCGGAGGCGAACATCCCTGGAACCACGTGGGCGAAGACGTAGGGCCGGCTCGCCTCCTCGATGAGGGGCCGCGACGAGCAGACGGCGATCCAGGAGGAGGAGCCGAGGTTGTTGTAGGCCCTTCCTTCCTTGAATGCCTTGGCTCCCAGGGCCATGCAGGAGTTGTCCACCCCGCCGGCCACCACCTCGGCGCCGGCGTGGAGGCCGAGCGCCTCGGCCGCCTCGTGCGTCAGGCGCCCGATGACCTGGGTCGAGGGGACGATCTCGGGGAAGATCCGGGCGGGAAGGCCGGAGGCCTCGATCAGCCTGGGGGAGTAGTTCCAGCGGAGCAGATCATAGACGCCCGACCCCGACGCGTAGGAGGGGTCGGTACAGAGGCGCCCGGTGAGCCGCAGGTTCACGAAATCCTTGGTGCCGACGATCCTGTGGACCCTCGAAAACATCTCGGGCTCGTTATCCCGGTACCACATGATCTTGAACACGCTGTAGAGCGGAGGCGGAAAGCCATTCCCCGTAGTCCGGTACCACTCCAGCTGGTCGCACCGGGTGAAGAACTCTCTCGCTTGTGGGGTCGCCCGGCAGTCGGACCAGATGGGGGTCGAAGGCCGGAGCAGGTTCCCGTCGCGATCGACGGGCACCGCTCCAAGGCTGTGACCGGAGAGGCCGCAGCACACGATCTCCCGAGGATCGACCCTCACCGATGCGAGGAGCCGGCGGGTACTCTCGATGACTGCCCCCCACCAGTCCTCCGGGCGCTGCTCGTGCCAGCCGCTGTCCGGGTAGCTGGTTTCATAGGGGACGAACGTGGAGGCCACGCAGTTCCCGTCTCGGTCATACAGCGAGGCTTTGTTGCCGCCGGTTCCGAGATCCCAGGCGATGATGCGATCCACGGTCCCTCCTGGTAGCCTCTTGGGAGCGCCGTCCCTCAGGCCTCGAACGACAACCGCCCGCTTGCCCCGGCGCGCCGTCGCGCCTCGTCGAGAATGGCCGGGGTCGAGCTCGTGCCAACCCGATCCGCTCCCGCGGCCAAGGCTGCTAGCGCGGCGTCCAGGGTCGAGATCCCCCCTGCCGCTTTGATCCGGACCCGCGGGCCGCAGGTCCGTCGCATGAGCCTTAGGTCCGCCACCGTCGACCCGCCCTGGGCAAACCCGGTCGACGTCTTCACGAAATCCGCGCCAGCCGCCTCGGACAGCCTGCAAGCCATGACCTTCTGCTCGTCAGTGAGGTAGGCGGTCTCAAGGATCACTTTGACGATCGCCGAGCCAGCGTGTGCGGCCTCCACCACGGACCGAATGTCCCCCTCCACGAACCGGTGCTCACCCGAGCGCAACCTGCCGATGTTGAGGACCATGTCGACTTCGACGGCACCGCCAGCGATCGCGGCGCGTGTCTCCGCCACTTTGGCCGCGGTGGAGGTCGCGCCGTGGGGGAACCCGATCGTGGTCGTCACAAGGATCCCCGTGCCCGCCAGCTCCTCCACGAGGATTGGAAGATCGCTGGGTCGCGCGCACACGGAAACGACGCCGCACGCCCTGGCGACCGCGCACCCCTCCCGAACCCCAGAAACCGTCAGATCGGGGCGGAGCAGCGAGTGATCGATGGTCTTCGCGATCTCGCTCGGGGAGATGAACGCGCTCTTCATGCCGCCTCCAACAGGTCGGCGCTCGGCAGTTTGCTCGCCGGGGCCGTCAAGACTTGAACTCAAGTAGTCTTCGGGCGGTGGTCTCGTCGGTGATGAGTCCCGAGATGATCTTACCGCGGATGGCCCCCAGAATGGCCTCGACCTTCTGCTCGCCTTGTGCCACGCCGATGACCCGCCCTGGGGGGAGAAGGTCCAGGGGCATGCCCGCGACCCGTTCGTTTATCGAGCAGCGAATGAGCTTCCCGCTCCGATCGAATGCCCATGCCAGTACCACCCCAACGGCGCCACGCTCAAGGAGATCGGTGACGTCTGCGTCCGCGTAGAACCCATCCTCGTGCAGCGGTCCTTTCCACGCCATTTCGCCGATGCCAACCAAGGCCACCTTGGCCCGCTTGACCAGCTCCTTCACAGCCTGGAAAGCATGCTGCTGCTGCAGGATCCGGCGTTCCTCGGGGGTCCGCGCTACCACAGGCGTAGGGAGCAGAAAGGCCTCGGCATTCACCCGGTCCGCTAGGTGCATCGCGGCTTCGAAGTGACTAGCTCGGCCGTCTGGCCCCATGTGCCCGTGCAACGACACGATCCTGTGCTGAGGCGTGTTCATTGGCTTCACCCGATCCACCGTCGCTCGCAGTGCCCGGCCGCCGCCGATAGCCAAGACAACGGGCGTCTTGGAGACCAGGTAGCTCTCGATGCAAGCGGCCCCGCACACCCCAAGGGAAGTATACAGATCACCTTGTCCAGGATCGCTCGGGGCAACATCGCAATAGGAAAAACCGAAGCGAGAGCGGAGTTGCTCGATTAGCTCGATGCACTCGGAGAGCGGGTGTATCAGCCGATGTTGGATGAGCTCCTCAGCGTCGGCCAGCGACACGAGGCGCTGGGCAGCCTGCCGGGAGATATTCAGCTTAGCGGCGATCTCGTCCTGCGTATTGTTGGCGACGTAATAGAGCCAGCCAGCGCGAGCCGCAAGGCCTAGCTTCTGCTGGTTCTTACTCACGGGCGGTTGTCCTGGGCTGCAAAATGGCGCGTTCGCGTTCGCGCCTACGTTGCACGATGAGTTCAATTCAACCAATCAAGAAATCCGCCAGCGTCTCCCCCACTCCAAAGGCCGGTTCGGGATCCTTGCCACGAGCCCGTGGTGCCAAAGCTCGACGGCACACGCGCTGCGCTTCTGAACTGCTACGCGCACCTCGAAACCCTCGATGAGCTCGGCTCAGTCATGAGCGTAATCCATATTCATGAGCTAATGCTCAGATGGGGAAAATCGCGCTCCCGAAGCTTTGACGGCCGAATATGAACCTGCGAGCGTTACCGCAGTTGAGCATACGACCATTATATGCGCAAATAAGCACTCTTTAGGGTCGCCACGATCGAGGCCTGGCCGGTTAATTGCGCACGATTCAGGGTCTCCTCCGACCACGCTGGTGGGGCGAGCCGCTTCCCGAGCGCAACGCAGCCGCCGCAGGTCTCCAGGTTGTATCTCTGAGGGCTCATGGGGTGGTGCCGTCGCGGGCGCCGTTGTGAAAGACGACCACCTCGTCGCTCGATACCACGCCGGCGCGACCTTCGGATCGCGGACGAACGAGCGGACGGTTCGTTGGATCTCTTTCTCGGCGCCTAGGTCCACACCCCTGGTTGGCGTTGTGCCGGTGCTTTCCGGCCTGCACCCCCAGCAATTACCCCACCACTTCGTCGCGGCGGATTTCGGCAATCTTGCCCGAGAGGCGAATACGCCCGCTCCGAGAGAGCAGTGACCCGGTCAGTCACCGCGTAGACCTCGTCCAGCTTATGGTCCAGCAGCAGGAGCCGACGCGGCACTCGTCGGCCACGCGCCGGACGGTGTTCAGGAGCTCCTCTATTCGCGACACCTCTAGGCACTAGTTGGCACATCGAGCAACAGGAACCGGGCGTTTCGGTGGAGGGCGGTCACCACTTCTGTGAGTTACGCCTGGCTTGGCAAAGCCACCGCAGACAGCTTGAGTGGCACCAACCACGCATCGCAGATCGTTGGGCGGGGCCATGGCCCAACCGGGTAGGTGCTCGCGGGCGGACTCGTGCGCTCTACTGCGCTCGTGACGGTGCTGGGCATGAGCCTCCTAATTTGGGGGAGCTCGCTTGCAGCGGGCTGTCTCGGCGCCTTGACGGGCTTGGGCGGGGGCGTCGTGATCGTGCCGCTGCTGACCCTCGTCTTTCATATCGACATCCGGTACGCCGTCGGCGCCTCGTTGCTGTCCGTGATCGCCACCTCATCGGGTGCGGCTGCAGCGTACGTGGCGGAAGGGTGGAGCAACCTGCGAGTGGGTATGCTCCTCGAGATCGCCACGAGCATCGGCGCCATCACCGGCGCAGGGCTTGCCGCCCACCTCAACACATCCGTCATCGCCGTCGTCTTCGCCCTCGTCCTGTTCGGTTCGGTGGTCACGAGCTTCCGCAGGCATGAGTCCAGCTCGGATGTCCAAAGCGATCGCCTCTCCCGTTGGCTTCGCCTCGACTCCACATACCCCGGGCCCTCCGGTCCGGTCCGGTACGCCGTGACTCGGGTTCCAGCGGGGCTGGCACTGATGTGGGTCGCCGGCGCGGTCTCGGGCTTGCTGGGCATCGGGTCGGGCGCTCTTAAGGTCGTGGCCATGGATCGGGTCATGCGTCTTCCGTTCCGCGTCTCGACCACCACGAGCAACTTCATGATCGGCGTCACCGCCGCGACGAGCGTGGGGATCTACTTCTCCCGCGGATACCTCGATCCTGGGCTCGCCTTTCCGGTCGTCCTCGGCGTGCTCCCTGGAGCGCTGCTCGGTGCGCGCGTCCTGCCTCGCGCCGGCGGACTGTTCCTCCGCGCGCTCTTCGCGGTGGTCGTGACCGTGCTGGCGATCGAAATGGCCTACGGGGGTCTGAAAGGTCGGATCTAGCCACGTGCCCGCGCCCACGGATCAGAAGCTCGAACGACTCGTCGGGGGAATCCTGCGGATCGGAGTCTCCACCGCGGCGGCGGTCACCCTCGTCGGAGCGATCCTGTACCTCGGACGCCATGGCGCCGAGATCCCCCGCGATCTGGCCTTCCCCGGTGAGGCGAGCCGGCTGCGCGGGTTCGCTGCGATCGCTCAGGGCGTGTCGAGCCTGAGCGGTCGCGGAATCATCCAGCTCGGGCTCGCGTTGCTCGTAGCGACCCCCGTCGCACGGGTCGCGCTTTCGATCGTGGCGTTCGCTGCGCAAGGGGACCGCAAGTTCGTGGCGATCACGGTGGTCGTGCTCGCAGTCCTGGTCTATGGGCTCTTCGGTTCTCCCCTTTAGGACAAGACCAGAATCATCCACTCCGCAGGGAGGCAGAGGGGCGCGAGGAGTTTCGTTCGGACGGTGACGAGCGTCCCGCACCCTGCTGGGGCGGGTGCGGGCTCCGCCGCGCCGCCGGGTTCTTGAGCGCATCGACACCGGCACTCCCTCCGCAAACTCTTGGCTCGCTGGGAATGGACCAGGTCGCACGACCTGGCCTTCCTCTTCCTGGGGCATTGCCCCGGTCGCTCTGCCTCCGACTCGAACAACTGTGGCGAGGTCCGGCACCTCTGCCAGGCGGGGACCGCATGCGCCAACGGCACCTGCACCGAGACCTGCCCCGGGAGCGCCAACTGCGAGGGCGTCTGCACCGATCTCACGACGAGCGCCAACCACTGCGGCACCTGCGGGACCGCGTGCAGCCCGGGTGAGCTCTGCCAGAACGGGGAGCCCCTGCTCCACCGCCCGACGCTCGGGCTCTCGCGAGGCCGTCGGTTCAACACTGCGCACCGCGTCCCTCCTCGCTCGGACGTCGGGGCTCAAGCGTCCACACCCATGGCTCTCGCAAGGGCTTCGGGGCACACCGATCCGCATCCTCCAGACGACGCCGCGTGCGCCACCCAAGCACTCCCACACACATGGTTCCCGGTCGACACCTCCGACCGGGAGTGCCGGGTTCCTCAGGGTCGGATCTCTCGTGTGCGGAACGGGTGCGGCCGTTGACAGAGCGCATGAGGGGGGCCACGCTCGTTCCTCGAAGGGGGTCGTCATGCGAAGGATCGCCCTCGGAGTGGTGCTGCTGACGACTGTCGCCTGCGGCACGAACCCATCGAGCGGCGGGACGCAGGAAGCGCTCCTGCGCACGGCCCCTCTCGCCACCTGCACCGCGAACCAGGAGGAGGCCTGCCCCGCCGTTGCGGCGGAGCCGTGCCCAGCGGGTCAGGAACCGGTCATCGACTACTCGAGCGATTGCTGCGCTCATCTCTCCTGCCAGCCCATCTGCGCCGCTCCCGCCACCTGTCCGACGACGCCGGCCCCGGTGTGCCCGGTGGGAACCCATCTGTGGATTGGCACGGCCGTGGAAGATTGCTGCCCCGCCTTCCGTTGCGACCCCGACGGCACCCAGTGCGACCCCACGAAGCCCGCGGCTTGCACGGTGGACCTTCCGGTCTGTCCCGGGAACACGTCGCCCGTCGTGGTGGGGCTCTCGAGCGAGTGCTGCCCCATCTATCAATGCACCTGCGGTGGGGCGCCCACCCCGGTCACGTCGATCTCTATCTGTGGGTGCACGAAGCCCACGTGCCAGCCCGGCGAGACCACCGTCTGTGCGGGCACGGATCCTTGCGGGGGACCGTGCACCTGCCAACCGCAGCAATCCCAGTGCGCGACCAACGCGGACTGTCCGACCGGCGAGGACTGCACCGTGACCTGCGTCGGCTGGGGCTGCGCCCCCGCGGCCGCCGGCTCCACCGACGCCTGCTCTTGCCCATCCGGTGACATGAGCTGTCAGTGCGACTCGGCCGGCAGCTGCTCCGGACAGATCTGCACGAACGAGTGCGTCCCCGTGCCCCCGGCATGCGATCCGACGAAGCCCATCGCCTGTCCGATGTCCCTGCCGGCCTGCCCCGGCGGACAGCCGCCGGTGGTGACAGGGACGGATCCCACGAGCTGCTGTCCGATCGAGAAGTGCCCGGTCTGCCCGATGACTGCGAGTGCCATCGCCTGTCCGTTGATGCCGGTCTGCGCGTGTGCGAAGCAGATCGGAATCGACTCGACGAACTGTTGCCCCAGCTACACCTGCGGGGGAATCGATCCCACGACCGGTCAGTGCCTGTAGGCGGACAGGGTCGGGCTAGCGAGCGAGCTCGCCCTCCCGGGCTCCCCCCGGGCATCGCGCCCCCGAGCGCCGAGCCGCCGACCTCGTCCCAGCCGATGTGAAGCCTCGGGGGCGCCCTCGCCCTAGAAGGTGTCGTCCGCGAGGAAGTAGATCGCGGGAGGGGCCAACCCGGCGTACCCCACGTCCACCCGGATGTGGGAGGCGCGGTCCACGAGCATCCGGAATCCGACGAACGCGCCCGCTGCCGAGACGGGTGCGTAGCCCGGCTGGTGCGCCCAGCCCGTGTCGAAGCCGCCCGCGAACCCGAGATCGAAGTTTCGGGCGAGGAGGTTCAATGGGAGGGCAAGCTGGCGGAGCTCGACGGTGGAGTTCAGCTTGTCGGGGCCGGAGATCCGGTCTCGCGCCACCCCGCGGATGGAATTGGCGCCGCCGAGCCCCTCACCACCGTAGATCCCTTCGGTGCGGATCCACTTGAACGACGGGACGTCTCCGCGCCGGATCTCGGCGAGGCCCCGGACCGCGAGCGAGCCCCCCGCCCACAAGGAGGCGTAACCTCGCGCCGTCACGTCGGCGCCGTGAGTGCCGAACTGCGAGAGGCTTCCCAGGGACGGGTTCGCGAAGAGGGAGGCCTCCGTGGCGACGCCTCTGCGGGTCCACAGCTCGCGATCTCGCGTGTCGAGGAGAGCGCCGGTCGAGAACACCGCGATGTCGCCCCCCTGCCACCCGGGGGGCCGCTGCTCGAGGAGCAATGGGCTCGGCTTCACCACGGTTTGGGACAGGTAGCGCAGTCGGGTGAACCACAGGTGCGGTGGTGCCAGGTCGCCGCGGAACGTGGTCACGAGGAAGGAGTTATTAGAGGTGTACTGATAGGGGGGCGGCGGTGTGCCGGAGCCGGGCGAGTACCCAGGAGGGAGAACGGCACCAATCCCCCAGTATGGCGTCGCAGGATCGTAGTTGAAGCCCGCGAGAGTCAGGTTCCGTACGGAGGTTCCCCAAAGCCGCAGGAGCTCCCCCGCGATCTTGAAATAGCGTGGCCCTGTTGGGCGTAGTTGACCTCGAGCGAGATCCAGGCCGGACGCAGGTTCACCGAAGTCTCGTGCTCGTAGAGGAAGAGGGTGAGCCCGGCCGTCCAGCCGTAATCAGCCCGATACGCGAGCACCGGCACCGGGATGAAGCGTGTACCTCCCAGCGAGGGTCCTGTTCCCGGCGAGGTGACGTCCGCTTCGGGGGAAGGGATCGTCGGCGCCGCAGAAGAGGAGGCTACCGGAGCCCTCGGAGGGACGTCATCCGCGGCCCAAGTCGACGTGGAGGCCGGTCCCGCCACGTCGCCATGACCCGGCAAAGGGAGCGGGAAGCCGTTCGTGTCCTCCGCCAGCAAAGGGGCGGGCGCTTGGCCGGCGTCCTGCACGAGGAGCAGCTTCAGAAGTGCGAGGGCGACGAGCATGCCGCTGCTGCAATGATCGCAAGGCCCGTCGTGCACAGCGGCTTCGCGGGTACGGCAATCTTCGCCACGGAGAGGAAGAGATGCCGGGCCAAGATTCCAAAGGCCGCTCTCCGCCCTTCCGCCAATGGGACGCCCAGCACGGCCGGGTGAGCGCGAGGCTCGAAGTTCGACCGAGCCTCTCGACGAATTGCCGGGACGGTCGGCGCGACAAGCCCGGATGCGGAGCTGTCTACGGAGGCGCTGCGGCGCGCCATTGCCAGACATCGCCCTGCGCTCGGGCTGATCTTCCACTCCGACCGCGGGCTCAACTCCAGTACGTCGAGAAGATCGCCAGCGAGCGCCTCTTCCCGTTTCTCGAAGACGAGGGCTGGCCGCGACCCCACGCTCCAACGCCAGACGCTGGCGTCAATCCCGCCTCAACTCACCTGCGCGCCGTTGCGATCGAACGTGTCGAGGGAAAGGCTCGATCGTTCCACGCAGGGCGTCGTGCTCATATTCGTTACGCCGCGCCTGCAGCGCCTCGACCGTGCCCGCGATGAGATCGGCGGATACGGCTCCCGGTGCGGTGCTGCTTTCGTCGCCGCCGACCGGGTCCCAGATGGCTATTCCGTCGTCTCGCTCGCCGGGGCTTCCACCGGACCGGTGCTCCTGTACTCGCGCTGATGTCCGACCCTCTCCGCGCATCGCAAGCTCCTCCGACTGCCGGGCGGCGCGGTCATTTTGTGGCCGGGCCCGACCGCGCACCTCGGTGATCACGGTATGCGGTAACGCGACGGATCTCCAGAGTTGCAGGGTTCAGCGTCGAGAAGATCAACAACCCGCCGCGCAGGACACATGACAGCTGCACTAGACCTCGCAAGATTGACAACAGCGCGTGAACCACGAACCTACCCCGAATGATACGGGGCATGCAGCCGGACCTAGGGACCGGTCCGATGAAGTTTCCCCAGCCGACACCGGTGTTGTTGACCGTCACGGTTTGGGCGGCGGGGGCACCTCCGCCGACTCAGGCGACGCCTAGCGTTCCTCGCCGATCCCCGGAATCCGGCGGCGGAGTTGACGGGCATCAGGAAAGCCGAGGAGTCCGAGCCGGGCCGGTGTCCCCACTTCCTTAGCCGGTCGGTAGTGGCACTCGGTAGCCCGCCGCGCCGGCACCCGAGCAGCCGGCAACTCCCGGGGTCGCAACGGGGCCGGCATGACGACCACTCTGCGCAGCCTGATGGGCCTAACTCCGCCGCGTCAGGGCACGGTGAGGATCCTCGGCCAGAGCACCACCCGCTGGCCCCCCTTCCGCGTGGCCGCACTCGGCGTGGGCTATGTGCCCGAGGGGCGGCGCATCTTCCCCAACCTGAGGGTCCATGAGAACCTCAAGGTGCCGAGGGAGCGTCCCGGACGTTGGGACCTGGAGCGCGTGTACCGCCACTTCCCGCGCCTGGCCGATCGCCGCGCTAACCGGGGAAACCAGCTCTCGGGCTGCGAGCAGGAGATGCTAGCCCGTGGACTCGACCTACGTATACTGGGCGGAAGCCCAAGCGGTGAAGAAGGTACCACTCGACGGGGGCGCTGTGACTACGCTTGTGACCGGCCTGTCCGGGGTGACGAACGTTCTCGTCGATTCCTCGAACATCTATTGGGGCGATAATGCCATCAGGGAGGTGGCCAAGTAGATACCGAGCTCGAGGCGACGCCCCCTCATCGGCCGGAACATCACCTTCGCACCGCGCTCCCGATCTGCCAGATACGCTTCGAATGGTGGATCTGCACCCTCTCGAAGCCGGCGGCCTCGAGCAAGGACGATAGCTCGGCGCTGGTGCGAGCGGTGAGGCCGCTCCACGTCGTCGCCCGCATCTCCAGGTCGCCGAGCAGCCCATCGAGCCTTCGCGACATCCCGCAGGCGAAGCGCCCGCCGGGCCTGAGCACGCGCCGGATCTCCGAGAGCACTCGGGAGAGATCCGGGAACAGGTGCAGGGCGCCGCAACAGTTCACGCCGTCCAGAGTGGAGTCGGCCAGGGGGATCTCCAGGGCACTCGCGTGCAGCCAGACGATGTTGTCGATCTCCTCCTCTCGCGCTCGGGCGGTGGCGTAGGAAAGCATGGGCCAGGAGATGTCGAGTCCGAGGGCCAGGCCGCTCGAGGCGGCACGCGCCAGGGGGCGAGTGTAGATCCCCGGCCCACAGGCGAGATCGAGGACCCGTGCGTTCTTCGGCAGGTCGAGCGACCGCAGCACGTAGGCTTGTTCCTCCTCGAAGCTGCAGCCGAAGGCGACGGCGATGACCGGGCTTCGTCGCCACCACCGGCTCTCGTAGATCCGCACGAGCCAAGGCCATTCCATCGTCCGCTGCGCGTAGCCCGGATGGGACGTGGAAGCGGGCAAGAGATCGACGACTCCGCCCGCGACCGGGAAGATGGCCGCGCACCGTTCACAGGTCACCACCGGCCCGTCGTCACGCAGGGATCCCTCGCGGCAGGACGGGCAACGGAGGAGTTGGGCCGGCAGCTTAGTCATGTCCTCCCCTCCTCGTGCGCCCTCGACGCAAGGTTGACCTCTTGCTCGGGCGAGCCGGGTCCCTCCGCAGGGTAACGCCGAGCGCCGGCAAGGTGGGAGGGAAACCACCCCTTCTTAGAAAGAAAAGCAGTCGCCCGCCCGCGCGACCCTCGAGAAGAGGGCCCGGGTCCTCCGAAACGCGCGGGGGCGTCATCGAGCGAAGGGAGGCTACGGGGGGGCCATGGACCGGAGCCCCCCGCGAGCCTCGTTGCCTGGAGTCTGGCCGTTCTGCCGCGGTCGCTTCCGGAGAGGGCTAGGGAGGCAGGGCGACCACGATCGTCGAATTCACGGGAGCCGGGGCGTTCGCGTTCGTCGAGATCCCCGGCTGCCACTCCCAGTAGTCGTCAGCCTGAACGTTCCCGTACATGAGCGAGTCGCGGATGACGAGGGTGCCCAGCTGCGTGGGGTCGTTGCTCGTGAAGAAGACCGCGGCACCGAAGGCGCCGGCGTGGTTGTTCCGAACCTCGGTTCCGCAAATGGTCACGTCCATGCCTACGCCGTCGCTGTAGAGAGCCCCACCGTTCCCTCCCGAGCCGATCTGGTATTGACCGTTGTTCAGGTACGGGCACTCGCTCTGATCGACGTTGTTGGCACCGTTACCGGTGGCCACGTTCCCGTCGAAGAGGCTGTCGTAGACGTTGAGCGTGGCGAAGAGGGCGCCCACCGCTCCGGCGTTGCTGGCCTGGTTCCCGAGGAAGCTGCAGCCGGAGATGGTGGCGGGTTGGGCCCCGAGGAGGTACACGGCGCCGCCGCCCGTATCGGGCCCGAGCAGGGCAGCCTGGTTGTCGGCGAAGGTCACGTCCACGGCGTGGAGCTCGCCGTCGCGCATGAAGAGGGCTCCGCCCTGTCCGTCGTCGTAGCCCTGCGAGCACGGAGGGGACCGCGGGGGGATGAGCTCGGTGCCCGTGGCCTTTCCGTTCTCGAGGGCCAAGTGCTGAAGGGTGAGGACGTTGGTGTTCGCGAGCCAGTTGCCGCTGTTCCACTCCAGGATGCGGACGCTCCCGCCGCCGTCCAGGGTGACCTTGTTTCCGCCGTCGATGACCGTGTGCCGGTCGGTGGGGAGCTCCAGGGTGGAGGTGACCGGGATGCGCACCGGGTCGGACCCGCAGTCGAAGGTGACGACCCCGCCGAGGGCGATCGCCGCGGCCAGCGCCGCGTTCGTGCAACTCGCGGCCGTGCCCGTTCCGACCACCGTGGTGGGGTGCGAGGTGTCCTCCGGCAGGGCGGCCGCGGGGAGCGCCGCCTGGCAGTGTCCGTCCGGGTTTCCAGCCGGAGAGGGTGGACCGGAGTTCTGGCAGCTCGCCCCCGAGCAGGGCTCGCTCGGGCGCGTCGTGCAGCCCGCGGCGAGCGCCGTCGCGAGCAGGGCAAAGGCTCGGGCCCGCATGCGAATTCACGGTACGCGGCCCTCGGATGCACCGTCAACCGGCGGTGTAGGTGCCGGGCCCTAGCGCAAAGATCTTGGGGTACGGCGACGCCTCCGGTTCATCGTCGCCGCTACTGCTATGCGCACTGGGTCACGAGCCTCTTCGCCCTCGGGATCGCCGGAGGGCTCATGCTGAGCTCGTCGACTCCCATCTTGACGAGCGCGGGGATGAGGGAGGGGTCGCTCGCCGCCTCTCCGCAAACAGCCACGGGGATGCCGGCGTCCCGGGCGGCACGACAGGTCATCTCCAGCATGGAAAGGACGGCGGGGTGGTCGGTGCGATAGAGGTGGCCGAGGCGGGGGTTCATCCGGTCCACGGCCATGACGTACTGGGTGAGGTCGTTCGTTCCGATGGAGAAGAAATCCACGGCGCGCGCGAGCTCCCTCGCGCAGAGGGCTGCGGCGGGCGTCTCGATCATGATCCCGACGCGCGGGCGGCCGACGGCGACCCCCAGGACCTCGAGCTCGCGCCTGCACTCCTCGAGGAGCGACTTGCCCCGTTCTACCTCGGCGAGGTCCGAGATCATGGGAAACATGACGTCCACGTTGCCGCGAACGGCCGCACGCAAGATGGCGCGGAGCTGAGGCCTGAAGAGGTCCGGCCGATCGAGACACATCCGGATGCCTCTCCAGCCCAAGAAGGGGTTCGTCTCGGTGGCATCGACGACGCCAGGGATGATCTTGTCTCCGCCGATGTCGACCGTCCGGATGATGACCCGGTCCTTTGGGAAGGCCGCCGCCAGGGCGCCGTACAGGGCGGTCTGGCGCGCCTCGTCCGGCAAGGTGCCCCCCTCCATGAAGAGGAGCTCGGTCCGGAAAAGGCCGACCCCCATCGCCCCGACCGACACGGCCCCCTCGATCTCCGCCGTGGATCCCAGGTTTGCGGCCACGGTCACCGGGTGCCCCGACCGGGTGAGCGGCCGAACCGTCCGGTACACGGCGAGCTCGTGCCTTTCCTGCTCCAGGGCGGCGATGCGCCGTTGAATCAGTGCGGCCTCATCGGCGGTGGGGTCGAGGATGGCGAACCCCTGGTCGGCGTCGAGGGCGATGACGGAGACGGAGGAGAGAGTCGCCGGATTGAAGGGGACGCCCACCAATGCCGGGATCCCGAGGGATCGGGCGATGATCGAGACGTGAGAGGTGGGTCCGCCCTCGGCGGTCACGATCCCGAGGAGGTTCTCGCGAGGGAGCCGGGCGAGGTCCCAGGGCCCGAGGTTGGGCGCGACCACGATCGAGGGGATCTTGAGCCGGCTCGGGTCCATGCGCGGGTGCCCGCAGAGGATGCCGATGAGCCGGCGGGCCACGGCCCGGACGTCCTCCGCCCGCGCCCGCAAGGTGGGATCCTCGAGTTGCGCGAGGTCGGTCGCCACCGCCTCCCCCGCCAGGTGCACGGCGGCGATGGGGTGGTGCCCCGCCCGGACGCGGTCGAACATCCCCTTCTGCAGCTCCGGGTCGCAAGCGACCTCGAGCAGCGCCCGGACGATGGCCCCCGCCTCGTTGGCCGCGGAGATCTCCTTGAGCTCCTCGGTGAGGGTGCTCAGGGCTCGGCTCAGCTCGGCGCTTGCGCCCTCGGCTGCCCCGGAGTCGAGGGTCTCGGTGGGGATGCGGACCGGGGGATCGAAGAACAGAAAGACGGGTCCCAGGGCCGCCCCCCCCGCCCCGCAGATCCCGGCGAGGCGCCGCTCGCTGGCGGCCGGGCGCTCCTCCTCGAGCGCCCGGACGGGCTTTGGTTCGGGGACCGGCGCGGCCGGGGCCGAAACGGCGGGTACGGGCAACGGCTCGTCGGTCGAGCTCGTGATGAAGGTGACGAGGTCCTTGACCGCCGAGTCGGCGTCCTCTCCCTCGGCCCGGACGGTCACGGTCTCGCCCGGCTTCACCCCGAGGAGTAAGAGCTTCACCGAGCTGCGCGCCCCCGCCACCTTCGCGCCCTTCACCAGCTCGATCTTGGCGGTGTAGCGCTTCGCGATCTTCACGATCTCCGCCGCGGGGCGGGCGTGAAGACCCTCGCTGCCGAAGGTCGCGGTCTCCTCCAGGCAGGGCTGGGGACCCATTCCCGCTACGCCTTGAGCGCCTGCTCGATCTTGTCGAGGATCTCCGCCTTCCCCTGGCCGGTGAGGAAGGCCAGGGTCACGATGACCGGCTTCGTGACGCTCTTCGGCACCGGGGTCGTGGAGACGATGAGATCGGCGGAGGCGGCCAGCCCCGGGATCTCGCTCGCCTTGCACTGTCGGCAGTTCACCTTGATGCCGCGCTTGTTCATCTCCTCGGTGATGCTGTGGGCGACAACCGTCGAGGTGGCTACCGCGGTGCCACAGGCGACGAGGACCGTCTTCGGCTTTGGCATGTGTGAGACCTCTTGGTTTCTTCCGAGTGCGCTGCTTGGGGTCTTCCCCAGTGGGATTCTATTCTAGGTCGTGCCGGCCGTCGCCCCGTCCGTAGTCGCGGCCTGCTTGAGCGCGGCGAGCACCTCTTCCGGCGAACGGGCGGCGACGACCGCGTCCAGGACCTCACGCCGCTGGATCACCTCGACGATCGACTGGAGCATGTCGATCTGGGCCTCCCGCTCGGCCAGGGCCATGACGAAGACCACGCGCACGGGCAGAGGCTGGGTGGGGTCGTCCATGCTCGCGAACTCGACCGGGCGATCGAGGATTCCCAAGGCGAGACCGGGCTTGAGCACGTGCTCCGGGTCGGTGTGGGGCACGGCCACGTTGATGTCGTCGGAGATGGGCAAGCCCGTGGGCAGCTCGCGCTCGCGGGCGATGGCGGCCTCGGCGAAGGACCCCTTCACGATCCCCCCTTCCTCGAGGCGCTTGCCGAGGAGCCGGATCGCCTCCTCTCGGTCGGTCACCTGCAGGTGAAGGCAGATGGTCCGGGGATCGAGGTAGCTGGTGAGATCGTAAGTCACGGAAGAAGACCTCCGGCGCGGTAGGGGGGAAAGAAGGGGAAACGGGGCGAGGGGGGAGAGGACCTAACCGCCCCGGGAAGCGATGGACGATGGACGGGCGGAGGGAGAAGTCCGCCCGGGGTCCCCGGGAAGGGGCCCAAGCGCGCGATCGCTGACCCTTGAGCCTTGCGGGAGGTGCTGGCCAAGTCTTAGCTCCGCGGACGAGGCTCGAGTGAGAATACTTGCAGATTCGGTAATATATTTCCGGCCCTGGAAACCTACACTCCTCCGAAGAAGGTTGTCAAGGCGCGCCCCAGCTCCTCGGCGGGCCTTGACAACCCACCCTGACCGAGTATGATGGAAACCCGCAATTTATTTCATATATTGAAAATTCATTCCATGGCCCCCAACGCGACCGCGCCCCAGAACAGCTCCCCCGTGAGGAACTCTTCGCCGGCCGAGGCCCTCTGCGGACTCCCAAGCGAGCAGCTCGGGAGGATGTACCTTCAGATGCTCCTCACCCGCGCCTTCGAGGAGAAGGTGGCTTTCTTCTTCTCCCGGGCGATGATCCACGGGACGACCCACCTCTACATCGGCGAGGAGGCGACCGCCATCGGAGCGGTTTCGGCTCTCGGGCCGGATGACCTCATCACGAGCACGCACCGCGGCCACGGCCACACCATCGCCAAGGGCGTCGAGCTGAAGCCCATGATGGCGGAACTCTTCGGGCGCCGGACCGGTTCCTGCAAGGGGAAGGGCGGCTCGATGCACATCGCCGACCTCACCAAGGGCCACCTGGGTGCGAACGGGGTGGTGGGCGGGGGGATCCCCATCGCCGGCGGTGCTGCCCTCGCCCTCCGAATCCTGAAGGAGAACCGGGTGGTGGCCTGCTTCTTCGGCGACGGGGCCATCAACGAGGGCACCTTCCACGAGACCGTGAACCTCGCCTCCGTCTGGAAGCTCCCGGTGGTGTTCGTCTGCGAGAACAACCAGTACGGCATGTCCATGAGCGTGAAGCGGGCCACCAACGTCGAGAACCTGGCCGACCGGGCCAAGGCCTACGGCATCCCCGGGAAGCGGGTCGACGGCAACGACGTCTTGGCGGTCTACGGCGAGGTCAAGGAAGCGAGGGCTCACGCTCTGAGCGAGGGGCCGGTGCTCGTCGTGGCGGAGACCTACCGGTACCAAGGCCACTCGAAGAGCGACGCCAACAAGTACCGCACCAAGGAGGAGATCGCCGAGTGGCGGAAGAAGGACCCCCTCCCCCGGTTCCGGGCCCGGCTTCTCGAGGGAAGGGCGCTTTCCAAGGAGGAGCTCGACCGGCTGGAGGCAAGGGCCCGGGAGGAGATCGAGGACGCGGTCGAGTTCGCGACCAAAAGCCCGGAGCCCGAGCTCGAGGATCTCTTCACCGACGTCTACGCCGACGAGGCGGTGCGATGACCATCTCCGTGGTGCAGGAGGCGGGCGCGAAGGAGGCCGGGGCGGTCCGGGAGATCACCTACGCGGCCGCCATCCGCGAGGCGATGAGCGAGGAGATGCGGCGAGATCCCCGCATCTTCCTCTTCGGCGAGGACGTGGGGGTGTACGGCGGCGCCTTCGGGGTCACGGTGGGGATGATCGAGGAGTTCGGCCCGGAGCGGGTCCGCGACACCCCCATCTCCGAGGCGGCCATCATCGGGGTGGCCGCCGGAGCCGCCTTGACCGGTTGCCGGCCCATCGCCGAGATCCAGTTCAGCGACTTCCTCGTCCTGGGGCTCGACCAGCTGGGAAATCAGGCCGCCAAGATGAGGTACATGTTCGGGGGGAAGGCCCGTGTCCCCATGGTGGTGCGGGCCCCCGAGGGCTCCGGGACCGGTGCCGCCGCCCAACACTGCCAGAGCCAGGAAGCGATCTACTGTCACTTCCCGGGCCTCAAGGTGGTGGTCCCCTCCACCCCTTACGACGCGAAGGGCCTTCTCAAGGCCTCCATCCGCGACGACAACCCGGTGGTCTTCCTCGAGCAGAAGCTCCTCTATCGCAAGGTGGGCCCGGTCCCGCAGGACGACTACCTGGTGCCGCTCGGTCGCGCCGACGTGAAGAGGGCGGGCCAGGACCTCACCATCGTCACCTGGGGCCGGATGGTTCCCATGTGCCTGGAGGTGTCCGCCACCCTCGAGAAGGACGGGATCGACGTCGAGGTGGTGGATCCCAGGACGCTGGTCCCACTCGACAAGGAGACCATCATTCGGAGCGTCAAGAAGACAGGCCGGCTCGTCATCGTCCACGAGGCGGTCCAGACCGCCGGCTACGGGGGCGAGATCGCCGCGGTGGTGGCCGACAGCGAGGCGTTCTTCCACCTCGACGCGCCCATCCGCCGGGTAGCCGGATATGACGTCCCCATCCCGTACAACCCCAAGCTCGAGAAGAACGCGGTGCCGACGCCGGAGCGCATCGAGCGTGCCGTGCGCGACCTCCTCTCGTGAAAGGCGGACGCCGGATGGCGGCGAGGGTCTGATGTCCTAGGCCGTCGTGTCGGTGTAGATGGGGACCGTCGTCCGCTGGTTTTGAAGAGGGCGACCCTGTCCGTGCCCGGCGAGCCGCTTGTCGCGATCGCGACCGACCCTCCCTGGGTGGAGGGCGAAACACCGAGGCGGAGCGTTTCCCGCGAGTCTCTTAGAAGGCGCTCGCCGCCCCGATGACCACCGTGATGGGACCTTCACCTTAAGAATTCGGGTCTTGGTCGGGATCGGGGAGTTCACGGCCGGCGAAGACCGGGCCATCCTGGCAGTCGGCCAATCCGCAAAGGAGTGGGTGGTCGATCCGTCCGGGAACGCGGTGGCCCGGGCACCGGGGCTCGCCCCTGCCTTCCCCCGGTGATCGACGAGGCCGCAGGGGCGAGGCTTCGGGGCGGCCTGTGCGACCTCCTGGAGGCGCCGTCCCCACCATTCATTCGATCTCGGGATGCCAAGTGCCTTGGGGGATCGGGCCTTGCGGCCCGGCAAGGAGCGCAGTTTCATCCCGGCGATGTGGGCGATGACGAAGCCGGCCTTGCAGGGCGGCGGCCCGCCGGAGATCTTCCGCGAATTCCCGTTGGCGCGAACGGCCGAGCTCCTCCCCGACGCATCCGGCACGAAATATGCCCGCGAGACGTTGTCCGAGGCGGTCTGGAAAGCGCGCGCCCAGAAGACGCGGGTCGTCCCCGCCCGACGGCGGGGGCCGGTAGACGGTCCTAGGGCCCCGCGAGAAGGAGCGATCCGGACTCGCGTCGGCAGTTTGCCGGGTCGCGTCATCTGACGCGACCCGGTTTCGGCTCGCAGCGGTCGAGCAGCGGTATTCTTTGGTCGGTCGCCGTCGTTTGTCGCGACGCGGTTGTGGCGGGGAGCGGTCGGTTCGGCTTGACTGGGACCTGGGAAAGCGCGTATTGTCGCACAATTCGCAATTCATTTCGGGAGCTGCAAATTTTCTCCAATGCCCCGGTAGCTGGGCAGCCTCGGGGCCTTCCGCGGGCGGTTCGCGGGGCTCGCGAACGGCGCAGTGCGCGGTCGTCGCTACGACCGCTTTGATGATAGGGAAGTGGTGCAGCGTCCGGGCCCATGGGCTTCTCGGCCCGGCGCCCTCTAGAAGCAGAGGGGTTCATCCGACGAGAGGTACACCGGCAGAGGAGGAGTCATGGAGTTCCTGAATTCGGTAGACAGCGCAGTCCATTGGATCCTGAACCTGGGTCCATCGGTGATGCTGCCCATCATCCTCACGATCTTCGGGGTGATCCTGGGGCAGAAGTTCGCGAAGTCCTTCCGAGCCGGCCTCACCATCGGTGTTGGCTTCGTCGGGATCAACCTCCTCATCGGCCTCTTCTTCGGATCCCTGGGGCCGGCCGCCCAGGCCATGGCCCAGGCCACGGGTGCCCATCTCGAGATCGTGGACGTGGGCTGGCCCATCGGGGCGGCCATCGCCTTCGGGACACCGCTCGCTCCGGTGATGATCCCCATCATCCTCGTCTTCAACTTCATCCTCATCGTCATCGGCCTGACGAAGACGATGGACGTCGATATCTGGAACTATTGGCACCTCATCTTCGCGGCCTCCATCGCCTACTACGCGTTCAACAGCGTGACCATCGCCATCATCGTGGGCCTCGTCCACGCGTTCATCGTCTTCAAGCTCGCCGACTGGACTGCCCCCACGCTCGAGCACCACTTCGGGCTGAAGGGCATCAGCCTGCCCCACGCCGAGACGGTCAACTTCGCGCCGGTCATGTACTTCCTGGACAAGATCTGGTCGAAGATCCCGGGCCTGTCGAAGGTGAATGCTGACGCGGAGGCGATCCAGAAGCGGTTCGGCCTGCTCGGCGAGCCGCTCGTGATGGGCCTCGTCCTCGGCATCGTCATCGGCGCGCTGGGCGGTCAGGGTGTCGCCAAGACCATCACCCTCGGCGTGCAGATGGCGGCGGTGCTCGTCCTCCTCCCCCGGATGGTCTCGATCCTGATGGAGGGGCTCATCCCCTTGTCCGAGGGCGCCCGTGAGTTCCTGGCCAAGCGGTTCCCCGGCAAGGATCTCTTCATCGGCCTCGACGCCGCCATCGTCATCGGCCACCCCTCGGGCATGGCCGTGGCCCTCGTCATGGTCCCGATCACCCTGATCCTCGCCATCATCCTGCCCTACAACCGGATGATGCCCTTCGCCGACTTCGCGGTCTTGCCCTTCACGATGGTGTGGGCGGTCGCGGCCTCGAGGGGCAACATCGTCCGCGGCATCATCAACGGCGTCTTCACCATGCTCATCGTCTTCTTCATCGCCACCGAGCTCGCCCCGCTCATGACCACGATGGGCAAGGCGGTGGGCTTCAACTTCCCCGCCGGGGCGACCGAGATCTCGGGCATCGACGTCGGCTCGCACCTCTTGCTCTGGATGATCATCAAGATCATCGACTTCAAGAACAACGCGGGCTGGGCCGTCGTCGGCCTGGTCGTGGCGGTGCTGTACGGCCTCATCTGGTACTGGGTCCGCAACGACATCCGCACCCAGTACAAGGAGCAGATCGCGGAGGCCGAGGCCGAGGCGGCCGCCGCTGCCCAGGCTCAGGCCCAAGCGGCCAACCAATGAGGTAAGGGATTAGGGGCCGCTCGCCGCCCCGGCGGCGAGCGGCCCCCGACGCAGAGCGGGTTGGTGGAGGTGCAGGGTGGAACGGAAGCCGCTCGTCCCCCAAGAAGGCGGGGAGCGGGTCTACGTGCAGCAGAGGTACTGGATCGGGACCCTCGGGCCCCTCCTCGTCCTCGTGGCGCTCCTCGCGGTGAGCGTCATCCGGCTCGCGACCGGCTCCTCCATCCGGCTCGACAACTATGTGGTGGTGGTGATCCCGGTGGTCCTGCTCGTGAACGTCATCGGGATGCGGCAGCCGCGGCGGATCGTGGACACCCAGGCCGCGCTCGTTCTCGAGGGGATGAGGCAGCGCCAGGTGTTCCCCTGGAATGAGATGACCTCTCTCAAGGTTCGGGAGTTCGCCTTCACGGATCGGATGTACCTGCGGATCGAACCGAGCGGCCTGCTGTCCGGAGCCTGCTGGATCGACCAGGGGAAGTACCCCCGCTTCGCGGAGCTCAGGGAGAAGCTTCTCGCCAAGGAGCGAGAGCTCCACCCGGAACGTGCCAAGTTTCAGAAGACGGCGAAGCGGGCTCCCCGGAAGAGGACGAGATGAAGGCTGCGGTCTATCGCGATCCAGAGACGCTCACCTACGAGGAGATCCCCAAACCGAGCGCCGGGAGGAACGAGGTGGTGGTGCGCCTCGCCTCGGTGGGGGTGTGTGGAACCGATCTCCACAAGATCGTACACCGGCTCGTGCCGGCCGGGTCGGTCCTCGGGCACGAGGTGGCGGGGACCATCGCCGAGGCGGGGACGGGGGTGACGGGCTTTCGGGTCGGGGACCCGGTCTACTCCGGACACCACGTCCCCTGCTTCACCTGCGAGCACTGCATCCGCGGTCATCACTCCTTGTGCGCACAGTTTCGGGCGACGAACTTCGAGCCCGGGGGGTTCGCCGAGTACTTCCGGCTCTCCGAACTGCACGTGAGGAACAACCTCCGCAGGATTCCCGAGGGGGTGAGCTTCGACGAGGCGGCGATGGTGGAGCCGGTGGCCACCGTGGTGCACGGGATGAAGCGGGTGACGCTCTTGCCCGGCGACACCGCTCTCGTCATGGGGGCGGGGCCCATCGGCGACATCTGGGTCCAGGTGCTTCGCTTCCTCGGGGCGGGAAAGGTGATCGTCTCGGACGTGGCCGAGGCCCGGCTCAGGAAGGCGATGGAGGTGGGAGCCTCGAGCACGGTGAACGTGGCCAGGGAGCCGCTGCGGGAGCGGCTAAAGGATCTCACCCAGGGCCACGGCCCCCACGTGGTGGTGGTGGCGGCGGGGGTCTCGTCCCTCCTCAAGGATGCGGTGGACGTGGTGGCCCCGGGGGGGCAGGTGGTGGCCTTCTCCCCGCTCGGAGAGGCGCAGCCCATCGACGCGAGCCGCTTCTTCACGGCCGAGCTCAACATCGTGGGCGCGTACTCCTCGGTGCCGACCGAGTACGGAGTGGCCATGGCCATGATCGCCCAGGGGATCGTCAAGGTGAAGCCACTCATCTCCCACCACCTGCCGCTCTCGGCGCTCGGCTCGGCCGTCCGGCTGGCGACCGACCCCTCCGCCGAGGTGCTCAAGATCATGCTCCACCCCGCAGGAGAGTGAATGATCTCCCTCTCGGGAAGGAACGTGGTGGTGACGGGCGCCGCCCAGGGAGTGGGGCGGGGCATCGCCGCGCTCCTTTCGGCGAGCGGAGCCCAGGTGGCCCTCCTGGACGTGAGTTCGGACGGACTCGCCTTGGCGGTGGAGGAGCTTCGTCCCACCGGTCGGGTGTTCGGGGTGAAGGCCGACGTCTCCGACCCGGGCGATCTGGAGCGCGCCCGGGAGGAGGTGAACCGCCTCTTGGGCGGCCCGGTCGACACCCTGGTGCTGAACGCCGGCGTCTCTGAGCGCTGCCCGGTGAGCGAGATCACGGTGGAGGGTTGGCGGCGGGTCCTGAGCGTGAATCTGGACGGGTGCTTCTACACCTTCAAGGCTTTCCACCCGGACCTGCGGGCCTCGCCCTCCCCCCGCAAGAGCATCGTGCTCATCAGCTCGGGGAGCGCCTTCACGGGGACGGGCGGCGGAGCGCACTACGCCACCTCCAAGGCCGGCCAGCTCGGGCTCATGCGCGCCCTGGCCCAGGAGCTCGGGCCCCTGGGGATCACCGTGAACGCGGTCGCCCCGCGGACCATCAACGTCGGAATCCTGAACAGCCTCTACCCCACTGCGGAAGCCCAGGATCGGCTGATCGAGAAGATCCCGGTGCGACGTCTCGGGACCGAGGCGGACGTGGCCGAGGCCGTGCGGTTCCTCATCTCCGACGGGGCAGGCTACATCCACGGCACGACCCTCCTCGTGGACGGTGGCCGCGGACTCGGGTAGGAAGTGGGGGAGGGCTTTCTTGGACGCCTGAGGGAAAGCTAGGTGTCCTGGGGGACGGTGATGAGCAAGACCATCCTGATCGCAACGGGCACCTCGATGAACAAGCGGAACCGGGCGGTGAACACGGTCGTCGAGTTCCTGAAGAAGAAGGGGATCGGCGACGTCAACGTGGTGGCCGACAACGCCTACACTATGAATCTCGCGGCCATCAAGCCCGACGTCATCGTGCTCATCGGGCCAAAGACGTTCACCACCACCGCACCCATCCTCGACGGAACCGCCTTCGTGACGCAGATCGCCTCTCAGGTGACGGAGACCTGCGAGAAGATCGCGGCGCTCGTGGCGCCGAAGTGAAGCCAAAGGCTTTGGCCCTCGGGTGAGCAGAGCGAAGGGGCCCGGTGGCCGGGGTGCACACGGGCGGGTGTGCCAGAGGGTGGTGAACGCGCTGGCGACCCTCTCGGCGCGGAGCGACGGGGAGGGCGTGCCCAAAGAGATCGGTTCGGGCGGAGGCCTTCGACACCTCTCCGAGTCGGTCGCGACCACAGTAGGCGGTCGATAGCTGTTCCCCCTTCGGGCCGGCGCGGGTTCGGGAAAAACAGGGCCGGCGACCCGAGCGGCAACGCGATAGGCTCCCTCCTTGACTCGCGCCCCAGGGAAGGGGGGGAGGCCGAAACCATGTCCCTCTACCAGTATCTCAGGCCGAACGGGCCCTCCGGCTTCGGCTACGGCTCGACCGCCGCGGAGGTGTCCGAGGGGCTCTCCCTCGCCGGGAAGACGATCCTCCTCACCGGGTGCAATTCCGGGCTGGGACAAGAGACGCTGCGAGTGCTCGGCCAGCGCGGCGCTCGGGTGGTGGCCACCGCCCGGACCCTCGAGAAGGCGAGGGCCGCCTGTGCCCTGCACCCGGGCTCCACCGTACCCCTTGCCTGCGAGCTGTCCGATCCGGCCAGCGTTCGCTCCTGCGCCGCCGAGGTGAAGCGGTCCTCCCTCCGCCTCGACGCGGTCATCTGCAACGCAGGGATCATGGCCCTGCCCACCCTGGAGCGCGCCCAGGGGATCGAGCTACAGCTCTTCACGAACCACGTGGGTCACTTCCTGCTCGTGACCGAGCTCCTCGATCAAATCACAAGCGACGGTCGCGTGGTGGTGTTGAGCAGCGAGGCGCACCAGCGGGCGCCGGAGGGGGGAATTGAGTTCGACAACCTCTCCGGCGAGAGGGGTTACCAGGCCTGGACTGCCTACGGGCAGTCCAAGTTCGCCAACCTGCTCTTCGCGAAGGAACTGGCGCGACGCTTCGCCGGAACCCGGCGGACCGCGAACGCGGTCCACCCGGGCGTCATCCGGACCAACCTCGGGCGCCACATGAGCCCGGTCGCCCGGTTCGTTTTCGGACTGGCCGGGCCCATCGTGCTGAAGAGCGTCCCCCAGGGTGCTGCCACGCAGGTCTACGCTGCCGTCCACCCGGCGGTGGCGGGCATCTCTGGGGCGTACCTCGCCGATTGCAACATCGCGAAGTGCCGGCCGGACGCCGAGGATCCGGCGCTCGGGGCAAGGCTCTGGCAGGTCACCGAGGAGATCGTGGCCCGCCTTCCCGCCGGGTAACCCCGGGCCCTCCCCTTGGGAGGGGTGGCCCGCGAGCCGGGATCGTCCGGCGGCGGCCGGAGGCGCCAGGCGATCCCGGGCGCCTCGCTATTCGCGGAGGGCTCCGGGGAAGAGGACGTTGTTCTCGAGGTGGATGTGCTCCATGAGGTCGGTCTCGAGACGTGCGAGCCCCTGGTAGAGCGCGCGCCAGCTGCCGCAGGCCTCGGGGGGAGCGACGAGATCATTCGTGAGCTCGCGAGTCCGAGACAGGCTCGCCCCGTGGTCCTCGTGCTCCCTCATCATGACCGAGATGGGCGTTCGGGCGTCGGCACCGCCTCCGGCGCGGATCAAGGGGAAGAGGATCTGTTCCTCCTTGTCGAGGTGGCTCTCGAGCGCCGAGAGCACCTGGCCGAGGTGGGCGGCGAGCCCCCGGGGACAGGCGGGCTTCTCCGCGTGGACCCGTTCCACCTTCTCCGCCAGCGCGAGGAGCCCGGCCACTTCGTCGCGGAGCCCGGCGTGATAGCGCTGCAGGATGAAGTCGATGAGCTCGCTTGAGGGCCGGCCGGCCCAGCTCGGTAGGGAGCTTTGCGAGGAGGCGCGTTCGATCTCCTCGGCCAGGGCCCCGGGGTCGATGCCCTTCTCCACGCATGCCTCGGCGAGCGATCGCTGGCCATGGCAGCAGAAGTCGAGCCGGTGGCGGGCGAACACCCGAGCGGCGGCGGGGAGGTCGGTGGCGATCTTCTTCAGGGTCGAGGCGGACTCGATCACTTGACGCCTCCCGCTCGCCGCCTTCGGCCGGGAGGGCGAGTTCCCCCCCTGGTCTTTCGGCCGGGCCTGGGCCTTCCTATCCGGGGATGCTCCGCGGCCTCGCGGATATCCGAAAGCGTGGTCTTTTCCAGAAAACGCAGGTACGCGGCCTTGGCGGTGGCCCAGGCGGAGTGGGCCGAGCAGGCGCCGTCCTCGCGGCAGGGCTGTTCCGGTCGGAGCAGGCACCCCGGCCGGACGCGCTTGCCCTCGATGGGCTCCACGATCTCGATGAGCGCGATCTTTGCCGGGGGCCGCGCCAGCCGGTACCCGCCGCGGGCGCCGCGGCTCGCGCTCAAGACGCCGGCGCGCGCCAAGGTGGCGAGGACCTTGGCGAGGTAGGGAGCCGGGACCCCGACCTCGGCGGCGAGCTCACGGCCGAGGGTGGCCTCTTCCTCTTCGCGCGCCGCCAGATGGGCGAGGGCCCGGATCGCGTGGGTGGAGGTGGCGGTGAAGACCATCCGGAGCCTTCTAGTAATTATGGATAGACATATCTATAACTCGCTGCGAGAATAGTGGCCGCTCGCGTACCTGTCAAGCGGGAGGTCTCATGACGGAGCGGATCGCCAAAACCATCTTCTGGGTGGGCACGCTGGTGTCGCTGACGGTGTTCTTGGTCATGACCGTGCACACCCACCGCAGCTTCGACGCCCTCACCCACGCCGACGCCCTCGACGAGAAAGTGGTCTCCGGCAAGCACGCCTTCGAGCGCCACAACTGCAACGACTGCCACACCATCCTCGGCTTCGGGGCCTACTACGCCCCGGACCTCACCCGCGCCTACGCCCGGCTGGGCGAGGACGGCGTCCGGCGGCGGCTGGAGAGCCCGGAGGTGGTCTTCGCCGACTCCTACCGGAAGATGCCGCAGCAGCACCTCTCCCCGACCGAGGTCGACGACCTCCTGGCCTTCCTGCGCTGGGTCTCCCGGATCGAGAACCACGACTGGCCGCCGCAGGACTCGCCCCACCGCTGGAGCCGGTCGACCGAGCGGATGCTGGCCGGCGCCGCCCTCTCGCCCGCCGCCGCCCTGGTCGAGCAGGAGAACTGCCTCGCCTGCCACTCCCTCGGAGGCCAGGGCGGAGAGAGCGGCCCCCGCCTCGAGTGGATCGGAGGGCGCAGGGACGCGGCCTACATCGCTCGGTACATCGCCGACCCCGAGGCGGTCTCCCACGGTTCGCGCATGCCTCCCTTCCAGGGGCTTTCGGAAGGGCAGCGCCTCATGATCGGGGAGTTCATCGTCAGCCTCGCCGCCCAGCGGAGCGTGCCATGACCTACAAGAGCCAGCGGGTTGCCTACCCCTATTTCGTCTTCGCCCTGCTCCTCTTCGGGCTGCAGGTGGTGGTGGGCCTGTGGGTCGGGCTTCAGTACGTCATCACCGTGCCCCAGGCGGTGGTCGACGTGTTCCCCTTCGCCACGAGCCGCGCCATGCACACGAACCTCCTCGTGCTCTGGATGCTGCTCGGGTTCATGGGGGCGACGTTCTACCTCGTGCCCGAGGAGGCCGAGTGCGAGCTGGCCTGGCCGAAGCTGGCCATCGCCCAGCTCGTGATCCTTCTCCTCACCGGCGTCACCGCCCTGGTCGGCTTCCTCTTCGGGTGGACGCGGGGGCGCCCCCTGCTCGAGATCCCGACCGTCCTCGCATTCGTGGTGGTGGTGGCCGCGCTCATGTTCCTCGCCAACGTGGGGGTCACCCTCTTCCGGGCCCGCCGCTGGAACGCGGTCCAGGGCTCGCTCCTGGGCGGGCTCGTCTTCCTCGCGGCCATGTACCTCTTCGGCATGCCCTTCTACCGGAACCTGTCCATGGACTGGTTCTACTGGTGGTGGGTCATCCACCTCTGGGTCGAGGGGGCCTGGGAGCTCATCGCCGCAGCGATGGCGGCGTTCATGCTGCTGAAGCTCACCGGCGTCGATCGCAAGGTGGTGGAGAAGTGGCTCTACGTGGAGCTCGGGTTGTTCCTCTTCACCGGCATCGCGGGGACGGGTCACCACTACTACTGGCTCGGCGCCCCGAAGGCTTGGCTCTGGATCGGCGGGATCTTCTCGGCGCTCGAGCCCTTCCCCATCCTGCTCATGCTCTGGGACACCTGGCGGAGCGTGAGGGAACGCCACGGGCGGCTCGAGCCGGCTCTCACCTGGCTCTACCTGGGGGGGATGGCGGTCCTGCACTTCATGGGCGCGGGCCTGTTCGGCTTTGCCCACACCCTGCCCCAGATCAACTACTACACCCACGGGAGCCAGGTGACCGTCTCCCACGGCCACCTCGCCTTCTTCGGCGCCTATGCGCTCCTCAACCTGGGCTTCTTCTACCTCGCGGTTCCGCGCCTCAAGGGGTTTCGGGAGGGCCGGTACGACGAGCGCCTGGGCCGTTGGGGCTTCTGGCTCATGACCCTGGGCGTTTTGGGCATGAGCCTCGCCTTCGCGGTCGCGGGGGTCTTGCAGACGTACCTGGAGCGGATTCGCGGCGAGCCGTACATGGTCGCCCAGCAGCCGATGCGCTTCTGGATGCTCGTCGTGGTCCTGCACGGACTCATCGTCGTGGCCGGCGTGGTGGTCACGGTGGTGCACCTCCTCACCTTGCGTCCCGAGCCGGCGGAGACGGAGCGGGCCGAGGCGGGGGAACTCGTCCCGGCGAGAGCGGGCATGGGCTCCTGACCCGTGCGAGGACCTCGAGGCGTCGGCCATCGCGGCAGCATCGGGTCACTTCGATGCGCTGAGGCGGTGGCCGCGCCTCGACACAGACCGGGCCCCGTGATCTCCTCGAATCGTCATGGACTCCGGAATCGCAGGGAGCCCGCGCGATCGTATCGTCCTGATATTGAGCGCCCCCGACGGCTTCGCCCTCGCATCCACCAAGGAAGGAGCGCCCGGGTCAGCATCGAGTGCCCGATCCGGCCCCGAAGCAGGGACGAGATCGGGATACGAGAGCAGGGTCACGGGCTCGCCGTCGCCGCTCTCGGGTCAGCAGCGGCTATCTTGCGGAGGGGTCGGCGAAGAGGACCGAAGCCCGAAGGCTGGAATCCAAGTCGGGCCCTCGACCCCGGGGGGCTGCCTCTTTGGCGAGGGGATCTGAGTGGACCAGCCGTCAGCCGAGGGAAGCCGCGGCCCGGGCAAGGATAGAGTTCGGCTCTTCGGCCACTGTCGAGGCCGCGGGCGTGCCGCGGGCTCGGCCACTAAGGAGGAGGTCGGGAGGTCCTCCGTGCCCATTCCTCTCTCGACCGAGCCGTGGCCCGACTTGCCCCTCTCCTCTTGGCGCAAGACGCGCGACACCCTCCACATGTGGACCCAGATCGTGGGGAAGACCCTGCTCGCGCGTGCGCCCGAGCAGAACCACTGGTGGCACACGGCGCTCCGCGTTTCCTCGCGCGGCCTCTCGGGTCCGCCGGTTCCCTGCGGGACCCAGGCGCTCGACCTCGAGTTCGACTTCGTCCAGCATGTGCTTGCGATCCGGACGAGCGACGGCCACGCGACGGCGATGCCACTCGCCCCGCGGACCGTGCGGTCGTTCTACCAAGAGTACGTCGGGCTCCTCTCGGCCCACGGCGTCGATGTCCGGATCTGGACGACGCCGGTCGAGGTGCCCGATCCCATCCCCTTCGACCGGGACGAAGTCCATCGGGACTACGACGCGGAATGGGCCAACCGCTTCTGGCAGGTCCTCCGTCGCTGCGACGCGGTGCTGAAGGATCTTGCCGGGTCCTTCTGCGGCAAGCAGAGCCCCGTTCACTTCTTCTGGGGCAGCTTCGACCTCGCCGCGACCCGGTTCTCGGGACGCCGTGCACCCCCGCGGCCCGACGCCGATCGAGTGACGCGGGAGGCCTACTCCCACGAGGTCCTCTCGTTCGGCTTCTGGCCGGGTGGGGCCACGGCCAACGGCGTGGCGGTGGACGAACCCGTGATCTACGCCTACGCAGCCCCGGAGCCGAAGGGATTCCGGGAGGCGGCGATCCGCCCGGCGGCGGCCCGCTACGATCCCCGCCTCGGCGAGTTCCTGCTGCCTTACGCAGCGGTCCGGGCGGCCTCCGACCCCGCGAAGGAGGTGCGCGTCTTCTGCGAGAGCGTGTACGAGGCTGGCGCAACCCTCGGGGGCTGGGATCGAGCTGTTCTCGAGCGAAGGTGACGAGGGAACACGCACCCGGCTTGACCCGCCCTCACCGACGAGGCGCACCGAAATGCTTTCAAGGGCTCAAGCCCTGCCTCGAATTGATGACTTTGGCGGAGAGCGCCGTGCGTCCTCGGCTCAGCGAGCCGTCGGGCAGTCGTCCTTGAGGAGGCGGCGGATCTGGCCGGAACTCGGCCGTACGTGTGACGGTGCACGTCGAGGGCGTGCATCGCCTCCACCCGCACGACCTCTCCTGCCACATCGCGCACCTCCTGCGATGCCCGAGGGCGTCCGGGCGAGATTTTCGGCGACCTCCCTCCGGCTTCCGGCAACGGTCCTGTACTCTTCGTGGAACGTGCCCTCGCCTCCTTTTGCGGAGGGTGGAGCGAGAACGTGAGAGTGAGCGTGGGAGCCCTCGTGGAAAGTGATGGCAGCCAGGACGCCCCAATGGTCCCCCGAGCGCTTGGGCCCCGGCGGCGTTCTTGTGGTCTTGCGGCGCTCGGGGCGCGGCTCATGCCCCTAAGCGGGGGCCTTGTCCCCGGCGAAGAGCCGCGCGGGCCCTCTCCCAGAGGGAGAAGCGTCCTTGAAGTCCCGGGAGCTTGTTCCGGAGCCGGAGGGGCGTCTCGCCCGTGGCCCGCGGTCGATCGACGAAGGCGCTTTGCAAGGGGCCACTCCCGCCTTCATTCCAGGGCCTCGTCGCCGTTCCTGGATGGACCTCGTTCCCGTCCCTCGGGACGCCGGCATCGGCCCCTTCGGGCTGGCGTCTCTCGAGAGGGTAGAGGAGGGGGAGACGGATGGGCCGCGCATGCAAGGCTCCCAGGCAGAAGGCCAGGAGCCCCAGGACGGCATGGGCCCAGCCCAAGAGCGGGCGCCACGCCTCGGAGACGAGATAAGAGAGGGCATAGCCGCTTGCGGCCATGATCGCCCACAGGATGCAGAGCGAAAGTCCGCTCGTCCGCTGGCGTCCGCTGCGCCAGCCCTGGGGCACGTGCCTCGCAGAAATGGCTCCGAACGCGAACAACCCCGAGAGCACGGCCAGGCCGTGCCACCGCATGAGCCAGGCCTCGAGGGGGCTGGGGAGGTTCCCCGCTCCCGAACCCCACAAATAGTGGAGGGGAAGCCAGGCCGCGCCGGAGAGAAGGAGCGACCAGACGGACCCGAGGAGGGTCCGGCGCAGCCATCCCGGGAGCGGGTTATAGGACCGGCGGTCCTTCATCCTCGCTCCCGCGGTTCCGACCCGACAGAGCGGCATCGTGCACAAAGGCGAACGCCTGGTGAGAGGAGATGAGCGGGTGATCGCAACGGCCCGAGAGTGCGACCACCTTGGTGAGCGCGTCGCTCCACAGGCATCGCGGAGAGAGCACGCTCACGTGGAGGCCCCGTGGCCGTCCCCCTGCGAGGCGGGCCCGTGCGGTGGGGGCGAAGTCGCTCGTCGCCAGGGCCCCTCGGCGGAGGGTGAGCCAGGGCCAGGCCCCCCCACCGCGCTCGTCGCGGAGGCACACCCGCAGCACGACCCCCTGGGTGCGTAGATCGCCGCCGGCGTTCACCCAGCACGATGCCCGTCGGCCAAAGCTCCGGGCGCGAGCGGTCATGGCCTCGAGCGCGCGGTCGACCGCGTACCCCTTGGCCACTCCGCCGAGGTCGAGCCGGACGTTGGGCGCATGCTTGCAGAGGAGAGCGGCTCCCCCAAGACGGCCGAGCGACCAGTCGCTGAGCCCGGTGCGGCAGGTGACGTCGAATAGGCCGTCGGTGGCCCGAGAAAGCCGGAGGGCCATCCGCAGGACCCGGGCCGTGTCGACGGTCACGGGGAGGGTGGCGCCCGCTCTCGCCGAATTGAACCGGCCCACGTCGCTCTCCGGGAGGAAGGCGGAGGTGGCCTGCTCCACGGTGCCCAGGGCCTCGAAGCCCGCGGCGAGAGCGGCGAGAGCCCAGGGAGGGGGGCGAGCGGGATCGGCCCCGGGCAGGAGGATCCCCAGCTCGACGAGCGTCCCCAGGGCAGGGCGGGCCCGACGCACGACCGTCTTCACTCGAGCTCCCCCGCGCTGCGCAGCTCCTCGACCACGGACGCGATCCGCCGTACGCCTTGGGTGACGTGGGTGCAGGAGAGGGTCGCTCCGCTGATGTTGGCGATGTCCTCCCCCACCTGGAGGGAAGAGGTGGCGCGCTTGCCCACGAACTGCCTGCGCCAGGCGGGGAGCCGGACCTCCTGCCCGTGGCTCTCGCGGTAGGAGAGGATCTCGATGGCGCGGATGACCGCGTCCGGCCCGAGCCCGACCGCGTAGGTGATGCGCTCGAACTTGCCGATGACGTCGTCCACCACGACTACCCCCAGGAGCTCCCCCTCGCTCCTCGCGAGCCGCAGGTCATAGCTCGTGCGCCGGAGCGGCTCGCCGAGCCGTTCTTCCACCGCCCGCTGCTGTTCGACCGTGAGCA
Source organism: Anaeromyxobacter sp. (assembly GCA_035686075.1). GTDB lineage: Bacteria > Myxococcota > Myxococcia > Myxococcales > Anaeromyxobacteraceae > Anaeromyxobacter. The sequence continues at coordinate 71,920 of DASRZU010000011.1, forward strand.
TGACCTGGCGCATCTCGAACGTCTTGGCCCCGGAGAACATCTCGGACTGGACCTGCTCGGGAGTGAGATAGTCGACCGCGAACACCGGCGCCGGGGCCACCAGGGCGGCGGCCGGCGCGAGCAGAGAGAAGGACAGCCCCCGAAGGATCATCAGAAGCTCCACCCGAGCCCGAGGTCGAGGCGATCCTGATCGTGGTTCTGGGGGAAGCTCTGCACGTCCGCCTTCAGGACCACGCCGCCGGCGAAGAGGAAGTTGACCCCCAGGGTCCCCACCTCCTGGGTGGGGAGGGGGGCGGGCGGTGGATTCGGGCCGAGCACGGCGTAAGAACCGCCGGTGTTGAACTGCTCGTACCGGACAAATGGGGTGAGCGATCGATCCCCGGAGGACCAGACGCGGTAGGCCGCCTGGACGTACCAACCGGCGAATTCGGCGGGGATGAGCACCGGCCCGGTGAGCAAGGCGTTGAGCTCTGCCGTGTGTCCGATGGTCCCGCGCGCATACAGGGCCGAGAGATCGAGGCGGCCGGGAGCAAAGCGCAGGTGGGCGTCCCAGAGGGTGATGAGCGCATGGGGCACGCCGGCCACGTCCTGGCTGCCATTGCCCGCGAACAGGCAGGCCCCCAAAAGAAGCCCGGGAACTCCGCGCCAGTTTGCGGCGAGGTGGCCGGCCAGGCCGTGCGCGACCGCCAAGGCGAGCTCCTGGTGCACGGAGCCGAGCGGGGAGAGCTGCCCGTCGGTCGAGTTCGAGTCCCACTTCCCGAGATCGAAGCTGGTGGTGAGCCCGACCTGGAGGGTGATCCCCGAGCCCAAGATCCCGATGGCCTGGAGCCCCCCCTCGCGCCAGGTCGTGGGAATGATGGCGGTCTCGACGAAGTTCCGCTCCACACCGTAGTAGGCGGTGGGCTCGTGGTTCTCGTTGAGCAGGCCGATCGGAATGAGGAAGAGCCCGGCCCGGCCGCTGAAGGTGGCACCGAACGCATACTCCACGTACCCCTGCTCGACGTCGACCTCTCCCGGATCCGTCTTGGAGGAGACCGCGTGCTCCACCTCGAGCTCGGCGACCATCCTGGTACGCTCGTCGAAGCGGTGCTCGAGCCCGATCACGAAGCGAGCCAGATCCGCGACCGGGTCGCCGTGCCTCGGAAAGTTGAAGTTCACCTCCCCGTAGCTCGACAGGACGGTGGCCGACTCCGCCTTCGGCTCCTCGTCCGCGCGGGCCACGGAACACGCCACTAGGAGAGCGAGCGCGCGAAGGAGCGCCCCGAGGCGACGGCCTTTGCGAAAGGTCCGTCGAGGGATGAGGTCCGGGCTTCGGGGCATGGGCTTCCGGGGCCGAGATTCTGATATCGAGACTCAGTATCATTTGCACCTTACGACCGAATGCTCCTGCGCGTCAAGGGAGCCCGAGAGGTCGGCGAGTCGAACTCGATCCCGAGGTTGGAAGAACCGGCCGCAGTTCGGTTCCCCTCGCTGGCCCCCCCTGTGAGGCGAGAGCGCGACCTTGACCTGGCATGCTGGCGCCCATGAGCACCGAAGGCGGGTTCCGGACCGTTGTAAGACGGCGCCGGGGCGAGTACGGCATCGACGGATCTATATGGGGGCTCGTCGCCTTGGGCGCGTCCGGTCTTCTCCTTGCTGGCTTCGCCGTGAGTCACGCCGTGGGCGGGCGTGCCTTCCAGGCGGTCCGCGAGACGGTATTGAGTCTCGTCCTGCTCGTCACCCTGGCGAACTACCTGTATGCGACCAGATACGGGAAGTTCGCTCTCTGGGCGGACCTGCTAGAGGCTCTGCCGCTGCGAGGCGACGAGAGGGTGCTCGACATGGGCTGCGGACGGGGTGCGGTGCTCACCCTGGTCGCCCATCGGGTCCCTCGGGGCAGGGTGGTCGGGCTGGACCTCTGGAGAGCGAAGGACCAGTCCGGCAACGCGGTCGAAGCGACGCGGCGGAACCTGGTTGTGGAAGGGGTGAACGACCGCTGCGTGCTCGAGACGGCAGACATGCGGGCGATGCCCTTCCCCGACCGGGCGTTCGACCTCGTGCTGAGCAGCCTCGCAATCCACAACATCCCCGGTCGGCGGGGTCGGTTGCAAGCGATCGACGAAGCCGTGCGTGTCCTGAAGCCGAGGGGGCGATTGGTGGTTGCCGATCTGGGGTGGACGGCGTCCTATGCCCGGCGACTGCGCGAGCAAGGTATGACCGAGGTGGACCGCCGCCACCAAGACTGGCGTTTCTGGTACGGAGGACCGTGGTTGGCGATGGTTCCGGGGGTGGTCACGGCGACGAAGCCCCTTTGAGCCGAGGGTCGATTCCCTCCAAGGCCGATAACGAAAATCGGTCGCCCCCGCGTGCGGGAGAGGACTCATGGCCTGGGGAGGCCTCCTCGAAGGAGGCCGGCTTGCTCGCCGGCGACGCTCGCCACCGCCTGGGCGGGGGTCTTCACTGAGAGGGAGCGCTCTTGCTCCCCCGGAGCGGGAGCGGCTCGCCTTGCCGGGACGGGCGCCCGAGGCCGCGGCCGGGGCCCGCGTTTCCAGGGCTCCATTGCCTCCCCTAAAGCTTGCGGATGGCCGCGGCAGGGCGCTTGGACGACCGGGCTGCTCGGGCTCGCTGTCCGGCAAGGCTTCTCACCCATCGACGCCGCCCGCTTCCGAAGCGGTTGGTTGGGTCGTCCTGTCCCGCGGTACGCTACCCTTCACGCTCGAGACCCCGTCGGCGTCGATCCGGGAGAACCCATCCGCATCCTCCCAACGTTCCCTGAGCCCTTCCGCCACGAGCATCCGCCGGTAAAGAACGTGAACGCCGTCCTGGAGGTGGACCTCACCTTCGGCGAGCGGTGGCGGACCGCGTCGCCGCCTACGTCGGGTCATGGTCCTTCGTCCTGGGGCAGACCATCGTCATCGCCGCATGGGTCGCCGTGAACCTCGTGGCCTGGGCGGCCCATTGGGACCCGTACCCCTTCATCCTCTTGAACCTCTTCTTGTCCCTCCAGGCCGCCTACACCGCCCCGCTCATCTTGATGAGCCAGAACCGGCAGGCCAGGAAGGACCGGCTGGAGGCGCACAACGACTTCGAGATCGACCAGAAGACGGAAGAGGAGGTACGGGCCATCCTCGACCACCTGGACGCCCAGAACAAAGCCCTCGCGCTCCTTTCCCGGGAGGTCGAGATCCTCGGTGCGCAAGTAGCCCCGGGAAGACGGGCTTCCGGGCACTAGGCCATTGGGTAGGGACGAAGACGAAGAAGGGGCCTTGGGCGCCGGATCGCGGAGCGCCCGACGACGCCAGCCGGACGGCCAGGGCGAGAAGGAACGGCTCCGCGGGGTGCCTCAGGCGGAGGCGACGGTGCCGGCGCGGGCGGCCCTCTCTGTTGCCGGTTCGCTGCGGGTGACGCGGCTACAGAGGGAGAGGGACGGATCGAGGATGAAGCGGAGGACGAGTTTCGACCACGAACGGTGGTAGTGAAGCGGCTCGTACAGCTCGGGCGCCATCCGCCTCAGGGCCGGTAGCCGCGACCACGGTACGCGCATGAGATCGTGGTGCTCGTTGTGATAACCGACGTTGAAGGCGACCGCGTTCAGCGGACCGTAGTAGGAGAACGTCTCCTGGTCTCCGGGGAAGGTGAGATAGTGCTCCTGGATCCACCGGCCGCCGACGGGGTGGAGGCCGATGGCGAAGATGCTGGAGAGGAGCAAGAAGCCGATGGGCTTCGCCCCGCCCAGCGCCACCACTGCGGCGATCAAGAGAAGCTCGACGGCCAGGTTCAGGACGTACCAGCGGTCGATGAGCTTGATGCGCCTCAATCGCGGCACGCGCAGCGACTGCGCTGCGAAGTAGAGCAAGAGCCAGAGAGCCTTGCGCCATGAGGAGTTGCCGACGAGCCGGGCCTCGAGGGGGCTCGCGAGGTCGGCATCGAGCTCGAAAGTCCCCTGGTAGGCGTGGTGGAGCAGGTGGTACTTGCGGAAGGCGATCCCGGAGGGGAAGAGGATGGGCAGGTTGGCGACGATCGCCATCCAGGCATTGGCGACGGGGGAGCGGAAGATGAGGTTGTGGGTCGCCTCGTGGATGAGCACCCACAGGGCGTGGTCTGCGAGGGCGCCGACCGCGTAGGCGACGATGAGGATGAGCCACCAGGGGCTTCCCCGCAGCAAATAGGCCAGCCCGAGCTGGAGTGCGACGATCCCCACGAGCCAGACCGCCGACGAGGGGGTGTGTCCGCACAGGTTCCTCGCCTCTGGATGAGCGGCGAGCAGGGTGCGGGTGCGCTCCTTGTGAGGTTCGGGGTAATCCGCGTGCCGCCACCGGAGCGGGGTCGAGGAGGGGTCCACGGTCGGATACTGCATCGCACCGGACCGAGCTTCCACCCTCCTGAACGGCCCCAATTGAGTTTCGGTCGGGCGACGCGGGCGGCGAGTGTCCCAGACGGGCCGTCGAGCGGTCGCTTCAGCGCACGGGAAGTCCGAGGCGGCTATTTCCACGGCCGGGTTCGGGCAAGCGGCGAGAAGCCGGTGGCGACCTTCCCTTCGGGAGTTCCTTCATGTTCTGGCTACAGCCCCGCGAGAGTTTGGCGGCCCCAAGACGCGGGAGCCCGCGGATGTTTCGGGTGGACTGGGTAGAGGCGTACCTGTCCCGCGTCCGCCCCTGGCAGGTGCTCGCAGTCTGGGTACCGGTCTCCCTCTGGTTTGGGCTCCGGGCGGTGCGCGCGCCGGGAGTGGGGCTGGTCGGGGCGCTTCTCCTCTTCCTCGGAGGTCTCTTCGCCTGGACGCTCCTCGAGTACATCGTCCACCGCTGGGTCTTCCACTTCCTCCCGGACAGCGGGTCCGAGCTGCAACGGGACCTGTCGTTCCTCATTCACGGCGTTCACCACGATTGGCCGTACGATCCGGACCGCTTGGTCATGCCGCCGGTCGTGTCGCTGCCGATCGCGATCGTGATCGGGCTTTCGATACGCACGGTGATGGGCCCGAGGCTCTTCCCCGGCCTCTTCTCCGGGCTCATCGCCGGCTACCTCTGGTACGACATGACCCACTACGCTGTGCACCACCTGAAGCAGCGCACGGCGTTCGGCAAGCTGCAACGCCGGAACCACCTCACCCATCACTTCACCCAGCCCGAGGCGCGCTACGGCGTGACGACGCCGCTCTGGGACATTGTCTTCGGGACACATCCCGCCTCGACCCAGCCGGCTCGTGGAGGCCGCGCCCGGCCTCCCGAGGCTGAGGCCGAGGGGAGCTGAGTGGGGGCCTTTGGCTCGCCGGGCAGGCGGTCCGAGCCTGGGATCGCGGCCAGGGCACTCGGGGCGAAAGCGGGACCCGAAGGCGCTCCTGCCGCCACGATCGCAGCACCGGGCCACGGCCGGCTAGGACAAGGGCCTTCGAACCTCTTCGCCACGGCTCGCCACCTGCTCGCTTCTGGGCAAAAGGGGAGTTCGGGACTCGACGATTTCCGCGGAGGAGCAGGAGGGAACAGAAGGTGCGCCCGCGAGGGTGCCGCGCCGCGAAGGGCGCGGCCCTCGCCGCGTGCGCGCAGGTCGGCCGGGCTGCGGGGGACGAACGGCGGTCGTGGCCCAGGGAGGCTCGTCGGCCCCGATGGCCTCTGCGCATCGCCGCTTGCTCCCCGGGCTCTGCCATGGAAGCATCGCCCATTTCCGAGGAGCCATGAGCACGCCCGAGCCCCGGATACCCGATTCACCGCCCGCGCCCCCGGGGCCGCGCACACCCGAGGATCTCGAGCGGCACTGGTTCGAGCACGTGTACGCCGGGGACCGGGTGCCGCAGCTCACCTTCCGGGCGGTGGTGATGGGCGCCCTCTTGGGCTGCGTCATGGCCTTCTCCAACCTCTACGTCGGCCTCAAGGCCGGGTGGAGCCTCAGCGTCGCCATCACCGCCTGTATCATCTCCTACACCGTCTTCCGCATCGTCCACGCGGCCTTCCCGGCCCACGGTGCCGCCCGCCGCGGACGGTTCCTCGGCTTCTTCGACCGGCCCGACCCGGGCGAGGTCTCCATCCTGGAGAACAACTGCATGCAGTCGACGGCGTCGGCCGCCGGCTACTCCACCGGGGCGACGTTGGTCTCGGCCTTCCCCGCCTACCTCATGATCACCGGCCACAACCCACCCTTCTGGACGGTGGTCGGGCTGGTCTTGGGCACCGGGCTCCTGGGCGTGTTCTTGGCCGTGCCCATGAAGCGGACCATGATCAACGTCGAGCAGCTTCCCTTCCCTTCCGGCACCGCCGCCGCCGAGACGCTCCGCTCGCTGCACGGAGCGGGGGCCGAGTCCCGGAACAAGGCCCGAAGCCTCTTCACCGCCATGGGGCTGGGGGCGCTCGTGGGCTGGTTCCGAGACGGGATCCCGAGCTTCATCCCCACCTACCTGCCCCTGTCGCAGATCGCCACCCGCCTGGGGCTCGACCGCCTGGCGCTGCTCACGAGCCCGGCCGGCTACACTCTCACGGTGGAGGCCTCGACCGTGTTCGCGGCCGCCGGCGCCATCATGGGGATCCGCACCGCGGCCTCCATGGCTCTCGGGGCGGTGGTGAACTACGGCATCCTTGCCCCCCGCCTGCACGAGATGGGCGTCATCGGCAAGCTCGGGTTCCGCGGGATCGTGAGCTGGTCGGTGTGGGGTGGCGCCTCGCTCCTGACCTGCGCGGCGCTGACCAGCTTCGCCTTCAGCTGGAGGACCATCGCCCGCGCCTTCAGCGGGCTCTCCACCCTCCTCGGTCGTCGAAGCAGTGCGGCCCACCAGGATCCGATGGAGCGGATCGAGGTCCCGGGGTCCTGGTTCGTGGTCGGCGTGCTCCTCGCGGCCGCCCTCACCTTGGTCCTGAACCGCCGGGCCTTCGGCATTCCGATCGTGCTGGGCAGCATCGCCGTCCTCGTCTCCGCGCTCATGGCGGTGGTCGCCTCGCGGGCCACGGGCGAGACCGACACCACGCCCGTGGGCACCATGGGCAAGGTCACCCAGCTCCTCTACGGCGTGCTCATCCCCCAGAACGTCGCCGCCAACCTCATGACCGCGAGCATCACCTCCTCGTCGGCCGCCAGCTCGGCGGACCTCCTCACCGACCTCAAGTCCGGCTACCTGTTGGGCGCCAACCCGCGCAAGCAGTTCCTGGCGCAATTCTTGGGCGTGTTCGGCGGCGCCCTGGTCGCGACCTGGGGGTACTTTCTGCTCGTGCCCGACGCCTCGGCGATCGGAGGCGACCGGTTCGCCGCCCCGGCCGCGCAGGTGTGGAGGGCGGTGGCCGAGCTCTTGGCCAAGGGAATCGGGGCGCTGCCCCCCTACGCCGGCGTCGCCATCGTGGTCGGCGCGGTCCTCGGGGTGGGGACGGTGTTCGTCGAGAAGGCAGTGCCGGCGCGGGCGCGCAAGTGGATCCCCTCGCCGGTGGGGTTCGGCATGGCGTTCACCTTCCAGGGCTACACCGCCATGGCCTTCTTCTTGGGCGCACTCCTCGCCTGGGGCTTCGCCCGGAGCCGGCCCCGGGCGGCGGAGACCCACACCATTCCCATCGCCTCCGGCCTCATCGCCGGCGAGTCCCTGGTGGGCGTGGCGGTGGCGCTTCTCCAGTCGCGGGGGCTCCTGTAGGCCCGCCGTGGCTCTCCCCTCCGTCCTCCACAACGTCGACCTCCGGCTCGCCGACGTCGACCGCGGCCTGGAACAGGCCATGGCACTCAAGGTCGCGCGCCATCCCTCCGAGACCATGGAGCGGGTCTGGTTGCGCATCCTGGCGCTCGCCTGGCAGTGGGAGGAGGGGATCCGGTTCGGCCCGGGCCTGTGCGATGCCGAGGCCCCGGACGTGCTCGCCACCCGTCCCGATGGTACGCCCTCGGTCCTGGTACGGGTGGGCAGGCCGGACGCCGACCGGGTGGCCCGGGACCTGGCCCGGAGCGCGGGGGCGAGGGTGGCGGTGCTCTTCGACGGACCGCGGTGGATGAGCGCGTTCGTTGCGGAGGCCGAGGGGCGCCGGCTCGGTCGCCTGGCCGAGGCTCACCTGGCGGCGGTCGACCCGCCATTCCTCGCCGCCCTGGCGGGCAAGGATGACCGGAGGTGCGGCTGCGATCTGACGCTCGTAGGGGACCACGTCTACCTCACCCTGGGCGGGGAGAGCCTCGACGGCCCCCTCCACCGCGGGTCGGTGCGGGCCAACGATGCGCTTCCCGCCCGATAGTCGACCCACCGAAGCCGGTCCGCTCGTGCCGCGCTCCCATGCTGGAAGACCGATCGTCCCAAGTTCGTAGAAGGAGGGGACAGCTCATGAGGAGGCGCGAAGGACCGGTTCCCCACCCGGTGGTGTGGGGAGTGCTCTTCCTGCCGTTCGGCGCCACCTCGGGCTACGTATCGGTGACCCTCGCCTTCGTGGGAAGGCAGCGGGGCCTATCCGACGGAGCCATCGCCGGGCTGGTGGCCACCTCGACTCTTCCCCAGGTGTGGAAGTTCTTCTGGGCCCCCATCGCCGACATGACCTGGAAGCGCCGCAGCTGGCACTTCTTCGCCAATCTCGTGAGCAGCGCCACGCTCGTCGCGGTGGGTCTCGCGCCCCTCGGACCCGGAAGCGTCGGGTCCCTGAAGGCCCTCATCTTGGTGAACGGCCTGGCCGTGTCCTTTCTGGGAATGGCCACGGAGGGGCTGCTCGCCCACACCGCGACCCCCGAGCAGCGTGGACGCGCCTCGGGGTGGTTCCAGGCTGGTAACTTGGGCGGAGTGGGCATCGGGGGTGGGCTCGCCCTGGCGCTGGCGACGCGCATCGGCATGGCGGGCGCGGCGGTGGCCCTGGGTGTCGGCCTCTTGTGCTGTTCCTTGCCCCTGCTCCGCATCGGGGAGCCGGTCCGGGAGCACCGAGGGAGCGCCGTTCGGGCGGTGTCCGAGGTGGGGCGCGACTTGTGGCGTACCGTGCTCGCCTCGCGCACCGGCGTACTGGCGCTCATCCTCTGTTTTTTGCCGGTGGGTGCCGCCGCCGCTTCCAACCTGTTCGCGGCCATCGCCGACAGGTGGGGGACGTCTTCGGACACTGTCGCCCTCCTCACGGGACTCATCGCGGGTGTGGTGTCGGCAGTGGGATGCCTCGCGGGAGGTTGGCTCTCCGATGCGATGGATCGCAAGGTCGCCTACGCGGTCACCGGCTTCTTCCTGGCGGCCGTGGCCGCGGGCATGTGGCTGGCGCCGCGCACGCCGGTAGCCTTCGGCGCCTTCACCCTGCTCTACAATCTCGGAAGCGGCGTCGCCTTCGGAGCATTCACCGGGTTCGCGCTGGAGGTGATCGGGAAGGGAGCGGCCGCCACCAAGTACAACGCGCTTGCTTCGCTCTCCAACCTGCCCATCTACTACATGATCCTGGTCGACGGCTGGGCCTCCGACCGCTGGGGGGCGGGCGGGATGTTGCTCATGGATGCGGCGACCGAGATCGCAGGCGCCGTCGCCTTCCTCGGCCTTGCGATGGCGTTAGTGGGATGGAGACCGGGGTTGGCGTCGGGGCTCGGGTCTCGGCGAGCGCCCAAGGTACCGGCGGGGGGATGACCGAGGAGGCGGAGCGGAACGGAGCCGAAAGCTCCCGGTTTTGGACCGAGTCGGGCCCACGGCCATGAAGTCCCTGCCCGACGCCTGCGCGAATCGCGAGAAGGGCCCCTGGCCAAAGCTCAAGACCCGCGGATCTGAGCGCCGCTCAGCACTCGAAGACGACCACCGCGATGCCCCGCGGCGCAGCTCGAAACGCTCGTGGGAGGCGCCGGTGAGGGCGTCCCGTCCCCGCCACCCGGGTGAGATGGTGCGCCCTTCCTCCCCGTGGTTCAGCGCGATCAGCACTTCCCGGCTGCGCCTCTCCTGGGCCACCCGCCGGCAGAACTCAACGCCCGGGGGCGGCGGTCCGAAGGCCGGGATCGCGCCTGCGCGGGAGGCGAGCCTGGCCAAGAGCGCGCTCATGAGTGGCCCGTCGAGCCAGGCCCCGAGCATCGTCACGCGCCCAGCGCCGAGGGCGTGCGTCGCGCAGGCCACCTTCCCGTCGAGCCAGCCGCCCGCTTGGTCGTAGCGTAGCAGCACCTCGCACGACCCCGAGATCGGCTCTAGCCACTCGGCCCAAACGTGTGCCTCGCCCGTTCCGGCCGGCCCGGCGACGCGCACCGGTCGCTCCAAGGCGTAGAACTCGGTGACCGTTGCCGGCGCGAGCGCGGCCAGCGGGCCCGGTGGGGGCATGGGGTGAAGCGCATCGTCGAGGTCCTTCAGCGCGGGCTGTGCCCCGGCGAGAGGTCCTCGACGGGGGGCTCCTGGCTGCGGCGAGGGGCGCCGGCGCCGAGGAACTTTGTAGGAGGCGTCCCGCAAGACCTGCGGCAAGCGCCCTCTTAAGGATCGACGGGGGTGGCCCTCCCCCAGCATGGCGCTCTTCCTGAACGGAGGGAGGGGGGCTGGCCCGGCGCTTGAGCCGCGTCCTGTGGGCGGCCAGGGCCGCGCTTGTGAAGCGTCTGGAATCGCTCCCTGCCCGTGGCTAGCCCGAACTTCCTTCGGAAGTTGGGCTAGCAGGGGGGGCGCCAGCTCGAGAATCGTGGCGGCAACGCTCGTCGGGGGTACGATCGCGCCGTGGCCGTGCCGCACCACGTCCTCCTCGTGCCGGGGTTCTTCGGTTTCGCCACCCTGGGGGACTTCGCCTACTTCGCCCACGTGCAGGAGCTCCTCGCCGAGGCCTTGCCGCAGGCGGGTGTACGCGGCGTGGTGGAGGTGGTCGGCACCACTCCGACCGCCACGCTTCAGCGGCGCGCCGCGCTGCTCGCCCAGGCCGTCTCGCGCCTCCTCGAGGCCGGGCCGGCGGAGGTGAGCGTGGTGGGCCACTCGAGCGGCGGCCTCGATGCACGCCTGCTCGTCTCGCCCGGCGTCTCCCTCCCGACGGAGGTGGACGTCGAGCGCTGCGCCCGGGCCGTCCGCGCCGTGGTGACCGTCTCGACGCCGCACCGGGGCACTCCCCTCGCCGACGCCTTCGACACGCTGCTCGGGCAGCAGCTGCTCAAGCTCCTCTCCCTCGCCACCATCTACAGCCTCCGCGCGGGGCGGCTTCCCATCGGCGTCATCCTTCGGCTGGCGCGGTTGATCGGAGGGCGTGACGCGCCGCAGACGGTGCTAGAGCAGCTCTGGGACCAGCTCCTGCGCGACTTCTCGCCCGACCGCCGCCGGGCGATCGAGGGCTTCTTCGGAGAGGTCGGAGCCGACCTCGGGCTCGTCGCCCAGATCACGCCTGCCGGTGCCGCCGCCCTCGATTCGGCGACGCCGGATCGCCCCGCCGTCCGCTACGGATGCGTCGTGACGCGGGCGCGCCCCCCGGGGCTGCGCTCGTTCCTCGGGGCCGGCGTCGATCCGTACGCGGTGGCGACCCACGGGCTCTTCGTCGCGCTCTACCGACTCGCCGCGCGCTCGCAGCCGGATCTGCTCATGCCGCCCGCCCCGGTGGCGGCGCTGACCCGGGCCTTCCGGCGCCCGGTGGATCACCACACGAACGACGGGATGGTGCCGACGCTCTCCCAGTTTCGGGGCGAGCTCATCCGTGCGGCCTGGGCCGACCACCACGACGTCATCGGCCACTTCCATCACCCGACCCACGTGCCGCCCCACTTCGACTGGGTGGCCTCGGGCTCGCGCTTCAGCCGCGCCCGCTTCGAGTCGCTCTGGCGCGAGGTGGCGGTGTTCGTGGCGGCGGCCGGGCGAGGGCGCTAGCTCGGGCAGGGAGGGCCCCCGGAGGCGAACCCTGAGGCGTCGAGAGCTGGTCAACTGGCCCTCGGGCGCGCAAATGAGTCATCCCGCGAGGAGCGAAGCCACCTCTCCCCGAATTGCCGGGCCGGCTCCGCCAGACCGACAGGCTCCGGCCCATAGATCTCGAAGTGTATGATCGGGCTCACCATGACCGGGCTCGTCCTTCGAAGGAATTGGGGTGTCTATCCAGAGTGAACCCGGAACCACTCGCGACCCTGAGAAGCGGCCTTGCGAAGCTCGGCGGAATCCGTTGTGACCTTCATGGGTCGGTCCTCACGAAACCCGGGTCCCGCTTCCCTTTCTGCCGCTCTCACGGCCCCGGGTAGTTACCGCCCGCTCACCGGTCCCACCGGTCGCCCCAGGTCCCAAGTGGGCCCTGTTGCTACCGTACCCGACGAGCCGGCGCTCCGTGAGGTCAACAGGCAATCGCCTCGCGAGGTCGTTCCGGAGATTCCGGGTCGAATACCTGCTGCGGCTAGGCAGTCAACAGTTTCTTGCGATGAATGGTATGGGAGGCCCGAGTTGGGTTGAACTGGACGTTTACGTGCCAGGCCTACTCGCGAACCTTATGCGTCAGTGCGGCTCACCGCCCAAGCCACAGGGTGCGCCGGGTGAGGGGCGCTGGCGGAGCGCCCCGCGATGCGGTTCCGGTTCGGAGCATATGACCTCGACCTCGCGCGTCACGAGCTGCGCGTTGCGGGCGAGGTGCGGCCCGTCCAGCCGCAGGTCTTCGCGGTGCTCGCGTATCTCGTTCGCCACCGCGATCGGGTGATCGCCAAGGGCGAGTTGTTGCGACAGCTTTGGCCCGACGCGGTCGTCACGGACGCCTCGCTTCAGCGGGCCGTGAGCCTGGCCCGACGAGCGCTTCGTCCAGCCGACCGGGGGCTCCTGCACACGCACGCGCGGGTGGGATATCGGTTCGTGGGACAGGTGACTGCTTCCGGTCAGGACGAGGAGGCGGCGTTGGGCGGGCCTCCGCGGTACGCAACGTGTGGAGACGTTCACCTGGCGTACCGGATCCTCGGGGACGGCCCGCTGGACGTGGTGTTCGTACTGGGCTGGTCCCTGGGCATGGATTCGGCCCTCCGGCTCGGCGGCGCGGCCGATCTCGTCGCGGCACTCTCCGGGCGGGCACGGATCATCCTCTTCGATAAACGGGGGACCGGTGCGAGCGATCGGGTGAAGGTGCTGCCCCGCCTCGCCGAGCGCGTGGACGACCTGGGTGCGCTCCTCGACGCGGTGCGGTCGCGGGGTGCCATCCTGGTCGGATTCTCGGAGGGCGGGCCGCTGTCGGTGGCGTTCGCGGCGACCCGGCCGTCGCGGGTGCGCGCGCTGGTCCTCGTCGGTGCCTTCGCGCGCATGGCGGCCGCCTCGGACCATTCCCCCGGCTGGAGTGAGCCGGAGGTCGCGTCGCTGCGCGCGTACATCCAGAAAGCATGGGGCTCCGGCGCGACGATGCGGGCGCTCGTCCCCGAGCGCCATCTTACCGACGTCGTCCGCGCGTGGGCGGCGCGTGCCGAGCAAGAGGGGGCGAGCCCGGGCGCGGCGCTCGACCTGCTCGAGATGAATCTCGACATCGACGTCCGACCCCTCTTGCCCAGGGTGCGGGCGCCGGCTGTGGTCCTTCACGCCACCGGCGACCGGGTGGTCCGCGTCGGGAACGGGCGGGCCCTCGCGGCCGCGATCCCGGACGCCCGCCTCGTCGAGATGCCAGGCGACGACCACGCCTTCCTGTTCGGCGGCCGTCCGCGGCTCGAGCACGAGCTTGAGGCGCTGATCGAGCGGGCGGCGGGGGGCCGTGGAGTGGCCCTCACCTGACCGCGACGGCTGCGATCTGTGACCTTATCGGGACGAAGGCGGTGCGGAGCGTAAACGGCCGCACCTCGACCGACTCGAAGCCGCCCCCGCGCAGCAGCTCCGCGGTATGGAGCTGGGTCTCGCACCCCTCAAAGAGCCAGCGCCACGGACGTCGAACGAGGCGCTGCACGCGGGCGAGCGTCGTCCCTTCGGCGGCGGCGACGTGCTCGATGCACCAGAACCGCCCGCCCGGTCGGAGCACGCGGCGGATCTCGGCGAGCGCGCGTACCGGGTCCGATACCGAGCAGAGCACGAGGCTGGCGATGATCGCCTCGACGCTTCCGTCCGGCAGGGGGATTTGCTCGGCGACGCCGGCGTGTATGTCGAGGGTGACGCGATGTCGAGCGGCCGCGGCGCGGAGGTATGGGTGCATGTGGAGATTCGGCTCGAGTGCGATGACGTGCGTCCCGGGGTCGAGATAACGGAAGTTTGCGCCGTCGCCGGCGCCGATCTCCAGGATCGTGTGCGGCAAGCCCCCGAACCATTCGCGCTTCACGTGGCGGTACTTGCGGTCGGCGTATCCGTCGAGCGCGCCAAGGAGCCACGCGTTGAACCGTGCGTGGACAGGATGGTGCGTCATCCGTAGCGGCGTCGGGTTCGTTGCGTCCATGTCATCCTCCTCATGCGCCGAACTAGCGTGGTCCGGCTGAGGGAGGGTAGGTGGGAGTGCCGGTGGAATCCTGACCGAACCCTGATCTCTCCGGGACCGACGCGGCTTTGCTCTTCGCGTTCAACACCAGGGGGCTTGCTCTGGCCGAAAATGGCGGCTGTCAACCCTGCCGCGGCGCAGCCCCGGCACAGGGGAGCGACTCGCTCACTCCCCACGCGCGGACGACGCCGTCATCGCTCTTGCGTCGGGAGGCGGCGAAGGCGGGACGTTGAGCTTCGCCTGGTTCGAGGGGGGCAACCTCGATGCGGCGATGGGGCAGAACTACGGCCGACGCTCGAGCCCTGGAGGCGCTCGCCATGCTCTGAGATCGAGCGCACCGCAGACTACGCCAGTCGGTTAGGGGTCGCGGTCCTGCTGGAGGCTCACCGCTCGGGTCCGGCCGTACGGGTCCACGTCAGCTTGACCCGGATGAAACCTCGGGAAGCTCCGCCGGCTCGCGTGCGGTGGTAGCCACTGAAGTTCCCGCTCTTCTCGCGAAGCGTTTCTGCCCGGACCCTCGCCGCGGCGTCTCCGACGGCGAGGGTCCGGGTGGGAGGGGGGCTACGGGCAACCGCTGCGACCGTCGAAGGTGATGCTCCCGGCGCTGCCGGTGAGGCGCACCACGGGATCGCCGTTGAGGTCGACCACGCAGGCCTCCGGGCCGCCGGGGTTGTAGGCCGTCACGCTGATGCCCTCGATGTTCCAGTTGTCGTCGGTCTCCGGGAACGAGCCGCCCTGGATCAGGTTCACCGTCACCTTGCCGATCCCGGGCTGCGGCGAGCCGAGCGGCACGATCACCTGGTGGACTGTCCCGTTGTTCCAGGCGCTCTCGTTGCCGTTCTTGAGGGTCACGGTCTCGAAGGGCGTCGAGGCCCCGGGAGCGTACAGGTCCGCCGTGGCGGCGCTGTCGCCGCGGAGGTCGTCGCCGCCGGTGGTGATGTCGAACTCGACGGTGTCCACCGTGGTGGGCGGCGGCGGGTTGGTTCCGGTGGGGCAGCCGTCGGGGATATTGAAGGTGACGTCTCCAGCGCTCCCCGTCAGCCGGACGAAGGGGTCGCCGTTCACGTCGATCTGGCAGACCTCGAGGCTGCCCGGCGCCACCAGCCACGCGTTCACCGACTCGATGTTCCAGTTGTCGTCGGTCTCCGGGAAGGAGCCACCCTGGATGAGGTGGATGACGATGGACCCGATGCCGCCGGCACCCTGCGGGGTGACGAGCGGAACGATCAGGTCGTGGACCGAGCCATTGTTCCAGGCCGGCTCGCTCTTGGTCTTCAGCGTGACAGTCTGGAACGGCAAGCTGGCGCCGGGCGCGATGAGGTCGGCGGTGGCGGAGCTGTCACCGCGGAGGTCGTCGCCGCCCGTGGAGATGAGGAGCTCGAGCAGGCCGAAGGTGGCGGGCACCGTGGGGGTGATCGAGCCGAGCTGGTTGATGAGCCCGCAGGCGGGCGTGCCCCAGCCGGTGGCGAGATCGTAGCCGGCCACGGCGTTGAACGTGCCGTTGTTGCCCGTGGTAATGTCGTGGAAGCTCGTCCCGTAGACGGCGGGGGTCTGGCCGATGGCATAGAAGGCCGGGTTGGCAAAGCCCACCGGGCCGACGTTGTTGGCCGCCGCCTGCTGGTTCACCAGGGCGGTGAAGCCGGCCCAGAGCGGCGCCGCGATGCTGGTGCCGGCCACGAAGGCCGCCGCCCCTTTGTAGGTGATCTGGACGTTGCTCGCGATGAGGGCCACGTCCGGCGCGTCGCGGCTCGTGGTCGATCCCCCGTTCGTCGACATGTTCACGGTTTGCTGGTAGCCGGGGATGGGGACGTTGGTGAGCACTCCCCCGCTGCTGCCGGGCCAGGTGGTCTCGGACTGGTAGGCAGTACCGTTCCCGCTCATGGTGAGGATGGTCCCGCCCACCAGCGTCTCGAAGGGATCGTCGGTGTTGTCGCCCGGATCGGAGGTGAACGCGCCAGAGTCGCCGGAGGCGTCGAAATAGGTCTGGCCCTGCGCCGCCATCTCGCCCAGCGCCTGGCGTTGGTTGTCGTCCGAACCGAAGCCCCACGAGCTGCTGAGCTGGTTGCTGAGCGGCAGCTGGGTGGCCATCGCATGCAGGATGGAGGCGGGGTTGGTCCCCTCGAACACCACCACCTCGGTGAGCCCGGGGGCGATGGAGATGGCCATCTCGATGTCGAGCGTGACCTCCAAGTCACCGTTCGACACCCCCCCGGTCCCCGCGGTCCCCGAGAAGCCATCGGTGAGGACGTTGCGGAGCGGCACCGCCGTCAAGCCCGCGGCCGTCTCGTAGGCGGTGATGTCCGCCGGGCGGTAGCCGTCCATCTGGAAGAGCCCCACCGACTGCCCGGCGCCGGTGAGCGCGGTGCAGGAGGCGTAGGCGGTCCGGAAGTCGGGACCGAAGATGGCGCCGCCCTGGCCGGTCCCGGCCTTGGCCACTTCCTCGCGGCTGAGCCGAACCAGCCGAGGGGTCGGCGCGATGAACGTGTCGAGTCCGCTGATGCGCAGCACCGGGACGGCGAGGTCCAGCGATGGCTCGCGGTCCGGGCCGTAGAAGAGGGTCCCGTCCGGACGCTCGTAGTAGCTCAGGTTGACGTGCAGTGCCGCGCCCACGTCCGCGGCCGAGCCGGTGAGGTCCGCGAGCAGCCGGTTCGGGTAGGTCTGAACGGAGAGGTTGTGCCCTTGCGCGAACGCGACCAGGGCCTGATAGTCGGCTGGGTTGGCGCCGTACGCGGCGCTGAACTCGTCGGGCGTGAGGTACTGGCGGTAGGCCGGGCTCGAGGGATCGGAGGCCTGCTGGACGAAGGCCTGCAGGCCCTGGGCGTCGATCATCGGGAGTCCCACCGCGACGGTGATGGGCGTCTGGGCGGGCACGAGGCTCGCCCAGGGGGCCGCGGCCATGGGGCCGGTGATGTACCCAAAGAGCTGCTGCGAGCCAGCGCACACCCCGGCGTCCAGCACGTGGACCGGCACCGAGAGCGACGCACTCCGGCCGGCGGGATCGGTCACCTGCACCGTCACGCCGTACGTGCCTGCGGCGGTGGCCTCGAACAGGGCGGTGTTCTGGTTGGGCTTGAGGACGGCGGTCGACGCGTCGGTGGGCTGGGAGTCGATGGTCCACGCCCAGGTGAGAGGAGCCGTGCCCTGCGCCTGCGCCGTCATCACCAGCGGCTGGCACAGCTCGATGAACTTGCCCGGGTCGAAGGTGAAGCCGGTGATGACGGGCTGCTGGCTCGTGGTCACAACCACATCTAGCCCGCCGCTGCCCGCCGCTTCGCAGAAGAGCGAAAGGGTGACCTCGGTGGTCTTCCCGAGCGTGACCACGGCCGTCGCGGCCGCGCTCCCGCAGGTCTTGCTCCGGTTGCCGCTGGTGTCGAGGGGCGTCACAAGCACTTGGTAGGTCCCGACCGGGAGGACGAAGAAGGCGTCCATCACCTGGACGGCGGCCCCGGGCGGTGGTGCCTGCACCGTCTGGCTCGCCACCACGTCGCCATTCTGCAGGACGTCGACCCGGACGGCGGCGACATCGCCGACGAAGACGCTCGCGGCGAAGCTCGCGCGCATGCTGCCGAGCTCGTCGCCCTGTGTCGCCGACGACCCTCCGCCGGGGGAACCGCACCCCACGAGTGAAGCCCACAGCACGAAGACCAGTCCCAGCCTGCCGGTGGTCCGCATGCAAGCCTCCACGAAGCGCGGGGCGCGTCGCGCCGGCGTCCTCCCGCACCTCGGCTGTTCTCTGGGCCGGCAGCCGCACAGGCTCTTCACGCGCGCACGGAGGCGCAACTGGCCCCGAAGGGCTCGCCCCATTCGACTTGTAGTAAATGCTTCTTAATGGCGGGCAGCCGGGAAACGGCTTCGGTTCGGCCCTGGGGAAGGGGCGGACGCTCCGCCGATCAACCCTGCGTCTTCTCGGGAACCTTCACTTACAGCTTGAGGGCCGAAGGGGCTCGTAACCCGTCCCTCACCGCCCTCCAGTCGCCAATCTTGTGGAGGCCCACCCGCTTTGGTCCGGCTAGCGGGTCAAGGAGCGCGGAGCAAGATTGGCGCCCCTGAGCCGCCCTGGTTGGAGCCCACCGAGTGTCACCGCGGGGCCAGAACGTGATGGTGGTCGCAGCAAGCCGAAAGGCCTGCTCTCTTACCTTTGAAGAAACGGCAATCCCAAGTTTGGAATCCCGGAGCCCCCGCAGATCCCGGGACGTTCTCTTGGGCTTGCCCGAGCATAGTGTGGACTCATCTACTCGTTTGGGCGGGCCTAGCCGGGCCCTCTCGCGGCTTGCCGATCTCGTCACAGTTCGTACGTTCTGTGCGCGTCGACAGCACGGGGCGATCTACGCATGAGGGCGCGCACGACATCGGTGCGCAACCTCCTATACAGTGCGGGAGAAAGGCCGAGATGCCGGTGAGCTCGACGGTCGTGGTAGAGAGGCAACTCGAGGCCTACAACGCACAGAACGTGGAGGCCTTGGTAGCGACGTATGCGGACGATATCGTCATCACAACTTCAAGCAAGGGCGAGGTGCTCGTTCAGGGAAAGGATGCGTTGCGGAAGCAATACGCTAGCCTTTTCGAGAAATTTCCCAGGAGCCACTGCCGGGTTGCGGAGCGGCGAACCGAGGGAGACAAGGTGGTCCTCGACCATGAGATCATTACGGGGCGCGGCCCGGATATGCCGGACCCCTGGGACGTTGGCTGGGTTCGTTATGAGGTCGAAGGAGGGCTCATTCGACGCGTCCAGCTTCCTCGATACACCTGAGACTCCTTACTTGATGGCGGCGTCGATGGGCCCAGCCGCTTGCTGCGCAAGACGGCGCCGCCCAGTGCGGTAGCTCATTAGCTCCCGCCATCTCTGCGTGTCCTGAACGGGGCTGGCCTCGCCGAGGTCTTGTTACGCGCTTTGGGCCGCTAAGTTCCGATGCCGTACGAAAGGCGAGCACGCGAGGGGCGAGCTTGCTCGCGGCTCTGTGGGCTGTCGCCCTCCCCGTGCCGGGTGGGTCCAGCGCTGACGAGCCATCCGAGGCGCGCCAGGCTTCGCCGGCCGCCCCGCAAGACAACGGCCCCGGTGCCCCCGAGCTGGGGGAGCCCATGGTTCTTGAGGAGATCACCGTTCAGGCGCCCTCGCGCCTGACCCGGCGCTCGCCTATCGACAACGGGCTCACCGTTCAGGTCTTAGACCGGACGGAGCTCGAGCAGTCGGGCGCGAAGACGGTACAGGAGGCGCTGCGCGTCCTTCCTGCAGCCAGTCTGTCGGACGAACAGGGGACACCCTTTCAGGTGGATCTCACCCTGCGCGGTTTTACGGCGACGCCTGTGAGCGGCGTGCCCATAGGGCTCAGCGTCTTCCTCGACGGGGTGCGCGTCAACGAGCCCGACTGCGAAGAGGTCAACTTCGACCTCATCCCGCTCTCGGATGTGGACCGCATCGAGGTAATTCGCGGGCCGAGCGCGATCTACGGCCGCAACAGCCTCGGCGGAGCCATCGCCATATTCACCCGGCGCGGAGGCTCCGCGGTGTCGGCGGAAGTGCAGGCCGAGGTCGGCAGCTTCCTCGAGCAGGGCGTGCGTGCGCGGATCCTTGGCCCGCTGGGCCCGCTCGACGGCTATCTGTCCATCGGAGAAACCACCGAGCAGGGGTGGCGGGTGGACGGCTCCGCCGCTCTCCTGCAGACGTTTGGAAAGCTCGGCCTGCGGCGCGACGAGACCGACCTGACGCTCTCCTACCAGTTCCAGACGGACCGCTTGTACCAGCCGGGCTCGCTCCCCCTGTCGGAGTTGCTGGAGAATCCTCGCCAGAACTACACCGCTGGCGACTTCTTCCAGCCGAGGCTGAACTTCGCCGTTCTGAACGCGAGCCAGAAACTCGCAGCCGGGCTCTCGCTCACGGCGAACGGCTATTTCCGGTCGCTCGACGCTCAGGAATACAACTCCAGCGCCTTGAATCCGAACACCCGCCTCTTCAACAACACGCTCAGCTTCGGCGCCGCCCTGGAGGTGGACCACAAGGTGACCGCTGGGCCGGTCGAGAACTCGTTTGCGGCGGGCGCCGAGGTGGTGAACAACCGGGTCCGGCTCCTGGTGTACGAGGAGCCCAACGCCTATTTCAATAGTAGCGACACGGGCGTGCCGCTTCCAACCTTGGGCTTCAACCTCTCCGACGCGCAGATCGGGACCGGCGTCTTCGCACAGGACCAACTCGTCATCACCTCGGGCCCCCTATCCGGTGTGGGAGCGCTGGTGGCGCTGCGGTTCGACTGGTTCTCCCACCACATCGTGGACACCTCGCCCGCCGACCCCGGGGCGGCGAGCGGAGACGCCTCCTACCAGGCGTGGGTCCCGGCGGCGAGCGTCACCTACGCCTTCGCCAAGAGCTGGATCGCCTCGGTCTCCTACAGCGATGGGTTTCGCGCGCCCGCCTTCCTGGAGCTCACCTGCTCCAGTCCCCAGTCGCCTTGCGTCGGGATCCAGTCCGGGGTGGCGCCCGACCCGACCTTCACCCCGCTCCACCGGGTGCAAAGCCGCTCCTTCGAGGTGGGCGTCTCCGGCTCGCCCCTCGCCGCCGTCAACGTCGCAGTCAACGCCTTTCTGGTGAACGTGTTCAACGACATCTACAGCGTCACTCCACCGGGCACGACGCTCATCTATTTCCAGAATGTCGGTAACACGCGGAGGCAGGGGCTGGAGCTGTCCTTGCACGCGACCCGAGGCATCGTCGGCTTCGACGCGACCTACGCCTACACTCTCGCTACCTTCCAGAGCCCCGTCCTGCTCGCCACCCCCCGCACCGAGAGCGGCGTCGAACTCGTGCTGCCCGGCAACCAGCTGCCGTCGGTGCCGAACCACAGCCTCAACCTGGACGGGCGGGTCCGGCCGCTCCCGTGGCTCACGCTGTCCGCCGGAGCCCTCTTCGTGAGCTCGCAGTACTTGCTCGGCGACGAGGTGAACGTGGGACCGAAGCTTTCACCCCACTGGCTCCTTAGCGCCGGAGCGGAGGGGCGGTGGGGGCAATGGACCGCGTTCGCCCGAGCCGAAAACCTGGCCAACGCGACCTACCGGACATTCGGGACGTTCTCGACCGACGTGAAGACGGCGGGAAACCCCATCGTGCCGTTCTTGACTCCCGGCCTGCCCATTCACTTCGTCCTGGGCGTGCGATGGGAGCTCGATTGAGGGTGTCCGATGAGAGCGCCGCGGTCTGGCCGTGGGTGGCGCCAACCCTGGGCTCAGCGCATCGACGCGGCCAGCCTCGACGATGAGTCGTCTCGTTCGCGGCCCAAGGTCCCCAGAGACGCCAACCTGGCCAGCCTCATTCCCCGACCCTCTGACTCTCCCCTTGCCAGAAGGGCGGGGTGATGTCCGAGCAGGTGAAGCTGCACGGCGTTCTGCGACGCGCCCCTCCTCCGCCGGAGCGGCCTCGCCCGGGCAAATGTTCGGCCCCGCTCGAAGAACTGGTCAGCTGACCCACCGTCCATGAGGGGACGGTCGGGAGCGTGCGCCGAAGCCCGGAACCATATGAACTTGTCCGTGGAACTTGCATCACGCCCGGCGCCGGTGTCCTCCCTGCGGCCCTGGGCAGGCCGCTGGCGGTGACCTTCATCTTCGCGCTGACGCCCTGCCCCAGCCGCCCTATGCCCGCGAGGGTCTCAGCATTGAGGTGCGACACCGGATCGCGTAGCAGCATTCCGGTCGGCTGGGGAGACTCCTCGCATGAAGATTTTGTTCCTCGGCAAAACCTTTCCCTCTTCTCGAGATCATCTCCGGTTGTTCCTGCCCGGCGACTGCATCACAGACGCATGGCCCCAGGAGGTGCAGGCGACGGAGATCCGCGCCGATGTGCTCATTCCGACGATGTGTCGTGTAGACGCCCCTCTCATGGATGTGGTGCGACCTCGGCTCATCCAGCAGTTCGGCGTCGGCCTCGAGGGTGTCGACGTGCCGGCGGCGACCACTCGTCGTATTCCGGTCGCGAACGTTTCTGCCGCAGACACCGGAAACGCAACCGCCGTTGCCGAGCTCGCCCTCATGCATCTCTTGGTCCTCTTCCGCCGCTACCGCGAGGCCCGCGAAGGCGTTCACGCGGGGCTGCTCGGTGAGCCCGCAGGCGAAACCCTCGCCGGCAAGACCGCCGCCGTGATCGGACTCGGCGCGGTCGGCCGGGAGGTCGCCGCGCGACTCCACTCTCTCGGTGTGCGGGTGATCGCCGTCGGTCGAGATCGCCTTCCCCCGGGTAGTTCGCCCGCGGCCAACGTAGATGAGTACTTTCCCGCGGCCGAGATGAGGTCGGCGCTCGCGCATGCCGATTGCGTCGTGGTCTGCGCCTCGCTGAACGACGCCACCCGTGGTCTCCTGGGAGAGCGGGAGCTCGCTGCCATGCGGAGGGGCGGTTTCCTCGTCAACGTGGCGCGAGGCCCGGTCGTGCAATACGAGGCGCTTCGCACTGCGCTCCGCACCGGTCAGCTGGCGGGCGCGGGGCTGGACGTCTTCTGGGAGGAGCCCATCGATCCCACTGACCCCATACTGCGGGAGAACGTATCCGTCACCCCGCACGTTGGGGGCATTACCCACTCCTCCTACACATCCATCGCGCGCGCCGTGGCCGACAACGTGGAGCGGTTGCGGAGAGGGGACCCGATCCGCAACTGCGTGAACGGGGGAAGGTGAGACGGTTGGGAAGGATCTCACGGTCACCCCTCGAAGCCCGACCTCCTGCTTCAAGGTGAAGGGGCGAGGCTCATTCTTCCCTTCAGCCTGGAGCGAGAGGGGACCGCGCGAAGTCTCGCATGGCGGCGAGGTTCTCCGGGGGCGTGTCCCGCGGAACCTCGCAGCCGGCGTTGACCGCGTACCGTCGTCCTCCGGCGGCGGAGTAACAACCGGCGAGCGCCTGGCGCACTCCCGCCGGGGAGCCGTTGCGCAGCACGCGGACGGGGTCGATGTTCCCGCTCAGCACTCGCTCGGAGCCGATCTCCCGGCGCGCAACGTCGAGAGGCACCATCCAATCGAGGTCCAACACGTCCGCTGCGACCTCGCGCAGCATCGAGAGGATGGGAGTCGTGTTGCCGCAGATGTGGAGGCGCACGAGGAGCCCCATCTCGTGAAGGGCGTCCACGTACCGCTGCTGCCACCGCCAGGCGTGCTCGCGGTAGAGGTCGGGGCCTAAGAGCGAACTGGCGGCATCGCCGACGCCCATGATCTCCGCTCCCGCTTCGCGCTGAAGCCGCGCGAACCCCATCGCGTTCTCGAACACGAGGGCCATGAGCCCCTGCACGAAGGGTGGGTCGTCGAAGAGGTCCAGCATGAAAGCGTTGATTCCCCGGAGATCGCAAGACTCGGCGGTGGGCCCCTCGACCCAGCCCTCGACAAGGCGTTCACCGTTGACCCCCTCGGCGAGGTGGCGGAGCGTGTCGAGCCGCTTGGTCATCCGGGGACCAGGCGGGATCGGCCTGAGCCTGGCCAGCCTTGCCTTGTCGGCCAGCAAGGCGTCCCGCTCGTCGATCGCGGGAGGCTGGTCGTCGTAGTAAACCACCTTCGCACCCAGGTCTGCGGCCTCGGTGGTCGGGCAGCTGATCGCCGAGACGTGATCCACGTCCCAAGTCTCCGCAAATGCGAGCTGTCCCCGGGCGTGGACCCGGGCGTCGCGGATGTACGCGCCATATCGCTCGCCGATGGTCTGGGCAGCGATCATCATCGAGATGGGAATGTGCGGGAGTCGCCCCTCCGTCGGCCCGCCGCGCAGCATCGCCAGGATACGTTCCCGTCCGTTCAAGATACGCCCTCCTTCCTCGAGAAGGGATCCGCGGCGGCCATCGAACATCGAGGAGACCCGCGGAATGCGTCGCTGGCCGCCCAGAGCTAGACGGACTCCCCAGCGAAATGAGAACCACGACCCTTTTACAGTTACTCACCAGTTTGGAGTAGCCGATCTCGATTAGCTCTCGGCGAGTGGGCCGCGAATCCCGACCCCAGGGTTCGCAGGCTGGCAGGCGCTACCACGGCACGAGCAGCGCGCCGAGTTGAACGGATCGGGACCCGGGGCGCAAGAGGACGCAGCAAGAGCAGGAAAGAACTGGTCTTCCTCCCTGTTTCCAGGCCCGGTCAGTGCTTCGGCCGCCACGCTCGCCAGAGCGTGACGGCCGATGCTAAGGGACGCCGACCGCTACTCCAAACGCGAGGGCGAAGTCCCTCATGCCCTTCGCTGCTGGAAACAATAGAGGGGAGCAACGTAAGAGCACGGCTGGTTTGTTACGTAAGACCAGTCGGCGTTGCTGGCCCCCGGGAGCCCCACGTCTCCGTGTAGCGGCTCTGATCCGGTGGGGCAGTTTCCGGCAAAGGTTTGACCCGTTGAGGCCCACGGTGCAGCACCCGAATTCTGGAGCGCGATGGGGTCGCAGTCGTTCCATTATTGCCACGAGATCCCCAGGCACGTATCTGTTTGCTGGTGATTCGTGGCGGTTCCGTTGGTATTGGTGAAGGTCCAGACCGGGTAGTCCGACGTATAGGCGCCCGACGACGTGCGATTGATCGGGCTCCTAATCGTACCGCTCGCCAGGTCGTTCCAGTTGTTCGCGATGAGGTTGCCCAAGGTATCGACGTAGGCGATGCTACTCCTCGTGAAATTCACTAAGGGGCTGTTACCGAATTGCCGAACCCTCCACCCGCCGAGGTCGAGAGTCACGTGATCGCAGCTACTCTCGCTGCCCTGATCTGGAGGCAGCGGTGGCACCCGGCCCTTCCCTACTGGGAAGAACGGGCCTTGGCTCACGTCCAAAGCCCGGGTGAGGCCTCCCTGCGAATGAAGATCGGCAAGCACCTCTTGTCCCATTACGCCGGCAGCGTAGTCGATCTCGAAAAGGCCAGGCTCGTTTCCAAGGCCTTTCGCCCGATTGCCGAAATGGCACAGGGCGATCCAATTGCTGTCCTTAACTGGTACCTCTGCCAAGCCGTCCTACACGTGTACCTCGGCGACTCCCACAGGTGTCGAGAGGCTGCCGATAAGGGCCTCGCAGTCTCTGCCGAAACTGGTCTGCATGCCTTCGAGGGGCTTCTTATCCAACAGCGAATCTTCGCCGCCTTCCTTGAAGATGATCTGGTCACTGCCGAGGCAGAACTTCGGCACCTCGATTGCCTGCGCTCGTCTTCGGCAGTACTCGATGCTCCCATCTTTCACCATTGCGCTGCCCTATTGGCGCGCAGGCGCGGCGACGTACGGTCGGTGCCCGAGCACGGTTGTATCTGCAGACAGCACAGCGACGCGATCGGCGCCGCGCAGGCCACGCTCCTCTTCGGTGTCAGCTGCGCGTTGACAAGAACCGGCCGACAGGCTCGAATCGGAGTTGGAAATAGGAGGTTGCCGAAGCGCTCCGGTGCCGTAAGCGTTACGCTCAGGCACGGGCTTGCTGGCGGTTGGTTTGATGGGGAGGCACGCTGGCGACCAAGGCCGAGCGATGACGCTTCTGCGTCAGGGGTTTGACACCGCTCGGGAGCTCGGTTGCCTCTTCCTCGTCTCTCTCACGCCCGCCGAGCTTTTGGATGCTGCACCTTCGCCCTGGAACACGGAGTAGAGCCAGAGTACGTACGCCAACTCATTCGGGCGCAGCACCTCCCCCCGGGGGACGGCGCTGTCGACGCCGAGGCCTGGCCCTGGGAAGTGCGCGTCAAGGTGCTTGGGGGATTTGCAGTGATCCGAAATGGAGAGCGGTGGCAGGCTGGTCGGAAGCCACGGAAGAAGCCCCTCGAGCTGCTTCGGTTGCTGGTGGAGCATGGGCCCCGCGGGGTGGGCCAGGATTTGCTCGCTGAAACACTCTGGCCTGAGGCCGAGGGCGATGCCGCGCACCGGGCGCTGAAGTCCGCCGTGCACAGACTTCGTCGGCTTTTGGGAAGGGGCGAAGCAATCGTTCATCAAGACGGCCGACTCTCGCTCGATCCGAGGCTCGTCTTTGTCGACGCCTGGGCGCTGGAGCCGCTTCTCACTCGTATCGAGGGAAAGCAGGGACGCGGCGCCGCCGATACCGCAGGCATGCATGAGCTTCGCCAAAAGGTAGGGGTCCTGTACCGCGGTGCCCAGTTTCGAGGGTCGGGAAGCTGGGTCGGTCGAGTCTCGGGGTGGAGCAGCGGCAGAGCAACTCCGCAAACGTGTGGAGCGTTGCCTCCAGGCTTCGTGATCCAGCGCACTCCAAGACGCAGCGCAGGGAAGGAGAGGGTTAGCCTGTCACTATCAGGGCAGCAAAGCGCGAGCGGACATCTTCACGACGCCTTGGGGACCGGTCTCACGAGTCGAGGAACAGCCGCTCAGAAAGCCACCGCGCCTGCCATGCCCGTTCTGCCTCGAACGAGTCCTGACCACCGCCGAGCGTGGCGGCCAGGATGCAGGCGATGTAAGAAGTGGCGGCCGCGTCCCGCTTTGCGTCCGCCGTGGCGTCTTTGAGGTAGCCGACGACCGCGGAAGGGTTCGAGACGCCTCGGATGACCTCGGCGATCTCGTCCGGGTCAGCGATCCGCGCCACCCGGCTCGCCAGGTCCGAAGGCAGCGCCGGTAGCGCGAGCTCGCGGGCATGCAGGGCGCAGGCGATGGAGTATTCGCGCCGGGACTCGTCGTCCCATCGCTCGAGACGGCGCACCAGCCGCCCTCGCGGCGCGGAGATCTGGTACCGCGACTCGCGCGCGGGCTCGTCGAGCTCGATCGTCCAGAGCTCGTGCTCGAGCCAGTAGGGCAGGTCACCCCTGCGGCAGCCAAAGACCCAGCTGGCCTCGCCGTCCGCCGGTGCCGTCACCCACACCCCTACCCCGGGCCACCGGAAGGCGGTGAACGGCGAGACGGAGCCCGCTGCCAGGAACTTGTAGGCCGTCCTCACTGCCCACCTCCCTGGCCGGCCTTCCACGAGCGGAAGGCGCGGAGTAGCGCCTCGCGCGCTTCCGGCGAAATCGACTCCTCGCCGAGGCGGCCGGTCGCGGAGAGCACCTGGCGCATCTGCCGCAGGTAGATGCGGCAGGAATCGCAATAGCCAAGGTGCAGCTCGAAGCGCGTTCGTTCGTCCGCCGGGAGCCTGCCCTCCAGGTAGTCCGTCACCAGCTCGACGACGTCCCTGCAGCCGAGATCGAGAGGAAGCCTGATCATGCGTCCTCCCTCGCCAGCTGCTGCTCGACATAGGAACGCACCCTGGACCGGGCGCGGTGAAGGAGCACGCGCTGGTTCACCTCGGTGATCCCCAGCAAGCTGCAGACATCGTCGGAGTCCCACCCGTCCACGTCTCTCAGTGTCATCACCGTGCGCTGCGCCTCCGGCAAGGCGGCCAGGGCCTCTTGGATCAGCGTGACCATCTCCCGCGACTCGACCCGGGCGTCCGGCCAGGCGTGCGGCGGCGCCGCCCAGTGCCCCGCCCATCGATGAGCTTCTCCCAGGAATCGATCGGGCGACACGCTCGGCTCGTCCTCGTCGCCCTCCGCCGCGAGGGACGAGAGGGGCACCGAGCGCGCGTCGCGCGCCGCCAGCGCCCTGGCGCAGTTCGCCACGATTCCGAACATCCAAGCCTTGAGCGAGGAGCGCCCCTCGAAGCGGTGGAGCCCCCGCAGAACGCCTACCCACGCCTCCTGCACGACCTCCTCCGCGCTTGCTTTGCTGCTCACGTACAGCGAGGCGACGCGGAGCATCGCGCGCTGGTGTTGCTGCACCAGGGCGAGGAACGCCTGCTCGTCACCGGCCCGCAAGGCGGCGAGCTCTGCCTCCTCGGCGGGAAGGAGGACGGAGGGTTCTCCCGTGGCTGGTAGGTTCGGGTCCGTCGCGCACCTCGCAGGCCGGGTGAACCCGTACCCCTCCGATGTATCGGTGCACGCCCCCCGCGTCGTGCCCTCGAAGGGGCCGCCCGCCGGGGCGTACCCAGACGCCGTGGCTGGTCCATGTGCCCGGCCGCCGAGTTCGCCGCCGGGGGTCATCCTTTCAGCCGCTCCAGCAGGTGATCGCCCACCCGGAGCGCGTTGGCCATGATGGTGAGCGCGGGGTTCACGGCGCCGGAGGATGGGAAGAAGCTGCCATCGACCACGTACAGATTGTCGAGCTCGTGGGCCTTGCAGTTCGCATCCAGGGCGCTGGTGCGCGGATCCCGACCGAAGCGGATGGTGCCGTTCTGGTGCGCCACCCCGGCGAGCGGGATCCGCTGGCCGACGTAGAGCGAGCGGGCGAAGAGCCCACGGTGGCAGTCGTGCCCATGGATGGGGCACCGCCGCTGCTGTTTCATCGCCGCCTTGAGGTGCGCGGTGAGTTGGCGGTGCGCCTCATCGTTGTTGGGGCGGTAGGCCAGGACGATGTTCCCGTCCCGGTCGAGGGTCACCCGGTTCTCGGGGTCGGGGAGGTCCTCGGTCGTGAGCCAGAAATCGAGCGAGTGCTTGGCCATGAGCTCCAGCGTGAAGCCCGGCGCGATGGCCGGAGCCCCGGCCCGGAGCGTCACCGCGTCGAGCTTGCCCACGAAGGAGACGTGGCCCATGGGATGCGGGAAGGCCTGGTCACCGAGGTACCAGTCGTTCACCGACAGGGTCTTCTGGAAGATGGTAGGGTTCGGGCACCTAGAGATCGCCATCAGGACCGAGTTGACGTGGCCCATGTAGTGCCTGCCCACCACGCCCGAGCCGTTGGCCAGTCCCTGAGGATGCCGATCGTTCGCCGAGCGGAGCAGAAGGGCGGCCGAGTTGATCGCCCCGGCCGAGACCACGATCACGTCGCCGCAGTAGGTCTCCACCGCGCCCTCTCGCTCGACCACCACCCCGGTCACTTCGCGCCCGGAGGCGCTGGTATCTAGCCGCGTCACCGTCCCCTGGGTGAGCAGCGTCACGTTGGCGTGCTCCAGCGCGGGGTCCACGGCGCACACCTGGGCGTCGGACTTGGCGCCGATCAGGCAGGGGAAGCCATCGCAGGTGTTGCAGCGGATGCACCGGCTCGTCCGCGGGTTCTTCTCGTCGAGCATGATCCCGAGCGGCGTGTGAAATGGACGCAGCCCGAGGGCGGTGAAGTCCTCGGCCAGCTGGGCGAGCCGAGGCTCGTGAGAGACCGCGGGGTGCGGATAGGGCTCAGGGGAACCCGGGTCCGTCGGATCCTCGCCGCGCGCTCCGTGCACGTGGTACAGGCGTTCCGCCTGCGTGTAGTAGGGCTCGAGGTCGTCGTAGGAGAGGGGCCACGCCGGCGAGATCCCGCCATGGTGACGCAGCTCCCGGAAGTCCTCCCGGCGCAACCGGAAGAGGGCCGCCCCGTACATCTTGGTGTTGCCGCCCACGAAGTAGTGGGTGTGCGGGTGGAGCGCCTCCCCGTCCACGGTCCGCCAGGCGTCCCGCGCCTGGTAGCGCCCGTCGACGTTCACGCCTTGTGGATCCCAGTTGTCCTTCTCGCGTGGCACGTACCCGCCGCGTTCAAGGAGCAGGATCCGCTTTCCGGAAGGGGCGAGGCGATGGGCGAGGGTGCCGCCGCCCGCGCCGGTCCCGACGATGATCACGTCGTAGTGGTTGGTGGTCATGTCCAGCCGTATGTCCGAAGCGGTCCGGCGTTACGGTCCCGAAGTGGGCCGGTTCCGGAAGACGAGAGCGGCCGCCCCCGTTGCCGGGGCGGCCGCGCGGGTGCTTCGAACCTGGAGCGACGTTACGCCGTCCCGGCCACGGGCACCGGCAGTTGCTGGGTCCGGACGCGTGCGCCCCTGGCGCGCGCGGCTTGGAACGCCTCGGCGGCCGTCACGATGCAGGCCCCCAGCAGGACGATGTCCTTCATCAGGAAGGCGCCAGCCGGGTGCTTCAGGGAGAGGGCCCCCGGCGTGGAGAACAGGAACGACAGGGTGGTGAGGAAGGTGATCACCCCGGCGGCCGACCCGACCGCGGAGATCGTCGGCGCGAAGCGGCGGGAGGCGATGGCCAAACCCGTCAGGATCTCGAGCGAGCCGATGACGTCGGACGCCCCCTGCACCCCGAACGCGCTCAGCATCCAGGAGAGGAACGGGCTGTGCTCGACCAGCGGCTTGATGCCCTCCGCCTCGAAGGCGAAGTACTTCGCCGTGCCGATGGCGATGAGCAGGAAGACGACGCCGTACCGGAGCACTGCCGTGCCGACATTCTCGGCGAGCGCGATTCGCGCCTCGACGGTCGGGCTCCCCTCGGTGTGACTGGAAGTCATGTGGTTCTCCTCGAACAGGCTGGCGGGAGGAATTCCCGCGCTGGCCGTACGTACGTCGAGGCCGCCCGAGCGTTACAGGGCCCGGGTCCCGGGCGGCGGCTGTAACGACGGCCGCCGTCGCGGCGACGAAGACGTCGAGCCCCGAGCCACGGAGAAACGGCCAATGACGCTTTCAACAGACCACGCGACGATCCATTGCGCTGCATTCCGCAGCCTTGTCACCGGAGCGGTGATCGTCACCGGCGCCTGGCACGACATCTCCCGTCTCCCCGGGGGGCTCGAGGCGATCCTCGACGAGTGGCAGGCGGGGTTCACCGACGCGAGCGGGCGCTTCCTGGATCGGGCCCAGGCCGCCGCGGCGGTGGGGTCCAGGGGCCGCCTGGAGGCGCGTGCCTTCTTCGGCGGCGAGCCCGACCCGATCCTGGAGGCCGGGCGCTGCGAGAGCTGGCACGAGCTCCGCGCCGCTCGACGGCCCACCTAGGACGGAACGCCCCGCCCGCTCGCCGACACCGCCCAGGCGCGTCGGGATGACATCCTCACCGGGGGACCCCTCGGCGTCACGGCCGCCGGCGTCGCACCCAGGTCCCCGCCGGCGAAGGGAGCGCGGCCCCACCTGGCTTTCGCCGCCTCGTTTTCGCATCCACTCGTGCACTGAGCGTTGCGCCTCGCACGGGGCTGGCCTTCGCACGCACGGCACGCCTCGGACGCAGATCGCCCCTTGCGTCCCGCAGGCTTGGCCCCGGAGGGATCGGCGCGTAACGGAGGCCCGCCCTTTCTGTACTACCAGGCATGGCCGCCCCACGAACGTCGTCACTCGTCGTCTGCTCCCTCGTCTCGGGCGGGTCGGCAGCTCGCGCCGATGCCCCGCAGGTTCGCACCGTTGGCTGCATCGGCCTCACCGTCTCCGATGGCGACGGCGCATCGCCGGCCGTGGCGGTCGGGGACCAGGAGATCGGGTTCTCGCGGGCGCTCCTGGCCCACGATCCCGACGGGCACGTCCTGGAGCCTACGACCCCGGCCATCTCGGAGGCGAGGAGGACGGCATGAAGACGCGCGAGGAAGAGCGCCTCGCGGAGGCGCGGGAGCGCAGGGCGCACTGGAAGCGCTGGGGTCCCTACCTGGCCGAGCGCGCCTGGGGCACGGTGCGCGAGGACTATAGCCACGGCGGCACGGCCTGGGACTACTTCCCGCACGACCACGCCCGCTCGCGCGCCTACCGCTGGAACGAGGACGGCCTGGCGGGCATCAGCGACCGCCACCAGGTCCTCTGCTTCGCCGTGGCGCTGTGGAACCACCGCGACCCCATCCTCAAGGAGCGGCTCTTCGGCCTCACCGGCAGCGAAGGGAACCACGGCGAGGACGTGAAGGAGCTCTACTACTACCTTGACTCGACGCCGACGCATTCGTACATGCGGATGCTCTACAAGTACCCGCAGCGCGAGTTCCCGTACGCCGAGCTCTTGGCGGAGAACCGGCGCCGAGGCCGCGCCGGGCGCGAGTACGAGCTCGTCGACACCGGCGCCCTAGAGGGCAACCGCTACTTCGACCTGTTCGTCGAGTATGCCAAGGCGGCGCCGGAGGACATCCTCGTCCGGATCGAGGTGACGAACCGCGCCTCGGAGTCGGCGGAGGTCGAGGTGCTCCCCACGCTCTGGTTCCGGAACACCTGGAGCTGGAATGGCGACCGCGAGCGGCCGTCGATCCGCGAGGTCCAACCCGCGCCGGGCGGCGGCAAGGGCGCGGTGACGCTGCACCAGAGCGAGGGGAGCTTCTTCCTCGGCGCCGAGGGTGGCCCCGAGCTGCTGTTCACGGAGAACGACACGAACCAGGCGCGCCTGAACGGCGCGCCCCACGGGACCCAATACGTCAAGGACGCGTTCCACGCCTACGTCGTGAACGGCAGCGCCGGCGCGGTGAACCCGGATCCCGTCGGCACGAAGATGGCGGCGCGCTACCGGCTCTCGGTGGCGCCGGGGGCGACCGAGGTCCTCCGGCTCCGCCTCAGGCGCGGGGCCCCGGCCGACGGCACCGCCATCGGCGCCGACTTCGACTCGATCCTCGCCGCCCGCCGCCAGGAAGCGGACGACTTCTACGCGAGCGTGATCCCGGCCACGCTCTCCGAGGACGGCCGCAACGTCATGCGGCAGGCCCTCGCCGGCATGCTGTGGTCGAAGCAGTTCTACAACTACGCCGTCCACGAGTGGCTGGACGGCGACCCGGCCCAGCCGGCCCCGCCCGCCGCGCGCCGCAGCGGTCGCAATGCCGACTGGGCGCACCTCTACAACGCCGACGTGCTCTCCATGCCGGACAAGTGGGAGTACCCGTGGTACGCGGCCTGGGACCTCGCGTTCCACTGCATCCCCCTGGCGCTCGTCGACGCCGACTTCGCCAAGGAGCAGCTCCTGCTCGTGCTGCGCGAGTGGTACATGCACCCGAACGGCCAGATCCCCGCCTACGAGTGGTCGTTCGGCGACGTGAACCCGCCCGTCTTCGCCTGGGCCGCATGGCGCGTCTACAAGATCGAGAAGAAGCGTCGCGGCGTGGGCGATCGGCAGTTCCTCGCCCGAGTCTTCCACAAGCTGATGCTCAACTTTACCTGGTGGGTGAACCGGAAGGACGCGGAGGGGCGGAATGTCTTCCAGGGCGGGTTCCTGGGCCTCGACAACATCGGGGTGTTCGACCGGAGCGCTCCCCTCCCCACCGGTGGCCACATCGAGCAGTCCGACGGCACGAGCTGGATGGCGATGTACTGCCTGAACATGCTCACCCTCGCCCTCGAGCTCGCCTCGACCGACCCGGAGTACGAGGACGTCGCCTCGAAGTTCTGGGAGCACTTCGTCCACATCGCGCGCGCCATGAACACCATGGGGCTGTGGAACGAGCAGGACGGGCTGTTCTACGACGTCCTGCACCTCCCCGACGGAACGAAGGTCCCGATGAAGGTCCGGTCGCTCGTCGGTCTCATCCCGCTCTTCGCGGCGGAGTCGTTCGATGCCGAGCTCCTCGCCCGGTTCCCCTCGTTCCTCCGCCGGCTCGAGTGGTTCATCGACCACCGTCCGGACCTCACCGCAGGTGTCGCCTGCATGCGCACGCCCGGGGAAGGCGGCCGCCGGCTCTTCTCGGTGGTCGACCCGGACAAGCTCCGGCGCATCCTCGCCGTCATGCTCGACGAGCGGGAGTTCCTGTCCCCCTACGGGATCCGCTCGGTCTCGCGCATCCACCAGGACCACCCCTTCGAGCTCCCGGCGAATGGCGCAGTGCACGCCGTCCGCTACGAGCCGGCGGAGTCGTCGAGCGAGCTCTTCGGGGGGAACTCCAACTGGCGCGGCCCCATCTGGTTTCCGGTGAACTTCCTCATCGTCGAGGGTTTGCAGCGGTTCCACCACTACCTCGGCGACGCCTTCAAGGTGGAGCTCCCCACCGGCTCCGGGCGGTACGTGACGCTGTCCGAGGTGGCGGCCGACCTCTCGCGGCGGCTCACGCGGATCTTCCTGCGCGACGGCAGCGGCCGGCGCCCTTGCCATGGCCCGAGCCCGCTCTACCGCGACGACCCCCACTTCCGCGACCTGCTCCTGTTCCACGAGTACTTCCACGGCGACGACGGATCCGGTGTCGGCGCGAACCACCAGACCGGCTGGACTGGGCTCGTCGCCAAGCTCATCGCGCAGAGCGGCGAGTGAACGGGTACGCCGGGCCGCCCCGCGAGACCAGGGGGAAGCCCGGGGCACGAACGTGCATGAGGAGACCGAACATGAAGGCCATCGCCGTCATCCCCGGAACACCGAACAGCGTCCACCTGCGGGACGTCCCCAAGCCGTCCCTCGATTCCGTCTCCAACGGCCGCGGCGTGCTCGTCCGCGTCCTGCGCGTCGGCGTCGACGGGACCGACCGCGAGATCAACGCCGCCGAATACGGGGCGGCACCCGCCGGGGACGACTACCTGGTCCTGGGGCACGAAGGGTTCGGGCGCGTGGAGGCGGTTGGGCCGCTCGTGACCGAGATCCGTCCCGGCGACTACGTGGTGGCGACGGTGCGGCGGCCGGGCCGGAGCCTCTACGACGCCATCGGCTCGCCGGACTTCACCACTGACGAAACCTACCTGGAGCGCGGCATCAGCCTGCTCCACGGCTTCCTCACCGAGTACTACGTCGACGACGCTGACCACATCGTTCACGTTCCCCAGGGGGCGGCCCAGGTCGGCGTCCTGCTCGAGCCGCTCACGGTCGTGGAGAAGGCGATCGCCCAGGCGTACGAGGTCCAGCGGCGGCTGCGGGTCTGGCGGCCGCGGCGCGCTGCCGTGGTCGGTACCGGGACCATCGGGCTGCTCGCCTCGCTGGTGCTCCGGCTCCGCGGCCTGGAGGTGGTCGCGTTCGGCAGGAAGCCCCGCCCGTACCGCAACGCCGACCTCCTCGGGCAGGTGGGCGCGCACTACCTGACCACGGCCGAGCGCTCGATCGCCGCCGCCGCGCGCGAGCTCGGAGCCTTCGACCTCGTCGTGGAGGGCTCGGGCTTCTCCCCGCTCGTCTTCGACGCCATGCAGGGACTGGCCAAGAACGGCGTCCTCGTCCTCACCAGCGTCACCGGTGGCGACCGCATCATCGAGGTGCCGAGCGACAAGCTCAACCTCGACTTCGTGCTCGGCAACCGGGTCATGGTGGGCAGCGTCAACGCCGGCCGGGACGCCTTCGAGGCGGGCGTGCGCGACCTGGTGCACGCGGAGTCTGCCTACCCGGGCTGGCTCGCCAAGCTCCTCACGCACCCGGTGCGCGGCCTCGAGCGCTACGACGACCTCTTCGCACATCTCACCCGTCCGGATGGCGCCATCAAGATCTTCTGCGAGGTCGCCCCGCTGTAGGGCGAGCGCCATGGCCAGGTTCGGTTCGCCGTCGGGTCCTCCCCGCCTCGAGTCGGCGCCCGCGCCGGGCGAGGTCTGCCGCGACCCCTCGCTCGCCTCGCGCCTCGATTGGCTCGAGACCGACGGGACGGGTGGGTTCGCGCAGGACATGAGCGCCACCGAGGCACTGGACCTCTTGGCCACGGAGCTCTGCGGCCGCACGACCCGCGACGGGTTCGAGCTGCGGGCGAGGAAAGCGCTGCCATGAGGGCGCTGCGCAGCCACTGGCCCGAGTACCTGATCGAGGCTCTCGGGCTGGGTGTCTTCTTGATGTCCGCGTGCCTGTTCGCCGTGCTGCTCTTCCACCCCACCTCGCCGGCCCATGCGGCGCTGGGATCCGATCTCGCCCGCCGGGGGGTCATGGGGCTCGCGATGGGGACGACGGCGATCACGCTCGTTTACTCGCCCTGGGGCCGCCGGTCGGGCGCGCACTTCAACCCTGCCGTCACGCTCGCCTTCCTCCGCTTGGGGAAGGTCGAGGTAGTGGATGCAGCCTGGTACATCGCCGCGCAAGTGCTGGGCGCGATCCTTGGCGTGGCGCTCTCCTGGGCGCTCCTCGGAGAGCGGCTCGCCCACGCCTCCACGCGGTTCGTGGCCACGCGCCCCGGGCCGGCTGGTCCGCTCGCGGCCTTTGCGGCCGAGCTCGCCATCTCCCTCGTGCTCATGTCCGTCGTGTTGCGCGTTTCCTCATCGCGGCGGATGCGCCTCACCGGCGTCTGCGCCGGGCTCCTCGTCGCGCTCTACATCACGGTCGAGGCCCCCATCTCCGGGATGAGCATGAAC
Organism: Anaeromyxobacter sp.; assembly: GCA_035686075.1. GTDB lineage: Bacteria > Myxococcota > Myxococcia > Myxococcales > Anaeromyxobacteraceae > Anaeromyxobacter. The sequence continues at coordinate 107,960 of DASRZU010000011.1, forward strand.
CCGGCTCGGTCTCTCGGCTCCGCGGTGTTCGCAGGGACCTTGTCCTCGCTCTGGATCTACTTCCTCGCTCCGCCGCTCGGGATGCAGCTCGCGGCGATCCTCGCCCCGGCATCGGCGCGCCGCGGTTGTGCCAAGCTCGACCACCCGCCGGACCGACCCTGCATCTTCTGCGGTCAGGGCCTTCCGCCCACTACGACCCGTACCTCTTCCGCTCTCCACCCCAACGCCGCCGAGGTGTGACCATGAACCCCGCCCCCCCCCGGGATGCGGCCCCGCCAGACGCCCCAGCCGGATCCCCCATGCTTCGCCGCGGCTCGATCGGCCTTGCCGCGGGGATCGCGGCATCAGTGCTCCTCGCCCCGGCGGTCGGGACGGCGCTCGCCGTGGTCCTGGGCGCGGTCCTCGGTTGTGCCTACGGCCTCACCTTCCGGTTCTCCCCTGGCGCCGGCTTGGACGCGCTCATGACCTCCTCCGCACTGGGCTTCCCCTCCTGGGCGGCGATCAGCGTCGTTCTCTTGCCGCTCGCCGCCGGGCGCCCGCCGATGTGGTCCGCCGACGAGCTTCGCGCACTTGTGCCGCAGCTCGTCGCCTGGGTCCTATTCGGAGCGGCGCTCGGGATCGTGGTTCAGGCTCTCGCGGCCGGAGCGCGGCGCTGGCTCGGGCCGGAGCCCATGCCCCGCCGCGCACCCGAACCGCCGCCCCGCCGGGTGGTGATCCTGGGCGGCGGCTTCGCCGGGGTCTCCGCCGCGCTCGAGCTGGAGCGGCTCCTCGGCTCCGACCGGTCGGTGTCGGTAACGCTCGTCTCGGAGACGAACGCTCTGCTCTTCACGCCCATGCTGGCCGAGGTCGCTGGCTCCGCCCTCGAGCCAACGCACATCTCCTGCCCCCTGCGCACCAGCCTCCGACGGACCGCGGTGGTGCGCGGGGCCGTCCGGGGCGTGGACTTCGAACGCCGGCAGGTCCTCGTCGCAGGGGCGCAGCCGCTCGAGCTACGCTACGACCACCTGGTCCTGGCGCTGGGCTCGGTGACCAACCATTTTGGGCTCGAGGGCGTCGCCCGTCACGCGCTCGGCTTCAAGTCGCTGCGGGAGGCCACGCGCATCCGCGCTCAGGTCATCGACGCGTTCGAGCGGGCCGCGATGGCGAGCGACCCGCGGGTTCGGCGCGAGCTCCTCACCTTCATCGTCGCCGGCGGTGGGTTCGCCGGCGTCGAGCTGGCTGGCGCGGTAAACGATTTCGCCCGCGGCATGGTCGCCGATCACCCCGCCCTGTCCAACGACGATGTCTCGGTCATTCTCGCCCACCCGGGTGACCGCATCCTGCCCGAGCTCTCGCCGGCCCTGGCCCGCTATGCCCAGCAGCGGCTGGAGGCGCGCGGCGTCGCCTTCAGGCTCGGCGAGCGCGTCGCCGATGCCCGACCGGGCGCCTTCGTCCTGAAATCGGGCGAGGAGCTTCGCGGCCACACGCTGGTCTGGACCGCCGGCACGGCACCCAGCCCGCTGCTCCGCACGCTGGGGCTCGAGCTCTCCCCCCGGGGTGCCATCGTCGTGGACCGCTGCCTGGCCGTCCCCGGTTCCCCCGGCGTCTGGGCGATTGGAGACTGCGCAGCCGTCGTGGATGTACGTACCGGAAAGCCCTGCCCGCCCACGGCCCAGTTCGCGCTGCGCGAGGGGCGCTGCGCGGCCCGTGGCATCCACGCGGCGCTCCGGCGACGCGCCCCGGTGCCCTTCCACTTCGAGGCGCTCGGCACGCTCTGCGTGGTCGGGTACCAGACCGCCTGCGCGGAGCTGCGCATCCCGTTCACAAGCCGTCACGTCCGCTTCTCGGGCCTGCTCGCCTGGATGATGTGGCGGTTCATCTATCTGTCCAAGCTGCCTGGCCCCGAGCGGAAGGCACGGGTGCTCGCCGACTGGACCTTCGAGCTCTTCTTCCCACGCGACGTCGTCCAGCCCGACGGCGAGCTCGACGCTCCGTCCGCCACCGAGCTCACACCCCTCGCCGCCACCCGCCAGGAGGCGGCCGGAGGACATCCATGACCGCCCGCGCTCACCAACTGCTCACGGCCGCCGTGGGTGCCGCCCTCGGGTCCGGCGCTGCGCTCCTGGGTCGGGTCCTCGCCGGACCCACGTTCGAGCTCGGCATCGCGCTCGGGGCGGCGTACGGCGCGGCGTTCGCGCTCGTCACCTACCGGCGCGTCACCTCGCCCGGTGCCGGACTGGTCTGGGCCCTCGGCATGGCCTTCTTGCTCTGGCTCGCGCTGCCGGTGGGGTTCCATCAGGTGACGTCCGGCTCCACCTCCGCCGGCATGCTCGACACCGCGCGGTCGCGGTTCCCGGCGCTCGTCTCGTACGTCCTCGCCTTCACGGGCATCGGCATGGGCCTCGGCGCCTTTGCCCTCGCGCGCCCCGGTGCCGAGCATGCGACGTTCAGCTGGCCGCGGGCGCTCGTCGTCGGCGGCATCGCCGGCGTGGTCGGCGGCTGGGCGTTCGGCAAGTGGATGGCGCAGGTGGGCTTCTTTCCGCTCATCGCCGGGCTGGTGGGATCGCAATCCCGCATGGTCGGGGTGACGCTCCACTTCGTCTTCGCCATCCTCATCGGCGCGAGCCTCGGGGTGCTGTTCCAGCGCGACCTGCGCGGGTTCGGGTCGAACATGGGGTGGGGCATGGCCTACGGGATCCTGTGGTGGTTCATCGGGCCGCTGCTCGTCCTGCCGCTTTGGGCCGGCCAGCCCCTGGATTGGACCTGGCAGCGCGGCGCCGCCCTGTTCGGCTCACTCGTGGGGCACGTCGTGTACGGCCTCCTCGCCGGCGTCATCTACGGAGCGATCGACCGAGCGTGGGTGCGGTTCTTCACCGAGTCCGACCCCATCCACCGGGAGCCGGAGGGCCCGGGGCGATACCTGCTCAACTCGCTAGGGTGGGGCGCGCTGGCCAGCCTAGTGGGCGGAACTGTGCTCGACGTGGTGCTCTTCGCGAGCGGCTCCGGTGGCCGGATCTGGGCGCTGGGCGGAGATTCCCCGTGGCTGGGGGCCCTGGCGAGCCTCGCGCTCTCGACGTGCCTGGGGATGGTGTACGGCCTCCTGTTCCGCCGGGAGGCACCGAGCTTCGGGGCGGCTGTGATCTGGGGGCTTGTCTACGGGCTGATCCGTTGGTATCTGGACCCGCTGACCTTCCAGCCCGTCCTTCTCTCGGGCACGTTCGATTGGTCGGCGCGCGCGGCGGGCGCGCTTCTCCCCACGCTCATCGGCCAGCTCCTCTTCGGGGCCGTGACCGCGGCCGTGTTCCTGGTCCTGGAGCGGCGCCATTCCGCCTTCCTCCTACTCGACCCGCGCCTCGCCGCGCGCGAGGCGCGAATGCGGCGACCCGAGGGGACGCCCGCCCCAGCGCTGTGGGTGTTCGCGCTCGGAACGGGAATCCTGCTGCCGATCCTCCTCGGTTGAGGGAGCGCGTCCGTCCTTCCGCCGACCCGCGCCCGCCGCCCTCGCCTCGATTGTTCCCTACCCGATTGAGGTGGAGGTAGTTGCCGGCACGCTGGGCGTCCCTCGCTGCCGCCCCGCGCCTTTGCCTGCTGTGCAGGCGTGCAGCTCATACCAGCGCCACGCCGGTCGCCGGACACCCCGGCCCCCTCGTCGCCGGGCGGGGCCCCAAGCCGACCCCAGTGCCCCAGGAGAGGCTGCACCCCCAGGCGCCTCAACCCTGCGTGAACCCACTCGCCCGTGACATCTAGCTGACCATCGCCCGTGGGCCCCAACAAGACGTGGGATCAACACTGGGCGGGGCTTAGTCGGAGCCTGGTGCTCGCTCGGCAGCTCGAACTGCAGAGCGGCTGGCGCGGCACACGAGGAGGGTCCCCATGGCCGACAGCCGTGCACTCGCGGTAACCATCGCTATCGCGCTCGCGGCGTTGCCGGGCGTCGCGCACTCCCAACAGGCCAAGAAGCCCAACATCCTCGTCATCATGGGTGGCGACATCGGCTACTGGAACATCAGCGCGTACAACCGAGGCATGATGGGCTACCGCACGCCCAACATCGACCGTCTCGCCAGAGAAGGGGCGCTCTTCACCGATCTGTATGCCCAGCAGTCGTGGTCGAGCTGCGTTCATCACCGGCCAGTCCCCCTTCCGCACGGGCCTGCTCAAGGTGGGTTTGCCAGGCGCCAAGGAAGGACTCTCGGAGCAGGCCCCGACGCTCGCAGAGAGGCCCGGCCGAGCATGACGATGGGAGCCCTGCCTAGCCAGCCCCTGGCCGCGTCGGAAGCGGTCGTCGCAATCTCCGGGACCTTGTACTTGGGCGGACGACCCGGACGCGCACGAGCGAGGTGGGGCGACGGTTCAGGTATGCAGGGACCTCGTCGCCATCCCCACCAGCGCGTCTCCGCCGCAGCCGCGCCCGTTCGGTTTGGACGAGGGGGAATCGAAGGCTTGCTTTGGCGCGGTCCCTGCCTGCCACAGCGGTCGTGAGG
>DASRZU010000012.1:0-76130 GCA_035686075.1 Anaeromyxobacter sp.
GGACGACAACAAGATCGAGCGGGTCTGGCTCGACCTCCACGCCAACGTCACCCGCAATCACCGGTGCAAGTCCATGGAGGAGCTGATGGCTCAAACCGTCGCTTTCATGCGCTCCTACAACCGACGCGAAAAGATCAACCCCTCACTCAGGATCGCGGTTCCTGTTCACGAATCGAGATCGGTCGTTTAGAACCGGAGGCGCCGCGCGAAGAAGTCGGCGAGGGCGAAGGCGGCCCCCCCCAGGACCCCGCGCTCCTCCCCGAGCCTGGAGTACTCGATGTGGACCTTCTTCTCCACGTCGGGGAGGCCGATGCGCTGCATCCGCTCGCGCAGGCGCCGGAGGAAGATCTCGCCCGCCTTGACCACCTGCCCCTGGATGACGACGAGCTCGGGGTCGTTGACCATGATGACGTTCCCGACGCCCACCTCGAACCAGCGGGCCACGTCGTCGAGGAGCTCGGTGCACAGCCGGTCGCCGCGCCTGGCCAGCTCGCAGATGTCGTCGAGGCTCGCCTCGCCCTTGGGGGCGCGCTCGAAGAGCTCGGAGGCGACTCCCCGGTCCCGGGCGGCCCGGGCCAGGTCGCGGATGCGCTTCATGGAGACCATGGCCTCAAAGCAGCCGTGGCTCCCGCAGATACAGAGCGCCCCGTCGACCGGGTTCACGATCATGTGGCCGATCTCGCCGGACAGGGCCTGGGCGCCGCGCATCAGCTCGCCGTGGGTGACGATCCCCGCCCCCAGCCCCTCGTCCAGCATGTCGACCACGAGGAAGTTCGTGACCCCGTTCGCCACCCCCTTGTCCCGCTCGGCCAGGGCCTGCCAGCGGTTCACGTTGTCGAGGTAGACGGGCACCTCGTCTCGGAAGCCGAGCCGGGCCCGGAGCAGCTGGGCGAAGGCGACGTCCCGCCCCCAGCTCGGGTAGTGGGGGGAGTAGATGGAGATGCCCCGGGCGGAATCGGCCAGCCCGGGGAGGGCCACGGCGAGGGCGATGAGCTTCTCCCCGCTCGCCGCCTTGAGGGCGTGGAAGCTCCGCACGTCCTCGGTGATCTGCCCCAGGATCGCCTCCAGGCTCCGGTCGGAGCCGACGGTGGTCTTCCGGTAGTAGGTGATGTCGCCGTGCAGATCGGTGGTGACGGCGAGGACGGCGTCGGGGGTCACGTGGACGCTGATGACGTACCCGTAGGCGTTGTTGAACCGGTACAGCTCGGGCCGCTTCCCCCCCTCCTCGGTGGAGGCGCCCTTGCCCGCCGAGATGACGAGCCTCATGGCGGCGAGGAGGTCGAGGGTCTTCTTCACCGTGGTCTTGCTGAGCCGGGTGGAGTGGGACAGGTCCGCCACCGAGACCGTGTCCCTCTTCCGCGTGAGCGCGAGGACGCTGCGGATGTTCGCGTGCCGGTGGGTACGCCCCGACCCCTCGCTCTTGCGCAGCTCGGCCCCGGAGCGTCGCTTTTCACGGACGGTGGCAGTGGGGCTGGGCATCGATCGGCTTCCTACGGGGCGGCCTCGGCCCTTCCCGAGCGGTCAGTACCAGAGCAGGCACTTCACCACCTCCCCGCTCGCCACGGCCTTGAGCGCCTCGCCCACCCGCTCCACGGGGAACTCGTGGGTGACGAACTCGCTCGCCTTGAGCCGGCCCTGCCGGATGAACTCGCAGAGCGGCTCCTGGGCGGCGCGCTCGCGGGCGCGGGTGGGCCACTGGTGGACGAAGAGGTTGAAGTTGTACGGGCCCTTCTCCTTCTCCACCGTGAAGGAGCCCTCGGCCAAGACGCCGTAGATGCACATGGCCCCGCCGAGCTTCAAGAGGGGCAGGGCGCGGTTCACGATGCGGGGGTTCCCGACAGCGTCGATGACGGCGTCGAGGGGCCTTCCCCGGGTCTTGGGCAGGTTCTCGAGGGCGGGATCGTCGGGGGAGAAGACGGCGTCGGCGCCGAGGGACTTGGCCCGCTCGCGCTTCTGCGGGAGGGGATCGACCACCCCCATCCAGCCCAGGCCGAAGAGCTTCCCCAGCTTCACAAAGGAGAGCCCCACCGGGCCGGCCCCGAAGAGGAGCACGTCCTCCCCCTTCCTGAGCTCGAAGTCGCCCAGGCCGCCCTGCACCTCTCGCCAGGTGCAGAGCAGGGCGGCCTCGGGGGCGGGGATGTCGGGGGCGACGCGGCGCTGGATCTCGTACACCTCGAACCAGCCGTGCGCGGCGTCGGCCACCCCGTCCGCCACCATCGCCTCGTGGTCGTTGACGAGGGTGTAGTCGCAGAACCCGCCCCAGCCGCTCCCGTAGGCACCGCCGGGGATGTCGAAGACAAGGCCCCCCAGGGCGCGGTCGCCCACCCGGAAGCTTTGGACCTTCGCCCCCACCTTCCGGACGATCCCGGTGCCCTCGTGGCCGAGGAGCAAGGGGTAGCGGTCCACCCCGGGAAAGTGCCCGGCCACGAGCTTCCCGTCGGTGGCGTTGCAGATCGCCGCCACCTCGTTCTCCACCAGCGCCTGGTAGGGGCCCGGTTCCGGCACGGGGACCTCGACCAACCGGACCTCGCCCGGCCTCATCACGGCGACCGCGCGCATGGACCTTAACCCTCCTCTGCCCTAGGGCCGGCGCGGCCAGGGCGCCGGCTGCGGGTTCTGCAGGTAGGACCGGTAGGGCACGGGATCGAGGACCGCCACCCCGGCCCAGGCCGCGAGCTCGTTCAGCTCGGCGGTGAGGTCGCCCGAGGCGGTGGGGTAGTGGTGGTTCACCCGCCGCACCATGATGGTGTTCATGAGGGTGGGGAGGTCGACCGGCTGGCCGTTCAGCTTGAGCCCTCCCACCCAGCCGCTGCTCCCGTCGTAGCCGCGCTTCTTCTCTACCTCGCCGGTGAGGAGGAAGAGGTTGTCGAACTCGTCGTTGAGGGCGGCCACGGTGACGGCCCCGGGCCTGAAGGTCATGCTCGCCACGAGCCCGTCGCCCTGCCAGGTCTCGCCCTCGTACCGGCCGATGTTGAAGTGGTTGTCCCAGGTCACGCCCTTCGGGTCGGCCCAGCAGGCGGGGGCGACCCCGCAGTGCCAGAGAGCGAGGCTCTTGTCCCGCTCGTCGAAGGCGACGAGGTCGTTCAGGGCGCTGGGGGTGCCGGAGAGAGCGTTCAAGGCCAGCATCATGACCGCCGAGGTGACGTCCCCCTCGCAGGGGGTCACCACCCCGGCCTCGTTGAGCCGGCTCATGGCGGCGCAGACCGCGAGGCCGTAGACCTCCTGGAAGCGGCTCCAGCAGGAGAGGGCCAGGGCGTCGAAGTGGTTCTCGCGGGCGAAGGCTCGCAGGGCAAGGTAGACGCGCGAGGAGCGGTCGAGGTGCTCGGGGCGGACGATCCGGGAGTTGAGCGCCCCCTCGCTCCGCATCGCCTTCGCGTCGGCGGCCACCTCGGGCTCGGGGATGGCCTCGGCGCGCCGGACGATCTCCTCGACCGTGAAGCGAGTCTTCAGGAGCGTGCCGAACTTCCCCTCGAGCACCCGCTCGTCGAAGTACATGTTCTCGAACCCGTCGGCGAGGCCGCCGATCTGGGCGATGCGGGAAGTGGACAGGCGCCTCAGGGCGGTGAGCGCCTTCACCGTGACCCGTAGCCGCTCCAGGAAGGGGTCGGCGTCGGGGAGGCCGTAGAACCACTTGAAGGGGATGGCGTGGTGGCGCAGGTAGTTCCCGACGATCGACCCGAGCAGGTTCGTGCCGCAGAAGGAGTTGAGCTGCAGGACCCCGTCGGTGGTGGGCTCGGGGACCGACCACAGCCCGAGCCGGCTCTTCACCCGGGCGAGGGGGAGGATCACCCGCCCGTAGGGCAGGCTGGCGGAGAAGACCAGGGTGAAGTCGACCCGCTCCCCGTCCATGAAGGCCCTGGCCCTCTCTCCGTCCTCCTCCGAGCGGAGCGGCTCGCGGTAAACGGAGAGGTCGAAGCCGAGGGGCTGGGCGAGCGCCGTCACCCGGTCGATGACCGTGGCGTAGAGACCGGCGTCGTCGCCGGGCATGTTGGGGTGCACCGCCCCCGCAAGTCCGATGCGCATGCGTTCCATGGTGCCGCTCCTTTCCTCTTGCCGGGGAAGGGGCCTCCGCCCCGGGCGCTCCTCTCGCTTCGACTGCCTGGCCTCTTGGGCCGGGCCCGGCGCCCGGGAGGCCGCGCGTCCCTTGGGAGGGCGCGCGGACACCCGGGGCCTCACCGCCCTTTCCGCCTCGGTCGGCCCCGTTGGAGCGGGGCCTCGGCGGCGGTCAGGGCATCGCCCTCACGTAGTTCGCGTAGTAGTCGTTCCAGTCGTACTGGGGGGCGGTCCCGCCGTAGAACTTCTGGATGATTTCCTTCACGTTCGACTGATCGACGTTGACCGCCTTGGCGAAGTACTGACGCTTCTCCTTGGCGATGCTCTTCACGTCGATGACCCCGTTCTTGGCGGCCATGGCGAGGGAGAGGCCGATCCCCCCCTGCCAGAACGCGTCGTTGAGCACGGTGGCGGCCGCCTCGCCCGCGGCCACGGCGTCCAGCATTTCCTTGATCCCGTCGACGCCGGTCACCATCACCTTGCCGGCGAGGCCGGCGGCGCGCAGGGCTTCCAGGGCGCCCAGGGCCATGTTGTCGTTGGCGGCCCACACCCCGGTGATGTCGGGGTTGGCGACGAGGAAGCTCTTCATCTTCTCGAAGGCCTTGGAGCGGTCCCACTCGGCCGTGTCCTGGGCCACCATCTGGATGTCGGGGAACTTCTTCAGGATGTTCTGCATCCCCTTGAAGCGGTCGATGGCGGTGGTGTTGGCGAGCATGCCCTGGATGGCGACGAACTTCCCCTTGCCGCCCATCTTGTCGAAGAGCGCCTGGGCGGTGAACTCGCCGGCGCCGATGCCGTCATAGGCGATGTGGGCCACCCAGTGGGGGTTGTTCCACACCTTCACGTCCTCGGGCTTGTTCCACCAGGTCACGAAGTAGATGCCGGCCTGGTCGAGCGCCTTGGCGATGGGCACGACGTTCGGCGCCTCGTTGGGGTCGATGCAGAAGACCGCGTCCTTCCCCGCCTTGGCGATGAGCGCCTTGATGTCGTTGAGCTGCTTCTCGCTCGAACCCTCGCAGGTTTGGAGGACGTGCACGCAGCCCAGGACGTCGGACGCGGCCTGTCCGCCGCGGGCCCAGATCCCGTGGTACGGGTTCTCCAGACTCCGAATGGCTGTTCCGCAGAACGTCGTGGTCTTCTTCATGGATTGCCCGAGGGCCGTCCCCGCCGCGAGCACGGCCACAAGGCACACCGCAGAGCGAAGCATCCTCATGTGGTCCTCCTGCTACACGAAACGACTTAAGGTTGCCGCTTCTCGACCGCTGCCTGTGTGTCCCTCGACTTCCTCCTTCTTCCCTTTGGGTTCAGCTCCGATAGGAAGACTTTCCTCCCCCCTCTGGTCCACCGCCCTTCACTCCACCGTCTTGAGCCATCCGCCGTCGACGTAGTAGCTCGAGCCCACGCAGTAGCTGGCCCTGGGGGAGCAGAGGAAGACGAAGAAGTGGGCCAGCTCCTCGGGCGTGGCGAAGCGTCCGATGGGAGTGTTGTCCTTGGCGATCTTCTCCAGGTACGCTTCCGGGGTCTGGCTCGTCCCTTGGGTGAGGATGCCGGCGCTCTTCCACCAGTCGGGGGTGAGGATGAGACCGGGGTTCACGGTGTTCACCCGGATGTTCATGGGGATGAGCTCGTTGGCCAGGCACTTCGTGAACATCACCAGGGCGGCCTTGGTGGTGTTGTAGATGGGCTCGTAGAAGAGGGGCTGCTTGGCGCAGATCGAGGCGTTGTTCAGGATCACCCCGCCGCCCCGCCGCTTCATGAGCGGCACGCAGGCCCGGGCGGTGCGGACCGCCGCCATGACGTGCAGGTCCCAGTAGTGGGTCCACTTCTCGTCGGGCGCCTCGAGGATGGTCTCGGAGGTGCCGGTGCCGGCGTTGTTCACGAGGATGTCGAGGCCCTGAAAGACCTCCTCGATCCGCCGCACCGCGGCCTCGATGTCCTCCTTCTTCGAGACGTCGGCCCGAAGGCCCAGGGTCCTCACCCCGTGGGCCTTCGCCACCGCAGCCGCCTCGCGCTCCACCCGCTCCTCGTTCCGGGCGCAGAGGGCGACCTCCACGCCCTCCTGTGCGAGGGCGTGGGCCACGGCGAGCCCGATGCCCACGCTCCCACCGGTGACGAAGGCCTTCTTCCCCTTGAGCTCGAGATCCATGCGCTCTCCCTTCTCTTCGGGCGACCGTGCAGAAAAGGCGGTCAGGGCTCCACGGTGATCATCACCTTCATCGCCTTCTCCCGGTTCGCGTCGATGTACTTGTAGGCCTCGAGGTACCGGTCGAAGGGGTAGCGGTCGGTGACGAGGGGCTCGAGGTTCACCTTCCCCCCCTCCACGAGGGCGATGGCGTCCTTCCAGTCCGGCTCCTGGTACATGAGGGTGCCGATGAGCCTGAGCTCCCGGTCCTGCACCGTCCCCATGTCGACCACGGGCTTGTCCCCGAAGACCCCCACCACGATGATGTCGGTGCCCTTGCGCGCCACCGCCACCGCCTGCTCCATGGTCTTCTGCGCCCCCACGCACTCCAGGATGAGGTCGGCCTTGCCCTCCCCGAAGCGGCGCCGCACCGATTCGGAGAGGTCCGCCTTGGCGGGGTTCACCCCCCCGGAAATGCCGCAGCGAGCGGCCAGCTCGAGCCGGTAGTCGGAGAGGTCGGTGATGAGGACGTCCGTAGCCCCCAGGCCGCGGGCGGCCTGGGCCACGAGGTTCCCGATGGGCCCGGCCCCGAGGACGAGCACCTTCCTCCCCTTGGAGCCGCCGCCGCGCTTGAGCGCGTGCACCCCCACCGCCAGGGGCTCCATCATGGCGCCGTGCTCGAGGCTCATGCCCGGGGGCAGGCGGAGCACCTTCTTCGCGTCGACGGCAAAGAGCTCGGAGGCGGCTCCGGTGGTCTGGAACCCCATCACCTTCAGGTGGTCGCAGATGTGGTAGTCGCCGTGGGTGCAGGGGTAGCAGGTCCCGCAGGTGACCTGGGGCTGGAAGGTCACCGCCTGGCCGGGCGAGAAGCCGGTGACGCCCGGCCCCACCTTCTCGATCACCCCGGAGACCTCGTGGCCCTGCACCACCGGATAGGGCGTGAGCGCGTGCTTCCCGTGGAACACGTGGATGTCCGAGCCGCACACCCCGATGCGCTTCATCCGCACCAAGACCTGACCTTGGGCCAGGGCCGGGACCGGCACCTCGTGGAACTCGATCTTCCCAGGAGACGTCATGACTGCTTGCTTCATGTGCGCACCTCCGCTGCTACTTGATGATGGCGACCTTGGCCCGGTCGAAGGTGAGAGCCACGGCGATGATGACCAGGATCCCCAAAAAAACCTGTTGGCCGTACACGTCGACGCCGATGACGGTGAGGCCGTTCTGGATGACGCCCATGATGAGGGCGCCCACGAGCGTGTTCACCACCCCGCCCGCGCCGCCGGTCATGGCCGTGCCCCCCACCACCACCACCGCGATGGAGTTCAAGACGTAGGGGAGGCCCATGGTCGGGTAGCCGGAGTAGAGGGTCGCGGAGAGGACGATCCCGGCTACCGCCGCCCCGAGGCCGGTGAAGGTGAAGGCCAGGATGCGGGCCCGGTCGATGTCCAGGCCCGCAAGGTAGGACATCCGCTCGTTCGCCCCGATGTAGATGATCCCGCGCCCCAGCGGGGTGAAACGCTGCATGACGAAGTAGAGGGCGAGCATGGCGAGGGAGATTATCCAGGTCGCCTGGATGGGTCCAAAGTGCCCGTTCACGAAGTCGAGTACGCCGTAGGAGCCCTCCGGGGCGGTGAGCGGCCCCGCCGAGAGGAGGTAGGCGAAGGAGACGAGGAGCCCCTGGGTCCCGAGGGTGGCGATGAAGGAGGGGATCTTGAGTTTCGAGACGATGAGGCCGTTCAGGAGGCCGGAGAGCAGCCCGATGAGGAGGACCAGGGGGTAGGCCGCCGGCCCGATCCGCCCGACCGTCATCATGAGGACCACCGAGACGAGGGAGATGATGCTGCCCACCGAGAGGTCGATCCCCCCGGTGAGGATCACGCACACCTGACCCAGCCCCACCGAGAGGAGGATGGTGACGGCGTTCAAGATGGTGGTGACGTTGTACTGGGAGAGGAAGCCTGGGTTCCCGAGGGTGAAGATGAGCACCAGCCCCACGAGGAGCGCCATCGAGATGGTGAGAGGCTGGACCAGGCGAGACCGCTTCACGAGTCCTCCGCTAGACGACGTAGCTCACCACCTCGACCGGGGCGGGCTTCTGGCGGGCGGCGCAGGGGATCTCCCGCACCACCACCCCGTCCTTCATCACCACCAGGCGATTGGAGAGGCCGATGTCCTCCTCCAAGGTGTCGCACATGATGAGGAGGCTCATCCCCGAGGCGGCGAGCGTCCGGATGCGGGCGTAGATCTCGTCCTTCGCCCCCACGTCGATGCCGCGGGTGGGGTGGTCGAGGATGAGGACTCGGACCTGGGCCGCCAGCCACTTGGCGATGACCACCTTCTGCTGGTTGCCGCCGGAGAGGTTGCCGCACAGGGCCCGCAGGGATGGGGTCTTGATGAGGCACTCCCGCACCCAGCGGTCGGCGTTCTCCCGCTCCCGCCGAGGATCGAGAAAGGGACCGGCGAGGAGGCGCCGGAGGACGAGCAGGTTGATGTTGTCGGAGACGTCGAGGCTCGTGGCCAGCCCATCGTTGCGCCGGTCGATGGGGACGCAGCCCACCCCCACGGCGATCGCGTCCTTGGGGGTCATGAAGCGGACCGGCCTTCCCCGCACCTCGATCGACCCGCCCTCCGGCCGGACGGCTCCCATGAGGCACCGGCACACCTCCTCTTTGCCTGAGCCGAGCAGGCCCACGAGGCCCACGATCTCCCCGGCGTGGAGGTCGAGCGAGAAATCCTTGAAGGCCCCCTCCTTCTTGAGCCCGCGCACCCGCAAGACGACCTCCCCGCCCGGCTCGGACTGCATCGACTCGCGGTAGTGCTCGGCGGAGAGCTCGTGGCCGACCATGAGGCGCGCCACCCGGGGGACCTCGGCCACCGGGGCCTGGGGGGAGGTCCGCTCCATGGTGGCGACGTGCTCACCGTCCTTGAGCACGTAGACGCGGTCGGAGTGCTGGACCACCTCCTCGAGCCGGTGGGAGATGAAGATGATCGAGGCCCGCTTCTTCAGCTCGGAGAGGAGGGAGAAGAGGATCCTGACCTCGCCCTCCTGCAGGACGGTCGTGGGTTCGTCGAGGATCAAGGTGGGGTTCTCGACCCGGTAGAGCTCGGAGAGCCAGAGGAGACGGGCCACCTCCACCATCTGCCTCTGGGCGGCGGAGAGATCGCCCATCTGGGCCCGGGGATCGAGGCCCCTCAGCCCCACCACCTCGAGCTGGGCCCGGGCCCGCTCCGCCATCCTCCTCGGGGAGAGGAAGCCGAAGCGCTCGAACGGGTCCTCGTGGCAGAGGAAGAGGTTGTCGAGGACCGACAGGTTCCGGATCATGCAGCCGTCCTGGAACACCATGCCGATCCCGTGGCGGATGGCCGACTCCGGGCCGTCCAGCACCACCGGCCGGCCGTGGAGGGTGATCTCCCCGGCGTCGGGACGCTCGAGCCCCACCAGGATCTTCATCAGGGTGGACTTGCCGGCCCCGTTCTCCCCCACGAGCCCGAGGATCTCGTGGGGGCGGACCTCGAAGTCGATCCCCCTGAGCGCCAAGACGCCGGGGAAGCGCTTCTCGATGCCGCGGAGCTCCAAGACCGGCTCGGCCATCACGTTCTCCTACTTGATGATCCCGATCTTTTTGCGGTCGATGGTGAGGGCCACCGCCAGGATGAGCACGATCCCGTTCACGGCGTTCTGCACGTAGGGGCTTAGCTTCATGAGCACCATCCCGTCGTTCAGGGCGACGACGATGAGCGTTCCGAACACGGCGTTTAAGGCCCCCCCCACCCCTCCGGAGAGCGAAACCCCACCCACCGCGACCGCCGTCATGGCGGGGAAGAGCTGGCCGTTCCCGATGCGGGGGTTGCTGGCCGCAAGCCGCGAGGAGAGGATGACGGCCGCGAGCCCGTAGATGGCCCCGGTGAGGGTAAAGACCAGCACCTTGACCCGGGCCACCTTGATCCCGGCCTGCCGGGCCAGGGCCTCGTCGCCGCCGATCGCGTACATGTACCGGCCGAAGCGGGTTCGCGTCTCGAGCACCCAGAGCGCGGCGAAGAGGAGAAGGGCGATGAGGATGGTGTTGGGCAGGCCCAGGGTGTCGCCATTCGTGATGTCCTGGAAGCGGGGGTCGAGCATCTTGACCGAGTTGCCTCGGTCAACGATCACCGCGGTACCCTGGGCCACCCACCACATCCCCAGGGTGGCGATGAAGGAGGGCATGCGGGCGGCGGTGGAGAGGACCCCGCTCACCAGGCCCGCCAAAGCGCCGATGGCGATGGCGATGGGGACCACCCAGAAGCCGAGGTCATAGGGGGTGAACGAGTTCTTGATGAGGAAGCCGCAGATGACCGCCACGAGCGTGATGACGCCCTCGGTGGAGAGGTCCATCCCGCCGATCACGATGACGAGGTGGATCCCCAGGCAGACGATCATCGGGGGGCCCGCCAGCCCGAGAATGGTGAGGACGTTCCGGGCGGAGAAATACGCCCCGGCGGTGCCCACCCCGAAGATGGCGAAGACGAAGGCCAGGGCCACGAGCTGGCCCACCACCCCGCGGGAGACGAGCTCCAGCGGGCGGCGGAACCGCCGGCGCAAGGCCTCGAGGCGGTCCGGGGCTTTGAGGGCGACGGCGTCCATCGGCCTGTCTCGGTCGGGCGGGAGAGGCGGGCTCTGGCCGGGCGCGGGGAAGGGGGTGGCGCTCATGCGAGGAGCCGGTCGAGATCGTCGTAGAACGCCTGGGAGTGGCGGTAGAGCCGGTCGAAGAGGGGCGCCATGGCGTCGTAGCGCGCCTGCCAGGCGGGGTCGGGGGCGATCTCCTCCTCGAATCGGACCAGGGCGTCGGCCGCCACCTCGGGGGAGGGGTAGTCGCCGAGGGCGGCCGCCGCCAGGGCGGCGCAGCCCACCACCCCGCACTCGGGCTCGGCCGGGACCACCACCGGGGCGGAGAGCATGCTGGCCTTGATCTCCAGCCAGAGCCGGGTCTTGGCCCCCCCGCTCGAGGCGATGAGGCGATCGAGCCGGGCCCCGGCCCGGCGCATGGTCTCGACGTGGCGCCGCAAGGCGAAGGCCACCCCCTCGAGGACGGCGCGGTGGAGATGGGCGAGCCCGTGGGTGGCGGTGAGCCCGAAGAACTGGGCCCGGGAGTTCGGATGGTCCCCGAGCCGTTCGCCGGAGAGGAAGGGCAAGAAGAAGAGACCGTCCGAGCCGGCCGGCGCCTTCTCCGCCTTGGCCACGATGGCGTCGTAGTCGACGGCGTTCTCGTGGAAGGCCCGGCGCGCCCAGCGCATGGCGTCGCCGCCGGCGTCGACGATGACGAACGCACCCCAAAGGCCGTTGGGGGTGGCGGTGTTCATGGTCTCGAGGTGGGGGAAGGGCCGCTCCGCCACCAGGGTGGCGAGCGAGGAGGTGCCGGTGACGTCCGAGCCGCGCCCCGGCCGGCAGGCGCCCGATCCGAGCAGCGCCATGGGAAAGTCGGAGGCGGAGACGAGGACGGGGGTGCCTTGAAGGAGCGAGGTCTCGCCGGCCGCCTTTGCCGTCACCTCCCCCAGGATCTCGGTGGGCCGGTGGAGGGGGGGGAGCTTGTGGCCGTCGACCCCGAGCATCTCCAGCATGGCGGGGGACCAGCTCATGGTCCGCGCGTCCATCATGAAGCTGAGCGACCCCTCGGTGATGTCCATGGCCCGAAGACCGGTGAGGTGGAAGTTGATCCAGTCCTTGGGCATGAGGACGGTCTTGGCCCGCCGGTAGACCTCCTCCTCGTGGCGCTGGAACCACTGGAGCTTGAAGCCCGGCCAGGCGGGTGCGGGGGGGTTGGCGGTGATGGGGAGGTACTCCTCGGGCCGGTGCCGCTCGCGGAAGGCGACCACGAGCTCCTGGGAGCGCTTGTCGTTCCACAGGGGCGCGGTCTCCCGGACGAGCCGCCCGTCGTCGTCGAGGAGCACGGTTCCGTGCATCTGCCCACACACCGCCACCGCGGCCACCCGGGAGGCCGCGCCGGGCACCTTCTCGAGCACGCCGCGCACGCTCGCCAGGGTCCCTTCCCACCACTCCTGCGGGCGCTGCTCGGACCAGCCGAACCGGGGCACGATCTGTTCGTGGGTCCGGTTATCAAACGCCGCGATATTTCCCCGGCGGTCCACGAGCGCCGCCCGCACGCTGCCGGTGCCGACATCGACGGCCAGGGTGAGGTCCTTGCGCTCCATCGGGAGTCCTCGGTGACGGGTCGGCGGAATCCTGAACGTTTTCAGTGGCGACTGTCAACGAGGGCCTTTGGCCCGGGGGAGTCCTTTCCCCTTCTTGATCGCGCGCAACGGCCTCGGCGGGAAAGGGGTGGCCCCCAGTACTCGTTCCGGCTCGGCTTACTCCCCCTAATCCTGGTTAGCGGACACTCTTAAAGAACGGGGGCTTCGCCGCCCTAACGTCGCCCGCTCTCATAGGCCCTCCTCGCCCCGCCGCGCGGGGCGATCGTGTCCCCGATCCACGCGACCATGACGCCGCCGTCGCGGCCCCTCGCGCGAGGAGCAGAGCGGGGGCGCCCGTGGCACACTCTTCTCTTCGGGGCGCGGAGGGTTTTTTGCGCCCGCGAATGGGCGAGGAGAAGAACCGTGTCCGATCCGAGCGACCTGTCGGTGATCCCAGACCGGGTGGAGTGGAGCGAGCGGCTCTTGGTGGGGGTGCCGGAGATCGACGCCCAGCACAAGGAGCTCTACCGGCGCATCGACCGCTTCCTTCGCGCCCTCTCGGCCCGCAAGGGCAAGAGCGAGGTGCTCCCGCTCATGGCCTACCTCGACGACTACATCCGCGAGCACTTCGCCGCCGAGCAGCAGATGATGGAGCTCTCCGAGTACGCCGGCCTCGGCGACCACATGGCCGAGCACCACTTCTTCGAGGAGGAGTACCGACGGCTCTGCGCCCGCCTCGACGGGGAGGGAGCGACCCCGGCCCTGGCGCGGGAGCTCGTGGCGCTGCTCGTGGACTGGCTCGACCGCCATCTCGAGTCGACCGACCGCGCCTTCGGCGCTCACCTCTCGCGCCACCGGGCCCGCCTCTCGCGCAGGCCGAGCGCCTAACGAGGACACCCTCTTTTCTTCTTACCCGGCGCCGGCGCAGGCGGAGCGCGTCCGTGTACACGCTCCGCCCACGCTCGGCGATGCGATCGGCACCGGCAAGAGAAAGTATAGCAACACCGTTCGACGATATATCGAAGCCGAATGCGTCCCGATGGGAGGGGTACCTCAGACCCTTGCCACCGCGCGGGGGACCCCGGAGGGGGCTTCGGCCCCCACCGCCTCGGCTAAAAGGCGCCTCACCTCGGCCATGAGGTCGCTGCGGGTGAAGGGCTTCTTCACGAGCCCGTACTCGCCCGCGAGGACGCGGTGCCGGAGCGCCTCGTCGTCGGAGAACCCGGAGCAGACGAGCACCTTCCCGCGAGGGTGGCGGGCGCGGAAGGTGGAGATCACCTCGCCGATCGGTGTGCCGGGCAAGACGACGTCCGTCACGAGCAGGTCGATCGGGGAGAGCTCCTCGATGGCGCGCATGGCCTGGGTCCCGTCGGCGACCTCGCTCACCTCGTTTCCGGCCTCGGAGAGGGCGGTGCACACGAGGGCGCGGACTCGGATGTCGTCCTCGACGACGAGCACGCGCGCCGAGCGGTGGGGGGGGCTTTGCGCCTCCGCCGGGGGGAGCGGCAGCGAGCCGGGCAAGGTGAGGGTGACGGTGGTGCCGGTGCCGGGCCGCGAGCGCAAGAGGGCGTGGCCGCCCCCCGCCTCGACCATCGCCTTCACGTGCGCGAGGCCGAACCCCGCTCCCCGGCGGGGTCCGGGAACGGGCCAGGGCTCGAACGCCCGGCGCCGTTCTTCTGCGTCCATGCCGAACCCGGTATCGGAGACCTCGAGGATGGCGGCGGGCGGGGGCTCGCCAGGAGGGGGCGGGGCGGCCCCGCCCGGTCGGACGGCGAGGAGGAGGGTTCCGCCCCCGGGCATGGCGGCCCGGGCGTTCAGGGCGAGGGTGAGGACGATCTGCTGGATCTGGCCGGGGTCGAAGGTGGTCCACACCGGGCCGTCGGCGCGGGTTTCGACCCGGATGTCGTGGGGCAAGAGGCGGCGCAGGGCCCCGGCGGCGAGGATCGTGACGCGGGCGAGGTCGAGGGTGCGCGGCTGGGACATGCCCGGCCGCGAGGCGAGGAGCACCTGCTGGGTGAGGCTCGAGGCGCTCCGCGCCGCCTCGCAGATCTGGGTGGCGGCCTCGGCCTGCTCCGGGTCTTGGATCTGCTCGGTGAGCCACTCCGCCCCGGCGATCACCACGGTGAGGGTGTTGTTGAGGTCGTGCGCCAGCGCGCCCGCCAGGCGGCCGGCCAGCTCGGCGCGCTCGGAGTCGGCGAGGTGGGAGCGGGTGGTCTCGAGCTCCCGCAGGGAGACCACCGCCGACTCGAGGGCGTCCTTGAGCCGGTCGGCGATGCGGCGGAGGGCGATCACCACCATGACGATGGGCGGGAAGCCGCCCACCAGGGCCACGACCCATTCCAGGGGCGGCGCGAGCCGCGGGCGGGGCGCGAGCCAGCCGCTCGTCGCCGCGAACGCCACGAGGGAGAGGGTGGCGGTGACGAGGGCGGCGGCGGCGGTGGCGGCCCGGCCGCCGAGGAGGAGCCCGGTGAGCGCCACGAGGGTCACCGCCTGGGCGAAGGCCACCGCGGTCGGGTGGAACGAGGCGCTGGAGAGCACCACGACGCCGTAGTTCACCGCCAGAAAGGCGATGGCCCGGGCCCGCCAGTCGAGCCGGCGGGCCAAAGCCAAAAGGAGAAGGATCCCTCCGAGCGCCCAGCCGGCGAGGAAGACGGGCCGGTACAAAGCCTCGCCCCAGGCGAGGAGGGTGAGGAGCAGGGCCGAGCAGGAGGCGCTGGCAAGGTCCCAGACGATGAGCGAGCCCAGGGTGGCGGCGCGCCAGGCGGTGAGCGCCGTCTTCCCATCGGCGGGGCCTTCCAAGGGCACGCCCACCTCCGATCCCGGAAATCCCTGCCCGCGGGCGAGAGGCTCGCCGCCCGGGGAAGTGTCCTTCTTCGGGGACGCGACGGTCAGTCTAGCGCGGAGCAAGACCGGGCCCGCAGCGGGGAGACGCTCTCCTTTGGGTCGGCCGGGCGGGGGCGTGCCTGTGCGGCACGCTCACCCGAGCCGCTCGAGGAGCACCTCTCGCACGAGAGCGGAGTCGGCGGTGCCCGAGGTCTCGCGCATGGCCGCGCCCAGGAGGAAACCGAGGAGCTTCCTCTCGCCGGCCCGGTACCGCTCCACCTCCCGGGCGCTCTTCTCGAGAGCCCGCTCGACCGCGGCCGAGATCACGGCGCGATCCTCCACCTTCTCGAGCCCGAGCGCCTTCATGCGCGCTTCCGGGTCTCCCCCGCTGCGAAGGAGGTCGGAGAGCAGGGTCTTGCCCGCGGCGGGCGCCAGCCGGCCGGAGTCGAGGAGCGCTACGAAGCGGCCGAAGAGGGCTCCCCCGAGGGGAAGGCTCGAGAGGTGTGCGCCGCCGGCGGCGCCGGAGAGCTCGTTGAGGAGCCAGCGAGCGGTCGAGTCGGGCCGGGCGCCAGCGGCGAGGGCGGCCTCGAAGTAGGCGGCGGATTCCGCGTCGGAGGAGAGCAGGCGTGCCTCCGACTCGGGGAGGCCGAGCGCCCGCCGGTAGCGCTCGAGGCGGGCGACCGCCGCCGGATCGGCAGGGCGGGCGGGAGCGCCCGAGTCTTCCGGGGGGCCGGGGGGGAGGGGGGCGGGCCTCTTCTCCCTCTTCTCCCGGGCTCTGCGCGGCTCGGCGATCGCGCTCCTCGAGGACCAGGTGTCCTTGAGGGCGATGGTGCGGTTGAAGACCGGCGCCCCGGTGCGGGACTCGACCGGGTCGGCGAAGAAGTAGCCCTGGCGCAAGAACTGGTAGCGGCTTCCGGGGAGGGCATCCTTGAGCGCCGGCTCGACCCGGGCGGCCGGGGCGAGGACCAAGGAGTCGGGGTTGAGCCCGTCGAGGAAGTTCATGAGCGCGTCGGGCTGCTCCACGTTGAAGAGCCGGTCGTAGAGGCGAACGGTGGCGGGCACCGAGCGGCCGGCGTGCACCCAGTGGATCGTGCCTCCGGCCCGGCGCCCGAGGCCCCCCAGGGACTCGGCGTCGTAGCTGCAGCGCAGGGCCCGGACCTCGCCGGCCTCGCCCCGGACCACGCCCTCGCAGCGGATGAGGTAGGCGCCGGCCAGGCGGACCTCTCGCCCGGGGGCGAGCCGCTTGTAATCGCGGGGCGGGTCCTCGGTGAAGTCGTCGCGCTCGATGAGGAGGTCGGCGCCGAAGGGGACCTTTCGGCTGCCGCCCTTCTCCGGCTCGCCCGGCCACCAGGGGAGGGAAAGCTCCACCTGCTTGCCCTGCGGCCAGTTCTCGATCCGCACGGGCAGGGGGTTCAGGACGGCCAGGGCGCGCGGGGACCGGCCCTCGAGGTCCTGGCGGATGGCGTACTCGAGCTTGCCGATGTCGACGAGGCTGTTGTTCTTGGCGACGCCGATGAGGTCGGCGAAGTCGCGCAGGGCCTCGGGGGTGACCCCCCGGCGGCGCATGCCGGCCACGGTGGGCATGCGCGGGTCGTCCCAGCCGAGGACCCGCCTCTCGGTCACGAGCTGTAGGAGCTTCCGCTTCGACATGACGGTGTAGCCGAGGGCGAGCCGCGCGAACTCGTACTGGCGCGGCCGGGGGTCAAAGGGGCCGAGGTTGTCGAGCACCCAGTCATAGAGCTCGCGGTTGGACTCGAACTCGAGGGTGCAGATGGAGTGGGTCACGCCCTCGAACGCGTCCTCGAGGGGGTGGGCGTAGTCGTACATGGGGTAGATGCACCACTTCTCGCCGGTGCGGTGGTGGCGCGCGTGGCGGATCCGGTAGAGGAGCGGGTCCCGCATGATGACGTTCGGGTGGGCCATGTCGATGCGCGCCCTGAGCACGCAGGCGCCGTCAGGGAACTCGCCCCGGCGCATGCGCCGGAACAGGTCGAGGCTCTCCGCGGCGGGGCGGTCGCGGAAGGGGCTCTTTTCCCCCGGCCGCTCGAAGGAGCCGCGCTGGTCGCGGATCGCCTCCTGGGATTGGCTGTCGACGTAGGCCTTCCCCTCGCGCACGAGCCGCTCGGCGCACTCGTACATCCGCTCGAAGTAGTCGGAGGCGTAGTAGACGTTCTTGCCGAAGTCGCCCCCCAGCCAGCGCACGTCCTCGACGATGGACTCGACGTACTCGGTGTCCTCGGTGACCGGGTTCGTGTCGTCGAAGCGGAGGTTCGTGCGTCCGCCGTAGGCCCGGGCCAGGCCGAAGTTCAGGAGGATCGACTTGGCGTGGCCGATGTGGAGGTAGCCGTTCGGCTCGGGCGGGAATCTCGTCACGACGCGATTTCCGTTCCGGCCGGTTCGGAGGTCCTCCTCGATGATGTCGGCGAGGAAGTTCTGGGGGCGTGCGTGTCGGGTCATATCTGGCACGGCAGTTGGTATCCCACCGGGGCGAGGGGCGCAACCGCGCATCGTTGCTTTAGAAACCGGCGCCGCCCGAGCGAGGAGGGGGCGGCGGATCGACGCGGGCCCGAGATCAGGTCCGCCTCCCTATGAGGCCACGCCCGGAGAGGTCGAGGTCGAACCGAGGGACCGGATGGCGGCGTCGAGCCGGAGGAGGGTCTCGTCGCGCCCGAGGATCTCTATGACGTCGTACATCCCTGGCGAGGCGATGCCGCCAGTGAGCGCCACCCGGACCGGCTGCGCCACCTTGCCGAGGCCGACGCCCCGCCTCTCGGCCGCGCCCCGGAAGAGCCGCTCGAGCGGCTCGGTCTTCAGGGACTCGAGCGAGGCCACGCCGGAGCGGATCTCCTCGAGCACCGGCCGGGCGTCTTCGCCGAGGTACTTCTCCTTCGCCTTGGGGTCGATCTCGGGGGGGGCGTAGAAGTAGCGGAACTGCCTCACGTAGTCCGAGAGGGTGGGGGCGCGCTCGCGGGCCACGGCGCACAGGTGGCGCAGCTTCTCGTCGTCCTTCGCCGGGAGCCCCGCCCTCTCGAAGTAGGGCAGGGCGAGGCGGGAGAGCTCCTCGTCGGAGAACCGCTTCAGCCACTCGTGGTTCACCCAGGCCATCTTCCCCTGGTTGAACACGCTCGCCGTCTGGCCCACGTCCTTGGGGTCGAAGGCGCGGATGAGCTCCTCCGTGGTGAAGATCTCCTGGTCGCCGTGGGACCAGCCCAGCCGCACGAGGTAGTTCACCACCGCCTGGGGCAAGTACCCCATGTCCCGGTAGGCCATGACGCTCGTCGCGCCGTGTCGCTTTGAGAGCCGGGTCTTGTCGGCCCCGAGGATCATGGGGAAGTGGGCGAAGGTCGGGACCGGGTAGCCGAGCGCCTCGTACATGAGGATCTGCCGGGCGGTGTTGTTCACGTGGTCGTCGCCGCGGCCGACGAGGTTCACCTCCATGGTGACGTCGTCCACCACCGCCCCGAAGTTGTAGAGGGGGACGCCGTCGAAGCGGAGGATGACCTCGTCCTGCAGGGTGTCGTTGGGGGTGGCGATCGGGCCCTTCACCAGGTCCACGAAGGTGGTCTCTCCCTTCTCCGGGACCCGGAAGCGGATGACGTGGGGGCGCTCCTTCAGGTAGGGCTTATTGCGGCAGGTGCCGGGGTAGCGGAACTGAATCTTCTTTCTCTCCGCCTCCTGGCGCTGGGCCTCGAGCTCCTCGCGCGTGCAGTAGCAGGCGAAGGCCTTGCCCTCGTGGACGAGCCGCTCGGCGTGTGCCCGGTAGAGGGCGAGCCGCTCCGACTGGAAGTAGGGGGAGTGCGGACCGCCCACCTCCGGCCCCTCGTCCCAGTCGAGCCCGAGCCAGCGCAGCCCCTCGAGGATAGCGGCCACCGCCTCGCCCGTCGATCGCCCCCGGTCGGTGTCCTCGATGCGGAGGATGAAGGTCCCGCCCGTCCGGCGCGCCCACAGCCAGTTGAAGAGTGCGGTGCGGGCGCCCCCGATGTGGAGGTAACCGGTGGGGGAGGGAGCGAACCTGAGCCGGGGCTTGTCCATGGGCGGCGGAGGCTACCATAGTGCCGCGGGGGGAGCCCGGCCCGGCCCTAGCTCACCACCACCCCGGCGTACCCCACCACCCGCTCCTCGTCCAGGCTCACCTCCCCGGAGTGCGCGTAGCGGACGAGCTCGGCGTTCCGGGCCCCGAGGGCGGAGGCGGCGAGCAGCATGACCACGGCGGGGATGACCCCGCACATGGTGATCTCCTCCTCCTGCACCCGAAGGTAGAGCCCTTCGGCGTCGAGGGCGAGGAGGGGCTCGAGGGCCCTCTGGTCGACGGCCTGGGCTCTCTGGGCGGGCAGGTAGTGGCTCATGTCGGAGGAGGCGACCACGAGTGCGGGCGTCTCCTTCACCGCGGCGGAGAGGGCATGGGCCAGAGCCTCGCACTCGCGGTAGGAGAGATGGGCGAGGCACAGGGCGGTGAGGGTGAAGGGGGCCTTCCGGGCCCGCTGGAGGAAGGGGAGCTGCACCTCGAGGGAGTGCTCGCGGGCGTGGGCGGCCGCGTCCTTAGAGACCCCGGGCGCGTCGAGGAGGGCGGCGAAGAGCGGCTCGTCGCGGGGGACCTGGCCGAGGGGCGTCCGAAAGGCCTCGGCGGGCGAGAGCGCCACCCTCGAGGACCCGAGACCGGTGTGGTTCGGACCGAGGAGGACCACCCGGTCCGGGATGGACGTGCCTGCATACACCGCCCCGGCCACGGCGCCGGAGTAGACGTACCCAGCGTGCGGGACGAGGAGCCCGAGCGCGGGACGGGCGGGCCTCGCCCCGGCGGAGAGGAGAAGGTCCACGGCCGAGGCGAGCTCGCGCGCGCCCGCCGGATAGAACGCCCCTGCCACCGCCGGCTCCCGGATCATGGCTCTTCTGGTAGTATAACGGACGGATGGCGCGGAAGACGGTCCTCGTGGTGGACGACTCCCAGGCGGTGCTCGACGCCCTGACCGCGGCGTTCGAGGAGGCCGGCTACGACGTGGCCCGCGCCACCGACGGCGAGGAGGTCTTCCGCAAGCTCGCCGCCGCGAACCCGGACGCCCTCCTCCTCGACATCTACATGCCCAAGCTGAACGGAGCGGACGTCTGTAGGCTCGTGAAGGCCCATCCGCACTGGAAGAAGACCTACCTCGTGCTCATGAGTTCGCGCATCAGCGAGCGCGAGACCGAGGTGTACAAGCGGATCGGCGCCGACCAGGTCCTGAGGAAGCCGCTCGACCCGTCCGAGGCGGTGGAGCTCGTCACGACCGCCCTCAAGACCGCGGGGAGTAGCACCCCGCCGCCTTAGGGGCCGCGCCCGTTCGCCCGCGCCGCACCCCGAAGGCCTCCCTCAGGGACAGGTGGTGCCCGAGACCTTGAGCGTCAGGTTGGCGTTCGACTTCATCGGTCCGGGCGGGTTCCAGACCGCGAGGTTGTAGGTCGTGCCGGCGAGGGCGTTGCGGGTGTCGAAGACACCGGTCATCTTGGTGGAGCTGTTCACGGTGATGGTCGCCGGGACCGGGTTGAAGGTGACGCCGCCGTCGGCCGAGTACATCACCTGGGAGACCGCGTTCCCCTGGGCGTCGGGCAGGGCGAAGTTCGTGCCGGTGAGGACGATGGAGACCGGGTTGTTGCTCTGGACGACGCAGGACGGAGTCACGGCGGTGAGCGTGGGCGCTCCCGGGAGGACCGTGAAGGAGACCTGGTTCGAGGGGGAGGCGCCCGGGTTCACGACCGCGAGGGCGAACACCCCGGTGTCCTGGCCGGCGAGCGGCAGGGTGGTCGTGACGGTGGTCGAGTTCGCGACCGCCCCGGAGAGGCTCATGGGCGTCGAGAGCCCGGGCCCGGTGAAGGTGACGCCCACCGTCGCGGGGAGTGGCGACGGCAGGTTGGAGACGGTCAAGGTCAAGGGAACGCTCGTGCCCTGCTGTCCGCCGCCGGGCGAGGCCGAGTAGAGCACGGCCACGTTCGAGAGGACGCGGAAGGGGAGGCTCGCGGAGACGACACCGTCCGAGAAGGTCACGTAGGCCGAGTAGAGCCCGGACGGCTCCCCCGCGAGGCTCACCTGGCCGGTGACGGTGTTGCCGGCCGCGTTCACGGTTCCGGCGGTGTTCACGGGGGCGCCCACCGGAGGCACCACCGTGATGGTGGTGGTGCCGGCCGGGAAGCTCGAGCCGGAGAAGGTGAGGGTGACGGTCTGCCCCTGGTACGGCGGGGAGGGGGAAGTGACGAGGTTCGCCACCGACGGGGGGTTGGAGACGACCGTGAATTGGAGGCCGTTCGAGGCGGGGCCGCTCCCGTTGTGCACCGTCACGGTGACCGACGCGCTCCCCACCGTGAGCTCTACGAGGAGCTGGGTCGGGCCGAGGTAGGTGGTGGTCGCCGCCGTCCCCCCGAAGTAAGCGGTGGAGGTGACGTCGAAGCCCGTGCCCACGATGGTGACGCTCACCACCGCGCCGGCCTGGGCCGCCGAGGGGCTCAGGGCGTTGAGGGTGGGGGCGGTGCCCGAGCCCACCACCTGGAACTCCTTGGCGTTCGAATAGAGCGTCCCGTCGTTCACCACCGTGAGGTCGTACCCTCCGAGCGCGAGCGAGGTCGCATCGAGGGTGCAATTCAGTCCCCCGGCTCCGTCGCTCGCCGTGGGCAGGGGGGTGTCGGGCTGGGAGGCGCCGTGGGGGGTCAGGTGGCACTGGCTCGTCACGGTGAAGCCGCTCCCGGACACGTCGAGGGGGGTCACCGCGCCCGTCGGTACGCTCGTCGGGGTCACGCCGGTGAGGACGGGAGCGACCGAGACGACGTCGAAGGGGACGGCGTTGGAGATGACCCGGTCCGGGTTCACCACCCGTAGGTCGAGCTCGGTGATGGGAACGTCGGTGAGGTCGAGGTCGGCGGTGAGGTGGGAGGGGTCGAGGAAGGTGGTGGAGTAGGTGGCGGTGCCGCTTGTGGAGATGGCCCGGACCGTCGCTCCGGAGGCGAACCGCTCGCCGGTGAGGGTGACGGTGACCGGGTCGACGAGTCCGTGATTCGCCTGGGAGGGCGACACCGAGTCGATGAAGGGGGCGACCGAGCTCGACGGCCCGCAGACGCCGTCCCGGCAGCTCTGGCCGCTGTCGCAGACCGTGTCGCAGGTGCCGCAGTGGGCGGCGTCGTAGTTGAGGTCGACGCACTGCTGCTCGCCGCAGGTCTGGGTGCAGCTGGAGAGGTCGACGTTGGTCGTGCCCTTCTTGCAGCCCGGGGCGGCGAGGGCGAGGGCGGCGAGGGCGAGGAGCGCTAGCTGGCCCTTCCCTCCCCCGAGATCCTTCCCCCCGCCGGGCCGAAAGGGCCGGGCGGCCTCCCGAGCCGCCCGTCCTGCCCCGCGCCGACGGAAGAGGGGGAAGAAGAGGACGAGGAGGAGGGCGGCGAGCGGGCTCGCCGGGCCGGAGCCGCATCCGCCGCCCGAGGTGGTGGTGGTGGGGGTGGAGGTGTCGACCTTGGTCACCGGGTAGCACTGCCCGTTGGAGCAGGCTCCCACCGGGCACTTCACCACGTTGCACGGGTCGTCCTCGCAGATCCCGCCCTGGCACACCTGGCGGGCCCCGCATCCCTTCCCCCCGCAGGGATCGTCGACGCAGGCACCGGCGCTGCAGATCTGTCCCGGGGTGTTGCAGATGACCCCCTCGCAGGGATCGTTCTCGCAGAAGCCGTCCAGGCTGCAGACCTGTCCCGAGGGGCAGGTGACGTAGACGCAGGACTGGACGCAGTCCCCGGCCCGGCAGAAGGTGCCGAGCGGGCAGGCAATGCCGCCGCAGGGATCGGGCACGCAGGAGCCCTGCTGGCACACCTGGCCGGTGGGGCAGCCCGAGACGTAGCAGCCGCCGCCCATGCAGAAGCCGGTCGAGCAGGCGGCGCCCACGCCGCAGGTCACCCCCTGGCACGGGTCCGCACACTCTACGCCGAACTGGCAGATCTCCCCCGGCTGGCAGTAGGTGCCCGACTTGAGCGGGCAGTCGGTGCGGACGCACTGGCCGCTGGTCGGGTCGGAGCACTGGAATCCCTTCGGGCAGATGTTCTCCACCCCGCAGGAGGAGGGCACGCACACGCCGGTCACGCAGGTGAGTACCGCCCCGCAGAGCGTGTCGGGGTTCTCGTCGATCTGCCCGTTGCAGTTGTTGTCCTTCCCGTCGCAGACCTCGGGAGAAGGGAAGATGGAGCCGGTGCACTCTCCGAGGACGCCGTTCGCGCAGGAGCGAACGCCGTTCTGGCACTGGCCCGCGGGCACGCAGCCGGCGGTCGAACTCGGGGTGCAGGGGGTCCGGCAGAACCCGTCCACGCAGGTCTTCGGGCTCGTGCAACTCGCCGAGGAGGTGCAGGCCGGGTCTGTGCTTTGAGGAGGCAGGATCCAGGCGATGGTGCAAGGCGTGCCGTCGGCGTTCGTGCCCGGGCAGCTGTCGGGGATGGGGCAGGAGAGGGCGGGGTCGCCCGAGGCCGGGCAGACGTGGCAGGTCGACTCCGCGTTGTCGGGAATGCCGTTGCAGTTGTTGTCGGCGCTGCTCGTGCAGTCGGGCGAGAGCGGAGTCTGCTCGCCGGAGCACTCGCCCCAGGTGGGGGGAGTGCCCGAGCAGGTGCGGGTGCCGCCCTTGCAGATGCCGATGCCCTCGGTGCCGGGCGGGCCGTCGTAGCAGGGCTGGGTGGCGCCGTCGGTACACCCGCAGTTTATGACGCCGCTGCAGGTCATGTCGGTGACCTTGCCCACGGGATCGGTGCAGTCCTGCGGCAGCGGGAGGATCTCGCAGCTCGCGTAGAGCGGGTTCGAACGGTCCTTCCAGGCAGCGGCCGGGCAGACCTGGCAAGCGCCCCAGGTGCCGTTCGCGCAGGTGGACACGCCCGCCTTGCAGATGCCGCGGGGCTGCCCGGACACGGGGTCGAGGCTGGAGGAGGGACCGGTGTAGCAGGGTCCGGAGAGGGGGACCCAGGTGCCCGAGGTCGAGTTGTAGACCTGGTCCGGGTGGCCGGTGCAGGCGTCGTCGAGGCCGTTGCAGACCTCGGTCGTGGGGAGGACCTCGCCCTGGCAGGCGCTCATCCCGTAACTGCCGTTGGAGAACTGGACGCACGAGCTCACTCCGGCCTTGCAGACCCCGACGTTCCTCGTGCCCGAAGGCCCGTCGTAGCACTGCTGGTCGAGCCCGTCGTCGACGAGGCCGTTGCAGTCGTTGTCCTTGCCGTCGCAGACTTCCGGGGTGGGGAAGACGACCTGCTTGCAGTAGGGCTGGCCGTTCGCGTCGCAGCTCATCACCCCCTGGGCGCACACCCCCAACAGGCCCGTATTGCAGGGAGCGCCGGTCGCGACGCAGCTCGCGCCCAGGTTGAAGAGGGTGTTCAAGACGAGCCGGGTCCCGGCCACCTCGAAGCTCCCGTCGGTGCCGGAGTAGCTGTGCCCGGCGAGGTAGACGATGGTGCCGTGGGTGCCGGCGGCGGGGATCATCGAGAAGATGTCGTAGGTGGGGTTCGTCTTGTCGGAGATGAACCGGAAGACTCCGCTCTGGTAGGCCGAGGGCTCGTAATCCTCGATGGCGCCGCTCGCGGCCACGAAGGGGAAGTCGCCGATCTGCATGAGGGGGGAGGAGTAGCCGCCGAGGATGATGGTCTGATCGGTGCTCCCGCCCGGCCAGGCGTTGATCCAGAAGCCGGTGGGGGGGGCGGTCTGGAAATGGGTGTTCGTGCCGCCCGGGCCGTAGGTGCTGCCGTAGGTGGTGCTGCCGGTGTTGGCGAAGACCCCCTCGAAGCTCCCCAGCCCGGCGCACTCGGCGAACACGTCGTGGCCGGCGTTGTTGAAGGAGCCGATCGTCTGCAGAGCGGTGGCGACGGTGGTGGCCCCGTACTTGTTCTTGCAGGGGCAGGTGCTGGAGCTGAAACCGGTGCAGTCGCTGCAGGAGCTGGGGGCGGCCCAGTGGGGGACCCAGAGGATCTGGTAGCCGTTCAGGCCGAGGTTGGAGGTGGTCCAATCCCCGGGTGTTCCGGGGAGGAAGTCGGGCATGACGAGGCGGTCGTAGATCTGGCCGTGGGTTCCGGTGGTGGTCCCGGCTGCGCCGGCGGTGTCGAGGCCGGCCCGGGTGAGGTACCCCTGGATCACCGGCTCGGCGTTCTTGTTGCCGGCGCCGCTGCTTCCGATGTCGAGGAGGGCGAGCTTGGGCGGCACGGTTCCGCCCGCGTTCCACCCGCCCGCCATGGTCTTCGAGACGTAGCCCTGGAAGGCGACGTTCGAGACGTGGACGTTCACGCCCGAGAAGGTGGTCTTGTAGGCGGTGAGCACCGCCACCGCCCGGGCGAAGTCCGAGCCGTCGACCACGAAGGGCCCGCCCCGGTAGTCGATGTTGTTCCCGGAGGTCGGGCCGGTGGTCGAGGCCGCTCCCGCGTTCCAGTCGTAGAGGAGCGCGGGCGGGCCGCCGTTGTACTGGATCGACATGTCGATGTCGGTGGTGGAGTGCTTGCTGGGGCTGATGACCCAGTAGACGGTGATGTTGTTGCGGATGAGCTGGTAGACGAGGCCGTAAGCGCGGATCACGTCCCCCGGGGCCTTGGCCTGGGGGCAGCCGGCGGGGGCGTACCCGCTTCCGTTCGAGTCCTGGTGCAGGTCGTCGTTCATGGACTGGTAGCAGACGTCCATGGGAATGATGAGCGAGGAGCGCGCGAAGGTCTTGGTCCCGGGGGCCATGTTCCCGCAGGTCGGCGCCATGAGCGGCAGGGCGCCGGCGGCGAGGACGAGGGGGATCGCGCCGGCCAGGACCCGGCGCCGGACGCTCGGACGGGAAGAGGTCATGAGTGCACTCCTGACGCCCCGAGGATACCACTCGACCAAAGGTGCTCCGAGTGAAGGGCGGTCGATTCTCGCGGGGTCGGAGATCGCCGCACATCGGAGCGGTGGGGCGTTGACGCGCCCACCTCTCCGTGTCATGTCCTCCGCGCGTGGCGACGACGAACGGCGACGCGCCTCTTCTCCCCGCACCGGATCCACCGCGCACCCTCGTCTTGACCTGGGCGAAGGCGATCTTGGGGCTCGCCATCGCCCGCGCCCTCTCGCCTTTCGATCCCACGGGGATCCTCGCCAAGAACCTCGCGGGCGTGGCGGCCCTCCTCTTCATCGCTCTCGCGGACGCCCGGGTCCGAAGGGGCGGCGGCTCCTGGGCGCACTACGGCGTGCCGGGGGGCTCGCTCAGGGACCCGGCCACCTATCGGGCCTTCGCTCGCGGCGCCCTGCGGGGCCTGGGCTCCAGCGCCCTCGTGCTCCCCCTGTTCGGCCTCCTCTTCGCCGGGTACGCGCTTCTCCTCCCTCGTTTCTCCCCTTCGCCCCTGGGAGCGGCCCTGCCCGACCTTCGACCCGCCCACGCCGCGCTGAGGCTCCCCCCGGACCTTCTCCTGCGCGCTCTCTTGCAGATCCTGGTGGTGGCCCTGCCCGAGGAGCTCTTCTACCGCGGGTGGATGCAGACCTCGTGGGCCCGGGGCGCGCCGGGCCGCGGGGTCCGGGTGCTCGGGGCACGCCTCGGGGCGGGCTTCTTCTCTACCCAGATCCTCTTCGCCGCCGGGCATCTCGTGCTCCTCGATCCCCTTCGGCTCGTCACCTTTCTCCCCGGGCTCTGGTTCGGGTGGCTGCGCGAGCGCACCGGGGGCGTCGCCGCCCCGGTCTTGGCCCACGCCCTCTCGAACCTCTTCCTCCAGGCGCTCGAGGCGAGCTTCTACGGCGGATGAGCGCGCCCGCCTGCATCGCCCGGGAGGGGCGGCTATGAAGGAGGGCGTGGCCCTTTCCATCCGGCAGATGCTCGAGGACCTGGAGGAGCGCACCCTCCACCCCCGGGCGGCGCGATCGTCCCAGAGCCGCGGCCGGGCCCGCCCCGAGGAGCCGGACCCGGAACGGCCCTCGTTCCAGCGCGACCGCGACCGGATCCTCCACTCCAAGGCGTTTCGCCGGCTGGCGGGGAAGACGCAGGTCTTCCTCGCGCCCCGGGGCGACCACTACCGGACCCGGCTCACCCACACCCTGGAGGTGGCGCAGGTGGGGCGCTCCATCGCAAGGGCGCTACGGCTCAACGAGATGCTGGTCGAGGCCATGGTGATGGGCCACGACCTCGGCCACACACCCTTCGGCCACGCCGGGGAGCGCCTGCTCGACTCGGTGGTGCCCGGCGGATTCCACCACGTGGCCCAGTCGCTGCGGGTCGCGGACGTCCTCGAGAACGAGGGGCGCGGGCTGAACCTCACGGCGGAGGTGCGGGACGGGATCCTCCGCCACTCCAAGGGGAAGGGGAACGTGCTCCTCCGCGGCTCCGGCGAGAAAGCGCTCACCCTGGAGGCGGAGATCGTTCGCATCGCCGACATCGTGGCCTACGTGAACCACGACCTCGACGACGCGCTCAGGGCCGGGCTCTTCACCGAGGACCTTCTCCCCGCCGAGATCCGCCGGACCCTGGGCGGGAACCGATCGGAGCGGTTCCGGACCCTGGTCCACGACGTCATCTTCCACACCGACCTGGACGGGGGAGCGCACGTGGAGATGTCCCCCGAGGTCCACGAGGCGCTCCTCTCCCTGCGCGACTTCCTCTATGCTCGGGTCTACGAGAATCCGGTGGTCCGCGACGAGTTCTCGAAGGCCCAGCGGATCCTGCGCGACCTGTGGCAGTGGTGCCTGGAAGATCCAAGGCGGCTCGCGGATCGCCAGGGCGTCGCCCCGCGCGAGCTGGAGACCCTCGAGCGGGCGGTCTCCGACTGGCTCTCGGGGATGACCGACCGCTTCGCGATCGCGACCTGGGAGGAGCTCTTCGTCCCGAGGCCCTGGGGGCTCTAGTGGCGGAGGGCGGGCGGGCTTTACCCGCTGAGGGCCGCCACGGTCACCTGCAGCGAGCGGCTCACCGAGACGACGCTCCCTTCGGGGACCTCGATGAACCCGTTCGGCATGCGCAACCGGGTTGCGAAGCACACCGCCTTCACCCGCCGGTGCGGGCGCACTCGCGGGTCGCTCTCGGGGGTCTCGAGGGTGATCCCGTCCGCGGCGCAGGGGACGATTCCCTCGAGGAGCGCGTAGAAGAGTGGGCCGCCCCGGCGTGTGGCGACCATCACCCTGCCGTTCGTCACGACGAAGTTGAGGCGGGATGGGCGCTGCTCGGAGACCTCCCGGCTCCAGGCCTCCAGCTGCCGGACGGTTCGGGCG
Organism: Anaeromyxobacter sp.; assembly: GCA_035686075.1. Classification (GTDB taxonomy): domain Bacteria; phylum Myxococcota; class Myxococcia; order Myxococcales; family Anaeromyxobacteraceae; genus Anaeromyxobacter. Next base: position 28,341 of record DASRZU010000012.1, read on the forward strand.
AGCGAGCGCCCGACAGCCCGTGCGTCGGCGTCGAGGTCGTCGAGTGCGCCCTGGTCCTTGAGCTGGCTCAAGAACAACATGAACGCGTGCTCGGAGTCGGTGTCGCCCATGATGTTGCGGCGCAGGAAGTCGGGGAGGGCCTCGACGAGCCTCGGGCGGACCCGGTCGAACCCCTCCACCGTTCCGTCGTGGGCGAAGAGCCAGCGTCGGAACCGGAAGGGATGGGTGTTCTCGTCCTTGGCCTTGCCGACGGTGGCCCGGCGGGCGTGGGCGATGAGGGCCTCGGAATCGATCTTCCCCACGAGCTCGGGGAGGGAGAGCGGGGCGGCCGCCCCGCTGGGCCGCTTGCCGAGGAGGACGTTCCCCGCCTGGTAGTGTCCGAACCCGTACCCGTCGGGCGGTGTGTCACCGTCCTGCAACCAGATGTGCGCCCCGAGCCGCGCCACCTGGCACCGCATGAGGTTTGCGTCCGTCTGGAGGATCGCCGCCAGCGCGCCCATGTCGTCCCATCTCCCCTTCAGCACGACGGGGTGGGCGCCGGATCTATTCGCCCACCCACCCTACAGTAATAACGGGTGGGACCGACGTGGACATCCCGGGGCTCGGCACCGATCTTTCCTGGGCGCGGACGAAACTAGACCGACGCGCGTTTGACAGGTCTCCAAAACCGCCGCTAGGATGGCCTAACCCAGCGTAACCGCTGGTCCTCCTTGCCATGAGCGACGACATCGCGGTCGGCATCGATCTCGGGACGAGCTATAGCTGCGTGGCGGTGGTGCAGGAGGACGGGGCCTCCCCGGCGGTCCTCCCCAACGAGTGGGGAGAGCGCACCCACGCCTCGGTGGTGTCGTTCCTCGACGACGGCACCGTCCTCGTGGGGAACGACGCGAAGAAGAACATCATCACCAACGCCGAGAACACCATCTACTCGGCGAAGCGCCTCATCGGCCGCTTCTTCTTCTCGGACGAGGTGAAGAAGGCCCAGGCGGTGATGCCCTACCGGATCCTGGAGGGGCCCAACAATTCGGTCCGGCTGGGGGTGCGCGACAGGGTGATGGCGGTTCCCGAGGTCTCGGCCTTGGTGCTGAAGGAGATGAAGGCCATCGCCGAGACCGCGCTGGGCCGGGAGGTGAAGAAGGCGGTCGTCACCTGCCCCGCCTACTTCAACGACAACCAGCGCCAGGCCACCAAGGACGCCGGGCGGATCGCGGGCCTCGAGGTCCTGCGGATCATCAACGAGCCCACCGCCGCGGCCCTGGCCTATGGATTCGGGAAGGACATCAACCAGAAGATCTGCATCTACGACCTCGGGGGCGGCACCTTCGACGTCTCGATCCTGGAGATCGGCAAGGACGTCTTCGAGGTGCTCTCCACCGCGGGCGACACCTACCTCGGCGGCGACGACTTCGACGACCGGATCATGACCTGGCTGGCGGACGACTTCTTGGCCCGCCACGGGCTCGACCTCCGGCAGAACAAGTACTGCCTGCAGATGCTCAAGGAGGCGAGCGAGCGAGCCAAGATCGAGGTGGGACGGGACGGCGCCGCCCAGATCGAGGTGCCGGGGATCTGCCAGTCGCCCGAGGGAGAGGTTCTGGAGCTGTCGCAGAAGCTCTCCGGCGACCAGTTCAACCGGATGGTCATGGACCTCGTGCAGCGGACCTTCAAGGTCTGCGACGAGGCGCTGCAGTCGGCCCGCCTCACCGCCGGCGACGTGGACGCGGTGATCCTGGTGGGTGGCCCGACCCGGCTGCCCATCGTCCGCAACAGCGTCCGCCACTACTTCCAGCGCGAGCCCATGACCGGCATCGACCCGGACGAGGTGGTGGCCCTCGGGGCGGCCATCCAGGGGCGAGCCCTGCTCTCGACGCGCGCCGCCGAGTACGGCCAGGCGAGCTACCTGCTCGACGTCACCCCCCTCACCCTGCGGGTGGCCACGGTGGGCGGATTCACCGAGCCCATCATCGACAAGAACACCCCCATCCCCATCGAGAAGTCGAAGACGTTCACCACGAGCCGCGACGGGCAGGACCGCGTCCGGATCCGGGTGTACCAGGGGGAGAGCAACAAGGCGGAGGGCTGCGAGCTCCTCGGGGAGTTCGAGTTCACCGGCTTTAGGATCGGATACCGGGGCGAGGTGCAGATCCAGGTCACCTTCGAGATCGACTCCAACGGCATCGTCAACGTGTCGGCCACGGACCTCGAGACCGGCCAGAAGACCTCGACCACCATCAACCTCTCCTCGGGGCTCACCGAGAAGGACCTCAAGAAGGCGATGGACGACAACGCCGCGGTCGAGCTCGCCCACGGGCCGCGGGCCGCCTAGAGCCAAAGGCCCTCGCGAGGCGAGGAGCCCGGGGGAAAGCGAGGGCGGGGTGATCGGTCGAGGAAAGAGGGTTCCTCCGGAGGCGAGGGGCGGGGCCCTCTTTTTCGCCCCCTTGAGCGCCCTTCCTTGCCTAAGAAGGTGGAGCGGGTCGGGCGGCGACATGGGCCCTTGGCCCATCGCGGGCGAGGCGGGAGCGAGGGGACCGGGAAAGGCGCCCGTGTGATGGACGAACAGTTTCTCATCGAGGTGGAGACCCTGGCGGCGGTGCTCGACCAGCTCGACTACTTCGGGGTCCTGAAGGTCCCCCCGACGGCCACCCCGGGGGAGATCAAGGCCGCTTACTACCGGGAGAGCCGGACCTACCACCCGGACCGGTACGCCGCGGCGGACTCGGCCGAGCTCCGGGAGCTCATCGGCCGGATCTACCGGCGGGTGAACGAAGCCTACACGGTGCTCCGCGACGACCGGAAGCGGGCCCGGTACCTTGCGGACGTGACCGGGCCCGAGCGGGAGCAGAAGCTTCGCTTCACCGAGGTGGAGGAGGCCCAGGTGAAGGAGGAGCAGAAGCGGAAGGTCGAGGAGCAGTTCGGGCAGACCCCGAACGGCCGCAAGTTCTTCGCCGCCGCGATCAAGGAGATCCAGGCCGGACGCTGGGAGGCGGCCGAGCGCGCCCTGAAGAGCGCGCTCATGTACGAGCCGGGCAACGCGAAGTTCAAGGAGCAGCTCGTTTTCGTCCAGGCGGAGTGGGAAAAGGTTCGGCCCCGCGGCGACTACCGGATCAAGTAGCCGTCTCCCAAAGTCGCCGTGCTCCTCGACCTCGCCGTCCTCCTCCTCCTCGCCCTCGCCGCCCTCCACGGCGCGGCGGGCGGCGCCTTGAGGCAGCTCGTGCAGCTTTGCGCGGCGGTGGTCGGCTGGCTCGCCGCCCGGCACCTTTCCGCCCCGGTGGCATCCGGTCTGGGGCGCACGGTCCCCGGATTCTTGGCTCGAGCGGGAGCCCCGGTGCTGCTCTTTTTGGGAGCCTTCGCCCTGGTGTCGCTCGTCGGGGCCCTGGCCCTCAGAGGAACGTCGGTGGCCCGGGTGGTGCGCGGCCCGACCGACCGCGGCGCGGGCGCGATCCTGGGCGGAATGAAGGGGGCGCTCGTCGCCTGGGTCCTGCTCTCCGCGCTCTTCCTCGCCGGCGGTCTACCGCCGGGGAGGCTCGCCTCGGCGATGGAGGGGAGCGAGTACGTGACCCTGGTCCGGGCTCATAACCTCCTCGTGGAGATCGACCCGGAAAAGGCCCGGCTCCTCGAGCGCGTCCTTCGAGCGGCGCGCCTTTCGGAGAAGGAGGGGGCGGGCGCACCCGACGGCGAGGCGGCCCGGGCGCTTCTCAAAGACCCTCGGCTCCGGGCGCTCGCGGACTCCGGGGGCCGGATCGACTCCGCGGAGGCGGCGCGCCTGCTCGACGACCCGCGCATCAGGGAGCTCGTCGAGAAGGTGCGGGAGCGGGAGGGGCCCCCGAAATGAAGGGCGAGGGCCGGCGCCCTCCCGGGCGCCCGAGGGGGGTAGCTAGAGCAAGGTCCACCCGGCGAGCTTGTAGAGCAACCGGGCCCCGACGTTCCCGTCCCACTCGCCCCCGGCGGGCCCGGGAGCGACCTCGACGAGGTCGAAGCCGACGATCCGTCGCCCGCTCCGCACCACCGCGCCGATGAGGAAGGTGGCCTCCTGGAAGGAGAGGCCGCCCGGGACCGGGGTGCCGGTGTGGGGGCACAGGGCCGGGTCGAGCCCGTCGATGTCGAAGGTGATGTAGACGTCCTCGGGGAGGGGCTCGAGGATCCGCGCCACCTGAGAGGCCCAGCTCTCTCCCTCCAGGCGGGCCCCGGCGAGGGCGGCGTCGTGGTGCTGGAGGATGCGCCCCCCCGAGTCCCGGGCGAAGATCTGCTCCTCCTCGGAGAGGTCTCTCACCCCCACCTGGACGATCCGGGAGATCTCGGGCAGGCGCCGGGCGGCGTTGTACAGGACCGAGGCGTGACTGTAGGTGAATCCCTGATAGGCGACCCGCAGGTCGGGGTGGGCGTCGACCTGCAGCACCCCCATTCCCGGGTGCCGGCGGGCGTGAGCGGAGAGGCTCCCCAGGGCCACGGAGTGATCTCCGCCGACCACCCCGGCGCGCTTGCCCGCCCGGACGAGGCCCGCCACCCGCTCTTCCACGAAGGCGTTCACCCGCTCGCAGGCCTCGTCCACCTCACGGGCGGCCCGCGCGAGTTCCTGCGAGCCGTCCGTCCCTCCGGCGGCGATGACCTTTTCGGCGGAGGCCCGCGCCAGGCGATCGAGCCGGGCCACCTCCTCGGGAAGGGGGAGCATGACGATGCCCTTCTCGTAGGGGCGGCCGGTCTCGACGTCGAAGAGGTCCACCTGGCGGCTGGCGGAGAGGATCGCCTCCGGGCCGCGAGCGGTGCCGCCCCGGTACGAGGTGGTGGCCTCGAACGGGACGGGGAGGAGGACGAGGGCGGCCTCGTCCTCCCTGTGGGGAAGGCCGAACACGCCCGAGCCGGGCAGGGCCGCGGCGGAGGGGTCGAACGGCACGGTCACCGCCTGAGGGGCGGGCGCGCTCCCCTCGCGCGCGGCCCGACCCGGCCGGCCTCGCGCATCTCCTCGAGGGCGGAGGAGTCGGGATGCCGGCGGAGGTGCGCCTGCCTGAGCCGTTCGGTGAGGGCGGGGAGCTTCCGGAAGAGGCGCTTCAGGGGGCGTTTCTTGCGGGTGGCGAGGGCGTAGGCGAAGACGATGGGCGCGGCGATGGTGGAGTCCGAGTAGACCACCACGTAGTTCTTCCTGAGGTTCGCCTGCACCTTGCCCCAGCTGATGGCCTCGGACGGGGTCGCGCCCGAGAGCCCGCCCCACTGGGGCGAGTCGGTGGAGATCTGCAGGACGTACTCGTGGCCCCCCCGGTTCAGGTCCAGGATCTGCCAGAGGGTGGGCTGGGTCTGCAGGTAGAAGTTCTTGGGCGAGCCGCCGCCCAGGACCACGACGCCGTTCACCTTGGCCCCGTAGACGATGGCGGTGGACTCGAGGACGTCGAGGTCCGGGTCGACGGTGGTCTCGCCCCCCCGGAGCTTCAGGGCGGCGACGTTCATGCCGATGGAGCTGTCGCCGGGGGAGGAGGTGAACACCGGGACGTCGAGCCGCGCCGCGGTCGCCACCCAGCTTTGGGAGGGGAGCGGCGCCGACTGGTTCACGAGCTGTCCGAGGTAGTGGTGGAGCTGGGCGGTGGAGAGGTGGCCCCGCAGGGCTTTGGGGGCCTTCACGAGCGCCTCCCGCACGAAGGCGTCGGTGTCGAGGAGCGAGTCCTCGGTGATGAAGACGTCGTAGATGCGCTCGATGCCGGCCCGGTACAGCTCGCGGTCGTCGACCTGGAAGTGGCCCTGGACCACGGGGAGCTTCAGGGCGAAGTGGAGGTCGTGGTACAGGTTCGCGCCGGTGGCCACCACGAGGTCCACGAAGCCATGCTCGAGCATGGCCTGGAAGGCGCCGCCCAGGCCCGCCGGCGCCATCGCTCCGGTCACGGTGAGGGCGATGGTCGCGCCCGAGTCGATCATCCGGCCGAACAGGTCGCAGGCCTCGGCCAGGCGCCCTCCGTTGAAGGCCCCCGCCCGGCGGTACGCGTTCACGAGGTCGACGACGCTCATCCCCGGGGAGAGCCGCATGGGCTCGACCGGAGGCCGGGACAAGAGCCGCCTGCGGATCTCGCGGCGAGACGGAGGCATCGCGGCGGCGGACCTTAGCGGCGGGATCGGGCGGGGTCAACCGAAACCGGACCGCCCCCCGAAGGCCGGACTCTCGGGGAAGGGGCGAGGGCCCCTCGGGCCCAGAGCCGGGTCAGGCCCGGGTCCGGTTCCTCTGCAAGAGCTCCAGCTGGACGAGGCCCACGGTGCCGTCGTCGGCCGGCTTGAAGGCGAGGTCGCAGAGGCGGGCCTGGCGGTACACGTCGAGCATCCGCTCCTGCCCGAGCTTCCACACTCCCATCATGGTGCAGCAGGTGGAGTGGCCGCAGGCGTCCTCCCCGTCAAGGCAGACGTTCAGGGCGACGGGCCCCTCGACCGCCTCGATCACGTCGAGGAAGCTCACCTCGGAGGGGCTCTTGGCGAGGGCGTAGCCTCCGTGGGGACCGCGGCTCGAGCGCACCAGCTCCGCGTCCACCAGGGTCTTCAGGATCTTGGCCAGGAAGTCTTCCGGCACGTCCATCTGCCGCGCGATTTCCCGGAAGGGGACGACCGCGCCCCTCGCGAGGGAGGCCAGGTAGATCATCGCCCGGAGGCCGTAGTCGATCTTTCTGGAGATGCGGAGAACGTGCTGCATGGGACCACCTTCGCCTTTTTGTTCGCGCGGGCCCGAGGCGACTTCGGCCCCGCACCTCGCTTAAGATTAGCCTAACACGCCCGAGGAGCTCCTTCATGGAAGAGACCGGCCAAAGCGCCGGACGGATCGATCTCCATTCCCATAGCCGCGCTTCCGACGGGCAGTACGCTCCGGGCGAGGTGGCCGAGCAGGTCGCCCGGGCAGGCCTTGCGGTCTGGTCGCTCTCCGACCACGACACCGTGGCCGGCCTGCCTGCGGCCAGGGAGGCGGCCGGGCGGGTGGGGGTGCGGTTCGTCCCCGGGATCGAGCTGTCCGCCTTCCTGGACGGGCGCGAGATCCACCTGCTCGGTCACTTCGTCGACCCGGAAGCCCTGGCCCTGCGGCGGTTCGAGGACCACCTCGCCCTCCACCGGCGAAAGCGGATGCATCTCATCCTGGAGCGGCTCTCCGCGGTCGGCGTCCGGATCCGGGGGGCCGACGTGGAGAAGTTCGGCGACGGCAAGACCATCGGACGGGCTCACGTGGCCCGCGCCATCCTGGAGACCGGGGCGGTCTCGAGCGTGAAGGAGGCCTTCGACCTCTTCTTGGGCGAGGGCCGTCCCGCCTACGTGCAGCGCTTTCGGCTGGAGGTGGACGACGCGGTCCGGCTGGTCCGGGGGGCGGGGGGGACGGTCACGGTGGCCCACCCCGGGGTTTCGGGCCTGGAGCGCGGCGAGGTGGAGCGCCTCGCCTCGAGGGGGGTGGTGGGCATCGAGACCCACCATCCCGACCACAACCCCTCGGTCCGGGAGAAGTACCTGCGCCTCGCGAGGGAGCTGAACCTCGTCCCCACCGCGGGGAGCGACTACCACGGGGAGGTGATCTCTCCCGACCGCCACCTGGGCCAGGTGACGATGGAGCCGGAGGACCTGAAGAGGCTCGAGGGGCATCGCCCCTGAAGGCTCTGGCCCCCGGGCCCTCACCCCACGAACGCCCGGGCGTTTCGGAAGAGCCGCATGAATGGGCCCTCCACCGCGAACCCGGGCGGGCAGAAGGAGAGCTGCACGGCGCGGAAGACGCGCTCGGGGTGGGGCATCATGATCGTCACCCGCCCGTCGGGGGTGGTGAGGGCAGCGAGGCCGCCGGGCGAGCCGTTGGGGTTCTCGGGGTACCGCTCGGTGGGGCGGCCGCGGTGGTCGACGAAGCGGGCCGCGAAGAGGCCGCGCGCCTCGAGCGCCTCGCGCTGGCCGGCGCGGGTGAACTCGGCTCGCCCCTCGCCGTGGGCCACGGCGATGGGGAGGCGCGAGCCGGCCATGCCCCGGAGGAGCACCGAGGGGCTCTGAAGGATCTCCAGGAGCGAGAGGCGCGCCTCGAACTGCTCCGATCGGTTCCGGACGAAGCGGGGCCAGTCCGAGGCGCCGGGGATGAGCTCGGAGAGGTTCGAGAGCATCTGACAGCCGTTGCACACGCCCAGGGCGAAGGTGTCGGTGCGGAGGAAGAACTTCAGGAGCTCCTCCCGGGCCCGGGCGTTGTAGAGGATCGACTTGGCCCAGCCCTCTCCCGCGCCCAAGACGTCCCCGTAGGAGAAGCCGCCGCAGGCGGCGAGGCCCCGAAACCCGGTGAGCGTGGCCCGCCCCTCCAAGAGGTCGCTCGAGTGGACGTCGACCGTCTCGAAGCCGGCCCGGTCGAAGGCGGCCGCCATCTCGATCTGGCCGTTCACGCCTTGCTCCCGGAGGATGGCCACCCGGGGGCGGGCCCCCCCGAGGAACGGGGCGGCAAGGTCCTCCTCCGGATCGAAGGTGAGGTGGGCGCTCATCCCCGGGTCGGTCGGGTCCGTCCGCCCCTCCTGTTCCTCGTCGGCGCAGGTCGGGTCGTCGCGGAGGGCCTGGAGGCGGTGGGTGGTCTCGGACCACAGGCCGCGGAGCTCGCTCCTCGAGACCTCGAGGAGGACCCGTTCCCCGCGCGAGAGGACGATGAGGTCGCCCTTCCTTGGCGGGCCCAGGCGGTGGACGCAGCCGAAGAGCCCAAGGGCCGAGAGGGTGGCCTCGACCGCGTCCACCTCCGCGGCGCGAACCTGGAGCACGGCGCCGAGCTCCTCGCTGAAGAGGACCGCGAGCGGGTCGCCCTTGCACGGGGCGAGGTCGATGTCGAGCCCGGTCCCGCCGGCGAAGGCCATCTCGAGGAGCGTCGCGAAGAGACCGCCGTCGGACCGGTCGTGGTAGGCGAGGAGGAGCCCCTTCTCGTTGAGCGTCTGGACGCCCTCGAAGAAGGCCCGGAGGAGGGCGGGATCGTCGAGGTCGGGCGGCCGGTCGCCGAGCTTTCCCTGGACCTGGGCCAGGGCTGAGCCGCCCAGGCGGTCCTGTCCCCGGCCCAGGTCCACGAGGACGAGCTCGGTCGGGCCGGCGTCGACGCGGAGCTCGGGGGTGAGCGCCCGGCGGAGGTCGGTCACCGGGGCAAAGGCGCTCACCACGAGGGAGAGGGGAGAAGTGACGGCGAAGGGCCGGCCCGACTCCTCCCACACCGTCTTCATGGAGACGGAGTCCTTCCCCACCGGGATCGCCACCCCCAGGGCCGGACACAGCTCCTCCCCGACCGCCCGGACCGCGTCGAAGAGCCGCGCATCCTCCCCCGGGTGTCCGGCCGCCGCCATCCAGTTGGCGGAGAGCTTCACGTCGGAGAGCCGGGCGATGGGTGCGGAGGCGATGTTGGTCAGGGCCTCGGCCACCGCCAGCCGGGCGGAGGCCCTGGCGTCGAGGAGGGCCACCGGGCTCCGCTCGCCCACGGCCATGGCCTCGCCAGAGAAGGCGGTGTAGGAGGTGGCGGTCACGGCCGCGTCGGCCACCGGGACCTGCCACGGGCCGACCATCTGGTCGCGGGCCACGAGTCCGGTGACGGTGCGGTCGCCGATGGTGACGAGGAAGGTCTTGTCGGCGACGGCGGGGAGGAGGAGCACCCGGCGAACCGCCTCGGAGAGCGGGATGGCGGAGAGGTCCAGGGGGGGGGAGGCCGTCTCGATCCGGCTCGAATTGCGCCGCATCCGTGGGGGCTTGCCGAGGAGCAGGGCGAGGGGCATGTCGATGGGCCGCCCCCCAAGGAGCTCGTCCTCGAGCACCAGGCGCTCCTCGGCGGTGGTCCTGCCCACGACCGCCACCGGGCAGCGCTCCCGGGCGCAGATCCGGCGGAAGGTCTCGAGCCGGTCCTTGGCCACCGCGAGGACGTACCGCTCCTGCGCCTCGTTGCACCAGATCTCGAGGGGGGAGAGGCCGGGCTCGTCGCTCGGGATCCGGCGGAGCTCGAGCACGGCGCCCTTCCGGGCGTCGTGGACGATCTCGGGAAAGGCGTTCGCGAGGCCGCCCGCGCCCACGTCGTGGATGGAGAGGATGGGGTTCTCCGCCCCGAGGGCCCAGGAGCGATCGAGGACCTCCTGGCAGCGCCGCTGCATCTCCGGGTTGCCGCGTTGCACCGAGGCGAAGTCGAGCTCCTCGTGCGAGGCGCCGGAGGAGAGCGAGGAGGCGGCGCCGCCCCCCAGTCCGATGAGCATGGCGGGCCCGCCCAGGACGAGGAGGGGCGTTCCGGGCTCGAGGGGAGCCTTTCGGACGTGCTCCCCCCGGATGTTCCCGAAGCCGCCCGCGAGCATGATGGGCTTGTGGTAGCCGCGGACCTCGCGCCCGGCCGGTCCCTCTACCTCGAGCTCGAAGGTCCGGAAGTAGCCCGCGAGGTTGGGCCGGCCGAACTCGTTGTTGAAGGCGGCTGCCCCGAGCGGCCCCTCGAGCATGATCTCCAGGGCCGAGGCGATGCGGCCGGGCTTGCCGCGGTCCACCTCCCAGGGGCGAAGGGCGCCGGGGATGCGCAGATCGCTCACCGCGAAGCCGGTGAGGCCGGCCTTGGGCCGGGCCCCCCGACCGGTGGCCCCCTCGTCGCGGATCTCGCCTCCCGAGCCCGTGGCCGCGCCGGGGAAGGGGGAGATGGCGGTCGGGTGGTTGTGGGTCTCGACCTTCATGACGAGGTGGACCGGCTCCAGGGTGTACCGGTAGACGCCCGTGGTCGGGTCGGGGAAGAAACGGCCCGCCACCGTGCCCTCCACCACCGCGGCGTTGTCCCGGTAGGCGGAGAGGACGCCCGCCGGGCTCCTTTCGGTGGAACGGCGGATCATCTCGAAGAGCGAGCGGGGCTCCCTTCTGCCGTCGAGGGTGAACTCCGCGTTGAAGACCTTGTGGCGGCAGTGCTCGCTGTTCGCCTGGGAGAACATCATGAGCTCGACGTCGGTGGGGTTGCGGCCCAGGGCGAGGAAGCTCTCGAGGAGATAGTCGATCTCGTCCTCGGAGAGGGCGAGGCCCATCGCAAGGTTGGCCCGGACCAGGGCCTCCCGTCCGCTCAAGAGGAGGTCCACCGCCTCGAGGGGCCTGGGAGCGTCCCTCTGAAAGAGGCGAGAGGCGTCCCTCGAGCGAACGAGGACCGACTCGGTCATCCGATCGTGAAGGGCGAGGGAGAGGGCGCGTTCGTCCAGGACCGGGCCCGAGATGGCGTAGGCCACCCCGCGCTCGATGCGGCGGATCCCGGCCGCCCCGAGGCCGCAGATCCGGGCGATCTCGGTCGCCTTGGTGGACCAGGGGGAGATGGTCCCGAGGCGAGGGACGACCCAGAGCCTTTGGCCGACCGCGAAGGTCCCCTCCCTCTTCCGGGGTCCGTAGCTGAGCAGGCGCTCGAGGAGGCGGAGGGCCTCCCCGTCGGGGGGGCGCTCCGCGTCGACGAAGTGGACGAAGTCGGCGGCGAGGGCGAGGACCCCCGGGTTACTTGCCCTCAGGCGGGCGAGCGCCCGGGCCGTTCTTGCCGGGGAGAGGGCCGGGGGGCCGCAAAGCTCGAGGATGGGCACGGGGGGCCTCCATGGGGAGAGATCTCCCCCGGATCCTGCCGGGCGGCCATGAATCACGCCAACGAATCTTCGTGATGATATGTATTAGGAACGATGATGAATCCGCTCGACAGCGACCAGCTGCTCGCCTTCGTGGCGGTGGCTCGGGAGCGCGGCTTCTCGCGGGCGGCGAGAGAGCTCAAGAGGACCCAGTCGGCGGTGAGCCAGGCAGTGGCGCGGCTCGAGGGGGAGGTGGGAGCGCGGCTCTTCTTGCGGGGGGGCCGCGCGGTGGAGCTCACCGCGGCGGGCCGCTTGCTCCTCCCCCGGGCGGAGCGGGTTCTCGAGGAGATGCAGGGCGCCCGGGAGGGGCTCGCCGCGCTGGCGGAGCTCACCCTCGGGTCGCTCGTCCTGGGCACGAGCGACACCCTCGCCTACTACGTGCTCCCGCCGGTGATCGCCACCTTCCGCGCCCGCTACCCAGGCATCGACCTGAGGCTCGAGAACCGCCCCTCCCCGGCCACGGCCGAGCAGGTGCTCTTGCGCTCTTTGGACCTCGGGGTCGTGACCCTTCCCTTGCCCCCGGGCCTGGGTGTGAGCGGGCGGGCGGGGGGGGGGCGGCTCAAGGTCGAGCCCCTGGCGCCTTTGGAGGAGGTTCTCATCTGCCCTCCCCGGCACCCGCTCTCGCGGCGGAGGTGGGCCGGCCTCGAGGCGATCCTCCCCTATCCGCTCCTCCTCCTCGATCGGACCACCGGCGCCCGGGCCGTCCTCGACACCGAGTTCTCGCGGCTCGGGGCCTCGCCTTGGGTGGCGATGGAGATGAGCAGCGTCGAGGTCTTGAAGAAGCTGGTCGAGCTCGGGCTCGGAGTCTCGATCGTGCCCGCGGTGGCGGTCCGGCGCGAGGTGGCGGCCGGGGTGCTCCGGGCGGTGGGGCTTCGGGGGCTCTCGGCGGTCCGGGAGGTCGGGCTCGTCGTGCTCGCGAGCGGGCCTCCGTCGCGGGCGGCGGCGGCCTTCGCCGAGTTGGCGCGGGCGGCGCTCTCGCCCCGGTGAGGGGCGACGAGGGGGGGAGCCGGACCGGCCTTTCCCTGGCCCGTTAGCCCCCGAGCATCTCGAGCGCCCGCGAGGTGGCGGCGATGAGCGGCTGGGGGAGCACCCCGAACGCGATCACCAGGGCAGCGCAGCCGCCCGCGAGGAGCTGGTACCCGAGGGGCGGTCGAAGCGGCCCCGCCTCGGCGGCGTTGGGCGGATCGAGGAACATCGCCCGGATGATCCGCGCGTAGTAGTAGAGCGAGACGGCGGTGTTCAGGGCGGCCACCACGAGCAGGACCGCGTACCAGCCCCCGCCCTCGGCGCTTGTCCGGGCCCAGACGGCGGTGAAGAGGTACCACTTCCCGATGAACCCGGCGAAGGGGGGCAAACCGGTGAGGGAGAGGAGGAACACCACGAAGGCGATGGCGGCGAAGGGCTGCCGCCGGACCAGGCCCCGGTAGTCGAGGATCGACTCCGAGCCGGTGGCGCTCGAGACGAGCATCACCACCACGAAGGCCCCGAGGTTCATCACCAGGTAGACCGAGAGGTAGATGAGGACGCTCTGGGTCCCGGCGGCGGAGGCGGCGGAGAGTCCCATGAGCGTGTAGCCGGCATGGGCGATGGAGGAGTAGGCGAGGAGCCGCTTCAGGTTCGTCTGGACGATGGCCACCAGGTTCCCGAGGGTCATGGTGGCCGCGGCCACCACCCCGATCACCGCCGGCCAGGGGACGGTGGCGAGGCTCGAGAGGGCCGCGCCGGTGTCGCGGGCCCCGAACACCGAGAGGAAGAAGCGGAGCGCCAGGGCGAAGCCGGCGGCCTTGGGCCCCACCGAGAGGAAGGCGGTGAAGGGGGTGGGGGCCCCCTCGTACACGTCCGGGCACCACATGTGGAAGGGGACGGCGGCGACCTTGTATCCCAGGCCGGCGGCCACGAAGACGCTCCCGGAAACGAGCGCCAGTTTGGCCCCGGCCAGGGCCGGGCCGGACCCCTCGAGGGCCCGGGACATGGCCGGCCCCAGCCCGTGGAAGGAGAAGGTGCCGGTGAGGCCGTAGAGGTAGCTCATCCCGAACAGCATCACCCCCGAGGCCACCCCGCCGTAGATGACGTACTTCAGGGCCGCCTCGGTGGCGCGCCGGTCCCCGCGCCTGAAGCCGGCGAGCACGTAGCTCGTCATCGAGACGAGCTCGATGGCGAGGTACATCATGAGGAGGTCCTCGGCGCTCGCCATGAGGAACATGCCCAGGACCACCGCCAAGAGGAGGGCGAAGAACTCGCCCATGCGCTCGGGCGCGACCTCCCTGCCCAGGGCCGCCACCACGATCGTCACCGCGGCGGCGGCGAGGAAGAGCCACTTGAAGAAGGTGGCGAAGGCGTCGCTCGCCATCATCCCGTTGAAGAGCAAGGCGGTGCCGGTCGGCTGGTAGAAAAGGAACGCCGCCGAGAGGAGGAGAAAGAGGAGGGCGCAGACCGCGAGCCGCCCGGCCCGCCCCGGGACCCGTCGGAAGGTGAGGTCCAAGAGGAGCAAGAGGAGCGCCCCCGCACCGAGCAGAAGCTCGGGGCGGAAGTAGGCCAGGGAGCCGAGGTTCTCTTTGACGAGCGGGCTTAAGTCCATGGCTTAGAGAAGGCGCGGGCTAGAGCGGCCGAAGCCCGCTGATGAGCGCGTGCAGGGTGTTGTTGATGACGGAAAGGATCGCCTGGGGGTAGAAGCCGAGCACGATCACCAAGGCCCCCAGGGGGTAGAGGCTCAGCCGCTCCCGCCAGTTCAGGTCAGGGTAACCCTGGTAGGCGGGGTTGAGCTTGCCGAGGAACATGCGGTGGATGGCCCACAGGTAGTAGGAGGCGGTGATCACCACGCTCAGCGCCGCCACGGCGGTGTAGGCGGTGAAGACGGGGAAGGCCCCGGAGAAGACCATGAACTCGGAGATGAACCCCGCCAGCCCGGGGAGCCCCAGGGAGGCGAAGAAGGAGAGCCCCATCACCGCCGAGTACTCGGGCAGCGCTTGGGCCAGCCCGCCGAACCGCTCGATCTCCCGGTGGTGGGCGCGGTCGTAGATCACCCCGGCCACGAGGAAGAGCATGGGGCTGATGAGCCCGTGGGTGAACATGTTGAGCACCGCCCCGGAGATGCCCGCCGGGGTCATGGCCGCCATCCCGAGGAGGGTGAAGCCCATGTGCGAGACCGAGGAGTAGGCGATGAGCTTCTTCAGGTCCTTCTGGGCCAGGCACACGAAGGCGGCGTAGACGATGTTCACGAGCCCGAAGGCGGCGATGGCCCCGGCCGCCCACTGCGTCGCCTCCCGGAGGAGCGGGTAGTTGAAGCGGAGGATGCCGTAGGGGCCCATCTTGAGGAGCACGCCGGCCAGGATGACGGAGATGGGGGTGGGCGCCTCGACGTGGGCGTCGGGCAACCAGGTGTGGAAGGGGAACATGGGGATCTTGATCGCGAACCCGATGAAGAGGGCCACGAAGGCCAACTTGGCGAAGCTCATCCCCAGGATGGGCGCGGCCCGATCGAACTGCCCGCTCGCTCCCTGCCGGGCCAGCTCCACGAGGTTGAAGGTGTGGCCGGCGGACAGATGCCCGCTCGCCAGGGGGGCCGGGGCGCTGTTGTAGTAGATGCCGATGATGGCGAGCAGCATCAGCACCGAGCCGGCCAGGGTGTAGAGGAAGAACTTGATCGCCGCGTACTCCCTGCGCGGCCCGCCCCAGATGCCGATGAGGAAGTACATCGGCAGGAGCATCACCTCCCAGAACACGTAGAAGAGGAACATGTCCAGGGCGACGAAGGTGCCCATCATCCCGGTCTGGAGGAGGAGGAGAAGCACCATGTATCCCGGCACCATCCGGACCGAGAAGTGCCTTGGGTGGTGGCCCCCGGCCTCGCCCGTCTCCCCCTCGGTCATCCCCGCCATCTCCGCGGCGCGCGCCCCCGACCACCAGGGCATGGAAGCGATGGTGGCCACGAAGGAGATGAGCCCGGTGAGGAGGACGAGGGAGATCGAGAGCCCGTCCACCCCCAGGAAGTACTCGATGTTGAAGGACTCGATCCAGGTGAAGTGGTGGACGAGCTGGAAGGCCGGGGCGCTCGGGCTCGGGTCGTACTGCCGCCAGGCCGCGATCGCGCAGGCGAGGGAGAGGCCGCTAAAGAGGAGGGCGAGGAGGCGGGCGCCCTGGTCGGCCACCCCCCGGGGCAGGCGCAGGAGGTAGCGGACCACCACGAGCAAGACGATGAGGCCGGCGCCGAGGAGGGGGGCGAAGGTGGCCCAGCTTAAGACGGTGCCTGGAGAGAACATGGAGAGAGTCCCTCGCTAGCGGATGAGGTAGTTCAAGAGGACCACCACGAGTGCGCCGCCGAGCGCGCCGTAGAGGTAGGTCTGGATGTGGCCGGTCTGCACTCGCCGTAGGCGCCTTCCCGCCCCTCGGGTCAGGACCGCCACCCCATCGACCGCCTTGTCCACCGCGTACCGGTCGATGACGTCGGAGATGGCCGAGGCGAACCGGGCGATCCGGCCGACCAGGTTCACGAGCCCGTCGACGAGGTGGGCGTCGATCCAAAAGAGGAGGGCGGCGAGGCGGATGGTGGGCCGCACCACCGCGAGGGCGTACAGCTCGTCCACGTAGTACTTGTTGTAGACGACGGTCCAGGCCCGGAAGAAGCGCTCCTTCATCCGGCCGGGCAAGGGGCTCCTCGCCTCCCGGTAGAGAGCCCGGGCGGCGAGCCAGCCCAGGGCGGCGGCGAGCACCCCGAAGAGCTGGAAGAGCCCTTCCAGCTCGTGGCCCACCTCCCGGAACCGGACCTTTGCCACGACAGGCTCGAGCCAGCGCTCGAAGAGCGGGGAGGTGCCGGTCCAGAGCGCCGGGAGGCCGAGGAGGAGGGTCAGGACCGAGCCGGTGGCGAGCACGAGGAGCACCAGGGTGACGGTCCAGGGGGACTCGTGCGGCACGGGAGCCCGGCCGCCGTGCTCGCCGTGGGCGGCGTGGACCGCGCCGTCCGAGGCGTGGGCCGAGGCGGAGAGGGCCGGGTGCCTCGCGGCGGTGGCCGCGTGGGGATCCTCGTTGTGCTCGTGGCGGTGTCCTCCGCCCCGGTAGGGACCGGTGAAGGTCATGTAGTAGGAGCGGAACATGTAGAAGCTCGTGCCCACCGCGGTCGCGATGCCGATGAGGTAGATGGCCGGGCCGAGCCAGGGGGTGGGCGTTCCGAAGAGCGCCAGGTGGTCGCTCGTGAACGCCTTCCAGAGGATCTCGTCCTTCGAGTAGAAGCCGTTGGCGACGGGGAAGCCGGCGATGGCGATGCAGGCCACGAGGTAGGCGGAGCGGGTGAGGGGCATGTGGCGCCCGAGCCCGCCCATCCTCCGCATGTCCTGCTCGTGGTGGCAGCCGAGGATCACCGAGCCGGCGCAGAGGAAGAGGGTGGCCTTGAAGAAGGCGTGGGTGAGGAGGTGGTAGGTGCCGGCCCAGTAGGCTCCCACCCCCACCCCGATGAACATGAAGCCGAGCTGGGAGACGGTGGAGTAGGCGAGGACCTTCTTGATGTCGTACTGGAAGAAGGCGATCGAGGCGCCCAGGGCGGCGGTGGCCGCGCCCACCAGGGCCACCCAACCCATGGCGCTCGCCGACAGGGCGAAGAGGAAGCTGAGCCGGGCCACCATGTAGACGCCGGCGGTGACCATGGTGGCGGCGTGGATCAGGGCCGAGACCGGGGTGGGCCCGGCCATCGCGTCCGGGAGCCAGACGTAGAGCGGGATCTGGGCGCTCTTCCCCATCGCCCCCACGAAGAGGAGGATCCCCACGATCGACAGGACCGGCATCCCCCACAGGGTGGCGTGGAGGAGCCGCTCCCTCACCCCGGTCTCCTCCACGGAGATCTGGTCGTGCAGCTCGCGGAAGGAGAGGGTGGGGCCGACCTTCACCCCCTTCACCCGGGGGGCGAGGGCGTCGGCGTCGGCCGCCCCGATGGCCGGATCGAGCGGCCGGAGCTCGGCCACGGGCGCGTACTCCACCGTCCGGGCGAGGCCCGGGCGCTCTACCCAACCACCCCCCAGGGCCCAGAAGAGGAGGAGGAGGCCGAGGAGGAACCCGAAGTCGCCGATCCGGTTCACCACGAAGGCCTTCATGCCGGCCCGGGCCTTCTCCGGATCGGAGTACCAGAAGGCGATGAGCAGGTAGGAGGCGAGCCCCACCCCTTCCCACCCGAAGAAGAGGACCGCGAAGTTGTCCCCCATGACGAGGAGCAGCATCGCGAAGACGAACAGGTTCAGGTAGCCGAAGTAGCGCCAGTAGGAGGGCTCGTCGGCCATGTAGCCGACGGAGAAGAGGTGGATGAGGGCGCCGATCCCGGTGATGACGAGGACGAGCGTCATGGAGAGCGGGTCGAGGGAGAAGGCCAGGTCGACCGAGAGCCGTCCCGCGGTGAAGAGGTTCCAGAGGGTCTCCTGCAGGGTCCTTTGCTCGGGGTCGGCGCCGAGCATCCGCCCGAAGAAGTAGAGGGCCACGAAGAAGGAGGCGGCCACCGCCCCGATGGCGACGGTGTGGATGAGCCGCTTGCCGAACGCCCTCTGCAGCGGGGCGCCGAAAAGGGCGTTCACCACGAAGCCAAGGAGCGGCAGGGCGGGGATGAGCCAGAGGAGGCTCGCCTGCGTGACCAGGGCCGGGTGTTCCATCTTCACTCCCTGAGGAGGTCCGCCTGGCGGACGTCGATGCTCTTCGAGGTCTGGAACAGGGCGAGGACGATGGCGAGGCCCACCGCCGCCTCGGCCGCGGCGAGCACGATGACGAAGAGGGCGAAGACCGAGCCCCCCACCGCGTCGCCGCCATAGCGGCCGAAGGCGACGAAGTTCACGTTGGCGCCGTTCAGGACGAGCTCCACGCCCATGAGCACACCCACCGCGTTGCGGCGGGTGGCGACGGTGACGAGCCCCAAGGCGAAGAGCAGGGCGCCGACCACGAGGTAGTGCACGAGGGTGATGGTCAAGGGGTCAGCCCTCCTTCAGCTCTTTCCGCGCGATGATCACCGCGCCGACCAGGGTGGCGAGCAAGACCAGGGAGGCCACCTCGAACGGCAAGAGCCAGCGGGTGAGAAGCGCGTCGCCCAGGGCGGAGGTGGTGGGGGCGAGGGGCCCGGGGGCAAGGTCGCGCCAGGGGGTGAGGAGGGCGACCGCCACGAGCAAGGGCCCCATGGCCACGAGGAGGAGGAGGCCGCCGAACAGGCCGAAGCTCGCGTTCGAGACGTTCACCTCGGTGATCTTGTTCGTGAGCATGACGGCGAAGAGCACGAGCACCATGACCCCGCCCACGTAGACGAGCAGCTGGGCGATGGCCACGAAGTCGGCGGAGAGGAGCACGTAGAGCGACCCCGCTCCGAGGAGCGCCGCGAGGAGCCCGAGGGCGCTGTAGACGATGTTGCGGGCGAAGGCCACCGCCGCCGCCCCGAGGAGGGCCACGGCCGAGAGCGCGTAGAAGAGCACGGCCACCGCCCCCCCTTCTCCCTCCCGCGGGGCGAGGGCCTCCCTTGCGGCCGGGGTGATGGCGAGGGAGGCGAGCACGACCAGGAACAGGACCACCACCACCGAGGCGGCGGCCCAGGCCACGAGTCTTCGGAGGGAAGGGGGCATGGCGGGGTCCTCGCGGTCAGGGCCCGGGCTTCGGGGGAGCGGCCGAGGCGGGGGCGGGGAGTGGGGGTGCGGCCTTGGCCGGGGCGGCGGGGGCGGGCTTCCCCTCGGGCTCGGGCGGCAAGAACTCGGGAGGGGGAGCGTCCCAGGCGCGGGCCTCGAGCATGGGGCGCAGGATGGCGCCGAGAAGCGCCCGCGGGTAGTAGGTCGCGTCCTTGGGCACCTTGTAGACCGGCCAGGGCTTCAGGGGATCCGACCAGCGGAAGGTGAGGTTGCGCAGGTGGCGGGTCGAGGCCTCGAACTCCTGGGTGTGCTGGATGGAGCCGGTGGGGCAGGGCTCGACGCACAGGCCGCAGAACATGCACTTCGCCTCGTCGATGTCGAACTGGGTGACGAGACGCTGCTTGGGGTTCTGCGGGTCCTTCTCCAGCACCATGGCGATGCAGTCGATGGGGCAGGCGCGCTCGCAGGCCTGGCACCCGGTGCAGATGGAGACGTCGACCTCCAAGAAGCCCCGGTAGCGGGGGGGCAGCATCTCGCGCACCGGCAGCGCCGTCCGGTCGGGGTACTGGACCGTCATGGGCCGGCGGAGCAGGTAGGAGAGGGTGATGGACAGGCCGTGCCAGAAGGACCGGACCGTGGTCCCCACGGCGAGGGCGTAGGCTCGGACGGTCTCGGGCATGTGGGGCGTTCCCCTCACCAGTTGGACAGGTCCACCCGGTCGCCTACCGCGGCGATGTTGCGGTAGGTGAGCCGGAGGAAGAAGTAGGCGGTGACCGCGCCCCCCAGGGTGAGGACGGCGCCGGTCAAGGAGGCGACCCAGGGAACTCTCGCGAGGAGGATCTGCCAGAGGAGCGTCCCCACGAAGGCGGCGAAGGCGAAGGGGACGAGGTACTTCCAGCAGAGCGACATCATCTGGTCGACCCGGATCCGGGGCAAGGTCCAGCGGACCCAGATGATGAGGTTCATGACGAGGACGGTCTTCGCCACGAAGACGAGGAGGGACAGGATCTCGAGGGCCCACCAGAGGGGGCCGGGGAGGGTCGCGACCCCGCGCGCCGCCTCGAAGGCGGCCGGCCCCGCGAACGGTACCTGCCAGCCGCCCAGGAAGAGGGTCACCGCCACCGCCGACATCACCCACAGGTTCCCGTACTCGACGAGGAAGAAGATGGCGAAGCGGAAGGCGGAGTACTCCGACACGTAGCCGGCCACGAGCTCGCTCTCGGCCTCGGGCAGGTCGAAGGGGGTGCGGTTCCCCTCGGCGAGCTGGGCCACGAAGAACACCAGGAAGGCGAGGAGCGCGAACGGGTTCGTGAGCAGGATCCACTGCCAGGGCCAGGCGCCCTGGCTCCTGATGATCCCCTGCATGGAGAGGGTGCCGGCCATGAGCACCGGGACCATGGCCGCGAGCCCGGCCGGGATCTCGTAGGAGATCACCTGGGCGGCGGACCGCATCCCGCCGAAGAGCGACCACTTGGAGTTGGACGACCACCCGGCCACGAGGATGCCGACCACCACCAGGGCGCTGACCGAGAGCAGGTAGAAGATGCCCACGTCGAGGTCGGCGGCGATGAGGCTCTCGCCGAAGGGGAGGGCCACGAAGGTGAGGGCGAACCCCACGATGACGAAGTAGGGGGCCGCCCGGAAGAGGACCGCGTCGGCGTCCTTGGGGACGAGATCCTCCTTGAGGATGAGCTTCACCGCGTCCGCCACCCACTGGAGGAAGCCGGCGGCGCCCACCCGGTTGTAGCCCACCCGGCTCTGCATCCTCGAGGAGACCCGCATCTCCCACCAGACGGTCATGCCGGAGATGACCGCGCCGAAGGTGACGAGCACGACCGCGAGGAGGAGGAGGCAAAGGGCCCTGAAGAGGAACACGCTCCCCGGGGAGAGGCCCGGGGGGGCGAGGTGGCGGAGGGGGGAGAGGACGAGCACCGCGCCGAAGAGGGCCGAGGGGAGCCCGAGGCCCACCGCCAGGGTGAGGGCGAGGACGCGGCGGGCCCGGCGCCTCGCGGCGGAGGCCGTCTTCGGCAGGGGGAGGGCTTCGGTCATCGGTCGATCTCCGGGGCCACCACGTCGAGCGAGGCGATGAGGGCCACGAGGTCCGCCACCATGAGGCCCGGGGAGACGGCCTCGACGATGCCCATGGCGGTGAAGGAGCCGGTCCGGGCCCGCACCCGCCAGGCGTTCTCGGTTCCGTCCGAGACCACGTAGTACGCCATCTCGCCCCGGGCGCTCTCCACCCGGGAGAGCGCCTCGCCCGGCTCCGGCTTGATGCGCCGGGGGACCTTGGCCATGAACTCGCCCTCGGGCAGGGTGTCGAGCGCCTGGCGGACGATCTTCGACGATTCCTTCATCTCCAGGCAGCGGACGTAGTACCGGTCGAAGCAGTCGCCCGTGGTGCCCTGAAAGCCCTTGCCCACCGGCACCTCGAAGTGGAAGTGCGGGTAGGCGCCGTAGGGGAGGTCGCGGCGCAGGTCGAAGTCCACCCCCGAGCCCCGCAGGTTCGGGCCCACCAGCCCGTAATCGATGGCCAGCGGGGCGGGGATCACGGCCACGCCCGCGAGCCGCTTCACGTAGACCTCGTTGAAGGAGATGAGCCGATCGAACTCGGTGAGGAAGCGGTCGAAGTGGTCGAGGAAGCGCAGGGTCTTCTCCCGCCACCCCTCGGGCAGGTCGAAGGCCACTCCGCCGATGCGGTGGTAGTTGTAGGTGAGCCTTGCCCCGCAGAGCGCCTCGATGAGGTCGTTCACGGTCTCGCGCTCCCGCACCCCGTGGAGCATGGGGGTGAAGGCGCCGATGTCCATGGTCATGGTGCCCACCGCGATGAGGTGGGAGGCGATCCGGCAGAGCTCGCAGGAGATGGCCCTGAGCCACCTTGCCCGGGGGGGGATCTCGAGCTTCAGGAGCCGCTCCACCGCGATGGCGTACCCCTCGTTGGCGAACATCGCCGCCACGTAGTCGACCCGATCGGTGAAGGGCATGAACCCGGGGTAGCCGACCTTCTCGCCGATCTTCTCGATCGAGCGGTGCAGGTATCCGACCTCGGGGATGGCCTTGCGGATGACCTCGCCGTCGGTCTCCACCATGAAGTTGATGACGCCGTGGGTGGAGGGGTGCTGGGGGCCGAAGTTGAGGATCATCTCCTCCCCGTCCGCCGAAAGCCGTCTCAGGATGAGCCGTTCCATGGTCTTTCCCCTAGGCGGGCTCCGGTCCGGCGGGGGGGGTGGCAGGCTTCGGGGGCGAGGCCTTCGGGGAGAGGGCGGCGCGGGCCCTCTCGTCGAGCCGCCGGAGCTCGACGAGCGGGTTCTCGCGGACGTTGGAGATGCCGTGGTAGCCGCCCGCCTCCTCGTAGTCCTTGCGGAGGGGGTGGCCCACCCAGTCGTCGGGCATGAGGATGCGCCGCAGATCGGGGTGGCCCACGAACTCCACGCCGAACAGGTCGAACACCTCCCGCTCGAACCAGTTGGCGGCCTTCCAGACGCCTTCGACCGTGGGCACCCTGGGGGCCGCCCGGTCGGAAAGGACCTTGAGGACGAGGGCGTGGCGGTGCCGGTAGGAGAAGAGGTGGTAGACCACCTCGATGACGGCTCTCTTGGGCCAGTCGACTGCGGTGAGATCCTCGAGGTGGTCGAGCTCGATCCCCACCTCTTTCTTCGCGAACCGGCACACCTCGGCGATCCGCGAGGGCAAGACCACGCAGGACGAATCGACCTTTTCCTCGAGGAGCGGTCCCACGTCCTCCCCGAACCTCGCCCTGAGCCGCTCGTGGAGTTCCTGGGTGTTCATGAAGCGCGGGCCTTTCCTTAAAAGACCGGGGGTTCCCGGGTTCGAGCGCACCGGGCCCTTCGACTAGCGCGAGGGCGGGACGGGGGGGGCCCCGTCCTCGGGGCGGCGCTTGTCCGCCCACCTCTCTCGCCGGACGAGCTCCTTGAGCCGAAGCAGGCCCTCGGTGAGCGCCTCGGGCCGCGGGGGACAGCCGGGGACGTAGACGTCCACCGGGATGACCTTGTCCACCCCTTTGCAGACCGAGTAGGCGAGCTGGAAGAGGCCCCCGCAGTTGGCGCACGAGCCCATGGAGATCACGTACTTCGGCTCGGACATCTGGTCGTAGAGGAGCTTGGCGCGCAGGGCCATCTTGTAGGTGAGGGTGCCGGCCACGATCATGAAGTCCGCCTGGCGGGGCGAGGCCCTGGGGATGGCGCCGAAGCGCATCAGGTCCGCGCGCGGGCCGCCCGTCTGGATGAGCTCGATGCCGCAGCACGCCAGTCCGAACAGGAGGTACCAGAGCGAGTTCTCGCGGGCCAGGTTGATGAGCGAGTCGAGCTGGCTCGTGTGGAAGAGGGTGACGTCTCCACCGACGTCGCCGTGGCCCATCCTCGGGGGTTCCATGTTCCGGGCTCTCCCTTCACGCCGCCGGGCGGTCGCTTCTGACCTCGGGCGAGGGGGCCGGGGGCGGCCGCTCGGTGGGGCGGGCCGACAGCTTCTTCACCCAGGCGAGGTCGCCCCGAGCCCAGATCCAGGCCAGGCCCACGACCAGGATGACGGTGAAGACGAGGAGCTCCCCGAGCGCCGTCCAGGCCAAAAGCGGGCTCGTCTCGACCCAGCGCCGGTACACCGCCACGACCGGGAAGGTGAGCGCCACCTCGACCTCGAAGATCACGAACACCAGGGCGAAGAGGTAGAAGCGCGGGTTGAAGTTGAACCAGGCCACCCCGACGGGGCGTTCGCCGCACTCGTAGATGCTGGCCTTCTCGGGGTTGGGCGCCCTGGGACCGATGAGGCGCGAGGCAAGGATTCCACCGAGAGCAATAGCCACTGCCACCAGCGCGAACGCCAGAACGGCTGCGAAGTCGAATCCCATGCACTTGACCCGGGTCCTGCGTATCCTCTCGCAAGCTCAGAGGAAACCAGGAGGGGATACTCCCGAGCGGGCGAACAAGTCAAGCGGTGAAACCCATTGACAAATCCGGACCGGGCAGGCAGTTAAGGGCCCGTCCCCGATTCCCCTTCTCATGACACCACTTCGCGTCTACGTGCCCATCGCGCTCGTGCTCGTCTTGGCCTTTGGGATCGGGGCGCTCATGGTGGGGCTCTCGAACGTCCTCGGACCCCGTCGGCCGAGCGCCGTGAAGGAGACGCCCTTCGAGTGCGGCTCGTTGCCGGCGGGGTCGGCCCGGGAGCGGTTCGACGTGAAGTTCTACGTCGTCGCCATCCTCTTCATCGTGTTCGACGTCGAGGCGGTGTTCGTGTACCCCTGGGCGGTCCTCCTCTTGCCCGATGCGCAAGGTCACGCGGGGCTGGGCTGGCCCGGTTATGTCTCCATGGGGATCTTCGTGGCCACCCTCCTCGCCGGCCTCGTGTACGTCTGGAGGAAGGGCGTGCTCGACTGGGCCGACTAGCGGAAGCCTTGGACCCTCAGAGAGGCGAAGGCAGAGATGGTTTCCGAGATCGAAGGCTTTCCGGCGATCACCACGCGCCGCGAGGAAGCGCTGAAAGGGCTCTCCGGGCTCGTGTCGAAGGGGCTCGGGTGGGCCCGCAAGTACTCGCTCTTCCAGTACCCCTTCGTCACCGCGTGCTGCGGGATGGAGTACATGACCCTCGCCGCGGCCCGCTACGACCTCGACCGCTTCGGGGCGGCGCTGCCGCGCTTCTCCCCGCGCCAGGCCGACCTGCTCATGGTGGTGGGGACGGTCAACTGCAAGCAGGCCCCCATTCTCCGGCGGGTGTACGAGCAGATGGCCGACCCGAAGTGGGTGGTGGCCTTCGGGGTCTGCGCCAGTTCGGGCGGCTTCTACGACAACTACGCCACGGTGCAGGGCATCGACCGCATCGTCCCGGTGGACGTTTACATCCCCGGGTGCCCTCCGCGGCCGGAGCAGGTCTTGGACGGGATCATTCTTCTGCAGCAGAGGATCCAGAACCAGGCGCACAGGCTCATCGACCACAAGCCCCTTCCGCTCGCCCCGCCCGGCAGGCGGGAGGGATGAGGGCAGGCCCGCGATGTCCAAGGCCGTGATCGGCGCGCTCTTGGAGCGCTTCCCCGATGCTGTGACCGACGCCTACGTGGGAGTGGGCGGCGACGACTGCGCCTTCGTCTCGAAGGAGAAGATCCTCGAGGTCTGCCGGTACCTGCGGGAGGAGGGGCGCTTCGACCTCGCGCCCTACCTGACGGCGGTCGACTACCTCGGGGAGGAGCCGCGCTTCGAGGTGGTCTACAACCTCGTCTCCCTCCCCCTGGGCGTTCGCATCAGGCTAAGGGTCAAGGTCCCCGAGGACGACTGCGTCTTGAAGTCGGTGACCTCGGTGTGGCGCGGGGTGAACTGGTTCGAGCGGTACTGCTTCGACATGTACGGCATCCGTTTCGAGGGCCATCCCGACCTTCGCCGGCTCTTCATGTACGACGAGTTCGTGGGCCACCCCTTGCGCAAGGACTACCCGCTCCGGGGCCGCCAGCCGCTCGTTCCCGAGCGCGAGGTGGAGGAGAAGTACCGGGGGCCCGGGCCCGCCGGCAGGGACTGACCATGACCTCTCCCCCGAACGAGAATGCGCCCGAGGGCCCGGTCGTGACGGAGGACCGCGCCCCCCCCGAACGCTCCCTCTCCGCGAGGCCGGACCCGGAGGCGGCCTTTGACTCGAGCGAGCTCTTCGCCCCCCTCCCCACGAAGAGGATGCTCGTGAACCTCGGCCCCTCTCACCCGGCCATGCACGGGGTGACCCGGGCGGTGGTGGAGCTCGAGGGCGAGACCATCCGTTCGATGAAGCTCGACATCGGTTTCCTGCACCGCGGGTTCGAGAAGAGCTGCGAGAGCGTGACCTGGGGGCAGTGCTTCCCCTACACCGACCGGCTCAACTACGTGAGCTCCATCATGAACAACGTGGGGTTCGCCCTGGCGGTGGAGAAGCTCTGCCGCCTGGAGATCCCGGAGCGGGCCCGCTACCTGCGCGTCCTGACGAGCGAGCTGCACCGGATCTGCGATCACCTCACCCTGGTGGGCGCCATGGGGCTCGAGCTCGGCGCCATGACCGTGTTCCTCTACGCCATCGAGGCGCGGGACCTCATCTGGGACCGCCTCACCGAGCTGTGCGGGGCGCGGCTCACCTCGAACTACGCCCGGATCGGCGGCGTCTCGCGGGACCTGCCCGAGCAGTGGGCGGAGAAGACCCTCGCCACCCTCGACCGGACGGCGGAGCTCCGCCAGGAGATCGACGGGCTGCTCACCCGGAACCGGATCTTCGTCGACCGGACCAAGGGAACGGGTCGCATCTCCCGCGAGGACGCGATCGATCTCGGCTTCACCGGCCCCTGCCTGCGCGCCACCGGCGAGCCCTACGACGTGCGCAAGGCCTTCCCCTACCTCGTCTACGACCGGCTCGACTTCGACGTCCCGGTGGGCTCGGCCGGCGACAACTTCGATCGCTACCTCATGCGCATGGAGGAGATGAGGCAGTCGGACCGGATCGTCCGCCAGTGCTTCGTGCAGATGGAGCCGGGCGAGATCATCGTGCAGGACTTCCGGTACGCCCTGCCCCCGAAGCCGCTCGTGTACGGGACCATCGAGGGGGTGATGGCCCATTTCAAGCTGGTGATGGAGGGCATCAAGGTGCCGGCCGGGGAGGCCTACAGCTACACCGAGGCCGCCAACGGCGAGCTGGGCTTCTACCTCGTCTCGGACGGCGGGGGCCGGCCCTACAAGATCGGACTGCGGGCGCCCGGCTGGCCCATGCTCGCCGCCCTCCCCCACCTCACGAAGGACGCGCTCCTCGCGGACCTCGTCCCCACCTTCGACAGCATCAACATGATCGGCGGCGAGGTCGAGCAGTAGGGCGGCCGCCTTTGACCGAGAAAAGAGCGATGGCCGACGAGAACAAGACAAAGGCCCCGCCCCCCCCGGCAAAGAAGGCGGGGCCCCCTGCCCCGCCCCCTCCCAAGAACCCCGGGTTCGTGACCGCCACCATCGACGGCCGGGAGGTGGTGGTGAAGCCGGGCACCACGGTGATCGAGGGGGCGAAGAAGGTCGGCGTCGAGATCCCCTACTACTGCTACCACAAGCGCCTCAGCGTCGCGGCCAACTGCCGGATGTGCCTCGTGGAGATGTCGAATGCCCCCATGGGCAAGCTCATGCCCGCCTGCCAGATGACCCTGGCGGAGGGGGTGACGGTGAGGACCGACACCCCGCGGGTCAAGGATCAGCAACGCGCCACCCTCGAGTTCTTGCTCCTGAACCACCCGGTGGACTGCGCCATCTGCGATCAGTCGGGGGAGTGCAAGCTGCAGGACTACTACATGGCCTACGACCGGCAGCCCTCCCGGCTGGACGTGCCCAAGGTCATGAAGAGGAAGCGGGTGTTTTTGGGCCCGCTCGTCACCCTCGACCAGGAGCGCTGCATCCTCTGCACCCGCTGCGTCCGGTTCATGCGGGAGGTGGCGAAGGACCCGCAGCTCGGCGTGGCGGAGCGCGGGAACAGAAGCTTCATCGAGACTGCCCCGGGGCAGCCCCTCGACAACAAGTACTCGGGCAACGTGGTCGACATCTGCCCGGTGGGGGCGCTCACCTCGACCGACTTCCGCTTCCGCGGCCGGGTCTGGTTCATGAGCGCCGCCCGGTCCCTCTGCACCGGCTGCGCCCGGGGCTGCAACACCTTCCTCGACTACCTGAACGACACCACCTACCGCTACCGCCCTCGGGAGAACGACGCCGTCAACCAGGAGTGGATGTGCGACGACGGACGGCTCTCCTACAAGCCGCTCAACCGGAAAAGGGTCCTCGGGGCCCGCGCCGGGAGGGGGGAAGGGGCCCGGGCCCTCTCCCGGGAGGAGGCGGTGGCGAAGGCGGCGGCGATCCTCGAGGAGGGAGCGGAGAAGGGGGAGCTCGCGCTCCTCCTCTCCCCCACCGCCTCGCTCGAGGACGCGCTCGTGACGCTGGCCGTGGCGAAGGATGCGTTCACCCTCTCCGAGGTGTTCCTGGGGGGCCGGCCCGACGGGTGGCAGG
This sequence comes from Anaeromyxobacter sp., assembly GCA_035686075.1. Taxonomy (GTDB): domain Bacteria; phylum Myxococcota; class Myxococcia; order Myxococcales; family Anaeromyxobacteraceae; genus Anaeromyxobacter. The sequence continues at coordinate 56,460 of DASRZU010000012.1, forward strand.
ACGACTTCTTGAAGCGCGCCGACGAGAACCCCAACCGCCGGGGGGTAGAGCTCGCCGCCCGCGGGTTCGGGATGGCGGTCCGGCCTTTCGAGGAGCTCCTCCGTTCCGCCTCGGCCGGGGCGGTGAAGGTGCTCTGGGCGGTGGGGACGGAGCTGCCGGCCGAAGAGGGGGCGGCGAAGCTCTCCGGGCTCCGGGTGGTGGCGCAGGCGACCAGCCTGGACGCGCTCTCCGAGGGGGCCGAGGTCCTTCTCCCCGCCTCCACCCACGCCGAGTCGGACGGCACGTTCGTGAACTTCGAGGGCCGGGCGCAGCGTTTCGAGATGGCCTACTTCCCCCGGGGCTCCTCGCGGCCGCACTTCGGCCTCTCCGGGGAGATCGGCCGTGCCCTGGGGGCGCCCCACCTCTACGGGAGCGCGCGCGAGGCCTTCCGCGCCCTCTCCCCCCGGCTCGGGGACGCGCTCGGGGACTACCATTGGGACTCGCTCCCCTCGATCGGCAGGCGCCCGGGCCTCATCCCCCTCGCCGCCGGCACGGTGGACGGCCGGCTCCCGGGCTACCGCGAGCGCGTCCCGCCGGAGGCGAGCGGGGAGATGGCCCGCGGCGAGGCGGCATTCCCCGAGGGAGGGCAGACGTGAAGCGCTTCTTCGGGATGCTCGCCACCTTCGTCGTCGCCTTCTTGGCGCTCGTCTGCCTGGGGGCGGTCGGGTACCTCCTCGCGGGCTGGTTCGGCGCCTGGGTGAACGGAGGCGTGAACGCCCTCACCGGGCAAGAGGGCTGGCGGCCCCTGCCCGTGTACCTGGGGGCCTCGATCGCCAACATCCTCGTCCTGTTGCTCGGGTTGCTCATGACCGCGGCGGCCCTCCTCACCGTGGCGGAGCGGAAGTGGTCGGCTCTCATGCAGAACCGGATCGGCGCCAACCGCATCCGGGTGTTCGGCGATCCCCTGGGCGGGGTCCCCTTCCTCCTCGCCGACGCCCTGAAGATGCTGACCAAGGAGCGGGTGGAGCCGCGGGGGCGCACCCGGTTCCTCTACGAGCTCGCCCCGATCCTCTCCTTCGCCCCGGTGTTCGCGCTCTTCGCGGTGGTGCCGGTGGGGCCGCCCCTCGAGGTCCGGAGCATTCCCGGGCTCTCCGACGCGCCGGCGACCCTCGAGCGGATCGCCCTCCAGGTGGCGAGCCCCGACGTCGGGCTCCTCTACGTGTTCGCCATCGCCTCGCTCTCGGTCTACGGCACCTCGCTCGCCGGCTGGGCCTCGAACAACAAGCTGGCGCTCCTCGGCGGTGTTCGGGCCTCCTCGCAGATGATCGGCTACGAGGTCTCGCTGGGGCTCTCGCTCGTGGGATCGATGCTCGCCTACCGGACCTTGCGGCTCGACGAGATGGTGGCGGCCCAGGGCGCCCCGGTCCTGGGCCCGGTTCCCGCCCTGGGACTCTTGCTCCAGCCGGTGGGGTTCCTGGTCTTCTTCGCGAGCGCCTTCGCCGAGACCAAGCGCGCCCCCTTCGACCTCCCCGAGGGGGAGAGCGAGATCGTCGGCTATTTCGTGGAGTACTCGGGGATGAAGTTCGGCCTCATGTTCCTCGCGGAGTTCGCGGAGATCGTGGTGCTCTCCGCCATCGTCGCGGCGGTCTTTTTGGGCGGCTGGCACCCCATCCTCTTCGAGGGCTTCCTCAAGGGGGCGCTCTCGCCCTTCTGGTTCGCCGCCCTCGGGGTGGGGGTGTTCCTCGCCAAGATGATCGTGGTGATGTGGCTCCAGCTCACCATCCGCTGGCTCTTGCCCCGCTTCCGGTACGACCAGATCCAGAAGCTCTGCTGGAAGATCCTTCTCCCCGCATCCCTGGCGAACGTCTTCATCACCGCCGCGGCGGGGCTCATCGACCCGAGCCTACGGCTCCTCGCCTGGCTGGGGGTCGTCACCCTCGTCGCGGTCGGCCTCACCACCGCCGCCGCCGGGCGCTCGAGCTCGCCCGCCTCGGGCGGAGAGACGGCGGCCCAGGCCGGGGCGGGGCACTAGGCAAGGACGAACATGCCCTACGCGCTCGAGCCAGCCGCCCAGGACCTTCGGGAGAAGATGTACTTCCCGGCGATCATCCGGGGCATCGGCACCATCACCCGGCACTTCCTGCGGAACCTGTTCTTCTCGCGCGACCGCAATCCCGACATCCTGGCCCGCCCCCGGGGCCGGTTCGGGACGAGCGACAACGTCACCCTCCAGTACCCGGAGGAGAAGCAGCCCTACCCTCCGGGCTTCCGGGGCCTGCACCGGCTCGTGCCCCGCGAGGACGGGAGGCCGCGCTGCGTGGCCTGCTACATGTGCGCCACCATCTGCCCGGCCCAGTGCATCTACATCGAGGCGGGCGAGCTCCAAGACGACCCGATCGAGAAGTATCCGGTCAAGTTCGTCATCGACGAGCTGCGCTGCATCGTGTGCGGGTTCTGCGTCGAGGCCTGTCCCAAGGATGCGATCCGGATGGACACGGGAGAGCACGCCCCGCCCTCCACCGACCGGGGCGAGCAGATCTGGGACGAGAAGGAGCTGCTCCGCGGGCCCCCCGTCTCCTACCAGTACGATCCCTGGCTCCGCCGCGGGCACCCGGGGATCCCGCCCACGGAGCTCGAGCGGATGCGCGCCGGGGCCCGGCCGTTCTCGACCGCGGCGAAGGACGAGGCCAGCGAGACGCCGGGCTTCTCGGTCCGCGCCCTGGCGGCCGAGGCCAAGGAGCGGCCCTAGGGCCCCTTCGTGCGAATCGCGGGCCCCAGGCCGCCCCCGGGCGACTAGATCCCGAACTTTATGCCGATCATGATCGTGGTGGTGAAGGCATCGTAGTCGCCGAAGTGCGGGTGGAGGGCGAGTTCCGTCACGACCCGCGCGTTCGGGGACAGGCTGTAGAACACGCCCCCACCGATGCGCATGGTCGCCCCGCTCGTCCCGCTCCCGTTCCGCGAGGCGTGGGCGTAGCCGAGGCCCAGGTCGCCGTAGGCCCCCCACTTCGGAGCGCCGAACCAGGTGAGGCGCGCCGCCGGGACGAGCTCGAACACCCCGACGTCACTGGAGAGGCCGGCCCAGGAGGCCGAGAGGACGCCCGACACCTGCAGTTGGGGGGAGGGGCGAGTGACGGGGACCTCGGCGTCGAAGCGCAGCTGGTAGCCGTCGTAGTCGCCGAGTTCCGCCCCGAAGAGGCCGCCCAGCCAGACGCCGGAGCTCGTGTCGGTTCCCTTGGTGGCGCCGTGCGCGGCCGCGGGGGCGAGGAGCAGGGCGCCGAGGGCGAGAAAGGTGATCGAGCGCGAGATCATGCTTCTCTTCTCCTGGTAGGGGTTTGCTCTGAGCGGAAGGCATCCTACCCCGAAAAGGCCCGGGGGAAACGTTCGCGCATGGGGTGCGACGGGCAGTGATGTAGGACGCTCTAGCCTGTCCCACGATAGGTTCGGCCTGGGCGGCCCGCACCCTGCGGTGCCCCAACTGAGCGGGGAATTCTCGCTCCATGGGTGCGACCGGCAGCGAGGTGGGACGCCCTAGCCCGGTGGCCCCACGATGGGTTCGGCCTCGGCGGTCCGCACCTCGCGGTGCCCGAACGGAGCGATCCGCTGGAGGAAGAAGAACCCGGGGAGCGCGAACAGCGTGGCGCAGGCGGCGAAGAAGGCGGGGTACCCCATGTGTTCCGCGAGCCACCCGCTGGGGAGGCCGGCCGCCCAGCGCCCCAGCGCGAACAGGGACGAGAGGAGCGCGAACTGGGTCGCGCTGTAACGCTTGTCGCACACCCGCAGGAGGAGCACGCCCTGCGCGGCGGTGCCCATCCCCTGGGCGGCCTGCTCCGAGGCGATCGCGAGGTAGGTGAAGGCTCTCGTGGCGGCGTCGACGGCGGGGAGGGACGGGCACTGGTGCAGGTCGAGGGGCGCGTCCCGCGCCACCGCCACCGCGCTGTAGAGGAGGTTCGCGCCGGCCTGAAGGATCCCGAAGGCCCAGAGCGAGCGGCCCAGGCCGATCCGCATCATCACGGCCGCGCCCAGGAGGGAACCGCCCACGGTGGCCACGGTCCCGATGGTCTTCAGGGCGGCGCCGGCCTCGGTGTTCGTGAAGCACAGGTCCTTGAGGAAGTAGTTCACCATCGTGCCGCCCATGTTGTCCCCGAACTTGTAGAAGACGAGGAACAGGGCCACGGCCAGGGCGTCGGGGCGGAGGAAGTACTGCCTTAGGGGGTCGGCCACCGCCGAGCGGAGGGTCCGGGGGGCGGCGGCGGGCCGTTCCGGCTCGGGCGAGGCGAGCGTGACGAGGACGAAGAGGGCGAAGAGGAGGGCGAGCGCCAGGAGGAGAACCGGCCAGGGGACGTGGTCGGAGAGGGAGACCACTCCCGCCCCGGCCACGAGCATCCCGATGCGGTACCAGAGGATGCGGAGGCCGGAGGCCGGCTCCCGCTCCGCCGGGCGGAGGAGTTCCACCGCGTAGGCATCGAGGGCGATGTCCTGGGTGGCGGAGAGGAACGCCACGAGGAAGCCCAGGACCGCGGCCGCGAAAAGGGCCGCCCCGGCCAGGCGGTCCACGTCCCGGACCGTCCTTGCGTAGAGCGCGAAGGCGGCGAACGCGGCCGAGAGGCAGAGCTGCATCAAGACGACCCAACTCCTGCGGCGGCCGGGCCAGCGGAGGGCGTAGCGGTCCACGAAGGGCGACCAGAGGAACTTGACCGTCCAGGCGACCGAGACTCCGGACACGACCGCCAGGGTGGCCCGGGAGACGCCGTGGCCGATGAGGAAGAACTGGAAGGCCACGTAGACGAAGCCCAGAGGCATGCCCGAGGAGACGGAGAGGAGCGCGAGGAGGTGGACGCTCTTCGAGAGAAGGACGCGGGCCCGCGGGGAAGGGGGGGGAGCCAAGGCGAAGGACAGCCTAGACGCGGCCGCGGAAGGTCACAAGGCGGGGCGTATTCGCCCCTCCCCCCTCCTCCCCGCGGGCCGGACCGCCTCCGAGAACTCCGTGGGCCCGAGCGTGTTCAGGACCTCCCCCCGGCGCGCCCATCCCCGCCGCGCGGTCGTGACCGCGAATCCGAGGTAGGAGAGGGCCGCCGCGGAGTGGGCGTCGACGGAGAGGACGAGCGGGATCTTCCGGGCCCGCGCCGCCCGGATCCAGCGCGGCTCGAGGTCGAGCCGGCGCGGGTCGCCGTTCACCTCCACCGCGCCCCGGGAGGCGGCGAGGGCGTCGAGCACCTCCTCGACCTTCATGGCGCTCTGCTCCCGCTCGAGGAGGAGCCGACCCAGGCCGTGCCCCCAGATCTTGAAGATGGGGAGCGACACCGCCCGGACGAGCCGGCGGGTCATCCTGGCCTCCTCCATCCTGAGGCGCGAGTGGACGCTCGCCACCACCACCTCCAGCCGCTCGAGCACGGAGTCGGGAAAGTCCAGGGTCCCGTCCTCGAGGACGTCGGCCTCGGTCCCCTTGAGGAGCCGGATCCCCACCGTTTCCTGGACGCGGTCGATCTCCTCCCACTGCCGCTCGAGGCGGTCCAAGGACAGGCCCTTCGCGTACCCGGCGCTCTGCGAATGGTCGGTGATGGTGAGGTACTCCATTCCCTGGGCCTCGGCGGCCCGGGCCATCTCCTCGATCGACGACCGGCCGTCGGACCAGGTCGTGTGGCAGTGAACGGCCCCGCGGATGTCCTCGGCGCGGACGAGGTCTTCGGGGAGGGTACCCTCCCGGGCGGCCTCGATCTCCCCCGTGTCCTCGCGGAGCTCGGGGGGAACGAAGGAGAGGCCCAGGGCGCGGTAGAGCGCCTCCTCGCTCTCGATCCTGACCTTCGCGGCGGGGTCGGGGGGCGCGGCGGGTTCCTCGCCTCTGGGGGAGAGCCGGTGAAGACCCCATTCGCTCAAGGTGTATCCCCGCTCGCGAGCGAGCCCACGCAGGCGGACGTGATGGGCCTTCGATCCGGTGAGGTGGTGGAGGAGGGTGGGGTAGTCCTCGGGCGGGACCACCCGGAGGTCCACCTTCAGGCCGCTCGGGAGGACGGCGGTGGTCTTCGTGTCTCCGCCGGAGAGGACCCGGGCGCCGGGGTAGGCGCCGAGCCGGTCCGCGAGGGCGGCGGGATCTCGGGAGGCGGCGACGAGGTCCAGGTCGCCCACGGTCTCGCGCCCGCGCCGGGCGGAGCCGGCGAGCTCCACCGCCTTCGCGCCCGGGGTGGCGCGAAGGTGAAGGAGGAGCGGCCCGGCCTCGAGGAGGGCATCGGCGAGGAGGATGCGGTTCTCCGAGGTGCGGGCCCGCAGACGCTCGATCCCCTCCAGGATCTTCGCCTGGGTGCGCACCCCGAACCCCTTCACCCCGGCCACCCGGCCGGCCCGGCAGGCGGCCTCGAGATCGGAAAGGCTCGAGATGCCGAGCTCCGCGTGGAGGGCGGCGATCTTCTTCGGTCCGAGGTCCCCGACCTGCAAGAGCTCCAGCATCCCGGGCGGGTGGCGGGCGCGGAGCCTGTCGAGGGTGTCGCTCCGGCCGGTGGTATGGAGGGAAGCGATCTTTCCGGCGAGGGCCGCGCCGATACCGGGAACCTCGATGAGCCGCTTCTCGGCCACGAGGGCCCCGAGGTCCTCGGTGAGCCCCTCCAGGGCGCGGGCGCCGTTCTCGTAGGCGCGGACCTTGAACGGGTTTTCGCCCTCCAGCTCGAGCAGCGCGCCGATCTCCCGCAGAGCGCGGGCCACGGCAAACCGATCGAGCATGGGCTGGTTATAACCCGGAGAGCCCCTTGTCCCCGAGGGAAGGGGGCGGTGCTCCGGTATGCTCGTTCGGCCGAGGGGACGGCGGAGGTGAGGAGTGGGACACCTAGAGCACAGGCGCGAGGCACCCTTGACGGTCCGGATCTTCGTCGTCACCGCCTCGGACTCGCGCGGAGAGGCGGAGGATGCGGGGGGGGCCTTTCTCCGGGAGGCGGCGGTGCGAGCGGGGCACCTTCTCGCGGGCTACCGGCTGGTGAAGGACGATCCGGTACAGATCCGGTCGGCGATCGAGGAAGCGGCTCGCGCCTCGGCCGACGTCGTCATCGTGAACGGCGGGACCGGGATCGCTGCCCGGGATCGGACCTACGAGGCGGTGGCGGCCCTGCTCGAGAAGCGGATCGACGGATTCGGGGAGCTCTTCCGTTCGCTCTCCTATGCGGAGATCGGCAGTGCCGCCATGCTCTCGCGGGCGGTGGGCGGGGTGGTGAAGGGGCGGGCGGTGTTCTCCCTGCCCGGCTCGCCGGCAGCGGTGCGGCTCGCCTGGGAGAAGCTCCTCTTGCCGGAGCTCGGGCACGTGGTCGGGGAGCTCCGCAAGGACGGGCGCTGAACCGAGCCAAAGCGTGATCTCCAAAGAAAGAGCCCGCGCCCTCCGCCCCCTGCTCGACGCTCTGTGCGCCACGCTCGACCGGGGTGCGCGCATCGCCGCCGACCCGGTCGAGTTCCCCCGCGCCTACCCCGACCCGGCCGACGCCGAGGTGGCCGCGCTCGTGGCGGTGAGCCTCGCCTACGGGCGCGCCGACCTGTTCAAGCCGGTGGTGGCGAGGGTGCTCGGGGTGATGGGGCAAAGGCCGGCGGCATTCGCCGCGGCGTTCGCGGCCCACCCCGACCGGGCCGCCTTCGAAGGGATCGTCTACCGGTTCAACCGTCCCGAGGACCTCCGGGCGCTCGTGGCGGCGGTGGGCCACGTCCGCCGCGTCCACGGCTCGCTGGGGGAACGGTTCGAAGCGCTCTACCTCGAGGCCGGGGGCGCGGCCGGGGCGGTGAGGGCCGCGCTCGCCCGCCTGGCCGGGGAGCTGCGGGAGGCCCCGCCGGTCGGGCCACTCCTGCGCCGCCGGGGGGGGCGGGGGCTCCGCCACCTCCTGCCCGATCCCTCCGGGCCGGGCGCCTCCAAGCGCTGGAACCTCTACCTGCGCTGGATGGTCCGAGGGCCGGACGGGGTGGACCTGGGTCTGTGGAAGGGGGTCCCGAAGTCGGCCCTCGTCGTGCCCCTCGACGCCCACGTGCAAAGGGTGGCCCGGGCCCTGGGGCTCACCGGGCGCCGCGATTTCAGCTGGCGCACCGCCGAGGAGATCACCGCCTCCCTGCGGCGCCTCGACCCCGACGATCCGGTTCGCTTCGACTTCGCGCTCTGCCACCTGGGCATGAGCGGACTGTGCCCGGCGCGGCGGGCGAGGGAGAGGTGTGCGGTCTGCGTCCTGAGGCACTCCTGCCTCGTCTTCGCCCGGGTGCGCCGGGGCGGGGCTAGAGGCCGCATCGGGCCCGAGGTGGCGATGGTCGGGGCGGGATAACATGGGCCCGTGGCCTTGGATCCCCACCCGCTCTGGCACAGCTTCCGCGCGCTCCGCCACCGGAACTTCCGCCTCTTCTTGGGCGGCCAGTTCATCTCGCTCGTCGGGACCTGGATGCAGTCGGTGGCCCTCGGTTGGCTCCTCTACCGACTCACCCACTCGCCCTTCCTCCTCGGGCTGGCCGGCTTCCTCACCCAGATCCCGAGCCTCGCCTTCTCCCCCCTCGCCGGGGTGCTCGTCGACCGCTGGAACAGGCACCGGATGGTCATCGGGACCCAGGCGCTCGCCATGGTCCAGGCCTTCGGGCTTGCGGCGCTGGTCCTGTCCGGCCACGAGGCCATCGTCCCCATCCTCCTCTTGAACCTCCTCCTCGGGATCGCGAACGCGGCGGACGTGCCCGCCCGCCAGTCGTTCATGATCGAGATGGTGGCCTCGAGCGACGACCTCCCCAACGCCATCGCTCTCAACTCCTCGATCTTCAACCTGGCCCGGCTCGTGGGCCCGTCCTTGGCCGGTCCCCTCATCGCCTTCTTTGGCGAGGGGAAGGTGTTCTTCCTGAACGGCCTCAGCTACCTCGCCGTCATCGCCGCGCTCCTCGCCATCCGCCCCCCGGGACGCCCGCGCCCGAGGGGGCCACAGCCGGAGGTGTGGACCCATCTAAAGGAGGGGCTCGCCTACGTCTCCCGCTTCGCGCCCATCCGGGCGGTGCTCCTCCTCCTCGCCGCCGTGAGCCTGGTCGGAACCCCGAACACGGTCCTCCTCCCGGTCTTCGCCAAAGACGTGCTGCATGGCGACGCGCACACCTACGGCTTCCTCGTGGGCGCCATCGGGGTGGGGGCGCTCGTGGGGGCGCTGTACATGGCTTCGCGCCGGACGGTGGTGGGGCTCGGGCGCGTCATCGTCCTCTCCGTCTCGCTCTTCGGGGCGAGCCTCGTCGCCCTCTCCCTGTGCCGGCGAGAGTGGCTGGCGGTCCCGGCCCTGTGCGTCGCCGGGTTCGGGATGATGGTCCAAATGGCCTCGTCCAACACGATCATGCAGACGCTCGTCGACTCGGAGAAGCGTGGCCGGGTGATGAGCTTCTACGCCGTCGCCTTCATGGGCTCCGCCCCCTTGGGCGCGCTCTTCCTCGGAGCCACGGCGAGCCGCTTCGGCGCTCCCTGGACGGCGTTCTTGAGCGGCCTCTTCTGCCTCGCCGCCGCCGCGGCCTTCGCGAGGAAGCTCCCCGCGCTCCGCGCCGAGGTCCGCCCCCTCTACGCGCGGATGGGTGTCATCGCCGAGGTGGCGGAGGGCTTGCGGGTGGGGGCCGAGGCGGAGGCGGCACAGCGCTAGCGCGCCTGCTTCTTTTGAAGACGGGAGGGAAGAAGCGGGGAAGGGGAGCCCGCGAGGTCCCCTTCCCCGATGCCGCCCGGCCGGGCGGCACGAGAACGCGCTCTAGGGAAAGGCTCCTGGCGCAAGTGCTTCCCTCGTCTCGCCGCCCGAACGACCTCTTTCGAGGAGCCATCGGGGCGGCGGCGTCACCCTGCCTTCCGCAGACGAGAGAAAGGGTGGATGGACGGTAGAGAACGGGCGTTAGCCTACCCCCGCCCGATGCCGCTAACGCGAAGAGCCGGTATCGATGTGGCAACGGCGAGCGCGTTCCGGATTCGCTTTAAGCCGTGGAACGGTGTGACGGCCCCGGGGATCCGGTGGGATTCCTGGTCCCGCGGGGTTTGCCGGGGGGGTCCGCCCGTGCGGGGGAGGCCCCGTCGCCGCTCGCCGCTCGCACCACCTCGAAGGCCTCGACGCGCAGGGCGCAGAGGACCAGGGGATCCATGGCGAGGGCGCTCCGCGCCTCCTCCACGAGGCCGGTCCAGTTCACGTCGATCCCCTCGAGGGGCGGCTCGTGCATGACCATGGAAAGCGGGTCCGCCGAGGGGGGAGGGGGCTCGAGGCCGGCTCCCGCTTCCCAGGCGAGTTGCTCGGCCACGATCAGGGCCGCGTTGAGGGGCTCAGGCTTGCCGCGCACGAGGACCTCGTGATGGGTTCGAACGAGCTCTTCGATGGCGGGATCGAGCCGCCAGGCGCGGGCGAGCAGCGCCGAGGCGTCGGGGTGGACCTCGTCGATGGCCGGGGCCAGGGCCTCGAACGGCGTGCGGCCCAGCTCCGGGTCCTGCGACAAGGAGAGGGTGCAGGCGGCGAAGCCGACGTCGTGGAGGAGCCCGCACAGGAACGCGTGCTCGGCCTCGACCCGGGTGCGAAGGCACACCTTCCGGACCACGTGGGCAGCGGCCCGGCTGTGCCGGGCGAGCCGCGCCATGGCCGCGTCGTGGCCCTTCGCCCGGAACACCTTCATGTCGAGGGCGGCCTCGAGCACCAGATCCCGCACCCCGTTCACGCCCAGCCGGACCGCGGCTTGGTGAAGGGTGTGGATGGGGGAGCGGGAGGAGTAGACCGCGGACTGGGCGACCGAGACCACCCGCGCGGCCAGGATCGGATCGCTCTCCAGGACGGGAGCGACGTGCTCGAAGGTGACCTTGGGTCTCTGGGCGAGCTCCAGGATCTCCGCGGCGGCGGCGGGGAGGAGGGGCGGGGTGTAGGAGGGGGCGGAGAAGGTGCGCTTCAGGCGCAAGGTGATCTCGTCGCGATCGGGAAGGGCGGCCGGGTCCACGGAGGGCATTTTAGCGAGGGCCGTGCCAGCCCCGACCCGACGAACGGCGGGTGGTTCGGAGCCGGGCGGTGGGGCGGCCCGGCCCCACGGGTAAAGCGCCCTCCCCGGGCGAGGACGGGGAGGGGCCCTTAGCCCTCGTCCACCCCGAGCCGGGAGAGCTCGTCCAGGAAGGCGACCGCGAAGGAACCCAGGCCCGCGGCCCCGCGAGCCGCGCGCTCGGCGGCGACCTTGAAGACGACCGAGGCGGACACGGCGGCGCTCAAGGGGCTTCTCCCCGCCCCGGCGAGCGCCGCCATCAAGGCGCCCAGGGCGCAGCCCGTGGCGGTGACCCGGGTGGCGGAAGGGTGGCCCCCGGGGACGGCCACCACCTCGGTCCCGTCGGTCAGATAGTCGACCGCGCCGCTCACCGCGAGGACCGCCCCGAGCTGGGCGGCCAGCTCTTTGGCCCGGGGCAGGGCCTCCCCCGATCCCGCCGTCGACTCGACGCCTTTGCCGCCGCCCTCGGCGGCGCCGGCCACCGCCAGGATTTCCGAGGCATTGCCGCGGATGATGGTGGGCCGGTGGCGGAGGAGCTCCTTGACGATGCCGGTCCGGTAGGGCAGGGCGCCCGCGCCCACCGGGTCGAGCACCCAGGGCCTTCCTGCGGCCTTGGCGGCGGCCGCGGCGACCTCCATCGCCTGGGCATCGGGCGGGGTGATGGTGCCCACGTTCACGAGGAGGGCCCGGGCGAGGGTGGCGAATCCCCGGGCTTCCTCCGCGGTGACGATCATGGCGGGCGAGGCGCCCACCGCCAAGAGGACGTTGGCCGTGAAGTTGTCGGCCACGCGGTTCGTGATGCAGTGGGTGAGGGGTGCCTGCCTTCGAAGCTCGGCGAGGTCTTTGGCCACCTCGGGATCTGGCCAGCGGCGTTCGATTGTCACCATGTCCTCTCTTAAGAGCGGGGGGCCTTGGGCGCGACGCTTCGCCTTCTTTCGGCGAGGGAGGCCCTCTTGCCTTCTCGGGACCCTAGACGCGGCGCATGCGCTGGCGGAGCTCGAGGACGATCTCGCCCTCCCGGAACACCCGCACCGCTCCGGTGGTCTGCGACACGGTGATGGCGATCGCCTTCGACTCGGCGCTGATGGAGGCGGCGGCAGAGTGCCGGGCGCCGAGGCCCATGGGAAGCTTCACCTCGCGCGAGCTGGAGAGGAGGTAGCGACCGGCGGCCAGGACCACCCCGTCCTCCCGGATGATGAAGGCGCCGTCCAGGGCCGAGAAGGTCTTCACCGCCTCGCGAATGGGCGGGTCGAGGGCGTTGCGCTCGGCCTCGCTGATCCCCTGGAAAGGGTTCAGGATGAGCTGCCGGCTCTTCTCCATCACCGCGGTGGAGTCGCCGATCACGATGATGGTCCCGACCGGATGGCCCTCGTACCCCTCGGCGCCGATCTCCATCGAGGTGTGGATGAGGCTCTCCACCACCTGCGAGGAGAACTCGGGCGGTAGCCCCAGGGTGTCGACCCGGATCTTCTCCTCCGGGTCCTCCGAGCCGATGGTGACCTTGACGAGCGTGTCCATCACCTTGTCGTCGCCCGGTCCCGAAAGGGCCAGGACGATGTCGCCGTTCTTGAGGAGCCCCGAGGACTGGGCGGCCACCACCGCCACCTTGATCTTCTCCACCCGCGTGTAGTCGTAGGGGGGGATGATGACGGTGGTGTACTTCTTCGCCTTGAGGGGGTTGGCCAGCCCTTCGCTCGTCACGGCGTAGACGAGCTTGCGTTTGGCGGGGCGGCCGCGGAGCTCGGCCGGGGCGAGGGGGTGGTCGGAGACGTAGAGGAGCCGGTCGATCTCCGGGCGCGACATGAGGGCGAGGGCGCCGCGGAGGAATTCCCTGTCGAACTTGCCTTCCGGCATGGGCCGAGGATGCTTCCCGGGCGCGGCGGAGTAAAGGAAAGCGCCTTGGGGAGCGCCGCCTCGGGGGCCGGGCGGTCGCGTCTTTTGGGCCCTGGGTCCTCGTTCCGGCGGCGCCTTGACAGGGCCGGCGGCGCCGTTTAGGTTCTCCGCCTTCTTTTTAGAGCCCTGGGTGGGGCGATGTCCCGAGGTGGCCCTTGAACAAGAAGGATCTCAAGAGGTTCAAGTCCATCCTGGAGGAGCAGAAGCGGCAGATCCTGGTTCAGGCGAAGAAGACCCTCACCGAGGAAGCCAGCTTCGACACCGACGATCTGCCCGACGAGATCGACCTCGCCTCGAGCGAGTACACCCAGTCCATGATCTTCCGGCTCCGCGACCGGGAGAAGTTCCTCCTCGCCAAGATCGACAAGGCGCTCGCCCGCATCGAGAACGGCACCTTCGGGATCTGCGAGAAGTGCGAGGAGGAGATCTCGGCGAAAAGGCTCGAGGCCCGTCCGGTGACCACCCTCTGCATCCGCTGCAAGGAGGAGCAGGAGCAGAAGGAGAAGTCGTTCGGGTGACGGCCGGCCGGGCCCGGGCCCTTCAGGCCTCGAGCTTGAGGAGCTGGCCCCCGACGAGGAGCTGGTCCCCCGGGACGATGGCGGTGGCGGCGGAGAGCCGGCGGAAGGTCCCGTTGGAGCTGCCCAGGTCGGTGAGGGTGCAGGTCTCGCCGGCCACGTCGATCCGGGCGTGCCGAGCCGAGACGTAGCGGTCGGCGGGGAACACCACCTCGCCCGTCTCCCGGCCGATGAGGTTCTCGCCCTCGCGCAGGGGCTGGACCTCTCCCTGCCCGCCCCCTTCCAGGACCTGTGCCAGGCGCATCCTGAAGCCGGGATCGGTTCCTCCCCAGGGGACCGAGTCGGCGCCATCCGCGGCGGGGCGGGGCATGGGCTCGAGCCTGAGGAGCTGCCGGCCGATCCGGAACTCCTCTCCCGCCGCGAGCCGGTACGGCCCGCGGATCCGCAAGAACGTCCCGTTCACGCTGCCGAGGTCCCGCACCACCACCCGGTCGCCCTCCAAGGTGAAGGACGCATGGCGCGGGGAGACGGTCGGGTCGTCCGGGAGCTTGATATCGCCCTCGAGCCGACCGCAGAGGCTGTAGGACGCGCGGAGGGGGAAGGCGGCGCCGGGCGCGCCGTCGTTCCGGATGGCGCTGAGCCGCATCCCCACGGTGGGCGGGGTCGAGGTCTGCGAGCCGGGGGGGGCGGGCGTCGCGCCGAGCTCGGCGCCGCAGCCGGCGCAGTATCGGTAGCCGGGGAGCACGGTGGCGCCGCAGCGGGCGCAGGCGGCCGGCGCCCCCGGGCCTTGAGGGCGGGGCAGGGGGCGGCCGCAATCGAGGCAGGCGGCGAGGGTGGGATCGTTTTCCCGGCCACAGCGCTCGCACTTGACCGGTTTCGCCATCGGTCTCATTTCGCCACGGCCCCGGCTCCCCGGTCAACGCATCTCCCGCGCTCGTGGGACGGCGGGCCGGCCGGAGCTACAATGCGGCCCGTGGGCACGGTCCTGTGTGCGGAAGGCCGCACGAGGAGGAGGGCTCGCGCTTCTGTCCCTATTGCGGGAACGCCGGCGCAATGCCCCGGGGCGAAGCCGACCCGCTCCTCGGGGCGCTGCTCGAAGGGAGATACCGGGTGGAGGCGTTCCTCGGGCAGGGGGGCATGGGCCCGGTCTACCGCGCTCGCCATTTCAGCCTCGACCGGCCGGTGGTCCTGAAGCTCCTCCACCGCTCCTTCTCGGGCGACCCGCTCTTGGCCCAGCGCTTCCAGCGGGAGGCCCGGGCCGCCTCCCGTCTCAACCACCCGAACTCGATCGCGGTGTTGGACTTCGGCGAGACCGCGGACGGCACCCTGTTCATGGCGATGGAGTATCTCCCCGGCCGCGACCTCGGTCGCGGATGAGTTCCCCCTGGGGGAGGCGCGCATCGTCCGCATGGGGGCCCAGGTGCTCGCCGCCCTGGCCGAGGCGCACGCGCAGGGCGTCATCCACCGCGATCTCAAACCCGAGAACATCATGGTCGAGCGGCGGCGGGATGCCCCCGATTTCGTGAGGGTGCTCGACTTCGGGCTCGCCAAGATCGTCTCGGCGGAGAAAGGCGAGCCCCGGCTCACCCGGACCGGTCTCGTGTGTGGGACCCCCGAGTACATGAGCCCGGAGCAGGCGCGGGGCGGAGAGCTCGACCGCGCAGCGACCTCTACTCGATGGCGGTCCTCCTCTACCAGCTCGCCACCGGCGCACTCCCCTTCCAGGCCGACACGCCGGTGGGATTCCTCACCGCCCACGTGTCCTCGGTCGCCGTCCCCCCGCGGCGGCGGCGGCCCGACCTCGCCATGTCGGCCGCGCTCGAGGCGGTCATCATGCGGGGGCTCGCCAAGGACCCGGCCCGAAGGTACGGGACCGCCGACGAGATGCGGGCGGCCCTCCTCGCCTGCGCCCCCGGCAAGCGCCCGGGGGTCGCCCTCGCATCTCCCGGGTCCGCCCCCCCGGCCGCTCCCGCCGGCCGTTCTGGGCGTTCGGAGCGGTGATGTTGGTCGCGCTCCTCGGCGGTCTTGCGACGGTGGCGCTCGTGAGGCGGACCCCCGCCGACCAGCGCAACTTCGCCGAGGAACGAAGGGAGGAGCCCAAGACTGGCGACAGCCCCCCGCCCGGGCAAGCGGACGGGCAGGAGAAGGAGGAGCTCCCCGGAAGGGCGAGTCTTCCCGAGGCCTCCCTGCCTCTCCCCGCGGCCGGGCAAGAGAGCGAGGAGGTCGAAACTCCCTCGAGGCAGGAAAGTCCCTCCTCGCCAAAGACCGGGGCCGGGGGGGAGAGCTCCACGGCGAGGCCCGTCGAGCGCCCCTCGCCAGAGCCCGCTCCCGGGCGAGAGAGCGATGAGGTCCCTTGCCCGGCGAGGCCGCCCCGCAGGCCCTGGCCCGGGCCTGGGGCGGGGCAGGGGAGCGAGGAGACTAAATCCGCGGGGAGGCCGTCGTGGGCCGCGTCCGCGGAAGGTCAAATGGGCCTGCGAGGACAGAGGCGCGCCGCCGCGCTCTACCGCTTCGCGGACGAGCGCCGTGCGAGGCAGGACATCGACGGAAGCCATCCGTCTCTACCTGGCCGCGCTCGCGGCCGATCCCGGCATCGCCGAGGCCCACAAGAAGCTCGCCCTTTGTTACGAAGAGAAGGGGGAGCCCCGCCGCGCCGTGGCCGAGTACCGTCGGTATCTCTCCACGGACCCGCCCGACGCGGACCGGGTGAGGGCAGCTCTGGAGGAGTTGCAGTAGGGGCCCGCTCTAGCCGTCGGCGCCGCGGTCCTTCGCCTTGCCCGAGGCCGCGCCGTCGATCACCGAGACGCGCAGGACCTCCCGGCCCATGCGGACCACGTCGGCGTCGCGCAGCTCGCGCTCGGAGCGGGGCGGGAGGCGGGCGAATGTTCCGTTGGAAGAACCGAGGTCGCGCACCCGCACGCCGCCAGAGGCATCCACGAGGAGCTCGGCGTGTGCCTGGGAGAGGTAAGGGTCCTCCCCGAGGTTCACGGCGCAGCCCGCCCGCCCGATGGTGACGGAGGGACCGGGCCGCACGAAGACCCGGCCCGTGGCGCCGCCCTCGAGGACCTCCTCGAGCACCACAGCCGACCCCGCGGGGCGGGGCGCCCCGAGCAGGCGGGTCCCCTCCGGCGGCGGTGGGGGGGGCGCGGCTGGGGGAAGGGGGCCGGCGTACCGGAGCAGCCGGTCTCCGACCACGAGGTGGTCTCCGGGCTTCAAGGGGATGGAAAGCCCGCGCAGGCGCAAGTGAATACCGCCGGGCGCGCCCTCGTCCCGGACGTGCAGGGACCCGTTGCGGAAGAGGAAGGACGCATGGTGCGCCGAGAGGGTCGGGTCGTCGGGGAAGAGGATGGCGCCGCGGGTGCGGCCCACCTCGGTGACCGGTGCGTCCAGCTTGTAGGATTCGCCTTCCCGCCCCGCCCCCCGTTCGAGGATGAGCTTGGCGCGTCCCGGGGCGAGTTCGACGTAGGTCTCCGGGACCGCGCGGGGCTTTTCTCCGACGGGCGCCATGAACTGCGTCCCGCGCGATCCCAGGCCCTGGCCGCAGCGCGGGCAGAAGGTTCCCGCCGATGCCTCGGCTCCGCAGCGGGGACATTTCATGAGGAGCGAGGCCGGAGAGCTCCGCGGCGCTTGGGAGGGCGGGGCGGTCCGGGCGACGCGCTGGAAGGAGCGGACGACGGGCTGACCGGCGCTCGTCATCTTTCCCACGGGAGCCGCGGCCGCCCGCAGGGGAGCGAAGGGCCCGGGAGCGGGAACGGTGAGGCGCTGGGAGGGAGGCTCGGGAGGGGGAGGCTTTCCGCCCTCGAAGAGGGGCTTGCCGCAACCCGTGCAGACCTCGGTGCCGGGCTCGTTGTACGCGTCGCAGCGCCGGCAGACGATCCCGAGGATCCCGGTCAGCCGGCCGAGTTCCGCTCCGGCTCCGCAGCGGGGGCACACTGCCTCGGCGGAATCCAGCTGCGACCCACAGGACTTGCACCTCACCGAGGCCCCTCCACGCCCCGGACAGTACCTCCGGTGGAGGCCCTCCTCAACTGGCCGGTCAGTGGGCGAGGGAGCGCTCCTCTTTCCCCACAACGAAGGATATGGCCCAGCGCGCCGGAGCGAGCTGGCGCGCGTCGCCGCGTTGCGTTAACGAATGTGTGAAGTCTGTCCCGGTCGGTTCGCCGCTTGCCGCGTGCGAAGCTGACCCATTACGCTTTTTGGAACGCCTTGCTGAGGCTCAACGACATCCTGGACCGGGTCACCGCCTACCACCCTGACCCCGATCTCGACCTCATCAAGAAGGCCTACGTCTACAGCGCGAAGGTCCACCAGGGGCAGCTACGGAAGACCGGGGAGCCCTACCTCATCCACCCGCTCGAGGTGGCAGGGCTCCTTGCGGAGCTGAAGCTGGACGAGGCCTCGGTGGTCACGGGCCTCCTGCACGACACCATCGAGGACACGCTCGCCACCGGCGAGGAGATCGGCGAGCTCTTCGGGCAGGAGATCGCCGAGCTGGTCGACGGGGTGACGAAGCTCTCCCAGTTCAGCGCCGCGAACACCCAGGAGGAGAAGCAGGCCGAGAACTTCCGCAAGATGGTGGTGGCCATGGCGAAGGACATCCGGGTCCTTCTCGTGAAGCTCGCCGACCGCACCCACAACATGCGGACCCTCGAGGCGATGAAGCCGGAGTCGCAGGAGCGCATCGCCCGGGAGACCCTGGACATCTACGCTCCGCTCGCCAATCGGCTCGGCATCCAGTGGATCAAGAACGAGCTGGAGGAGCTCTCCTTCAAGTACCTGAGGCCCGAAGACTACGCCGACCTCTCCCAGAAGCTCGCCATCGAGGCCCGGGAGAAGGAGAGGTTCGTCGCCGAGGTGGTGAGGGTCCTGAAGGAGCGGCTCTCCGAGTCGAGCCTACTGGGAGAGGTGTCGGGCCGGGTGAAGCACGTCTACTCGATCTGGCGGAAGATGCGCCAGCTCGACCTCCCCTTCGAGCAGATCCAGGACGTCGTGGGCTTCCGCATCATCCTCGACACGGTGGCCCAGTGCTACGAGACCCTGGGGATCGTCCACTCGCTCTGGAAGCCGATCCCCGGGCGCTTCAAGGACTACATCGCCATCCCCAAGCCGAACCTTTACCAGTCCCTCCACACCACGGTGGTGGGGCCGGCGGGGGAGCGGATCGAGGTGCAGATCCGGACCCGGGAGATGCACCGCACCGCCGAGGAGGGGGTGGCGGCCCACTGGGCCTACAAGGAGAAGGGGCGGGACGGGAAGGGGGCCGAGCTGTCCCGGAAGGACGCGGCCGAGTTCGGGTGGCTACGGCAGCTCGTGGAGTGGCAGCGCGATCTCACCGACCCGCGCGAGTTTCTGGAGACGGTGAAGGTCGACCTCTTCTCCGACGAGGTCTTCGTGTTCACGCCCAAGGGCGAGGTGAAGAGCCTTCCCCGGGGCGCCACCCCGGTGGACTTCGCCTACACCATCCACTCCCAGGTGGGGGAGCACTGCGTCGGCGCCAAGGTGAACGGGAAGCTCGTGCCGCTCCGAAACCCGCTCAAGAACGGGGACACGGTCGAGATCCTCACCTCCCCCCACTCCCACCCGTCCAAGGACTGGCTCACCTTCGCCAAGACGAGCCGGGCCCAGGCCCGGATCCGCCAGTTCTTGCGTCAGGCCGAGCACCGCCGGTCCATCGAGATCGGGCGCGAGCTGGCGGAGCGGGAGCTCAGGCGCTTCGGCCTCACCCTGAACCGGGTCCACAAGAGCGGAGAGCTGGAGAAGGCCGCCCAGGCGCTCGGCTACCGGATCTCCGACGACCTGCTCGCCGGCCTGGGCTACGGGAAGACCTCCCCCCTGCAGATCCTCCAGCAGCTCCTCCCCGCCGAGAAGCTGGCCGAGGCGCCACCCTCCGCCGAGCCGTCCCCCACGAGCCGGATCACCGAGCTCTTCCGGAAGATGGCCCGGCGCCCGGTGGAGGGCGTTCGCATCAACGGGATCGACGACGTCCTCGTGCGCTACGGCAAGTGCTGCAACCCGGTGCCGGGCGACGACATCGTCGGGTTCATCACCCGCGGCCGCGGCGTCACGGTCCACACCCGGGCCTGCGACAAGTCGCTGGCGCTCGATCCGCTGCGGCGCGTCGACGTCGCCTGGGACACGAACGCGGGCCAGGTGAAGCGGCCGGTGTCGATCCGCGTCATCACCGACGACCGCCCCGGCGTCCTGGCGCAGATCTCGAAGGCGATCAGCGAGGCCGGCATGAACATCTCGCAGGCCACCTGCCGCACGACCGGCCTCGGCCGGGCGGTGAACACCTTCGAGATGCTCATCTCGGACCTGAAGCAGC
>DASRZU010000013.1:0-88407 GCA_035686075.1 Anaeromyxobacter sp.
CGAACCTCAGCCAGGCCCGGAAGCGATCGGGGTGGCGCGAGGCCAGCGTGGCGAAGTAGTGCTCGGCCTCGCGCTCCCCGTTGGCGAGCAGGACGAGCTGCATCCGCCAGGAGAGGAGCTGGTCCATGGCGTGGGCCAGGATGTCGAAGCCCTTCTGGTCCACGAGCCGCCCGATGGCGCAGAAGAGGGGGATGCCGGGATCGATCGGCAGGCCGGCCTCGTGCTGCAGCGTGAGCTTGGCGGCCTCCTTCTCCTCGGGCTCCTCCCAGGAGAAGGGGTGCTTCAGGTAGCGATCGGTCGCCGGGTCCCACTCCTCCGCGTCGATGCCGTTCAGGATCCCGAAGAGGTCGCCCCGGCGCGCCCGCAACTCGCCGTCGAGCCCGCAGCCGTACTCGGCCGTCTGGATCTCCCGGGCGTAGGTGGGGCTGACGGTGGAGATCACGTTGGCGTGGCGCAGCGCCGCCTTCATGAGGTTCAGCGCCCCGAAGTGCTCGAACTCGCCCGCGTGGTAGTGTTCCTGGCCGAGCCCGGTGACGAACAGGGCGCCTCCATCGGTCACGCCCTGGTAGGCCAGGTTGTGGATGGTGTAGACGGTGCCCACCCCGTGCAGGGGATGCCCCCACTCCACCGTGTTCACGTACACCGGCACGAGCGCCGTCTGCCAGTCGTTGGCGTGGATGACGTCGGGAACGAAGTTCAGAACCTTGCAGAGCTCGAGCGCGCCGCGGGAGAGGAACGTGAACCGCTCGAGGTTGTCGGAGTAGCCCTCCTCGGGCGGGCCGTAGAGGTGGGGGCGGTCGAAGTACCGGTGGTACTCGAGGAAGTAGACGGGCACGTCGCTCAACGGTAGACGCCCGAGCCGCACCCCCCCCCGGGCGGCGCCCCACCACATGGGGACGGGCACCACGCCCTCGAGCTGCTCCAGGGCTTCCCAGTCGATGCCGGCGTAGAGCGGCATGACCACCCGGACGTCGATGCCGCGGCGGCGCAGCGCCTTGGGCAATGCTCCGGCCACGTCGCCGAGGCCGCCGCTCTTGGCGAACGGGGCCACCTCGGAGGAGACGAGCAGGACCTTCATCGGTCACGTGGCATACACGCGGTAGTCCACGTTGGGGAAGATGTTGTCCTTGGACTCGAGGTCAGCGAGGTAGGCCGTGTCCACCCGGCCAGCGAGCAGGTCCTGGTAGAGCCGGGTGAAGCGGACGGTGTGCTCGTTGAAGCGGCGGGTGGCGTAGGGCACGGTGCTTCCGGTGGTCATGATGAAGGGCCAATCCGAGGACTGGGCCAGCATGAGCTCGCGGGCCGCCTGATTGAGAGCGCGCCGCTCCAGGCCCTGCGCGTCCGGGTAGCGGTGGGCGAGCTCGATCATCCGCTCGGCGGCCACGTGCGTGTGCCGGTAGGTCCAGGCGTTTGACTCGTTGCACCAGTATGCCGCGTATCCCTTGGCCCCCCAGGAGGAGAGGGCGGGGGTGGCCACCTGGTTGGTGGGATGGCGGTCCAGGTAGTCCCCCGGGGTGATGGCCTCCACGACCCTCTGGTCGAAGTGGAGCTGCCGAAGGACGTCGTTGATGAAGATGGGGCCCTCGAACCACCAGTGCCCGTACAGCTCGGCGTCGTATGGGGCGACGACCATGGGGGGGCGGTCCATCCCCGCGGCCAGGGCCTGAACTTGCTTCTCGCGGTTCCCGCGGAAGTGGCTGGCGTGCAGCCCCACCCGGCCGCGCGCCGCGTCGGGATCGTAGGGCCACTTGTCGTGCAGCTTCTCGTGGGTGATGGCGTGGTACTTGATGCCCGTGTACATCCGGATGCCCTTCGGGTGCACGAACGGACCGATGTACTCCATGGGCAGGTCGAAGCCGATGTCCCGGTAGAAGTCCCGGTAGATCGGGTCCCCGGGGTATCCCTCCTTGGCGCTCCACACTTGCTGCGAGGTCTCGGGATCCCGCGCGAAGGCGGCCACGCCGCTGGAGCAATAGACTGGCGCGTACGGTCCGTAGGTCGGGGGACGATCGGCGTCCTGCAGCGCGTGGGTGTCCACGAGGAAGTACCGGATCCCGGCCTCCCGCAAGAGCTCGTCGCAGCCCGGGACGTAGCCGCACTCGCCTAGCCACATCCCGCGGGGGCGGCGGCCCAGGTGCTCCTCGGCGAGGTCGGCGGCGGTGTGGACCTGGGCCCGCATCGCCGCCCAGTTCCGGTCCATCAAGGGGAAGAACGCGTGGGTGGCGGTCGAGGTGATGACCTCGACCCCCCCGGCGTCCTGTAGCTTCCGGAAGGCCTGGACCAAACTCCCCTCGTGGCAGCGCCAGGTGTGGCGCAGCGAGCTGAACCGGTCCGAGTACATCTGGGCCAGCCGGTGATAGTGGGGTTCCGGGCGCGTTCGCTCCAGCTCTCGTTGGGCGAGGGCGATGAGCTCATCGAGGTGCTTCGCGTAGCGCTCCTTGAGCAGGTCGTCCGTCAGCATCGCGATGAGGGGCGCCGAAAGCGAGACCGTGATGCGGTAGGGCACGCCGTCCGCGAGGAGCCCCTCCAGGACCTGCACCAGGGGAAGGTAGGTGCCGGTGATGGCCTCGAAGAGCCACCGCTCCTCCATCACCGTCGGATCCTCCGGGTGGCGCACGAAGGGCAGGTGCGCGTGGAGGACGAGCGCTAGGTATCCCGTCGCCATGGCTCATCCCTTCCGCGGCCAGTTCGGGCCACCGCCGGTCGCCCCGCCCTGCCGCTCGCTCGCCCCCCCGAGCCGGCGCTCGCTCGCCCCCCCGAGCCGACGCTCGCTCGCCCCCCCGAGCTGACGCTCGCTCGCCCCCCCGAGCCGACGCTCGCTCGCCCCCCGGAGCCGCCACTCGCTCGCCCCCGCGAGCCCACGCTCGCTCGCCCCTGCGAGCCGACGCTCGCTCGCCCCCGCGAGGAGGACCTCGCTCGCACCGGCCAGGCGCACCTCGCTCGCCCCCATGCGCCAGAGCTCGCTCGCCCCGCCGAGCCGCATCTCGCTTCCCACCTGCCACAGCCACGCGCTCCCCGCCAGCCGCTCCGACGCCCCACCCGGCGCACCGCCGACGCGCGTCGCCACCCTCTGAACTTCCTCGAGGCCTCCCCGCGTGGCCCAGGAGCGGTAGATCTGCCACTGGCCGAGGACCGCGCGTTCGGTGCGGCCGCCGAGGTTCCGGATCACGACTCTCCAAGGGCCGTAGACGACCCGCGTGACCCCGTTCGCGGTGTAGGCGATCGCCCCTCCCTCCCAGGTCTCCCGGCTCGGCGGTTCGACCTCCACCGGGTAGGTGAATGGTCCGGCCTCCCAGCTCGTCATCATCGGGCCGACCTGCCATTCGAGACGGCCCTGGAGCTCGTACCAGCCCTCTCCCCCGTGCATCTCCTTCCATTCGATCCGCTCGAAGGCCTCGCCGAACAGCTCGCGGAAGCGGCGCTCACCCTCCCCCGGCTCGAGGAGGATCCAGACCGGGACATGTTCGTGACGCTCGCCGCTGGGGACCGGGGTCTGCGCCGGACCGCCGTCGCTAACGGGGTGCGCCGGGGCGCCCCGACCCGCCGGCACCACCTCGCCGCCGGCCAGCACGGTCATCCACTCCGGGTCGCTCCACGGCGCCGGGCTGGAGCGGGGGAAGTCCACTCGCGACGACCGCGCGATGCGGACGAACCCTCCCCCCGGCGAGCGCAGGCCCACCTCCACCACCGCGGACGAGGAGGGTTTCCCGATGGTGAAGAACCACTGCCGGTCCGACCGGCTCACGCCATGGTCGAAGTACGAGTGCGCGTTGGTGCCATCGAAGATGAGGCCGGTGGTGTCGTGGACCCGCAGGGCGAGCCAGGCCCCTTCGGCCGCCGCGCCCAGCTGGTTCCGCGCCCGGTCCAGGCCCGGGTCGGTCACCTCCCAGTACGCGTAGAGAGTCTGCGGGTCCACCGCCATGGCGGTGACCCGATCCTGGTCGTAGCTCCAGGGGATGTGCTGCTCGCGAGGCTCGCGCGAGGCGCCCGGTCCCAGATCGAGCCTTGCGGTGGCGGCCGGAGAAGGCCTCTCCGCCGGCACGGCGCCGGCGCCGAGATCGGGCGGCGGCGGGCGGGGCGACTCGGGCTCGGCGATCCCCGGCCGCGCGCCACCGGCCTCCGTTGCGGGAGCCGCGGCCGCCTCCGCCGGGGGCATTCCGGTCGCGGCTGGACGGGAGCGCGCGGAGGGCCGCGCCTCTTGGGAGGCAGACAGACTCGCGGTCGTGCCCGTCCCCCGCGCGGTGAGGATGCGCCTCGCCAGCTCGGCCTTGGGAAGCTTCGTCACTCCCTTGAGCCCCAGCTTCCCGGCGGCGTCGATGAGCTCCTGCTTCTTCATCTCGAGCAGGTCCGCGAGCTGCGCCGGCGGCTTTCCCGCCCGTCGCGAACGCTCGCCCTCGGGGCCCGCTCCTCGATCGGTCGTTGCCTCGTGCCTCTTGGAGGTCATGGGCGTCGTGTCCTCTCGCGCTCTTCCGCTCGGTGGGGTGGCTGCGCGCACCACACCTGGCTCGATTTCGGTTCCAGGACCACGCCTCTGCCGGGGCTGCGACCCCGCTGCAGGCCGCCCGCCCCTCGATGCCAGCTTTTTCATCTCGCTCCTGCCCTGCCGGCCTCCGACTTCGTTGGCCCAAGAGCCCCCTCAAGCGTTGGCCTGGCCCTTCACCGTCGCCCTGGGCTAGCACCCCGGGGCGATGTTTTCCACCGGAAGAGCGGGCTGCGTGCCTGCCTCCCCCGTGCGGGCGCCCCTTGGCCCCCTACCCGCGGGAGAGGCTCTCCAGCTGCTCGGCGGTGATGAGGCCCGCGCTGGAGGCGCGGATGCCACAGGTGAACCGAGCGGCGACCTGCCCGCGTCGGATCGCCTCCTCGGGGGGGAGCCCCTGGATCGCCCAGGCGTGCAAGAACCCCACGGCGAGGGCGTCCCCCGCGCCGTTGGTGTCCACCACCGGGATGTCGAGGGAGGCAGGGGGAAAGAAACGGACCTGGGCGCCCGTCCCCAGCGCGCAGCCGCGCGCACCCATCCCGGCGACGACCAGCCGGCCGGACCGGCCCACGCAGAGCGCCCGGACGAGCGGCGCCGGGTCGGCGTGGTTCACCGCGGAGAAGAAGAGCACGTCGGCCGCGTCCACAAAGTCCTGGCGGTACGGGTCGGGAAGCCGGGTCAGGTCCTGGAGATCGCAGGCGACGATGAGCCCGAGCTCCCTCGCCACCGGCAAAAGGAGCCTCGCCCAGTTCGGGATATGGAAGTGGGCGAGGCGCGCCCGTGAGAGCACGCGCCGGCAGGCGCTCAGGTCGGGGCGAAGGGTCATGTGGCTCTTGCCGTCATAGAAGTTCTTGCGGCGGCCATCCCGGTACATGAAGTTCACGCTTCGGCCGGTGCCGGCCGGGTCGACGAACAACCCCGACAAGTCGATGCCCTCGCGCTCCAGCTCCTCGCGGACGAACCGCCCGCAGAAATCCTCCCCCACCGAGCCCACGAAGGCGGTCCGCAGGCCCAGCCGGGCGTAGCCCCGGCTCGCGTACCCTCCGGCCTGGCCCACGCAGTCGATGTTCCGGGTGAAGTTCGCCTCTACGGTCCAGTCGATCTCATCGCCGTATGAGTAGACGTTCGTATCCACGCCCACGTTGCCGACCACGACGACGTCGAGATCGAGGTTTTGGGACCCGGGCTGCATGCCATCCCCTTCGCGCGAGAGCGAAGGGCAACGGTAGCGGAGAGGCCGGCTCACGGCCAGCGGCCGTCCGCCTCCACCCGCCCGCCCCATCTGCCGCGCTCGCGAGGGGCACCGTTCTCCGCCAGGAAGAAGGGGGAAGGAACTCGAAGGCGCGGGCTTCGAGGCGACCCCTCCTCTTCCCCCATCTCAAGACCGAGGCCCCTCGGTCTCCTCGCGCAGGTCCGGCGCGATCCCGCTGAGAAATCGACCGTGCCACGGCAAGACTGCGATGCGGGGGGCAAGGCGATTCCGGGTCGCGGCGTTCGGCGCCGCGCCCTCTCAGCTCTCGGATCTTGCCGCTCCGTGGAAACCGAAAGGGTCGCCTGGGGCCTGGGGGACCCCGCTGGCGAGCGCATCCGAGCGACCTGTCGGCGCGGTGGCAAGCGGATGAAGGAGTTCGCCCTCGGGGCCCAGGACCCGCTCTGGCCGAGGCCCATTTGACCCTTCGGGCCGACCCGGACGGACCCCGGCCGGGAAGGCGCCCGTCTTCCCGCGGGCTTCTGAGGCTGCGTTCCCGGGCCGCATCCCGGCGCCCAGTACTGGTCTTGCTTCACTCTTGGTGACAAGAAGGCCCGCGGCCGCAACCGCTCCCTCGTGTCCCACGCCCGGGAGACAGGCGGGTCTGGGGGAAGGACGCCGGATGTCCCTCGAGGCGGGCACAGGGTCGCCCACACTGGTCGAACCCCAGGCCATTGCTGGTGAGAAAACGAATCTTGATTCGCCGATATCGCTTACGTACGTTGGCGTCGGTGCCAGACCCTTGTCGGCCTCATCCGGCAGCACGCGCCCGCGCGCCCGCTGCCGACCGCTCCCTGCCTGCGGACGGGCACTTGTATCTCTGGTTCCCCGACCCGCATCTCGTCGATCGTGCCATCGGTGCACTCAAGGTGAACGGCGGGACGGCCCGACCTTCCGCCTCCTGCGTCTGCGTGCAAATCGAGGCAGGCCAGCTCCGCCCCTGCGTCCTCGACATGGGGGGCGCGATCGAGGAGGACGAGGCCCGGCAGGCGCGAGCGCTCTTTCTCGGCGGTGGAGCCATACCGGCCCTCGACGACCTGGGCCGGATCGTCTCCTTCCCTGAGCTCTACGCGTCGGTGCAGACGGCCTGGCTGCTCGAGCAGTTCGAGGCGGGGCTCGTGACGAGCCACTTCCACCCCATCGTCCTCTCCCACGACACCTCGCGGATCTTCGCCTACGAGGCCCTCCTTCGCGGCCGGGGCTGGGGGGGGGCGCCGCTCGAGCCCTTCGCCATCTTGCAGTTCGCCCGCGAGGCCGGCTTGCTCGAGGAGCTGGACCTGGCCGCTTGCCGGTGTGCCATCCGCGAGGCGGCGCACCTCGGGCCCGGCGCCAACGTGTTCGTGAACTTCTCTCCCGCCCAGCTGGAGGACGCGGACCTTTGCCTGCGCCACACCCTCCAGGCGGTGGCTGCGGCGGGCCTCTCGCCCGAGCGCTTCGTGTTCGAGGCGATCGAGGCCGACCACGTGGACGACACCGCCCACCTGGAGCGAGTCCTGGATCGCTACCGCGGCGGCGGCTTCCGGGTGGCACTCGACGACCTGGGGGCGGGGTGGTCCACCCTCAACCTCGTCCACCGGCTCCGACCCGACTTCATCAAGCTCGACCGCGAGCTCATCCGCGACGTGCACCTGGACCGGGTGAAGGACCTCATCGCCAGCAAGCTGCTCGAGATCGGCCGCGGTCTCGGGATCCACACGATCGTCGAGGGGGTGGAGAAGCCCGAGGAGCTAGAGTGGGCCCGGAGCCGGGGCGCCGACTACGTGCAGCGATTCCTCATCGCCCGGCCGGGGCCCAGCCCCGGTCTAGAGGGATGACTCGATGGCCTCGCCGCTCCGCCGCCGGGTTGAGGCGCTGCTGGGAGACCAGCCGCCGTCGCCCGATCTGGCCCGGGCGCTCGACGACCTCGATGCCCTCTCTCGGCGCGCCGCCCGGGACCGGCGGGCCCTCGGAAACGCCCTCGCCCTGCTCGCCGACCTGGTCCGCCGCGGAGAGCGGCCCGCCCCCGAGCGGCTCCGGCCCGCTCCGTCGCCCGGCCACGCCCCCGCGCCCCCTCCCGCCCCGCCGGCGCCTGCCGCCGCGCCGCCCCCCGCGGCGCCGCCCTCCGCCGCCCGACCCGAGGGCTCGCCCGTGGCCCGGTATGCAGTGGGGCTGTTCCACGAAGCCCCCTTCGCCGCCCTGCTCTGCGACGCGCATCTGGGCATCCTCTCGCTCAACACCGCGGCGGAGGGGCTCTTCGGCTGGCCCTCCTCGGAGGCGGAAGGCAAGGACCTGGCCTCCCTGCTCTTCGCCCAGCGGGACCGGGAGGCGGTCCGCGCCGAGCTGGCCGCGGTCCTGGTCCAGGGGCGGAGCGAACAGTCGCTGCGCGTCTCCACCACCCGCGCCGGGGAGGCCCGCCTGGACGAGTGGACCGTGGTCCCGCTCCGCGACCGCGCCGGGAGCGTGGGGGGAGCGGCGGTGCTGGTGCGCGAGCTCTTCGCGCCCCACGACCGCTACGCCGCGGCAGCACAGGCCGCGGGCGACGCAGTCTGGGACTGGGACCTCTCCACCGATCGCCTCTGGCTCTCGAGCGGCTGGACCGCCTTGGCGGGGGTGAGCGCGGAAGGGGAGGTCCCCGGGGCCTGGCTCGACCGGGTGCACCCCTCCGACCGCGAGCCGCTCCAGGCGGCCATCCGGGCCCATCTCGACGGACAGTCGCAGCGGTTCGAGAACGAGCACCGGCTGCGCCACCACGGGGGCGGGTTCCGCTATGTCCTGGCCCGCGGCCGCGCGGTCCGGGACGCGGCCGGGAAGGCGGTACGATTCTGCGGGACCATGATGGACATCACCGCTCGGCGGGCCGCCGCCGACCGGGTGCTGCACGACGCGCTCCACGACCCCCTCACCCGCCTGCCCAACCGCAACCTGTTCCTCGACCTGGTGAAGCGCTCCTTCGCCCGGGCGCGCCGGCGGGAGGGGTACGTCTTCGCCGTGCTCTTCCTCGACCTCGACCACTTCAAGCCCGTGAACGACGGGCTGGGGCACGCCGCCGGCGACGAGCTCCTGCTCCAGATGGCCCGCCGCCTCCAGCTCTGCTTGCGGGAGGGGGACACCCTGGCGCGGCAGGGAGGGGACGAGTTCACCATCCTGCTCGACGACGTGAAGGACCCGGCCGACGCTCAGCTCGTGGCCACCCGCATTCACGAGGCCACCGCCCAGCCCTTCGAGATCTCCGGCCACGAGGTCTTCGCCACCACCAGCATCGGCATCGCCCTCTCCGGTCCGAGCTACGTGCGACCCGAGGACCTCTTGCTCGACGCCGACACCGCCATGTACCGGGCCAAGGCCCAGGGGCGCGCCCGCTCGGTGGTGTTCGACCAGAGCATGCGGGAGCGCAGCCCGCAGCTGCTCCACCTCGAGGCGGACCTGCGCCGCGCCCTCCTCAAGGAGGAGTTCCGGGTCCAGTACCTTCCCATCTTCGACGTGTCCACCGGGAGCGTCCTCGGGCTGGAGGCGCTCCTCCGCTGGGCTCACCCGAAGCGCGGGCTCCTCTACCCCGACCACTTCGTGGCCTTCGCCGAGGAGACCGGCCTCATCGTCCCCATCGGACGCTGGCTCCTGTCGCAGGCCGGGCGGGACCTCCAGGAGTGCCGCCAGCTGCCGGGCCAGTCCGGGCTTCGGCTCCACGTCAACATGTCCTCCAAGCAGCTCCTGCAGACCGACCTTCTCCAGCACCTCGACTCCGTGCTCCACGAGCACGACCTCGTCCCCGCCGACCTGGCGGTGGAGCTCACCGAGCGGACCCTGCAGGAGGGCGAGCCCACCGCCTCCCGGGTGGCCGAGCTCCGGGAGCGGGGAGTGAGACTGTACGTGGACGACTTCGGCAGCGGCTACTCGTCCCTCAGCTCGCTCCATCGGTTCCAGCTCGACTCGCTCAAGATCGACCAATCGCTGTTCATGGGAGGCTCGCCCAAGGGCGAGGCGCCCGACCTGGTGCGGACGATCGTGGCGCTAGCGCGGGAGATGGGAAAGCCGGTGGTGGCGGAGGGGGTGGAGACGGCGGAGCAGCTCTCCTTCCTCAGGGAGCTGGGCTGCGCGGCCGCGCAGGGGTTCTACTTCTCGCCGCCGCTTGACGGCGAGGCCGCGCGCGCCCTCTTATCGCGGGCTCCCGTGGTGCACTGACCGGGCCCCCTCCCTCCTACCCTCGAAGGGCGGAGGACCCGGTCTTCCCCCCGGTCGCCCCCCTGGAGAGCTCCTCGCGGAGCACCGCGACGAACGCGTCCCGGGTGGGGTTCCGGGCGTCTGCGACCCAGGCCGCCCCGACGCGCCATCGCGCTTCCTCCACGTCGAGCGGGAGGTGAACGACCCCCTCCACCCGCGTGGTGGTGGCCGCCCGTGGGACGACCGCCACGCCGAGGCCCGCCGCCACGAGGGCGAGCATGGTGACGAAGTCGCCCGCCTGCTGGACGACGCGGGGCCGAAAGCCGTAGCGCGCACACACCCGGTGCACGTGCGTCTGGAAGCTCGCCGACCCGGGCGGCGAGGTGGTGAGCTCGACGAAGGGCTCGTCCCTGAGCCCCTGCGGCATCCGGCGGAGCAGGTCGGCGCGGCGCGACTCGGGGACCGCGAGCACCAGCCGGTCCTCGACCACCGGGACCACCCTGAACGGCCGGTCCACCGGCAGCCTCACGAATCCGACGTGGAGCCTCCCATCCTCGAGGGCGTCGAGCTGAAGCGGCGAGGACATGTCCTCGAGGGTGACATGGACTTCCGGGTGCGTCTTGCGGAAGCGCGACACGAGGCGGGGAACGAACAGCCGGGTGGTGACGCCGAAGCCCAGCCGCAGCTCGCCCACCTCCCCCCGGGCCGCCCGCTGCGCCCGGTCGAGCACGCGGTCCGCCTGCAGGAGGAGCCGCTCGACCTCCCCGCGGAAGAGGATGCCGGCGCTCGTGAGCCGGGCGCCGTGGCGACCGCGCACGAACAGCGGCCCACCGATCTCGTCCTCGAGCTGGCGCATCTGCTTCGTCAGGGCGGGCTGGCTGACGTGGAGGCTGCGGGCCGCACGCCCGAAGTGGCCCTGCTGGGCCAGGACCTGGAACGAGCGAAGGAGGCGGAGTTCCATGGCGTAACCTTGGGCGATCCGAGAGGGGGGTTCAACGGGAACCTCGCGGAGAGCCTCCAGGGACCCGCCCCTCGGCGTTCGGCCCGTAGCTCGGTCCGGGTCGTTCGAGCTCACCGCTCCCAACCCGGCGGATGTGCCCTTTGGAGACGAGAGGCCACCCGTTTGGCTATGACGAGCGGTGAACGGGGCGCGAACGAGGCTCGAGCCGGTTCGCTGGTGGCTCGGTTCTCCGCGGTGGGATCGGATACCCCGTCTGGGACGTGACGACTCCCGGGCAACACCTGGGGTCTCCCTGGTAGGCTCCGGCCGCCCAGCATGCGGCGCTTCAAGGCTATTCCACGGCGCCGCGGGGAATTGACAGAGGCGTGCTGGCGCAACCATTGCAACCTGGAGGACCACGATGAACACGCTCTGGAAGTGCTTCGCGGCGCTCGCGCTCTTGTGCGCGTTGGCGGCCGCCCCGGCGGCCCGCGCGGCCGAGGCCGGCAAGCTCCTCGTTTGGATCAACGGCGACAAGGGGTACAACGGCTTGCAGAAGGTCGGCGACAAGTTCGCCGAGAAGAGCGGGGTGCAGGTGACGGTGGAGCACCCCGAGGACGCCCCCGGCAAGTTCCAGCAAGCGGCGGCGGCGGGCAAGGGCCCGGACGTCTGGTGCTGGCCGCATGACCGGATCGGCGAGTGGATCCAGGGCGGCCTCATCGTCCCGGTGACTCCCAGCAAGGCGATCAAGGACGCGATCGACGACAAGGCCTGGCAGGCCTTCACCGTGGGCGGGAAGCTCTGGGGCTACCCCCTCTCGGTCGAGGCCATCGGGCTCGTCTACAACAAGGACCTCGTCCCCACGGCGCCCAAGAGCTTCGACGAGGTGGTGAAGCTCGACAAGCAGCTCAAGGCCAAGGGGAAGAGCGCGATCCTCTGGGACTACAACAACACCTACTTCACCTGGCCCCTGCTGGCCGCCAACGGTGGATACGTCTTCGGCAAGAAGCCCGACGGCGATCTCGACCCCGCCAAGGTCGGGGTGAACAGCCCGGGTGCCCTGCAGGGCGCGACCCTCCTCGACAAGCTCATCAAGGACGGGGTGATGCCCAAGGGCGCGAACTACTCCGCCATGGAGGCCGGATTCGGCAAGGGCGAGATCGCGATGATGATCAACGGCCCCTGGTCCTGGGACAACGCCAAGAAGGCGGGCATCAACTTCGCGGTCGCCCCCATCCCCGCGGTGGGAAAGAAGATGGGGCGGCCCTTCGTCGGCGTCCTCGGCTGCATGATCACCGGCCCCAGCCCGAACAAGGACATCGCCAAGGAGTTCATCGAGAACTACGTCTTGACCCTCGACGGCCTCAAGACCATCAACGCCGACGTCCCGCTCGGCACCCCGGCCAACAAGGCCTTCTTCAAGGAGCTGTCCGCGAACCCCAACATCAAGGCCACCATGGAGAACGCGCAGCTCGGCGAGCCGATGCCCAACATCCCCGAGATGGGGAAGTTCTGGGCCTCGATGGCCTCCGCGCTGGAGAACATCACCAACGGCCGGCAGACTCCGAAGGAGGCCTTGGACGGCGCGGCCGCCCGCATGACCGGCAAGTGAGCCGCGGAACCGCGGGCGCCGGCCCGTTCCCCGGGGCGGCGCCCGATATTCCCCCGGGGTCGACGGGATCGCGCCGCGGTTCCCTCGCCCCCGGGCCGGTCGAGGACAACGAGGGTCGGTACCACCGGGAGCCGCGATGAGACGGAACTGGGCCAGCATCGCGAAGGCGATCGTGGTCGGGGTCCTCGCCCTGGCCGTCCTCTACACCGTCTGGAAAGTGGCCGCGTCGGGACAAGTGCTCTTGGCCGTGGCCTGGCTGGCGCTCGTCTCGCTCGGCTTCTACGTGTACCTGGCGCGCTCGGCATACACCTGGCGTTACATGTTCCCAGGCCTTTTGGGAGCCTTGGGGTTCGTCATCCTCCCGCTCGCCTACACGGTGCGGCTCGGGTTCACGAACTACAGTTCCCGGAACCTGCTCACGTTCGAGCGTTCCACCCGCTACCTCCTGGACGAGACCGTGGCCGGGCCCGGACCGCGGTACCAGTTCACCATCCACCCGGCCGCCGAGGGGATCCGGCTGGCCTTCACCCCCACGGCCGCGGGAGAGGCGGAGGGAACCTCCGCCCCCAGCGAGCCGGCCGCTCGCTACGCCACCCCGGCCTTCGACCCGGCCCAGCCCCCCGGCGCCATCGACGCGGCCGAGCTCCCCACGGACGAGACCCTTCCCGAGCCCCTCGCCCTGCGCGACGTCATCAAGCTCCGGGCCGCGCTCTCGCGCCTCAAGGTGAGGTTTCCCGACGGCTCCCAGGCGACGATGACCTCGCTGCGCGAGTTCGGCCCCCTCACGCCCCTTTACCGGAGGGGGGAGCGGGGCACGCTCCTCAACACCCAAACCCACGAGGTTCTCACCCCGAACTTCAAGAGCGGCTTCTACGAGACCTCCTCGGGCGAGGAGATCCAGCCGGGATTCAAGGTGGACGTGGGACTCGCCAACTACATCCGCGTGGTCACCGATCCGGCGCTCACCTCTCCCCTCCTCCGCATCTTCGTGTGGACGGTGACCTTTGCCCTCCTCACCGTGCTCTTCACGCTCGTGGTCGGGACCACGCTCGCGGTGGTCCTCAACTGGGAGCTGCTCCCGCTCCGGACCTTCTACCGGACCCTGCTCTTTCTGCCCTACGCGGTCCCGGGGTTCATCTCCATCCTGGTGTTCCGCGGCCTCTTCAACCAGAACTTCGGGGAGCTGAACCTCATCCTGAACGGCCTGTTCGGAATCCGGCCGGCCTGGTTCTCCGACCCATTCCTCGCCAAGGTCATGATCCTCATCGTGAACACCTGGCTGGGCTACCCGTACATCATGGTGCTCTGCACCGGCCTCATCAAGGCGATCCCCGGCGATCTCTACGAGGCCTCGGCCATGGCCGGGGCGGGCCCGCTCCAGAACTTCTTCTACGTCACCGCCCCCCTCATCATCCGCCCGCTCACCCCGCTGCTCATCGCCTCCTTCGCCTTCAACTTCAACAACTTCGTCCTCATCTCGCTCCTCACCCAGGGCCGCCCCGACTTCCTCGACGCCCGCGTGCCCGCCGGGACCACCGACATCCTCGTCTCCTACACCTACCGGATCGCCTTCCAGGACTCGGGGCAGCAGTTCGGGCTGGCGGCCGCCATCTCCACGGTGATCTTCGCCCTCGTGGCCGGCCTCTCCATCATCAACCTGCGCCTCACCCGCGGCCGGCTGGAGGGGCAGCCGCGGTAGGGAGGAGGAGCCCCATGGGCGTCGTCCAGGGCAAGGGACACAAGTGGAGGCTGCTCGCGGCCCACTCCGGGCTCGTGGCGATGTGCCTCCTCGTCCTCTTCCCGCTCCTCATGGTGGTATCGATCTCTCTGCGCCCCGGGAACTTCGCCACCGGCGACATCATCCCCCGGAGCATCAGCCTCGAGCACTGGAAGCTGGCCCTCGGGATCCCCTACCTCGATGCCGACGGCACCCTTGTGCCGCCGCCCTTCCCGGTGCTCCGCTGGCTGTGGAATTCGACCAAGATCGCCGCCCTGGCCGCCTTCTTCACGGTGACGCTCTCCACCACCGCGGCGTTCGCCTTCGCCCGCATGAAGTTCCGGGGCAAGACCCCCATCCTGAACTC
Source organism: Anaeromyxobacter sp. (assembly GCA_035686075.1). GTDB lineage: Bacteria > Myxococcota > Myxococcia > Myxococcales > Anaeromyxobacteraceae > Anaeromyxobacter. Next base: position 14,500 of record DASRZU010000013.1, read on the forward strand.
TCTTTTGCTCCTGCAGATGTTCCCCCCGGTCCTGGCCTTGGTGGGCATCTTCGCCATCTTCGACACCATCGGGAACTACGTGCCGGCGCTGGGGGTGGAATCGCACGCCGCCGTGATCCTGGCGTACCTGGGCGGCATCGCCCTCCACGTCTGGACGATCCGGAGCTACTTCTACACCATCCCGGTGGAGATCGAGGAGTGCGCCGTGGTCGACGGGGCCTCGCACTTCCAGTCGTTCCTCTACATCCTCTTGCCCATGGCCGTCCCCATCCTCATGGTGGTCTTCGTGCTGGCGTTCATCAGCGCGATGATCGAGTACCCCATCGCCTCCATCCTCCTCAGGCAGGTGAACCACCTGACCCTGGCCGTGGGCTCACGCTACTTCCTCTACGAGCAGAAGTACCTGTGGGGCGATTTCGCCGCCGCCGCCGTCCTCTCCGGGATCCCGATCACCATCGTCTTCCTGCTCGCGCAGCGCTGGATCGTGTCGGGGCTGACCGCCGGGGGAGTGAAGGGCTAGGAAGAATCGGAGCCGGGGCGGCGGACGGGTGCCCCACGCCGCCCGGCGACGAGCCCGGCCCACCTTTGATATGATTCAGGGTTCATCGGCTCGGATCGCGGCCGGCCCCGCCGGCCGCGGGGCGGGAGGTCGTGCATGTCCGAGGACATCCGGGTAGCGAAAAAGGTCGCGACAGTGCGCGACTCGCTCGGCATCTCGGTGGAGGAGCTGGCCGAGCGCAGCGGCTGCGACGCGGGGCTCATCCGGCGCATCGAGGCGGGAGAGCTGGTCCCCTCGCTGGCGCCGCTCATCAAGATCGCCCGGGCGCTGGGCGTGCGGCTCGGCACGCTCCTCGACGACGCCGGAGGGATGGGCCCGGTCGTGACCCGCAGGGACGAGGCCGCCGGAACCACCCGGCTCCGGAGCCTGGAGACCGGCGCCGGATCCGGCGGTACCCTCGACTTCTTCTCCCTCGCCCCGGGCCGGGTGACGCGCCACATGGAGCCCTTCCTCGTGACCGTCCACCCCGGGGAGGCGGCGCTCTCCTCGCACGAGGGGGAGGAGATGCTCTACGTGCTCGAGGGACGCATCGCGGTGTCCTACGGCAAGGACCTCCACGCGCTCGGCCCGGGCGACAGCATCTACTACGACTCGATCGTACCGCATCGGGTGACCGCGGCGGGGGCCCACGACGCCCGCCTCCTGGCCGTCGTCTACGCCCCCCTCTAGCTCGATCCCCCAACGCGCGCGACCTTCGGAGCGGCTGTGCCCTTCACCGAGTTCACTTTGGGTGCCTACTTGGAGCGGCAGGTGACCGCCCGCCCCGATCACCCCTTCGTCGTCTACCCCGACCGTGGCCTGCGCTTCTCCTACCGGGAGTTCGGCGAGCGCGTGGACCAGTTGGCCCGAGGCCTAATCGCCATCGGGGTCGGCCGGGGGGACCACGTGGGTCTCTGGGCGCGCAACGTGCCCGACTGGCTCACCGTCCTGTTCGCCACCGCCAAGATCGGAGCGGTGCTCGTGACGGTGAACACCTCGTACAAGGCCCACGAGCTCGCCTACGTGGTGGAGCAGTCGGACATGAAGGTCCTCGTCCTGGTGGACGGGTTCAAGGACGTGGATTACCTCGCGGTGGTCCAAGAGCTCGTGCCCGAGGTCTCTCGGTGCGAGCGGGGTCGGCTCTCTTCCGCGCGGTTCCCCAAGCTCCGCTCCCTCGTTTACATGGGGCCCGAGAAGCACCGCGGCATGTACAGCGTCCCCGAGCTCCTCCTCCTCGGGACCCACCGGCCCGCGGAGGATGTGCTGGCGGCCCTGTCCGCCACCTCCTGCGACGAGGTGGTCCACATGCAGTACACCTCGGGAACCACCGGCTTCCCCAAGGGTGTCATGCTCACCCACCGCAACGTGCTCAACAACGGGCACGCCATCGGGGAGCGGATGGGGCTCTCGGCCGAGGACCGGGTCTGCCTCCCCGTCCCTCTCTTCCATTGCTTCGGCTCGGTGCTCGGAGTGATGGCCGCTCTCACCCACGGCTCCACGCTCGTCATGCTGGAAGCCTTCGACCCACTCCTCGTCCTGGCCGCGGTGCAGAAGGAGCGCGCCACCGCCCTGTACGGCGTGCCCACCATGTTCCTCGCGGAGCTCGCCCACCCGATGTTCCCGATGTTCGACCTCCGCTCGCTCCGCACCGGGATCATGGCGGGATCTCCCTGCCCCGAGGAGACCCTGAGGCAGGTCATGACGCGCATGCACTGCCCCCAGATCACCGTCGCCTACGGGCTGACCGAGGCCTCTCCGGTCATCACCCAGACGAGCGCCGACGATCCCCCCGAGGTGCGCGCCCGAACCGTGGGGAGGCCCCTGCCCGAGATCGAGGTCCGGATCGTGGACCCGGTCACCGGGGAGGAGTGCCGCCCCGGCCAGCCCGGGGAGCTGTGCTGCCGCGGCTACAATGTGATGCGCGGCTACTACCGGAACCCCGAGGCCACCGCCCAGGCGGTCGAGCCGGACGGCTGGCTGCACTCCGGCGACCTGGCCGTTCTCTGCGCCGACGGCAACTACCGGATCACCGGGCGGATGAAGGACATGGTCATCCGCGGCGGCGAGAACGTCTACCCGCGCGAGGTCGAGGAGCTCCTGCACACCATGCCCGGAGTGCTGGACGCGCAGGTGGTGGGGGTCCCCGACGAGCGATACGGCGAGGTGGTGGGGGCCTTCGTGCGCCGGGCCGCGGGCGCCGAGATGAGCGAGGCGGACGTGAAGGACTTCTGCCGCGTCCGGGCGGCCCGCTACAAGGTCCCCGCCCACGTCTTCTTCGTCGACGCCTACCCGGTCACCGCGAGCGGCAAGGTGCAGAAGTACCGGCTCCGCGAGATCGCTCGGGAGAAGCTGGGCATCTCCTTGGCCGTGTTCTCTGGGGAGGCGGATGCCCTCCCCGCCCACCCCGCCCCGGCGGCGCTGCCCCGCAGCGACCTGTACGAGATCCGCTGGCACGGGCGCGGGGGACAGGGAGCGGTGACCGCCGCCCGCATCCTCGCCGACGCCGCCTTCCGGGCCGGCTTCGCGGGCGTCTCCTCCGCCCCCTCCTTCGGCTCGGAACGCCGCGGTGCGCCCGTGACCGCCTCGACCCGGCTGGGCGCGGTCCCGGTCCGCCAGCACTCCCAGGTGACGGAGCCTCACATCGTGGTCGTGCTCGACGAGACCCTGCTCGCGAGCGGCGCCCCCACCGCGGGCCTCAAGGCGGGCGGGCTGCTCATCGTGAACACCGCCCGGCCGGCCACGGCGCTCGGGGTGAAGGCCGCCGGCGTCCGCATCGTGACCGCGGACGTCTCGGCGGCGGCCCGAGAGGTGGGGCTCTTCGTGGGAGGACAGGCCATGGTGAGCACCGCCATCCTGGGCGCCTTCGCGGCCGCCACCGACCTCATCACCATGGACAGCCTGCGCGCGGCCATCGGGGCGGCCTTCCCCGCCTCCGCGGCGAAGAAGAACTACGACGCAGCGGCCCTGGCGCGCCAGGGCACGCGCGCCTGAACGAGGAGGCCATGGGCACGAGGGATTGCGGCCACGAGATCTCGATGTCGACGCCGAGCCCCGGCGAGGCGGGAGACACCGGCGACTGGCGCACCGCGCGTCCGACGCTCCGCGCCGACCTTTGCCTGGCGGTGAGGCAGAACGACCTCGCCTGCCAGCTGTGCTGGGTCTACTGCCCCGACGTCTGCGTGGCCCGGGGCATCCCGCCCACGATGGACCTGCGCTACTGCAAGGGCTGCGGCATCTGCGCCGAGGTCTGCCCGGTGGACGCCCTCCGGATGGTGCCCGAAGGAAGCCCTTCGGAGGGCGAGCCATGAGCGATGCCCTCACCGTGGTGATGACCGGGAACGAGGCCGCGGCCACCGCCGCCCGGCTGGCCCGGGTGCAGGTGATCGCGGCCTACCCCATCACCCCCCAGTCTCCGGTGGTGGAGACGCTCTCCAAGTGGGTCGAGGACGGCGAGCTCGAGGCGGAGATGGTGCGGGTGGAGAGCGAGCACAGCGCACTCACGGTGTGCATCGCGGCCGCCTCGGTGGGGGCACGGGTGTTCACCGCCACCAGCGCCAACGGCCTCGCCTACATGAACGAGCAGATCTGGTGGGCGGCGGGGGCACGGGTGCCGGTGGTGATGGCCTGCGCCAACCGGGCCATGGCGGCCCCCTGGAACGTCCTCAACGACCAACAGGACTCGATGTCCGTGCGCGACGCGGGCTGGATCCAGCTCTACTGCCGCGACAACCAGGAGATCCTGGATACCACCCTCCAGGCCTTCCGCCTGGCCGAGTCGCTCCACCTCCCGGTGCTGGTCTGCTACGACGGCTTCTTGCTCTCGCACACGGTGATGCCGGTCGAGATCCCGTCGGAGGCGGCGGTGGACGAGCTCCTCCCGCGAGGCCGGCCCCTGCAGGTCCTCGACCCGTTGGACCCGCGCAACGTCGGCCCGGTCACGCTGGCCGATCCCCGGCCCGATCCGGGGGGCGTGCTCTGCCACGGCTACATGGAGCTCCGGGCGCTCCACCATCGGGCCCTGGCCTCCGCCCTGACCGCCATTCCCGAGGTGGACAACGCCTTCGGTCGCGTCCTGGGGCGGACCTTCGGGGGGCTCTCGTACGGCCACCTCCTCGAGGATGCCGAGGTGGTGCTCGTCGCCGCCGGAAGCCTTTCCCTGGAGCTCGGAGCGGTGGCCGAAAGCCTGCGGGGCGAGGGGATCCGGGCCGGCGTGCTCGGCCTGCGCGCGTACCGCCCGTTCCCGCGCGACGAGGTGCGGACCGCGCTCAGGCGGCGCCAGCTCTGTCTCGTCTTCGACAAGGCCATGAGCTACGGTCACGAGGGGCCGATCTGCTCCGACGTACGGGGGGCGCTGGGGGGCGTTCCCGGCGCGCCCTTGGTCTACGGTGCGGTCGCGGGCTTGGGGGGCCGCGACGTCACGCCCGGGCAGCTCGCCGACACCGTCCGACGGGCCGTGGCCGACGTGCGCGCCGGGGTGCGCGACCGCCCGGAGGAGTGGGTCAACCTGCGGCTCTAGAGGAACCGCCTCATGACGAAGCTCGTCGATCTCCCTCCCCGCGAGCACCTCCTCCCCGGCAACCGCGCCTGCGCGGGTTGCGCCTTGGGCATCGGGCTACGGTCCATTCTCAAGGCGCTGGAGGGGAAGACGATCATGACCGTGCCGGCGAGTTGCCTCACGGTGCTCGGTGGCATGTACCCCATCTCCTCGGTGACCGTCCCCTGGCTGAACGTCGCCTTTCCCGGAGCGGCCGCGGCCGGGGCCGGGCTCGCGGCCGGGCTACGGGCCACCGGCCGGGCCGGCGAGCTCACGGTCCTGGCCATGGCGGGCGACGGCGGGACCGCCGACATCGGGCTGCAGGGCCTCTCCGGCGCGGCCGAGCGGAACGACGACTTCATCTACGTCTGCTACGACAACGAGGGGTACATGAACACGGGGACGCAGCGCTCCGGGTCCACCCCCACGCGCGCCCGCACCACCACCACGACCCGCGGCAAGAAGGAGCACCCCAAGGACGTCCCCCGCATCATGGAGGCGCACGGGGTCCCGTACGTCGCCTCCACCTCGGCGGTCCACCCCGACGACGTCTACGACAAGCTGGTCAAGGCCCGCGGCCTCGCCGGCTTGCGCTACGTGCACATGAGCACCCCCTGTCCGTCCGGGTGGGGCTTCGACCCGAAGGACGCGGTCCGCCTCGGCCAGCTCGCGGTCGACTCGGGGCTGGTGGTTCTCTACGAGGTCCTCCACGGCACCTTCCGCCTCACCGGCCGCTCGCACGTGCTCGCCCGGCGCGGGAGCCGCAAGCCGGTGGCCGAGGTGCTCTCGTCCCAGGGTCGGTTCAAGGGCCTCACCGCCGAGGAGGGGGCCGCCATCCAGGATTGGGTCGACCGGCGCTGGGCGGAGTACGTCCGTCGCGACGCGGCGGGGTAGAGGGGACCCATCACCCCTGGGCGCTCACCCGGGCGCCCCTGGCGGGGAGCGCCTCCGGCTCCGCCACCCTGCCCAGGTTCGCCTCGACCGAGTACAAGACCCGCTGGAACAGGCTCCCCGCGGCCCCCAGAGCGCAGGCGTCGATCCCGAACCGGCAGAGCCGCACCGAGTGGCGGTGAAAGTCGAAGCGACCGCCGTGGGCCTTCATGGAGGCGAGGGCCGGCTTCAAGAATGGATCGCCGAGCTGTACGAGCGGCCCCCCCAGGACGATCACCGAGGGGTTGTAAGTGTTGGCCACGTTCTGCAGGACGATGCCGAGGTGCTCGCCCGCCCTGCGCGCCGCCCGCAAGGCCGCCTTGTCTCCCCCCGCCAGGCGCTGGCGGATGAGGTCGATGGACAGGATCGGGCTGTCGCGGCCGGTCAGGTCTCGGCTGACCGCCCGTTGCGAGACGAGCGTCTCGGCGCAGCCGCGACGCCCGCAGGCACAGCGGGGGCCTCCCGGCTCGAGGATGGTGTGCCCGACCTCGCCGGCGATCCCGTCGTGGCCCAGGTACAGCCGGTCCGAGAGCACGATCCCGCCGCCCAGGCCGATCCCGATCGCCAGGTACACGAGCGGGCCGCTGTGGTGCTCGGTCCCGAACACGTACTCGGAGAGGGCGGCGGCCTTGGCGTCGTTGCTCACGATGATGGGGAGGTGCCCACACCCGGCCTCCGCCAGGCGGGCCTTGAGGAGGGGCTCGAACCGGACCCCATGCCAGCCGAGGTTGGGCGCGAAGCGGAGCACGCCGTCCGCCAGATCGAGCATGCCGGGGACGCCCACGCCGATCCCGAGCACGCGGCGTCCGCCCTCGACGAGCTCTTCGTGGGCACGGGCGATCATCGCCGCGAGGGTCTTCAGGGAACGCCCCACGTCCCGGTGCTGGTAGGGGACGCACCTCGACTGGAACGACTCTCCCTGCAGGTTGCAGGCGACGACGTTCAAGTAGTCGACCCCGATCTCGGCCCCCAGGAGTCCGATGTGCTCCCGGTCGAGGGTCAAGGGGAGCGGGCGTCGGCCCACCCCCTGCCCCTCCGCAGGGGCGCTCTGGTGCAGCCAGCCCTCCTCGATGAGCTCCTGCACGAGCATGCCCACCGTCGTCTTGGTGAGCCCGGTCCGGTGGGCCAGCTCGACGCGGGAGAGCCCGGGTTCGGCCTTCACCAGCCGGACCAGGGCCATGCGGTTGATCCGCTTGAGCAGGCTCTGATCGCCGGTCATCTGGTGAGGCACTTTGCCCTTCGGCGGTTTTCGCTACAGGTACCGGGCCACGAGGTTCTCGAGGGCCTCCTGCCGGCCGGAGACCGGTGCCACATCCTGGTTGCGGTCGTGGATGCGCTTCGAGAGGGACTCGAGCGACTCCCGGCCGGCGAGGATGTCCTTGCCGAGCGTGCCGCTCCAGCCCTGGTAGCGGGCCTCGACCGCTCTGGCCAGCCTCCCGTCCCCGATCATCCGCTCCACCGCGAGCAGCGCTTGGGCCGTCACGTCGATGGCACCCACGTGGGCGTGGAAGAGGTCGGCCGGCTCGAAGGACTGGCGCCGCACCTTGGCGTCGAAGTTGAAGCCGCCGGTGGTGAAGCCTCCGCCCCGCAGGAGGATGTAGAGGGGCAGGACCAAGTCGGCCGCGACGTTCGGGAACTGGTCGGTGTCCCAGCCGAGCAGGGTGTCGCCGCGGTTCATGTCGACCGAGCCGAAGATCCCGAGGGCGAAGGCGGTGGCGATCTCGTGCTCGAAGGAGTGGCCCGCCAGGGTGGCGTGGTTGTTCTCGATGTTGACCTTGACCTCCTTCTCGAGGCCGAAGCGTTGCAGGAACCCGAACACCGTGGCGGTGTCGAAGTCGTACTGGTGCTTGGTGGGCTCGCGCGGCTTGGGCTCGATGAGGAGGTGGCCCTTCAGGCCGATCTTGTGTCGGTACTCGACCACCATTCGCAAGAACCGACCGAGCTGCTCCAGCTCGGCCTTCACGTCGGTGTTGAGGAGCGTCTCGTAGCCCTCCCGGCCTCCCCAGAGCACGTAGTTCTGGCCCCCGAGCTTCACGGTCGCGTCCAGGGCGGCCTTCACCTGGGCCGCGGCCATGGCGAAGACCTCCGGGTCGGGGTTGGTGGCCGCACCGGCCATGTAGCGGCGGTGGCTGAACAGGTTGGCGGTGCCCCAGAGGAGCTTCACGCCCGTGCGCTGTTGGTGGCGCGCCAGCTCGTCGACCATGACCTCAAGATTTCGCTGGCTCTCGCGCGGCGTCCCCCCCTCGGGGGCCACGTCCCGGTCGTGGAAGGTGTAGAAGGGCACGCCCAACTTGACGAAGAAGTCGAAGGCCGACTCGGCCTTCAGCTTCGCCGCCTCCATGGCATCGCCCTTGAACCAGGGCCTCTCGAAGGTGGCTCCGCCGAAGGGATCGGAACCCGTCCCGCAGAAGCTGTGCCAGTAGCAGACCGCAAACCGCAGCTGGTCCTCCATCCGCTTGCCCAACACCATGCGGTCCTTCTGGTAGTAGCGGAACGCGAGGGGGTTATCGCTGTTCGACCCCTCGAAGGGGATGACCGGGATCTCCGCGAAGTAGCTCGACATGGCGTCTCCTTGCAGTGACGAGTGGTCCGGAGCGAGGACAAGCCCTCAGGGTCCCTTGAACATGGGCGCGACGCTCCGGTAGAGCGAGCGGAAGCGGGCCAGCCGCTCGATGAGCAGCCCGCGCGAGGCAGGAGCCGGTTCGAAGGTCCTGCTCACCGGGGGACGGGTGCACACGACCCTCTCTTCCGCTCCACAGGCGAGCTGGCCGAGGCGCGCCGCTCCGAGCGCCGCACCGGTTTCACCGCCCGCGTGCGTCTGGAGCGTGACCTGGAACAGGTCCGCCATGAGCTGCGCCCAGTAGGAGCTGCGCGAGCCCCCGCCCACGAGGGAGAGGGTATCGACCGCGGTGCCCGCCTGGCGCAACGCGTCGATACCATCCGCCAGCCCGAACGAGACGCCTTCCACGACCGAGTAGGCGAGCGTGGCCCGGTCCGTCCCGTGCACGAGCCCGAAGAAGACGCCCTGGGCCGCCGGGTCGTTGTGCGGCGTGCGCTCGCCGGACAGGTAGGGCAGAAACAGCGGGGCGGCGGCCCGGGCCGCTCGATCGAGTCTCTCCACCTCGGCGAGGAGTTCGGCCTCGTCCCTGGCGCCGAGAAGGTGGGTGACCCAGCGCAGGCAACTCGCCGCAGAGAGCATGACGCTCATCTGGTGCCACCGGCGGGGCAGGGCGTGGCAGAAGGCGTGCACGGCGCTCTCGGGGTTGGGCAGGAACCGATCGTTCACCACGAACGTGACCCCCGAGGTGCCGAGCGAGACGAACCCCCCGCCGGGCGCCACCGCGCCGATGCCGACGGCGCTCGCGGCGTTGTCGCCGCCGCCGCCGGCCACCACCACCCTGCCCCCCATCCCCCAGCGATGCCTGAGCTCAGCGCTGAGCTGGCCCGAGGGCTCGCTGCCTTCCACGAGCCGCGGCATGTGGCTCCGCCCGAGCCGGGTCCCGGCGAGCAGCGCCTCTGACCAGTCGCGCTTGCCCACGTCGAGCCAGAGGGTCCCGGCGGCGTCAGACATCTCCGAGACCTTCTCCCCGGTGAGGTGTAGCCGCAGGTAGTCCTTGGGTAAGAGCACCGACCTCACCTGGGCGAAGATCTTCGGCTCGTGCTTCGCGACCCAGAGGAGCTTGGGCGCGGTGAACCCCGGCATGGCCAGGTTGCCGGTGAGGGCGCGTAGCGTGGGTACCCGCGCCTCGAGCTCCCGGCACTCCTCGTCCGACCGGGTGTCGTTCCACAGGATGGCCGGGCGGAGGGGACGGTCAGCGGTGTCGAGGAGGGTGGCGCCGTGCATCTGGCCGGAGAGCCCCATCCCGCGGACCGCCGACAGGCCCTTGGGGTTGGCCTCCTTGAGCCGGTCCACGGCCGCGACCGAGGCCTCCCACCAGCTCTCGGCCGACTGCTCCGACCAGCGAGCCTGGGGGCGCTGTACCTCGAGCGGTGCGCTGGCCGAGGCGGCGATCCCGCCGCCGTCCTCGAGGAGCACGGCCTTCACCTCGCTCGTCCCCAGATCGATTCCCAAGTACATGTCGCGACTCCCCCGCGGAGAGGTGCCGCGGCGCCCGACCGCGACCAGCGCCCTTGCCGATCGGGGGTCCGCCGATTTAGTCCAGTCGTCGCACTAAAGCCGGTCCGCCCCCCGGTCGTCAAGCGCCCGCGCGCGCGGCCGGCTCGCGGGGAGTTTTCCGCGTCCGATCGGTCTGGGTCGAGGACGCACCGGTTCCGGGAGGTTCGCCTCTGTCTCGCACGGGCGTGCCGGCCGGGCCCTCGGGCCGCGCCCGCGGAGATTGAAGGGCCCGCCCACGAGGCTCGCGCTCCTTCGCCCTGGCGATGTGGCCCTTGCGCCCCTCGAAGGTCGCCCGGCGCGAAAGGCCTTTTCGCGGTGCCCGCCCGAAGATGGCCAGCGGGTTCCCCGGCCCCTACGGCGTCGCCAGCGCGGCCTCGACTGCCGCCGCGAGCATGGGTTCCTCCCCGAGGTCGTGGGCGAGGTCGAAGGTCGTGTACCGGTCGCGAAGCCAGCGGACGTGGCGCACGCCCAGGCGAAGCCAGGGCTCGGCGATCCCCAGCTCCGCGGGCGAGAACGGGAACCCGAGCCGCTCGAGCGTCTTCACCGCCGCCTCGAGCTCCCGCAGGACCGGGTCTGCGGCATTCAGGATCTCTTCCCGCCGGCGGGAGAAGGCGCGGAGCCTCGTCTCGGGTGAGGGTCGGCCCGCCTCGCTCGACCGCACCACGGCCTCGATCGTCGCCCGGAAGCGGATCAGCTCGGGCGGCAGGACGGCCTCCCAGGGCGGCTCGCGCTCGAGCGCTTCCCGGCGCGCCGCTGGGTCCACCTCGGCGGCCCGAAGCCGCGGGGCCAGGGCGAGGTACCCGCCGAGGATGGGCCGGCTGGCCGCGCCGACGAGGAGCCCATGCAGATCGAATTCCTCCTTCTGTGCCGCGCCCGCCATCTCCCAGAAGTGGGCGATCGTATGCTCGGCCGCGGCCGCCGGCCGGGACGATCCGATCGCCTGCATGCACAGGCCGGAGACCAGGGACGCGTCCGAGAGCGCGATCGCCGCCGCGGCCGGATCCGACGCGAGGAGGCTCGCGGCCTCGATCGCCCGGCGTGCCGAGCCGAGCGCCAGAGCCGATACCGCCTCGCAGAAGTACTCGCCGGTGACGGCGTGCGCGAGGAACCAGTCCACCCGGGCCAGGTACTTCGCGAGGAGGTCGCCCAGGCCCGCCCAGAAGAGCCGCCTCGGGGCCTCGGCGATGACGCTCGCGTCGCAGACCACCACCTCGGACGGCGGAACGGGGACGGGGGTGTGGTACCCCGCCACCCGGATGGCGGAGGTGGCGGAGGTGTAGGCATCGACCGAGCCGGCGGTGGCGATGGACCAGCTCGGCCGGCCCGTCTCGCCCGCGATGGCCTTGCCGAGGTCGCTCACCACGCCGCTGCCCACGGCCACCACGAGGTCCGGCGAGGCCTCTCGCGCCTCCGCGGCGAGCTCCGAGACGAGCGCCTCGGTCGGGACCGGCCGGGGCGCCGCCGGCAGCACCCGGCCTCGCACGCGTTTCCCGCGGACGAGCCCTTTCCACCGCGCACCCGCCGCCGCCTCGGTGTTACCGTCCGAGAGAACCCAGGTGGCGCGCCACGGTCCGCGGGACAGCCGCTCGGCCGACTCCTCCAGCGCGCCCGGGCCCACGATCGCCTCGCGGAGCGTAACCCGGTGGATCCGCCCGCAGGCGCACGCCGGGGCCTCTCCCCCGCCAAAGCGCGCCAGGAACTCCTCGTGGTACAGACTCACGCCTCCTCCCGCGCAATGGCCGGTCCTCCAGCGACGAGCTTCTCCCACCGCTCCCGGAGTCCCCCGGTGAGCGCGAACGGCTGCACCTCGACGTCGAACCCCCCGGCGGTGCGCCGACACATCCGGGTGAGCACCCACAGCGCGAACGGCTCCTCGGCGTAGACCTTGGCTTCGAGGAGCCGGTTCTCGGGCAAAGGCTCCTCGCCAGCCAGGGCGAGCCCTTCGGGCGAAACCGCCCGGGCCCGGTAGAGCCTGGGACGACGGGCGACGGAGATCGAGACCCCGAGCGTGAGCGGCCGGCTCGGGGCGCGCAGCGTGGTCTCCGGGAGCGCCACCCGGCTCGACCCCACGAAGGCGGCCGCGGCAGGGGTCTCGAAGGCGGAGACGAACTCGGGGACTTTTTCGACGACGCGCTCCACGGCGGCCCGCTCCTCGACTCCCAGGCCGCCGATGCGCGACAGCTCCGCCAGGGTCACGCGGGTCCGGGTGAGGAGGAGGGCGACCACCTGGTCCGAGAGCTTCACCACCTCGAGGAGGCCGGGGTCGCGGCAGCGCGCCCGGCGGTCCGTGGGGGCGTGGTGGGCGGCGATCACCTCGCCCACGAGCGGCGGGAGCCTCCAGGCGGCCGCGGTGGCAACCCCCACCGGCACGTGCTGCCGCTCCACCAGGGCGGCCCAGGCCTCGAGCGGGCACTCCCCCTCGAACCGGCCCTCTTCGAGGAGCGCCTCGAGCGCCGTGGAGGCCACGATCTTCCCGAAGTCGTGGAGCAGGCCGAGGACGAACGCCTCCTCGGTGCGCAGGCCGCGCAGGCGGGCCAGCTCCTGGCAGACGGCGGCGCTGGAAAGCCCCTCGATCCAGATGAGGCGCCGGATCGAGACCAGCGGGCCCACCGCCTGGGCTCCGGAGGAGAGCCCCGAGGCCAGGAGCAATCGCATCACCTCCGCCGCTCCGATCCGCGTGATCGAGGAGAGAAGGTCCGTGACCGGTGGACCGCGACGGTAGAGGGCGGAGTTAGCGCACCGGAGGATGGCGGCGGTCAGGACCGCGTCGGCCCCCACGAGGCGTGCGACCTCGGCGAGCCCGGCGTCCCTGCGCCCCAGCGTTTCCTGGACTCGGACCGCCACGGCCGGGTACGGCGGGACGCGCAGTGTCCCCTTCGAGACGAGCTCCTCTATGGCGCGCTCGAGCTTTTCGAGGGGGACGGCGGCGGCGCTGGACATCCACACATGGTTACCGCGGCGCGGGCACCGGCGGCAACCGGACGGTGTTCTCCCTACCTCCGACCGCGGACCGAGGGCGTCGAAAGGCGACCGGTGCGATCGCCCCGGCGCCTTCAAGCCCACCGCCTCATGCCAGCAGGGCGGTGATGCTCCGTCGGATGGCGGGACCCATCTCGCGGCGGAATCCGGCTCGGTCGGCCGCGGCCAGGGTAGCCTCGAAGTCCGTTCCGCTCACGTGGCCGGACGGCTCGGCTACGAGCACCTGGCCCCCCGGCGCGAGGGTTCGCCGCACCTCGGCGAAGAACCGTCCCAGGTCGGGCAGTTCGTGGAGCACCGCGAACGCCAGGACGAGGTCGACCTTGCCCGCGAGGTCGTCGATCCCGAGAGAGCCCTCTCGGGCCAGGCGCGCCTCGATCCGATCTGCGAGCCCGGCGCGCCGAGCACGGCGTAGGAGGCCGGCGAGCATTTGCTCCTGGATGTCGACCGCGATGACTCGTCCAGAGGGCCCGACCCGCCTGGCGATCTCCAGGGTGAAGAACCCCATTCCCGGCCCGGGCTCGAGGACCGTCATCCCTTGCCGCACGTGCGGCCCCACGATCGCCGCCGGATCCTGGACGAGCCTCCGAACCGGGCTGGCGAGGAAGTACCCCAGCCACCACGGACAGACCCTGTGACCCATGTCCATTCCCTCCTTTGCCCGGGGGAGCTCCCGGGCTTCGAAACCGACGGGGGGAGCTTACTTCGGGTCCCCGAGAGCGCTTTGTCGAGATCGTTGCGAATCGTTGCGAGCTACTTGGCCGCCTCCGCCGGGAGGGCGAGGGCCTCGCGGATCTCGCGGGCCTTGGCCTGGATCGCACGCGCGTTCCGCGGGCCCATGCGCACGAGGTGCTTGTCCACCTCGCTCAGGCCCTCCAGCTTCGGATCGGCGAGGAGGTACACACCGCGCTCCGGGGTGAGCTCGAGGTCGCCGTCCACCACCGGCGCCCCCTCGATGCGCCTCAAGGCCCGCAGGGTGGCCGCGTCGAGCGATCCGGTGGGGTAGCCGAGGGCGCGGTAGGCCATCTGCACCGCCGGGCGGAGAGCCTTGTACACGGCCGCGAATGCCGGGGCCTTGATGGACGCCACCGCGCGGGCGAACTCGTCGTACCGGGCGTAAGACTCGGGCGCGATGAAGGTCTTGCCGCCCCGGTCGACCACCTGGAACCGGCCCCTGGGGGCAGCGGGCTCGAGCTGCTTGCGGGGGCTCACGCCCTGGGCGAGGTTGTCCGTCACGATCGCCCAGCGGCGAACGATGTCGCCAGCCGCGGCCAACCAGCGCAGGAAGGCGGGGTCGTCGCTCACGCTTTGGAGCTGCGGCCGCGCCTGAGCGTCCGTCACAGCGGTGGGCGCCTCCTCCGGGGCCACCGCTTGCGGAGGAGCCGCCTCGGAGGCCGGCTGCAGGGCCGGCCCGTGCGCGCTCTCGGGCTTGCGAAGCCAAACCCAAAGCGCCGCAGCGACCACCACCACGGCCAAGACCACCGCTGCCCACTCCCCGCGGGAGAGGGAACGCCGCTCCGTGTCCGAGTCGCTCATGTCCGCCCGTTATCCACGATCCGGCGCCCCTTCGTAGGCCCCGGAGGGGGCCCGTCGGCTTCTGCCCGGACCGATCATCGCACCCACACCCGCTCGAGCCTGAAAGAAGTCCTAACCGTCCGTTTGAGCGGGTAGAAGCAGCCCGCCGGCCGGAACTGGGCGTCGAAGCTGCATCCCGCGAGTGGCATGGGAGGAAAGAGCTCGAACCGCGAGAGAACGGCCCAGCGCGTCCGGCTCCCCTGGGCCGGCGGGGGACCGAGCCGCGCCCGCACCTCCCTCGCCAGCGCCCTCAGGTGCTCCAGCACCAGTTCGTCGTACGCCGCGTTTCCGCTCGTCCCCACCAGGCGGCAGGCGGCGAGCTCACCGTCCGGGCCCTGCTCCAGCTCGACGCGAGCGACGAGTTCCGTGAGGAAGAGCGCGGCCTTTCGCTCCTCGCCACCCACGAGCTCTCGTGCCGCGAGCTCACGGCGCGCTTGGGCGGCGGCGAGCTCCCCGGGATCCCTGGGAGGGCCCTGTTCTCCTTGCGACGCCCAGAGCTCCGCTTCGCGTTGCCAGGCGACGAGAGATTCGCCCACGCGACCGCCGCTCACGACCTCGTCGTCCCGTGGCCCCTCGTCGAGCACCCCCCACGCAACCTTGAAACCCTCCTCGAGGCGCCCCCTCAAGTCCGACCAGTAGGCGTCGGGGAGGGTATGCGCCCGATCGGCCGCCAGCACCTCCTCGAGAAAACCGTCGAGGCGCGCCCGGATCGCCTCGGCCCTCTCGCGATCCGAAGCACCACCGTCTCTCGCCTCGCCCTCCTCGCCGACGCCGCCTTCCCCGCGGGAAGGGCCCAGCAGCGCGGGAGCCGGGCGGAGGAGGGCGCGAGGGGACATCGCCTCGCCGGGCGCGAGTCCCTCCGCCTCCATCCACTCCCGCGTCCCCTTTGCAGGCGTGAGCACCCTTTCGCCCGAAGGCGGGTTGGAGCCCAGGCCGGGAGCGTTGGCCGCGCGCTTCGTCGGCCGGGCACCCGGCGTTTCGCCGCGTGGTTCCGTAGCCTTGGAGACCCCCGGGCGCCTCCTCTCCCAAGTTGAGCCCGCTGACGGCTCGGAGCTCTTCGGGAGGGGCTCGGGGCGAGGGACGAGGGCGACCTCGAATGGCGGCTTTGGCCTAGGTTCTCCCTCCCGCCGTGGGGCGAGGAGGAGGAGAGCGGTGCCCCCGGCCAGGTGGAGGAGCATCGAGGCGCATATCGCGACGCCGATCCTGCTCCGGTCGTTCCACCGCATGGCGCGCCCGGATCGCGGGCGACCCCGCCGATCACCCTCCGGAACACGTGAGGCGTGAAGTTCTTCCGGTCACGGTGCCGCTGTCGCGACGGCCTTGGCCGTGCGTGAACCCCGGCCGCCGCTTGAGGCGGGGAAGAAGCTCGTGGCGGAGGGGAAGGAAGCGACGAGCGCGGCGCGCCCGGCACCGTGACCGGCCCTTCGGACAGCGGGCCGGGGGGCGGGTCTAGTCTCGCCCCCCGGAGATCCCGGTCGAGCTCGTCAGATGATCGTCAACATCTTCTGGAAGCGGCCGGCATGAGACTTCTCGGCCTTGGCCAAGGTCTCGAACCAGTCCGCGATCTCTGCGAAGCCCTCGTCGCGAGCGGTCTTGGCCATCCCCGGGTACATGTCGGTGTACTCGTGGGTCTCTCCGGCGATGGCCGCCTTCAGGTTCAGGGTGCTGTCGCCGATCGGCAGCCCGGTCGCGGGGTCGCCTGCGCCCTTGAGGAAGTCCAGGTGCCCGTGAGCGTGGCCGGTTTCGCCCTCGGCGGTCTCGCGAAAGTTCGCGGCCACTTCGGGGTAGCCTTCCACGTCGGCGACCTTGGCGAAGTACAGATAGCGGCGGTTCGCCTGCGACTCCCCCGCGAACGCCGCCTTCAGGTTCTCGTGGGTCCTCGATCCCTTCAGGTTGGCCATGGGTCCACTCCTCGTTCCCGCCCGCGCCGGGCGTAGGGGTCTAGACAACGTCTAACTCAACCCTGACCCCTTGCGGCGTCCCGATTGGGCGTTCCCGCCCGATCTCCCGCCGGCGGGGTCAGCCGGCGCGCAACCGCCCGCGCCGGCCCCGCAGGACCACCTGGTACTCTCTCACCTCGAGCCCGCGCAGGGCCTCCACGCGTTTCACCTCCAAGGCATCCCAGGGGATGTCGAGGACGACCCCGGTGACCTCGTCGATGAAGTGGTGGTGTGGCGCCAGGTTGGGATCGAAGCCGATTCGGCCCTCCTCGAGCTGGATCTGGCGCAGGAGACCCCTGCGCACGAAGAGGTTGAGCGTGTTGTAGACCGTCGCCCGGGAGATGACGGGCACCCGGGTCCGCACCTCCGCCCAGACCTGCTCTGCCGAGGGGTGTGCGTCCGTGGCGAGCACGTATTCCCCCACCGCCACTCGCTGAGCGGACGGTTGAATGCCGGTCTTTCGCAGTCGCTCCGCGACCGTCGCCACCCGGTTCCACCTAAGGGGCGCCGGGAGTCGTGTCAACGGCTCCCGGGCTGCTCGGGGAGACCTGGGTCGGCGAGGCCGCCGACGCGTCGAGCCAGGGCCGATCCGCCGCCCTGGAAAGCCTGGCCGCCGGCCCCGCCACCCCGTCGAGGAAGAGGGTCCAGAGGATCGCCCAGGCGATGAGGAGAAGCCCACCCGCCACGATCTCGGCGAGTCCGCTCCCCCCCGGGGCTCGACGCCGGGTCGCTGAAGCGGCCCCCCCTGCACCGCCCCGGGTGGCTGTCCGGCGTCCGACCCACGTGGGCACCGGGAGTTCGCTCGTGATGGCAGAGGTACGCGTCATATTGGTCTCTCCCGACCGCCTCGCCCGTCTGCGGTCTTGGCCGCACCGGAGGTGGTCTGCGGTCGTGAGGAGGTATAGAGGTGGCCCAGAACCTTCGGAACGCGCAGCGGAGCGACGGGCCCGCGCAAGGACGCGCGGGCCTGGACTGGGGCGATCTCCGCTTCTTCCTCGAGCTGGCACGCACCGGCAGCCTGTCGGGCGCGGCCCGGCGCCTCGGGGTTGACCGTAACACCGTGGGGCGGCGGGTGGCCTCGCTCGAGGAGACGCTCGGGCTGACCCTGTTCGAGCGGGGACCCCAGGGATGGTCTCGCACCGCCGCGGGCGACGAGCTGGCCGCGCTCGCGACCCGCGTCGAGGAAAACGTTCTCGCGCTCGCCCGGCACGCCGACGCCGCCGACCGCGACCTGGCCGGCACGGTGCGCCTCACCACCCCCACCCATGTCTGTGCCCAGCTGCTCGCCCCGGCCCTGCCGTCGCTCCGCGAGCGTTACCCCCGACTGTTGCTCGAGGTCGCGGTGGACCAGCGGATCTTCGACCTGACGCGCCGGGAGGCGGACCTGGCCCTGCGCCTCGGTCGCCCCCGCGAGGCCGGCCTGGTGATGCGCAAGCTGGGCGAGGTCGCCTACGGGTTCTACGCGGCCCGCGGGCAACCGGCCGTGCGCCGCGGCCGGGTCGATTTCGAGGCCGACGCGTTCGTCGGGTTCGACGACTCGCTCGCGAGCGCCCCGCAGGAGCGGTGGCTCGCGCGGGTGGCGCCCGCCCGCAGCCTCGCGTTCCGGTGCAACTCGAGCCTGTCGCTCGTGGCCGCGGTGAGGGCGGGCATGGGGGTCGCGCTCCTGCCCTGCTTCGTCGCCGCTGCCGACTCCGGGCTCGTCCGGCTCGAGGCGCCCGAACCCGTGCACCACGAATTGTGGATCCTGTTCCACGGCGACCTGGGGAGGACCCCGCGCGTGCGAGCGGTCATCGACTGGGTCGACGGGGTGGTGCAGGCGGCGAGGCCGGCCTTGCTGGGAACCGCGACCTGACCGCCCTGGCAGGCGAGGCCCCCGGGTAAGGGCCGCGGGGTACTCTAGATCGTCGATTCGACTCCTCCCGTGTTGCCCGCATCCGGCGCTCCGGCGAGGCGAAGTCATCCGGCTCTCCGCCGAGCGCTCCGCTGGGTCGTTTCCCCGCTCTTTCGAACCGCGCCTCCGCGGGAACTTGATCTCCCGTCCGTTGCTCTTTTTCGGCGACCCCTTCGACTCGTGTGCGGCTCGAGGGGCATGGGCGGGCGCCCGCGACATACCATTCGTGAAGGTCGCGCGCTTTGGCCTCGAGAGTCTCCCCTTGCCGGGACCGTGTCGCCTTGGGGCTGCCTTGCGGCCCGCAGGGGGACCCGGGTAGAAGCCCGAGGGCACGGCAGAGCACACCACCTGCGAGGGGCCCTCTCCCCCTGCGCTGCCGCGGCGCGTCGTGGCCGGTGCGGCAGGGCGACTCGCCGCTTGCGCAAGAGCGCACCATCTGATTTGAGGAGCCCACGCTGGCAAAGGTGACCCACTCGCCCCCCGCGGTCGAGGGCCAGCGAGCCGGTCGCCGCGCGAAGGGGTCCAGGGATGTCTCAAGCCATCGGGTTGGGGCGGGTGGCGGTGGTCGATCCGGGAGAGGGAGGCCGCCGCGTCATCCGCGCCGTCCGGGAGTTCGTGCGGCTTGGCCGCGCCGACGCCGCCGTGGCCATCCACGGCCCCCTCGAGCGCCACGCCACGCTGCTCCGCGAGGCCGACGAGGCCTTCGAGGGACGGGACCGCCGCGAAGCGATCGCCGCGGCGCGGGCGAGCACGGTGTGGGTGGGCCGGGCGTCGGCGCCAGGCCGGGCGGAGATGGCGGCCTGGTGCGCCGAGAACGGGATTCGTCTCGTGGGACCCCCGGCCGAGGTCCTTCGCCGCGCTAGCGGCCCCGGCGGTCTCAAGGGGGTCGCCGCGGAGCTCGGAGTCGAGCTCCTTGGGCCCTCGCCGGACGGGTCTTTGCGGATCATGGAAGTGGTCGTGGCCCGCGACCTCGAAGGGCGCACCCGGGTCATCGGGATGGGGGACCCTTCGCTGCGGTTAGGCGAGGTGGTCGCTTTCTTCGAGAGCGTCGCCCCGGAACGGTGGTCGGAGCAGGAGCGGCGGGCGGCCGCTCTGGCCGAGCGGGCCTGCCAGGCGGCGGGGTGGGTAGGGGTGGCGGCTGTTCAGGTCGCCCTCGGCACGACGGGGGGGCAGAGGCTCTGTGGACTGCAGCCCATGGCCGCGACGGCCGCGGCCGTCGAGGCGGTCTCGGGTGTCGATTTGGTCCGGCTCGCACTTTCCATCGCGGCGGGGGACGAGCTTCCCTCCGCCCGTTCGCCTGGCGCTGCCTTCGCCGTCGGGGCTCGGATCCTGCCTCGGGGCGCGGAGGGCGACCTCGGTGGGGGCCGCGTCGAACGGCTGCGGCTGCCCACCGACCCGGTGCTCCGGATCGAGGCGGACGTGGACGAGGGCGACCTGTGTCTGCCCGGAGAGCCCGCGGCGACGGTGGTGGCGGTGGGCGACTCGCGCCCGGAGGCGCTGGTGCGCCTTTCCCAGGCGCTCGAGGACGCGGACGTGTTGGTGGGGGGCGGGGGCACGACCAAGGCCTGGACGGCCGCGATCTGCGCCCACCCTGAGGTGGTGACCGGCGTTCCAGGCGACGGGAACGCCGCCCGGGTCGCAAGCCGCGGTGAGGAACTCGTCTCCTCGCGACCCGAGGTGGCGCTCGTCGCTGCCGCCCTCGAGGTGTACGACCTGGAGCTGGCGCTGGAGCGGCAGCGGTTCTTGGCCGAGGCCCGGCGTGGTCGCCCCCGCGTCGGTCCCTCGGCCGGCCGCATCGCCGAGCTCAGACTCGAGGGCCGCCGCTACCGGATCGAGGTGCGGCAGATCGGCCCCACCGCCTATCGCGTGGTGCAGCCCGGCGGTGTCCCCCTCGACATCAGGGTCGAGCGGCTGGCCGGGCGCGAGAAGCGCCTTTCCATGGGCGACCGGCGAATCCGTGTCCTCTCCAGTGTGGAGGGGTTGCAACACCTCGTGGAGATCGACGGGGTTCCGCACGTCATCCAGCGGGAGCCGGCCGGACTCGTGGTCGCGCCCGTGCCGTCGGTGGTGATGGCGATCCCGGTCCATGTCGGCCAGCGAGTGTCGGCTGGGGAGCCGGTGGCCCGGGTCGAGTCGATGAAGGTCGAGGTGGTGGTCCAGGCCCCCACGGCGGGCGTGGTCCGGGAGGTGGTCGCGGTCCCGAACGCCCAGGTGGATGCCGGGACGCCGCTGCTCAGGCTCGAGCCAGAGGACACGGAGCCCGCCGCCGACGCCACCGCCCCGATCGGCCTGCGTTCCCTCCCGCCCCCGGCCCTCGCCACCCCCCGAGAAAGGTACCTCGCCGCCCTGGACGAGCTGCACCGCGACCTCCTGGGCTTCGACGTCGCGCCGTCCGAGTCCCGCCGGCTCGCGTCGCGCTGGGCGGAGCTCTCCGGGGCGGTGGTGAGCGACGACCCCCAGGTCCTCGCCGCCGAGGAGGCCGCCTTCTCGGCCCTGGTGGACTTGCAGTCGCTCTTCAGCCGGACCGCCCGGCGCGACGGTTCCGCCGGCGGAAAGCCGCCGCTCGAGGAGCTGTGGCGATACCTGCACGAGCCCGAGCAGCGAGGCTCCGGCCTCTCCACCGAGTTCGTGGACGGGCTGAGGCGCGCCCTCTCCCATTACGGGGTGGCGCTCGAGTCGCCGGGCCCCGAGCTGGAGAACGCGCTCCTCAGGATCCAGAAGGCTCACGAGCGCGCCAGCGAGCCCTTGGGGCCGGTGCTCGGGATCCTGGAACGGCGCCTCGCCTCGCAGACGCCGGCCCTGGACGAGCGGGGCCCGGAGACGCGCCGATTGCTCGATCGACTCACCGAGCTCGGGCGCGAACTCCATGCCCCCCTCGCCGATCTGGCGGGAGAGCTGCGGTACCAGCGCTTCGACCAGCCTCTGTTCGAGAGGGCCCGGGCCGCCGCCTACGTCCAGGTCGAGAAGGACCTCGCCGCCCTCGCCACCGCCAAGAACGCCGAGCGGGAGGCCATCGTCACCCGGCTCGTCGCCTGCGCCCAACCCCTCGCCACCCTGCTCATCGAGCGGATGTCGAGTGCCGCACCGGCGCTTCGGTCCCGCCTGGTGGAGACCCTCCTGCGCCGCTACTACCGGATCGCGCCGGTGGGGCCGGCCACGGCCCGGGTGGAGGACGGGGTGAGCTGCGCCTCGGCCGAGTACGCCAGCGAGGGGCGCCGGGTCCGGCTCCTCGCCTGCTTCGCGCCGGCCGACTTGGTGGCCGAGGCGGCTCGGGTACTGGCCCGGCTGTCTTCGGAGGCGCCCTCGGAGGTGGAGCTGGCGCTGGAGATCTACCTTTGGAGGCCCGTGCCGGTCGGGTCGGTCGAGGAGCGGGTGGAGCGGGCCAGGGGCGCGCTGGTCGGGGCCCTGTTCACCCGTCCGGTCCGCCGGGTGGCGGTGGCCGCGGCCGTGCCCGGTCACGGTCTGGGGCGCCAGTCGAGCCAGGAGCACTTCACGTTCCGCGGAGGTCCGGGCGACTTCGTGGAGGACCGCCGCTACCGTGGGATCCACCCCATGCTGTTCCGGCGCATGCAGCTGGCCCGCCTCTCCAAGTTCGAGCTGGAACGCCTGCCCTCGGTCGAGGACGTGTTCCTGTACCTGGGGGTGGCCCGGGACAACCCCAAGGACGAGCGGCTGTTCGCGGTGGCCGAGGTCCGGGACCTCACTCCGGTGCGCGATACAGCGGGACAGGTGGTTCAGCTTCCCCACCTGGAGCGCATGTTGCACGAGGCCCTGGCCGGTATGCGCCGTTTCCAGGCGCACCGCTCGCCCGACAAGCGCCTCGAGTGGAACCGGGTGTTGCTCACCGTGGAGCCGCCCCTGCTCCTCTCCCGCGAGGAGATCCGGAGCCTGGCGGAGCGGCTCGCCCCGGAGACGGAGGGGCTCGGGCTCGAGGTGGTGCTCATCGACGCGCGCGTGCCCGATCCGTTCACCGGCGCGCTCCGCAGCACCCTCCTCCGCGTGCACACCACCGGCAGCGGAGTCTCTATCCGCTACGACGTCCCCACCGATCGACCGCTGGAGCCGCTCGGGGAGTACCAGCAGCGGGTGATCCAGCTCCGACGGCGCGGGCTCACCCATCCCTACGAGCTGGTGCGGATGATGGCCCCTCCGGCCGACTCCGAGACCGGGGTGCCGCCGGGCGAGTTCGAGGAGCACGACCTCGGCGCCTCCGGCGCCCTGGTTCCGGTGAAGCGGGCGGCGGGGAAGAATTCCGCCAACGTGGTGGTGGGGGTAGTGAGGAACTTCACCGACCGCTACCCTGAGGGTCTGTTCCGGGTGGCGCTGCTCGGCGACCCGAGCCGCTCCATGGGCTCGCTGGCCGAGCCCGAGTGCCGGCGCATCCTCGCCGCCCTGGACCTGGCGGAGAGGCTGCGCGTGCCGCTGGAGTGGTTCGCCGTCTCGGCCGGGGCGAAGATCTCGATGGAGAGCGGCACCGAGAACATGGACTGGATCTCCCGCGTCCTCCGCCGGATCGTCGAGTTCACCCAGGGCGGGGGAGAGGTGAACGTGGTCGTCGCCGGCATCAACGTGGGGGCGCAGCCCTACTGGAATGCCGAGGCCACCATGCTCATGCACACCCGGGGGATCCTGGTCATGTGCCCAGGCTCGGCCATGGTGCTCACCGGCAAGGAGGCACTCGAGTACTCGGGCAGCGTCTCCGCCGAGGACAACCAGGGGATCGGAGGCTACGACCGGATCATGGGGCCGAACGGGCAGGCGCAGTACCGCGCCGGGAGCCTCGCGGAGGGCCTCCAGATCCTGCTCCGCCACTACGAGCACACCTACGTCGCCCCCGGGGAGCATTCCCCCCGGCGAGCGCCCACCCGGGATCCCATCGACCGGGACGTGCAGACCTCCCCCCACGGGCCGGTCGGAGGGGCTGGCTTCGAGACGGTGGGGGACATCTTCAGCCCGGAGAAGAACCCCGATCGCAAGAAGCCCTTCGACATTCGCGCGGTCATGGCGGCGGTGATCGACCAGGACCATCCGTGGATGGAGCGCTGGCGGGACCTACGGGGCGGCGACACCGGGGTGGTCTGGGACGCGCACCTCGGGGGCTGGCCGGTCTGCCTCCTCGGCATCGAGGCCCGTCCCTTGCCCCGCCTCGAGTTCGTGCCCGCCGACGGGCCCGAACTGTGGAGCGCCGGGACCCTCTTCCCCCAGTCCTCGAAGAAGCTGGCTCGGGCCATCAACGGCGCCTCGGGCGTCCGGCCGGTGGTGGTGTTGGCCAACCTCTCCGGCTTCGACGGCTCCCCCGAGTCGATGCGGCGGCTCCAACTCGAGTATGGCGCCGAGATCGGGCGGGCGGTGGTCAACTTCCGCGGCCCCTTCGTGTTTTGCGTCGTCTCCCGTTACCACGGGGGCGCCTTCGTGGTGTTCTCCAAGGCGCTCCGCGAGGACATCGAGGTGGTGGCGGTGGAGGGAGCGCGGGCCTCCGTCATCGGCGGCGCGCCCGCGGCTGCGGTGGTCTTCGCGCGCGACGTAGAGAGCCGGGCCCGCAACGATCCGCGGGTGGTCGCCGCCCAGGAGGCGGCCCGCGCCAGCGGGTCAAGGCTGCGCCTCGCCGAGGTCTTGAACCAGGTCCGGTCCGAGAAGGTGGGCGAGGTGGCGGAGGAGTTCGACTCCGTGCACACGGTCGAGCGCGCGCTGAAGGTCGGCTCGCTCGATCGGATCATTCGTCCCGCCGAGATCCGCCCGTACCTCGTGGCCGCGGTGGAGAGGGGGATCGCCCGGTACCGATAGTGAACGGGATGGAGCGCCAGGTGGGCGGCGAGCGGCAGCCCCTGTGGGGGGCTGGCCCCATGACCCGAGCGGGCCAGGCTCGGGACGGCGACCAGCGAGGCTCCACCTCCCCCACGTTGCCGAGGAGGAGCCGGAGCCGGGGACACCGTGTCGGTCCGCCTGGGAGCGCGTGCACTGCGCCCCCCGAGCGGCCGCTCGCCGCAGGCGTGAGTGCGGCTCGAGGTGAACGGCCGCGGCATCCCCGGGCGGCGGCGGAACGTATCTTCGATCCGTTCTTCTCGCTCCGGCTGGGCTTAAGCTGGCGTCGCTCGACGTCACGGTGCTGGAGGAACCGGGCGGGCTTCGCAAGCAGGTTGTCCTCCGCCAGCCCGTCCACCCGGATCGGCTCTCCACCGGCCACTCGACCAGCGACGCGATAGCCGAGTCGGTCGGCGCCGGAGACGCCGTTCCCTTCCGAGCGGCTCTTCTCCCGTTGCACCGCTGCCCCGACCCCGCCATCATGCCTCCGTGTCCGGAGACGACCCGCGTCGGCACCGTCGCCACAAGATACGGATCGCCATCGAGCTCGGCGCGAGTGGCCGGCTCGAGGACTGGGTGGCCGAGGACGTTTCTCCGGGGGGCCGCCAGGTCGGCGCCCAGCTCCCGCTGCAGCAGGGCGAGCTCGTCCGGGTCCGGTTCCGACCCGACCGCCTCTCCCACCAGCCCGGCGGAGCGGCGACGGTGGCCTGGGCCACGCGCGATCCGCCCCACCGCGTGGGCCTTAGGCACTCGGGCTCCACCGAACGAGCAGATGCTGAGCTTCCTGCGGTCCTTGCTCGGCCCCGCGCAACTCCTCATCCGGAATCCCTGAGATGAATCGCTCCTTTCTCCTGGGTGCCGCCGTCGGCCTGTCGGCCGGCCTTCTCGTCGCGGTTGTCTCCTTCCAGATCGGTCGCGCCGGGCGGCTCAGCCGGGAGAGCGAGGCCGTGGTGGCGGCCCCCGCCTCCTCGCCATCGGCCCCGGCCGCCGCTCCGCCCGATTCGAGCGGCGCCGTCCCCCTTGACGCGAGCGAGAGGATCGCCACCGCTCGCACCGTGGTCGAGCACGATCCCCAGAACCTGGAAGCCTGGGTCGACCTGGGAAACCTGTACTTCGACACCCACCAGCCCCAGAAGTCGATCGAGGCCTACGGGCATGCCCTGGAGATCAAGCCCGACAGCCCCGACGTGTTGACCGACCAGGGCGTCATGTTCCGGGCGCTGGGGGCGTACGACAAGGCCATCGCCAACTTCGAGAAGGCCAACCGGATTTCTCCCGGTCACCTGCAGAGTCTCTACAACCTCGGCGTGGTGTACGCGTTCGACCTCCGGGACATCCCCAAGGCCGAGGAGGCCTTTAACCGCCTCATCCAGATCGCCCCCACGAGCGAGAACGCGAACCAGGCCCGGCAGGCCCTGGCCCAGCTGCGCAAGAATTGAAGGGGCCTGGCCGGAAGCCCTTGACGGAATTCCCACGCCCGCCGACCGTGTGACCATGATCCCCGAGCCTGCCTTCAGGGCGCGTTCTCTGGCGCTGGTCGAGCGCCAGACCACCCCTGCCACGGTCCCGCTCGTCCCGGAGATCGTGCTCCTCCAGTCCGGGGAACTGGACGCGCTCTGGCAGGCGACGGGACGGGAGGACCCGCCCTACTGGGCCTTCCCCTGGGCCGGAGGCCAGGCGCTCGCACGGCACATCCTCGATCACCCCGAGATTGTGAGAGGGCGGTGGGTGGTGGACTTCGCCTCGGGCAGCGGGTTGGTCGCCATCGCCGCGGTTCGGGCCGGTGCGGCCGGGGTGCTGGCCCTCGACCGGGATCCGTTTTGCGAGGCGGCGGTGGCCCAAAACGCCGCCCTGAACGGTGTGAGCGTGCCGTTCCGCGCCGGAGACGCGGTCGGCGCGAACCTGCCCCGGTGCGACGTGTTGCTCGCCGGGGACGTATTCTACGAGCGCGGGCTGGCGGAGTCCGCCTTGGCCTTTTTCCGCTCCCTGCGAGCGGGCGGGGTACGCGTCCTGGCCGGAGATGGTTGCCGGGCCTACGCCCCGAGAAACCGGTTCGAGGTGCTGGGTTGGTACGACGTACCCACGAGCGAAATCATCGAGGATGCCCGCCTGAGACGGGCGCGAGTTCTGGAGATCGTTTGCCAATGAGAGTGGCTCTTTCGGTCGTCGTCTGTGGCAACGTGACTCTCGACCGCGTCCCGGGCGGTTTCGCACCCGGTGGGCCAGCCTACTACGCAGGACAGGCCTGGCATGCGTTGGGCGCGGAGGTGCGCGTCTTCACCTCCGTGGCCTCTGGCTACCCTCCCGAGGCGCTTCGCGGCCTGGAGACGGAGGTGGTCTCCTCGCCCTCCACCACCGTGTTCCACAATCGGTATGCGGCCGACGGGACCCGTACGCAGCGGGTCGAGGCGCAGGCGATGTCTCTCGCCCCTCGCAATCTTCCGCCCGGATGGCGCCGGCCGGACGTGCTCCACCTCGTTCCGGTTCTGTCGGAGGTCGACCCGAGCGCCTTTCGCGCCGCGCTCCGCCCCCGGCTCACTGGACTCTGCGCCCAGGGGCTCGTCCGCGTCGTCGGAGCGGACGGCACGGTCACCCAGCCGCCCTGGAACCCGGAGCCGGCCATGCTCTCTGCGGTGGACGTGGTCGTCCTGAGCGAGGACGATCTGCGGGGCCAGGGCGACCTCTTATCGCGCCTGGCCCGGGTAGTCCCGGTCGTGGCATTCACCCGCGGTGCCCAGGGCTGCGACATCATCGTCCGCGGGCGCACCACCCACGTGGGCGTCTTCCCAGTGCAGGAGGTCGATCCCACGGGCGCCGGAGACGTGTTCGCCGCGGGTTTCCTGCACTCCCTGGCGCAGGGTGCCGCGCCTCCCGAGGCGGCGCGCCTCGGTGCCGCGGCTGCGTCCTTCGTCGTCGAGGCACCCGGTGGCACGAATCTCCCCCAGGTCCGGGGGGCCTTCGCGCGCGCGGAGCGAATCTCCATCCTGGGATGAGCGGTTGGGGCTCGCGAGGCTTCCCCCAGGCGGCTCGATCACCGAGGAAGCGCAGCTCGCCGCAGGACCAGAGTCGCGCCTCGGACCGGCCTCGAACTCGAGGATCCGCCCTTGTCCCTCGAGTCCCCCGGTCGCGCGACCCTCATGCGGGTGAGCAAGTCCGGCGAGGGCGTCCCGGTTCGCTCGCCGGACACGACTCGCTGCAGACGCCGCCCAAGGGGGCCCCCGAGGTGGGTCGAGCCTCGTCAGTTCGGGTAGCGGGGCTGGCGGCGGGGAGCCGGGGGTTCGCTGATCCCGGAGAGTTCCAGGCCTTGGCGCGTGAGGAGGTAGCGCACCGTTCCATTTCCCCGTTCCGTCTCAAGGCTCGCCTCGAAGACCGGTCCCGTGATCGACCCGAGCTGCACCGTTTTGCGGAGGTTCACGACCCGGCCGGTGACGAGGTCTCCGGCGACCTGGCCGGTGGGTTCGTCACGCCGGTATAGCTCGAGGGCGGCCTCGTGGAGGAGCGCTGCCAGCGGCGCCGACAGGGAAACGGTCGAGAAGAGCACCGAGATGAGGGTCCAGCGCGAGGTCCCTTGGTCGGCCATCCACTGGATTGTACTCCGATCGCGGGAAGGCGGGTCGCACGCGCCCGCTCGCATGGATCTCTCGGGCGATCGGGCGGCCGGCCACGCAGGGCCAGGCCGCTCTTCGCCCAGGTACTTCGCCTTTGACGAGAGGACAGGCCCGCCCGCAGTCCTTGCGGGTACGTCGCTTCCTTACCATCTGCTGGCCCGCCTGGCCGAATACGAGCTCTCCTCCTGCCGGCGAACGGTCTCAGTCGCCCTTGCAGCTCGCCCTGGAGAACGCGGAGATCGGAGCGACCTGGTCGAGGAAAGCGCGCGCCCACCCCGCAGGCGGCTCATCGGGTGAGCCCGCCTCGACCGAGCCACTCGAGCACCATCCCCGCCGCCACGTTCACCGCCGTATCGACCCGCAGGACGCGCGCTCCGAGTGAGAAGGGTGCGAACCCGTGCGCCTCGAGGAGGTGCGCCTCGTAGGCCGTGAAGCCTCCCTCTGGCCCCACCGCAAGGGCCACCTCTCCCGCGGGAGGGGGGTGACGAAGCCCACCGGTGCTCGGATGGGCGAGGATGCGAGCCCTGGCCGGGAGGAGAAGGTCGAGCTCGTCTTCCAAGAGCGGCTTGAAGAGGCGCCGGACCACCACCTCCGGGAGGATCGTGTCCCGCGCCTGCTCGAGGCCGAGCAAGAGCTCGGCACGGATCGCCGCCGGACGGAGGCTCGGCGAGCCGAAATAGCTGCGCTCCACCTTGTAGCTCCCACAGAGGACGAGCCGCTTCACCCCCAGGGACGCGGCCGACTGGAGGACTCGCCGTAGGATCTTGGGCCTGGGGAGCGCGAGGAGGAGCTGCAGGGGTACGGGGGGCGGAGGCTCCTCTTCGAGCCGTGGGCGAAGGACGAGCTCCTCTTCGCCCGCCGAGATCACCTCGGCCTCGCCCATCCGGCCGCCGACCACGCCCACCCGGATCCGCTGTCCGCGCGCGGCGCGGAGCACCTCCCGAACGTGCCGAGCCTTTGGGCCCGCGAGCCGCGCCGTTCCGTCCCCGGACAGCTCCTCCGGCTCGAGCAAGAGCAGGTTCACGAGCCCAAGGATCGCACGGGGCACTGCGGCGTGCGTTCCTTTCGAGGCGGGGTGATCTCCTGACCTTCGAGAAATGTGGCTCCCTCTCTCACCGGGCGGCGCGCAGGCGAAGGTGGACGGGTGGGAGCCGACGACGGCCGACGGGGAGGGCCTTTGCCCTCGCAAAACGCCCATCTCGAGCACCTACGCGCTGCGCGAGGCCCTTCGCCTCGTGGCGGAGGAAGCGCTCGATGAGCGCTTCTCCCGCCGCCGCAGGCATTTCGGCCTCTCTCATGGCCGGCCTCACCGCGCCCGGCTTCACCGGCGAGGGGCACTGCCTGTCCACCCCGATCTTCTCGAGTCCCGCCGGTGTGGACGAGGGAGACGAGCGGCCGAGATTGCTCGCCGAGCACGGCGTCGAGATGGGCGGTAGGCTCGGGCTCCTTGTCGGGCCAGGCTAAGGAGGCCCGCGTGGGCGCGCGCCCCAGAACGCGCGGGCGCTTTGGCAACCCTCGATTTGAGCGCAGTCTCCCCGGACGCTTCCCGTACACGGGGACGGCCCTCTTGGCGGGGATGGCTCACTACGCGGGCGCCTGCCCCTCGAACAGCACCCCGCCCTCGAGGACCCGGCGTATCCCGTCGAGCAGGGCGGTATACGCGACCGGCTTGCCGAACGCACCAATCGCCCCTGCAGCGACGAGCTCGGTGCGTCCGCCCTCGTAGGCGGAGAGCCCGATCGCGGGGACGGTGCGGAGGCGGTCGTCCGTCGAGAGCCGCAGGGCGCGTATGAGATCCGCGCCGCTCATCCCCGGCATGACGTGGTCCACCAGGCACAGGTCGGGCGGTGCCAGGCGAGCCACCTCCAGCGCCTCCTCGCCCGACTCGGCCGGGATGGCGACGTAACCCTCCCCCTCGAGCACCTGCGCGAGCAACGTACGCAGGGTCTCGTTGTCCTCCACGACGAGGATCCGGGCAGACCGTGCCACACCTTTGCCTACTCCGCCTTTCCCGATACCGGTATCCCTTGGCTCCCCGACCCCGAAACGGGAAGAACCGCCCTTTGCGCGCCACCTTCCGCGGCTCCCGCCCCGCCGGTGCCCTTGGCCCAACCCCGTCCGCCTCCCTAATTTCCTTACCGGGCGGGGAGAAGGTCGATGACGCAATGCGTGGTTCGGAGGTGTCGGGTCCGTTCGCCGCCGCTTTAGCGGCTTTGATTAGGCGGGTTGCCGGGTGGCTCGCGGGGATGCGGTCGGGTCTCCGCGCCCGGGCCCGGACGCGGCTGGAGAACGAGAGGAGGTGGGGCCGGCTCTCGCGCTCCCTCGTCGAGGCGGAGCTTTCCGCCCGGCTGGCCGTGCGTTCGGGCGTCCGACTCGACGATTTCGTGCGCTCGAGGGTGGCTCGGTACGTCACGAGCCTTCCCGTGCCACTCGAGGAGCTCGGCGTCGACGTGAGCGTCGAGGGGGGGGAGGCGGTCATCCGGGTCCTCGCCACCCGACCCGAGCCCGCCGCGGCGCCTGCTCCCTCGCGGGCGACGCAGGACGAGGTCGCTTCCGCCCGGTCCGATCTCGCCTCCGCCGCCGAACGCGTCGCCTCGGCGAGGGCCCACCTCGAGGGAGTGGCGCGCAAAGTGGCCGACGATCTCGCGAGC
The DNA here is from genome assembly GCA_035686075.1 of Anaeromyxobacter sp. Lineage (GTDB taxonomy): Bacteria > Myxococcota > Myxococcia > Myxococcales > Anaeromyxobacteraceae > Anaeromyxobacter. The sequence goes on from DASRZU010000013.1 coordinate 45,062, forward strand.
GGGAAGATCCCTTCCGCCCCGGGGCAGGTGGACGCCTCCATCGAGCAGTGCGGCCGGCCCCCCGTGCCCCATCCCGCTCCTTTGCTCCTCCTCCGGGGCCTCTCGTTCGCCCTGCTCGCCTCCACCGCTCACCGCATGGCCGGGCCCGCTCTCTCTGCAGGCCTCTCCCTCGACGCCCTCTCCCGCGCCCTGGCGCGGGATCCCCTCGCGATCGTGGCGAGCGCCCTGTTCGGCCTGGGGGCCGCGGTCTCGGTGTATGCGTTCCTCTGCGTGGCCGTGGAACGGGGGGAGGAGCTCGTCCGGGTACTCTCCGAGGCCCGACGTCCGGCCCTTCTCGGCGCGGCCGTGGGCTCCGCCCTCCTCCTCGCCGTCGCGGTGGCGCTCATGGCGATCCGGCCTGGCCTGCTCGCCGGTCCGTTCCTCCTCGTCTGTGTGCCCCTCGCGAGCGTCCTCCTCGCCCGGCAAGCCGATCGCCTCGAGTCCTCTCGGACCAAGGCGGCCCTCGCCGCGCTCGACTGGGATCGGGAGCGGATCCGGGAGGCGGGGGAGCGCGCTCGCCGCCTCGAGGTCCTCTCCGCCGCCGAGGAGGACCTTTCCTCGGCGCTGGGCGACCATGGCCGGGCCGAGGGCGCCCTTCGAGCGATCGAGCGGCGCGTCGCAGAGGAGGCGCGCGAGGCCGAGCTCGCGGAGTCCGAGTGGGCCCGAAACCTGGAGCGGCTGGCGGAGACCCTTGCCGCCTCCCTGGAGCTCGACCGCTACGCCTTCGTGCGCCGTGCCTCGGCCCGGGCCCATGCCGCGACCGAGATCCGTCCCCTCCGGTCGCGGCCGGCGCCGCTCGATCCCGCGGTGAGCGGGCGCCTCGAGGCCGCGAGCTAGTCGCCCGGCCGCGCGACGGTCAGGCCTGGTCCCGAACCGCCGCCTCGAGGAGGTCGCGGAGCACGGCCGCGTTGCTGTGGCGCTCGTCGCGCGACCCGTAGACGAGGGTGACCGTTCCGCGGGCGGCCTTGCGCTCGAGCTCGGCCAGTGCGGCCGCCGCGGGTCCGGCCCGGAGCTCCCGGGCGTACCGCCGGCCGAATTCCGCGAACCGCGCCGGGTCGTGCCCGAACCAGCGACGGAGGGCGGAGCTCGGCGCCAGCTCCCGGACCCAGGCGTCGAGGCCTAACCGTTCCCGGCGCACCCCGCGCGGCCAAAGCCGGTCCACCAGGACCCGGTACCCGTCGGCCGCCTCCGGCTTCTCGTAGGCTCGCTTCGTCCGGACCGGGCTCACGCCAGGCCTTCAGTCTGGGAGCCAGGTGCGGTCCGCTCCCCCCGGCGGGCCTCGATGGTGGCGAGGAGCTTCGCGAACGGCTCCTCGAACAGGCGGAGCCCCTCCGAAAGGAGATCCCCCGCCACCTCGTCGAGGGAGATCCCCAGAGCTCCCAGCTCCGAAAGCGCGCGGTGCGCCCCCTCCACGTCCGACTCCAGGGTGGGATGGACCCGGCCGTGGTCGCGGAAGGCCGTGAAGGTGGCGGGCGGCATGGTGTTCACGGTCTCGGGACCGATCAGCTCCTCGACGTACATGACGTCGCGGTACCGCGGGTTCTTGGTGCTGGTGCTCGCCCAAAGGAGCCGCTGGGGTCGGGCCCCGGCGGCGGCCAGGCGGGCAAAGCGTCCGTCCGCGGTGCGCGCGCGCCAGTCCTGGTACGCCAGCTTGGCGTTGGCGATCCCGATCGTGCCCCGAAGGGCCAAGGCGCGCTCCCGCCCCTCCCTGGAGGTCGAGGCGGCGGCGAGCTTCTCGAGCCTCCCGTCCACGAGGGTGTCGACCCGCGAGACGAAGAAGCTCGCCACGCTTGCCACCCGGGAGAGGTCCCGCCCGCGTGCGGCCCGGTCCTCGAGCGCGGCCTCGTACGCCTCCGCCACCCGGGCGTAGGCGGCTCGCGAGAAGAGAAGAGTCACGTTCACGTTGACGCCCTCTGAGAGGAGCGACCGGATCACCGGAGCCGACTCGGGCGTCCCGGGGATCTTGACGAGCACGTTCTCGCGGGCGAGCTCCCGGAAGAGCCTCCGGGCCTCGGCCATGGTCCCGGCCGCATCGTGGGCGAGGACCGGGGAGACCTCCAGGCTCACGTACCCGTCGCGCCCGGCGGTCCGGTCGTACACCGGCCGGAGCAGGTCGGCCGCGGCCCGGATGTCCTCGATGGCCAGGGTCTCGTAGATGGCCTTGGCGTCGAGGTCATGGCGCGGGGCCAGCCTCGCAAAGGCGGCCTCGTAGTCCTGACCATTTTCGGCGATCGCCTTCTCGTAGATGGCCGGGTTGGTGGTGAGGCCGGTGAGACCGTCCTCCTCGATGAAGCGGGCCAACTCGCCCGAGACGAGGATGCCCCGGCGCAAGCTGTCGTACCAGACGCTCTGGCCACTTTGAGAGAGCTCTCGGAGCGGGTTCGTCACGGTACACCTCCTCGAGAGGAGTTCTAAGACGCGGGGACCCAGGGAGCCCTGCCTCGGAGGTAGCCTATTGGGCCCAAGAAAGCCGCCTCGGTCGCGGGGCCCTCGATAGGGCCGGGCGACCCGTCTCGCCTGGTGCAGACCGTTCGCCGCGGACGAGTGGTTTCACTTTGAGATAACGACCGAGGGAGCGAACGGTGCCTGGCGCACCGGCGCTAGCCTGGATCCCGGGATGGACGAGGGCGCGATCCTTTCGGTTGGCTCTCCCCCATCGCCCCGGGAGGGGTCCGGCTCCACGCGCCGCGACCCACCGGATCGGTCCATGGCGCCATGGAGGGCTCGCCCCTTTCGACCGGCGCGGGCGCCCACGGGGCGGGCCCGTCGCCCAATGCGCTCTGGCCGTTGGCAGCGGACTGGAGGAGGATAGCCCACCCGGGAGCCCGCATGACCGACCGACGGAGCGGCATCCTCTTCCATCCGACCTCCCTTCCCGGTCCGCACGGCGCTGGAGACCTGGGCGCCGCTGCCCACCGATTCGTGACCTGGCTGGCGCAGGCAGGTCAGCGGATTTGGCAGGTCCTCCCGCTCGGTCCGACCGGCTACGGCGACTCGCCCTACCAGGCCCTGTCCTCGCGGGCTGGCAACCCGCTGCTCGTCTCGCTCGAGGTCCTGCGCAACGAGGGCTGGCTCTCCGACGCCGACCTCGCCGGGGCCCCCGCCACCTCGCCCGACACCGCCGCTCTCGACCAGGCGCTCACCTGGAAACGATCCCGGCTCTCGCGCGCGGCTCTGTCGTTCCGGGCGCGGGCTGGTGCGGAGCCCCGAGCGGACCTGGAGGACTTTCGAGCGCGCGAAGCGAGCTGGGTGGAGGACTGGGCGCTGTTCTCGGTTTTGAAGGATGTGCACAGCGGGGCTCCCTGGACCGCCTGGCCCGAGCCCCTGGCTCGTCGCGACCCCCAGGCGCTGGTTGAGGCCAGGGATCGCCACGCGGCCGGGATCGAGGCGGCGATCTTCACGCAGTGGTGCTTCTTCCGGCAATGGGAAGCACTCCGCGCCCGCTGCCGCGCCCTCGACATCGCCCTTGTCGGCGACGTCCCCATCTACGTCGCTCACGACTCCGTCGAGGTGTGGTCCCGGCCCGACCTCTTCGAGCTCGCCCCCTCGGGAGAGCCGGTCGCCGTGTCGGGCGTACCGCCCGATTACTTCAGCGAGACCGGCCAGCGGTGGGGAAATCCCCTTTACGACTGGGCCCGGGTGGCGCTCGAGGGCTACACCTTCTGGGTCCAGCGCGTGCGCGGAACCTTGGCTCTCGTGAACCGGATCCGGCTCGACCACTTCCGCGGGTTCGAGGCGTACTGGCGGATCCCCGCCGCCTGCCCCACCGCGGTCGAGGGTGCCTGGGTCCCGGGGCCGGGGGCCTCGCTCTTCGAGGCGCTGGAACGCGCCCTCGGCCCCCTGCCCTTCATCGCCGAGAACCTCGGGGTGATCACGCCGGGAGTGGAGGCGCTCCGCCGCCGGTTCGGATTCCCGGGCATGGCGGTGTTGCAGTTCGCATTCGGCAACGACCCGCAGGCGGCGACCTTCAGGCCGCACAATTACTCCCGCGATCTCGCCGCCTACACCGGGACGCACGACAACGACACCACCATGGGCTGGTGGGAGGGAGGAGCGGAGGGCAGCGTCCGGACCGCCGCCGACGTAGAGGCGGAGAAGGCGCTGGCCCGCGAGTACCTCGGAACCGACGGCCGCGAGATGAACTGGGTCCTCATCCGGACCCTGCTCGCGTCGGTGGCCGACACGGTGATCTTCCCGATGCAGGACGTCCTCGGGCTCGGAAACATCGCCCGCATGAACCGCCCCGCCACCCTGGGGGGCAACTGGCGGTGGCGGGCGCGAGAGGAAGCGTTCACCGCGCCGCTCGCCGGCCGGCTGGCGCGCCTCGCGAGGATCACCGACCGCTAGAGGCCTGGCCGGCAACCGTCTCGCCTTCCCTCCGAGAGGCTCCCGGGCCCCCTCCGCGAGTCCCCGCCCCATTCGGCGGGGGCCGACGCCTCTTTGCAAGGATCCTGGAGCCCTCCGCTAGTCGCTCGCGCCCACGCGGATCCGGAGCTTCACCTCCCCTCCCCGGCCCTCGGCGGTCCGCTAAACACTCGCGAAGCGGAACACTGTCCCCACCCGAGCCTCCTTGGTCTGGGCGGCGGCCACTTCAGGGGCACCGGTTCGATCGGGATACCGATGAGCACCGCCCACACGCCCGGCCAAAGAGCTCGCACCGGCCCTTTCGACCGAGGGGCTCCCACCCGCTTCGAACACGACGTCGTCCGACCTTTCTCGAGCGGCCGGACCCTCCTCGCCCGCGCTCTCTCACCCGCGCGCACCCGGGCGCGCCGGCCCGCGGGAAGCGACCGCGCGGAGCTCGGGGAAGAACCTCCGCATGGCCGGGGTGAGGATGAGCTCGTAGGGGACGTACTCGATCCGCTCGGATCGGTGGGCCCCGGGGCTCGCGAAGATCTCGTAGGCCTTCTGCATCATGAGCTCGGGGTTCTGCTTGATGGCGGCCATGCGAAGGTCGACGAGGAGATTCATCATGGGGTGGTAGTCGAAGACGCCGTAGTGGACCGGGCGGCAGGGCTCCGGAGAGCCCCCGAAGTACCGGACCAGCCCGTCCATGGCCACGAGGGAGTTCACGAAGATGCCCCCGATGTCCGACCTGTTCCTGAACAGGAGCTCGATCTTCCGGTAGGCCGAATCGGAGTCGAAGAGGGTCTCGACGAACAGGTCGTCGGCGTAGCGGATGCCGCGCTCCGCCAGGGCGGTCCTGAACCCCTCCAGGCGCAGCCTCGTGACCACGTGGTCGGCCATCCCCCCCACGTAATACACCCGCCCCTTCCGCCCGGCCGCCCGGAGGGACTCGAGAAGCATGCGAGTGAGCACCAGGCTGGCGTCCAGGTTGTCGGTGGCGACGGTGTGCTTCCCGCTCTGCTGCGCATCGAGTACGATCTGCCGCGCCCCGGCGAGGCTGCATAGTTCCGCGACGTCCTCGAGGGCGGTGGGGTTGGCGGTGAAGACGCACTCCACGTTCTGCGAGAGGAAGTAATTGACCGTGTCGATCTCCTCCTTGCGGTCATAGTTGGTCACGGTGATGAGGGCGATCTTCTGGTCTCGCCGGGCCAGCCGCTCGAAGGTCTCCGCCATCTCGCTGAAGAAGCGGTTGTTCAGGGTCGGAACCATGAGCCCGAGGATGTTGGTGGCTCGGTTCCTCAGGCTCCGTGCGTGCAGGTTGGGCTGGTAATTGTGCTCCTTGGCCGCCGCCAGGATGAGGTCCCGCGTCTCCGCCGAGATGTTGAACTCCGCGGCCCTGCGGTTCAGCACCATGCTCACGGTGGTGATGGAGTAGCCGGTCAGGGCGGCGATGTGCTTGAGCGAGGTCCGCCCCTTCGCCGCCTGCTCGCTCTCCCGCCCGCGGTTGCCCTTCCCCATGCGACAAGATGTTACCGCGCCAAAGGCCCGCTGACCTTTCCCACCGGCCCGCTCAAGGAAACACTGGGCTCCGATCGATGCGCCGGGTAGGTTCTTCGGAAAGAGCGGAGTGTTGAATGCGGCGATCCGCTCCGCGGAGACAATCGCCCTGGCGAGGCGCCGGGTTCTCTCGAGGGGGAGTGGGCCGGCCGCCTTTGGGGCGAGGCCCTCCCTCGAAAGGCGCGACCGAGGATGGCCCCCGAGGGGTCATGACCCGCAGCGGGCTCGCGCAGCCCGCCGCAGCCGGATGAGGGACCCGGGACCGTGGAGGTGAGCATGGCAGCCATCGGAAAGCAGGTGACGCATGACGTCGTGGCCCTCAACGCTTCCGACTCAATGCGCGAGGCTGCGCGCGTCATGGAGGAGCGGCGGATCGGCTCGGTGGCGGTGAAGGATGGCGGCCGGATCGTCGGCCTCGTCACGGAGCGCGACCTCATGCGAACCGTGTGTGTCCTGGGCAGAGACCCCGGCTGGCCCATCCGGGAAGCGATGCGAGCCGAGATCCCGCGTGTCCAGCCCTCCACGACAGAGTCAGAGGTCGCGTCGGTCATGCGCGATCACACGACTCGCCACCTCCTCGTCGAGGAGGGCGGGACCGTGGTGGGCGTGATCTCGATGAGGGACATCATCCAGCTCATGCTCGACGAGAAAGAGCACCTCATCGGTCAGCTGCACTCGTATATCGAGGGGCGATAGCGGCCCCGGGGGCCCCTCCAGGGATCTTCTCCACGCCCACTTCCACGCATACTCGCTTGGTACCCTGGAGGGCTACCGAGCATGCGCATCGCTGTGCTTCGAGAGTCGGCCACGGGGGAGAACCGCGTCGCTCTCGTCCCGGAGAACGTGGTCCGCCTTTTAAAGGGGGAGGGGGGCCACGAGGTCCGGGTCGAGCAGCAGGCGGGGCAGGCGGCCGGCTTCTCCGACGAGGCCTACAGGGCAGCCGGTGCGGCCGTGGCCTCGGCTCAAGAGGTCGTCCTCGGGGCCACGGTGGTGGCGCTGGTCGGACCTCCATCCGTGGAGCAGGCAGACCTGCTCCCGCCCGGGTCGTTCCTCGTCGGTCTCCTCGCCCCGCATCGGCAGAGGCCGCTTTTCGAGCGGCTGGCAGGCCGTGGCGTGAACGCGCTCGCCATGGAGCGAGTGCCCAGGATCACGCGCGCACAGCCCATGGACGCGCTCTCGTCGCAGGCCACGCTCGCCGGCTACAAGGCCATCCTGCTCGGCGCCTCGGCCCTGTCCAGGATCCTCCCCATGATGACCACCGCCGCCGGGACCTTGGCGCCGGCCCGAGCCTTCGTCATCGGCGCCGGAGTGGCGGGCCTGCAGGCCATCGCCACCGCCCGGCGCCTGGGCGCGGTGGTGTCGGCGTTCGACGTCCGGCCGGCCGTGAAGGAGCAGGTCCAGTCGCTCGGTGCGACCTTCGTCCAGGCCTCGGCGATCGCGGCGGAGGGCGCGGGCGGCTACGCCCGGGAGCTCGCAGAGGAGGACCAGGCGCAGGTGCTCGAGGCGGTCGGGAGGCACGTCCGGGAGGTGGACCTGGTCGTGACCACGGCGGCCGTTCCCGGCCGGCCGGCACCGCGCCTGCTCACCGCCGACATGGTCCGTTCCATGCGACCCGGCTCGGTGATCGTGGACCTGGCGGCGGAGGCAGGAGGGAACTGCGAGCTCACCCGGGCCGGCGAGACGGTGCGCGAAGGGGGGGTCGTCATCATCGGGGCGACGAACCTGCCCAGCTCCGTGCCCTTCCACGCGAGCCAGATGTATGGGCGGAACGTCCTCGCCCTCTTGCTCGCACTCTTTCGGGAGGGGCAGTTCGCCGACAAGGACGAGATCGCGATGGCCATGCTGGTCGTCCACCAGGGAAAGGTCCTTCTCTAGCCATGCACGGCACGAGCTTCCTCGAGCTCTACGTCTTCGTCCTGGCGGGGTTTGTCGGGTTCTTCACCATCACCCGCGTGCCGGCCCTGCTCCACACGCCGCTCATGTCGGCCACCAACGCCATCAGCGCCATCTCGCTCGTGGGATCGCTCGTGCTGGCGGGAGCGGATCGGGGCCCGTTGCCCACCCTGCTCGGGTTCGTGGCCGTGACCTCGGCCACGATCAACGTGGTGGGCGGTTTCATCATCACCGACCGCATGCTGAAGATGTTCAAGCGGGCGGACCGCCGGCCGGCGAGCGCGCCGCCGGGGGCGGGGGGAAAGAAGTGAGTCCGCGCACCCTCGTGATCGAGGCCGCCTACGTCCTCTCCTCGATCCTCTTCATCCTCGGGCTGCGGAGCCTGACGGTCCCGGATCGCGCCCGCCGGGGGATGCAGCTCGCCGCGCTGGGCATGCTCGTCGCGATCGTGGGCACGCTCGTGAACCGCGAGATCGTCCGCTACGACTGGATCCTTGCCGGCCTGGCCCTGGGCGCGGCGATCGGCTACCCGCTCGGGGTGTACGTCCCCATGACGGCGATGCCGCAGCGGATCGCCATCTCGCACATGTTCGGCGCGGTGGCGGCCACTCTGGTGGGCCTGGCCGAGTACTACGCGCTCGGCCAGGGCGCCGAGGTGTCGCGGATCCAGATGGCGGCCCTGGGGTTCGAGGTGCTGTTCGGCGCCCTCACCATCACCGGCAGTTTCATGGCCTTCGGGAAGCTGCAAGAGATCCTCCCCTCGAGGCCCGTCACCTTCCCCGGCCAGAACGTGGTCTCCCTCGGCCTGTTCGCCGCCGCGGTGGCGCTCTTCGCCTGGCTCCTCCTCGAGCCCGCCAATCCGCGCGCCTTCTATGCCATGGTGGCGCTCTCGCTCCTCTTCGGCGCGTCGCTCGTCCTCCCCATCGGCGGGGCCGACATGCCGGTGGTGATCTCGCTCCTCAACTCCTACGCCGGCCTGGCCTCCTCGGCCACGGGCTTCGCCATCGGCAACAACGTGCTCATCATCGCCGGCGCGCTCGACGGAGCGTCCGGCTTCATCCTCTCCATCATCATGAGCCGGGCCATGAACAGGTCCTTCACCAATGTGCTCTTCGGCGCGTTCGGCACCCCGTCCAAGGCGTCGGCCCGGACCACCCAGGGCCTGACCGTCCACGCCATCACCCCCGAGGACGCGGCCATCCAGCTCGCCTTCGCCCGGCTCGTCATCGTGGTGCCCGGGTACGGGATGGCGGTGGCCCAGGCCCAGCACCAAGTGCGCGAACTCGCCACCCTCATCGAGAGGAACGGAGGCACGGTCCTCTACGCCATCCACCCGGTGGCGGGCCGCATGCCCGGCCACATGAACGTGCTCCTCGCGGAGGCCGACGTCCCCTACGACAAGCTGAAGGAGATGGACGAGATCAACGACGAGTTCAAGAACGCCGACGTGGCCCTGGTCATCGGAGCGAACGACGTGGTGAACCCGGCCGCCCGCAGCGACAAGTCCTCTCCCATCTACGGCATGCCCATCCTGAACGTCGACCAGGCCAAGCAGGTGATCGTCCTGAAGCGCTCCATGAACCCCGGCTTCGCCGGGATCGAGAACGAGCTCTTCTACGGACCGAACACGGCCATGCTCTTCGGCGACGCCAAGGCCTCCTTGTCGAAGCTCGTCCAGGAGGTGAAGGGATCGTGACCCGCCCGCCCTCCTAGGCGGTCTCGATCGCCGCCGCCGCCTGCAGCCCCAGCTCCTGGATGGCCGCCTCTCGCATCTTGTACTTCTGGACCTTGCCGGTGACGGTCATGGGGAAGCCGTCGACGAACTTGTAGTAGCGCGGGATCTTGTAGGTCGCGATCTTCCCCTTGCAGAAGGCGCGGATCTCCTCGCCGGTGAGGGTGGCCCCGGGGCGGAGCTTCACCCAGGCCATGAGCTCCTCGCCGTACTTCGCGTCGGGCACCCCGATCACCTGCACGTCGGAGATGCCCGGGACGGTGTAGAGGAACTCCTCCACCTCGCGCGGGAAGATGTTCTCCCCGCCCCGGAGCACCATGTCCTTGATGCGGCCCACGATCTTGACGTAGCCCTGCTCATCCATGGTGGCGAGGTCACCAGTGTGCATCCAGCGCCCGATGTCGATGGCCTCCCGGGTGGCCTTGGGGTCGTTCCAGTAGCCGAGCATCACCGAGTAGCCCCGGGTGCAGAGCTCGCCGGGCGTACCCCTGGGGACGATCCGCCCGGTAGTGGCGTCGACGATCTTGACCTCGACGTGCGGGTGCACCTGCCCGACGGTGGAGACGCGCTTCTCCAGGGGGTCGTCGGTCCGCGACTGGGTGGAGACGGGCGAGGTCTCGGTCATGCCGTAGCAGATGGTCACCTCGGGCATGTGCATGTCCCTCTGGACCTTCTTCATCACCTCGATGGGACAGGGCGAGCCGGCCATGATCCCGGTCCGCAGGCTGGAGTAGTCGTGCTTCCCGAAGTCCGGGTGCTCGAGCTCGGCGATGAACATGGTGGGCACGCCGTAGAGCGAGGTGCAGCGCTCCTCCTCCACGGTCTTCATCACCGCGGCGGGGTCGAAGCTCTCTCCGGGGATGACCATGGTCGCCCCGTGCGAGGTGATCGCCATGTTCCCGAGCACCATCCCGAAGCAATGGTAGAAGGGAACCGGGATGCACACCCGGTCGCACTCGGTGTACCGGCAGAACTCGCCGATGAAGTAGCCGTTGTTCAGGATGTTGTGGTGGGAGAGGGTCGCCCCCTTGGGGAACCCCGTCGTGCCGCTCGTGTACTGGATGTTGATGGCATCGTCGAACTGGAGCTCGTGCTCGCGGTGGGTGAGCTCGTCCTCGGAGAGCCGGAGCGCGTCCTCGCGCAGCGCCTTCCATTCCTCGTCGATCACGATGCTCTGGCGAAGCTCGGGGCAGCGGAGCTGCACCTCCCGTACCATCTCGACGTAGTCGGTCTGACGGAAGCGGCGGGCCAGTACGAGGGTCGAGACGCCGGACTGGTTGAGGGCGTACTCGAGCTCATGGAGACGATAGGCGGGGTTGATGTTCACGAGGATCGCGCCCATGCGCGCGGTGGCGTACTGGGTCACCACCCACTCGAAGCGGTTGGGCGACCAGATGCCGACCCGATCCCCCTTCTTCACGCCTCGGGCGAGCAGGCCCCGGGCCACGAGCGAGGTCTCCTCCCAGAGCTGTCGATAGGTGGAGCGGTAGCCCTGCGCGACCGAGACGAGCGCCTCGCGATCCGGGTACCGCTCCACGGTGCGGCGCAGGTTCTCCCCGACGGTCTCGCCGAGGAGCGGGACCTCGGATGGGCCGCTGACGTAGGACGGGGCGCGCATGTTCGCCTCCTCTTTCGGAAAGGAGCAATCCTAGACGAGCGAGGGCGACCCGCAAACAGCCACCGGTGAGCCCCGCGGGCCGCGCTCCCCGACGCCTCGCGTCAACCCCCGCCGGTCCCCTGGCCGATCGAGACCTTCCCCCCGCGATCAGGGCAGGAGCACAAGCGACCCCGAGGTCCGCCGATCCGCCAGGGCGCGCTGGGCCTCTGCCGCCTGGCCGAGGGGCCACCGGCCTCCCACTCGGACCTGGATGCGTCCGGCCTCCAGCTGGCCGAAGAGGTCTTCCGCCGCCCCCTCCAGGTCCGGGCGCGCTGCGAGATAGTGGCCCACCGAGGGGCGCGTCAAGAACAGCGATCCCTTCTGCGAGAGCATGGCCGGGGCGACCGGGGGCACAAGCCCGGAGGCATTGCCGAAGGTGACCATCATCCCCAGCGGTCGCAGGCAGCTCAGCGATCCGTCGAAGGTGGCCTGCCCCACCGAATCGTACACGACGGGCACGCCCGCGCCACCGGTGATCTCCTTGACCCGGGCGACGAAGTCCTCCCGGGTGTAGACCACCACGTGATCGCACCCGAGACTGCGCACCAGATCTGCCTTCTCGTCCGAGCCGACGGTGCCGATGACCGTGGCTCCGAGCGCCTTCAGCCACTGCACGGCGATGAGCCCGACGCCGCCTGCCGCGGCGTGCCACAGGACCACCTCCCCGGCCTTGACCGGGTAGGTGCGCCGCACGAGGGAGCGGACCGTGAGCCCCTTCAGGAAGGCCGCGGCCGCGACCTCGTCGGTGATCCTCGGTGGGAGCCTCACCAAGACGTCCGAAGGGACGAGCCGGACCTCGGCGTACGAGCCGACCTCTGCGGTCGACAAGTAGACCACGCGGTCCCCGGGGGTGACATGGGCCACGCCGGGCCCGACCGCCTCGACCCGGCCCGCCGCCTCCGTGCCGATCCCGCTCGGGAGCCTGAGCGGGTAGAGGCCGGTCCGGTGGTAGATGTCTACGAAGTTGACGCCCACGGCGCCGTGGCGGACGCGGGCCTGCCCTGGGCCGGGATCGCCGACCGCGACCTCCTCGAAGCGCAGCACCTCGGGGCCACCTGTCTCGTGAATCCGGATCGCTTTCGGCATGCCGAGCCTTGTAGCTCGTCCGGTGCGAAAGCGCACGCGCCTCGCCCCCGGGGGGCTTTCGGGGCGGGCGCGCCCAGGCGAGCGCCACGAGTCTCTCTAGGACGCCCCGAAGGCGGTCACCTGAGCGCCTCGACGATCTCGTCGAGGGCCTCCTTGGGTGGCCGGACCATGGCCTCGGGCAAGGTGGCGAGCGGCGCGTCGGGGAGGCCGAGCAGGTCCACGAACGTGGGGGCGGCAACGTCGACGAAGAGCAGTCCGGTGAGGACCTCGCCGCCCCGGGCCGACTCCAGGATCCGGGTCATGGCCCGGATCCGGTCCCGCGGGTCGTAGCCCTCCTCGAGCTTGCGGAGCCTCAGGCGGGAGCCGTCGTGCAGCGTCACCTCCACCGTGGCTCCCGGGTCGTAGTCGACCGCGATGTCCTCGCGCGCCGGAACGTAGGAGAGCTCGTGGATGGGGGCGTCGTGGTCCTTCATGTACGCGTACGACTTGGTGGATCCCTCGTGGTCGTTGAAGGTCACGCAGGGCGAGATCACGTCCAGGAGGGCGGTGCCCCGATGGGAGAAGGCGGCCTTGAGGAGGGCCGCGAGCTGTCGCTTGTCGCCCGAGAAGGAGCGGCCCACGAAGCTGGCCCCGAGCTGGATGGCGAGGGCGCAGGTGTCGATGGCGGGCAGGTCGTTCACCACCCCCGTCTTGAGGGTCGCCCCCCGATCGGCGGTGGCCGAGAACTGGCCCTTGGTGAGCCCGTACACGCCGTTGTCCTCGATGACGTAGACCATGGGCAGGTTGCGGCGCATGAGGTGCGAGAACTGGCCCAGCCCGATGGAGGCGGAGTCGCCATCGCCGGAGACGCCGAGGGCGAGGAGGTCGCGGTTGGCGAGGACCGCCCCGGTGGCGATCGCGGGCATGCGCCCGTGCAGCGCGTTGAAGGCGTGCGATCGGCCTAGGAAGTAGGCCGGGCTCTTGGAGGAGCAGCCGATGCCGGAGAGCTTGGCCACCCGTTCGGGCGGGATCCCCAGGTCAAAGGCCGCCTCCAGGATCCGCTCAGAGATGGCGTTGTGGCCGCATCCGGCGCAGAGGGTGGTCTTCCCGCCGCGGTAGTCGGTGAGGGGGAGCCCGAGCCGGTTGGTGCGGGGGGCCGGGGCGTTCGCCGCAGTGGTCACGAGGCATTCTCCTGGGCCAGGATCTCGTCGGTCACGCTCCGGGCATCGAGCGGCAGCCCGTGCACGTGGGCCACGGTGCGGAGCCGGACCGCGAGCTCGGGGGGCAGGTCGAGCCGGAGCAGGGAGCGGAGCTGGGCGTCGCGGTTCTGCTCCACTACGTAGACCCGGCGGTGCGAGCTGACGAAGGCTGCGACCGCGGGGGAGAACGGGTAGCCGCGCACCCTAAGGTAGTCGGACTCGAGCCCCGCCTCTTCGCGGAGCTGGGCCCGGGTCTCGACCACCGCGTGGTGCGAGGACCCGTAGGCGAGGATCCCGATCTCCGCCCCGTTCCCCTCCTGTACGGGAGGGGGGAGGAGCGTCCGCGCCCCCTCGAGCTTGCGGCGCAATCGGTCCATGTTCTCTTCGAAGGCCAGCGGGCTCTCGCTGTAGGCGGCGTTCTCGTCGTGGCCGGTGCCGCGGGCGAAGTACGCCGCCCGCGGGTGGTCCGTCCCCGGCAGCGTGCGCCAACCGATGCCATCGCCGTCCACGTCCCGGTACCGCGCGAAGCCGCCCAGCCGCTCGAGGTCCTCCTTCCCGAGGACCTTGCCTCGGTCCATGGGCGTCCTCGGGTAGGGGAAGGGGTCCGCCATCCAGTTGTTCATCCCCAGGTCAAGGTCGCTCATCACGAACACGGGCGTCTGGAGCCGCTCGGCCAGGTCGAAGGCCGCGACCCCCATGGTGAAGCACTCCTCCACCGAGCCGGGGAAGAGCAGGACGTGCTGGGTGTCGCCGTGCGACAGGAAGGCGGCCTTGAGCACGTCGCCCTGCGAGGTGCGGGTGGGGAGCCCGGTCGAGGGACCCACCCGCTGGACGTCGAAGATCACCGCGGGCACCTCGGCGAAGTACCCGAGCCCCGCGAACTCGCTCATGAGCGAGAGGCCGGGGCCGGAGGTGGCGGTCATGGCGCGGGCGCCCGCCCACCCCGCGCCGATCGCCATCCCGACGGCCGAGAGCTCGTCCTCGGCCTGGACCACCGCGAAGGTGGGCTTGCCCTCGGCCGAGACCCGGTACTTTCTGAGATAGCCGATGAGGGACTCCACAAGAGAGGACGAGGGGGTGATCGGGTACCAGGTCACGACCGTCACCCCCGCGAACAGGGCCCCGAGCGCCGCCGCAGAGTTTCCATCGACGATGAGCTTGCCGCGGTTCTGGTCGAGGCGACTCACCCTGAGGTCGTCCACCTTGTCGACCCCACCCGCCCACTCGAAGCCGGCCCGGGCAGCCGAGAGGTTCAGCTCGCGGGCCTTCTTCTTCTTGCCGAACACCTTGCCGATGGCCGTCTCCACCTCGTTCTCCTCGATGGAGAGCAACCGGGCCAGAACGCCCACGTAGGCCATGTTGCGCAAGAGCTTGCGCAGCTTGGGATCGGTCGTCACCGGCTCCACGAGCCTGTCGAACGGGACCGGGTAGAAGGTCAGGTCCTTCCGCAGCGAGGAGACGCCGAGCGGAGCGTCGAACACGACGACCGCGCCCGGCGGGAGCCCGAGCACGTCCTGCCGTGCGGTCTCGGGGTTCATGGCCACGAGCAGGTCGATCTCCTTCTTCCGGCCGATCCACCCGTCGCGGGAGACGCGGATCGTGTACCAGGTCGGGAGCCCCGCGATGTTGGATGGAAATAGATTCTTGCCCGAGACGGGTACCCCCATCTGGAAGAGCGACCGGAGAAGGACCGTGTTCGAGCTCTGCGACCCCGACCCGTTAGCAGTGGCAACCTGGATGGAAAAATCGTTGACCCGGCTCCCCGGGATCATACCCGTCCGGGGATGTTGCGCCGCCGCTTGCTCGATCATCCGGCCTCCTATGCGCTTGCCCCGGCCGGGAGATAACCGCGCGCCTCGGCGGTCGCAGTGCCGCCGGAGGCTCCTTGGGCCAAGGGAGGCGTGACTCAGAGAGGCCGCTCCCAGAGCGTCTCTTTCTCGAGGGTTCGGCCTAGTCCAGCCGGGTGCCGGTACCGCCCGGCCTAAAGGCTACGCGGATCGCTTGAGGAGGTGGCGCGCGAGCAGCTGGTCGGTGTTGCCGATGTGCAACTTGAGCCAGTCCGAGATCCAGGCCCGCGCCTTGATGGCCACTGCGGCGCTCGACCCGCTCTCCGCGTGGAGCTTGCGGAGCGACTCGTAGTCGCGGACGAAGCGCTCGTGAGCCGCCTTGTGCACGGCGTAGCCCGGGTAGTGGCTCTCGACCATGAGCCGTTCCTCGGCCGCGAAGTGGTCCACGACGTACGAGCCCAAGAACTCGAACAGGCGCGAGACCCCCGCGAGGTCGCCCGCCATCATGGCCTCGAGCAACTGCTCCGCGCGCCTAAACAGCTCCCGGTGCTGGGAGTCGATCTCCTCGTGTCCGAGCGCGAGCGCGGGGGTGAAGACCACGGCGGTCATTTTGCCTCCGCCGGGCAGCCTCCACTTCCCTCCTACCGCGCGGTATCCCACGACGCCGAGACGATCCGTTCGACCCGGGGTCCGCCCCGGGGAGCGGGCGGAGCGAGCCCACCTGCGGCTCCATGCCGGCGCCCTTCCGCGCCGCCCTCCGCTATACTTTCCCACCGAGGCCGACATGGACGCTCATCTGCTCACCGCTCGCGAGGCTGCCGGGCTCCTCGCGACGGGGGGCCTCACCTCCGAGGCCTTGGTCGCCGACTGTCTCGACCGTATCGCCGCCGAGGAGCCGCGGATCGGGGCCTTCGTGTACCTCGATCCCCAGCTGGCGCTCGCCCAAGCCCGCGCCGCGGACGCCCGCGGCCGGCCCGGGTGCCTCCATGGCCTGCCGGTGGGGGTGAAGGACATCCTCGACACCGCCGACATGCCCACCGCCCGGGGGAGCGCGCTCTTCGAAGGGCGGCGCCCCACCCTGGACGCCGCCTGCGTCGCCGCCCTGCGGCGCGCGGGAGCGGTCATCCTGGGGAAGACCGTCACGACAGAGCTCGCCTACTCCAGTCCGGGGAGAACCCGAAACCCGCGCGACCCGTCGCGCACGCCGGGGGGCTCCTCCAGCGGCTCGGCTGCCGCGGTCGCGGCGGCCATGGTCCCGGCCGCATTGGGCTCGCAGACCGCCGGCTCGCTCATCCGGCCCGCTTCCTACTGCGGCGTCGTCGGCTACAAGCCCAGCCACGGGCTCATCCGCCTCGACGGGGTCAGCCCCATCGCTCCGACCTCCCTCGACACGCTCGGGATCCTGGCGCGGGCGGCCGCCGACCTGCCCCTTCTCGCAGAGGCTCTCGGGATTCCGATGGGGCCGGCCGCGGGCGGCGATGGGGGGCCGGGCGCGGCCCTTCGGGTCGGGGTGTGCCAGACCGAGGCCTGGACGGCGGCGGCGCCGGAGTCTCGGGCCGCCGTATTGGAGGCGGCGGACCGCCTTTCCCGGGGGGGTGCCCGGGTCGGCGAGGAGGGCGAACGGTTCGACGGTCTCGGCGAGGCGCAGCGAGAGGTGATGGCGTTCGAGGCGACGCGGGCCTTCAGCTCCCTGCTGCCCAAGGAGCGGGAGCGGCTCTCCCCGCAGTTCCGAGATCTCCTCGCGAAAGGTGAGGCGACGCCGCCCTCCGCCTATGCCCAGGCGCTCGCCCTGAGGGACCGCGCGCGGGCCCGCCTGTCCGTGGTCTTCGGCCGGTTCGACGTCCTCCTCACCGCGAGCGCGCCGGGGGAGGCGCCGGAGGGACTCCTTTCCACCGGCGACTCGGCCCTGAACCGCATCTGGACGTTACTCGGCGTCCCCTGCCTGAGCCTGCCCTGTGCGAAGGGCCCCCACGGGCTCCCCGTCGGCGTCCAGCTCGTCGGACCCGCAGGCGCCGATGGCATGCTCCTCGCCGCGGCCCTCTTTGTGGAGGAGGTGCTCCTCGGGTGAGCCGCCGCCCAGCGGTCAGCGGGCGTCCCCGACCCCCTTCTCCCCCACCAAGATCCCCGCGCCGACGATCCGGCCGGCGACGCGCACGGGGTAGAAGGTGATGGAGAGACGCCTGGTGGCGCCGGGAGACTCGCGGGTCTCGCCCAAGACCTCGAGCTCCACCTTCTCGCCCGAGGAGAGGGCGCGCCGGAAGGCGGCGGTGAGGGCCGGGCCGGGCAGTCCGGGGAAGAGCTCGAGCGGCGTCCTCCCGCGGTGAACGTCCTCCGGCAGATCGGCGAGGCGTGCGAGGCGATTGCTGGTGCGAACGATCCTCATGTCCTCGTCGAGCAGGGCCAGCCCGACGGGGGCCGCGGTGAGGGCGCCCTCGAGGAGGGCGGCCAGCCACTCCGACGCGCGGCGCTCGTGAGCGGCGGCCTCGGCCAGGCGGATGCGCTCCAGGGCGGCCGCGCAGGGCATGGCGAGCATGCGGAGGAAGAGTCGCTCCTCAGGTTCCAACTTCCGCGCCGCCGAAAGAGCGACGACCAGGGCTCCGCTCGGCGCGCCGAGAGCGAGCAGCGGCACCGCCGCCCAGGTGGCCTCCTCGCGCCTTGCAAAGAGCTCCGGGAACCGGGCCGAGAGTTCCTCGCGCGACTCGATCCAGAGCGCCCGTCCCGATTCCGCCACCTCCGCCGCCAGGCCGGCAGCCTCGGGAGCCCGCGCGACCCCCCCCTTTCGCGCCACCAGCGAGGGCCGGTCCCCAAAGGTGAGGCCGTGAAGCTCGACGGCTGTGGCGCCGAGCAGGCCGGCCGCGGCCAGGGCGGCCGAGGCCACGTCTGCCGGCGTGGCGGCGCCCGAGAGAGCGACGGTTGCCGCGTGCAGTTGGGTGAGCCGCTCCGCCTCGAGCCGCTGCGCCTCGTAGAGTCGGGCCCGCTCCAGCGCCTGCGCCCCTTGCTGGGACAGGGCCAGGACAAAGGTCCGGTCCTCGGGATGGGGGACGCGCCCCGGCGGGAATGCCACCACGAGCGCACCCACGTCGCGTCCCTCCATCCGGAGCGGTACCGCCCCCCATCCGCCGTCGTCCCGCCGCGACCGCAAGGGCTCGAGCGCCGGGTAGAGCGCCGCGAGCTCGCCCCGGTCCACGAGCCAGACCGGCTGGCCCGAGGAGAGCGCATCGAAGAGGGGCGACCTATCCCGGGCCGCGAGGAGCGCCTCCACCAGGTCCTCCGCACCGTGCGCGAAGACGGGCTCGAGGCGGCCGGACGCGCCCAGGGAAAGGATCGCTCCGCCGCGCGCCCCGAGGGCGAAGAGGTGGCGTAGCACCACCGCTGACACCTCCCGGAGCGTGAGCGCCGCCGACAGATCCGAGGTGATGGCCTGTAGGCTGCCCAGCCGATCGGCCAGGCGCTGCTGCACCTCGAAGAGCCGCGCGCGCTCGAGCGCCTGAGCGCACTGCCGGGCGACCGCCTCCAGGAACTCGCGCTCCTCACGGTCGAAGACGCGAGCCGACTCAAACCAGAGACCGAGCGCCCCCCGGGAGCGATCGACCACGAGGGGGATGGAGGCCCAGGCTGCGATGCCCTCGGCCGACGCCAGTTCGGCAGCCTCGGGGAAGCGAAGGCGCATCTCCTCCGGGGTGCCGAGCCAGACAGGCTCTCCGGTGCGGTAGGCGTCGGCGCTAGGGAGGGGGGTGTCCGGGCTGATGCGACCGAAGCGCTGGGCAAAATCCTCGGACACCCCGAGCCCGTGTACCAGCTCGAGCTCGCCGGGAACCCGTTCCCAGTAGAGGGTCACGACGCGAGCCCCGACGAGCGAGAGGCCTCGGTCGAAGATGATCCGGGCGACGTCCGGCGGGGTCGCAGCCGCGGAGAGCTCTGCGGTCAAGGACTGGAGTCGGGCGAGACGCGCCAGGCGGAGGTCCGTCGCGTCGTGGAGCCGTGTCCCGGTGCTCACCACCCTGGAGAGATAACGCCCGGGTGCGCCGCCGCTGGACCTTGGTCGTGCGACCCCTCTGGCCTGCCGCCCCGGGTCGGGCCTCCGGTGTAAGAGCCTTGAATGCCATATCACCCTGACCCGCCTCGCCCCGGTAACCCCTTCTCGGACGACGCGCTCTTGCGCGAGTACCTGTGGCGGATCCTCCCCGCGTCGGCCCGGGCGGGCGTGGAGGAGGAGCTGAAGGCGCTGGGAGTCCTTTCCGGCGAGCGACTGTATGACCTCCAGCTCGCGACCCGCCTGGAGGAGCCGTCGCTCGAGCAGTGGGACCCCTGGGGACGGCGCGCCGACCGGATCGCGCTCTGCTCGCTCTGGCGCGAGGCGGCGGAGCTCTCGGCACGCCATGGGCTCGTGGCGGCCGCCTACGAGCGGCGCCTGGGCCCCCTCTCGCGGGTCCACCAGATGGCCATGGTCCACGTGCTCGAGCCCTCGCTCGACGTGTACTCCTGCCCCTTGGCCATGACCGACGGCGCAGCGCGCACCCTGCTCGACCTCGGCACTCCGGAGCTGGTGGAGCGGGCGGTTCCGCGTCTCACCTCGCGCGACCCGCTCCGGATGTGGACGAGTGGCCAGTGGATGACGGAGCTCGCCGGCGGCTCGGACGTGTCGGGCACCGAGACCGTGGCACGCCTGCAGGATGGCGTCTGGCGCCTTTACGGCACGAAGTGGTTCAGCTCGGCCACCACCGCGGAGATGGCCCTGGCCCTGGCCCGACCGGACGGGAACCCGTCCGGCTCGCGAGGGTTGGCCCTCTTCTACCTCGAGACGCGGGAGGCGGACGGGACCTCCAACGGGATCCGGGTCAACCGGCTCAAGGAGAAGCTCGGCACGCGGAAGCTGCCCACGGCCGAGCTTGCGCTCGAGGGCGCACGGGCGGCTCCGGTGCACGGGCTCAAGGACGGGGTCCGCAGCGTCGCTCCCATGCTCAACGTGACGCGGACCTGGAACGCCGTGGCCGCGGCCGCCGGGATGGCCCGCGGGCTTTCCCTGGCCCGCGACCACGCCCGGAAGAGGATCGCCTTCGGCGCGCCGCTACGGGAGAAGCCGCTCCACCGGGACACCCTGGCCTTCCTCGAGGCGGAGCGCGAGGCCGCCTTTCTCCTCTCCTTCCGGGCGGTGGAGCTCCTCGGCCTCGCCGAGGGCCCGGAGGCGTCGGCGGCGGAGCAGGCCCTCTTGCGGGTGGTCACCCCCCTTGCCAAGCTCACCACCGGCAAGCAGGCGGTGGCGGTGGCCTCGGAGGTGCTGGAATGCTTCGGCGGGGCAGGATACGTCGAGGACACGGGGATCCCGCGCCTGCTGCGGGACGCCCAGGTGCTGCCCATCTGGGAAGGGACCACCAACGTGCTGTCGCTCGAGGCGTTGCGGGCCCTGGCTGCGGAGGAAGGGCTCGGGGCGCGTTCGCTCCGGGCGGAGATCGCCCAACGGCTCGCCGCCGCGCGGCACCCCGACCTGCGGCATCCGGCGGCGGCCGGGACCCGAGCGCTGGAGCGCGCCGAGGCGGCGCTCGCCGGCGATGGCGGTGAGGACCGCGAGGGCGGAGCGAGACGGCTCGCCTTGACCCTCGGCCGGACGCTGGCCCTTTCGCTGCTCGTCGAGCACGCGCAGGCCATGGCCGAGGCGGGGACGGGTCGACGCGCCCTCGCGGCCGCCCGAAGGTTCGCCCGCAGCGGGGTGGACCTCATCGGGACCCTTCCGGAGGCGGCGGCCTCGGAAGACGGCCTGCTCGCGGACGCGGCCGCGGGCTAGAGCCCGGCGCCGCTGGTGGGCCCGCGACGAGGGGGCGGGGCGGGACCCCTCGCCTTGCTATCGCACCGCAGCCGGCCCGCCGGTCTCATCGCCGAACAGCATCCGGACCCACTCCCCGTGCTCGGCAAGCCCGGTTCGCAGAGCCCGGACGCGGGTGGGCCCGAGGCCGAGCGCCCTGGCGCTGCCGACCGCCTCGGCGGGGGCGCTGGACGACACCTCGGGGCTCGTCCGCAAGAGCTCCAGCGCCGAGGTGAGCCGCACGACGTGGAGGTCCGTCCGCTCGCCCCCGGGCGCGTTCTCGGAGAGGTGGTGGCGTTCGGCGATGGCCGAAAGGCCCGGCGGCAGCCCCCATTCCCGGTGGGCCTCGGCCCCGACCGGCACGTGCACGTGGTGGAGGATCCGGTCCACCGCCGCCGCCTCGTGCTGCGGGACCCGGTCCGCGAGAAGCAACGCCGCGAGGGATCGGAGCGCGAGCGACTTGCCCACGTCGTGAAGCATTCCCCCGAGGAAGATGCGATCCGGAT
This sequence comes from Anaeromyxobacter sp., assembly GCA_035686075.1. Taxonomy (GTDB): domain Bacteria; phylum Myxococcota; class Myxococcia; order Myxococcales; family Anaeromyxobacteraceae; genus Anaeromyxobacter. The sequence goes on from DASRZU010000013.1 coordinate 66,644, forward strand.
CGCCGAGCTTGCGGGCGCGCGCCAGGTCCGAACCGGCGCGGGCCACGGTGGCGGCGTGGTAGAAGAGCCGGTTCCAGGTGGGGCCGAAGAGGTCGAATTCGGCTCGCACGCCGCGGTAGAGCGTACGGGTGGAGAGAGCGGTCGCGACGCGAGCCACCTCCTCCAGCCCGAGGCGGGCCACCGCCTCGCGAAGCGTTTCCACCCGGGACACACCCCGGAACACCGCCGAGTTCGCGAGCACCAGCATGCCCGACGAGAGGGCACCGTCGAGCTCGATGGTGCGGGTCAGCCCGATCGCGTCCATCTTCGGGTCGCGGACCAGGTCCAGGATCTTGAGAGCGATCGAGGGGAAGGACGCCGGGCCTGGCCGGTGAGCGTCGAAGTGGGACAGCACTGCCTCGGCCGTGGCCGCCTCCTCGGGGAGGAGCGGTGCACCCCGCGCCTCGAAGGCCTCGACCGAGAGCCCAAGCGAGCCGGCCCAGGCCTCAAGGGAGGCTCCGGGATCGTCGGGGACGCGCTCGGCCGGCGACGGGGGGGAGCCCACCTCGCCCGCCACTTCGTCGAGAGAACTCTGCCTCGAGCCACCGAGGAAGCGGGTGAGCCAGGACACCGTCCCATTGTAGACCGCTCGAGCCTCCACCCCAAAGGGCTCAAGGCCCTCGCCGGCCGTCGTCGATCAGGGCGCGGGCTCGCTTCTTACCACCACCGTCTTCACGTTCACGAACTCCCTGATCCCCTCCCGCGAAAGCTCGCGACCGAAGCCCGACCGCTTGACCCCGCCGAAGGGCAGGCGGGGATCGGAGACGACCATCCCGTCAACGAATGTCATCCCCGCCTCCAGCTCATCCACGAGCCGCGCCCGCTCGTCAGGTTCGGCGGTCCAGACGCTCGAGCCGAGTCCGTACGGGACCTCGTTCGCCACCTCGATCGCCTCGTCGAGATCGCGGACCCGGATGACGAGGGCGACCGGCCCGAACAGCTCCTCGCGATAGGTCGGGGAGGTGCGCGGGACCTCCACGAGCACGGTGGGCTCGTAGTAGGCGCCCGGCCCGGGCAGGGGCCGACCACCGGTGAGCAGGCGGGCCCCGTCGTGGAGGAGGTGGCCCACCTGGCTGGCTAGCTGATCCCGGTCGGCCCGGGAGGCCAGCGGGCCGAGCTCCGTACCGGGATCCATCGGATCACCCACCCGGAGCGCCCTCATCGCCTCCGTCATACCCTCGACGAAGCGGTCGTGGACGGCCGCGTGGACGATGAAGCGCTTGGCGGCGATGCAGGATTGACCATTGTTCACGATGCGGGCGGACACCGCGGTCTTCACCGCGAGCGGGAGGTCGGCCGAAGGCAGGACCACGAACGCGTCGCTCCCCCCGAGCTCGAGAACGGCCTTCTTGAGAGCGCGTCCGGCCGCGCCCGCGACCGCCGCGCCCGCCCCCTCGCTGCCCGTCAGGGTGACGGCCGCGACGCGGCGGTCCAGGATCAGCGGTTCCACGCGGGGCGAGCCGACCAGAAGAACCTGGAAGGCGCCCTCCGGGAACCCCGCGCTCCGGAAGACCTCCTCGATGGCGAGCGCGCAGCCGTGAACGTTGGAGGCGTGCTTCAGGAGCCCGACGTTTCCCGCGAGAAGCGTGGGGGCGGCAAACCGGAAGACCTGCCAGAACGGGTAGTTCCAAGGCATCACCGCCAGCACCGGCCCGATCGGCAGATAGCGCCGATAGGACCTCGGGGCCTCGGTCTTCACTTCCTCGTCGGCCAGGAAGCCCGCACCGTTCTCGGCGTAGTAGCGACACCCGAAGGCGCACTTCTCGGCCTCCGCGACGGCCGACGCCAGCGTCTTCCCCATCTCCTCGGTCATGAGCCTCGCGTAGCGCTCCTTCCCCGCGAGGAGAACCTCCGCCGCCCGACCGACGAGCCGGGCGCGTTCCGCCACCGGCCTGCGCCTCCACAGCCGGTAGGCCTCCATCGCCCGCGAGAGTCGGCCCTCGACCTCGGCCTCGCTGTGCTCCTCGGTCCGGGCCAGTACCTCGCCGGTCGCCGGGTTCACGGACGTGAGCGCTGCCATTTCTTTCCTTCCCTTCCGTTCTCGCCCAATCTGCGTCGCCCGGGGCTTCGGTACGGCGAGGGACTGGCGGGGCAGCCGCTACTCTTCCCCCAGGGGGGCGTACCTCTCGAGCGTTCGTCGGAGGCGCAGCTTACGGGAGGCGCTCTCCGAGGACATGTACCGAACGGTACCGAAGATGGGGCGTTCCGGGCCCCAGGGTCGATCGTAGCGGCCGAGGCACCAGAGGACCCCGCTCTGCGAGTTCGGATCGCGGCCGTCGAGGGCGAGACGGTCATTGAGCTCGAGCATAATCTCGAGCGCTTCCTCGGGGGAGGCCGTCCACTCGAGGAGCTTCTTGCCCCAGAGCATGCGCAAGGAGTTGTGGATGGTGCCTTCTGCGAGGAGCTGACGCTGGGCCGCGTTCCAGACGCGGTCCTTGGTCCGCCCCGCCGCCAGTTGCTCCCGGGAGGCGAGATACGGCCGCGGGTCGCCCGCGTGCTTCTCGAGTGTGGCCCGGGCCCAGGCCGGAAGCGAGGTCCACCGCCCCTGATCGGGGCGCGCCGCGCAGCTCGCGAAGCCCAGTTCCCGCCAGGTGACGAGCTGCTCCAGGAAGGCTTCGGCCGAGACCGAGGTCCCCCAGAAACCGGCGCGTGCGCCGCGCGGGCTCTGCGTGAGCCGCTCCGGAGTCCAGCCTTCGTGCTCCAGCACCGCCCGCACGACGTCGAAGGTGCCGAGGTGGCCGAAGTGCAGCCAGGGCGAGAGCCCGCTCGTCCCCTCTGCGTCGGGGTGGGCCCGTTCCTCGCAGTAGGCGGGTAGCGCATCCTTCGCGAATGCCGAAAGGCGAGCCTCGGCGGTAACGGACCCGCCCAGGCGTGCGCAGGGGCCGACGCGGTGGTCGATGGAGAGCTCCCCGAGAAGCCGCCCCGGGTCAAGGAGAAGCTCCACCGGCGTAGCTGGCCAGGAGCGGAGGACCTCTCCGGGCACGCCGGCCCGGCCCGGAGGAGGCGCCCGGCGCAGCGGATCGCGAGCGGGCATCCGATCGAGCCAGGAAGGAAGGAGGCGCTGCAGAGAGCGGCGGAAGGCATAGGCGGTCGGGAAATCCCGTTCAAAGAGGCGGAAGGGCACGAGGCAGCTCGCGTCCACGGCCTCGAGCCGGACCTCGAGCTGCCGGGCGGCGGCGTCCAGCATGCGCGGGAGGAAGAACCCCGGGTGGTCGTCGGCCACCACCGCGCACGCGTACCGACCCAGCGCCCGCAGGAGCCCCCGGCCCTCGCCCGGCCGGCGCTCCACCCAGGGGTGGTAGAGCGCCCTCCCCGCGAGCCTCCGTGCGTTGTCGGCCATCCCCCGCAGGACGAACGCGTGCAGCCGGTCGCTCGCGTACGGGTAGTCGCAGCGAAGCGGCTCGAAGACCAGGACCGGACGCGACAGTTCGCGCCCCAGCTCGGCGGCGCGCTCGAGGGCTGGGTTCGAGCGGGTGCGCCGGCTCATGGTCATCCAGTGGAGGACGAAGGCCCCGTCGGCGCGGACCGGAGCGTCGTTCAGGATGCGGATGCGCTCTCTCGGGACGGGCATGCGATCTCACACGGGGTTCCGCGGCCGCGGCTTTTGGGCGATCCGCCCGGGCTCCTCCCGGCTCGAGCGGTCCACGGGGAATTCGGTGTCTGTCGAGAAACCTGCACTTCGAGCGGGGCTTCGAAGCCTCGGCCGATCGAACGGATCCAAGGCGGCCGGGCAGTGTATCCTCGCGCGCGCCACCGTGACGAGCTCGCGGTGGACGAGCCCTCGAAGGGAGGCGGCGACCGCGCGGATCCCGCAAGAGACCCGTCCCCCGCCTTCGTCCGCGGCCGCGTGCTCGAGCTCGACATGGATGGCGGTCCCGTGCGCACACCCGCTCTGCTCGCCCTCGCCCTCCTACCGGCGCTCGCCCGCCCGGAGGAGACCTCGCTCCACCCCGCGCTGGACCTGGAGACCGGAGTGGTCTGGGCGAGCCGGAACGACGTAGCCGTCCCGGGAACCACCGGAACGCATTTTTCGGCTCCGGTGGGGGGGGCCGGAGACTTCCAGGTCTCGCCAGCCCCGTACGTCCGTGTCCTTGCCGCCCTCCGTTATGGCCGGCACACTCTTTCCTTCACGTTCGCGCCTCTCCGGCTCAGCGGCAACGGCATCTCCGGCGCCAACGTGCTCTTCCGCAACGTGAGCTTCACGGCCGACCCGGACGCATCGTTTTACTACCGTTTCGACACCTACCGTCTCACCTACCGCTACGCTCTCGTCTCTGATCCGAGGTTCGAGCTTGCGCTCGGGGCCAGCGCGCTCTTGCGGGACTCCGAGATCACCCTCTCCCAGGCGGGTGCCTCGACCGCCCAGACGAACACGGGGCTCTTGCCGCTTGCCTCGTTCCGGGTCGCCTGGCGCTTCGCCGGCGCCTTCGCGCTTTCCCTCGACGGCGACGGGATCGCCTTCTCGGGGGGGCGCTTCGAGGATGTCGCGCTGGCCCTGGAACTCGCCACCGGCGACCTCACCTTCAGGGCCGGCTACCGCCTCGTGGAAGGCGGCACCGATACCCAGACCATATACAACTTCGCCTGGCTGAACCACGCGCTCGTAGGTGTGAGCTACGGGTTCTGAACCGACACCCTCTGCTCGCGGAAACGTGCTCCCCCACCGCCGAAGCTCTCGTCCCGGGCATCATCCCGCCCCGGGGAGCGAAGGGCCGCCCACGGTTCTGGGAGCGGGAGCGGCAGAGCCTCACCTCGAAAGGCGACCGGGGCGAGGGCACGGTCCTCCTCCCTCCTCGCTCTCTTTCTTGCGCATCCGCGTCGCGCCGGCGGCGAAGCGTGCGACGCAAAGAGCGCTCGCGGCGATGGCCCCGGTGCCTTCCGCGGGGCCGCGCGGCCTCGGAGGGAGCTGGGGGCAGAGGTCCCGGCCCCCCAAGAGGGCGGCGCGCGGAGGCATACCGACGGTCTGACGTTCTCCTTCGCTCTCGAATGGATCGGCCGAGGGGAGCGATGCGGTCTATACCGCGCGTCTCCTTGTTTCGGCTCTCCCGGCGAAGGCTACTATCGCCTGCGCCGGGTCCTCTCGAAGGCGTACCAGACCGCGAACACGACGAGCACCGGCACGAGGAGCCGCGGGCGGTGGGCCACCACCGCGATGACGGCGGCGGCGAGGATGGCGAGCGGCCAGCTGATGCGGAGCATGCGTCGACATCCTAGACGGAAATGGAACCTCTTGCCGCTCGCAGCGACGGTGTGGTCAGCGGCCCTTTCAGCTCGTTCTCCCATGGTCTCCATCCGGCCGCGGCCCCCTTCCACCGGGCGTGAACAACCTCAGTCGGTTTTTCGCCCGCCGCCGCCGCGGCGGCTCCGCCTTCGAGTGCAGGAGGGATTTGCGAGGGCGAGCGCAGCCGTCTCGCTGGCCGGCGAGGGATCAGTGCTTCGCGGGGCTACACCGGTTGGGATGAGCGGACTAAGAAGGGGCGCGCCGATGAGGCCCACATGCCCATCCGGGGATGGGCAGATGGGGTCGGGGCGGGGCCTATGAGGGCGCAAGGGCTTGAACCGCCTGGGTCTAGGGCCGAGGCGACCAGCACCTTGATGCCGCGGACTCGAGACCCTCACTCTCCGCGCGAGCCAGGAGCTGGGAGATTACGCACTGAACGTGCGGATCAGAGCGGGCACGAGCGGGTGGAGCTACGCGGCCTGGAAGGGTCGCTTCTACCCCCCCGAGTTGCCGTCCCGCCGAATGCTTACGGCCTACGCCTGCCGGCTCGACGCGGTGGAGGTGAACGCCACCTTCTACCGCATGCCGAGGCCGGCCACCCTGGCCGACTGGCGAGAGCAGGTTCCGAACGATTTCCAGTTCGCGATGAAGGCGCCGCAGCGGATCACGCACGCCACACGCCTGCCGGTTGCCGAGGAGGCGTTGCGCGAATTCGAGCAGGCCTTTGTCGAGCTCGGTCCGAGGCTCGGGCCGGTGCTGTTCCAGCTGCCGCCCACACACCGGCGGGACCTTCCGCGTCTGCGGGAGTTCTTGGCGCTCCTCCCGCGCGGGCACCGGTTCGCGTTCGAGTTCCGCGATCCGAGCTGGTTCGACGAGGGCGTGCTGGCCCTGCTGGCCGGCGCGGGTGCGGCGCTATGCCTGACCGACACCGATGAGGGCGAGACTCCCCTCGTGCCGATCGCCCGGTTCGGGTATCTGCGTCTCCGTCGAGCCGGCTACGAAGACGCCGACCTGGCGCGCTGGGTTGCGCGGATCGCCGCCCAGCCCTGGACCGAGGCCTTCGCCTTCTTCCGGCACGAGGACCAGGCGCGCGGTCCCGCGTTGGCGCTGCGTCTCCTCGAGATGGCAGGCGCTGAGGGTCGGGCCTCGACCTGACTACAGGTCGACCATCGCCATCCCCTGCGGTGCGTAGCGTTCGCCTGCAAAGGCGCCGCGCGGCGCGATCGCCTCGATCCGCGCGAGATCGTCGGGGGTGAGCGAGAGGGAGACCGCGGCGGCATTCTGCTCGAGGTGTTTGGAAGCGGTGGTCCCGGGGATGGGGACGATGTCCTTCCCCTGCGAGAGGACCCAGGCCAGGGCCAGCTGGGAGGGCACGACCTTCTTCTCTCGCGCCATCTCGTTGACGCGATCGACGAGGTCGAGGTTCTTCTGGAAGTTCGCTCCCTGGAAACGCGGCGACCCACGCCGGAAGTCCCCCTCGGGGAGGTCCTCGGGGCGCCGGAAGCGACCGGTGAGGAAGCCACGGCCGAGCGGGCTGTAGGGAACGAAGCCGATGCCCAGCTCGCGGAGGGTCGGGAGGATCCGGTCCTCGGGGTCGCGGCTCCAGAGGGAGTACTCGGTCTGGAGCGCGGAGATGGGGTGGACGCGGTGGGCGCGGCGGACGGTCCCGGGAGCGGCTTCCGAGAGGCCGAGCCAGCGCACCTTCCCCGCCTTCACCAACTCCGCCATCGCCCCGACCGTGTCCTCGATGGGCACCTTGGGGTCGACGCGGTGCTGGTAGTAGAGGTCGATCTGGTCCACCCCCAGCCGCCTGAGCGACGCGTCGCACGCCTTGCGCACGTACTCGGGCTTGCCGTTGACCCCGAGCCTCGCCCCGTCGGGTGCGCGCTCGTTCCCGAACTTGGTGGCGAGCACCACCTCTTGGCGGCGGCCTTTCAGTGCGCGCCCCAAGAGCTGCTCGTTCTTGAACGGGCCGTACATGTCCGCCGTGTCGAGAAACGTGATCCCGAGGTCGAGGGCGCGTCGGATGGTCGCGATCGACTCCACCTCGTCCGCCGCCCCGTAGAACTCGCTCATCCCCATGCAGCCGAGCCCTACCGCCGACACCGTGAGCCCCTGGCCTCCCAGCGATCGAGTTTGCATCGCTCGATCCTATCGACGACCGGCTCCTCCCGCCGCGGTCTCCCGCCTCGGGGCGATGGCGCGGCACCGTGGCCGCTACCCTCGAGGGCTTACTCGAGACGCGACCCTGGCCCGCGCGTTGGACGTCCGAGCGCATGCGCCTCTGCGGATCCGCGCGCCCGCGAGGGTCGGGTGAGCCAGGCTACGAGCGAACCCCCGAGTGGGCACCCCGCTCGAGGACCGGGCGGGCGGAAGCGCCTCGTGGAATCGACCGTGAGGCGAGTGGGCGGATGGGAGACCCGGCTCCTCTCTTCATGACGGTGGGTAAAGCCACGGCCTTACCCACCTCATTCGCCGCCGGCGCTCGGTGCGGCCCCGTAGGACCGCTCCCAGATCTCCACGATCTCCCCGGGAGCCAGTTCCGTTCCCCGGGCCTCGGTCACGCCCTGTACCACCACGGCGAACTCGGCCAGCCGCTCCCGGCTGGTCCGGATCCCGCCGTGGTTCTCGAGCACCCAGCCCACTCCCCCCTTGCCCGACTGGCTGTTCACCCGGATCACCTCTTCGTACGTCCGCCCCACGTCGGCCGGGTCGATGGGCAGGTAGGGGACCTCCCAGCGCTCGTCCCCCGAGGTCGCGCGCGCTGCGAAGCCCTTGCGGATGGCATCCTGGTGAGAGCCGGAGAAGGCGGTGTACACGAGCCGGCCGGCATAGGGGTGACGCGGGTGGACGGGAAGGCGGGTCGCCTCCTCGGCCACGCGGACCACGGCGTCGATGTCCCCGAGGTGAAGGCCGGGGTCCACCCCCTGGGAGAAGAGGTTCAGGGCCAGGGTGACCAGGTCCACGTTCCCGGTCCGTTCCCCGTTCCCGAAGAGCGTGCCCTCCACCCGCTCGGCGCCGGCCATGAGGGCGAGCTCCGTCGCGGCCACGGCCGTCCCCCGGTCGTTGTGGGGGTGGACCGAGAGGACGTACCGCTCCCGGCCGGGAACGTTCCGGGCGAACCACTCGATCTGGTCGGCATACACGTTCGGGGTGGACATCTCCACCGTGGCGGGCAGGTTCAGGATCACCCGGCGCGACGGGGAGGCTTCCCACTCGTCCATCACCGCCTGGCAGATCTCGGCGGCGAAGTCGAGCTCGGTGCCGGTGAAGCTCTCGGGGGAGTATTCCAGCACGACCTCGGTCTCCGGCATCTCCTCGGCGAGTGCGCGCACGAGGCGCGTTCCCTCCACCGCGATCCTCCGGATGCCGTCGCGGCCGAGCCCGAACACCAGGCGCCGCTGGACCTCGGAGGTCGAGTTGTAGAGGTGGACCACCGCGCGCCCGGCGCCGCGCAGCGAGGCCATGGTGGAGCGGATGAGGTGCTCGCGGGCCTGGGTGAGCACCTGGATGGTCACGGCGTCCGGGATCCCCCCGGCGATCACCTCGCGCACGAACTCGAACTCGGGGCGAGAGGACGACGGGAACCCGATCTCGATCTCGCGAAACCCCAGGGCGACGAGGGTCCGAAAGAGCAGCCGCTTGCGGTCGGGGCCCATGGGGGAGACGAGCGCCTGGTTCCCGTCGCGCAGGTCGACCGAGCACCAGCGCGGCGCGGTGTCGATCCGGCGGAAGGGCCACCTTCGGTCGGCGAGATCGACGGTCGGGTAGGGTCGGTACTTCTGGCTCGGCTTCCGAGACGGTGTGGACATGTCGGCTCCTCGGCTTCGGGTTTGCGCCGGGGAGGTCCGCGTGGTGTGGTCGATCTCGAGGGTCCTCTCCGGCCGGAACGGCGGGAGAGGCTTCGTCGCGCGGCGTCAGGCCAGGCCGGCGAGAGACTCTCCCGCCTGGCTAAGAAGTCGACCGCTGTCGCGACGCACGATCATCCTCTCGAGCTTTAGCGGTCCAGGGCCTCGCCGTCAAGGGTCCTCCCCCGAGGAGAGGCGCCTCGCAGGCTCGAAGCGACCGGCGCACGGGGTCGGGAGGGCGCCCTCTTCCGCTCACATGCGCCGGCCAAATCGGCGGGTTCCCGGGGGCAAAGGCGCGTTCTCGCTCCGGACGGGAGAGCGTACACTCGCTCGCGTGAGCCGCGAAGGCACAATGCGGATCGCCTCGACCGCGGTGGAACCCGGACCCGGCCGCACCCCTCCCCCGGCGGGGCTGCGCCCGGGCCTGCTCCAGCCCGGCGCGCTCCTCGACGGCCGTTACCGGATCCTCTCGCTCTTGGGAACGGGCGGCATGGGCTCCGTGTATCGGGCCGAGCACGAGGCCATCGGGCGCGCGGTGGCCGTGAAGATCCTGCACCCCGAGCACTGCGCCAGCCCGGCCGAGCGGGAGCGCTTCCGGCGCGAGGCCCGGGTGGCGGTGCGGCTCCGCTCGCCCCACGTGGTGGAAACGCTCGACTTCGGCGAGGACCCGGAGGGGCGGCTCTTCCTCGTCATGGAGTTGCTCGAGGGGGAGCCGCTCCGGGCCGTGCTGGGGCGCGAGGGCCGCCTGGCGCCGGAGCGAGTGGTACGACTGTTGCGCCAGCTCCTCACCGGGCTGGAGGCGGCTCACGCCGCGGGCATCGTGCACCGCGACCTGAAGCCCGAGAACCTCTGGCTCGACGGAGGTGGTGCCCATGAGCGGCTCCGGCTGCTCGACTTCGGCATCGCCAAGTGGACCGGCCCGGCCTCGGGGACCGCGCAGACGCAGGCCGGCCTCGTGGTGGGCACGCCCGAGTACCTGGCCCCGGAGCAGGCGGTGGGCGGGGAGGTGGACCACCGCGCGGATCTCTACAGCACCGGGATCCTGGCGTTCGTCCTCCTCACCGGCCGGCACCCGTTCGACACCCGCGACGTCCGCGCCCTGCTCGCGGCGCAGGCCTACCGGGCCGTCCCCAGCCCCTCCACCCAGGTCCCGGAGCTCGCCGTCTACCCGCGCCTGTTGGAGATGGTCGCGCGGGCCACCGAGAAGGACCGCGACAAGCGTCCCGCCTCGGCGCAGGAGCTCCTGCGGGTGCTCGAGGGGGCGGAGTTCCCGGTCCGCCTGGCCCGCTCCTCCGGCGCCCGGCCCCCTCCGCCCGCCCTCCTCGTGGCGCGGGCCAGCCTCCTCGGGATCCCAGCGGCCGCGATGCCGGACGTCGTGAACCTCACCCTGGTGCGCGTCCAGATCGCCCGCTGGCACTCCTGGTCCCCCGCCACCTCGGCGGCCTTCCGCGCGCGGCACCTCGCGGCCCACGACGCCCGGGTGCTTCCCATCGTCCTGGGCTTCGGAGGCCGCCGCATCGAGGCCGAGGAGGGCGGCTCGATCTATGCCTTCCGGTCCCCCACCGACGCGGTTCACTGCGCCGCGGCGCTGCAGGATGCGACCGCCGACGACGACCGCCCCCTCTTCGAGGAGGTGGGACGGATCGAGCTCCAGATCGGCGTGCACCAGGGCGAGGTCCACCTCGATCGCAAGGGGGCCTCGGGAGTGCCGCTCGCCACCGCCCGCGCGCTGGCGGAGCGCGCCGAGCCCCTGGAGGTCCTGCTCACCCGAAACGTCTACCTGACGATGAGCCGGAGCGAGGCGCCCGCCGAGGAGATGGGGCCGCGGTCCCTTTCCGGCGTGCTCGAGCCGGTCGCGGTCTACCGGCTCCTCCGGGGGCCCGGGCAAGCGCCCCACGGCGGACGTCACGGCCCGCCGCGGCCACTCGGTGGAGCGGCGATGGCCCTCGTGGCGATGAGGGTCGCTGGCGAGACCGAGGGACGCATCGCGGTGCTCTTGCGGGTCCTTGGCGCGGGGGCGGCGCTCGTGTGCGTGGCGGGGCTGGAGCGCGCCACGGGCGGGCTGCATGCGCTCCTCTACCGGGCGCACCGGTCCCTGCGCCCCCTCGACCCGCGCCCCCGCCCGCTCGAAGGCCTGCTCGGCCTGCTCGAGCGGGCCCGCCGGATCGCGGCCCGCCTCGAGCCGCAGCTTTGGCTCGCTCTGCACAGGCCGGTCCGGGGGGCTTAGGAGTGGCCTAGGGGAACCGGCGCCGTGGGCGGCCGCGTCAGGGGGCCCGCAGCGTCCGCAGGCCCTCCCGGGCCACGTCCCCGGCTCCACATCGGCTGTGCTCGGGGAGGAAGCCGAGCAGGCCGGCCGGCGGCTCCGCTCGGGCCAGGGCCTCCAACGCCGGCCGGGCCGCGGCCGCCCCTGAGTCGGCCAGGGCCCGGGCGGCGAGCAGCCGCCGGTGGCAGGCCGGCGAGCGCAACTCCGCGGAGAGCGCGGCCAGGGCCTCGGCGCTCCCTCGGCCGAGAGCCCTGGACCAGAGCTGGAACGCGACCTCGAGCCTTCCGCCCGCCTCCGAGCCGGCCTTGGCCTCCTCCAGCCGGCCGCGCAGGTACAGGATGGAGGGCGCGTCCGGACCGAGCCGCGCGGCGCGGGCCTCGATGGCAGCGAGCGCGTCCTGGAAGCGGCCCTCGGCGATGAGCCGCTGGGGCTGGTCGCGCCACCAGTCGAGGGCCACATAGCCGGCTCCGGCCAAGAGCAGCGCCGCGAGCAGGGCGACCCCGGGACGCAAGATTCCCTCCCTGAGCGCGGCCAGGGCGCGGTAGGGCAGCCGCTCACGTCGGCGCACCGCTTGCTGGAGCCGCGACGGCTCGGGCGGGGGAAGCCCGGCCACCCGCGAGAGGGCGAAGCCGCCGAAGGGCGGCTCGTCGAGTCCATTGCCCGCTCGCGCCACCCGGAACAGCCGCACCGGCTCCACGAACCCCTTGAGCGGGCGCAGACCGACCTCGTCGGCCGGGATCTCCCCCGTGTCGGAGACGAGCCGCACCGCCTCGGTGAACCAGATCTCGCCCGCCTCCGCCTCGGCCTCCACCCGCGAGGCCAGGTTCACCGCCTCGCCGTACACGTCGCTGGGGCGCTCCGGGGGCCCCACCAGTCGGACCTCGCCGAGCGAGAGGACGACCCGAACCTCGATCCGCTCGGCCTCCGCCGCCCGGCGGTTGTAGTCCCAGAGCCGGTCCTGCAGCGCCATCCCGCACAGGAGCCCGGCGGTCGGCGAGGCGAAGAGCACCAGGTACGCATCACCGATGGTCTTCACCCGCCCCCCGCCGAAGGCCCGCACCACCGGGAGGAGGAGCACGTCCTGGAGCGCCAAGAGGCGTGCGTTCTCCGCCCGCGTCTGCCGGCTCGTGGCGGCGGTGAAGCCCTTCATGTCGGTGAGCATCACCGCCAGGTTCTCGGTGCGCACGCCCGTCCGGATCTCACGGAGAGGGGGCGAAATCAAGGTGCGAGGCGCGCACCCTGGGGTGGGCCCTTCTGCGAAAAGGGCCTTCGCCGTGGGGAAGCCTCCCCGGACCCGGGCCGCCACATTTCCGGGGAAGCTCCCGGGCTGCACCCACGCTCCGACGCTCCGGGGAAGGAACACCGCGCGTTCCCCCGGAGCGGCGCTCGTCGGCCCTGCCCCGCGGGCGGGAGCGCGGGCCTCGCCGCCGGCCCCGACGCCCGCCGACGCCCTCCCGTGGACGAACTCGCCGGATCCCCGGGCAAGGACCTGGTCGCTCCTCGAAGAGCCTCCGGCACGAGCGCGGAGCCCGGGGCCCCGGTCCTCCATCGCCCTCTACGGCGGTGGAAGGCGACGCGCTCGACCGTCGGCCGACCTGGGACTTGTCCGTGCGGACGGATCCCGACGAGCTCCCTCCCCCGGCGAGATGGAGAGGCTCGCCGAGGCGGCCGCCGCGGGGCCTCCGGCGAGGACCGTCAAATGGCCGTCCGGGCGAAGGCTAGCTGCGGAGCGTTCGGATTCCGAAGATCGCGGTGACCAGCCAGGACAAGAAGGTCAGTGCCAGCGCGAGCAGCAGGGCGCGCGGGAAGGAAAGGTCGTAGCCGCCCATGATGACCGCCAGCCAGATGAGCACGTAGAGCAGCCAGGGGACGACGAGGAACCACAGGAACCGGACCATCGTCACGTAGTAGGCGGCGGAGAGGACGAGCGAGATGAGCAGCGCGCGCAGGAAGGTGTTCCGGGGATTTTCCCCCGCCACCCAGCGGACGGAGATCCAGAGGACTGCCGAGGAGAGAACGAGCCGAAGGATGAAGGCGAGGAAGTGGCTCCGGGGCTGGTCCATGTGCCCTCCGAGGTCGCTAGAGTGCCCCGAATGCATCAGCCGAGGGGATCCCGGATGGGACGAACGGGAGGGACCCGGGCGGAATGGCCAGCTTCAGCTAAGGGGTCGAAAGACCCGGCCCCGCGAGTCGAGCGCGGCCCCTTTGCGCTCCGGGTCTCCCTCGCGTGATACGGCGCCCGGTTCGCGGCGCTATCCTCGGAGGGGTGAGCAAGGCACCGTCCACCTCGGCCACCCGCTTCTTGCGGGAGCACGGCATCGAGTACACCGAGCACCTCTACCGTTATGAGGAACGGGGCGGCACGCGCGTCTCGGCCCGCGAGCTTGGCGTGGACGAGCACGCGGTGGTGAAGACACTGGTCATGGAGGACGATGGGAAGGAGCCGCTCCTCGTTCTCATGCATGGCGACCGAGAAGTCTCGGTCAAGGCGCTTGCGCGCCTGCTCGGCAAGAGAACGATCCAGCCGTGCAAGCCCGAAATCGCGGATCGCCATTCCGGGTACCACGTCGGTGGGACGAGCCCGTTCGGTACGAGGCGCAACATGCCTGTCTACCTGGAGCGCTCGATCCTTCTCCTGCCCCGCGTCTTTGTGAACGGCGGGGCGAGGGGCTTCCTCCTGGGCATTGCCCCGGCCGATCTCGTGCGAGTGCTAGAGCCTACGCTCGTCGACGTCGCGATCGAGGGCTAGCTGGAACTGGGTGGCCTTCCCTTCCCCGGCGGGGTACCCGCGAGCGAGCGAGCGCAGAAGGGTTCGTTCGGCTAGTCGCTTCCTGACTGGGTATTTCAAGCTCACCGGTCCCTAAGAGGGCAGTTTCGGGATTGAAGCCTCTGCCAGCATGTTCCGTCCCTGGACGTGTGCCCCACCCGCGGAGAAGTCCATGACCGGGATCGCCGCCATCGTTGCCCTTTTCGCCGTCACCCTCCTCGCCGCGTTCGTGCACGTCTCCCGGCGTCGGCGGCGAGAGATGGGCCAGCGACCGCTCGTCCTCGCCACGCCCGGGGGCCGCGCCTTCGCGGCCAACGTGGGTTCGCTGAGCGACTTCCGCGTGGGCCTCAAGCTCCCGAGGCGAAGGTAGAGAAGGTCCTCGCCGCTCGAGCCTAGACCTTTCGATCCCGGCGCATCCCGCGAGGAACGAGCAAGCGCTCCAGGGCGTCGAAGAGGGCCTGCACCGCCAGGGCCAGGAGGGCGGCCGGGAGAGCTCCCTCGAGGATAGTGGGCACCGAGGCGAGCCGGATGCCGGTGAGGATGGGCTGCCCGTAGCCGCCCGCACCGATGAGTGCGCCCAGGGTGGCGGTGCCGACCGCGATGACCGCCGCGGTCTTGACACCCGCGAGGATGGCGGGGGAGGCGAGGGGGAGTTCGATCCTGAGGAGGCGCGCCCAAGAGGAGAGGCCCAGCGACCGCGCCGATTCGAGGAGCTCGGGGGCGATGCCGGTGAGGCCGGCATGCGTGTTCCGCACGATGGGCAGGAGCGCGTACAGGGACAGGGCCGCGACCGCCGGACCGGTCCCGATCCCGAGCAAGGGGATCATGAACACGAGCAGGGCCAGCGAGGGGACGGTCTGGACGATCCCCACGGCGGAGAGCACGACCCGGCCGGCGGTCGGCCTCCGCGCCGACCACACACCGAGGGGGACGGCGGCGGCGAGCGCGAGGAGGAGGGCGGCCCCCACGAGCGCGAGGTGCTCCCGGGTACGGGCGAGAAGCCGTGCCGTGAGGCCCTCGCGGCCCTCCGCGGGCGCGACCCCGAGGTGCTCGCGGAGGAAGGCCGCGGCCACCTGCGGGACCGGCTCGCGATCGATCTGAGCGCGGGCGTTCAGGTCGATCATCTCCGCGGCGGAGATGCGCCCCTCGAGCCGGCGCAGGGCCGCGACGGCCGCAGGCGCCCGTTCCTCGAGCTCCCTGCGGTAGACGAACACGGCCTGGTACTCGGGGAAGACGTGTCGGTCGTCCTCGAGGACGACGAGCCCCTGTTTGCGGATCTCCGCGTCCGTGGAGTAGAGGTCGGTGACGTCGATCTGGCCCGCGGCCAGGGCGCGGTAGGCGAGGTCATGGTCGAGCCCGCGGACGTCTCGCTGCGGCAGGGCGTAGCCGGCGCGGAGCGCCGGCCACCCGTCGACCCGATCGAGGAACTCGTGGGTGAGGCCCAAGCGGAGCTCTGGGTGGCGGGCGAGGTCGGAGATCCGGCGGATCCCGAGCCGACCCGCGAGTGCAGGGGGCATCCCCAGGGCGTATGTGTCCTCGAACCCGAGTGGGTCGGTGACCCCGATCCCGTGTGCTGCCAGGGCGGAGCGGATGCCGGAAAGGCCGGGGCCGGCTGCGCCGCCCAGGATCTCCTTCGAGATGGTGCCGGTGTAGTCGGGGTACGCGTCCAGGTCGCCGCGCAGGAGGGCCTCCCAGAGCACGCGGGTCCCCCCGAGGGCGCGCCGGTGCTCGGCCGCGACCCCGGCGGCCGAGAGGAGCTCGTGGGCCAGCTCCCCCAGGACCTCCGACTCGACGAAGGCCTTGGAGCCGATCCGGACCCGGGCCCCCTCAGCGGAAGCGGCTCGGCCCGCGAGGGAGAGGGCGAGCGCGACCACGAGCGCTGCCCGGCTCACGCCTCGGCTCCCGGGACCTTCAGGGCACGCTGGGCGTGGACGAAGCGCGCCACGAACGGCTCGGCCGGCGACCGGATGAGGTCGACGAGGGTGCCGGTTTGCACCACCCGTCCCCCCCGCAGGAGGGCGAGGGCGTCGCCGAAGAACGCCGCCTCGGCCAGGTCGTGGGTGACGATGACCACGGTCTTCCCGAGCTCCTGGAAAGCGGCACGGAGGTCCTCTTGGAGCTCGGCGCGGGTGATGGGGTCGAGCGCGCCGAGCGGCTCGTCGAGGAGCAAGAGATCGGGGTCGAGGAAAAGCGCCCGCACGAGCCCGACCCGCTGCGCCTGGCCGCTCGAGAGCTCTGCGGGGAACCGGCTCCAGACCTCGGGCGGCAGCCGCGCCAGGGCGCTCAGGGTCTCGAGCCTCGCCCCCACCCGCCGCCGGTCCCAGCGGAGGTAGCGGGCCACGATGACCGCGTTCTCGGCGGCGGTGAGATGCGGGAAGAGGCCTCCGCCCTGGACAACGTACCCGTAGCGCCGCCGGGCGCCCTCGTCGTCCGGGTCGAGGGGGACCCCGCGGAGGCGTACCTCGCCGCGGTCGGGGCGGAGGAGCCCGAGCATGAGCCGCAGGAGGGTGGACTTGCCCGCCCCGCTCGGCCCGATGAGAGCCAGGGTCCGGCCCGCCGGGACGGAGAGGTCGACCGGCCCGACGGAGGCGCCGGGTCCGTAGCGTTTCAACGCGCCCCTGAGCTCGAGAAGGGGTTCCACGGGGCTAGTGGCCGCGCCGGGCCCGGTATCGCCGGATGAGCCTCGCCGTCGAGGAATCGTGCTCCAGCCTGGGCTCTTCCGGCGCCTCGAGCTCCTTCACGATCCGGCCGGCCAGCACCTTGCCCAGCTCGACGCCCCACTGGTCGTAAGAGTTCACCCCCCAGATCGTGCCCTGGGTGAACACGGCGTGCTCGTAAAGCGCCACGAGCGCCCCGAGCGTCGCCGGGGTGAGCCGGTCGGCGAGGATGGTGCTGGAGGGACGGTTGCCGGGGAAGGTCCGGTGGGGCACGAGAAAGTCCACCGTTCCCTGGGCGCGCACCTCCTCGGCGGTCTTTCCGAAGGCGAGCGCCTCGCCCTGGGCGAAGAGGTTGGCCATGAGCAGGTCGTGGTGCCGGCCCAGCGGGTTCAGGGTCTGGCAGAAGCCGACGAAGTCGCAGGGGACGAGGCGGGTGCCCTGGTGGAGCAGCTGGTAGAACGAGTGCTGGCCGTTGGTCCCGGGCTCGCCCCAGTAGACGGCGCCGGTGTGGTAGTCCTCGATGGACGCCCCTTCGAGCGTCACCCGCTTGCCGTTCGACTCCATGGTGAGCTGTTGCAGGTAGGCGGGAAATCGCTTCAGGTACTGGTCGTAGGGCAACACCGCGACCGTCTCGGCGCCGAGGAAGTTGACGTTCCAGACGCCGAGGAGCCCGACCAGGGCGGGCAGGTTTCGGGCCAACGGCGCGGACCGGAAGTGCTCGTCCATGGCGTTGAAGCCGGAGAGGAGCTCGCGGAAGGCGGCGGGGCCGACCGCGATCATGGTGGAGAGGCCGATGGCCGAGTCCATCGAGTACCGGCCGCCCACCCAGTCCCAGAACCCGAACATGTTGGCCGGGTCGATCCCGAACTTCTGCACCTCCGCCTCGCTCGTGGAGACGGCCACGAAGTGACGCGCCACCGCCGCCGGGTCCTTCAGGGCGGCGAGCACCCAGTCGCGGGCGGTCCGGGCGTTGGTCATGGTCTCCTGGGTGGTGAAGGTCTTGGAGGAGACGATGACGAGGGTCTCGGCGGGATCGAGATCGCGGGTCGCCTCGGTCACGTCCGTCCCGTCCACGTTGGAGACGAACCGGAAGAGGAGATCGCGTCGGGTGTACGCCCGGAGCGCCTCGTAGGCCATGACCGGCCCCAGGTCAGAGCCGCCGATGCCCACGTTCACCACGTTGCGAATGCGCCGGCCCGTGAACCCGGTGAACGCTCCCCCCCGCACCCGCTCCGCGAAATCGGCCATGCGGTCGAGCACGGCGTGCACCTCCGGGACAACGTCCTTCCCGTCGACCAGGATCTGGGATCCCCGCGGCGCGCGCAGCGCGACGTGCAGCACCGCCCGCCCCTCGGTGACGTTGATCTTCTCCCCCCTGAACATCGCCTCGCGGCGGGCGGGGAGGTCCCTCGCCTCGGCCAGCGAGACGAGCAGGCGCAGTGTCTCGTCGGTCACCCGCTGCTTGGAGAAGTCGAGATACAGCCCCGCCCCCTCGGCGGACAGGCGCTCGCCCCGGCCCGGGTCGCGGGCGAAGAGCTCGCGCAGGTGGAGGGTGGCGAGGCTACGGGCGTGTGCTCTCAGGGCCTGGTAGGCCGGATCGCGGACGAGGGGAAGCCGGGGCGAGGTGGGCATGGGGACCGTTTACCCCACGGATCGCCGGCTCGCCACGGACGATCTGGCGCTCCGCCCGGGATCCCCTATCGGCCCCACTCCGCCACGTACCGGGCGGTGACGGCGTCCATGGAGTTGATGTGTTGCTCGAACCACCTCGGGAAGCCGGCCAGGTACTCTGCCACCGGCTCGGCCTCCCCGGATTCCTTGAAGCGGCGCTCCGCCTCGCCGAGCTCGCCCAGGATCCGCACGTGCTCGGCCTGGTGGAAGGTGTGCGCCGGGAAGGAGGCCTCCAGCATGGCGGCCTCCTCCCGGGAGAAGTGCGCCCAGGTGTGAGCGTACAACGCCTCGAGCGCCGCTCTCACCGCCTCCGCCCCGACCTTGCCCTTCCGGAACGCCTCCACCTTCTCCGCTGCAGCGTTGATGAGTCGGCCTTCCTCGGCGTGGTCCTCGTTCATGAACGGCACGGGCAGATGCGGAATCCGGTCAGGATCGATGAGCATGCGGGCTCCCGGCGCACCATCTAACCCCGGCGCACCGGAGGCGTCGCGCCCCACGACCAAGGCGGAGGGGCCATCAAGGACACGATCGGCGGAAGTCAAACGAAATCATTCAAACGCATCCGAAGTGCCTTCAATCATTGAGCGACTGAGCCCCATCGACCCGATCGGGGGGTTTACTTTCGGATACCTACGTTCGGGGGAAGAGCTGATCGCCTGGCGCGAACGCGAGCGAGGTCAATTCTCTCGAAGGCCCCGTCTCCTCCCGCCGCAGCAGCCGGCGCGCCAGGAACACCACGAGCGAGAGATCGAACAGCGTGTGGAAGCTCAGGGCCCGCACCGCCTCGTTGACCGTCGGTCCGACGACGTCACGCCCGAGCAAGACGAGGACCGCGAGCCCGGTGCCGACGAGGACCGCCACCCTGCGCCGCAGTTGGGCGGCGGCGGTGCCCTCGTCCCGCTCCGCGGCCATTTCCCCCCGGGCGAACCAACCTCCCACCCGGGGCAGGGCCTCGAAGAGCCCCACCCTCGCCGAGAGCGCCGACAGCACCGCCAGCGGGACGAGCAGCTGGACGTGATGTGCATAGCGCGAATCCGAGGAGGCGAGGAGCATGAGCAGCGAGCCCAGGGCGAACTCCTCGGGGGGGAGCCGCGAACGGAAGCGGTCCCGCCCAGCGGAAAGGATGAGCACCCCCGCGATGAGGGCGCAGGGAACGATCCAGAGCCATTGGTAGGCGGGCACTCCCAGGACCGGCCGCTCGAGCCCCGGGAGGAGGAGGGCGAGGCGGGCGGCCGTGCCCTGGAGTGACTGGTTCTCGAAGTAGGCGACCTTCTCGGGGATCGCCTTGACCGTGGCGGTGACCCGGATCCACTCGGCGAAGAGCCCGGGGACGCGGGTCGGGCCCCACCAAGCCGCCAGGGCGGCGAGCCAGGCCGCCCCCACCGGCAGGAGGGCGGCGAGGAATCGCCACTGACGACGGGAGGCTAGCCAGGGCAGGAGGGCGAGGGGAGTGATCTTGATGGCCGCGAGGGAGAAGTAGAGCGCGGCCCGCAAAGGCCGGCCGCGCTCCAGGCACCGGACCGTGAGGACCGTGAACAGGAGCACGAAGAGGTTGGCCTGGCCCAGTCGGAACTCGCCCATGAAGGGGTTGAACGCCACCGCGAACGGGAGCGCCACGCAGGCGATCCGGGCGCGGGGCCCCTGCCCGGGCGCCTCCGCGCGGACGGCCGCGAGGACCCAGCGCGCCAAGAACGACAGCGCCAGGACCTTGAGCCCGTACCAGAGCCAGGCTGCGGCGTAGGGCGGGAGGAGCGCGAACGGCATGAGAAGGAGCGAGAACGTCGGCGCGTAGAAGACGTGCATCCGCATGCGCGGGCCCTGGGCGTAGACGTCGCCGTGCCGCAGGGCTGCCTCCCCGGCGTCGTAAAACGCGAGGAAATCGTTCCGACCGGCGGTGCACACCAAGCCCGCCCCGAGGATCGCGAGCCCGAGAAGAATCCAGGTCCGAACGCTTGCCTTCGGGTAGAGGTCCTTCACATCGTCCGCCTGGACGGCGAGCTTACCACCCGGGTCGTCGGCTCCGGGGGACGTCGTGGCCCCAAAGAGCGGCTGGCCGTGGGCCGAGGAGGAGGCGCCGCCCGGCGAGATCGGGAACCCGGCGCGCGCCCGCGACGGACGGCCTCGACATCGATTCGCCTCCTCGGCAAGAGAGGGAAGCTGCGGTGCGCCCAAGAGCGACGCGGGGAACGAGCGGGGCCGGAAGGGCCTTGCGACCGGCCCCGGCCTGCCCGAGGTCCCGGGGCCCGGGCCTTTGCCGGGCATGCGGGCCCCGTTCCGGACATATCCTCGGGCATGCCCCCGAGGCGCTCTTCCCTGGCCCTGCCCCTCCTCCCCGCCCTGCTGCTCGGGTGTGCCGCCTCACACCCCCCTCCCCCTGCCCTCGAGACCCGGTGGCAGAGTCCGCTCCACCGCGACCATCCGCTCGTGGGGCGGATCTGGGACGTCCAGGCGGCCCGCTACGTCCCCGAGGGTGAGCTCGTCGCCGCCGTGGAGCGGGCCCGCTTCGTCTTGCTCGGCGAAACGCACGACAACCCCGACGACCACGCGCTCCAGGCCCGGCTCGTCCGGGCCCTCATTGCGAGCGGTCGGCGGCCCGCGCTCGCGTTCGAGATGCTCGACACCGACGAGCAGGGAACGGTGGACGCGGTGCTCCGCGGACCCGAGCCCACCGCCGCGGCCCTGGGTGGTGCGGTGGGCTGGGATCGGAGCGGCTGGCCGCCCTTCGCCCTCTACCAGCCCATCTTCCAGGCCGGCCTCGACGCCCACCTGCCCATCGTGGCCGCGAACCTCTCGCGACGCGGGGCCCGGGATGTCATCCATCACGGCACCCGCGCCCTCCCGCCGGTCTTGCAGGAGCTGTTGAACCGGGCCGGACCGCTCTCGGCGGAGGAGGCGCGGGCGCGCGCCGAGGAGATGGAGGCTTTGCACTGCGGGCAGCTCCCAGAGGATCTGCTTGCCCCGATGGTCCTCTCGCAGCGGGCGCGCGACGCGCAGCTCGCCTGGGCGGTCCGCTCGGGTGCCACCGCCCAAGGGGGAGCGGTGCTCATCACCGGGGCGGAGCATGCGCGCCGCGACCGCGGGGCGGCCGCCTTCCTCTTCGTGGCCGGCATCGCCCCGGCCCAGGTCGCCTCGGTCGCCTTCCGCGAGGTGGATCCCGAGGCGCTCGCCCCTGCGGACTACGACCTTTCGCCATTCGACCTCGTCGTGTTCACGCCTGCCGCCCAGCGCGGCGACCCGTGCGAGGAGATGCGACCGCCGCCCACGCCCCCGGCCACCGTGGCCAACGGGGGCTAAGGGC